>NZ_NTGE01000094.1 GCF_002291145.1 Streptomyces sp. SA15
AGCGCATGATGAACGGCCTGGCGGTTCGCGGGCGGCGCCTCCTCGTAGACCACCGCCGCCATCAGCTGGTGGCGGAAGCGGATCCGCCCGTCCGAGCGCTCGGTGAGCAGGCCCGAGTGCAGCGCCTGGTCCCACGCGACCGCGTCGAGGCCGAGCACTTCACCGGCCTGCCACAGGGTGTTGCGATCACTACGGTCCTCGGCGGCGGCGAGGAGGAGCGCGGTACGGGCGGGTGCGGTCAGCCTCTCGATCCGGGCGCGGAAGGCACGGCGCAGCCGGGGCCCGACGGCGATCCGCTCCCCGGCAAGAGGGTGCGTCGAGATGTCGCCGGCCGCCACGGACGTGGTCAGCTCCTGGAGGGCGAGGGGATTTCCGGCTGCCGCGCGGATCGTGCGGCGGATCACTGACTCGTCCGCGTGGGGAGCGACGGAACGGGCGAGGAGCCGGGCGTCTTCGTCGCCCAGCTCCCGGACCTCCATGGCCGCCAGTTTCTCCCAGGGGCCGTCGACGGGGTCGTCGTGTCCGGTGAGGAGCACGACCACGGGCTCGTCGCGCAGTCGGCGTGCGGCGAAGGCCAGGCACTGTGCGGATGGCTCGTCGAGCCATTGGGCGTCGTCGGCGATGATGAGCACCGGCCGTTCCTTGGCCAGCTCGCCGACGAGCGTCAGTACGGCCACGCCGATCAGAAACCGGTCCGCCCCGTAACCGCTCATCCCGAGCGCCCCGTTCAAGGCGTTGGCCTGCGGCTGCGGGAGCGTACTGATCCGCTCCGTCACCGGCCACAGCAGTTCCTGCAGCGCGGCGAAGGCCAGCTCCGACTCAAGACGAGTACCGCGACATCTCAAGACGGTGAAGTCCGCGGCGGCTGACTCGGCCACGTATTCGAGCAAGCGGGTCTTACCGATGCCGGGTTCACCCCACAGCATCAGGACTTCCGCGTCGCCTTGACGGGCAGCGTCAAGGATTTCATCAAGGGTCGCCTGCTCATGGCGCCGTCCGTACAGGTCCATTTGCTTGAAAGCTTAAAGGGCTGCTGTCGCCGGAGCCACTGCCGGCAACCCGAGTTCAACGACAACAGGCCAAACCTTGACGGATACAGTGACGGATCCGTTTTCCTCGCTTCCTTCGTAGCGTCGGGCGCGTCTGCCAGACCTGGTTCTGGGCGTCGCCTCTGCCGGTTCAGGGCGCCCCGACGAACACACCTCCCTGACGAACCGTCAGGGTCACCCTTGGAGCGAACGATGACGCAACCCAGCACGATCAGCGTGGAGCGGCTGACACCAGAAATCCGCAAGATCACATTCTCGAATCCACCGGTGAATCTCATCGTCGGGGAGACCGTGTCCCGACTGCTTGAGGTCGTCACGGAGCTGAGCGAGGACCCGCAGGTTCACGTCGCCGTCTTCACCAGCAGTACACCCGGCTACTTCTTCAACCACTTCGATCTCGGCCGGGCTACCGACTTCATACCGTCCGATCCGGAGGCGACGCCGGCGTGGATCGATCTGGTGATACGGCTGTCCACAGCTCCGTTCATCAGCATCGCGTCCATCCGCGGACGGACCAGGGGCGGCGGGGACGAACTGACCCTGGCCTGCGATCTGCGCTACGCCAGCCGCGAGCACGCGGTGTTCGGCCAGCCCGAGGTCGCCGGCGGGATTCTTCCCGGCGGCGGGGGCACAGAACACCTGCCCCGACTCATCGGACGGGATCGGGCAATCGAAGCCATCCTCAGCAGCAACGACTACGACGCCGACACGGCAGAACGCTACGGATGGGTGACCCGCACCGTCGCCGACGCCGAGCTGGACGGCTTCGTGGACGGTATGGCAACCCGGCTGGCGTCTTTCGACAAGGCGGCGCTGGCAGCCGCCAAGGCTCAGGTCAACCGGGCGACGCTCCCGCCCGATGCCGACCTGCGAGCGGCCTACACGCAATTCCTGACCTCCATGACCTGGCCAGGTCCCCAGGCATTCCAGGCCCAGTTCGAGAAGCTCGCTGCCGAAAAGGGTCCCGAAGAGCTGGAACTCCGCTTGGGCCACTACCTCGGCATCGCACGTCAGGAGAGTCGGTGAACACCGCCCGGTGAACACCGACTGCGAAGACCCGTTCGCGACCAGCGGATGACGGCTCAGGGATCACCTCCAGCTCCACGGTCACAACGGCCTCCACCTGTTCGACACCGACGACCGGCGGGCGGCCGGTTGTCGAGGCTCGTCGAGGCTCGTCGACCGGATCGTCCAGCCGCTCAGCAAGACCCGTAGCCAAGTACGGACCGTGTTCGCGAAATGTGGAGGTGCCTGGTGACCTCGACGATGGACGGGAACATCAAAGCGCCGACCCGAACACGCCGGCACACCGCGCACCCCCAGCGCCTGGGCGCGGTTCACCGGCCGAGACCAGCGCTCCAGCACAGCCCGCCCGCCCTCACCCACCGCCCGTGACCAGCGGTGTCAGCTTCGGACCGCGACACCGCACGAGCACCCGGCACAAGAACTCATGCGAGGCCCGACAACGGCCTGCCTGCAAAGACCAGTGGGGTGGCCACCTTCCACCACCGGGGCCATCCCCGCAAACAGGGCTCGGTCGGCCTGCCGCACTGAGGTGTCCAAGTCCGAAGCGGTGCGTGAGGACAGCACCGGGGCCGCCGTCCTTCCCGTAACCCACCCCGCGTTTCCCGGATCTTTTTTCGGATCGCCGGACGTGACCACTTGCCATCGACCGACGACCCCCGTATGGTCGTACGAACGTAAGACATACGAACGTAATTCAAATCAAGGGAGTTAGTGATGGCAGCAACTCGGCCGGTGGCGCTCGTGACAGGTGCCTCATCGGGGATCGGCAAGGAAACGGCCCGCGCCTTCGCCGCGGCGGGTTACGAGGTGATCGGAACCGGCCGCAAGACCTCCGGACTCACCCCGCCCACCGGTGTGACGTACCTCGATCTCGACGTCGGCAGCGACGACTCGGCAACCGCCGCGGTCGCAAAGGTGATCGACCGGTTCGGACGCATCGACGTCCTGGTCAACAACGCGGGTATCGGCTCGGCGGGTGCCGTGGAGGAGAACTCCGTCGCCCAGGCCCAGAGCGTCCTGAACATCAACGTCCTCGGCGTCATCCGTATGACGAAGGCCGTCCTGCCGCACATGCGCTCCCAGGGTGGCGGACGCGTCATCAACATCTCGTCCGTCCTCGGGGTCGCCCCCCAGCCCTTCATGGCCCTCTACGTCGCGTCGAAGCACGCCATCGAGGGCTACTCCGAGTCGCTGGACCACGAGGTCCGCGAGCACGGCGTGAGGGTCCTGATCGTCCAGCCCGCCTATACCAAGACCAGCTTCGACACCAACGCCGCGCAGCCCGACACCCCCCTGCCTCTGTACGCGGAGCGACGGCGCGACTTCGACGCGATGATCGCGGAGGCGATGGAAAAGGGCGACGACCCCGCCGTCGTCGCCAAGGCGATCGTCACCGCGGCCACCGACAAGAAGCCGAAGCTGCGCTACACCGCCGGCCCGCTGGCCTCACGCGTCACCACGGCGCGCCGCCTCGTCCCCGCCGGAACGTTCGACAAGCAGATCCGCAAGAACAACCACCTGCCTGGCTGATGTTCCGGTCCGGTGACATCCCGGACCTCCGCATCCGGCTTTACGGGCGCCGATACCCCCCGAATGGCTCCGATGTGCCCAGTACCTCCGATGTGTCCGGTATCTCGGATGTCGCCAAAGGTCCATTGATCAGTCACTCGTTTGATCAGTCACTCGTTGATTCACCGAGGAGAGTCATGCAGCAGCAACGCCAGCACACGGCCCGGCGCAGTGCACCGAGCGGGAGGCGTTTTCTGAAGAGGAACGCCGGCATCGCGCTGGCGGTCACCGCGACGGCGGCCGTCCTGGTGTCGGCGCCGTCCGCGTCCGCAGGGACGGGACACTCGGGACCCTCGTACAGCAAGTCGGTTGTCACCGACGTACGGACCGCGGCGTCGTTCGACTTCGACGCCGGCGAGATCCCCGAGAACCTCTCCGTCACCCGCAACGGCACAATGATCGTTTCCATGCTCGGCAGTTGCGTGGGATGCGAGCGCACCAAGAAGCCGCTGCTGATGCAGGTCTCCGCGTCTGGAGAGCGCACGGTGCTCGCCACCGGGCAGGCGGGCGAGGCGATCAGCGGCAACACCGTTGGCGATGACGGCACCGTCTACTACAGCGTGTGGGCCCGGGGCGACACGGAAAGGAACGGTGTGTACAAGCTGCTTGAGGACGGTACCTCTCAGCGTATCGCCGCTCTGCCCGGCGACGCGGGCCCCAACGGGCTGGCCCTCGACCCGACCGGACGCACCCTCTACCTCGCCGACAGCCTCCAGGGCATCATCTACTCCATTCCCGTCTCGGGCGGAACGGCAACCCCGTGGCTGACCGGTGCCGCTCTCGAGCGGGTACCGACCGAAGCGGTACAGCTCGGCGCCAACGGGCTCAAGTACCACAACGGCGCCCTGTGGATCAGCAACTTCAACCAGGGAACACTGCTGCGGGTACGGGTCACCGCCACCGGCGCGCCCGGCCCCATCCAGCGTGTCACGGACGGCCTGCCCAACCTCGACGACTTCAGCTTCCCGACCCCCTGGTCCGACGTGCTGATCGCGGCCCAGAACGGCTCCTCCTCGCAGAACGGCCCGGACAGGATCCTGGCCATCTACCCCGACGGCACCTACAAGCCCGTCCTGACCAGCGCGGACGGTCTCGCCTCGCCCACCGCGACCGCGGTCCGCGGCAACCAGCTGTACATCACCGACGGCGGGCTCCCCGAGCCCCACGACGCGAAGGTGCAGACCGGGAGGATCAACTTCGCCGCCCTCCTTACCCACGCGGCACACTGACCTGACCAGGGCAGCAGCCGGGGCGCAGGCCCCGGCTGCCGCGATGGAGGAACACATCGTGCGGTACACGAAAGAACACAAACAACAGACAAAGCAGCGGATCATCGCGACGGCCGGCCGCCGGCTCAAGCGGGACGGCATCGACGGCTCCGGAGTCGCGACGCTCATGAAGGACGCGGGCCTGACCAACGGCACCCTCTACGCCTACTTCACGTCCAAGGACGAACTCGTCACCACCGCGGTCGCCGACCAGATGCGCGCACAGCACGAGAACATCGTCGCGCACGCGGCACCCGGCCGCGCCGGACTCGAACAGATCGTGCGCTGGTACTTCTCCCCCGAGCAGCGCGACAGCATCGACGACGGCTGCCCCAACGCCGCCCTCCTCGACGAGATCGCACGCTCCACGGATCCCACCAGGCAGGCCTACACCGACGGCGCGCTGATCCTCATCGACGACTTCGCCGCCCGCCTGGCACCCCACGATCCGCCGTCGGCGCGTCTGAAGGCACTTGGCCTCCTCGGCATGATGGCCGGGACCCTGCAGCTCTCCCGTGCCCTGACCGACCGGCAGCTCGCCGACCAACTCCTCGAACAGGGCATCCGCAACGCCCTGGTACTGCTGGATGCCGAGCGGCACAACTGATACCGGCTGTTCATCGCCCAGGCCGGACAGCTCGGCCGGATCACCGACGAGCAGGCGACGGCTGTCCTGCGGGGTCTTGCGCCGTCACCCGGGGTGGAGTCGGCGTACCGGGCACGCGGCTACGCGGCCGGCGAGCTGTACGAGCGGATTTACTCCGACTGGCTGTTCGACATGCCCAGCCTGCACCTGGCCGAAGCGCACACCACCGCCGGCGGCCGGTCCTACCTCTACCAGCTGACCTGGCCGGCCCCGGCCATGGGTGGCGCGTTCGGCGCCTGCCACGGGCTGGACGTCGGACTGGTTTTCGGCACCCTGGGCGCAGGTCTCGGCGCGCTCTTGATCGGTGAGCAGCCCCCCGCCGACGCGGTGCTCCTGTCGCAGTGGATGCAATCCGCGTGGGCGGCCTTCGCCACCACCGGCACTCCCGGCTGGCCCGAGTACGACACCGAACAGCGCCTCACCCAGCTCATCGACACCGAACCCGTCGTCACGCCCTACCCGGCCGACACCACCCGCCGCGTTTGGGCGGACCGCACCTTCAACCCCCTTCCACAACGCCCGTCCTGACCATCCGCCGACGGAAGAGCGAGGCCCGGCCGGCTGGGCCCTTCCGCCGGCGGCGCTCCGCCAAGGTTCCGGCGCGGGGACCGTTCGCCCTGCCGGTGATACCGCCACCGCCACAACGTCCGATTCTGAACCGGTGGGAACGGCTGCGGCCGCTCTGACTCGGCATCACCAGGATCACCTCGCCCCGTGCCCGCAACAGTGCCCCGGACACGAGGCAGTCACATGACCGCGGGTCATCGCCTGCCGCCCTTTATTCCCGGACCGATCGACGGTCCCCTTCTCCCTCCGGAGTTCCCCGTGTTCATCGCCTATGTCGTCCTCGCTGTCGTGCTGTCCCTGGTGCTGGTCTTCTCTGCCGTTCCCGACATCACCCGCGACCCGAAGATCACAGAGGGGCTCAAGGCGCTCGGGGTGCCCGACAGCTGGTTCTTGCCGCTTGGCCTGGTCAAGATCGCGGGCGCTCTGGGGCTGCTCGCCGGCATCGCCTACCGACCGTTCGGCATCGCGGCGGCGATCGGTGTCGTCCTGTACTTCCTGGGCGCCGTGATCACGCACGTCCGTGGAGGCGACACGAAGGGAATCGGCATCCCGGCCGCCATCCTGCTCCTTGCCGTGGCGCCGCTGGTGCTGGGGTTCGCGACCGTCTGATCGTGCCGGCAGCAGCCTGGGGAGTCGCCGACCATGACCAGCTGGACGTGACCGCGTTGAGCGGCGAAGGCCCTGCTGGGCTTGCATGGCCTCGGACACCGCCTCGGCGGCGATCGACCGAGGGCTTGTTCCTCCCCAAGAGCTGGGATCCGACCTTGCCGCAGGCCGATCCCGCCAAGACGGCCCGCCGTGAACGGTGCGGCATCCCGCTGGACGTGGGCCATGTCGAGAAGTGGCAACTGGCCCTGGACATGATCGACGAGACCTGGTCACGGGGCGTCGAAGTCCCCCTCGCCGTGGCCGACGGCGGCTACGGAGACACCGCAGCCTTCCGGCTCGGCATGGAACCGGGCGCTTCGGCCTGGCGCCGGTGGTGGCAGCAAAACGGTTCAGCAGGTCGGCGCCGACGTTCCGGTCGCCCGGCAGCAACATCCCGGCGCGCGGATGTCAAAGTGAGGCCCCGGCGCACTGGACGAGTTGCTGCCCGGTGATCGCTCCGCCGTCCGGGCCGAGGAGGAACGCGGTCAGGCCGGCGACCTCGTCGGGGGAGACGAACCGGCCGAGGGGCGGGTGTGCCGGGGGCGTGCGGGCGCGGCCGGGGTCGGACAGCATCGGAGTGTCGGTCGGGCCGGGGGCGATCACGTTGACGGTGATGCCACGGACGGCCAGCTCCGCGGCCCAGGAGCGCGCGAGCGCGGGCAGGGCGGCCTTGGTCGCGGCGTACTGGCTCTTGCCGGGTACGCCGGTGGCGGTGCGGCTGCCGACGAGGACCACGCGGGCCCCGTCGGGCAGCCGGTCGGCGAGCGTGTCGACGAGGATCGTGGCGGCCTGGACGTGCACCCGCCACATCAACTCGCCGTCGTCGGCGGACAGTTCGCCCAGCCGTGCCGAGCGCTGGAGTCCGGCGGCGTGCACGATGGCGTCGGGGGCGGGTACGCCGTCGAGGATCCGGACCAGCGCGGTGGGCTCGGCCAGATCCGCCGGGAGCCAGGTCAGCCCCGGCGCGGGGACCGGACGGCGGCGGCTGATCCCGGTGACCTGCCATCCCTCCCGCAGCAGGCGACCACTGATCGCCTCGCCGATTCCCGAGCTGACGCCGGTGACCAGGGCGTGCCGTGTCTCAGTCATGGCACACCCGGGCGGCCCGGGTCCCGGCGTGCTCGGCGCTCTCCGCCAAGGTCATGAGGGCGACGTCCGGTGCTCCGGCTCGGTGGACGGCGCCACCTCGGTCAGTACGACCTCCACGCCGCGCCCGCGCAACTCGGCCACGATCGACGGGTCGGCGCCGTCGTCGGTGACGAGGGTCCAGTCGGCCGGGAGCTTCGCCCAGGCGTGGAAGGGGCGGCGGCCGAGCTTCGCCGCGTGCGCGAGGACGTACACATGGTCGGCGCGGCGGGCCATCAGTTCCTTCAGCCGCGTCTGGCGCAGGTCGGCCTCGCAGATGCCGTGCTCGGGCGAGATGCCGTCGGTACCGAGGAAGACCCGGTCGAAGGTCATCCGTTCCAGTGCGGCCTCGGTCAGCGGACCGACGAAGCCCTGGCTCAGCGGCCGCAGAGTGCCGCCGAGACACTCGACGTGCACCGTGTCGACGTCGGAGAGTTCCTGAAGGGCCGTCAGCCCCGTGGTCGCGACCGTCAGTTCCTTCGCGGAGCGCAGTTCGTGGGCGAGGGCGCCCACGGTCGATCCGGCGTCCAGCAGCACCGTCTCACCGGCGCGCACCTCGATGGCGGCGCGGCGCGCGATGGCCCGCTTCTCCTCGAACGCCTCGCCCGTACGCTGCCGGAGCGACGCCTCGGGATGGGCGGTCAGCGCCATGGCGCCGCCGTAGGTGCGAGCCAGCCGGCCGTCGGCGGTCAGCTTGGCGAGGTCGCGGCGGATCGTGGAGGGCGTGACACCGAAGCGCTGCGACAACTCCTCGACGCTGGTGAGGCCGGTCGTGGTGGCCACGTACAGGATCCGTTCGCGCCGGGCCTTGGATCCGAGGGGAGACATCTGTCGTGGAGTCCTTCTCTGCGCGGACTGCGGACTGCGGGCGGCGGTCTCAGCGGACCGCTACGGACGACATCTCGGCTGCCTGGCGCACGGCCTCGACCATGCTACCGGCCTCGGCCACGCCCTTGCCCGCGATGTCGAAGGCCGTTCCATGGTCCACCGAGGTGCGGATGACGGGCAGTCCCACGGTCAGGTTGACGCCCGCCTCGATGCCCAGCACCTTCACCGGGCCGTGCCCCTGGTCGTGGTACATCGCGACGATCAGGTCGTAGTCGCCGCGCCCGGCGAGGAAGAAGGCCGTGTCGGCCGGGAGGGGGCCGCGGGCGTCGATGCCGTCCGTGCGCAGCACGTCGAGGGCGGGGACGATCTTTTCCTCCTCCTCGCCGTAGCCGAAGAGTCCGTTCTCGCCCGCGTGCGGGTTGATGCCGCAGACGCCGATCACCGGCTTCGCGACGCCGGCCCGCACCATCGCGTCGTGCCCGCGGCGCACCGTGCGCTCGACCAGGCCCGGCTCGATGCGCCGAACGGCGTCGATCAGGCCGATGTGGGTGGTGACGTGAATGACCTTCACCCGGGGTGTCGACAGCATCATCGACACCTCGTCCACGCCGGTGAGGTGGGCCAGCAACTCGGTGTGGCCCGGGTAGAGATGCCCGGCGGAGTGCAGGGCCTCCTTGTTGAGCGGCGCGGTACAGATGCCGTGCACGGCGCCCTTCATCGCGAGGTCCGCGGCCACCCGTACGTACTGGTAGGCGGCCTCGCCCGCGAGGGCGGACAGTTCGCCCCAGGGCAGGTCGGCGGGGAGCAGGTCCAGGTCCACGACGTTGACGCGGCCCGGCGGGAACTCGGCCTCGCCCGGGGCGGTCACGGAGACGATGTCGCAGTCGACTCCCAGGATCGCGGCGGCCTGCCGCAGCCGCCCGGCATCACCGATGACGATGGGTCGGCAGCGGGCGAGGGTGTCCGGGTGCAGCAGCGCCGGGACGATCACCTCGGGGCCGATGCCCGCGCCGTCTCCCATGGTCACCGCGATGAGCGGCAGCGAACGGTGGTGGTCGGCGGTCGGGAGGGCGTTCACCGGGAAGTCTCCTTGCGGTGGGAGGTGGGGGAGGTCCGGCCGGAGCGCCGTGGCGATCCGCAGCAGGGAATCGGTGTCGCCGAAGCTGCCGGGCCGGGTGACGACATGACGTCCGTCGGGCGTGAGTGCGTGGACGGCGCCGTGGTGGATCTGGCCGAGCGGCGCCAGGTGCGCGACGCCGAGCGCGTCGAGGACGCGGCGGGCGGTCTCACCACCCGTCAGGACGAGGTCGGCATCGCCCGCGCGGTCGGCGGCGAGGCGAGCCAGTGCGGACACCAGACGGCGTGCCGAACCGGGTCTGATGCCCAGGCCGCTGTCGATGCTGAGGACGGTGACGTCGTCTGAATGCGGTGCGCCCGGGGGTGACAGAACGTCGGAGTCCACGACATCGGGGTTCACGGATACATGGCGGGCGCCGCGCTCCGTGAGTTGCGCGATCTGCGCAGGCGCGGAGGGATCGGAGGTGCCGACGACGACCAGGAGGGGCCGTTGCCGGCGTCCCCCGGCCGGAGCCGGAGCAGCAGCCCGAGCCGGAGCCGCTTGTCCCGCCGTGGTTGCGGCCGACGTCCCGTAGGTGCGCCTCAGCAGGCGGCCGACCGCGGCGGCGAGGCCGCTCGTGCCCGTCAGGCGGACGCCGGGCCCGCATGCGAGCGCCGCCTCGGCGATCAGGTCCAGGTCGGCGTCCGTCTCGGCGTCGCACACCGGAAGGTGTCCGGCGCTGACCGCCGCGCGCAGCACGGCGGGCAACGCGTCGCCCCGTACCGCCTCCAGCGGGACGAGCGTCGTACGGGCATCCCCGAGCGCGGCGGAGATCGACGGCGGGGGCGCGGTGCTCTCCGCCCGCCAGGCGTCCGTGGTGTGCAGCGGGACGCCGTCGAGATGGACGACACCGCCGCGGACCGTGCGGCCGAGGGCGGGCAGGGCGGTGGCGACGACGACGCCCTCGGTGCCTTCGGCGCAGGCGGCCGTCTCGGCGGCGAGGTTGCCCCGCAGCAGCGAGTCGGCCTTCTTCAGCACCAGAACGTCCGAGGGGACGGCTCGCAATGCCTCGCGTACGCGCCGGGCCGCGTCGGCCGCGGGCAGGCACCGGCAGTCGAGGTCGACCACGACGGCCTCGCCGTACGCGTGCGGGTCCAAGGACGCCGGACCGAGCACGATCCGGCCCGGCACGCCGAGCGCCACCGCGGTCTCCGCCGCCCCGGACAGGTCGTCGGCGAGGGCGAGGACACGTCGGGCTACCCGCTCGTCTCGGCAGGGGGCGGGGGAGGGGAAGGGCACATCATCCTCCTGGGCCGGTGGTCGAAGAGAGACACGCGGGGCGGCCTCGGCGCTCGATGATGGCACAGTCTGCGCGATGTGCGCGAGATCTATTGCGTGATCCGCGCAACCGTGGAACGGTTTCCGGCGCGACAGAAACCGACGGCGACCGACGGCGTCCTGCGGGACCGGACGCCGCCCCCAGCCGGTCGCCGCACAAAAAACCCGAGAGGTCGACGATGACCCGAACTCCTCCGAGTGAGACGCCCAGCCGTCGCACCCTGCTGCGCTGGGGCGCCGCGGGCGGCGCCGGTCTCGCTCTCTCCCCGCTGGCCGCCTGCGCCGGACCCACCGGCGCCCCCGGCCCCGGCACCCTCACGCTCGGGCTGAACCGCTCGCTGGTCAGCCTGGACAACAAGCTCAACCAGTTCGACGCCGCGGTGACCGTGCAGCGGGCCGTGCGTCAGGCCCTCACGGCCATCGGTCCGGACATGCGACTCTCACGGGTCCTCGCCGACCGGTTCGAGATGACCGCGCCGACCACCTGGAGCGTCCGCCTGCGCGACGGGATCCGCTACTCGGACGGCCGGCCCGTGACCGTCGACGACGTGGCCACCGCGGTGCGGATGTACGGAGAGGTCGCCGGCTCGTTCATCCTCGGCCTGTTCCCCGAACTCCCCGACGTCGAGGCGACCGGCGAACGCACCTTCCTGCTCCACACCCGCAAGCCGGTGCCCGTCCTGGACCGGCTGATGGCCAACATCCTCATCACCCCGGCGAAGGACAACCGGCCCGAGGAACTGCGCTCCGGCGTCGGCACCGGCCCCTACCGGGTGGTCGGCGCCAACAGCGGCGCGGGTGAGTACACCCTGGCCCGCGTTCCGGACTACTGGGGCGGGCGGCCGCCCGTCGAACGGGTCCGGGTTCGCTTCGTACCGGAGGAGTCGAGCCGGGTCGTCGCCCTGCGCAGCGGCGAACTGGACGTCATCGACACCATCACCCCCGACTCCGCCGAACAGCTCACCGGCCTGCCCGGCGTGCACCTGGAGCAGACCTCCGGGGTGCGGATCTGCCAGCTCTTCTACAACTTCCGCAAGCCGCGCGGGCATCCGCTGGCCGACGCCCGGGTGCGCCGAGCGCTGACGTACGCCATCGACGGCGAGTCCCTCGTCCGGGACGTGCTCACCGACTCGGCCGAACAGGCCCGGGGAGTCGTCCCGCTCAGTCTCCAGGGCGCCGAACCCACCGGCCGCTACCTCCACGACCCCGCACGGGCACGGCAACTGCTCAGGTCCCTGGGCGCCGACGGACTGCGGATCAAAATCATCTGGGAGTCGGGCGAGTTCGCCGCGGACGCCTCCGTGATGGAGGCCGTCGCGGAGATGCTGAAGGAGGTCGGTGTGCGCGCCGGCCTGCAGCAGTTCGAGCCCGGCGGCGACATCCTCAAGTGGCGCCAAGGCAAGGGAGGCGACTGGGACGTCATCGGCAACGGCTTCCCCGGCACCACCGGCCAGGCCACCACCATGCTCCAGGCGATGTACGCGGGCACGGCCGAGGACGAGCGCACCGGTGACGCGTTCATGGGCTACGTCATCCCCGGCATCGCCCGACAGCTGTCCGACGCGGCCACCGAGACCGACCCCGCCACCCGTGACCGCAAACTGGCCGCCGCCCAGCACGCCGTCTGGGACACCTGGCCGGCCATGTGGGCCTTCGTGCCGAAGACCGTGCTCGCCCGCCGCGCCCGCGTCGACGGCATCCGGCTGCTGCCGATCAACTCCTACGACCTGACCGCCGTACGGCTGGAGGGCTGAGCCGTGACCAAGTACCTCGCCCGCCGTCTCGGCCAAAGCCTGCTGACCGTCTTCCTGACCCTCTCCACGGTCTTCGTGCTGGTCCGCCTCGCCCCCGGAGACCCCGCCGCCGCCTACGCGCCGCCGAGCGCCACCACCGCCGACCTGGAGCGGATCCGCGCCCAGTTCGGCCTCGACAAGCCCTTGATCACCCAGTACGGGATCTTCCTGCGCGACCTGCTGAGCGGCGACCTCGGCACCAGCTACTCCTTCCACGACTCCGCCCTCAGCGTGGTCCTGGACCGCATGCCGTACACGATCACGCTCTCCCTCGCGGCGATCGCCGTCACCGTGGCCGTCGCGGTCCCGCTGGGGGTGTGGATGGCCCGCCACGCCGACACCTCCCGCGAACTCGGCGCCAACGTCCTGACCATCACCGGACAGTCCATGCCGGACTTCTGGACCGGCGTGATGCTGCTGACCGTCTTCGCCGTGCTGCTGCCGGTGCTGCCCGCCTCCGGCTTCACCTCCTGGAGCGGCCTCGTCCTGCCGACCGTCACCATCGCGACCCTCCAACTCGCCCTCGTCTCACGGCTCGTACGCCGCGAGATGACCACGGCACTCGCCTCGCCGTACATCACCGTGGCCCGCTCGCGCGGTGTCTCCGAACGGGCACTCACCTGGCGGTACGCCCTCGCCAACTCGTCCGTCCCGCTGGTCACCGCGGTCGGCACCCGCTTCGCGGCACTGCTCAACGGCGTCGTGCTGGTCGAGGTCGTCTTCGGCTGGCCCGGCGTCGGTTCCCTCGTCGTCCGCGCCCTGGAGACCCGCGACTACCCGCTCATCCAGGCAACCGTCCTGGTCACGGCCACCCTCGCCATCCTCGTCCAGCTCCTCGTCGACCTCGCCTACCCGCTCCTCGACCCGCGGGTCCGACTCGGAAAGGCGGCCTGACCATGTCCGCCACGCTCACACCGTCCGCCGGCAGCGCCCGGACCAGTGCCGTCACCGCCCGGCACCTGGCCCGCGCCACCGCCACCAGGCAGCGGCGCAGCGCCCGCTTCAAGCTGTGGGCGGGAGCCCTGTGCACCGCGCTGGTCGCCCTGCCGGTGGCCCTCGCGAGCCTGCTGCCGCTGCCGGACCCGGACGCCCAGAACCTCGCGGGGCGCCGGGTGCCGCCGCTCACCGACGGGCACCTGTTCGGCACCGACCAGCTCGGACGCGATCTGCTCTCCCGCGTCCTGCACGGCGGCCAGGTGTCGCTGACCGTCGGCATCCTCGCCGTCGTCGTCTCCGGGCTCATCGGGATCGCCGCGGGCTCGGCGGCCGGCTACTTCGGGGGCTGGATCGACACGGTCGTCAGCCGGCTCCTCGAAGCCCAGATGGCGCTGCCCCTGCTGATGATGCTGCTGCTCGTCGTCGCCCTCTTCGGCCCGTCGGTCACCGTCATCACCTGCGTGATCGCGATCGCCCAGTGGCCGGAAGTGGCCCGGCTGACCCGTTCCCTGGTCCTGGTCGAACGCGAGAAACCGTATGTGGCGGCCGCCCGGCTGCTCGGTATGCGCAGCTGGGCCGTCCTGGGACGGCACATCATCCCCAACGTCCTGCGCCCCGCGAGCCTGGTGGTGCTGCTGCTGCTCGCCCAGGCCGTGCTCCTGGAGAGCGCCCTCAGCTTCCTGGGCGCCGGACCCCAGCGGCCGTTCGCCACCTGGGGCCGCATCATCTCCGACGGCCAGGACTACATCACCACCTCCTGGTGGCTGGTCACGCTCCCCGGCCTGGTCATCGCCCTCCTCGTGGTCGGCGTCAACCTCATCGGCGACGGCCTGCGCGACCGCATCCGTACGACGAAGCCCGCGAAGGGAGCCTGAGCCATGACCAGCGACACCTCGCCGGCCTCCGGCCCCCGGCTGACGGCCTCCGGCGCCCTGCTGGAGGTCGAGGACCTGCAGATCGAACTGGTCACCCATCGAGGCGTGGTCCGCGCCGTCGACGGCGTGAGTTTCACCGTCCAACGCGGCGAGACCGTCACGCTCATCGGGGAGTCCGGCTCCGGCAAGTCCACCACGGCGATGGGCGTGCTGCGACTGCTGCCCGAAGGACTCGCCGTGCTGTCCGGCACCGCCCGCATCGACGGCGAGGACGTCGTCACCGACCCCGGGGCGGCCCGGCGGGCGCGCGGCCGTACCGTGTCCCTCATCCCCCAGGACCCGATGACCGCGCTCAGCCCCGTCCACACCGTCGGGCGGCAGCTCGGCGAGGCCCTCCGGCTGCGTCACCCCGGCCTGTCCCGGGCCGAGGCCCGCGAGCGCGGCACACACCTGCTGGACCAGGTACGGATCAGCAGGCCCGAAACGCGCTGGAAGGCGTACCCGCACCAGTTCTCCGGCGGCATGCTCCAGCGCATCCTCATCGCCGTCGCGCTGGCCGCCGAACCACGGCTGCTGGTCGCCGACGAACCCACCTCCGCCCTGGACGCCACCGTCCAGGCGAGCGTCCTCGACCTGCTGATGGACCTTCAGGAACGCACCGGCGTGGGCATGTTGATGATCACCCACGACCTCGGCGTCGCCCGGCTGGTGTCCGACCGCATCCACGTCATGAAGGAGGGCCGGTTCGTCGAGTCGGGGCCGGCGCAGCAGATCGTCGAGCGGCCCGCACACCCGTACACCGGGAAACTGCTCGCGGCCGTCCCGAGCCTCGGGCCCTGGGACGAGGACGGACTCGACGACCACACCGCCCAGCCCGAGCAGGAAGGCAGGGCCGCCCGATGAGCCAGGCAGCAGTGACACCGGACGCGGCCGACGCCGCCGACGCGTCGGCGTTTCTCGCCGTCGAGGACCTCGTCGTCGACTACCCCACGCCGGCCGGCCCCGTGCGCGCCGTCGACCACGTCAGCTTCAGCGTGCCCCGCGGCGGCTCACTCGCCGTCGTCGGCGAGTCGGGCAGCGGCAAGTCGACCATCGCCTGCGCGATCGTACGGCTGCTCAAGCCCGCCTCGGGGCGGATCGTGCTGGACGGCACCGACCTCGCCACGCTGCCCGAGCGGCGCCTGAGGCCGCTGCGGCGCCGCGTCCAGATGGTCTTCCAGGATCCCTACGGATCCCTCGCCCCGCACCTGACCGCCCTGGAGATCGTGGCCGAACCGCTGCGCGTCGCGGGCGTGAGGGACAAGACCGAACGGCGCCGCCGCGCCACCGCACTGCTCGACCGCGTAGGACTGCCGGCCACGGCACTCGAACGACGGCCCGCCGAGTTCTCCGGCGGACAGCGCCAGCGCATCGGCATCGCCCGCGCCCTGGCCTCGGAGCCCGACCTGCTGGTGTGCGACGAGGCCACCTCGGCCCTCGACGTGTCCGTGCAGGCCCAGGTCCTCGACCTGCTGCGCGAACTGCGGGAGGAGACCGGCATCACGTACATCGTCATCGCCCACCACCTCGGCGTGGTGCGCGAGATCAGCACCGACGTCGTCGTCCTGAAGGCGGGACGGGTCGTCGAACGCGGCCGTACCGCCGACGTCCTCGCCGCCCCCGCCGAGCCCTACACCCGCGCACTGCGCCGCGCCGCCCTCGACCCCACGGCGATACGGGGACTCAAGCCCCGCACCCGGGCGGCCTCGACCCTGGCCACCGCCGCACCGGAGCCGCACACGCCCCGGACTCCCCACACCCCCCTGACCGCCTCACCGGAAGGAACCGGCAAGTGACCACCGGCATCGAACTGCCGAACGTACCCGTGCCCCTGTCCCGGCTCGTCCTCGGCACCATGACGTTCGGCGACACCGTCGACCGGGCCGGCGCCGCGGACATGCTCGCGACGGCGCTGGAGGCCGGCATCACCGGTGTGGACACCGCGAACGGCTACGCAGGCGGCGAGAGCGAACGCATCCTCGCCGAGCTGCTCCCCGCCCACCGCGACCGGATCGTGCTCGCCACCAAGGCCGGCATGCCGCACCCCGACCAGGCGGAGCACGCCCCGCTGTCCGCCCCCGGCCTGCGGGCCGCCCTGGAAGGCAGCCTCAAACGGCTCGGCACCGACCGCGTCGACCTGTTCTATCTGCACCAGCCCGACCGGGCCACCCCCCTCGCCGAGACCCTCGCCACCGTCGCCGAGTTCGTCGCCGAGGGGAAGGTCCTCGCGCTCGGCGTGTCCAACTACGCCGCCTGGCAGATCGCCGAACTGGTGCGCGTCGCCGACGAGGTGGGTGCCCCACGCCCGGTCGTCGCCCAGCAGCTGCACAATCTGCTCGCCCGCCGGATCGAGGAGGAGTACGTCGAGTACGCCGCCGTCACCGGTATGCGCACCATGGTCTACAACCCGCTCGGCGGCGGCCTCCTCACCGGACGGCACCGCTACGAGAAGGCCCCCGAGGCCGGACGGTTCGCCGACTCCCGCCTCGCGGACATGTACCGGCAGCGCTACTGGGATCCGCGCCTGTTCGCCGCCGTCGCCGAACTGACCCGTATCGCCGAGGGCTCCGGCATCCCGCTCGCCGAACTGGCCCTGCGCTGGCTCCTCGACCGGGCCTCGACCGACGCCCTGCTGCTCGGCGGTTCCCGGACCGGGCACCTGCGCGCCAACCTCACCGCCGCGCAGGCCGGACCGCTGCCCCCCGACGTGACCGCCGCCTGCGACGAGGTCGGCGCCGGCCTGCGCGGCCCCATGCCCGCCTACAACCGCTGAGCCCGTACGCGATCTACAACCGCTGAGCCCCGTACGCGACTTCGACGCCCCCGCCTCCGTCCCCTGCGAAGGAACACCTGCCCATGACCCCCGCAGAGTTCACCGCCGCCCTGCGCGCCCGCGAGCAACTGCTCGGCTACTGGTGCCTGATGGACGCGCCCGTGGCCACCGAACGCATCGCCCGCCTCGGTTACGACTACGTCGCCCTGGACGCCCAGCACGGCCTCTTCGGCTACTCCGGCATGCTCAACAACCTTCTCGCGATCGACAGCCGGGGCTCCACGGCCGTCGGCCTGGTCCGCGTCGAGGCCAACGACCCCGCCCCGATCGGCCGTGCCCTCGACGCGGGCGCGACCGGAGTGATCGTGCCGCTGGTCGACACGGCCGCGCAGGCCGCCGAGGCCGTGGCCGCGGTCCGCTACCCGCCCCTCGGCCGACGCTCCTACGGCCCGATGCGCTCGGCCCTGAGGATCGGCCCCGACCCGGCCGACACGCACGACACCACGGTCGTCCTCGCCATGATCGAGACGGCCGAAGGACTCGCCGACGTCGAGGCGATCTGCGCGACGCCCGGCCTCGACGGCGTCTACGTCGGCCCCTCCGACCTGCGCATCGCCCTCGGCGGCGCCTCGTCCACGGACCCGAACCTGGCCGACGCCTTCGAGGCCGCGCTCGGCACCGTACGCGAGGCAGCGGCGGCCGCCGGAATCGCCGCGGGCATCCACAACCCGGACGGGGCGAGCGCCGCCAAGCGCCTCGCCGAGGGCTTCACCTTCGCGACCGTCGCCTGCGATCTGGTGCACCTGGAACAGACCGCGCGCCGACACCTGGCCGCTGCCCGGACCCCTGGAGAGGCACTGTGACGAACCGACTCCTCGACGGCTTCGACCGCACCGACACCACGCTGCCCGCACCGACCGTGCAGAGCCACGCCGCCAACCTCACCGTGCTGCCCGGCGGAGACCTCGGCTGCGTCTGGTTCGGCGGCACGCAGGAGGGCATGGCGGACATCAGCGTGTGGTTCTCGAGGCTCGCGCCCGGCACCACGACCTGGACGGAGCCCGTCCGCCTCTCGGACGACCCGGCACGCTCCGAGCAGAACCCCGTGCTCTTCCCCATGCCCTCGGGCGCCCTGTGGCTGCTGCACACCGCCCAGCGAGGCGGAGACCAGGACACCGCCGAGGTACGGCTGCGCGTCAGCCACGACCACGGCACGACCTGGGAGGCGACCCGCACCCTGTTCCCCGCGACCCCGGGCGTCGGCGGCGTCTTCGTCCGCCAGCCACCCGTCGTCCTGCCCACCGGCCGCCTGCTGCTGCCCGTCTTCCGCTGCCGCACCGCCCCCGGCGAGAAGTGGTCGGGCGACCTCGACACCAGCGCCGTCATGATCAGCGACGACGACGGCGAAACCTGGTCCGAGCAGCCCGTGCCCGGCTCCACGGGCCTGGTCCACATGAACGTCCACCGGCTGCCGGACGGCTCCCTGCTCGCCCTCTACCGCAGCCGGCGCGCCGACGCCGTGCACCGGTCCGTGTCGCTGGACGACGGCGACACCTGGAGCGAGCCGCAGCCGCTGGACCTGCCGAACAACAACTCCTCGATCCAGTACATCCCGTTGGCCGACGGCCGCCTGGCCCTCGTCTACAACCACAGCAGCGCCGCCGACGCCACCGCCCGCCGAGTCTCCCTCTACGACGAGATCGACGACACGGGCTCACTCGCCGACGGCACGGCCCCGGACGGCTCGCTGACAACGGCGGTACGGCAGACCCCCTCGACCGCGTTCTGGGGCGCCCCGCGCGCGCCGCTCAGCCTCGCCCTCTCATCCGACGGCGGCCTGACCTGGCCGCTGCGCGCCGACCTCGTGACCGGCGACGGCCACTGCCTCACCAACAACTCCCGCGACGGCCTCAACCGCGAACTGTCCTACCCCTCGATAGCGCAGACACCGGACGGCGCCCTCCACATCGCCTACACACACCACCGAAAGGTCATCCGCCACATCAGGCTCACCCCGCAGAGCGCGAGGTGAGCGACCGCTCGGGCAACTCGGGCCTCGATGTCCGAGTGAGGTGGAGGCCAAGGCGGGATGCGGTTCGCGCCTGTCTCATCTCAAGACGCCGATGTCCGCTGGGCGTTGATCGAGCCGGTCATCGCAGCCTGCCCCTTCGAGCACCGCGGCCGGGCCGCACGGCCTGCCGCTGGGCATGTTTGCCCAAGCTGGACAGCCATGGGATGACGGTCGCTCTGGAACGTGTACCGCACCGTTGCGCTGCGCCGTTTTCCTGCCCCGGGCGGCGGGGAGGTCGGACTGCTTGTGGTCGACGAAGCGCACTTCGTGAAGACCCCGTAGGCCAAGCGGCCCAAGCGGTCGCCCTATGGCCAGAGCGTTGCGGGCGCGCCCTTTCCTGACCGGAACCCCGATGGAGACCCCGGATTGTGGAGTTCCGCGACCTGGTCCGGATGCTCGATGGCGACGTCGCGGACTCCCTGGGCGAACGGGACCCGCTGGCCGGATCGGTCGCCTCCCGCAAGGCCGTGGCCCCGGTCTACCTGCGGCGCAACCAAGAGGACGTGCTGACGGCCCGGGCCACCTGTATCGACGTGATGCGCCGTCAGCTCTGACAGCAGGGAGCGATCACGGTGCCAACCCGCGCGCGCCGAGCCCTCTGTCACTCGATAAGAGCCGGTCAGGCCCGCTCAGGCTCTTCAACTGTTGGCGGTTTTGCTGCGTTTTCGCATGAGTCGGGCGTTGTCGCAGAGGGTGCGTGTCTTTGTGCGGTGGTCGGTCGTTAGGTCGAACGGATGGGTGAGTGTGCCCGGTTCGGGACCATGGCAGGGGGTGGGTGTGGGCCGGTTGGTGGCGACGGCCACGTGTACCGCCTTCCGCGGTGTGGTCGAGGGCAGTGGCGAGCGGATCGGTCAGCGGCTGCTGTACCAGCGGGTGTCCTTCCTTGCCTCCTTGTGCCAGGAGCTGACCCGGGCCCTGGTGGCCACCCGGTGGGACGATGCCTCGCTGGATGCGTTGGCCGCCGGTGTCGACGGGCAGGGCGAGAAACTGCCATCCAAGGGCTGGATGGCGATGCGCCGCCTTCACTGGGCGGGGGCCGCCACGCCCGCCGAGGGGGTCTACGTCTCGGACCGGGTGCGCCGGGCGGCTGAGGAATACGCGGCGCGCATACTGCGTCTTGCGCTGCACCGGCGCACCCTGGTGGCGGCGGTCCTGGCCACCTGGCCCGCCGACCCCCACCGGCGCACCGAAGCGGAGTGGACCGCGCTGCGGGCGCTGCTGCCCGCCGGGGTGAGCGGTGCGGAGATCCGCAACCGCACCCGGCAGGTGCGCGCGTATCTGGCCGAACACGGGAAACTGCCCGCCGGGCTGTGCGAGCTGGAGGAACCGCCCCAGGCCGCGGCACAGGTACTGCTGGCCGCGATGGACCGCCAGCAGGTCACCCTGGAGCGGGCGGACGGGACCACGGCCCGGCTGCGGGTGAAACTCCCGCTGTGCCAGGCCCCGGCCTCGGGCCGGGACTGGGCCTGGCATGTCCTCGATGTCCGCCTGCCGGACACCGTCGAGGCGGACGCGGTCCTGCACACCCCCACCCTGCGCCCCACCGGGGCCGGGCGGATCGCGGTGGACCTGCCGCACTCGACGCCGGTGACGGCCGCCAGGGCGTCCGGGCACCGGGTGGCGCTCGGTTTCGACTGGGGGGTCAACACCCTCCTCACCGGCACAATCGGCCGCCTGGCCGGGCGGGGCGAGACTGCGCGGGTGCTCACCGACGGCCGCCCCTGCTGTTCGACGCCACCGCCATCAGTGCGAAACTGCACCGGCTGCGCGGCCACCGTGAACACCTCGCCGCCAAACGCGACCACTACCGCATGCTGGCCGACGGGCTCGGCTCCCCCCACCTGGCCTGGGCCGGACTCCTGGACAAGGCCGCGGTGCTGCAGACCGAGCACGAGCGGGTGTGCGCCCGCATCCGGAAGCTGAACGACGCGCTGGCGTGGGCGGCGGCCCGCTGGGCCGTCGACCAGACCACCGCGCTCGGCGCCACCGTCATCTACCTCGAAGACCTCGCCACCCTGGAGGCGCGCGGCCGCAGACGCGGTAACGCCCGGCTGTCGGGGCAGGTGCGCGGCACGGTCGCCGAGGCGATCCGGCACCTGGCCGCGAAGGCGGGCATCGCGGTGGTCACCGTCCCCGCCCGGGGCACCTCCGCCCTGTGTCCCGGCTGCCTCAGTCCGCTGGGCCATCATCCCGCCCCCGACCGGCTGGCCGAGCGCGGCTGGACCTGGGCCCACTGCACCGGGTGCGGGCTGTCCATGGACCGCGACCTGGCCGCCGCCCGCCGGATCGTCTCCCGCGGACTGCTCGCCCAGAATCAGACCATCACCGACCGTGCCACCGGCACCCGGACCATCCGCACCACCATCGAGGGCACTGTGGCCCTGGTGCGCCGGCCGAAGAAGACCACCCGCCGCCTGCGCCGCGCCCGCCGCGCAGACAGCGCCCCGCCCCGGCCGCCCGGCCCGAAGACCACCCGGGGCAAGACCCGCCCCACACCGGCCCGGCCCTCCCCGGCCCGCCGGTCGAAGACTTCCCGCCGTATGCCCGACGTGCGTACGGTCCCCGCCACCACCCCCACCACGGGGGCAGTCCAGCGTCCGGCGGGGCATGACACCCAGACACCAGCCGCCACATCCGGGCCGGTGCCAGGTCATGGAGTACCCGCACCCCACCGGCCCGAAGAAGACCCTCTTCGATCCGACCGAGTGCGGCCCTCACGCAGAACCTGTCGGCGGCACACCCGCGCCGCCCAGCGGACCGGCTTCCACCACTGCACGCCACCGAGGTCCACCCCCTCACCCCGAGGTTCGGACCGCCGGACGGCAACCGCACACGGCCACGCCGCGCCCGAAAAGCCTGGAAACCACAGGCACACACAGAGTTCTAGAGACGCTCCGACAGCGCGCCCGCGTAATCACTCGCCCAGCACTGCGGCACGCTCACTGCCAGGAGTCGGACCCCCCGGGGTCGCTGATGTGGCAGGGCCGGGCCGGCGATTTTTTGGATTACGTTCGCAATACCATAGACTGGTGGGTCGGTGAAGGGCAACCGGTCCTTCCGGCCCGCGAAGGAGCGTGTGCTGTGGTGCGGTACGGAAAAGAGCACAAGGCGGAGACGAGGCGGCGGATCATCGAGACGGCGGGCCGCCGGTTCAAGCAAGACGGTATCGACGGCTCCGGGGTCTCGACGCTCATGAAGGACGCGGGGCTGACCAATGGGGCCTTCTACGCCCACTTCGAATCCAAAGACGACCTCGTCACCACGGCAATCGCCGACCAGTTGAAGGCGCAGGCCGAGAGTGTCGTCGCGCAGGCCGCACCCGGCCGTGCCGGACTCGAGCAGATTGTGCGCGGCTACCTGTCGCCCCAGCACCGCGACAGCCTTGGCGACGGCTGCCCCAACGCCGCTCTGCTCGACGAGATCGGGCGCTGCACCGACATGACCAGGCAGGCGTACACCGACGGCGTGCTGGTCCTCATCGACGGCATTGCCGCCCGCATGGCGCCCGAGGACCCGTCCTCCGCACGCGTGAAGGCGCTCAGCCTCCTCGGCCTGATGGCCGGGACGCTGCAGCTTTCCCGCGCCTTGACCGACAGCCAACTCGCCAAGGAGCTCCTCGATCAGGGGATCGACAACGCCCTCGCCCTGCTGGACGCCGGGCAGCGCGTCTGACGCACCACATCCCTGGCCCCAAGCTGTGGCTCTCGGGGGAACAGTTTGACGCTGGCAGCTCCCTCCAGCTGGGTACTCAGCCGACGCCACGTCCTCGCCGGGGCGGCCTTCGCGCTGATAGTGCTGGTCGTCTGGTTCGGCCTGCGGCACACCCAGGTGGCACAGCACCATGCCGCCCAAGCGGCGGCGGACCGGGTTGCCGTGACCGAGTCCGAGGTGCTGCCCGGGAGCAGGTAGGAGGCCCGTACGGAGCCATCGTGCGGCGGCCTCAGAACAGGGCTCTTGCCTTGGACGTCGCCTCTGACGTCCTGCGGACACCGTCTCTGCGGACCGCACCTGGCCCAGCTGGCCGATCACCGTGCACCGCCGGGGCAGACCCACCTGCGCGACCGGGCGGCTGCCGGCGGATTTGTGAGCATGACGCGGGCGGCTGTGTGCAGCGGTCGGTGGCGGAGACTCCCCGGTTCGGCGGCAGCCCTGTTCCCGTGCCGTTGCAGGTTGCGCGTGCAGACGCACCGGCGGAGAAGCCCGGGAAGGATGCTGCCCGGGCCGGTGGCCATGTAGCAGCGGAGCGGTCGTCGCGTCGGGCGCGTGTGCCGTGGTGAATCCGCCCCCCGTCACTCATGTGAGTACGGTCATAATCCCAAGCTCGGTCAGGCCCTTGCCTACAGGTCGACTCCCTGCTTATTGTCGTACGGTCGTAATGTAAAAGTCCAATGAGCGTGCGGACGCATCTCAGTCGAAAGGGACTTCCCATGAAGTCGCTGGTCTTGCCGAAGACGACGCCGGGGGCGGCGGACGAGGCGCGGGGTGCGGAACTGACGGACACCGATGCGGCCGCGGCGCGACAGAACCCGGGCGCTCCCGGTCCACTCGCCTCCTTCGCCCGGTTCGTCCTGTTCGGCGGCGGTGTCGGGGTCGCGTCCAGTACTGCCGTGGTCGGGCTCGCCGGACTGATGCCCTGGGCTGTGGCGAATGCTCTGATCACCGTCGCCTCGACTCTCCTCAGTACGGAGCTCCACGCACGCTTCACCTTCGGGGCAGGGCATGCCGGATGGCGCCAGCACTGGCAGTCCGCGGGGTCGGCCACGGCCGCCTACGTGGTGACCTCCACCGCGGTGCTTGTCCTGCACCTCGTGCAGCCGTCGGCCGGAGTGCTCTACGAGCAGGTCGTCTACCTCACCGCCGCTGGGCTCGCCGGTGTCGGGCGTTTCCTGGTGCTGCGTGTGTTCGTATTCGCCGCTGGCCGGACCCGGACCACGGTGCGGGCCATGAGCCCGGCGCCGGCGCGGGAAACGGGCGCCAAGGTGTCCCTGCTTTTCGCGGCACCGGCGCTGTGAGCAAACGGTCCGATCGTGTCTCCCTCGCCGATGACCGCCGACTCGCCGATGACCGCCGACTCCAGTGAGGCCCGGAGGGCCCGCAGCCGAACGTTCTTTACCAGTAAGGCGAGGTGGGCGCCGAGTCGGGGAACCAGGGCGTCCATCGCTGCGGGGCGATGTCGCGGCCGAACAGCTGGTGAGGTCCGCTGGAGGTGTGACGTGGGAGGTGTCCCAAGGCCCGCAGCATCTGCTGCGGGCCTTGGGACACCTACTGGCCGGCACACCGGTGAACAGCAGGTCGGGGATCGCGTCGGCCCGCGCTCCGAGGCGCGGGCCGACGTCTCGGGCCGGAGGGCTACTGCCACCAGCAGGTGATCTTGATCATTTGGACGACGCTGCCGGTGCTCAGCGTGAAGCCGAGCCCGTCGACGGCAGGCTGAGCGCGGATCCCCGCGTGACCGGGCCTCAGCCGGCTGCGGGCAGAGCGGCGGGACCTCTGCGGTCGGCGCCGACTGCGTGCGGCGGTGCTGGTCGTGCGGGTCTGACCAGTCCGGTGTCGTAGGCGAAGATCACGGCCTGCACGCGGTCGCGGGCGCCGATCTTGCCGAGGATGTGGCTGACGTGGGTTTTCACGGTGGATTCGGCCAGCGACAGCCGTTCGCCGATCTCGAGGTTGCTCCAGCCGGAGGCAATGGCGGTCAGTACTTCGCGCTCGCGCTGGGTCAGGGATTCGTGTCGGCGCTGGGTCAGGAATGCGAGCTGCCGGTTCTGGCCGGGGGTGCGGCCCGGCAGCCGGTCGGAGAAGACGTCGATGAGCTCGCGGGTCGGACCGAGGGCGATGACCACGTCCCCGGCGGCCACGGCCCGGATACCGGCGATGAGTTCGTCGGGCAGTGCTTCCTTCAGCAGAAACCCCCTGGCACCGGCGCGCAGGGCGTCGTACGCGTGCTCGTCGATGTCGAGAGTGGTCAGGACCAGGACGTGGGAGCGGCCTCCGGACTCGACGATGCGGCGGGTGGCCTCGATACCGTCCATGCCAGGCATCCGTACGTCCATGAGCACGACGTCGGGGCGCAGTTCGGCTGTCATGCGGATCGCTTCGGCGCCGTGGGCGGCCTCGCCCACCACGGTCAGATCGGGGTGCTGTTCCAGAAGCATCCGGAAGCCGAAGCGCTGCAGGGCGTGGTCGTCGACGATGAGAACGGTGGTCATGCCAAGTCTCCGTGTGGGCGGTGGTGGTGGGGGTGGCGGTGGTGGGGACGAGAAGGGGCAGGGACGGTCCAGTCGCCGCGGGAGTTGGGCCCCGCGGTGGCCTCTCCTTGGCAGAGGGCGGCCCGCTCGCGTATGCCGACCGGCCTCAGGTCGCCGCCGTCATGGCCGTCCCCCCGTGGGACGGTGCACGGGGGCGGCGTACTTGACGATGTTGGTCAGGACTTCCTGGATGATGCGGTGGACGGCGAGCCGGAGCCCTGGGTGAGGCCTGCCGCGTCGCCCTCGGTGTACGGGGTGTCGTCCGGCTTCTCATCGTCGTCGCGGATGACGGCGTCAGCGGCGTACTTCTCCTTGGTGCCGTTGCTTTGAGAGCTTGGTGGCTGCTTCACGGTCGACAGTCGGCCGGCCGGTTGAGTGTGCGGAGTTGCCTGTCGAAGTCCCGGGCGGGAACGACATGGCGGAGCTGGCTGATGCCTCCGGTGGTCGGGCCGGCGGCGTAGCGCGGTTTCGCGAATGCGCTGATCACGTTTTCGACGCTACTGATGAAGGGGTGGCAGCGGATCCGTCGCCGTATCGGTCATGGAACTGCCAAATCTGGTGAACGCGGGTACCGGGAGTGGCTCGGGCGACAGCAGCCCCTTAAGCCTTTCAAGTAAATGGACCTGTACGGACGGCGCCAGGGGCAGGTAGCTCCGTGATGTCGCGCGTGCGAACGTGCACGCTTCCGTCCTGGATCTGCACCGGGCGTGCTTGGGCGGGATGGGGGCCGGTCGGTGCGCAGGTCGTGACGGGAGCCACGTAGCCGACCCTCGGAGGCCCGCCGCTCGACTCAGGCGGCGAGGAAGTTGGCCACCTCGGTCGCGAACTGCGCCGCAGTGCCCGCCGGCTCGGCTTCGACTACGCCCTGTCGGTCCGCGCCGGTCACCAGGTCGCCACCCCCGGTGGCCGCTTCACGGCGACCACCCTGGCCGCACGGCTGCCCCGGCGGGCGTGGATGCGGATGCTCACCGGTCACGGCCTGAGGGGCGACCGCCACTACGACTGGGCCTGGACCGACATCCAGAGCGACGACGCCCCCGACCCCGAGGGCACCGAGGGCGACGGGACATCCATCCTGGTCGTACGCCGACACAGCTTCACCGGCGGACTCTCCTTCTACCGCTGCCACTCCACCCGACCCGTCACACTCGCCTGCCTCGTACACATCGTCTGCACCAGATGGCGGGTCGAAGAGGACTTCCAGCTGGCCAAGGGGCACCCTGGCCACAGCCGTCCTGGCCGTCACCCGCGCCCGCACCGCGACCACCACCTTTGCCGTCGGCCTCATCCCGGCCAGCGCACGCGAGTTGCTGACCATCCTGCGGGCAACCGCCCTGCCCCCGCTCCGCCACGACATCGGCCACGTCCTGCACGGGTCCGCTTGGCGACGCCGTTACCAAGCCATCGCGCAAGCCTGCCACCGGCGCTGGAACAACATCACCGCCACGCGGCCCCATGACACCACCATGACGACCAAGAACTACAGCTGCCGGGTCAGAGCGGCCTCGACAAGGCGGAGTTGATCAAGCCTCGCAAGCACTGGCACGGCCTGGCCGACGTCGAACTCGCCACCGCGGAATGGGTCGACTGGTTCAACAACCAGCGCCTCCACACGCCGATCGGAGGCATCCCGCCCCACGAGCACGGAGACCACCTACTACGCTCAACACCAGCCCCAACCGGCGGCTGGAGTCAACGTACAGAGCCTCCACCGATCCCGGGCGGTTCATTGTCTGCAAATCTCAGCCGGGGAGCTTGTTGCTCTTGCGGACCTGTCCGTCGAAGACCCCGGCGGGAAGGATGCGGTGCGCCGTGCTGAGGAGCCGGGCGCTCCGGCCGGCGGTGTACCGCACCTTCGGCTTGGAGTCGGTGGCGGCCGCGACGATCGCCTTGGCGACGACGGCGGGGTCGTCGCCCTCCTCGTTGACCGCCAACGCCAGCTTGTCGGCGATGCGCCGCTGCTCCGCGTAGATTTGCATGGGCATGTCGGGCTCGACGGTGTTCGCCTCGAACGAGGATTTGGTGCCGCCCGGCTGGACGATAAGGGCCCGGACCCCGTGTTCGCGGATCTCGTGGTCCAGGGACTCGGTGTACCCCTCGAGCGCGTGCTTGGACGCCGAGTAGGTGGCCATGTAGGGCGCGGGGAGGAACCCGAGGACGGATGAGATGTTGATGATGCGCCCGCTTCCTTGGGCGCGCATGTGCGGGAGAACGGCCTTGGTCATGCGCATCACACCGAAGACGTTGATGTTGAAGAGGCGCTGGGCCTGCGCGAGAGAGTTTTCCTCGGCGGCGCCCGAGGAGCCGATGCCCGCGTTGTTGACGAGAACGTCGATCCGCCCGAACCGCTCGATCACCTGCTCGACCGCGGCAGCGACCGAATCGTCGCTGCCCACGTCGAGGGCGAGGAACGTCACGCCTTCGCGACGGTCGGCTCCCGACGTCTTCCGGCTCGTTCCCACCGTCTCGAAACCCGCTGCGGCGAGCGCGAGGGCGGCCGCCTTTCCGATTCCGGTGGACGCGCCTGTCACGAGTGCCACCGGTCGGGTTGTTGTAGTCATTGTGGCCTCCAGAGCCCATTAGATTATGTTCATAATCTAAACGTGGGGCGGGGTGGTTGGCAAGTGGTCTTCGGTAGTGAGGTGCGGCACTGGCGGCTGGCGGATCTTCAGGCTCATGGCAGCCGCGGGGCTGACCGACGGACCTTCGGCCGGGCTGGTCGCTCCGCGCTCATCTGCGACTCCCCGGAGTCCCTCACTGTGGAGGCCCCGGTGGAGCCGTCCGACACCCTGGAAGGCACTTCCGTCCCCGCGGGCACGGCGCTGGACCTCGGTGCGTGGGGCGTTGCAGGTGTTCGTTACCGGGGACGGAGCGGCAGCTTGGGGCGAGGGACCTGACGACACCCACCAGAAGAGAAGCGCCGGCGCCAGTTGTCCGCCGAAGGCGTCGGGTCTCCCGCGCACCGCAAGGGGACCGCACATCTATGGGCGGCACACCGCGTGGAGGAGACACCGTCAGCTCCACGCCCCGGAAGACGGTAGTAATCCTCTCAGGACTGCAACTGAGCGAAGAGCGACGCCAGGTCGACGAGGGCCCAGCCCTCGGTGAACTTGCCGTCGACGACCTTGAACATGCGGAACTCCAGCACCTTGGTCAATCGGCCAGTGGGGGGAGTGCCGTTGAAGGGCCGGGTGCTCGTGCCGGCCATGATGAAGCTGATCGCGAACCAATCGTCCTCGGCGACGACACGGACCGTCGTGAAGGTGACGTCGGGGAACGCGTCGTAGACCGACGCCACCACCGCGCGGTTCTCCTCGACGCCGGTGGTGGTGCCGTCGGCGGCGTGGTTGCGGAAGTCCGGCGCGAACAGGGCGAACACACCGTCGGTGTCCTGCAGGTTGAGTAGCCTGATGAACTCATCGGCGAACTGGTGCAAGTCGGTAGTGGACGTTTGGGTTTCGACGTTCGAGGAAGACATGTGCTTCTCCAATGTGGGTGGACGGAGCCGCTCCGCCCCGGTGATGGACAGTGGAATCGGGTCGAACAGGCGGGTTGGACGAGCAGGGTCTGGCGCGTTTCCGGCCTGCGCGAGTGCGACCGTGTCGACATATTGCTGAAAACTGCAACATCTGAGGCAGAGGCTGGGTTGAAGCCATCGGCACCATCTGTGGTGGCCGGACCGTGGAGCAGGCCGGCTTGCCCTTGGCGGTCGCGCGTCACCGAGTACTTCGAGCCGGCTTGCCTCGACGCCGTCGAACGAGCAACCCGCCGACCAGGCAGGGGTTCAGAAACAGGCACTCACATTCACCGATGGACCTCTCCTCATTGGGGACTTATGGCGCCCCCGATATGGCGCACGCCGATCACGCCCGACCCTACGGATGAAGGAATGAAAGCGGATCCGTCACCGTGTCCGTCATCGCGCTGCCGTCGTGGTCGGGCCGCTTCAGTTGCGTCGAGGTTCGCAGACTCCGACTCGATCCCAACGCCCGCAGTTCAGCGGTGATTTCGCACCAAGGAAGAGATGCTCGTGTTCGCTCTCGGGCACATCAGCGAGCGGATCAGCGAGCGCGTACAGGCCCGCCTCCTCAGGAGCCCAGCCCAGTCGGCCAGCACCGCCCTGGGCCACGCGGCCACCGAGATCTCACTGCTCCAGGACCCGCAGCGCGGTCTCCGGCTCGCCCGTGATCGACCCCGGCGGGCAGTCGGTGCGCCCAGGTGACGTGACCTCGTGCGCCGCCCCGACATCGAGGGGCCGCTTTCGCGGGGGAGCGAGCTGAAAGCTCAAAGGTCTGCTGCCGCCGGAGCCACTCGCGATTCCTCATTTCGTCCCCAACCGGTGACGTGCTGACGGATACGGTGACGGATCCGCTTCCAGGCCTCCCTCCGTAGGTTCGGACGTGATCAGTCCACTCGCGCCCCACCGCAGGAGGATGACGTGGCGATTGCGATCACCGAGGCCGGGAGTGCCGGCCGGACAGTGGCCACGCTCCTCAACGACGCCGTCCGCGCGGCAAGTTCAGCGGCGCCGACCCGGTCGGCGCCGCTCTGGCCGCCTCCCAATTCGGCGAGGGCCGCGCCGATGACCCGTGTCAACGGAATGCGATGCGCATACCGGTAGCTCGGCATACCAGCGCCAGTCATCGCGAAAAGACAGGGGCCGTATCCCAGAGCGGAGGAGGACGGCCCCGCCGCGTGCCGACCCGTGGGAACGGGGATTGGCGCGCGGGACGGGCCCGGCGGCCGATTCCCTGTCCCAGGAGCGACCACCGGGCCCGGTCACCGCACGGTACTTCCACAGAAAGAAGAGGTGTCGGCAGGTGTCTGGCCGGCGGAGAAAGAGTGGTCAGCCACGCCCGATCCCGTCTGCTGCCGGGCCACTGCCGACACACTGATTACTTGCGAGGATTGATGGATCAGCACGATGAATTGTCTCGTCGAGGCGCTCTGAGGGCCGGGTTGGGCGGGCTGGCCGGCGCAGCAGTTTCGCTGCCTTCAGGACAAGCCTCGGCATCTTCTGTTTCCCCCTCTTCTGTTTCCTCCTCCGCCAACGCGGCTGCCCTTTCCGCACCGGCCAGGACTTATGAGTTCACCGCCGGCACCAATGCGTTTGTGTCCGCTTCGCCCGTCGGCGATCGGCTGATCGCCGTAGTGCAGGGTGCGTTGTGGTCGGTTCCGCGTGCGGGCGGGACGGCGGCGGCGCTGACCTCGGCGGATCTGGAACCGGCCCGTGTGGCCTGGTCGCCCGACGGTTCGCGGATCGCCGTCTGCGCGTATCAGGGGGGCGGGTTCCATGTGTGGACGATGGCAGCGGACGGTTCCGGTCTACGTCAGCTGACATCCGGCCCCTGGGACGACCGGGGTGTGTCCTGGTCGCCCGACGGTTCGCGGATCGCGTTCTCGTCCGAGCGTGGCGGGGATCCGGTAGCCGGAAGTTCCTACGGCATCTGGACGGTGGATGTGCGGTCGGGCGAGTTGGCGCAGCTCACCGACGATGCCGATGCGGAGGATTACGACCCGGCCTGGCACCCGGACGGCACCCGGCTGGTGTTCGTCCGAGCCGGAGCCAAGGGCGGACGGACCCTGGCCTCTGTCCCGGCCGGGGGCGGGGAGGTGTCGGTGGAACGTACGGTGGACGCGGGCACGCTGGTCGGTCCGGCGGTCGCCACGGACGGCCGGGTGGCCTACGTCCACGTGGGCGATTTCGCCGCGCCCTTCAATGCGGCGAGTTCCGTCCTCATGGTGGACGGCGCGGCCGTGACCGACGGTGAGGACGTCTCTCCGTTCCCGCCCTGCTGGACCCCGGACGGTGAGCTCTTCTATGTCGCCGACGGGCAGGTGAAGGTCCGGCGTCCGGGCACCGCACAGTCCGCGCCGGAACAGATCCCCTTCACAGCGTCACTGAGCCTCTCCCGGCCGGAGTACCGCCAAAAGCGCTACGACTTCGACTCGTTGGTCGACCGTGAGGTGCGGGGAATCCACCTTCCGGTGCTCTCTCCCGACGGGAAATCGGTTGCCTTCGCCGCACTCAATGCCCTGTGGGTGATGCCGATCGGCGGTCGTCCCCGGAAGATTGTGCAGGCGCACGCGTCCGCCTATGTGCAGATGCCGTCCTGGGCACCGGACGGAGAGAGCGTCCTGTTCTCCTGTGAAGGAGACGCGGACGGCAGCCTGATCAGCGTCCACCGTCACTGGCTGGGCAGCGATCGCGCCGATGTGCTGGCAACCGGAGGCCGCCTGCACCCCGTGCTCTCCCCCGACGGCTCCCGACTCGCCTGCCACGACTCCACGGGCAACCTCCTCATCCGTGACCTGGCCACGGGAAGCGAGAAGGCGCTCGTCGCGCCGCTCGGTGCCAACGGCCTGCCCGGTCCGCCGAGTTGGTCGCCCGACGGCAAGTACATCGCGTTCTGCGACCGCAACCGGCTCAACCTCCGGTTCCGCGAGGGATACAACGTCATCCGCGTCGCCGACACCGCTACCGGGCAGTGGACCGCCCATCAGCCCGCACCGCACGCCTCCCTGTCCGACCGTGGTCATGGCGGCCCGGTGTGGTCGCCGGACGGCTCGGCGATGGCGTTCATCATGGAGTCCGCGCTGTGGGTGATGCCGGTGCACCCCAACGGCACACCCGCCGGTGATCCTGTGCGCCTCACCGACGAGGCGGCCGACCACCCCTCATGGTCGGGCGACTCCGGCAGCTTGCTCTACGAGTCGAGCGGTCGGCTCAGGCTCATCGCACGCGACGGCTCCGGCCGACGCACCGTCCCAGTGCCGCTGCGGTACCGCCGCTGCCTGCCCTCCCGTTCCGACGTCACCAGAGTGCACGTCGGACGCCTGTGGGACGGGACCGGCGAGACGGTCCGAGAGGATGTCGACATCGTCGTCCGCGGCAACCGCATCGCCGCCGTGGAACCGCACCGCGCACGGGCAGTGGCGGGCGAGAAGCTGATCGACGCGTCCGGCTCCACCGTCATCCCGGGACTGTGGGACTCCCACACGCACCCGTGGCAGTACACCTACGGCGGCCGGCAGAACAGCCTCATGCTCGCCTACGGCATCACGAGCAACGTCTCGCTGGGCGGTTTCGCCCACGAGGCGGTGCGCATCCGCGAGTCCGTGGCCGCAGGCAGCATGAACGGACCGCGCCTGTTCGCCACCGGTGAGCTGATCGACGGCAGCCGGGTGGCCTACAGCATGGGCAGGGCGCACCGGACCCAGGACGGCGTCAGGCGATCACTGGAACGGGCGGTCGACCTCGACTACGACTTCGTCAAGACCTACGTACGCGCCCCTACCTGGATCATGCGGGAGGCCGTGCGAACCGCTCACGAGGAACTCGGGGTCCTCACCGGAAGCCACTTCCTGTCGCCAGGCGCAGCCGTCGGCCAGGACCTCACCTCTCATCTGCAGGCCACCGAGCGTGCCGAATACGGACACTCCCTCTCCCCGACCGGGCACGCCTACCAGGACGTCCACGAGATGTACGCGGGCGGCGACTTCAAGATCATTGTCACGCCGTTCATCGCTCTGGCGCTGCTCATGGCAGACCCCTCGCCGGCCAAGGACCCACGCGTCACCACGCTCATGCCTCCTTGGGACAAGGCCTTCGTCCAGCGAATCGCGGCGACCCCGCTCAGCGATGCCGCCACCCACGCCCTCCAGCAGGACGCGGCCGTCTTCCGGAAGATCGTCGCCGACGGCGGCACACTCGCCCTGGGCACCGACGCCCCCCTGACCCCCATCGGTCTCCACCTCCATCTCGGCCTCCGCGCCCTGCACGACTCCGTCGGCCTGTCCGCCGCACAAGCGCTGCGCACGGCCACCTCCGTCCCCGCGGAACTCTTCGGGGTCAGTGACGACCTCGGAACCCTGGAACCGGGAAAGCTCGCCGATCTCGTGGCGATCGACGGCAACCCCTTCCAGCACTTCGATGACCTGATCCGTACCTCGTGGGTCATGCGCGACGGCGTTGTGCACCGCCAGGACGACCTGGTCGGCGCGTTCGCCACCAAGTCGGCTGAACAACGCACCGCAGACCACACCGACTGGCTCACCGTCAGCCGAGAGCTGCGCCGCGAACCCTGTTGTTCCCGGCACGCCTTCGACGTCTAGGGGGTGTTTTGAAAGTCCTGTGCGGTGCCCGCGGTGTTCGGTGCGTGCCCTCGGCGTGCCGGACGAAGGCCCTCGTTGCGGAGCTACTTGGGCCTTTGGCCGGTGCGGCGAGGGTGCGTGCCGGGCGCCGCGGGTGCTGTGCGGGGCTTTCAAAACACCCCCTAGGGGCTGTCCGGCGGATCAGGTCGACCACTTGCCATTCGCCGCCCTCTCCTCATAATCTTACGACCGTAAGATGAGCGATCGTAATCTAATAATCAAGGAGTTCGTGATGGCGGCAACTCGGCCGGTGGCGCTCGTGACAGGTGCCTCATCGGGGATCGGCAAGGAGACGGCCCGCGCCTTCGTCACGGCGGGTTTCGAGGTGATCGGCACCGGCCGCAAGACCTCCGGACTCACCCCGCCCGCCGGTGTGACGTACCTCGATCTCGACGTGGCCAGTGACGACTCGGCCACCGCCGCGGTCGGAGAGGTGATCGAACAGTTCGGGCGGATCGACGTCCTCGTCAACAACGCCGGTATGGGTTCAGCCGGTGCCGTCGAGGAGAACTCCCTCGCCCAGGCCCAGAGCATCTTCAACGTCAATGTCTTCGGCGTCATCCGTATGACGAAGGCCGTCCTGCCGCACATGCGCGCCCAGGGAAGCGGACGCATCATCAACATCTCGTCCGTCCTCGGGATCACCCCCCAGCCCTTCATGGCCCTCTACGTCGCGACGAAGCACGCGATCGAGGGCTACTCCGAGTCGCTGGATCACGAGGTCCGCGAGCACGGCGTCCGAGTCCTCCTCGTCCAGCCCGCCCTCACCAAGACGGACTTCGATGCCAACGCCGCGCGGCCCGACACCCCGCTGCCTCTGTACGCGGAGCGGCGGCGCGTCTTCGACGAGGGCATGTGGCGGGGATAGAGAAGGGCGACGACCCCGCCGTCGTCGCCAAGGTGATCGTCGAGGCAGCCACCGACAAGAAGCCGAACCTGCGCTACACCGCCGGCCCCGTGGCCTCACGCGTCAGCAAAGCCCGCCGCCTCGTCCCCGCCCGCGTCTTCGACCAGCAGATCCGCAAACTCAACCAGCTGCCCGGCTGACACCGCCCCCCGCACATCGACCTGACTGCGCGCGACGAGCGGGTGCAGCACGGACCTACCCTTCCCCATCGTCATCGGCAGGCTGACCCGGACGACCTCCCCGATCGCCGGGGGCCGCGCGCGCCTGCCCGACCGGCGGAGGCGTCAGCACGGTGGACCCATGGGCGGCCGTGGTGCTCGCCGCCCGCCCCGAGCACCGCATTCACCGGCACCGCATTCACATCCGGCTCAGGCCCCTGGTCTGCCCTCTATTGATCAGTCACTCGTTCCGTCTGACAAAGGACAGTCATGTCACAGCAGCAACACCAGCGGCCCGCCCGGAGCGGCACCACCATATGGGTCGTGGCCATCACCAGCATGGCCGGATTCATCACCGCGCTGGACAACCTGATCGTCACGACCGCCCTGCCTTCGATCCGTGAGGACCTCGGTGGCGGACTTGAGGACCTCGAATGGACGGTGAGCGCCTACACCCTCACCTTCGCGGTCCTGCTGATGTTCGGCGCCTCGCTGGGTGACCGGTTCGGACGGCGACGGCTGTTCGTCCTCGGGCTCGGCATCTTCACCGCCGCCTCCGCCGCGGCCGCGCTCGCACCGGGGATGAACGAACTCATCGCCGCCCGAGCGGTGCAGGGCGTCGGGGCCGCCATCGTGACGCCCCTGACACTCACCCTGCTCTCGGCCGCCGTCCCGGCCGAGCGGCGTGGCGTGGCCCTTCGGCATCTGGGGCGCGACCAGCGGAATCGCCGTCGCCACCGGACCTTTGATCGGCGGCACGCTCACCGAACAATTCTCCTGGCAGTGGATCTTCTGGGTGAACGTCCCGATCGGGCTGATACTGATTCCCCTCGCCCGGCTCCGGTTGACCGAGAGTCACGGCCCGAACCCGAGCCTGGACCTGCCTGGCACCGTGCTGGCCAGCGGCGGCCTGTTCGGCATCGTCTACGCCCTGGTGCGCGGCAACGCCGACGGCTGGACCAGCACCCCGGTGCTGGGTGGTTTCTTCGCCGGTACGGCCCTGCTGGTCGCCTTCGTCCTGTGGGAACAGCGCGCCAAGCACCCGATGCTGCCGATGCGCCTCTTCCGTCATCGCTCCTTCAGCGCCATCAACGCCGCCAGCCTGCTGATGCTCCTCGGCATGTTCGGGGCGATCTTCCTCCTCAGCCAGTACCTGCAGACCGTCGGTGGCTACTCGCCGATGGAAGCCGGCGTGCGCATGCTGCCCTGGACCGCCATGCCCATGATCGTCGGGCCGCTGGCCGGGGCCCTGTCCGACCGCATCGGCGGCGCTCCTGTCGTCACGGTGGGCATGGCCCTGAACGCGGTGGGTCTCGGGCTCTGGGCACTGGCGGTCGAGCCGCAGGTGTCGTACACCTCTCTGCTGCCGGCGCTGATCGTCTGCGGAATCGGCATGGGGATGTTCTTCGCCCCCAGCGCGAACCTCGTCATGAGCACGGTCCGCCCGGAGGAACAGGGCATCGCCTCCGGCGCCAACAACGCGATCCGTGAGGTCGGCGGCGCCATCGGCGTCGCATCACTGGCAGCCGTCTTCTCCGCCCAGGGCGGCTACGGGTCCGCCTCACAGTTCGTCGACGGTCTGGTCCCTGCGCTGTGGGTCGGCGCCGGTGCGGTCGCCCTGGCCGCGGCACTCGCGTTGCTGATGCCCCGCCAGTCCAAGGCCGACGGCCCGGCCGCCGACCTCTCGACCGCCGCCCCGGCCGCCATCTGAACCCCGCACACCCCTGACTTGAGGAAACTTTCGTGCTGAACGCCCTGTAAAAACCCGACCTTCGCCGGGGCCATCCCCTGCTGCACCGGCTGGCGATGGCCCCGAGGATGACGCGTTGCCAGTAGCCGTCGTCACGGGCCGAGGCGAAGAACCACTTCGTGCCGCGCGCGAGACGCTTCTCCTTCTCGCCGTTCTCGTAGTAGAGGCGGGCCGCGGGGTCGACTCGGTGCCTGCGCATCTCCCCGGTGGTGGTGTCGACGGTGAAGGCGTGTACGAGCACCGCACGATGGCCGAGGGCCTGGCCGAACCGGGCCGCCCCGCCCCCTCCCTCGCCGACCGCGCCGCGCAACACGGCCCCGACGGCATGGTCTTCGTCGGCAGCCCCGACGAGATCGCCGACCGCATCCTCCACCTGCACGGACTGCTCGGACACACCCGCCAGATCCTCCAGATGGACGTCGGCGGCATGCCCCAGCGCGACTTCCTGCACGCCATCGAACTCCTCGGCACGAAAGTGCTCCCCAAGATCCGCGCCGAACTGGCGAAACCATGAGCCGGAGGCGCCGCCGGTGACGACCGCGCGGCGGCCGGTGGATTCGATGCCCGCGACGACTTCGGCGGCCGTGGACCGGGCCGTGAACGACGTGGTGATACGTGTGCTCGTGGTCATTCTCGCGGTGCTCCCGTTTGCTACGCTCCAAACCGGAGGTTCCTCCGAATTGCTTCGGACTCGGAGGGTCCTCCGGTCGCCCGGGAGGAAGGAATGCTGTGACCGGCAACACGCGCGGACTGCGTGCCGACGCGCGGCGCAACCGGCAACGCCTGCTCGACGCCGCCGTAGGCGCCTTCTCCGGGCGGGGTGCGGACGCGTCGCTCGAAGCCATCGCCAAAGAGGCGGGTGTGGGTATCGGCACGCTCTACCGGCACTTCCCCACCCGTGAGGCGCTGGTCGAGGCCGTCTACCGCAACGAAGTCGCCCGGGTCTGCGACAGCGCAACGGAGTTGCTCGCCGAGTTCCCGCCCGACAAGGCGATGCGGCTGTGGATGGACCGGTTCATCGACTACCTGACCACCAAACAGGGCATGGCGGACGCGCTGCGGGCCGTCATCGCCTCCGACGACGCGGATCCGTTCGCCGAGAGCCTGGACCGGATCAGCACGGCCATCAGCACCCTGCTGGATGCCGGAGCCGAAGCGGGCGTCCTGCGCTCGGACGTGGACCCCCTCGACGTCGGATTCGCCCTCGGCGGCGTCCTGCTGATCACCAGCGACAAAGGGCTGCGCGACCGGGCCGGCCGCATGCTCGACCTGCTGCTCGACGGGCTCCGCTACGGCGCCGGATGAAGCGAGTCCCGCGACCGGACCGCGGGAGACCTGTACGAACGACGAACAGGAGAACACCATGCACCTGGGCGTGCACATCACCCGTTTCAACCACCCCGACGGCCCGGCCGCCGTCGGCCCCGAACTGGCCGCCGCGGGCGCTGCGGCGGAGGCGGCAGGCGTCAGTCGGCTCTCCGTCATGGACCACTACTTCCAGATGGAGTTCCACGGACTCGGCGCGACGGAGTCCATGCTGGAGGGCTACACCACCCTCGGCTACCTCGCGGCACACACCTCGACGACACGACTGGGCCTCCTGGTCACCGGAGTGACCTACCGTCATCCCGGCCTGCTGGCCAAGATCGTCACCTCTCTCGACGTACTCTCCGGCGGCAGGGCCTTCCTCGGGATCGGCGCCGCCTGGTACGAGCGTGAGCACGCGGGTCTGGGCGTGCCGTTCCCCCCGGTCGCCGAGCGCTTCGAGCGGCTGGAGGAGACACTGCGCGTCTGCAAGCAGATGTGGGACCCGCAGGACAACGGCCCCTTCGAGGGCAAGCACTACCAGCTGGCCGAGACGCTGTGCATACCGCCCGCGATCAGCTCACCGCACCCCGAGATCATGATCGGGGGCAGCGGGGAGAAGAAGACCCTGCGGTTCGTCGCCCAGTACGCGGACGCCTGCAACCTCTTCGTCTCCAGCCCGGAGGAGATCGCGCACAAGCTGGAGGTGCTGCGCGACCACTGCGAGGACGTCGGCCGCGACTACGGAACCATCCGCAAGACCGTCCTCTACATGGACCCCAGCGGCAGTCTCGACGGCTTCCCCGCGGCCATGGCCGAATACGCCGCGCTGGGCATCGACGAGGCCATCGTCGCGCCCCCGGACGGCGCCCCCGCTCAGTGGATCGAACGCCATGCCGCCCCCGCGGCACGCGCGCTGGCCGAGCTGGGCTGACGGCGCCTCACCAGGTGAGTTTCGCCGAGGTCGGCAGGAAGACCTGCGGCAGGAAGACCTGCGGCAGGAAGACCTGCGGCAGGAAGACCTGCGACAGGAAGACCTGCGACAGGAAGGTGACAGGAAGGTCCGCGGCAGGAAGACCTGCGACAGGAAGGTCTGCGGCAGGAAGACCTGCTCGTGACACCCTCGGCACCCCATCCGACTTACGGCCCGGCCTCCCGCAGACCCCGCTCAGACCAGCGGCACCCGCGTGAACCGCCCCGCAACCCCCAGGTCCGCCTCGATCCGGGCGGCCGTCGCCGTCAGCTCCGGCAGGACGTCCCGGACGCACTCCTCGGCCGTGCGGCGGGCCGCGTGCAGGGCCACGTTCGCGGCGGCCACCACCCGGCCCGTACGGTCGCGGACCGGGACCGCGATCGAGCGCAGGCCTTCCTCCCACTCCTCGTCGACCAGGGCGTAGCCGCGCGCCCGCACCTCCGCCGGCGCGCCCGCATCCCCGGCGTCCGCCAGCAGCACGCGGCCCAGTGACGTCGCGGCGGCCGGCAGCCGCGTGCCGACCGTGATGTCCACGCTCATCACCCGGCTCGCGGCCGCCCGGGCCGTGACCTGGACCTCCTCGCCCGAGGCGGTCAGCACCGCCAGCGACGCCGACTCCTGCACCCGGGCGGCCAGATCGGCCAGGTGCGGGCCCGCGATCCGGGGGAGGGAGGTGCGGGACAGGGGCGGAAAGCCCAGCGACAGCACCCGCGGGGTGAGGACGAACGTGCGCCGCGCACCCGGCGCCACCAGCCCCAGGTGCTCGTACGTGAGCAACGCCCTGCGCGCCGTCGCCCGTGCCAGCCCCGTCGCCTGCGCCACCTCCGTGAGCGTCAGCTCCGCCCGGCCCTCCCCGAACGCGGTCAGCACGGTCAGCCCACGGGCGAGGGACTCGACGAACTCCCGGCCCAGCTCCTGCTTCGACGCCCCCGTCCAGGCCGCCAGGCCCGAGGGCGCCGCCCCCGCCTCCGCGTCCGGCGCCTCGCGCAGCTCGCGCTCCATGTCCGTCACCGCCGCCCGCAGCCGCGGCAGCAGTGTGTCGCGCAGATCCGCCGCCGTGTGCCGGCTCGTGTGGCTCACCACGCTCGCCACACAGGCGATCCGGCCGGTACCGGGATCACGTACGGGCACAGAGACCGCGACCAGCCCCGGTTCGATCAACTGGTCGTCCAACGCCCAGCCGTCCTCCCGCGCCCGCGCCGCCCGCCGCCCGAACTCCTCGTCGCTCTCGGTGTGTTCGCGTGGCGGTACGGCGGGAAAGCCCCGGTCCTCCGGATCCGCCGTCCGGCGCGCCCGCCACCCCCGCCAGTCCTCCGGTGTCCACTCCGACGCGAACAACGGGCCCGGTGCGGTGCGTTCGGCCGGCAGCAGATCGCCGATGCGGAAGCTGAGGGACATCGCGCGGCGGCGGGTGGCCTGGTGGATGAAGCGGATGCCGTCGCGGTCGCCGACCGCCAGCGACACCGACTCGTCGAGTTCGTCGGCGAGCGCGTCCGCGCGCGCGTCCAGCAGCGCGGGGAGGCGGAGTGCGGCCAGGTAGGCGTTGCCCAGTTCCATCAGACGCGGGGCCAGCACCACATCCCGGCCCTCGAGACGGACGTACTCCATGCGCGCGAGGGTGGAGGCGATCCGGTCGACCGTGGAGCGGGCGAGGCCGGTGGCCCGTTCCAGCCCGCTCGCGCTCAGCGTCCCGCCGGCCTCGGTCAGCCGCCGCAGCACGGTGACCCCACGGATCAACGGCGCGACCGCCTCCGCCGGTACGGCGGGGGAGTCGGCCGACTCCGGTGCGTCCAGGGTCGTCTCAGCGGGCATCGGATCTCCGGTACGGCGGTCGGGGCAGCCCTACGGTAATCCGGAAGCGGCCACCTTTCGGCCGCGCGACCGGGCAGCAGGCCCCGAACGCCCCGGACATCCCGCACCACCCCTACCGCCGCGTCACCCGCACCACCCCTACCGCCGTGTCACCAGCACCAACCCCTACCTACCGCCGCGTCACCCGTATCAACCCCTACCGCCACGTCACCCGCACCCGCACCCGATGGTCGCCCTCGCCCCCGAGGCCCGTGTCCGCCCCCGCCACCACGATCCGGATGCCGCGCCGCAGATCCCGGAACTCCTCGCCGGGGGCGAACGTCGCGTCGGAGAGTTCCGCGTGGACGTTCGGGCTGCGGGTGCAGCCCCCGCTGTCCCGCCGGGAGTCGTACACCGTCACCGGCCCCCGGCCGGTGTCCACCTCCGCGTCGACCTGGTAGATCAGCACGCCCGGCCGGCACACGTTCTCGTCGTTGCCCTCGCCGGTGCGCAGTTCGACGGCGTATCCGCTGTGCGGGTCGACGGGCACGAAGACCAGCTTCGGGCCGCCCGCCCGGGCCAGCGGCGTCAGCGTGTACTCCGTCGTCCCCCGCGCCGTCACACAGCTCACCTGTGTGGTGTCCAGCCAGCCCAGCTTCCACTTGTGCCAGCCGAGCAGGTCGTTGTTGGCCCCCCAGTCCTCGCTCATGATGTCCCAGTGGCCGACCGCGCCCCCGCCCTCCTGCGTGTAGAGGTCGGGCAGGCCGAAGACATGGCCGTTCTCGTGGGGAAGGACGCGGTAGCCGGTCCGCGCGTAGGAGCCGGAGCCGTCGTCCTGGCGGGAGTAGACGAAGGAGGCGTTGGCGACGGGGACGCCGTCGGCGACCGGGGCTTCCGCGTTGCCGGCGAACGTCACCGACAGGACCGTGTCCAGCGCGGACGGCCCGGCGTTCGGCGTCATCAGCACGTTCACGAAGTCGTACGACCGGAAGTCCACCTCGGGATCGGCCGCGGCCACGATGTCCTGGACCAACTGCCGGTAGCCGGGGTCGAAGGGGGCGCCGCGCTCTATGCCGTACGCCTTGAACGGCTTGGGCATCCGCAGCCAGTCGGGCAGTGGGGTCTCGGGCCGGTAGTCGAGACGGCCGTAGGAACTGGTGCGGAACCACTGCTGGGTCTGCGGGAAGAACTCCCGGAACCGGCTCTGCGCGTCTCCCGGACCGGGCGCGTCGGAGAAGTCGACCATCAGGGTGAGGGCGCGGACGGTGCCCGTGGAACGGGAGTAGCCGGCCGGGGTGGGCACGCCCTCCGACAGCTGGACCGTCGGGGCGCCGCTGATCATGCACGGGGCGTGGGACGGGGAACGGGCGACGGCGATCGGCCCCGCCCCGGCCGGAGTGGGGCCCGGCGAGAGGGCTCCGGTGCCGGCCGAGGTGCTCACCGCGAAGGTCAGCGCGGTCACGGAGGTCAGGGCGGCCGCGCGGCGCGGGCGTATTCGATGGCGGAGCGGCTGCATGCGGGGGCCTTTCCGTCCACGGCAGCCGCCGGTCTCCGGCTGCACCCTTGCGCTCACCCTGTGTCGGGGGGTGCGCGGGCGCGCGTTGGATGGGCCGAACGTGGGTTTCCCGCCCGAGGACTTGTGACTCAGGTCACAAGAGATTCTCGGAAGGGCGGGAAATAACCGGGGATCGTTTCCCCGTTTAGCCATGTGTCCGAGCGAAACGGGGACTGCTTCCCCGGATCGAACTCGGACATCGGATCGAATCCACATCGCTTCGTCGCTTCGAGGAGGTACACCGTGCAGACCGTGACGTCTCCGAAGCCCGTGCAGCCCAAGGTGTCCCGGCCGCGCGCCGACGCCCTGCGCAACCGGGAGCGGATCGTCACCGCCGCCCGGGAGATGTTCGTCGAGCTGGGCCCGGACGTGCCGCTCGACGAGATCGCCCGCCGGGCCGGCGTCGGCAACGCCACGGTGTACCGCAACTTCCCCGACCGTGACGCGCTGGTGCGCGAGGTCGTCTGCTCGGTCATGGACCGTACGGCCCGCGCGGCCGAGACGGCGCTCATGGAGACCGGGGACGCCTTCGAGGCGCTGGAGCGGTTCGTGCACGCGTCAGCCGACGAGCGGGTCACCGCGATGTGCCCGATGGTCCAGAGCACGTTCGACAAGAACCACCCGGACCTGGAGGACGCACGCGAACGCCTTGAGCAGACCGTCGAGAAGATCATGGAGCGCGCCCGGGCGGCCGGACAGCTCCGCCCCGACGTGGGCGTCGGCGACCTGATGGTCGCCGTGGCCCAGCTCAGCCGGCCCCCGGCGGGCACCGCCTGCCTCAGCGCCGACCGCTTCCTGCACCGACACCTGCAACTGTTCATCGACGGACTGCGGGCCCCGGCCCGCTCCACCCTGCCGGGCACGGCCACGACCATGAAGGAGCTGCGCCAGGCCTGACCATCAGCTCTGACAGACCAGCCCTGACAGACCAGTCCTGACAGATCAGCCCTGACCGATTAGTTCAGCGCTCCACCAAAGTCACCACATCAGCTTCTCGGCCGTCACCGACGACGAGCCGTCCCCTTCACACACGCTTTTTCCGTCACGAAGTCCCGAAGTGGGTATCTCCATGTCTGAAACAGCCGCAAAGGCTCCTGGCGTCGCGGGCAAGGCCCCCGACGCCAACCGCTGGAAAGCGCTCGTCTTCATCGCGCTGGCCCAGCTGATGGTCGTGCTCGACGCGACCATCGTGAACATCGCCCTCCCGTCCGCCCAGCAGGACCTGGGGATATCCGACGGCAACCGGCAGTGGGTCGTCACGGCCTACGCCCTGGCCTTCGGCGGTCTCCTCCTCTTCGGCGGCCGGATCGCCGACCTGTGGGGCCGTAAGCGCACCTTCGTCCTCGGCCTCGGCGGCTTCGCCGCCGCCTCCGCGCTGGGCGGCGCGGCCACCAACGAGGCGATGATGTTCGGCTCCCGTGCCCTGCAGGGCGTCTTCGGTGCCCTGCTCGCCCCGGCCGCGCTCTCCCTGCTCGCCGTGATGTTCACGGACGCCAAGGAGCGCGCCAAGGCGTTCGGCATCTACGGCGCGATCGCCGGTGGCGGCGGCGCCGTCGGTCTGATCCTCGGCGGCTTCCTCACCGAGTACCTGGACTGGCGCTGGACGTTCTTCGTGAACATCCCGTTCGCCATCGTGGCCGCGGCCGGCGCCTACCTCGTCATCCGTGAGCCGGAGGGCGGCCGCAACCGCAACCCGCTCGACATCCCCGGCGTCCTGCTGTCCACCCTCGGTCTGGTCGCGCTGGTGTACGGCTTCACCCGCGCCGAGTCCGACGGCTGGAGCGACTCCCTGACCATCGGCATGTTCGTCGCCTCGGCCGTGCTGCTGATCGCCTTCGTGCTCGTCGAGGCGAGGGTCAAGGCCCCGCTGCTGCCGCTGCGCGTGATCACCGAGCGCAACCGCGGCGGCGTCTACCTCTCCCTGGGCCTCGCTATCATCGCGATGTTCGGCCTGTTCCTCTTCCTGACCTACTACCTGCAGATCGTGAAGGGCTACTCGCCGGTCAAGACCGGCTTCGCCTTCATGCCGATGATCGTCGGCATGATCACGGGCTCCACCCAGATCGGCACCCGCCTGATGACCCGGGTCGCGCCGCGCCTGCTGATGGGCCCCGGCTTCCTGGTCGCCGCTCTCGGCATGCTGCTGCTGACCCAGATGGAGATCGATTCCTCGTACGCGGCCCTGCTGCTGCCGGGGATGCTGCTGCTCGGCCTCGGCATGGGTACGGCGTTCATGCCGGCCATGTCCCTGGCCACGCAGGGCGTCGAGCCGCGGGACTCCGGTGTCGCCTCGGCGATGGTCAACACCTCACAGCAGGTGGGCGGCGCGATCGGCACGGCGCTGCTGAACACGATCGCCGCGTCGGCCACCACGTCGTACATCGCGGACAACATCGGCTCCGCCACCAGCCGGTCCCAGCAGCAGCTGGTCCAGCTGGAGGGCCAGGTGCAGGGCTACACCAGCGCGATCTGGTTCGCCGTCGGCATCCTGGTCGTGGCCGCGGCCATCGCCCTGACCTTCATCAACGCCGGCCGTCCGGACACCAGCCCGGTGGCGGGCTCCGGCGAGTCGGCCGAGGATGAACTGGCGGTGCCGGTCGTCGCCCACTGAGCCTCACCGGGCTTGACGACGACCGTCCGGACGTACCCCCTTCGGGCCATCCGTACGTACGGGGATGGGGACGCTCCGTACGTACGACCCCAGGACCTGCCCCGGCTCTGCTGACCGAGCGGCTCAGCGGAGCCAGGGCAGGTCCGCACCTGCTTCGTTCGGCTGGAGTCCCTCGGCGATGATCTCCATGATCTCGCCGAGGGACTTCTGCTGTTCGGGGGTGAGCCGGTCGAACACCGCGTTCCGTACGGCCGCCACATGGCCCGGCGCGGCCCGCTTCAGCACTTCGAAGCCCGCGTCCGTCAGCACCGCGAACTGGCCCCGCTTGTCGGAGGGGCAGTCCTCGCGCCGTACCCAGCCGTTCTTCTCCAGGCGGGCGACGGCGTGCGAGAGGCGGGAGCGGGTGATCTTCGCGTGCATGGCCAGCTCGGTCATGCGCAGCCGCCGCAGCGGGGAGTCGGCCAGCTTGACGAGGAGGCCGTAGTAGATGTGCGGCATGCCCGCGTCCCGTTGGAGCTGGCGGTCCATGTGGTCCTCCAGCAGGAGGGAGGCATGGATGTACGAGCGCCAGATGCGCTGTTCCTCGGCGGTGAGCCAGCGGGGCTCCTCACGGATTTTCTCTGCGGGTGCGGATGTGGATGCCTTCATGTACTCCACTGTACGAGAGCACTCCTTGAATCTTAAACCAATGTGCCGTAAGGTTTACACGCGTCAGCAGCCTTTTGTCTACGCGTCAGTAGCTTAGATCTACGCGCCAGTAGCTTGAGGCTTCAAGCGAGTTTTGGCCGGAAGGAGCCGCCGCCATGTCAGCAGTCGCCCAGGAGCGCATGCCGGCGCTCTACCTCAGCCACGGCGCCCCACCGCTGGCGGACGACCCGATCTGGCCCGGCGAACTCGCCGCCTGGTCGGCCGGCCTGCCACGCCCCAAGGCGATCCTCATGGTCTCCGCCCACTGGGAGGAGGCCCCGCTCGCCATCGGTGCCATCGAGACGGTCCCTCTCGTCTACGACTTCTGGGGCTTCCCCGAGCACTACTACAAGGTCACGTACGCGGCCCCTGGCGCCCCCGAACTCGCCGAGTCCGTACGGAAGTTGCTGCGCACTCCGGGCACGCCGGTGCAGAACGTCCCGGACCGTGGCCTCGACCACGGAGCCTACGTCCCGCTGGTCGAGATGTTCCCCGAAGCCGACATTCCGGTCCTGCAGATCTCCATGCCGACCCTCGACCCGGTGCGCCTCATGGAGATCGGCCGCAAGCTGGCGCCGCTGCGCGACGAGGGCGTGCTGATCGTCGGCTCCGGCTTCTTCACCCACAACCTGGCCGCCCTGCGGCACGAGGGAGGGGTGCCGGGCTGGTCGGCCGAGTTCGACGACTGGGGCCGGCGCGCGCTGGAGTCCGCCGACGTGGACGCGCTGCTCGACTTCCTCCGCAAGTCCCCGGCGGGCCGGCTCGCCCACCCGCGCACCGAGCACTTCGCGCCCCTGTTCGTGACGCTGGGCGCGGCGGACGTTGCCGGCGAGCTGGGGGAACAGAAGTCGGTGATCGACGGGTTCTGGTTCGGGATGGCCAAGCGGTCGGTGCAGTTCGGCTGACGGGCTCGATCGGCCGCTGGGGTCTGTTGGCGCTAGAGCTCCTTCTCGTACCAGGCCACGTCCCAGTAGCGGCCGAACTTCCGGCCGACCTCCCGGTATGTCCCCACGTACCGGAAGCCGAAGCGCTCGTGCAGCCGCGTGGACGCCTCGTTCGGCTGCGCGATGCCCGCGTAGGCGCGGTGCAGATCCTCGTCGGCCAGGGCCTCGAAGAGCGCCTTGTAGAGGAGCGTGCCGATGCCGCGGCGGCCGGCGTGCGGGGCGACGTAGACCGTGGTCTCCACCGAGGTCACGTACGCGGGCTTCGCGCGGTAAGGGCTGGATGTGACGTAGCCAAGAATCCGCTGAGAGTCCGTGTCCATGGCAACCATCAGGCGGTACGGGCCGTCTTCAGGGTGGGAGAGCAGCCACGGGCGGCGCTCTTCCGGAGTGAAGACGGCGGTATCGAATGTGATGGGCGTCTCACGTACGTAGTGGTTGTAGAGGTCGGTGAGGGCTTCGAGGTCACTCTCGACTCCCGGCCTGACCTGCACCTCTGTACGCTCCGACGACATCACGCCTCCTCGTGTGGCGGCACAGGGTACTGCATGATCAGAAAAATAGTGGGGTGGGTTGGGAATTCTGTCCTGATTCCAGTCGTTGTTTCCATCAGATGCCGGGCACCCGAGGAGAGTGCCAAGCGTCTTAAGGACCACCCGCTGACCTCACCATCGCAAGGGAGCACGCATGGCAACCCGTGCCGTCGCCCGTCGTCAGTCCGCCACCACCGGCGAGACGGTCGACGCGGCACGCAGTGTTCGCGCCCACGCCGGAGAGATCGCCGATCGTGACCTGGTCGGCATGTACCTCGACGAGATCGCGCGCACACCACTGCTCGACGCCGCCAAGGAGGTCGAGCTGTCCCAGATCATCGAGGCGGGTGTGTTCGCACGACAGATCCTCGACGGATACGAGGAGCCCAAGGCGGACGCCACCCGCGAGGAGCTCGAGGCCCTGGTCGCCGAAGGCGAGCGGGCCAAGGACATCTTCATCCGCTCCAACCTCCGCCTGGTCGTCGCGGTCGCCCGCCGCTACCCCCGTAGTGGCCTTCCGCTCCTCGACCTGATCCAGGAGGGCAACGCCGGTCTGGTGCGCGCGGTCGAGAAGTTCGACTACCGCAAGGGCTTCAAGTTCTCGACGTACGCGACCTGGTGGATCCGCCAGGCGATCACCCGCTCGATAGCGGACCAGTCGCGCACGATCCGCCTGCCCGTCCACCTGGTGGAGGAGCTGGGCCGGATCCGACGCGTGCAGCGCGAGTTCAACCGTGAGCACGGCCGGGACCCGGAGCCCGCGGAGATCGCCGCGGAGCTCGGCTCGAACCCGGAGCGCGTGGTGGACGTCCTGGACTGGGCCCGCGACCCGGTCTCCCTGAACATGTCGGTGGACGACGAGGGCGAGACCCAGTTCGGCGACCTGCTCGAGGACACCTCCGCTGTCTCGCCGGAGCAGTCCGTCCTGACCCTCCTGCGCAGCGAGGAGCTGGACGACCTGATCGGCCGCCTCGACCAGCGCACGGCCTCCATCATCAAGATGCGGTACGGCATCGAGGACGGCCGGGAGCGCACGCTGACCGAGGTCGGCAAGGAGCACGGCCTGACGCGCGAGCGCATCCGCCAGATCGAGAAGCACGCGCTGCTGGAGCTGAAGAAGCTGGCCCGCCAGACCGGCTTCGACGCGGCGGCGTGACGCCTCCCCTTAGTGGGCGGCGTACGCCGGGTGGCGAAAGACAGCGCAAACATGGCGATGACACGCCGCTTCAACCGACGGGGCCAGGGAACAAGACTTCAGGGGCCGGGAGTTCGGGCCGGGAGAGCATCCCGGATCTCCGATCCCGGACCCTGATCCCAGACCTTGATCCCAGCCCCCTGACCACTGAGCCAAGTCCCGACGCACTCCCCCCGGCGCCGGGACTCTCCCCGAGCCGGACTTCGGCGCCCTTCCCCCCGGGTGCCGGGGTCCGGCTCGCCTCTGCCCAGGCCCTGTCGTGCGGGCACGCAGAAGGGCGGGACAGCACGCAGAAAGGCGGGACACCCCGAACCTGAACCCCGGGGTGGCCCGCCGAAGGGGTGATTCTGTCACATCGTCACAGCGTCGCCGATCGGCCGACGCACGGGGCGCCGCATGTCACCCAGCCCCCGCCCGGGCCAACCGCCCACCCAACTCCCGTACGCTTCGCGCCAGTTCCTCGGGCTCCCGCACCGTGAAGTCGAACCCGAGCATCGCCAAGCGGACCGCGAGCCACTCCACGGAGTCCCCGACGACTCCGCGCAGCACACACCCCCCGCCGTCGACCGCTTCCGGCACCCCCATCCACGCCGGCACCCGAGCCGCGACCGCCTCCGCAGCCGCATCGAACGTCACTGTGAACCCGTACGTCTCCTGCTTCCCGCGCATCGACTGCCGCAGATACTCGGCCGCGCTCCCCGTCGGCAACTCCCGCGGAGCGAACCGCGCCCCGGTCGCGAACGGCTCGTTCACCCGGTCGACCCGGAACGTGCGCCAGTCGCCCCGATCGAGGTCGTACGCGACGAGATACCACCGCCGCCCGGTCGACACGAGCCGATACGGCTCGACCACGCGCCGCGACTCGGCCCCGTCCCTGGCCCGGTAGGCGAACCGCAACCGCTCCCGCCCGGCCACCGTCGAGGCCATCACGGTCAGCGTCTCGGGCGCGATACTCGCCCCGTCTCCGCTGGTCAGCGGTGTCGTCGCGGCCTGCAGCGTGGCCACGCGGTGTCGCAGCCGGGACGGCAGCACCTGTTCCAGCTTGGCCAGCGCCCGCACCGACGCCTCGTCCACGCCCTCAAGCGCGTGCCCGGCCCCGGCCCGCAGCCCGACCGCGATCGCCACCGCCTCCTCGTCGTCGAGCACGAGCGGCGGCATCGCCTTGCCCGCGACCAGCCGGTACCCGCCCTCCGCCCCCTTCGTCGCCTGTACGGGATAGCCCAGCTCACGCAGCCGGTCTATGTCCCGCCGGACCGTACGGCGCGAGACCCCGAGTCGCTCGGAGAGCTCGCCGCCGGGCCATTCGCGGGGCGTCTGGAGGAGGGAGAGGAGCTGGAGGAGCCGTGCCGGAGTGTCCGTCGTCATGAATCCGAGGATGCCGCAGTAATAGGCCAGGATCTGACCTAGTGAGCCCATAGCTTGGGGAACATGACCTCCACCGAGCCCACCTCCAGTGAGCCTCAGCAGCCCACCGCAGGCGACCGCCGCCGCTGGTTCGCCCTCGCCATCGTGATGACCGCGGCCTTCATGGACCTGGTCGACGTCACGATCGTCAATATCGCCATCCCGTCGCTCCAGCTGAACGCGGGCGCCTCCGACAGCCAGATCCAGTGGATCACCGCCGGCTACGCGCTAGCCTTCGCCGCCGGCCTGATCACCGGCGGACGTCTCGGCGACATCCACGGCCGCAAGCGGCTGTTCCTGATCGGCATCGGCGGCTTCACCGTCGCCTCCGCACTGTGCGGCTTCGCCGCGAACCCGGAGATGCTGGTCGCCTCGCGCATCCTGCAGGGCGCCATGGCGGCGCTGATGGTGCCGCAGGTCCTGTCGATCGTGCACGCCACCTTCCCGGCCCACGAGCGGGGCAAGGTGTTCGGCCTCTTCGGCGCGGTCGTGGGGCTGGGGGCCGTCTCCGGTCCGCTGCTCGGCGCGCTGCTGACCGAGTGGAACCTGTTCGGCCTGGAGTGGCGGCCCATCTTTCTGATCAACCTGCCGGTCGGCATCCTGGGACTGATCCTGGGCAGCCGCTTCATCACCGAGTCCAAGGCGCCGAAGGCACTGAAGCTGGACCTCGTCGGGGTCGCCCTGGTCGTCGTCGCCCTGCTGATGCTGCTCTACCCGCTCACGCGCGGCCGCGAGCTGGACTGGCCGCTGTGGGGGTACGTCTCGATGGCCGGCTCGCTCGTCGTGTTCGCCGCGCTGGTGGCGTACGAGCGGCGCAAGGCGGCACGCGACGGCTCCCCGCTGATCGAACTGTCCCTGTTCAAGGTGAAGAGCTTCGCGGCCGGTATCGCCGTACAGACGGCCTTCGGTGTCGTGCTGGGCATCTTCTTCCTGGTGTGGACCCTGTACCTGCAGGTCGGCCTGGGCTGGCGGCCGCTGCGGGCCGGGCTGACCGGCGTGCCCTTCTCGATCGCCGTGTCGCTGGCGGCCGGGCTGTCGGTGCAACAGCTCGTCCCGCGCTTCGGCCGCAAGGTGCTCCAGGCGGGCGCGCTGGTGATGGCGGTCGGCATCCTGCTCTACCTCTGGGAGGCCGAGCGGTACGGCCTCGGCATCGCCCCTTGGCAGATGGCGCTGCCGCTGGCCGTGATGGGCCTCGGCATGGGCCTGATCGTCGCCCCGCTGACGGACGCCATCCTCTCCGAGGTGCCGCGCGAACACTCGGGCTCGGCCTCGGGCCTCCTCAACACGGTGCTGCAGATGGGCAACGCGCTCGGCCTCGGTCTGGTCTCGGTGGTCTTCTTCGGCGTCATCGACGACAACCTGCGCCCCAGCCAGGTGGGCCCGGCCTTCACCGACGCCTTCCAGTACGCCCTGGGCTGGGTCGCGGCGCTCATGACGGCCATCTTCCTGCTGATGTTCGCCCTGCCGAAGCGGCCGGCGCTGCGTGGGGCAGGGGCCGATCCGGAGCTCGGGGCGGAGGCGGAGAAGGAGCCCGAGTTCGTGTCGTGAGCTGTACGGCGGAAGGGCCCGGCACCTCCGTGCCGGGCCCTTCGCGTTACGCCCGGACCCACACGTAAGTCCGTTCATGCCCGAATCACGTCCGACCCTGTTTACTTTCCGGAAATCCGGGCGTAGCCTCCCACCGAAACAACAAGTTCGGGCACAGGTCGGAGGCGAACGGACATGTACGCACCGGAGCGGCAGCAGGAGATCCTCCGGCTCGCCCGTGACGGCGGGCGGGTGGACGTGGTGTCGCTGGCCGAGGAGTTCCAGGTCACGGCGGAGACGATCCGCCGGGACCTGAAGGCCCTCGACCGCGCCGGCCTCGTCCGCCGGGTGCACGGCGGCGCCATCCCGGCCGGCCGCCTCGACTTCGAGCCGGACCTCGCCGAGCGCGAGACGACGGCGGCCGACGAGAAGGACCACATCGCCAAGGCGGCCCTCGCGGAACTGCCGACCGAGGGCACGATGGTCCTCGACGCCGGGACGACGGTCGCCCGCCTGGCCGCCGCCATCCCCCTGGAGGCCTCGCTCACCGTCGTCACGCACAGCCTGCCGATCGCCGCCCGCCTCGCCGACCACCCCGGCATCCAGCTCCACCTCGTCGGGGGGCGCGTACGGCACCGTACGCGCGCCGCCGTGGACGCCTGGGCGCTGCGGGCATACGGCGAGATCCGAGCCGATGTGCTGTTCGTGGCGGCCAACGGCTTCTCCGCCGAGCACGGCCTGACCACACCCGACCTCGCCGAGGCCGCCGTGAAGCGCGCGGCACTGGCCGCCGCCCGCCGCGTGGTGCTGCTCGCCGACTCCTCCAAGCACGGCCAGGAGCACTTCGCCCGCTTCGGCGACCTGAGCGACGTGGACCTGCTGATCACCGACAGCCGGCTGAGCCCCGAAGACGCCACCGCGATCGAGCGCGGCGGCACGGAAGTAGTGCGCGCATGATCCTCACCGTCACCCCCAACCCCTCCCTGGACCGCACGTACGAGGTCCCCTCGCTGGAGCGCGGAGAGGTCATCCGCGCCACCGGCGAGCGCATGGACCCCGGCGGCAAGGGCGTGAACGTCTCGCGCGCCGTCTCGGCCGCCGGACAGCGCACGGTCGCGGTCCTGCCCCTGGGTGGTGCGCCGGGCGCACTCGTCGCCGATCTGCTCGACGCGCAGGGAATCGAGGTCGCGCCGGTGCCGGTCGCCGGAGCCACCCGCTCCAACATCGCCCTCGCGGAGTCGGACGGGGTCCTGACGAAGATCAACGCGCCGGGGCCCGAGCTGTCCGCCGCCGAGCAGGAACTCCTCCTGGAGACGATGCGCGTACAGTCGCGCGACGCCGCCTGGATCGCGTGCTGCGGAAGCCTGCCCCGCGGGCTCACACCGTCGTGGTACGCCGAACTGGTCGCGCGGGCGCACGCCGCCGGCGCGCGCATCGCGCTCGACACCTCCGGACCCGCGCTCCTCGCGGCCCTGCGCGAGCGGCCCGACGTGGTGAAACCCAATGCCGAGGAACTCGCGGAGGCCGTCGGACGCCCCCTGTTCACCGTGGGCGACGCCGTGAAGGCGGCCGAGGAGTTGCGCGAGATGGGCGCGCGCGCCGTCCTCGCGAGCCTGGGCGCCGACGGGCAGCTGCTCGTGGACGACGCGGGCGCCTGGTTCGGCAGCGCGCGCGTGGACGTCGTACGCAGCAATGTGGGCGCCGGCGACTCCTCGCTCGCCGGCTTCCTGATCGCCGGCGGCAGCGGCCCGGAGGCACTGGCCTCCGCGGTCGCGCACGGCGCGGCGGCCGTACAACTGCCAGGCAGCGAGATGCCGACGCCGGGCGACCTGGACCCGGCGGCGGTGACCGTCACGGCCGAGGTACCGGCGGACCGCGTACTGAAGGAGCCGGTGTCATGACGTCGTACGTACTGTGTGGACCGGCCCTGAACATGCCGCACGTACTGTGTGGACCGGCCCCGAACATGCCGAACGTGCCGTGCGGGTCGGCCCCGACCGAGCTGAGTGGACCGGCCCGGAAGCGGCGAGGCTCCCCCTTACTCGCCGCGGCCGACGGACGGCAGGGGCACCTGAGCCGCCCTGCCGCCCAGTGGGGGCGGGGCCTCCCCTGCCCCGCCCCCACCCCCACAACCCCCCACCGCATCCCCGTCCCCCTTTCCGCCCACACCTCTCCACGGGCGATACGCGTGCGAAGGAGCCCGCGATGAGCGACATGATCACCGCGGACCTGGTCGATCTCGACCTGTCCGCCGACACCAAGGAAGCTGCGGCGCGTGCCCTCGCCGAGCGCATGGTCACCCTGGGCCGGGTGACCGACCTGGAGGGCTTCCTCGCCGACGTGGCCGCCCGCGAGGCACAGATGCCGACCGGCCTCGACGGCGGCATCGGCATCCCGCACTGCCGCAGCGAGCACGTCACCGAGCCGACGCTCGCCTTCGGGCGCAGCGCCGCCGGGATCGACTTCGGTGCCGCGGACGGCCCCGCCGACCTGATCTTCCTGATCGCCGCGCCCGCCGGCGCCGACGACGCCCACCTGACGATCCTGTCCTCGCTGGCCCGGCAGCTGATGAACGCCGAGTTCACCGACGCGCTGCGGTCGGCGGGGGACGCGGCGGCCGCGGCGGCGCTGATCCGCGGGGACGAGGCGCCGACGGTCGAGAAGACGGCCGGTTCCGAAGACTCCGCTGCGGCGTCGGCGGCGGCCTCCGCCGACGCCGCAGCGGGTACCGACGAGGGCGGGGCTTCCGAAGCGCGCGAGGAGCGCGAGGAGCGCCCCTTCCGTATCGTCGCCGTCACCTCCTGCCCCACCGGCATCGCCCACACCTACATGGCGGCCGAGTCCCTGGAGAACGCGGGCCGTGAGGCGGGCGTCGAACTCGTCGTCGAGACGCAGGGCTCGGCCGGTTTCACCCGGCTCGACCCGGCTGTCATCGCGGCCGCCGACGGCGTGATCTTCGCCCACGACGTGCCCGTACGCGACAAGGACCGCTTCGCCGGCAAGCCCACCGTCGACGTCGGCGTCAAGGCCGGCATCAACCGGCCCGCCGAGCTGATCACCGAGGTCCAGGGCAAGGCGGCACGCGGCGAGGTCACCGCCGGTTCCCCGGGCGCGACGCCCGTCGAACGCTCCGGCGACTCCGGCGAGGGCTACGGCACCAAGCTGCGCAAGTGGCTGATGTCCGGCGTCAGCTACATGGTCCCCTTCGTCGCCGCGGGCGGTCTGCTCATCGCCCTGGGCTTCGCGATCGGCGGCTGGAAGGTCGACAAGGCGCCGTCGGTGATGGAGCACTTCGTGTGGACCCAGACCGACAGCTGGGCGGCCCTGCTCTTCCAGATCGGCGGCGTGGCCTTCGGGTTCCTGGTCCCGGTCCTGGCGGGCTACATCGCCTACGGCATGGCGGACCGGCCCGGTATCGTCCCCGGGTTCGTCGGCGGCATGATCGCGTTCAACATCAACGCGGGCTTCCTCGGCGGCCTCGCGGCCGGTCTGATCGCCGGTGGCGTGGTGATGGCGATCCAGAAGGTCAACATCCCGGCGGCGCTGCGCGGCATCATGCCGGTGGTGGTGATCCCGCTGATCTCCTCGGCGATCGTCGGCTTCCTGATGTTCGTCGTGATCGGCAAACCCATCGCCGAGGCGCAGAAGGGCATGACCGACTGGCTGAACGGTCTGTCCGGCAGCAACGCCATCCTGCTCGGCGCCCTGCTCGGCCTGATGATGTGCTTCGACCTCGGCGGCCCGGTCAACAAGGTCGCGTACACCTTCGCCACCGCCGGTATCGCGGTCGCGAACCCCAGCGACTCCGCGATGAAGATCATGGCCGCGGTGATGGCGGCCGGCATGGTCCCGCCGCTCGCCATGGCCCTGGCCACGACGATCCGCGGCAAGCTGTTCACCCAGACCGAGCGCGAGAACGGCAAGGCCGCCTGGGTCCTGGGCGCCTCCTTCATCTCCGAGGGCGCGATCCCGTTCGCCGCGGCCGACCCGCTGCGCGTCATCCCGTCCTCGATGGTGGGCGGCGCGGTCACCGGCGCCCTGTCGATGGCCTTCGACGCCACTCTGCGCGCCCCGCACGGCGGCATTTTCGTCGTCCCGCTGATCGGCAACCCCTTCCTCTACCTGATCGCCATCGCGGCGGGCGTGGGCGTCACGACGGCGCTGGTCGTCGTCCTGAAGAGCATGCGCAAGCCGGCACCGGGCGGCCCGGCCCCCGAGGCGACGGAGACGGCCGCGGCGACGGCCGATCGGAAGCAGCCGGTCGCCGCGTAGGCATCTGCGAGGGCCGCGCGTAGGCATCGGCGAGAGCCGCGCGTAGGCATGGAGGCCGGCCTGCGAGATACGTCACGGTCCGGGACTCAGGTCCCGGACCGTGGTGTCTACTGGAGCGCATGCCTGAGCACGTCTCCGTCTACCAGCTGCTGGGGATGACCTTCCTCGTCCTGGTGACCGTCGCCTGGGGGTTCGGCCTGGCCCTCATGCTGCGCCACGGCCGCGGCGAGGCGGCCCTGTGGCGGGCCGCCCACACCCGGCCCACGCTTGCGCACCAGCGGCAGACCGGCCCCCCGCGTGAGTCCGTCGAACTGACCCCGGCGGAGGAAGACGCGTTCGAGGGTCTGGTACGACGGCTCAGCGCCGACCGCTGAGCCGCTCCCCGCGCCCGCCGAACGCGCACCGAGCCCGCTGCACGCGCCACGAGCCCGCTGCACGCGCCACGAGCCCGCTGCACGCGCCGCCCGCTCAGGAGAGCTGCGCAGCCCGCCGCTCCATCGCGTCCCTGGCCGCGTCCTCGCTCCCGTACACCTCGCACATGTGCCGCCCGTCGGGCGTCACCGTGTGCTCGACCTCCCAGAGGGAGACCTCCTCGCCGTCACGCAGCAGGAAGGCGTGCTCGTAGAGCGAGAAGCACAGCCCGGCACGGCCCGCCCGGCAGGGGCGCCCGAAAGCCTGCGTGATCTGGTACGCGCACGCCGTGGCCAGCAGCGCGGCCGTCTCCGCACCCGGCCGGTCCGGGTTCTCCGCCCGGCGCAGCACCCGGCGCGCGTGGTCCGCCGAGTCGCCCGGCAGATACGCGTGGCGCGGCGCCGGAACCGGCGACAGCTGCACCGTCACCGGCAGCTCGAAGTCCGGCGCGTCCGGCGGCAGCGGCAGCCGCGCGGTGGCGGTGCGCAGCTCCTCCTCGTCCACGTACACCTCGTGCTGCGGGACGCTGCCCGGGGCGGTGTTGTGGACGAGCTCCCACAGGGTGAGCGCCGAGCCGTCCGCGAGCAGCCAGGTGTGCCGGTACGTCTCGCGGTGCAGCCCCGCGCTGTGGTGCGCGGAGTGCAGCGAACTGTCGTGCGCCAGCGCGCAGTCCAGACGCCGTATCGTCTCGTCGGGCAACTCGAAGGAGTTCAGGGCACGGCCGAGGAGCCGCGCGAGGTGCTCCTCCGGAGACTCGGGCGACTCGGGTGGTTCGTACGCTGCTGTCTCGTACGGAACGCTCAAGGTTTCTCCCGGCGTTGCTGCATGTCACCTTGTGGGTGCATACCGTAGCCCCTCGGTCGGACATCATGTCCGGGAACCGAGAAAACGTACGCCCGGAAAACGTCCGGGCCGCGGGGAAAGTTCCCACGCGGCCCGATGATCCGTCAAAAACCGCCGGTCAGACGCCCTTCCGGCGTGCGGGTGCACTCAGGCGGCGCTTCCCGCGATCCACTCGCTCCACGCCATGTTCCAGCCGTTCAGCCCGTTGTCCGGGGCCACGGTCCTGTCGGGGGAGTTCTTCACGATCACGAGGTCCCCGATGAGCGAGTTGTCGTAGAACCACTTGGCGGGCGTGGCACCCCGCGCACCCTGTACGTCCGCGAGCCCGACACAGCCGTGGCTGGTGCCCTGACGGCCGAAGGGCGGATTGCCCCTGCTGTACCAGTAGTTGCCGTGGATGAAGGTCCCCGACGTGGTCAGACGCATCGCGTGCGGCACGTCCGGGATGTCGTACTCGCCGCCGAAGCCGACCGTCGTGCCGTTCATCCGTGTCTGCGTGAACTTCTCGGAGATCACCATCTGACCGTTGTAGGTCGGGTTCTGGGCGCTGCCCGCCGAGATCGGCACCGTCTTGATCGTCTTGCCGTCCCGCACGACCGTCATGGTCTGCGTGTTCACGTCGACCGTGGAGACCTGGGAGCGCCCGATCGTGAAGCTGACGGTCTTCTTCTGCACCCCGTAGACGCCGTTCGCGCCCTCGACCCCGTCCAGATCGATCTTCATCGTGACCTTGGAGCCTGCCTTCCAGTACTCCTCGGGCCGGAAGTCGAGCCGCTGCGAGCCGAACCAGTGCCCGACCACCTTCTGCCCGCTGCTCGACGTCACCGTGATGTGCGACTGCACGGCCTTCTTGTCGCTGATCACCTTGTCGAAGCTGAACGACACCGGCATCCCGACCCCGACCGTCGTGCCGTTGTCCGGCGTGTACGTCCCGATGAAGCTGTTCGCCGAAGAGACCGTGGTGAAGATGGAGTTGGCGGCCGCGGTACGGCCGTTGGCGTCCTTCGCGGTCGCCGATATCTCGTACTTCGTCCCGCGCTCCAACTGCTCCTTCGGCTTCCAACTGCCGCCATCCGCGGCCATCGACCCCGGTACGGCCGTCCCCGTCCCCGCCACCGTCATCTTCACGTCGGTCAGCCTGCCGTCGCTGACCTTCACGCCGGTGGTGTTGATCGACGCGTCGGTCGAACCGTCCTCGGCCGAGATGGCGATCTTCGCGACCGACGTCTTGACGGACGCCTTCCCGTTCTCGCCCCCGCTCTTGGCGTTGGCACTTCCGCCACAGGCGGTGAGGGTGAGGGCGCCGACCATCAGGGCGGCACAGGCCCCGAGTACGCGCCGCGCTGTTGTGTCCGGCGTTGTCACGGGCTGCTCCAAGTTCGTGTGATGTGCGCGATCCGCTCCGGTGCATGGAGGAACGCTCCAGTGCGTGGAGAAAGAGGGGATCGGCGGTGGGCCGGGTTCCCTCCGTTCGTCATGAACGCCATCACGTGACGGAACCGGGACAATCACCGTGCGAGAGACGGCGTCCGCTCTAGGGGGTGAGGGGGTGAGGGGGTGAGGGGTTAGGGGCCCCTCCTCTCCCCGCCCTCGTCAACGACCCTGTACAACTCCCCGCCCTCGTCAACGACCCCCGTACAACTCCCCGTACGACGGCCACACCCCACCCGGCCCCTCCACCGACTCGGCGGCGTGCACGGCCCGTACGATCGCGCGTGTCACCAGGTCCGCGCCGGCCGCGAGGATCTCGTTCAGCGCGAGTGGGTTGCCGGCGTCCAGCGGGCGTGTCCCTGTCGCCAGCGCGAACACCGTGTCGCCGTCGTGGAGGAGATGCACCGGCCGTACGGCACGCGCGATGCCGTCGTGCGCGGTGCCGGCCATCTTCTGTGCCTGCGCCTTCGACAGGTCAGCGTCGGTGGCTACCACCGCGAGCGTGGTGTTGAGCGGGGGAGGCCCGTTCGTCACCGCGACCTCGGCGAGGCGCCGGCGTGCGGCGTCATGGACATGCGCCTCCGGGTACTCCACGCGCCCCTGGAACAACTCCCCGTACAAGACGCCCGTTTCCGGATCCCGTACCGCTCCCGCCGCGTTGGCCACCACCAGCGCGGCCACCGTGATCCCCGAGTCGAGGACGGTGCTCGCGCTGCCGACCCCGCCCTTCAACTGCCCGACCACCGCGCCCGTACCCGCGCCGACGCACCCTTCCCGCACCGGTGCACCGGGTTCGCTCGCGGCGGCCGCCTCGACCGCGGCCCGGCCGGTTGCCGCGTCCGGTCGGGCCCGGAAGTCGCCGCCCCGCCCCAGATCGAAGACACAGGCGGCCGGCACCACCGGCACGACGTGCGCCGGATCCACCCCCACCCGCACCCCGCGCCCCTGTTCTTCCAGCCAGGCCATCACCCCGGACGCCGCGTCGAGCCCGTACGCGCTGCCGCCGGTCAGCACGATCGCCTCGACCTTCTGCACCAGGTTGCGTGGATCGAGGGCGTCGGTCTCCTTGGTCCCGGGACCGCCGCCCCGCACATCCACGGCGGCGACGGCACCGCCCTCCGGGGCCAGCACGACCGTGGTACCGGTGAGCCAACCGTCGCCGTTACGCGTCGCGTGCCCCACCCGCATACCGGACACGTCCGTCAGAGCGTCAACTGTCATGAGCCCAGTCTGGTACGGCGCCCGTACCCTGGACCCATGACCACCGCCCCCGACCCCACGCCCAGCCCTGAGCCGAACGAGCCGCGTGAGCCGAAGGCCGCGCTGATCTTCGACGATCCCCTGGACCAGCAGTCCTCGGACGACACGGACCGCGGGTGGGGCGAGCGTCCCGGCGCAGGCGCCGACAGCATGGCCGATCTGAAGCGCTTCCTCGACGAGAAGCCGCCCCACCACCTCTGAGTCCGGCGGGCCGCTGCCGCTACCGCTCGTTGTGGCCCGACCCCCGCTGCGCGACCAGCGCGTCCCGGATCTCCTTGAGCACCTCCAGCTCGGTCACCTCCACGACCTCCCGCGCGCCCTCCTTCTCCTTCCTGCGGGCCTCCATCCGGGCCAGGTACTTCGACATGGGCAGGACCATCAGGAAGTAGACGACGGCCGCCGTGATCACGAACGTGAGGGTGGAGCCGAGGACGGAGCCCCACATGATCCGGACGCCGGTCGCGCTGTCGCCCGTACCGGTGCAGGGCTCCTTGATGCACGAGCTGTAATGGTCGAGGTTCTTGGTGCCGATCGCTCCGATGACCGGATTGATGATCCCCTTCACCACCGAGTTGACGATGTTGGTGAAGGCGGCGCCGATCACCACCGCCACTGCCAGATCGACGACGTTCCCGCGCATCAGGAAGGCCTTGAAGCCCTCCCAGACGCTCGGTTCCTTCTTCTCGCTCACCTCGGGGACTCTCCTCGCACGCGCAGGGTGTGGAACGAACAGCTCCGCAACCTACGACAGGCCGAGGTGTCCCCGCCCAACGGGGTGGGGTCAGCACAGCGTCACCGCCAGCCGTGCCGTCGTACTCGCGCCCGCGAGGTGCGCGGCGGTGGAGCGCGGCACCGAGAGCACGACCAGTGCCCCGCCCTCGGTCGCGCCGTGCAGTGGCTCGGGCACCTTCGTCACCCGCGCCCCGCGCGCGACCACGCGGGCGTCACCACCCGTCGCCGACTCCTCGGCGGCGATGACGTCGACCCGGTCGCCGGGCCGCAGCAACCGGACCGTGGCGCCGTCGGCGATCCGCACCGGCGCCGTCACGAGCTGGACGGCACGGCGTTCCCGTACGGGGTCGGCCACGGGGTGCCCGCGCGTCCGTTCCCCTTCCTGCGGCCCCGCCGCCACGAGCGCGACCGCGGCGACGGCGAGACCGGCCGCCAGGGCCCGCCTTCGATGCCGTACGAGCCGCTGCAGCTGATATCGCCCGCCGCGTACCCGCACGGGAGCGAAGTGCGGCACCTCGCAGGTCGGGGGAGCGTCCGTGCCGAGCGGGCGCGGAGGAAGGGGAGAAGAAGAGGGACAGGGAGAGGGATACGAAGGGGGATACGAGGACGGAGACGGAGAGGGAGCGAAGGACACGTGGACCACCACCTGCGGCGAGGGATCGGCTTGCGATTGCCACGATGAGGCTTCGCGCCGATTCCCGCTGGGGCCGGTGGGCTACTGGCGAGTTGTGGACAACTCCCTCACCCGAACGAGAAGTTCCACGAGCTACGGCAGTGCGAACCCCGGATCCATCCCACCAAGCGCGCTCCTGCACAGGCAGTCCCGCTCCTCGGTCGACGGCAGTGCCGCCATCGCGTCGAACAGCACGCCCCGCAGCCGGTCCACGTTCGCCGCGAACACCCGCAGGACCTCGTCGTGGGAGACGCCCTCGCCGGTCTCGGCACCGGCGTCGAGGTCGGTGACCAGGGTCATCGAGGTGTAGCAGAGCTCCAGTTCCCGGGCCAGCGCCGCCTCGGGATGCCCGGTCATGCCCACCACGGACCAGCCCTGCGCCTGGTGCCACAACGATTCGGCACGGGTGGAGAAGCGCGGCCCCTCGACCACGACCAGCGTGCCGCCGTCCACCGGCTCCCAGTCCCGCCCGCGGGCCGCCTTCAGCGCGGCCGCCCGTCCGGTGGGGCAGTAGGGGTCGGCCAGGGACACGTGCACCACGTTCGGCACCGTGCCGTCCGGCAGCGGCAGCCCGTCGAAGTACGTCCCCGCCCTGGACTTCGTACGGTCGACCAGCTGGTCCGGCACGAGCAGCGTGCCCGGACCGTACTCGGGGCGCAGACCGCCCACCGCGCACGGGCCGAGAACCTGGCGCACGCCGACCGAGCGCAGCGCCCACAGATTGGCCCGGTAGTTGATCCGGTGCGGCGGCAGATGGTGGCCGCGTCCGTGCCGGGGCAGGAAGGCGACCCGTCGGCCGGCGACCTCGCCGAGGAAGAGGGAGTCGCTGGGAGGCCCGTAGGGGGTCTCCACCTGGGTCTCGGTCACGTCCTCGAGGAACGAGTAGAAGCCGGAGCCGCCGATTACGCCGATCTCTGCGTTCACCATGCCCAGCACAGTAACCGGAGCCGTCTTCACCTGGCCGCCGGGCCCGGAAAACCCAGTGGAGCGGTGCGATGCCGCCTACGCGGCGGAGCTGCTGCTGGAGGAGGAACCCGTGCTCGACGACTTCGAGTCCGACGACGACGAGGAGGACGAAGAAGACTCAGAGGACGAAGAAGACTCAGAGGACGAAGACGACGAGGACGTCGACGACTTCCCGGTCGACGACGGCGAGCTGCTCGACGAGGAGCCGCGGCTGTCGTTGCGGTAGAAGCCGGAGCCCTTGAAGACAATGCCGACCGCGGAGAACACCTTCTTCAGGCGGCCGGAGCAGCTGGGGCACTCCGTGAGGGCGTCGTCGGTGAACTTCTGCACCGCCTCGAGGCCCTCGCCGCATGCGGTGCACTGGTACTGGTAGGTGGGCACTGTCTTCCTCCTGGCACTCTCACTCAATGAGTGCTAAACGACGGTCCAGTGTGACGTATTCCTGAGGATCAGTCCACTGTCACCGGCACGCGGTGACCGACGCCACGTGCGACGGTGCGGGCGCGGGGCGGTGCCGCGAGCCGCGAGCGCAGTGCCAGCAGTGTCGCCAGGGCGAGCAGCGTGCCGCCCATCGGGACCAGGAATCCGGCGCCGTCCCGGAAGCGGTCCTCCAGCTGCCCGGCGACGGTGACGGCGGCCGCCTGGCCCAGCGCTACCGCGCCGGTCAGCCAGGTGAAGGCCTCGGTGCGGGCGCCGGCCGGTACCAGGCTCTCGACCAGGGTGTAGCCGGTGATCAGGGTGGGCGCGATGCACATGCCGACGAGCAGGCCGAGGCCGGCCAGGAGGAGCACCGAGTGGGCGGCCAGGAGGCCGGAGGCGGTGAGCGCGAGGGCGGTGTAACCGACGACCAGGCGCTGCTGCGGGGCCGCCTTCCAGGCGATGGCTCCGCAGACCAGACCGGAGAGCATGTTGCCCGCGGCGAAGGTGCCGTACAGGACGCCGTTCAGGCCGGGCTCGCCGATCGACTCGGTGAACGCGGCCAGCGAGACCTGCATGCCGCCGAAGACGGAACCGATGCCGAGGAAGGCCACGATCAGGACCCGCACCCCAGGGACGCGAAGAGCGGAAGCGCGCTCCACGCGCGCGTGCTCGCCCGTCCCGCCGGTGACCGAGGGCTGGGTATTCTTCTGCGCGGCGAACAGCAGACCGCCCAGCAGCGTCAGCGACGCCTCCGTGACCAGTCCCGCGGCCGGGTCCACCGCCGTGCACAGGGCGGTGGCCAGCAGCGGGCCGACCACGAAGGTCAGCTCGTCCGTGACGGACTCGAAGGCCGCCGCTGTGGGCAGCAGGGGCGAGTCCTGGAGCTTCGCGGCCCAACGGGCGCGCACCATGGGTCCGATCTGCGGTATCGAGGCCCCTGTGGGGACGGCCGCCGCGAGCAGGGCCCACAGGGGTGCGTCCGCCAGTGCGAGCGCCGTCAGCGTCAGAACGGACAGCGTGTGCACGAGCACGCCCGGAATCAGCACGGTCCGCTGCCCGTGACGGTCGGCGAGCCGCCCGCTGTAGGGAGCGAACAGCGCCATGGAGACGCCGGTGACGGCCGCGACGGCGCCCGCCGCGCCGTACGAGCCGGTGGTGTGCTGCAGGAGCAGCACGATGGAGACGGTGAGCATCGCGAACGGCTGACGTGCCGCGAAGCCGGGGAGCAGGAACGTCCAGGCGCCGCGGGTGCGCAGCAGCTGCCCGTATCCGGGGCGGGAGGTGACCGTGGATGCCACGGCCCGTGCCTTTCTGCCGCCTGGTAGCGCGTCCCTTGGGGGCTCGGGCGCCGAGAGCTGTCCTCTTGCGCGGACTGCGGTAGATACCGGCGCCCACTAGGGGGTGTCCCGGCCGCCATACGGTCGCGCCAGCACTGCGTCAGGCAGAGTTGGTTCGATCGGAATGCGCATTCACCATACAGGGGTCACCGCCTGATGTGCCTGTGAAAGGGAGCACCACAGGTCCACCCACCTGCGATTGCGGGGCGTGTGAACCGTACGAAACGTGCCCTTAACGACCTGCGTCGTCGCCGTTCGTCCCCAGCCATCCGGCCAGCTTGCCGCCGTGCCCCACGGCGCGCAGCCGCCGCTCCGCCGCGTCCCGTACGGGATCCGTGGCGACCACGAGCAGTTCGTCCCCGCGTCGCAGCACTGTCGTCGGCAGCGGAACGAACGACTCGCCCTCGCGTACGACCAGGGTGACGGCGGCCCCGGCCGGCAGCCGCAGTTCGTTGATCTCGACGCCGTGCATCTTCGACCCCTCAGGGATCGCGACGGACAGCAGGTGCCCGCCCAGCCGTTCCAGGGGCGCCGACTCGATGCCGAGGTCGGCGGCCTCCGTACCGTCGCCCAGGCGCAGCTTTCGGCCGAGCCACGGCAGGGTCGGCCCCTGGACCAGGGTGTAGACGACGACCAGCACGAAGACGATGTTGAAGATCCGGCGGCTGGCCTCGACGCCCTCCACCATCGGGATGGTCGCCAGGATGATGGGCACGGCGCCGCGCAGCCCCGCCCAGGACATCAGTGTCTGCTCCTGCCACGGCACCCGGAACGGCGTCAGGCACAGCACGACGCTCAGCGGGCGCGCCACCATCGTCAGCACCAGCCCGATGACGAGCGCGGGCACGATGTCGTCGCCCAGCTCGCTGGGGGTGACCAGCAGGCCGAGCAGCACGAACATGCCGATCTGGGCGATCCAGCCGACTCCGTCGGCGAATCCGCGGGTGGCGGGCCAGTGCGGCAGCTTGGCGTTGCCCATCACCATGGAGGCGAGGTAGACGGCGAGGAAGCCGCTGCCGTGCGCCAGCGCGCCCGCCGCGTAGGCGGTGACGGCGATGGCCATGACGGCGATCGGGTAGAGGCCGGAGGCGGGCAGCGCGACGTGCCTGAGCCCCCAGGAGCCCAGCCAGCCCACCGCGAGGCCGATGGCGGCACCTATGGCCAGCTCCAGGGCTATCTCGCCGAGCAGCACGTACCAGTGCTCGATCGGGCCGGCCGTGGAGAAGGAGACCACCAGGATGACCACGGGGGCGTCGTTGAAGCCGGACTCGGCCTCCAGGGTGCCCGTCACGCGCCCAGGGAGGGGGATCTTGCGCAGGACGGAAAAGACCGCTGCCGCGTCCGTGGAGGAGACCACCGCCCCGATGATGAGCGCCTGACGCCACTCCAGCCCGATCAGGTAGTGCGCGGCCGTCGCCGTCACCCCGACGCTCACCGCGACCCCGGCCAGCGCCAGCGCCGTGGCGGCCGGCAGGGCGGGTTTGATCTCCTTCCACTTCGTGCCCAGACCGCCCTCGGTCAGGATCACGACCAGGGCCGCGTATCCGATGACCTGGGTCAGTTCGGCGTTGTCGAAGTGGATGTCGCCGATGCCGTCCTGGCCCATGGCGACGCCGATCCCCAGGTAGACGAGCAGGCTGGGGAGCCCGCTGCGCGAGGAGATCCGGACCGCTGCCACGGCGACGAGCAGGACGATCGAGCAGACGAGCAGGAGCTGGTTGAGGTCGTGGACAGTCAGCGGCCGTTCCCTTCCCTGGCCGACGCGCATCACGCGCGCGTGGCTCACGTACATAGGACACGAAGTCGTGATGCTCCGCACCCAAGTACTTCGTTACCTTACCTAACTCTTGACGATTTCTTGACGCTTGCCAGGGCATGATCGAACGTCCGTCCGCGCTGGTTCCCCACTCCGCGTCAAGTGGGCACAGGCCCTGCGCCTATGGTTGCTCCAGCGCTCAGTCAAAAGCACAGCCCCGCCTGCCGCTCGCGTTAGGACAGCAAGGACAGCGATGCCCCCCAACACCACCGCCTCTTCGGGTCAGAAGCCCGGCAAGTCCGGCAGGAAGAAGGGGCGCAAAGCCCGTTTGCTCCTCCTGGTCCTGGTGCTGGCCCTCGTCGGAGGCGTCGCCTACGGGGGGTACTGGTCCGTCAGCACCGTCCGGGCCTCCTTCCCGCAGACCAAGGGTTCGCTCACGCTGGAGGGCCTGTCGGGCCCCGTCGACGTCAAGCGCGACGGCCACGGCATCCCGCAGATCTACGCCTCCTCCGACCAGGACCTGTTCATGGCGCAGGGCTACGTCCAGGCGCAGGACCGGTTCTACGAGATGGACGTGCGCCGCCACATGACCTCCGGGCGCCTGTCGGAGATGTTCGGCAAGAGCCAGGTCGACAACGACGAGTTCCTGCGCACCCTGGGCTGGGACCGGGTCGCGAAGGAGGAGTACGACACCAAGCTGTCGGCCTCCACGAAGAAGTACCTCCAGGCCTACGCCAAGGGGGTCAACGCCTACCTCCAGGGCAAGGACGGCGAGGAGATCTCCCTGGAGTACGCGGCCCTGGGCTTCAGCAACGACTACAAGCCCGAGAAGTGGACCCCGGTCGACTCGATCTCGTGGCTGAAGGCGATGGCCTGGGACCTGCGCGGCAACATGCAGGACGAGATCGACCGCGCCCTGATGACCAGCCGCCTCGGCCCCAAGCAGATCGCCGACCTGTACCCGGAGTACCCCTACAGCCGGAACCAGACGATCGTCCAGCAGGGCCAGTACGACGAGCTCACCGGGACGTTCGAGGGAAGCGGCGGCTCGTCCACGAGCGGCTCCTCCACGAGCGGCTCCTCCACGAGCGGCTCGTCCACCGGCGGCTCCTCCACGAGCGGGACGGGCACGGGTACGCAATCGTCCTCGACGCCGGCCGGATCGGCCCTCCAGAGCCAGCTGACGGGCCTCCAGGGCGTCCTGGACAAACTCCCCACGGCCGTCGGCGTGAACGGCAACGGCATCGGCTCGAACGCCTGGGTCGTGCGCGGGAAGTACACGATCACCGGCGAGCCGCTGCTGGCCAACGACCCGCACCTGTCGCCCTCGCTGCCGTCCGTCTGGTACCAGATGGGCCTGCACTGCCGCACCGTCTCCAGCAAGTGCCAGTACGACGTCAGCGGCTACACCTTCGCGGGCATGCCCGGCGTGGTCATCGGCCACAACCAGAACATCGCCTGGGGCATGACCAACTCCGGCGTCGACGTCACCGACCTCTACCTGGAGAAGCTCTCCGGCGACGGCTACCTGTACGACGGCAAGGTCAAGGCCTTCAACCGGCGCGAGGAGACCATCAAGGTCGCCGGCGGCGCGTCCAAGAAGATCGTCGTCCGGGAGACCGAGGACGGGATGCCCCTGCTGTCCGACCGCGACGACGAACTCGTGAAGGTCGGCAGGAAGGCCACCGTCGACGCAGCGGCCCCCGACCGCGGCGACGGCTACGGCATCGCGCTGCGCTGGACCGCGCTGGACGCGGGCACCTCCATGGACGCCGTCTTCGCGATGAACAAGGCGGCCGACTGGAACGACTTCCGCGAGGCCGCGACCCTGTTCGACGTGCCCTCGCAGAACCTGGTCTACGCCGACACCAAGGACAACATCGGCTACACGCTGCCCGGAAAGATCCCCACGCGCGCGAAGGGCGACGACGGCTCCGTCCCGGCCCCGGGCTGGGACTCCAAGTACGAGTGGACCGGGTACGTCCCGCAGGACGCGCTGCCCTACGAGTACAACCCGAAGCGCGGCTACATCGTCACCGCCAACCAGGCCGTGATCGCCCCCGACAAGTACCACCCCGACAAGGACAACCCCGACTACACGCTCACCACGGACTGGGGCTACGGCACGCGCAGCCAGCGGATCACCGACCTGATCGAGCAGAAGATCAAGGACGGCGGCAAGATCTCCACCGACGACATGCGCCAGATGCAGACGGACAACAGCAGCGAGATCGCCAAGCTGCTCGTGCCCAAGCTGCTGAAGATCGACCTCGCCGACCCCGACGTCCGTGCGGCGCAGGAGCTCCTCGAGGGCTGGGACTACACCCAGGACGCCGACTCGGCGGCGGCCGCCTACTTCAACGCGGTCTGGCGCAACATCCTCAAGCTGGCCTTCGGCAACAAGCTGCCCAAGGAGCTGCGGGTCAAGGACCAGTGCCTGTGGGTCGACCCGGTCAACACCACCGGGCCCGTGGACGAGGCCGGCAAGGTGCTCGAGTGCGGCCAGCGCGACCCCGACCAGGCACAGCCCGACGGCGGCGACCGCTGGTTCGAGGTGGTCCGCAACCTGGTCGACGACGAGAACAGCGACTGGTGGACGACGCCCGACCTGCGCAATCGCATCGGCGCCGACCACAACCGCGACAAGCTGTTCGAGCGCGCCATGGTCGACGCCCGCTGGGAGCTGACCGCCAAGCTGGGCAAGGACATCGACACCTGGAGCTGGGGCCGGCTGCACCGCCTGTTCCTGAAGAACCAGACCATGGGCACCGACGGCCCCGGCTTCCTGCAGTACGCGCTCAACCGCGGCCCGTGGAAGCTCAGCGGCGGCGAGGCGACGGTCAACGCCACCGGCTGGAACGCCGCCGGCGGCTACGACGTCGTCTGGGTGCCGTCGATGCGGATGGTGGTCAACCTCGGCGACCTCGACAAGTCGAAGTGGATCAACCTCACCGGTGCCTCCGGGCACGCCTACAGCGCCCACTACGTCGACCAGACGAGCAAATGGGCCAAGGGCGAGCTGCTGGACTGGTCCTTCTCCGACCAGGCGGTCGAGGACAGCACGAGCGACACGCTGGTGCTGAAGCCGTAAGGCACCGCGGCACGGTTCAGGAGTGGCGGAAACGGCGTACGGCCGACGGTGTCACCACCGCGTGCACCGTCCGGTCGTGCGCCTCGGCCGGCAGGCGCTCGACGACCTCGGAGTCGTACAGCAGCATCACCAGCGCGGGGTGCGCGTGCGATTGCTCCAAACGGGTGAGCACGCGGTCGTACGACCCCCCGCCGCGCCCCAGTCGGATGCCGCGCGCGTCGACCGCCAGGCCGGGCAGCAGCACGACGTCGACCGTGGTCACGGCGTCCCGGCCGAGGCGCTCGCCGACGGGCTCGAAGAGGGCCATCTTTCCGCGGTGTTGCACGCGCGCGAGGGAGCCCTCGCCGGTGTAGGCGGCCCAGTCCAGGTCGTTGTCCGGCAGGAGCGCCGGGAGCAGGACACGCGCGCCCCGCTCGCGCAGCGCGTCCAGCAGCGTGAGCGTGCCCGGTTCGGTGCCCACCGAGACGTACGCCGCCACCGTGCGCGCCTCTGCCACCTCGGGCAGCTCCAGCGCACGCTCGGCCAGTGCGGTCGCGGCTTCCCGCACGTCATCGGCCGTCAACCTGTTCCTCACCGCGAGGAGCTCTCGCCGCAACGTGCGCTTGTCAGGCTCGGCCAGACGTCCGAAGTGACTCAAAGGTTGTCCCGTACCCTTCCAATGCACTCATATGAGAGCCAATTAACCGGAGCGACAGATTCCTTGCAAACGCACCGGATAAGGTTGCGGGCATGACTCAGTCGCACCCTCGGATCAGCAAGGCTGTCATTCCCGCAGCAGGTCTCGGCACCCGGTTCCTGCCGGCCACCAAGGCCACTCCCAAGGAGATGCTGCCGGTCGTCGACAAGCCGGCGATCCAGTACGTGGTCGAGGAGGCCGTGTCCGCCGGTCTCGACGACGTCCTCATGATCACGGGCCGCAACAAGCGCCCCCTGGAGGACCACTTCGACCGCAACTACGAGCTGGAATCCGCCCTGCAGAAGAAGGGCGACGCCAGCCGGCTCGCGAAGGTGCAGGAGTCCAGCGACCTCGCGACCATGCACTACGTCCGCCAGGGCGACCCCAAGGGCCTCGGCCACGCCGTGCTGTGCGCCGCCCCGCACGTCGGCCACGAGCCCTTCGCCGTCCTCCTCGGCGACGACCTGATCGACGCCCGCGACCCCCTGCTCCAGCGGATGATCGAGGTCCAGGAGCAGCACGGGGGCAGCGTCATCGCGCTCATGGAGGTCGCTCCCGAGCAGATCCACCTCTACGGCTGTGCCGTCGTCGAGGAGACCGAGGACAGCGACGTCGTCAGGGTGAGCGGCCTGGTCGAGAAGCCCTCCGCGGCGGACGCCCCGTCGAACTACGCGATCATCGGCCGCTACGTCCTCGACCCGCACATCTTCGACATACTGCGCAAGACCGAGCCCGGCCGCGGCGGCGAGATCCAGCTCACCGACGCCCTCCAGCAGCTCGCCACGAACGAAAAGATCGGCGGCCCGGTGCACGGCGTCGTCTTCAAGGGCCGCCGCTATGACACCGGCGACCGCGGCGACTACCTGCGTGCCATTGTCAGACTCGCGTGCGAACGTGAAGACCTGGGCCCGGACTTCCGGACCTGGCTTCGCAGTTACGTAGCCGAGGAGATGTAACGACTTGAGCAGCGCCGCGCCCCGCACCACAGGCCAGGACCAGCTGTGGACGGTGGACGAGCACCTGGAGGACATCCTCGCGACCGTCCGCCCCCTGGAACCCATCGAGCTGCACCTGCTCGACGCCCAGGGCTGCGTCCTGGTCGAGGACGTCACGGTGCCGGTGTCCCTGCCGCCGTTCGACAACAGCTCCATGGACGGTTACGCGGTGCGGGTCGCGGATGTCGCGGGCGCGAGCGAGGAGTTCCCGGCCGTCCTGGACGTCGTCGGGGACGTCGCCGCAGGCCAGGCCGACCTGCTCCACGTGGGCCCCGGCCAGGCCGCCCGCATCATGACCGGCGCCCCGCTGCCGCCCGGCGCCGAGACCGTCGTCCCCGTCGAGTGGACCGACGGCGGCCTCGGCGAGGGCCCCGTGTCCGGGATGCGCGCCCGCGCGCTCGCCCCCGAGGGCGCCGAGGGCCATGTGCACGTGTACCGGCCGGCCGAGGCACGCGCGCACGTGCGCGCGAAGGGCAGCGACGTCAAGTCCGGCGACCGCGCCCTCGAGGCCGGTACGGTCCTCGGCCCGCCGCAGATCGCCCTGCTCGCCGCGATCGGCCGCGGCACGGTACGCGTGCGCCCGCGCCCTCGCGTGGTGGTCATGTCCACCGGCAGCGAACTCGTCCAGCCCGGCGAGGACCTCGGCAGCGGCCAGATCTACGACTCCAACAGCTTCGCCCTCACCGCGGCCGCCCGCGACGCCGGCGCCATCGCCTACCGGGTGGGCGCCGTCGCCGACGACGCCGAGACCCTGAGGTCCACCATCGAGGACCAGCTCGTCCGCGCCGACCTCATGGTCACCACGGGCGGCGTGAGCGTCGGCGCCTACGACGTCGTCAAGGAGGCGCTGTCCTACGTCGGCGACGAGGACGAGGCCGGCAGCGGTATCGAGTTCCGCAAGCTGGCCATGCAGCCCGGCAAGCCCCAGGGCTTCGGCTCCATCGGCCCGGACCACACACCGCTGCTCGCCCTGCCGGGCAACCCCGTGTCGTCGTACGTCTCCTTCGAGCTGTTCGTACGGCCGGCGATCCGCACCCTCATGGGCCTTCAGGACGTCCATCGCCCGCGGACGACCGCGACCCTGACCGCCGACAAGGCGCTGACCTCGCCGAAGGGCCGCAGACAGTTCCTGCGCGCGACGTACGCCGACGGCTCGGTCACCCCGGTCGGCGGCGCCGGCTCCCACCTGGTCGCCGCCCTCGCGCACGCCGACGCGCTGATCGTCGTCCCCGAGGACGTCGAAGCCGTCGAGCCCGGCGCCGAGGTCGAGGTGGTCCTGCTCGGCTGAGTACTCCTGGTTGGCGGTACCGTGTCGCGCACAACAGGCCGGGACCGGGAGCACCACCACCATGAGTACGCAGGACCGACTGACCCACATCGACGACGCGGGCGCCGCCCGCATGGTCGACGTATCCGGCAAGGATGTGACCGCGCGCACCGCCCGCGCCAGCGGCCGCGTCCTGGTCTCACCCCGCGTGATCGAGCTGCTGCGCGGCGAAGGGGTTCCCAAGGGTGACGCCCTCGCCACCGCACGGATCGCGGGCATCATGGGCGCCAAGCGCACGCCGGACCTGATCCCGCTGTGCCATCCGTTGTCGGTGTCGGGTGTGAAACTGGACCTGCGGGTCGCCGACGACGCCGTGGAGATCCTGGCCACGGTGAAGACGACGGACCGCACGGGCGTCGAGATGGAGGCCCTCACCGCGGTCTCCGTCGCCGCGCTCACCGTGATCGACATGGTCAAGGCGGTCGACAAGGGAGCGGTCATCACGGACGTTCGGGTCGAGGAGAAGACGGGCGGCAAGTCGGGCGACTGGAGCCGGGCATGACGTATCGCGCTCTTGTGGTCACGGCCTCCAACCGGGCCGCCGCCGGCGTGTACGAGGACAAGGGCGGCCCGCTGATAGCCAAGGGCCTCACCAGCATGGGGTTCACCGTCGAAGGACCGCAGGTCGTCCCCGACGGAGATCCCGTGGAGGCCGCCCTGCGCGCCGCCGTCGACGCGGGATACGACGTCGTCGTCACCACCGGCGGCACCGGCATCTCGCCCACCGACCGCACGCCCGAGGCGACCCGCCGGGTGATCGACCACGAGGTGCCGGGCATCGCCGAGGCCATCCGGGCGTTCGGACGCCAGAAGGTGCCGACCGCGGCGCTCTCCCGGGGCCTGGCCGGAGTGGCGGGGCGGACGCTGATCGTCAATCTGCCGGGCTCAAGCGGCGGGGTGAAGGACGGACTGGCCGTCCTTGAGCCCCTGTTGGCGCACGCCGTGGACCAGCTCCGCGGCGGTGACCACCCCAGACCCGACGGCAGTAGTGGGGGTGCGAGCTGAACACCCCATCCTGGCCCGTCGTACTGGCGGACGGCGATGTCGTCCTCCGGCCGATAAAGATGCGCGACCAGCGGGCCTGGCGCGAGGTCAACCGGCGCAACCGGGACTGGCTGCGGCCCTGGGAGGCGACCATTCCGCCGCCCACGCCCAGCGGGCCCATCGCGCACCGGCCGACCTACCGCCAGATGGTGAGGCATCTGCGGTCCGAGGCGAACGCGGGCCGGATGCTGCCGTTCGTCATCGAGTACCAGGGGCGGCTGGTGGGGCAGCTGACGGTCGCCGGAATCACCTGGGGCTCGATGTGCTCGGGCCACGTCGGTTACTGGGTGGACGAGGCGGTGGCCGGACGGGGCGTGATGCCGACGGCCGTGGCACTCGCGGTGGACCACTGCTTCCGGACCGTGGGTCTGCACCGCATCGAGGTCTGCATTCGCCCCGAGAACATGCCCAGCCGCCGGGTCGTGGAGAAACTCGGATTCCGCCAGGAGGGGCTCAGGCCGCGCTATCTCCACATCGACGGAGCGTGGCGCGACCACCTGGTCTTCGCGCTCACCGCGGAAGAGGTCCCGGACGGGTTGCTGAGGCGTTGGCACCGGTCACGTTCGCAGAACACCTCGTCCCCGGGCGCGCCCTCGGCGCCCGGTAACACTCCACCGAGGAATTGAATAAACGTTCGAAATTGATCGCCCGATGACCATCTCGGGACATTGAATTCGCGACATCGGTCGCCCTGCTGATCGCATCGGTCACAAAAAAAGCTCGAAATATCAGCCAGATCGTGCGACACACCGGCTCAATTGGCGGATGGCCTCACGCAAACCCCTCTACCGTGTGAGGCGTGAGCAGCAGCGGCCTCATCTACGCAGTCATTGTCGGGGCCTGGGCCGCCTACTTGGTGCCGATGTGGCTCCGTAGGCAGGACGAGCTGAACGAGGCCCGTCCGACGGAACGCTTCAGCACCGCCATCCGGCTGCTGTCCGGAAGGGCGGGGATGGAGCGCCGATACGCCAAGGACCTGCGCGCGCGCTCCACCGACGAGGAGGAGCCCAGCGCCGACGACCCGGGCGCGGTCACCGATTCGGTGGACGTCCGGGCTTTCGCCATGCCTCCGGCGCGTCCTCAGACACGGGCGGCGGCGCAACCGCAGGCTTCCGGGCGGTCGGAACAGGTGCGCGAACCGGTCCGTGAGCCGGTACGGGAATCTCGTGAGTCACGTGAGTCACGGGAATCCGTCCGTGAGCGGGAAGAGGCGGCCGCACGCCCCCTCGACGCGGGCACCCCGGGCGAGTCCGGTTCCGCACCGGCGCAGAAGCGGATGTCGCCCGCCCGGCGCACGGCAGCGGCGGAGGCGGCCGCGGCGCGCGCCCGGCGTACGAAGGCGCTCGCGCGCCGTCGGCGTACCACGATCATGCTCTTCTTCGCCTTCACCCTCGGCGCGGTCGTCGCCGCGGTCGGCGGGCTCGCGTTCCTGTGGGCGCCCGGAGTGCCCGCCGTGCTGCTCAGCGCGTACATCGCCTACCTGCGCTCCCAGGAACGCCGGCGCTTCGCCTACCAGATGGACCGGCGCCGCGCCGAGGCCGCCGCCCAGCGACTGCGCGAACGCGCCCGCCAGCCGCGCCGGCGCGGCTCCCTCGACGCGGGCGCGGACACCGACGAACCGGACGAGGGACCCGAGCCGGAGACGGACCCAGGCCTGTCGGCGCTCGCCGCGGACCGCCGCGCCCTCGTCGAGCAGACCGACCACGCGGAGTGGGTCGACCAGCAGCGCGAGCGGCAGCAACGACCGGGCCACGGCGACAGCTGGGACCCGGTACCGGTGCCGCTGCCGACGTACGTGACCGCGCCGGTCGCCCCCCGCGCCACCGCCGACGTGGATCTGGGGGCGCCGGACGCGTGGAGCTCGGCGCGCTCCAGTGCCGTAGCGCCCGAGCAGGAGGCGCACCACACCGCCCGGGACGGGGGCGCGGAGGAGCCGTCGGCCGGCATGGACGGCACGGAGGACAAACCGGCGGCGGACGGACGCAGCGACGCCCGCCGCGCCGCCTCCGCCCGCCGCGCCCGTGAACGCGGTCGCACACCCCTCTTCGACCAGTACGAGGACGGGGACCGGCCACGGGCCGCCAACGAGTGACCCCAGGCACCCCAGTGACCCCCGCCCCTGACCAGCCGGGAACGGATTTCCAAGCACCCGGACGGGGATGCTAGAGTTTCACTCGTTGCAAGGGCCTGTGGCGCAGTCTGGTAGCGCACCTCGTTCGCATCGAGGGGGTCTGGGGTTCAAATCCCCACAGGTCCACCGCAACAACTCCCCGGGGAAACCCTGGGCAGTTGACGAGATCCCGCCCGATCGGTTGATCGGGCGGGATCTTTTTTGCCGCCCAACGCGATCAGGGCGCGAGCGCCGACGGCGCCGACCGTGTCCACGTGCCGTCTGCCAGGGACGCCAGGACGCGGCGCTTGATCTCGGCGCGCTGCGGACTGCTGACGAGCGCCCTGGGCAGAAAGCCGTCGTGCTCTTCGTACGGGCGCAGTTCGGCGCGAATGAAGGCGTACTCGGACTGGTGCCTTTCCTCAAGGCGCCGGACGGCTGCCGCCTTGGCTTCGGCGTGGGCGATCGCGTGCGGGCTTTCGCGCTCCCGCGTACGCAGCAACTGCGTGATCTGGCGGACGCACCGCTTGTACTCCAAGCGCCGCTGCTGGATCGCCGCCAGGAAGCGCCGCGCGTTGAGCACGCCGATCGCTTCCTCCCGCGGAAGTGTGTAGAAGTCGTCCGGTAGTGCTCCCAACGCGTGTGGGGTTTGCGCGCGAGCCCTTTCCACGGTCATGTTCCCCAGCTCTCGCAGAGCGTTCTCCCAGCGGCGCAGGAGGAGCGGATGGCGCAGGGCCATGGTGCGGTCTTCCTGGTTCTTGGCGTCCTCTGCCGCGGCGAGCCGTACGGTGTCGTCGTGGGCCGCGAGCAGTGCCTCGACGTCGGGGGAGCGCGGCGCGGTGATCAGGCCGTTGGCACAGGCATGCTCGATCTGCTCGTGCACGTCGCGGAACGAGGGTTTCTCGGGTGCGTCGCCCAGGCCCCGGCAGGACTGCTCCTGCTCGAGAAGTTCGGCGTACTCGTCCGGGAACGCGTTCCGCAGCCAACCCAGGGCGGTGCGGTGGGAGTTCGTCTCGCTCTTGCGTTCGGTGCTGTTGTGGAAGTCGTTGCGGCGCAACTTCTTGGCCAGCACACTGGCCTCGTTCCTGCGTACGCGGACGCGGTGCAGACGGTGCTCGGTGGCGTCCAAACGGGGATCGCCGGTGTAGCGCATCCGTTCGGCGGCGACCTGGAGTTCTCCGGCGGCGCACAGCAGCGCGTCCTGCCAGTCCAGCCGCCACTCCGCCTTCCGTAGTAGGCGGCGGGTGCGTTGCGGGATGAAGCCGTTGGTGGCCTCCGCGACGGCAACGGTGACGAGATTGTCGAAGCTGTCGGTGATCAGCAGTTCGAGCTCGTCCGTCGGAATGTGCTCGACGTCGGCGAGTCGCAGCCTTTCCCCCATACCAACCTTCCTGCGGCGTGCTCCGATGTGCCAGCAGCTTAACGACGCCTGATGGCTGGGGTGTTGGATCGCGGATTCCGAGCGGCGGGACCGATCCTCACAACGCCTTGGCGTAGCACCGGCTCGCCTCGTGGAACCGGTAGTAGCCGAATTTGACGCACGGCTCGTAGCCGCTGGAGGTGTACAGGGCGATGGCCTCCGGCTGCTCGGTGCCGGTCTCCAGCACCATGCGTCTGCGGCCGGCCGCGCGGGCGTCCTCCTCCAGCTCGGCCAGCATGCGGCGGGCCATGCCGCGGCCGCGCATCGCGTCGACGACGTACATCCGCTTCAGCTCGGCGTCCCCGTCCAGGTTGCCCTCGCCGTTGGAGTCCTGGGAGCGCCAGCCGCCGGTGGCGACGGGAGTGTCGTTGTCGTCGTACGCGATGAGATACACGCCGTTCGGCGGGTCGAAGTCCGACGGGTCCAAGGGTGTGGCATCGCCGCCGTCGCCGTAGCGGACGTGGTACTCGGCCTGGACCTGGTCGTTGAGCTTGACGGCGTCGGGGTGGTCGAAAGAGACCCGTCGTATATTCATACTGGACACCGTATATGAATTCCCATCCGGAGCGGGGCTCCGTCCAGTGTGCCGGTATCGTGCCCGGGTGCTCACTGTGACCTCCGTCAACGTAAACGGGTTGCGCGCCGCCGCGAAGAAGGGCTTCGTGGAGTGGCTCGCCGACACCTCCGCCGATGTGCTCTGCCTCCAGGAGGTGCGCGCCGAGCCGCAGCAACTGCCCGAGCACGTCCGCACACCCGACGGCTGGCACGTCGTGCACGCTCCGGCCGCCGCCAAGGGCCGCGCCGGCGTCTCCCTCTACACCCGCCGCGAACCCGACCGCGTCCAAGTCGGCTTCGGCTCGTCGGAGTTCGACACCAGCGGCCGCTACGTCGAGGCCGACCTGCCCGGCGTCACGGTCGCCTCCCTCTACCTGCCCTCCGGCGAGGTCGGCACCGAGCGGCAGGACGAGAAGGTCCGCTTCATGGCCGAGTTCCTCGCGCACCTCAAGGAACTGCGCGAACGCTCCGCCGCCGACGGCCGTGAGGTCCTCGTCTGCGGCGACTGGAACATCGCCCACCAGCAGGCCGACCTGAAGAACTGGCGCGGCAACCAGAAGAACTCCGGCTTCCTGCCGGAGGAACGAGAGTGGATGGGGCGGGTGTTCGACGCGGCGGAGGGCGGTTACGTCGATGTCGTGCGGGGGCTGCATCCGGAGGTGGAGGGGCCGTACACCTGGTGGTCTTACAGGGGGCAGGCCTTTGACCGAGACACCGGATGGCGCATCGACTACCACGTCTCGACGCCAGGTCTGGCGGCCAAGGCCGTCAAGGGCTACGTGGAGCGGGCGGCGACGCACGCCGAGCGGTGGTCCGACCACGCCCCGGTGACCGTCGTCTACAACCGCTGACCCTGCTTGCGCGACCGCCGGTCCAGCGCCAGCGACAGTTCCGCCTCCACCACGCTCTGAGCCAGCGGTCGTAGCCGCTGGAGGTCCTCCTCGGGGCCGTGGCGCAGGATCAGGTCGGCGAAGAGGTCGGCGAGCGCGTCGGCGTGTGCGCGGACGTGTTTGCCCGCCGCCAGGACCTCCGCCAGCGGGATGCCCTCGCGGACCAGGGCCGAGGAGACGTCGAGGAGGCGGCGGCTGATGTGGACGATCTCATCGCCGTCGGTGGCGAGGTAGCCGAGGTCCAGGGCGGCGGAGAAGTTCTCGGGGGTGACCTCGCCCTCGAAGCGGGCGGCGAGTTCCTCGGGGGTGAGGCGGACCGGTTCCTCCTCGGTGGGGGTGCCGACGCCGAGGAGTTCACCGACGTTGCGGCCGTGCTCGAAGGCTTCCGCCAGTTCGGCGATGCCGCTCAGGGTGTGGCCGCGTTCCAGCAGCGCGGAGATGGTGCGCAGGCGGGCCAGGTGGCTGTCGTCGTACCAGGCGATACGGCCCTCTCGGCGCGGCGGCCGGATCAGCTTGCGCTCGCGGTAGAAGCGCAGGGTGCGGACCGTGATCCCGGCCTCCCTGGCCAGCTCCTCCATGCGGTATTCACGCTTGTCTGCCACGCCCGCACCCTATGTCGTACCCTCGGTAACTTTCCTCGCCCGTTTTCCTCGCACGTCCCCTACCCATCGGTACGGAGCTGCTCTAACCTCCCATTGCGCCAGTGTTCACTGGCGGAGTCGTCGGGGCAAGGAGGCCACGGGATGACCGAGCATGTGCGGGTGGCGGTGATCGGGTCCGGGTTCGGCGGGCTGGGGGCCGCCGTACGGCTGCGACGCGAGGGTGTCACCGACTTCGTCGTCCTGGAGCGGGCGGACAGTGTCGGCGGGACCTGGCGGGACAACAGTTATCCGGGGTGCGCCTGTGACGTGCCGTCCCATCTGTACTCGTTCTCCTTCGCGCCCCATGCGGAGTGGCCGCGCACCTTCTCCGGGCAGCGGCACATCCGCGCGTACCTGGAGCACGTGGCGGACGTGTTCCGGCTCCGGCCCCACATTCGCTTCGACTCCGAAGTGAAGACGATGACTTGGGACGGCGAGAGGCTGTGCTGGGACATCGAGACGACCAGGGGCTCGCTCTCCGCGGACGTCGTCGTCTCCGCCACCGGGCCGCTGTCCGACCCGAAGATCCCGGACATCCCGGGGCTGGACTCCTTCCCGGGCAAGGTGTTCCACTCCGCCCGCTGGGACCACGACTACGACCTGCGCGGCAAGCGGGTCGCGATGGTCGGCACGGGCGCGTCCGCGATCCAGATCGTGCCCGCCATCCAGCCCCTCGTGGACCGACTCACCCTCTTCCAGCGCACCCCGCCGTGGGTGATGCCCCGCGTCGACCGCCCCATCAGCGGCGCCGAGCGCGCCCTGCACCGGGCCCTGCCCTTCACCGCCCAGCTCCGCCGGGGACTGCTGTGGGGCATCCGGGAGTTGCAGGTGCAGGCGTTCACCAAGCGCCCGGGCGAGCTCGGTCTGGTCGAGCAGTTGGCCAAGCGTCACATGGCCCGCTCCATCAAGGACCCGGCCCTGCGCGCCGAACTCACCCCCGACTACCGCATCGGCTGCAAGCGGATCCTGCTGTCCAGCGACTACTACCCGGCGCTCGCCCGGCCGAATGTCGACGTGGTCGCGAGCGGGCTGAGCGAGGTCCGCGGTTCGACGGTGGTCGCCGCCGACGGGAGTGCGGCCGAGGTCGACGCGATCGTGTTCGGTACGGGCTTCCACGTCACGGACATGCCGATCGCCGATCGGGTGGTGGGCGCGGAGGGGCGGACGCTCGCCGAGTCCTGGGCGCGGGGCGGCGGGATGGAGGCGCTGCGGGGAGCCTCGATGCCCGGATTCCCCAACTGGCTGACCATCATCGGGCCCAACACCGGCCTCGGGAACTCCTCGATGATCCTCATCATCGAGTCCCAGCTGAACTACATGGCCGACTTCGTACGGCAACTCGGCGTCCTCGGCGGCCGGGTCGCGCTCGACGCCCGCCCGGGCGCCTTGCGCGCCTGGAACCGACGGGTGCAGGAGCGCATGCGGCGCACGGTGTGGAACACCGGCGGCTGCACGAGCTGGTACCTGGACGCGAACGGCCGCAACACCACCATCTGGCCGGGGACGACGACCGAGTTCCGGCGGGCGACGCGGCGGGTGGACCTGGGGGAGTACGACGTCCTGCGGGTCCCCGTGCCGCAGAAGGCCGCGGAGGTGAGCGCGTGAGCAGGGCGAGTCTCGAAGGGCAGGTCGCCGTCGTCACCGGAGCGGCGCGGGGCGTGGGGGAGTTGCTGGCCCGCAAGATGTCGGCGCGCGGGGCGGCGGTGGCGTTGGTCGGGCTGGAGCCGGACGCGCTCAAGCGGGTCTGTGAGCGGCTGCACGGCGACAGCGACCACTGGTATGCCGACGTCACCGACCACGAGGCGATGGCCCGGGTCGCGCGGGAGGTCAAGGAGCGGTTCGGGAAGGTCGACATCGTCGTCGCCAACGCGGGCGTGGCCACCGGCGGGCCGTTCGTGGACTCCGATCCGGAGGCCTGGCGGCGGGTGATCGAGGTCAATCTGATCGGGTCGGCGGTGACGGCCCGGGCGTTTCTGCCGGTGCTGATGGAGAGCCGGGGGTACTTGCTCCAGATCGCGTCCCTCGCCGCCATCACTCCGGCGCCGATGATGACCGCGTACTGCGCGTCCAAGTCGGGCGTGGAGGCGTACGCGCACAGTCTGCGGGCCGAGGTCGGGTACAAGGGCGTGCGGGTCGGGGTCGGGTATCTGTCGTGGACCGACACGGACATGGTGCGCGGGGCCGATCAGGACGAGGTGATGCGGGAGCTGCGGCAGCGGCTGCCGTGGCCGTCCAACAAGACCTATCCGCTGGGGCCGGCGGTGGACCGGATCGTGGCCGGGATCGAGCGGCGGTCGAGCCATGTGTACGGGCAGTGGTGGCTGCGCGGGATGCAGGGGGTGCGCGGGTATCTGCCGGGTCTCATCGGGACGGTGGGGCAGCGCGAGATGCGGCGGTTCGCGTCCCGGTTGGAGGGCATGCGGACGGGACTCGTCGGTGCAGGTGGGGCGGCGGATGAGGAGGCCCGTGCTACGCACCGTAGTTGATCGAAATGCGCACTGTGTCCGGCCGTGTGAATCTGGTCGAGGCCCCACTGGAGGGGCCGATCCCCGACCCACTACGGGAGTGAACCCACATGGGTATGAAGGACCAGTTCCAGGACAAGTCCGAACAGTGGCAGCAGCAGGCCAAGGAGAAGGCGCAGCAGGCCCGCGAGCAGGCTCAGCAGCGCGGCAAGCCGGGCCAGGAGCGCGGCAAGCAGGGCGAGCGCATGCGGGACCGTGACGAGGAGACGGAGCGGCTTCGGCGGGAGGAAGAGGACCGTTTCAGCCAGGACTATGACGCCTGACGCTCCGGCCTGAGCAGAAAGGGTGCCCCTCCACCGGGGGCACCCTTTCTCACGTACCGGGATCTCATGTGCGCGGCGGCAACTTCGGCCTTGAACGGTCCGGTACGTGTCGGTAATCCGGAGGCGTCGCCGGGGGATTGGTCTCCAGGAGGTCCAACGCCAGCTGTACCGCGTCGGCCAACTGCGCGTGCCGCCCCTCCGCCCAGTCCAGGGGGGTGCGCAGGACCTCCAGGTCGGGGAGGACGCCGTGGTTCTCCACGGACCAGCCGTACGCGTCGAACCAGGCCGCGTTCATCGGCACCGTGATCACCGTGCCGTCGCCCAGTTGGTGGCGGCCGGTCATGCCGACCACTCCGCCCCAGGTCCGCTGACCGACCACCGGGCCGAGTTTCAGCAGCTTGAAGGCGGCGGTGATCATGTCGCCGTCCGAGGACGTCGCCTCGTCGGCCAGCGCGACCACCGGGCCGCGCGGCGCGTTCGAGGCGTACGACACCGGCTGCGCGTCGCGGGTCAGGTCCCAGCCCAGGATCGTGCGGGTCAGCTTCTCCACCACCAACTCGCTGATGTGGCCGCCCGCGTTGCCCCGCACGTCCACGATCAGCGCGGGCCGGGACACCTCCATGCGCAGGTCCCGGTTGAACTGCGCCCAGCCCGAGCCCCCCATGTCGGGGATGTGCAGATAGCCGCACCGGCCGCCGCTCAACTCCCGTACCACGGCCCGGCGTTTGGCCACCCAGTCCTGGTAGCGCAGAGGGCGCTCGTCGACCAACGGGACGACAGCCACGCGGCGCGCCCCGCCCTCCCCCTCCGCCGGTGTGAACGTCAGCTCCACCGTCGTACCGCCCGCCCCCGCCAGCAGCGGATACGGGCCCGCCACCGGATCCACCGGCCGGCCGTCGACATGGGTGAGCACCGCCCCCTCCCGGATGCCCGTGCCGGCCAGCGGGGAGCGGGCCTTGGAGTCGGAGGACTCGCCGGGCAGGATCCGCTTGACGACCCAACCCTCCTCGCGGCGGACGAAGTTGGCGCCGAGCAGGCCCTGCCGGCGCTGGTAGTGCGGCGGGCCCTCGTTGCGGCGGGCGGCGGCGACGTACGCGTGCGAGGTGCCCAGCTCGCCGAGCACCTCGCGCAGCAGGTCCGCGAACTCGTCCGGGGACGCGACCCGTTCGACCAGCGGGCGGTACTGGGCGAGCACCGCGTCCCAGTCGATCCCGCACATCCCCGGCTCCCAGAAGTACGCCCGGATGAGCCGCCCGGCCTCCTCGTACGCCTGGCGCCACTCGGCGGCCGGGTCGACCCGGTGCAGGAGGCGGCGCAGGTCGATCCAGACCGTCGTGTCGGGGTCGCCCAGTTCGTTGGACGGCACCGCGCGCAGGTCGCCCTCGTCCACGACCACCAGCCGCGTACCGTCGCCGCTGACCGCGAACCAGTCCAGGTGCTCGACGAGTTCGGCCTTCTTCGCCTTGCTGATGTTGAAGTGTTCGAGGGTCGGCCGGCCGCTGGTGTCGTCCGGGTTCACGAACGTCTCGCCGAGCGCGCCGGAGATCGGCCAGCGCAGCCAGACCAGTCCGCCGCCCGCGACCGGGAACAGCGCCGAGTACTTGGAGGCGGCGACCGGGAAGGGCGTCACCCGGCTGGCCAGGCCCTCCACTTCGACGGTCACCGTGCCGTCGCCGCCCTCGTCCTCCTCCACCGGGTCCAGGCCCCCGGCGGCCGGGCGGCCCTCCGGGTTCAGCGCGAAGGGGGAGGGGGTGGCCGACGACAACGGCACCAGGTACGGCCGGCAGCCGAGCGGGAAGGACAGGTCCCCCGTGTGTACGTCGTACACCGGGTCGAAGCCGCGCCACGACAGGAACGCCAGATAGCGGCCGTCCCGCGTGAACACCGGGTTCTCGTCCTCGAAGCGGCCGTTCGTCACGTCGACGATCGACCGGTCCTTCATCCGGGCCATCTTGATCTGCCTGAGCGACCTCCCGATCCCCGGATGCGACCACGTCAGCCAGGCCCCGTCCGGCGAGAAGGCCAGGTCGCGCACGGGCCCGTTGATCGACCGGATCAGCTCGGTCACCTCGCCGCCCGCGTCCTCCGTAGCGTCGATCAGCAGCAGCCGTCCGTCGTGCGAGGCGATGGCGAGCCGTTCCCCCTCCGGATCGGAGACCAGCTCCAGGACCCGCCCCAGCTCGCCCGACGCAAGCCGCCGAGGCGCACGGTCGCCCGTCGCCCGCGGCAGATAGGCGATCTCGATCGCGTCCTCGCCCTCCGCGTCCGTGACGTAGGCGACCTGGCCGCCCGAGCCGAGCATCTCCGGGAGCCGGACCCGTACGCCGGGGGTGTCGATGAGGGTGCGGGCGGGGCCGTCGCGGTGGGTCAGCCAGTACAGGCTGCCGCGTACGACGACGGCGCTCGCGCGGCCCGTCTCGTCGACCGAGAGGCCGTCGACGTGCTGGGTCGCCGGCACCTGGTACGTACGGCGGCCCGCGCGCGGCCCGCCGATCCGGACGTCGAGCCGGCGCGGGACCGAGTCCGCGGCGAGGTCGTCGACGATCCACAGGTCGCCCGCGCACTGGTACACCACCCGTGTGCCGTCACTGGAGGCGTGCCGGGCGTAGAAGGCGTCGTGGTCGGTGTGGCGGCGCAGGTCGGAGCCGTCGTAGGCGCAGGAGTAGAGGTTGCCGACGCCCTCGTGGTCGGAGAGGAAGGCGATGCGGCCACCGACGAACATGGGGGAGTGCAAGTGCCCCGGGAGGTCGGCGAGCAGCCGCTCCCCGTGCAGCCACAGGCGGCCCATGGCGCCGCCCCGGTAGCGCTTCCAGGCGGCCGGTTCGTGCGGCGGGGTGCCGGTCAGGAGCAGGGTCTTGTGCTGCCCGTCGACGTCGGCGACCTGGATGTCGGAGACCGGCCCCCAGGGCAGCTTGCGGCCGGGGTCGCCGTCGAGGTGGACCTTGTAGGCCCAGGTGAAGTACGAGAAGGGCTCGCCGTGCGAGGCGACGGCGAGGATCTGCCCGTCCGGGGTCCAGCCGCACACCTGGGTGTCCGGGGACCCCCAGTGCGTGAGCTGTCTCCCCGGCCCGCCGTCGACCGGTACCAGGTGGATCTCCGGGGCCAGGCTGCGCCAGCTCGTGTACGCGAGGTGGCGGCCGTCGGGCGAGAAGCGGGGGTGGCCGGTCTTGGTGCGGTCGACGGTGAGCCGCCAGGCGCGGCCCGGGCCGTCGAGGGGGGCCAGCCAGAGGTCGTCCTCGGCCACGAAGCACAGCAGTTCGCCGTTCAGATGCGGCAGACACAGATAGCTCACCTCCCCCATGCTTCGCCGGGGGGACGGACCTGGTCAACTGGTGAAAAATCGGCGCACCGGCCGGCGGCCGGAAACTGCGGCCGGAAACCGCCGTGACGCGGGACACGAACGAAACAGTTTCGTTTCGCTTGAGGGTGCGCTACATTCTTCACGTAGCTTCACGTACGAAACCGTGTCGTCCGGAGTGGGAAGGTGAGCGGAATGACTGAGGTCGCAACGGCGCGTCGCAGCCGGATCACCCCCGAGCGCGAGGCCGAGTTGTACCAGGCCGTGCTCGACCTGCTCCGGGAGGTCGGCTACGACGCCCTCACCATGGACGCCGTGGCCGCCCGCACGCGATCCAGCAAGGCCACGCTCTACCGCCAGTGGGGCGGCAAGGCCGATCTGGTGGTGAAGGCGCTCCGGCACAGTAAGCCGGGTTCGGCCGACGAGGTCGACACCGGCTCGCTCCAGGGTGACATGCACGCCCTCGCGTTGCGCGAGGACGACTGCACGATGGAGCAGAACTCCGCGCTGATGCGGGGTGTGGGCATGGCGATGCACAACCACCCGGATCTGCGTGAGGCGTTCCGGGCCCAGCTGATCGAACCGGAGATGGACGCGTTCCGACGTGTCCTTCAGCGCGCGGTCGACCGGGGCGAGATCCGTGCGGACTGCCCGGCACTGGAGTACCTGCTCCCCATGCTGATCGGGGCGTTCGCCGCCCGCACGCTGCTCGAGGAGCAGCCGCCCACCCAGGCCTTCATCATCTCGTACATCGACGCCGTGGTCCTCCCCGCCCTCGGCGCTCCCACCGCCTGAGTCCTCCCCGGTACTCAGCAGCACCTGAAGCACCCAGCAGCACCTGACGCGACCGCTCACGTCGTCGGGCTGATCCTCCCTGCCCTGAAGACCCACGACCTGACCGGGAGTACGCCTCCGTGGCCACGTTCCTCTACAGACTCGGCCGGCTCGCCTTCCGGCGACGGCATTTCGTCGCCCTGATATGGGTGGCCCTGCTGACGCTCGCGGGCGTCGGCGCGGCCTCCGCGCCCGCCCCCGGCACCACCTCCTTCTCCATTCCCGGAACCGAGGCGCAGAAGGCCTTCGACCTGCTGGAACAGCGTTTCCCCGGCGCCAGCGCCGACGGAGCGACCGGGCGCATCGTCTTCAAGGCACCCGACGGCGAGAAGATGACGGACGCCGAGAACAAGGCGACCGTCGTGAAGACCGTCAACGAACTGGGCGACGGCTCCGAGGTCGTCTCCGTCACCGACCCGTTCACGACGAACGCCGTGAGCAAGGACGGCACGGTCGCCTACACCTCGGTGAAGTACGACGCCCCCGGCATGGAGCTGAAGGACTCGACCCGGGACGCCCTCGAGGCGGCCGCGGACGAGGCCCGAGCCACCGGGCTGACCGTCGATGTCGGAGGTGACGCCCTGCAGGCCGCGGCCGAGGCGGGGGCCATCGGTGAGGTCATCGGCCTCGCCATCGCCGCGGTCATCCTCGTCCTCACCCTGGGCTCGCTGGTCGCGGCCGGACTGCCACTGCTGACCGCGATCATCGGTGTCGGTATCGGCGTCTCCACCATCACCGCCCTCGCGAACGCGCTCGACCTCGGCGACACCACCTCCACGCTCGCGTTGATGATCGGCCTCGCGGTCGGCATCGACTACGCGCTGTTCATCGTCTCGCGCTACCGGGGCGAGCTGGCCGAGGGCCGTGACCGCGAGGAGGCGGCAGGCCGCGCCACCGGCACCGCCGGCTCGGCCGTGGTCTTCGCGGGTCTCACCGTCGTGATCGCACTCGCGGGCCTCTCGGTCGTCGGTGTCCCGATGCTGACCAAGATGGGCCTCGCTGCGGCGGGCACGGTCGTGGTCGCCGTCCTCATCGCGCTGACCATGATCCCGGCGCTGCTCGGGTACGCGGGCAAGAAGGTCCGGCCGACGGGCGAGAAGCGCAAGGCGCGCGGCGGCGACAAGGCCGAGCAGTCCGAGCAGTCCGAGAAGTCCGAGAAGTTCGAGAAGTCCGAGCCGTCCAAGACACAGTCCAAGCCCGGCATGGGCACCCGTTGGGCGAGCTTCGTCATCCGCCGTCCGGCCGCCGTACTGCTGCTCGGCGTGGTCGGTCTGGGCGCGATCGCCGTCCCGGCCACCCAGCTGGAGCTGGGCCTGCCCGACGACGGCTCGCAGCCGACGTCCACGACGCAGCGTCGGGCGTACGACCTGCTGTCGGAGGGCTTCGGCCCCGGCTTCAACGGCCCCCTGATGATCGTCGTCGACGCCAAGAGCAGCGACGACCCGAAGGCGGCCGCCACCACGGTGACCGACGGGATCAAGGGTCTCAAGGACGTCGTGACGGTCACTCCGGCTGCCTTCAACAAGGCCGGCGACACCGCGACGATCACCGTGATCCCGGACTCCAAGCCGTCCTCGACGCAGACCGAGGACCTGGTGCACGCCATCCGTGACAAGGGCGCCGACGTCAACGCCGCCACGGGCGCGAAGGTCCTGGTCACCGGCACCACCGCGATGAACATCGACTTCTCGCAGAAGCTCACCGACGCGCTGGTCCCGTACCTGGCCCTGGTGGTCGGCCTTGCCTTCCTCCTCCTCATCGTGGTCTTCCGCTCGATCCTGGTCCCCCTGAAGGCGGCCCTCGGCTTCCTGCTCAGCGTGCTCGCCGCGCTGGGTGCCGTGGTCGCGGTCTTCCAGTGGGGCTGGCTCGCCGGCCTGATCGGTGTCGAGGAGACCGGTCCGATCATGTCGATGATGCCGATCTTCATGGTGGGCGTGGTCTTCGGTCTGGCGATGGACTACGAGGTGTTCCTCGTGACCCGTATACGGGAGGCGTACGTCCACGGCGAGTCGCCGAGCCAGGCCATCGTGACCGGCTTCCGGCACAGTGCCCGGGTCGTGGCCGCCGCCGCGGTCATCATGATGGCCGTCTTCGGCGGCTTCATCAGCTCCAGCGAGTCGATGATCAAGATGATCGGCTTCGGCCTCGCGATCGCCGTCTTCTTCGACGCGTTCGTCGTCCGCATGGCGATCGTCCCGGCGGTGCTCGCCCTGCTCGGCAAGAAGGCCTGGTGGCTGCCGAAGTGGCTGGACCGCGCCCTGCCGAACGTCGACGTCGAGGGCGAGGGTCTGCGATCCCTGGACGACCCGGAGAAGACCGGCGACGCGGACGCGGATCCGGACGAGAAGAAGGAACTGGTCCGCGCCTGACGCGACAGCTCCGGTAGAACCAGCCGGTGAGGGCTCCGTGGGGACGGGGCGCCCTCACCGGCTTTCTTTTGCCGCCACCCATGGAGAGTCAGGGCTTGTCGAGCGCCCGAGGTAGGTGACCCCCGTCGAGTCGGCGTCCGGCACCTCGATCTCATGGAAGCCGAGACGGTCGTAGAAGGACCGGGCGGGGGTGTTGGCGGTGAGCATGGACAGGTGCACGGCCGGTACGCCCTTCTTCCTGTGCAGGGCGTCGAGGAAGGTCTCCATCAGGGCCCGCCCGTACCCTCGCCCCTGCCAGTCGGGGAGCAGGTCGATGTGGAGATGGGCGGGGTAGGCGGCGACCTCCGGCACGAGCATGCGTTCGGGGTGGTGGAGGAGCGTGACGATCTCGTCGTCGGGGGTGCGGGGCGGGGTGCCCGGCTCGGGGTACCGCTCGGCGACCAGCGGCAGCCACTTCGCCCGGTAGTCCTCGACGAAACGGGGCGTGTCCGCGGTGCCGAGGATGTAGCCGACGGCTTGTCCGTGACCGTCGTCCAGGACGAAGGCCAGGTCCGGCTCCAGGTGGACGTACGGCGCCGCGAAGATCGCCGGGAAGATGCTCGGGTCGGCGTAGTGAGGGCGGCTGTCCTGGCCGACGTGAGCGGTGCGGATGCAGATGTCGTCGAGGGCGGGGCGGTCGGTGGGGGCGTAGGGGCGTATCGCGGGTGCGGGTTCGGATGCGGGTGGCGAAGTCATCGTCGTACGGTGCTTGGTTTGGGAGCGCTCTCGCAACCCACTTCACTCTGGCCGGCAACGGTTCAGCTCCGCCCAGACCGTTTTGCGGGGGTGCGGGCCGGGGGTGACGCCCCAGCGGTCGGCGAGGGCGTCCACGAGGAGGAGGCCGCGGCCGGACTCCGCGTCCGGATCCGTCGGGGCGAGGTGGGGATGGCGGTCGCCCCGGGTGTCCGTGACCTCGATACGGAGGGTGCCGCCGACGACGTAGAGCGTCAGGCGGAAGTCTCTTCCGGGGACCCGGCCGTGGGTGGCCGCGTTGGTGGCGAGCTCGGCGACGATCTGGGGTGCGGTGTCCAACGGGAGGTCCCAGGCGCGGAGTTGCTCCGTAGCGAGGAGGCGGGCGAGGCGGGCGCCGCGGGGTGTGGGGGACAGGAGCACCGTGAAGTTGCGGACAGGGGCGGCGACTTCTTGATTCATGTCACTCAGAGTGGCGGATTCTGCTCACGTTGATGAGTGACGACGCCTGTGCGTACGGCGACTGTCCTGGCTTTGTCCTGCGCTGTCTCGGCTGTCTCAGGTGACGTACGGGTACGGGTGCGCGTTGGAGGTGGACATGAACGAGGGTGCGGACGAGGCGGGTTGGGATGTCGAGCCCGGGGACGAGATCGAGCCGTTGGTTCAGGCGGTGGGGCGGCTGCTCAAGGTGTGCCGGGAGGCGGCGGGGATGCGGGCGGCCGACTTCGGGGAGGTCATGGGCTACGGCGAGGACATGATCCGCAAGATGGAGCGGGGGCAGCGGATTCCCCGGCCGGAATTCCTGGACCGGGCGGACCAGGTGCTCAAGGCGCAGGGGCATCTCAGGGCCTTCATGGAGGACATGCGGAAGGCCCGGTATCCGAAGAAGGTGCGGGAGCTGGCGCAGTTGGAGGAGCGGGCGGTGGAGATGCTGCTGTACAGCAGCCACAACATCCACGGCCTGTTGCAGACGCCGGAGTACGCGCGGACGTTGTTCGAGATGACGCAGCCCGCATACTCACCGGACGTGGTGGAGCGGGAAACCGCCGCACGAATGGCGCGTAGGGCCGTCTTCGAGCGGGATCCGGCGCCGACGCTCAGCTTTGTCCAGGAACAGGTGACTCTCGAACGCCCTTACGGTGGGAAGATGGTGCTGCGCCGACAGCTCGAACACCTCTTGGAGGTAACGCAGTTGCGGAACGTCATGCTTCAGGTCATGCCGACCGATCGCGAGGAGCACGCCGGAACGGCGGGCCGGATTCAGGTGCTGAAGTTCGCCGACGGCACGGCGATCGGACGTTCCAGCGGCGCGTTCAACGGACGCCCGGTATCGAACCCCAGGGATCTTCGAATCCTTGAACTGCGCTATGGCATGATCCGGGCGCAGGCTCTCACACCGAGGGAGTCGCAGGCCTTCATCGAACAAGCGCTGGGGAGACTATGAGCACCGCTGAACTCCACTGGTTCAAGAGCAGCTACAGCGACAGTGGCGAGGCCGGCGACTGCGTCGAGGTCGCCACCACCCCCGCCACTGTCCACATCCGTGACTCCAAGACCCCCGACACTCCCCACCTCACAGCCGCTCCGGCTGTCTGGACGGACTTCGTCGCGTACGTTTCAAAGCCCTGAAAACGCGGTCGCCTGCCCCATACACACACCGCTAGCGTGCCGTCCATGACGACGACCGCCAGTGACACCGAAGACTCCGGAGCCCACCCCCGTTTCGCCGAAGCCTTGCGTGAGCTGGGGCTTGAGGGCCTGGAGATCCGCCGCTTCCCGGACGCCACCCGTACCGCCGCCGAGGCCGCGGCGGCGATCGGGTGCGAGTTGAGCCAGATCTGCAAGTCGTTGATCTTCGCGGCGGACGGGGTACCCGTGCTGGTTCTCATGGACGGGGCGTCCCGCGTCGACGTCGAGCTCGTCCGCCAGGAGCTCGGCGCCGACAAGGTCACGCGGGCCAAGGCCGATGTCGTACGGGAGACGACCGGGTACGCCATCGGCGGCGTGCCGCCCTTCGGGCACCGGAACCGGACCCGCGTCCTCGCGGACCGGTCGCTGCTCGAGCACGACGTCGTGTGGGCCGCCGCCGGCAACCCGCACGCCGTCTTCCCCATGGAGCCCAAGGACCTTGTCGCTCACGCCGGCGCCACCGTGGTGGACGTGCGCGAGCGCACTTCGTGACCCCGCTGGTCACCGCGGCCGTGCTGCTGGCCGCCGTCACCCACGCCAGCTGGAACGCGATCGCCCACCGGATCACCGACAAGCTGGTCGGATTCACGCTGATCGCGGGCGGCGGCACGGTCATCGGGCTGGCCATGGTGCCGTTCGTGCCGTTCCCGGCGGCGGGGGCATGGCCGTATCTGATCGGTTCGGCCGTCATCCACGTCGCGTATATGCAGTGATGATTCCGCTGGTCAGGAGTTGACGAGGCCACATGCCTCTGATGCTCGGCCAGGACCAGTGGGCGTCGGAACTCGGCGCGCGGACCGACGTCTTGGTGATCTCCATACCCTTGGAACCTGGTCAACCCCTCGGCGACCAGTCAGGATTGCCAGCAATACCATGTGAAAGCTGGGGGCGACAGTGCTGCCACGTTCGATCGCGGCCTTCGCGGGCCTAGTTGGCCTTTTCGGCGCGGGCCTGGCGCTGACTCCGTCCGCCGCCCGCGCGGATGGCAGCACCCTGTACGTGAACAACCTCTCGACGTCGAACTGCTCGGACAGCGCAGCCGACGCGGGCTCGCAGGCTCAGCCCTACTGTTCGCTGCAGACTGCCGTCGACGCCGCGCAGCCAGGTGACACAGTCATGGTGGTCGGGGGGATCTTCGGATCGCTCGATGTGAAGACCTCGGGTACCGCGAATGCTCCCATCACCATCACCACCGGCACGAGCAAGGTACTCACTCAGATCGTCACCCCCCAGTCGGGCTCCGGCCCGGGGCTCACTTTCGACCACGTACACGACGTGGTGGTGCACGGTTTCTTCATCGGGACGAACGTCCAGGCCCCGGTCGTGGCGGTCGACGAATCCAGCGACGTCACGCTGGACGGGAACACCGTAGAAGGGGCCTCTTCGGGTGCCCTGGTGGGCATCGACGGGCAGAGCAGCGCGGTCACGCTGAGCCGGGACAGTATGGAGGCCCACCCAGGCGAGGACGGCGTGGACATCGCGTCGGGGGCCAGCGGGACTGTGATCACCGGCAGCAAGTTCTCCTACGGGAAGAACACGCCCGTGAACGCAGCAGGGGCGCCCGGAACGGTCGTGGTGGGCAACACCTTCACCGACGACGGCGGTTGCAATACCGCGATCTCGCTCACCGGTGCCTCGGCAGGTTCGACGATCGAGAACAATGCTTTCTTCCTCGGAGCCCCAGGCGGCTGTGCGACGTACGGCACCAGCACGCCGGTGGTGGTGTCCTCCGGCTCGACCAGCGGCACCACCTATGACTACAACGTCTTCGAGTCCGAGTCCGATGGCGCGCTCTACAACTGGGGCGGCCAGACCTATGCGACCACCGCCGATCTGCAGGCCGCGACCGGCCAGGGGAAGCACGAACTGTACGTCGCGGTGGCCGCGGGCGCGACCAGCCTTAACATCAACCCGCTCATCGACTCCGCCGACGCCGACACACCGGATGAGCTCAGCACAGACTTCGGCGGCAAGCCCCGCGTGGACGACCCGCTCGTGGCCGACACCGGCACTGGCCCCGGCTACTACGACCGCGGCGCCGTCGAATACCAGGACCCCTACCGGTTGGCGCCCGCCGTCTCCGTCAGCAAGGGTCCGGCCCCGCTGTCCGAGACGATCACGGCGGACGAGACCAACCCCTGGAAGACCCAGATCACCCGCTACACCTTCGACTTCGGAGACGGCAGCGACCCGGCGGTGTCCGCCACCCCCAGCGTCACCCACACTTACTCCGCGATCGGCCCTTACACCGTCACGGTCACCGCAACGACGGCGGCCGGGGCCTCCATTGCCGGCAGCGCAAAGGCTTACGTCACGGTCGCGGCCGATGCTCCGCTGGTGCCTGCCCTGTCGCTCAGCCAGGCCTCTCCGCACAGCAGCCTCACCGTCCAGGCGGACGCCGCCAAAACCACCGACGACTGGAGCATCGCCGACTACAGCGTCGACTACGGCGACGGCACCCCGGCCGCGGACCTCGGCACCAGCGGCTTCGGTGGCCACACCTATGCCAAGCCCGGCACCTACACCGCCACCCTGACGGTCAAGGACGACGGCGGGAACACCGCCACGACCACCCAACAGGTCACCGTCGGCAGCGCACTCGTACCCTTCGGGCCGACCCGGATCCTGGACACCCGCAACGGCACCGGCGCCGCCAAGGCGAAGGTCGGCCCGGGCGCAGTGCTGCGGCTCAAGGTCGCGGGCGTCAAGGGCGTTCCCACCACCGGGGTCACCGCGGTCACCCTCAACCTGACCGGCGTCAACGCATCCACCAGCACCGTGATCACCGCCTACCCCGACGGCACCACCCGGCCGACCGCCTCCAACCTGAACCTGGTCCCCGGCCAGGTCACGCCGAACCTGGTCACCGTTCCGGTCTCCCCCGGCGGCTACATCGACTTGTACAACCACTCGGGCAGCGTCGATCTGGTGGGTGACGTCGAGGGCTACTACAGCACCACCGCCGCGGTCACCTCGGGCGGGACGGGCTTCGCCCAGGTGAGCGGCCCGACCCGGGTGCTGGACACCCGCAATGGGACCGGCACTGTCAAGGGCAAGGTCGGGCCGGGCGGGCTGCTCACGCTCACGCTGCCGAGCGGCAGCAGCTACGCCAACGCCTCCGCGGTTGTGCTGAACGTCACCGAGGCCGATGCCACCACCTCAAGCTGGGTCGGCCTGGAGCCGAGCGCCGGCGGTGTCCCCAGCAGCTCCGTACTGGACTTCACGGCCGGACAGACCAGCGCCAACCTGGTCGTCGCGCCAGTCAGCAACGGGCAGGTCCAGTTCTACAATCGCAACGGAAGCATCGACCTGATCGCCGACGTCGAAGGCTATGTCGTCTCCGACCTGACGACGTCCCCGGGTGCCCCGGGTTCGCCCTACTTCCCGATCTCGCCGACCCGGGTGCTGGACACCCGCAACGGCACCGGCACGGCCCAGGGAACACTTGGCGCCAAGTCGAAGCTCAGCGTCAAGGTGGCGGGGTCCGGCGGCGTCCCGGCCGGCGTAAAGGCGGTGCTGGTGAACCTGACCGGTGTCAAGCCCACCACCAGCACCTGGCTCTCGGCCTACGCCGACGGATCCGCCCTGCCCGGCAGCTCCACCTTGAACCTCGCCGCTGGCGCCACCCGTGCCAATCTGGCCCTGGTGCCGGTCGGTTCCGACGGGTCGATCGACATCTACAACAACAGCGGCAGCGTCAACGTGGTCGCTGATATCGAGGGTTACTACATCGGCTGATCCGGCCCGACGCGCAGGCGGACCGCGCCGGCAGGATGCCGCTGCTCAGGGGGTTGGCTGAGGCCATGCCTTACACCTGGCCTCGGCGGCCTGAGTCAGAGATCCTCAGCACGGTCGAAACTGCGTCTGGCGCACGTCGGGATTGGTCACTCGTAGGCATGCGCGCCGGTTGGCCGGTCACGCGCGTTGGGCGCGCGCACTGCGTGCGACGCATCCGGGAACCGAAGATGGGCGCGGAACTCAGGATGTGCTTACCCCAGTGTCAGCCATCGGACATCCAGGCGGCTGACCTCCAACGCTTCCTCCTTGGTGATCGGCTCGCGCCCCGTCGCCTTACGTAGAAAGCGAAGCTGTTCCCAGCCCAGCTTCTCCAGCGCCGCCGCCCCATCCGAGCCACGGAGCAGAAGATCCTGCACCACATCTGCGGCCTGGGAAGTCAGCCATGGTTCGCGCCCCAAGGCGTCGGCCAGGTCCAGGCCGTGCACGGCGACCTCAACCACCCGCGTCAGCAAAAACTCCGACAGGAGCATCGGATCGCCGTGCCGGGTACGGACCACACGCCCTTCCGGCTGGGCTTGGCACAGTCGGGCCACCCGCCGCCAGGTCGTATTGAAGTCCTCAGTAAGCGCAGCACCGTTGAGTTGCTCGGCCGCATGATCCTGGGCCAGAGCGATCCGAGCCGCGTTGGTGTCCGGGGCGAAGCGGTCGTCGGGCCGGTAGTACTCCACTGCCGAGACCTCCGCGCGGGTCGGTGCCGGCGCGGCCAGCATGCCCGGCAGCCAGGCAATCACCACTCGGACATGCGACAGCAACTCGCTCACTGTCCACGGTGCGCACCGCGTCGGCAGAAGCCACTCAGCCGCCGAGACCCCGGTCATCGCCTGTGCGAGCTGCCCAGCCTCAAGACGAAACGCTTCAACTACCCGCCCCTGGTCCATGCGATCAAGCTATCGGGCCGCTCTGGTGCAGCGGCAGGTCTCGAACGCGCTCAGTTGGACACGTCAATCATCGTGGGGGCGGCGATCGGAGCCGTGTTCTTCAAGGAGCCGGGCGGTCAGCCGCCGCCAGGCCAGCTGCTCGGCGGGGTCATCGCTGTTGGCGTAAACCGAGGACTGGTGATCGGCTACGGCCATGTCCGTGAGTTCCGCCGCCAGTGCGGCAACGTCGTGCGTCACTCTCAACTCCCAGGTGGATTCGGTGCGTTGTGCCCGACACTCGCGAGCCTAAAGGCGCATATCAGGTGTAAAGATCATTCCGGTGGCGAACTCCGGATGGCCGGCACGAGGCCGACGACCGGGATCGGGGGTGATTGGCAGATCTGTTCCACGCCCGCGAAGGAAAACCCCAGGTGAGGTGGCCGTGCCGGTGGAACAGATCTGCCAATCACTGGGTGAGCCGTGCTCGGCGTGGCCTCCGGCGACCTAGCGGCGATGACGGGCGTCGAGCCGCCCGGCTCGTCACCGGGGCCGACCGCCGCTGGTGTGGCCGAGCTCATCTGGGACGTGCGACGTCTCGCCGCGGGTCAGCTCCAGCAGGTCAGCGACCTGGCGGAATCCATGCGGGAGTAGCTGGCGGGATCGAGCGGAGATGGCCAGTGCCAAGCTCGTTCCGGCCAGGCAGCCGTCGATGATCTGTGATCGGGATCAGGCTGATGCTGCGCGGGACACCCATCTTCGGTGTATGGGAGGGACCCCTGGCTGCTCAGCCACCGAGGAACACCCGGAGCCCACTAGTCGACAGCAGGCCCGAAGGAGCACCCTGGAAGCAGATATTCCGGAGGTGATCGTCGTGATGCACACCGCTGTGGGATGGCACGTCGAGCTCGAATTCCAGGAGGACGATCAGCACACGAAGGCGGCCGCGCTCGTGCGTCTGCCCGATGGCAGCGAGGTGCGGGCCCACGGACACGCGACCCGGCACCGCACGGACGCGAATCAGCCGAGGGTGGGCGAGGAGATCGCCGGCGCACGGGCCCTCAACGAACTCGCGATGCGGCTGCTGACCAAGGCGCACGACGAGATCGACGAGGCGTCCGGGCGGACCTCCCACCCGATCCACGTCTGAGCCGTCGGGCCAACGCCCTTACGCCGGTACGGCGGCGGCCCGCACCGCCCGGACCAGTGCCTGCGCCCGCGGGTCCGCCGTCACGGTCTTGCGGAAACCGTTGGTCACATAACCGAAGGCGATGCCGGTCTCCGGGTCGGCGAAGCCGAGGGCGCCGCCACGGCCCGGGTGGCCGAAGGAACCCGGGCCGAGGAGCGGTGATGCGCTGCCGTGCAGCATGTAGCCGAGGCCGAAGCGGGTGTTGACCACGAGGACGCGGTCCGCTCCCGCCGACTCCTCTGCCCGGGCGAGTTCCACCGTGGCCGGGTCGAACAGCCGTACGCCGTCGACCTCGGTGATCAACGCCGCGTAGAAGCGGGCCAGTCCGTCGGCCGTCGCGATGCCGTTGGTCGCGGGCAGGGCCGCCGCGCGGTACGCCGGGTCGTTCTGGTCGGGGAAGGGGGTGATCGCGGCGAAGGCCCGGCGGGTGAGGGAGGCCGGGTCGTCGTAGGCCTGGGTGACCGAACGCTTCGGGCGCACGCGCAGACTCGCCCCCGTGGCGGGCTCCGGCGCCTCGATCCGGCCGACGCGACCCGTCCGGCCCGCCGCCTCCTCGTCCGCCGGCAGCCCCAGCCACAGGTCCAGGCCCAGCGGCCCGGCCATCTCCGCAGCGATCCACTCGCCGGTCCCCATGCCGGTCACGCGCCGCACCAACTCGTCGAGCATCCAGCCGTACGTCAGCGCGTGATAGCCGTGATCCGTGCCGGGTGCCCAGGTGGGCGCTTGGGCGGCTACGGCCTCGGGGCCCTGCGAAGGCTCCAGGGCCTGCTCCGGCGTGAGCGGCCGGTCGAGCACCGGGAGCCCGGCCCGATGGTTCAGCACGTGCCGCACCAGCACCCGCTCCTTGCCGCGCGCCTTGAACTCCGGCCAGTACTCGCCGACCGGCGCGTCCAGGTCCAGCTCCCCGCGCTGACGCAGCAGCAGCGGTACGGCGGCGGCGACGCCCTTGGTCGCGGAGCGCATGATCTGTGCCGTGCCCCGCTCCCACGGCTCGGTGCCGTCGACATCGCGCGTGCCGGCCCACAGGTCGACGACCTTGCGGCCGTCCTGGTACACGGCGACGGCCGCGCCCCGGTCCCCGAGCGCCTCGAAGTTCCGTACGAACGCGTCCCTGACCGGCTCGAAGCCCTCGGCCACTGTGCCGTTCACGTCCACGTCCGTACTCCTCCTCGTCCCGCTGAAGTCGGGCCGTCGCCCGCGTCTTACTCAGCCAAGCAGAATCGTCACGTCGATGTTCCCGCGGGTCGCGTTCGAGTACGGGCAGACCTCGTGGGCGGCGTCCACCAGCTTCGCCGCGATGTCCGCGTCCAGGACGGGGAGGGAGACGCTGAGGGCGACCGCGAGGCCGTAGCCGCGCTGCTTGTTGGGGCCGATGCCGACCTTCGCGGCGACCGTGGAGCCGGTCAGGTCGTAGCCCGCCCGGCGGCCGACCAGGACCAGCGCGTTGTGGAAGCAGGAGCTGTAGCCGGCCGCGAACAGCTGCTCCGGGTTGGTGCCGTTGCCGTCGCCGCCCAGCTCGGGCGGCATCGCGACCTTCAGCTCGATCTGGCCGTCCTGGCTGGTGACAAAGCCGTCCCGGCCGCCGTGCGCGGTGGCCTCGGCGACGTACACGATCTTCGACGGACGGGTGTCGACAGCGGCGTCGACAGCGGCGTCGACAGCGGCGTCGACCGCTGTGCCGACGGCAGTGTCCTCAGTCATGGCCGGCTCCCCCCGGAACAGGTGCGCGCAAATGCATCGTGCACAAGGTACCCGTCGGTAGTAGTCCGTTTACTACCAGGGGGTAGCAACCCCGGGTAACCCGAGATCAGCGCATACGGGTCAGCGAGTACGCTCCGCAGCCGCCCCCGCCCTCTCCGCCAGCCGCCACAACTCCTCCCGCAACCGCGCGACCCCCGCACCGTCGAGCTCGGTCGCCGCGAGCAGCGCGCCCGGCACGCGCGCCGCGCGCTCCCGCAGCTCCTCCGCGCGCCCCGTGCAGGCGACCAGCACCGAGCGCTCATCGCGCGCCGCGCGCTCCCGGCGCACGAGCCCCGCCGACTCCAGCCGCTTCAGCAGCGGCGACACCGTGCCGTAGTCGAGCCGCAGCGCGCCGGCCAGTTCCTTGACCGTCGTCTCGCCGCGCTCCCACAGCACCAGCAGCACGAGGTACTGCGGGTAGGTGAGGCCGAGCTCGTCGAGGAGCGGGCGGTACGCGGCCGTCACCGCGCGCTGGGCGGCGTACAGCGCGAAGCACAGCTGGTCGTCCAGCAGCAGGGACCCGGCGTCCTCTTGGTTCGTCACGCGCCCATTGTCACGGACGGCCCGGCGCGGCAGGCACCGAACGCGGGTCGAAACCGAACGGCAGCTCCAGCCGGTGGGCCCGCATCAGCTCGTCGTCGGAGAGCAGCTCCGCCGTCTTGCCGTCGGCCGCGATCGTGCCCTCGCTCAGGATCAGGGAGCGCGGGCACAGCTCCAGCGCGTACGGCAGGTCGTGCGTGACCATCAGCACCGTCACGTCCAACGACCGCAGGATGTCGGCCAGTTCGCGACGGGAGGCCGGGTCGAGGTTGGAGGACGGCTCGTCGAGGACCAGGATCTCCGGCTCCATGGCGAGCACGGTCGCGACCGCCACCCGGCGCCGCTGGCCGAAGGAGAGGTGGTGCGGGGGCCGGTCGGCGAAGTCCCGCATGCCGACCCGCTCCAGGGCCGTACGTACCCGCGCCTCCAGTTCGGGCCCCTTCACCCCGGCCGCCGCCGGCCCGAACGCCACGTCCTCCCGCACGGTCGGCATGAACAGCTGGTCGTCCGGGTCCTGGAAGACGATGCCGACCTTGCGCCGGATCTCGGCCATGTGCTGCCTACCGACGGGCAGCCCGGCGACCTTCACCGTGCCGGTGCCGCCGGTCAGGATGCCGTTGAGGTGGAGGACGAGGGTCGTCTTGCCGGCGCCGTTGGGACCGAGCAGCGCGACCCGCTCGCCGCGCGCGATCGTGAAGTCGACGCCGAACAGGGCCTGGTGCCCGTCGGGATAAGCGAAGGCCAGTCCGGCCACTTCCAGTGAAGCTGTCACAGAGACCATCCCAACACGCAGACGACGAGGGCGGCGACGGGGAGGGCGAGGGCGTACGACCACTGCGCCCGGGACGCGGTCACCTCGTCGATCACCGGCATCGAACCGGCGTACCCCCGGCTGACCATGGCCAGGTGCACGCGCTCGCCGCGCTCGTAGGAGCGGATGAAGAGCGCCCCCGCGGACTTGGCCAGCACGCCCCAGTGCTTGACGCCGCTCGCCTCGAAGCCCCGCGACTCCCGCGCGATCCGCATCCGCCGCATCTCGTCCGCGATGACGTCGCCGTAACGGATCATGAATGAGGCGATCTGCACGAGCAGTGGCGGGAGTTTCAGCCGCTGCAGTCCCAGCAGGAGTTCGCGCAGTTCGGTGGTGGAGGCGAGGAGGACGGAGGCGGCGACGCCGAGGGTGCCCTTGGCGAGCACGTTCCAGGCGCCCCACAGTCCGCTGACGCTCAGCGACATCCCGAGGACCTCGACCTGCTCGCCCTCCGCCACGAACGGCAGGAGCACCGCGAAGGCCACGAACGGCACCTCGATCAGCAGCCGCTTGAGCAGGAAGCCGGCGGGCACGCGGGCGACGTACGCGACGACGCCCAGCAGCACGGCGTACAGGCCGAACGTCCACATCGCCTCCCGTGGTGTCGAGACGACGACCACGACGAAGGCGAAGACCGCCGCCAGCTTGGTGTGCGGCGGCAGGGCGTGCACGGGCGAGTGCCCGTGCCGGTAGAGCCTGTGCGCGTGCCCGGCGCCCATGTCAGACGCTCTCAGCGCTGTCTACGGCGTTCTCCACTGCCGTGTTCTCCACGGCCGTGGGGGAGGCGTCGTCCGTACGGCGCCTGCGGACCGCCCAGAACACCGCGCTGCCCGCGACGACGGTGACGCCGACGCCGATCACGCCCGCCAGGCCGCCGGACAGCCGGGCGTCCTCGACGTCCTTGACGCCGTAGTCGGCGAGCGGGGAGTCCGCGGTGGCGTGCTCCTCGGTCTTCTTGTCGATGCCCTTGTCGGCGGCGACCTTCTCCAGGCCGTCGGGGTCGGCGGAGGCGTAGAAGCTGACGAATCCGGCCAGGACGAGGGAGGTGACCAGGCCGATCGCCCACACCTTGCGGTGGGAGCGGGCGGCCACCGGGGCGGCCGGTTCCGCCGCGGGGACGTCGACGAGTTCGCCGTTCACCCGCAGCTTCAGCTTCTGCGTCAGGCCGCGCGCGCCGTACACGAGGTCGGGGCGCACGGCGATGACCGCGCCGACGGTGAGGGCCGTGATGGCCGCCTCACCGATGCCGATCAGGACGTGCACGCCGATCATGGCGGTGGCGACCTTGCCGATCGCGACGTCCGTCGTGCCGCCGACGGTGTACAGGAGCGTGAAGGCCAGTGCCGCGGCCGGGACCGAGAGCAGGGCGGCGACGAAGGAGGCGACGGTCACCGAACGGCGGGCGCGCGGCAGGACCTTCACCAGCCCGCGGAAGACGGCGTACGCGACGACCGTCGTGACGATCGCCATGCACGTGATGTTCACGCCGAGCGCGGTCAGACCGCCGTCCGCGAAGAGGATGCCCTGCATCAGCAGGACGACGGAGACGCACAGGACCCCTGTGTAGGGGCCGACGAGTATCGCGGCGAGCGCGCCGCCGAGCAGATGGCCGCTTGTTCCCGCCGCGACGGGGAAGTTGAGCATCTGCACGGCGAAGATGAAGGCGGCCACGAGGCCGGCCAACGGCGCGGTGCGCTCGTCCAGCTCGCGGCGCGCGCCGCGCAGGCTCACGGCGACGGCGGCCGCGGCGACCGCCCCGGTCGCTACGGAGGTGGGGGCGTCGATGAATCCATCAGGCACATGCACCGTTCGATGATAGTGGCTTGTTGCGAACAGCTTGCAAGAGAGATGCGCAGCGAACAGCTACAGACAGGCGGGCGGGCAACCGTCCGGTCCAGGAAGCGGAATCCAGGAAATGTGCGACATTGGAAAGGGAGTGGATACACAGCTCCCACACAGATTCCACACAGATTACGCAGCGTGAGAGGGCCGTCACGATGTCTGTAGTCGAGCAGTACGCACGAGCCCACATCGTCTCGGACGTGGACATCTCGGAGGACGAGGCCGTCCCGGTGGTCCTGCGCTACGACCCCGACACCGACCCGCGCTCGGTACGGGTCGGCCTGCCCGGGACCCACGACGAGTGGACCTTCTCGCGCTCGCTCCTCGAGCAGGGCCTGCGCGCACCGGTCGGCAGCGGAGAGGTCCGCGTGTGGCCGTGCGGGCGCGTGCAGGCCGTGGTCGAGTTCCACACCCCGCAGGGCGTCTCGGTGGTGCAGTTCGATACGAAGGCGCTGCTCAGGTTCCTGCGGCGGACGTACATGGCGACGGCGTCACCCGTCACTAGCTGAGGCTCAGCTGCCCGCCTCCAGCCGCCCGCCTCCAGTTGCCCTTCAGCCGCCCGCCTTCAGCAGCGCCGCCACGATCGGTCCCGCCGTCTCGCCGCCGTGGCCGCCCTGCTGGACCACGCCCGCGGCCGCGAGGTCGCCCCGGTACGCCGTGAACCAGCCGTTCGGCTTCTTCTGGCCGTCGACCTCCGCCGAGCCCGTCTTCGCGCCGACGTTGCCCGTGACCCCGGACATCGCCTCCGCCGCCGTACCGTAGGCCGCCGTGTACGCCATCAGCTCCCGCAGCTGGGACAGGGCCGTGGCGGACATCGTGCGGGAGGCGGTCGCCAGCTTGCGGTCGTCGACCGACGGGGACACCAGGTAGGGCTGGTGGAAGGTGCCCGCCTGGACCGTCGCCGACACCGACGCCATGTTCAGCGGGTTCATCCGGACCGCGCCCTGACCGATCAGCGAGGCCGCCATCTGGGCCTGCGACTGCACCGGCACCGCGCCGTCGAAGGACGGCACGCCGATGGCCCAGTTGTTCAGGCCCAGACCGAAGACCTGCTGGGCCTGCTTGGTCAGGTCGTCGTTCTTCAGCTTGGGCGCCTGGCTGATGAAGGCGGTGTTGCAGGAGCGGGCGAAGCTGGCCTTGAAGGTGCCGTTCTTGATCTCGAACTTGTCGTCGTTCTGGAACTTCCAGCCGCCGTACGTGAAGTACTTCGGGCACGGATGCGTCTTGTCCGCCGACGCCAGGCCCTTCTCGATCAGCAGCGAGGAGGTGATGACCTTCATCGTGGAGCCGGGGGCGAGGGAGCCCTGGAAGGCCGTGTTGAAGTTCTTGGAGGCGTTCGCGACCGCCAGGATCTCGCCGGTCGACGGACGCAGTACGACGACCGACGACCGTGCCTTCTTGGCCACCTGCTGCTCCGCCGCCGCCTGGAGCGCCGGATTCAGGGTCGTCTTCACCGTGCCCGGCGTGCCCTTGCTGAGCTCCAGCAGGGTCTTGTCGGCGGACTCGGCGGACTCGGCGGACTCGGCGGACTTCGCCGACTTGCCGCGGATCACGCGCAGCTCGACGCCGGCCTTGCCGCCGGCCGTCTTGCCGTACTTCTCACGCAGCCCGTCGAGGACCGGGCCCATCGACGGGTACTTGTCCTCGGTCAGCTCGCCGCCGTCCCGGTCGACCGCCTTGATCGGCGGGGTCCCGGACTCGCCGGTGACCAGGGTGTCGCCGTCCTGGAGGTCGGGGTGGACGACCGAGGAGTGCCAGTCGACCAGCGGCTTTCCATCGGCCTCGCGGCGTACGACGGTGAGCGCGCTGTCGTACGTCAGCGGCTTGCTGGTCTCCTTGTACGTCACCGTCCCCTTCACCGTGAAGGGGACCTTGTCGCCGGTGCGGGTGCCCGGTGTGAGCGTGACGTCCTTGATGTGGGCGTCCTTGGTGTAGCCGGTCAGCAGGGCGGTGGCCGCCGCGGAGTCGTCCGTGGCGGCGGCCGCGGCGGTGACCTTGCCCTGCTGCCAGGCCGTGAGGAACGCCTGGGCCGTGGTGGTGACCTCGGTCGCGGAGAGCGGGCCGGACGGGACGTCCTTCGCCTTCTGCTCCGCGCCGGTGGACGTCGTCCGCGTGCCGTCGTCGGCGGCCGCTCCGCCGTCGTACAGCGCGTAGACGCCGAAGCCGGCGCCGGCGACGACCACGGCGATCATCCCGCCGATCACGGCGGGCTTCGTGTTCCGTCGCTCGGCGACGCGCTTTCTCTGTCCCACAGCCTTCGATCTCCTCCGGAATCCCAGGGTCCCCGTTGCCCTCTTAACTCCCAACGACGGCAACCACCCTAGAGTCCCGTCCTCCGCGGGCCGAGATCAGCCGCCCGCTCGTAGCACGGCTGCGACAATCGGACCGGCCGCGTCGCCGCCGTGGCCGCCCTCCTCGGTCATGGCCGCAGCGGCGATATCGCCCCGGAATCCGGTGAACCAGCTGTTGGACTTGGCGTTCCCGTCGACCTCGGCGGAACCGGTCTTCGCGCCGATGTCCCCGCCGAGCCCGGCCATCGCCTCGGCGGCGGTGCCCTGGGTCGCGGTCAGCCGCATCATCTGCTTCAGCTGGGCGGCCGTGCCGGCCGGCAGCCCCTTCGCGGTGGCTATCTGGCGGCCGTCGAGCTCCGGCGAGACCAGGTAGGGCTGGCGGAACTCGCCGGTGATCGCGGTGGCCGTCACCGAGGCCATGTTCAGCGGGCTCATCTGGACCTGGCCCTGGCCGATGGCGTTGGCGGCGCGGTCCGGGCCGCTCACCGCCGGGACACTGCCGTCGAAGGAGACGATGCCGGTCTTCCAGTCGTCCCGGCCGAGCCCGAACCGGGTCTGGGCCTCGGTGGTCAGCGACTCGTCGGTGAGCGGCTTCTCGTCGATCAGCTTGATGAAGGCGGTGTTGCAGGACAGCATGAAGCTGTTGGCGAGCGTGGCGTTCGGGTTGGCCTTCATGCCGGTGATGTTCTTGAAGGTCTGGCTCTGCCAGACGGCGGTGTCCTCACAGGGCGCCGGGCCGTTCATCGAGGTCACGCCGTTGTCGATGAGCATCGCCGCCGTGATGATCTTCATCGTGGAGCCGGGGGCGACCCGCCCCTCGAAGGCCGCGTTGAAGGCGTCCTCGCGGTGGTTCGCGACGGCCAGCACCTCACCCGTGCTGGGCTTGACGGCCACCACGGACGACTGGTCGTACTGCTTCACCGCCTTCTCGGCCGCCGCCTGCGCGCTCGCGCTGATCGTGGTCTCCAGCCTGCCCGGCTTGCCCTCGGCGAGGGTCAGCAGCGGGGTGTCGGCGGCGGCCTCGTCGGCGTGCCTGATCACCAGTTCGATACCGGGCGTGCCGCCGGCCTTGTCGCCGTACTTGCCGCGCAGGGCGTCCAGGACCGGACCGAGGGAGGGGTACTTCTCCTCCGTCAGCACGGTCCCGTTCCGGTCCACGGCCTCGATCGGCGCGTTCGCCGACTCTCCGGTGACCAGGGTGTCGTCCCGCTGCAACTCCGGATGGATCACGGAGGGCTGCCAGTCGACCAGCGCCCGCCCGGTGGACACCCCGCGCACGACGGTCAGCTCGCTCTTGTACGTCAGCGGCTTGGACCTGCCCTCGTACGCCACCTTCGCCTTCACCGTGTACGGCACGGTGGCACCGGACGCCGTACCCGGCGTGATCTTCACGTCGCCGATGTGGGCGCCCTGGCCGTACGCCGTCAGCAGCGGCTCGGCCGCCGTGTCGTTGTTCGTGTACGACGCCGCGGTCGCCGCGTCCCCCTTCTCCCAGGCCGCGAAGAACTTCGCCGTCGTGTCCTTGACCTCGTCCGCACTCGGCGGCCCGCTCTTCACCGGCGCGGGCCCGGCCGCACCGGGCCCGCTCCCCCCGTCGCCGTTCAGCGCGGACATGATGTTGTAGGCGCCGTACCCGGCCCCACCGACCATCACGGCGAACACACTGCCGACGACGGCAGCCTTTACCCCCCTGGCCATTGGGTGTCCCCTCCCGTTACCCCGTTCGTGTTTCGAACTGTACGGGGCAGGTGTGACACCTGGGGTCAGACCCAGGTATCCAGCCACATACGTGACCGCCACTCGTCTATGGGGATCGCCGTGCCGGTGTACAGCGGCCAGAAGTAGATGAAGTTCCACGCGATCAGCAGGACCAGGACGCCCGCCCCCGTCGCGCCCACCACGCGGCGCGTGTCGGTGGAGCCGGGGCGGCCGATGATCGCGCCGAGGAGCATGGCGACCGCCAGGCACAGGAACGGGACGAAGACGATCGTGTAGAAGAAGAAGATCGTGCGGTCCTGGTAGAGGAACCAGGGGAGGTATCCGGCGGCGATGCCGCAGGCGATCGCGCCCGCCCGCCAGTCGCGGCGGAAGAACCAGCGCCACAGGACGTACAGGATCGCCAGGCAGGCCACCCACCACAGCAGCGGTGTGCCGAGTGCCAGCACCTCGCGGGCGCACTTCTCGCCCGCGTCGGCGGGACAGCCCTGCTTGCCGGGGGTGGGGGACTCGTAGAAGTACGAGACCGGGCGGCCCGTGACGAGCCAGCTCCATGGGTTGGACTGGTAGGTGTGCGGCGAGGAGAGGTTGACGTTGAACTCGTAGACCTCGTGCTCGTAGTGCCACAGGCTGCGCCACCAGTCCGGGAAGAGCCACGACCAGCTGCTGCCCTTGCCGTCCGTGGTCGCCCAGTTGCGGTAGTAGCCGCCGGTGCCGTCCGCGGGGGAGAGGATCCAGCCCGTCCACGAGGCGATGTATGTCGCGATCGCGACCGGGACGGTGGCGACGAAGGCCAGTCCCAGGTCGTGCTTGAGCACCGCCACGTACGGGCGGCCCGCGCCCGCGACCTTGCGGGAGCCGACGTCCCACAGCACGGCCAGCACGCAGAAGAAGACGAGGACGTAGAGGCCGTTCCACTTGGTGCCGATGGCCAGGCCCATCATCAGGCCCGCCAGCCAGCGCCACGGGCGCGGGCCGAGGCGGAGGGTCTCGGCGACGTGTGCGTCGGGGCGGACCCGGCCGTCGGCGTCCACCGGCAGCGCGGCGGCGAGTTTCTCGCGGGCCCGGTCGCGGTCGATCACCAGGCAGCCGAACGCGGCAAGGACGAAGAACATCAGCACGCCGTCGAGCAGCGAGGTGCGCGCCATCACGAACGCCAGGCCGTCCACCGCCATCAGCGCGCCGGCCAGGCAGCCGAGGAAGGTGGAGCGGAAGATACGGCGGCCGATCCGGCACAGCATCAGGATCGCCAGGGTGCCGAGCAGGGCGGTCATGAACCGCCAGCCGAACGGGTTGAACCCGAAGATCAGCTCGCCGAGCCCGATGACGTACTTGCCGACCGGCGGGTGCACGACGTACGCCGCGTCCGTCGGGATCGGGACGTTCCCGTTGTTGGACAGGATGACGTCGTTGACGTTCTTGTCCCAGTTGACCTCGAACCCGCGGTGGACCAGCGCCCACGCGTCCTTGGCGTAGTACGTCTCGTCGAATATCACCGCCCTCGGGCTGCCCAGGTTCCAGAACCGCAGCACACCCGCGAACAGCGTCACCAGGAGCGGACCGCCCCAGCCGGACCAGCGGGTGATCCGCTCGGCGAGCGTCCTGGACACGCCGAGGACCTGCCACAGCCGGGGGCTCGGCTGGACGTACGGCGGCACGAGCCGGTCGCGGACATCGGCTCTGGGCCCCGCCGTGTATCCGAAACGGCGCAGCCGCTGTTGCCACGACGGCCGCTGGTCCTGATGGGCCTGCTCCTGCCGGGTGTCCGTGGAGGACGCGGTACTGGTCACCGCGCCATCGTAGGGAACGGTGCTGTGTGAGTCCCGCGCATGGGCGGTAGAGGTCAGGATGCGTCCGGATCCGACGGCCATGGAGGGGAGACGTCCGGATGCGTCCGGATCCGACGGCCCTGGAGGGGAGGCGTCCGCATCCCCGGGCCCCTGGGAGGATGGGGACGTGACAGTTACGCCCGGAACCCTCGTCCTCGCAGGCACTCCCATCGGCGCCATCGCCGACGCCCCGCCCCGGCTCGCCGAGGAGCTGGCCGGCGCCGACGTCGTCGCCGCCGAGGACACCCGGCGGCTGCGGCGGCTCACGCAGGCGCTGGGCGTGACGCCCAAGGGGCGGGTCGTGTCGTACTTCGAGGGCAACGAGTCCGCCCGTACGCCCGAGCTCGTCGAGGAGCTCCTGAACGGCGCGCGTGTGCTGCTCGTCACGGACGCCGGGATGCCGTCCGTCTCCGACCCGGGGTATCGGTTGGTCGCGGCGGCCGTCGAGAAGGACATCCGCGTCACCGCCGTACCGGGACCGTCCGCGGTACTCACCGCGCTCGCGCTGTCCGGGCTGCCCGTGGACCGGTTCTGCTTCGAGGGGTTCCTGCCGAGGAAGGCCGGGGAACGGCTGTCCCGGCTGCGGGAGGTCGCGGACGAGCGGCGCACGCTCGTCTACTTCGAGGCCCCGCACCGGCTCGACGACACCCTCGCCGCCATGGCCGAGGTGTTCGGCGCCGACCGGCGGGCCGCCGTCTGCCGGGAGCTGACCAAGACGTACGAGGAGGTCAGGCGCGGCGGGCTGGGCGAGCTGGCCGCGTGGGCGGCGGAAGGCGTCCGCGGGGAGATCACGGTCGTCGTGGAGGGCGCGCCGGAGAAGGGGCCCGAGGAACTCGACGCCGAGGAGCTCGTGCGGCGGGTGCGGGTGCGCGAGGAGGCGGGGGAGCGGCGCAAGGAGGCGATCGCCGCGGTGGCCGTGGAGGCGGGGGTGCCGAAGCGGGAGGTGTTCGACGCGGTGGTGGCGTCGAAGAACGCCGCGTCCGGAACGTCGTCCAAGAGGGGCGCACAAGGGGGCGCACACGGCGCCTGAGCAGGGCGTATCTCCGCTGAGCGCGCGCCCCATGGCTGCGTAAAGAGTCCTCGTGGAAGGCAAAGCCCGGGCGGGGTCAACCGGGCGGTATGGCAAGGAAGACCCAAATCACCGCCAACACTCGGCAGGTGTGCTGCCTCCGGGCTCGCGGAGGAGTCCACTGAGTCGAAGAGGACGTACCCGTCCTTGTCGTCCAGCGGACACCAGGAGCTGGCATGAGTGAGATCGCCGTCGTCCACGAGTCGTATTCCTTCGCCTGCATGCGCTGCGGGCACGGGTGGGAGCAGTCGTACGAGATAGAGCATCACGTGGACGCCGATGGCCGGGAGTTCGTGCAGTACGTGGTGGACGGCCAGGTCGTGCCGTCCCCGCTCAGCAGGCCCACGTGCCAGAACTGCGACAACCACGTCGTACGGATCATGCGGCCGGGCCGGGTCGCGTCGGCCCGGGACGCGGCGCACCGGCAGCACCACACGCCGCCCGCCGGGCCGGTCGAGGCACCGACGGCCGGGGCGGAGGGCCAGAAGGAGCACCACCACTGGCACCTGTCCGATCTCCTGCACGCCTTTCAGCGCAAGGCGAGCTGACGCCCTCCGGGATCGGAGACGGCATGCCCCTTTCGTAGGATCGGGGCATGCCTTCGAACGCCCCGTCGTCCGACAAGAACGCCCCGTCGTCCGACGAGAACGCCCCGTCGTCCGACAAGAACGCCGCGCCGCCGCTCCCGGAGCCCCTCCGGGTGCCGGTCGCCGACTCCCACACCCACCTGGACATGCAGTCCGGCACGGTGGAGGAGGGGCTGGCGAAGGCCGCGTCGGTCGGCGTGACGACGGTCGTGCAGGTGGGGTGTGATGTGCGCGGCTCGCAGTGGGCCGCCGAGACCGCCGCGGCGTACGACGCCGTCCACGCGACCGTCGCCCTGCATCCCAACGAAGCCCCCCGCATCGTCCACGGCGATCCGGATGGCTGGTCCCGGCAGGGTGCGCGCGAGCCGGGCGGGGACGCCGGGCTCGACGAGGCGCTCGCCGAGATCGACCGGCTGGCCGCGCTGGGGCAGGTCAAGGGCGTCGGCGAGACGGGCCTCGACCACTTCCGCACCGGCCCCGAGGGCAAGGCGGCCCAGGAGAGGTCCTTCCGCGCCCACATCGAGATCGCCAAGCGGCACGGCAAGGCCCTGGTCATCCACGACCGTGACGCCCACGCGGACGTCCTGCGCGTCCTCAAGGAGGAGGGCGCCCCCGAGCGGACGGTGTTCCACTGCTACTCCGGCGACGCGGACATGGCCGAGATCTGCGCCCGCGCCGGATACTTCATGTCCTTCGCCGGCAACGTCACCTTCAAGAACGCCCAGAACCTGCGCGACGCCCTCGCCGTGGCCCCGCTGGAGCTGATCCTGGTGGAGACGGACGCGCCCTTCCTGACACCGGTGCCGTACCGCGGACGGCCCAACGCCCCGTATCTCGTTCCGGTCACGGTGCGGGCCATGGCCGCCGTACGCGGCATCGACGAGGACGCGCTGGCGTCGGCACTCGCGGCGAACACGGCACGCGCGTTCGGATACTGACCCGTTATCGCCCCATTAGCCCGTTATCGACCCTTCGCTGATCCGCTCGAACGCAACGCTGGGTAGTCGCGTCGCTTTGGAGAGTGACGATCGCTCCGCTAGGTTCTGGGGGCCCGATCCGGACCCCTCTGGACCCCCTCCGGCCCCTGGAGCGTGTCGGCGTGAGCAACTCGCAGTACCAGACGTTCGAGACGTACGGCCCGAGCGATCCGTACGGCGCGGATCCCGCCCACGAGCCGCCGGTGTACGACCCGCCCACCGACCCGCACTCCGATGTGCACTCCGATGCGCACAGCGCACAGACGCCGGCCTACGGCACGTACACGGCGCCGGCGCCCTACGAGGACACCTACCGGCCCGCCTACGAGGCGCCGGAGTCGCCCGGGTCCGAGCTGCCGCGGCAGAGCACACCCGACGCGCCCCACGTGCCCGACGCGCCCGTCGT
>NZ_NTGE01000099.1:0-179946 GCF_002291145.1 Streptomyces sp. SA15
CACCCCCCCCCCCCCCCCCCCCCCCCCCCCCCCCCCCCCCCCCCCCCCCCCCCCCCACCCCCCCCCCCCCACCACTCCGCGCACCCCCCCGCACATCCGCCGCAGTTCGCCGACCAGTTGCCGCCACGCGGGCGGCCCGGCCCCCACCACTGCGCCGCCGGCGAGCAGCAATTGCGCCCTCCGCGCCCCTGAGTGCCGCCCGCCCAGCAACCACACGGCCGCCCCCACGCACAGCACAGCAGCGCCCATCGACATCTCACTCACCCCGGTCACCGCTCCTCCGTCCTCGCCCATCCCCGTCTCCACTCCAGCCTTCTCGCACCGCCCCCTGAATCAGCCCCCGCAGCCGCTCCCACCCCCGCTCGTACGCGAACGCCTCCGCGCCCCACCGCAGCGCCGGCACCGTCCGCACCAGCCCCGTGGAATCCCGTTCCAGCACATGCACCTCGGCGATCCGCCGCTGCCCGGCCCGATCGCGCACGAGATGCAGTACGACCGACAGCGCCGCCGCCAACTGGCTGTGCAGGGCGGCCCGGTCCAGCCCGGCCGCCGTACCGAGCGCCTCCAGCCGGGCCGGCACATCGCCCGCGGCGTTCGCGTGCACGGTTCCGCAGCCGCCTTCGTGGCCGGTGTTCAACGCGGCCAGCAGATGGACCACTTCGGGCCCGCGCACCTCGCCCACCACGAGCCGGTCCGGCCGCATCCGCAGCGCCTGGCGCACCAGGTCCTGGAGCGTGACGAGTCCGGCGCCCTCCTGGTTGGCGGGTCTGCTCTCCAGCCGTACGACGTGCGGATGGTCCGGCCTCAGTTCGGCGGAGTCCTCGGCGAGCACGATCCGCTCGTCCGGCCCGACCAGACCCAGCAGGGCGCTCAGCAGTGTTGTCTTGCCGGTGCCCGTCCCCCCGCTGATGAGGAAGGACAGCCGCGCCCTGAGCAGCGCCCGCAGCACGCGGTCCCCGCCCGGCGGCACCGTGCCCGCCGCCACCAGTTCGTCGAGGGTGAAGGCGCGCGGCCGTACCACTCGCAGCGACAGGCAGGTGCAGCCGACGGCGACCGGGGGCAGCACCGCGTGCAGCCGGGTTCCGTCGGGAAGCCGGGCGTCGACCCAGGGCCGGGCGTCGTCCAGTCGGCGTCCGGCCACCGCCGCCAGGCGCTGCGCGAGGCGTCGTACGGCTGCCGCGTCCGGGAAGGAGACGGCGGTCAGCTCCAGGCCGCCGCCCCGGTCCACCCAGACCCGGTCCTGCGCCGACACCAGCACGTCGGTCACCGACGGATCGGCGAGCAGCGGCTCCAGCGGCCCGCTGCCGACCAGTTCGGACCGCAACTGCTCGGCGGCACCGAGGACTTCCGCGTCCCCGAGCACCCGCCCCTGCTCCCGCAAGGCCTGCGCCACGCGCGCGGGAGTGGGTTCACCCCCGCTCTCGGCCAGCCACCGCCGTACGCCGTCCAGCAGCCCCGGCGACATCTCCGCACCGCCCGCCAGGGCGGCCGCCGGGCCAGGGCTCCCCCGCTCGAGTCCGGAAAACGCGCTCACGCCGCACCCGCCTCCAGCAACGCCCGCTCCCAGAACTCCTTGCAGAAACGCGCGAGCGGTCCGCGTCCAGCCGCTCCAGGAGGCGCCTTGCTCCCCTGTGGGCGCAGCAGCGCGGACTCCACCGGGACCTCACCGGCCAGGGGCAGCCCGAGCAGCCGGGCCACCTCGCGGTCGTCGAGTCCGGGTGCGTACGGGCCTCGTACCGCCGCCCGTAGGTCGCGCAGGACCATGCCGACAGCGGAGGCCACCCGGCCGGCCGCGGCGACGGCGCGCAGTTCGGCGGGGACCACCAGCAGCCCCACGTCGAGCTGGGCGAGGACCTCGGCGACGCCGTCGTCGATGCGCCGGGGCAGGTCGACGACGACCGTGCCGCCACGGCGTCGGGCAGCGGCGAGCACCGCCCGTACGGCCTGGGGCGGGACGGCGACGCAGTCGCCGCGGTCCCAGCTGAGCACCCGCAGCGAGTGCAGACGCGGCAGGGATTCCTCCAGTGCGCCGCCGCCGACCCGCCCGCGTGAGGCCGCGAACGCGGGCCAGCGCAGCCCATCGGCACTCTCGCCCCCGAGGAGTACGTCGAGTCCGCCGCCCAGCGGATCGGCGTCCACGAGCAGGGTGCGCAGTCCCTCACGCGCGGAGGTGACGGCGAGGGCGCACGCGAGCGTGGACGCCCCGGCGCCGCCGCGACCGCCGATGACGCCGACGGTGAGGGCGGGGCGGCCGACGCCCTCGGCGACGTCGGCGATGCGGTCGACCAGCCACTGCTCGCCGTCGGGCAGCATCAGGACGTGGTCGGCGCCGATCTCGACGGCCCGCTGCCAGACCCCGGAGTCGTCCTGGACGCGGCCGATCAGCACCACTCCACGTCGGCGCGCGGCCCCGCGCACCCGTCGGGCGGCGTCGTCCCCGACCAGGACGAGCGGTGCGGCCTCCCAGCTGCCCCTGTGCTCCGGCACCCCGTGGTGGACCTCGGGTGTGGCGCCGGCCGCCGCGCACAGGCGCAGCAGATCGTCGAGCAGTTCGGCGTCCTCCGTGACGATCAACGGCCTGCCCTGCCGCCCTCCGGCGGTGGGTGGTGGCTCGTGTGTGACGGCTCCGGTCACGGTCTCCATCCCCCTTCGCTCCGCCTCGCGCGGCCCTCGAGGCCCCCGCGATGCGTCTCTCCCGCGGAGCCCTCGCGGCCCCGCGATTCCCAAACGTGTGAAGAACCGGCAACCGGCCTCCATATGAACGGCCGATACGAACCGGCCAAACGCGCCCGGCTAACCGGAACCAGCGAGGAACTCGGCCCGAGCGGGACGCGTCGGAATCACGGTGCAGCGATCCCGGAAATCGTGTGGATCTTGGTCGATAACTGTGGACAACTCGGCGGTTGTGAATATCGCCGTCACTCATACCGGTGACCCCTGTGCCACCCCGTGTGCGACTTCCACAGAGCAGCGCATCGGCTACCCACAGTGACGGATCATGGGCATGCCGAAGAGGCGGCCACGGCCGCCTCGGCGCGGCCCCGGGGCCGCGTACAGAAGTACAGAAGGGGAGAAACCCACCCGGACATGCGACGACCCCCGCCGGGGGGGAGAGCGGGGGTCGTCTCCACGGCCGACTCGGGGGGGAGGAGTCGGACCGGGTTAGCACGGTCGCGAACGATCCGTGACTTCCATGGTGTACCCGAGAGGCCTCTCAGGCAAACCCACGCGCCCACCTTACGCCGAATGGGCTGCGCCTATGCTCAAGGGCGTGGAAAACCACTCGATGCCCCGCACAGCCGCCTTCTTTGACCTGGACAAGACGGTCATTGCGAAGTCGAGCACCCTCACCTTCGGCAAGTCCTTCTACCAAGGCGGCCTGATCAACCGCCGGGCCGCCTTGCGTACCGCATATGCCCAGTTCGTCTTCCTCGTCGGCGGCATGGACCACGACCAGATGGAGCGCACGCGCGAGTACCTGTCCGCGCTCGTGCGCGGCTGGAACGTCCAGCAGGTCAAGGAGATCGTCGCCGAGACGCTCCACGACCTCATCGACCCGATCATCTACGACGAGGCCGCCTCCCTCATCGAGGAACACCACACGGCCGGACGGGACGTCGTGATCGTGTCCACGTCCGGCGCCGAGGTGGTCGAGCCGATCGGCGAGCTGCTCGGCGCGGACCGCGTGGTGGCCACCCGCATGGTCGTGGGCGACGACGGCTGCTTCACCGGAGAGGTGGAGTACTACGCCTACGGCCCGACGAAGGCCGAGGCGATCAAGGAGCTGGCCGCGTCCGAGGGATACGACCTCGAGCGCTGCTACGCCTACAGCGACTCGGCGACCGACCTGCCGATGCTGGAGTCCGTCGGCCATCCCCATGCGGTGAATCCGGACCGCGCGCTGCGCCGCGAGGCACTCGCGCGCGGGTGGCCGATTCTCGATTTCCACCGGCCGGTCCGGCTCAAGCAGCGGTTCCCCAGGTTCTCCGTACCGCCCCGTCCGGCGCTCGTCGCGATGGCGGCGATAGGCGCCGCGGCGGCCACCGCGGGCGTGGTCTGGTACGCGAGTCGGCGTCGGACGACGGCGCTCTGATCGGGCAGTTCACCGGATCCTGGGGCATGTTCGACATATCCACACCCGTTTAACACCCTTTTGAACCAAAAGTAAAGAAGTGCAGCCAGGGCTTCCGCTTGCTCCAGTTCCGGAGTACAAAGAAGTTAACGGCCCGCGAGACCAAGGACGTCCGAAAGGATCACCTTTAAACCGCAGAATGGCCCCACGGACCGAAGCATGAACACCGAGCACCCACGCGACGTCGACCCGTCGATTACGGGCCAGCCGCACCAGGGACGGGCGAAGTTCCCGACCTGATGGGCAACATATCGAGGACGCTTGGTAACCCGGTGGACATGCCAGCGGCGGTACGAATTCTCGTACCGCCGCAACCCTTTTCGGCGGCTCTCTACGCCGCCCCGCGCTGCAGCGCCTCGCACACCGCTGTCGACTCGCGCGCCCCCAGCTCGACCGCCCGGCCGCAGTGGGCGATCCAGGCGGCCATGCCCTCCGGAGTACCGGAGACGTAGCCTTCGAGCGCCGCCAGGTAAGCCGCGCGGCCCAGTTCGGCGTGGCCGACCTCCGCCGGGCAGACGGACTTCGGGTCCAGACCGCTGCCGACCAGGACGACGCGCTCGGCCGCGCGCGCGACCAGGCCGTTGTGGGAGGCGAAAGGGCGCAGCGCGAGGAGCTCGCCGTGCACGACGGCGGCCGTGACCAGCGCGGGCGCCGAACTTCCCGCGATGATCAGCTCGGCAAACCCGTCCAGCCGGCCGGAGACCTCGTCCGCGCTCGGCAACGGCAGCTCGACCAGCGGCTCGTCGACCGGCTCCCCCGCCCGGCGCGGACGCCCGACCTCGTCGCCCTTGGTCGCGGCCGCCACCAGGTGCAGCCGGGCCAGCACACGCAGCGGCGACTGCCGCCAGATGGACAGCAGCTGGCCCGCCTCGGCCGTCAGCCGCAGGGAGGCCCCCATGACCCGCGCCTCGTCGTCGCCGCTGAAGTCGCTGCGCCGCCGCACCTCCTCCAGGGCCCAGTCCGCGCCGGACAGCGCCGCCGAGCCGCGGGCACCGCGCAGGGCCGCCTCGGACGTGATCTCGTTGCTGCGGCGCCGCATGACCCGGTGCCCATAGACCCGGTCCACGGCCTTGCGCACGGACTCCACGGAATCGGGCACACCGGGCAGCGAGCCCAGGGCCGCGAGCGGATCGGCGGTCGCGCCTGTCGTACTCATAAGTACGACCCTACGCAGCCCGGGCACGCACCCCACGAAGGAGTGGTCTTCTTCACCCACGCCTGCCACCCACGGCTACGTCGCCACTACCCTTGGTGAACATGAAAATTGCTTTCGTCGGGAAGGGCGGCAGCGGCAAGACCACCCTGTCCTCCCTGTTCATCCGTCACCTCGCGGCCGCCGGCGCGCCGGTCGTCGCCATCGACGCCGACATCAACCAGCACCTGGGCCCGGCCCTCGGCCTGGACGAGGCGGACGCCGCCGCGCTGCCCGCGATGGGCGAGCGGCTGGCGCTGATCAAGGACTACCTGCGCGGCTCCAACCCGCGCATCGCCTCCGCCGAGACGATGATCAAGACGACCCCGCCCGGCGAGGGCTCCCGGCTGCTGCGGGTGTGCGAGGACAATCCGGTGTACGACGCGTGCGCCCGGCCAGTGGAACTCGACGGTGGCGCCGTCCGTTTGATGGTCACCGGCCCCTTCACCGACGCCGACCTTGGGGTCGCCTGCTACCACTCCAAGACGGGGGCGGTGGAGCTGTGCCTGAACCACCTGGTGGACGGCCCCGAGGAGTACGTCGTGGTCGACATGACGGCGGGCTCGGACTCCTTCGCCTCCGGCATGTTCACCCGCTTCGACATCACGTTCCTCGTCGCCGAGCCGACCAGGAGGGGGGTCTCCGTCTATCGCCAGTACAAGGAGTACGCCAGTGACTACGGCGTCACCCTGAAGGTCGTCGGCAACAAGGTGCACGGCCAGGACGACCTCGACTTCCTCCGCGCCGAAGTCGGGGACGACCTGCTCGTGACGGTGGGACACTCGGACTGGGTGCGCGCACTGGAGAAGGGCCGGCCGCCCCGGTTCGAGTTCCTGGAGGACGCCAACCACCGGGCCCTGCGCCGGTTGCGGACGGCCGCCGACGCGACGTACGAACTGCGTGACTGGGAGCACTACACGCGCCAGATGGTGCACTTCCACCTGAAGAACGCCCAGACCTGGGGCAACGAGCGCACCGGGGCCGACCTGGCGGCGCAGGTCGACCCCTCCTTCGTGCTCGGCGAAGGGGTCACCGCCGCCGTGTGAGCGTGGCTACGGCCGGGCCGCCGGCGCCCCGGGTACGCCCTTCGGGGCGGGGGCGGGGCGGCCCGACAGGAAGGACGCCCAGCCCTCTTGCGGGGCCTCGCCGACGTTCAGGGCACGCAGCTTGTGCAGGGTCCTGGGGTCCTGGGCGTCCAGCCAGTCGGCGAGTTGCCGGAAGGACACGCAGCGCACCTCGGGTTTGGTGCACACCGTCTCGATGACCTCTTCGACGGCCCGCATGTAGGTGCCGCCGTTCCAGGACTCGAAGTGGTTGCCGATGATCAGGGGCGCGCGGTTGCCGTAGTAGGCGCGATGGAAGCCCATGAGCAGGCCGTCGCGCATCTGGTCGCCCCAGAAGTCGTGCTTGGCGCGGTCGCCCTGGGTCTTGGTGCCCGACTGGTTGATCATGAAGTTGTAGTCCATGGTGAGCTGCTCGTAGGAGTGCCCGGGGAAGGGCACGAGCTGCATCGACAGATCCCACAGGCCATTTCTCTTCTTCGGCCAGACCTGGTTGTTGACCCCGCTGGTGTCGTAGCGGAAGCCGAGTTGGCGGGCGGCCTTCATGAAGTTCTTCCGGCCCTCCAGGCAGGGGGTGCGGGCGCCGATGAGCTCCTTGTCGTAGTCGAAGGGCAGGGGGGCGGCCTCCTTGAGGCCAGTGTGGGTCTTCCAGAACTTCACGAAGTACTTCGCCTGGGCGATCTCGCTCTTCCACTCCTTCACCGACCACTCGCCGACCCCGCCGCCGCTGCCGCAGAAGTGGCCGTTGAAGTGGGTGCCGATCTCGTTGCCCTCCAGCCAGGCCAGGCGCAGCTGCTTCACGGTGTCGGCGATGCCCTGCTCGTCGTTGAAGCCGATGTCCGAGCGGCCCGGTGAGTGCTGCGGCGGCCGGTAGATGTCGCGCTTGTCCTCCGGCAGCAGGTACACGCCGCTCAGGAAGTACGTCATCGTCGCGTTGTTCGCTCTGGCGACCTTGCGGAAGTGCGAGAACAGCTTCTGGCCGTCCTCACCGGCGCCGTCCCAGGAGAACACCACGAACTGCGGGGGCCGCCGGCCGGGCTCGAGGCGTTCGGGTCTGGGCAGGTGCGGCTGCGCTCCGGTGTACGCGGTGGAGCCGTCGCCGATGAGCCGGATCGGGCTCTTGGGCGGCGCCTGGGCCGGCTCGGCCTTCTGCGGGCCGGGCGCACCTTCCCCGGAGCCGTCGGCACCGATCGCGCAACCGGCGAGCGACGCGGCACAGGCCACGGCGACCATGGCGCCCACGGTGATCCTCTGGGTGGCGGCCATATCCCGCTCACCTTCTTCCTTCTCTCGGGCCGACGCCGGTGGCGTCTTCTGGTGACGCGCCGCCAAGGTCGCATAGAGCAAAAGAAGGAATTAGTACGACAAGCCGATCAAAAGTTCAGTTCACTCATCGGAGTGATTGATTGACCCATTTGCCGGGAAAATCCATGCTCAGCCTTTACTCTGCATTACGATTCGTTTACCTAGAGTTGATCCATCCCGCCGCTGTACGCCGTGACCCACGGCCGCCACCCGCGACCGCGCCGCCCCGGAGGAGACGGGAACATGTCAGCCTGCGTCCCCACACGCGATGAACCTCTCCGCATCCACCAGCCCCACAGCCCGCCGCCGACCCGGCCCCGCCGCTTCCGCATCGCGGGCGCCGACGTGTCGGCCTCGATCGCGGTCTTCCTGATCGCCCTTCCCCTGTCCCTCGGCATCGCCCTCGCCACCGGCGCGCCCCTCCAGGCCGGACTCGTCGCCGCCGCCGTCGGAGGCCTCGTCGCCGGCCGGCTCGGCGGCTCCCCGCTCCAGGTCAGCGGCCCCGCCGCCGGGCTCACGGTCGTCACCGCCGACCTCATCCACCGCTACGGCTGGCGGACGACCTGCGCCATCACCGTCCTGGCCGGTCTCACCCAACTCGGCCTCGGCTGCCTGCGCGTGGCCCGCTCCGCCCTCGCCGTCAGCCCGGCCGTCGTGCACGGCATGCTCGCGGGCATCGGCGTCACCATCGCCGTCGCCCAGCTGCACATCGTCCTCGGCGGCACCCCGCAGAGCTCCGTCCCCGACAACCTCCGCGCTCTGCCCGCCCAGTTGGCCGACCTGCACCCGGCCGCGGTCTCGGTGAGCGTGCTGACCCTGGCCCTGCTGCTGCTCTGGCCGCGGCTTCCCGGCCGGGTCGGGCGCCTGCTGCGCAAGGTCCCGGCCGCGCTCGTCGCCGTCGCCGGGGCCACCGCCGCCGCCTCGCTCGCCGGGCTGACTCTGCCCAAGGTCGACCTGCCGACCTGGAGCAGCCACGCCCTGGCCGGTCTTCCCGAGGGCCCGGTGCTCGGCCTCGTCGCCGCCGTGCTGACCACCACGCTGGTGTGCAGCGTGCAGTCGCTGCTCGGCGCGGTCGCCGTGGACAAGCTGGTGGCCGGCCGCCCCGGCCTGCCCGCCCGCGTCCGACGCTCCGACCTGGACCGCGAACTGCTCGGACAGGGCGCCGCCAACATCGTCTCCGGCTCGCTCGGCGGACTCCCCGTCGCGGGCGTCGCCGTACGCAGTGCGGCGAATGTGCAAGCCGGTGCCGTCAGCCGGAACTCCACGATGCTGCACGGCGTTCTCGTAGTGATCGCCGCGCTGCTGATGGTCCCGATCCTGGAGCTCATCCCGCTCGCCTCGCTCGCCGCCCTGGTGATGGCCGTCGGCATCCAGATGGTGTCCCTGCACCACATCCGCACGGTGACCCGCCACCGAGAAGTGCTGGTCTACGCCGCCACCACACTCGGCGTGGTCTTCTTCGGCGTCCTGGAGGGCGTGACGCTGGGGATCGCCGTGGCCGTCGCCCTCTCCCTGCACCGCCTCGCCCGCACCCGCATCACGCACGACGAGAAGGAAGGAGTCCATTACGTACACGTCCGAGGACAGTTGACGTTCCTCGCGGTCCCGCGGCTCAGCCGGGCCCTGCATCTCGCACCCCAAGGTACCCACGTCGTCGTGGAGTTGGACGGCTCGTTCATGGACCACGCGGCGTACGAGTCGCTGCAGGACTGGCAGAACACGCACACCGCGCAGGGCGGCTCCGTCGAGGTGACCGGCCGCCGCGCCGGGATCCGGATCGCCGAGCCCGAGAGCCTCGCCGGCAGCGGGACCAGCGAGCCGACCGCCGACCTCGCACCAGGACGCGCCGGCTGCCGCTGCCGCCCCTGGACGCCCTGGCGCAACCACCAGTGCGAGCTCCCGCAGTCCGCGTTGTCGGCTGGCGACGAACATCCGGGCGAGCCCAGGAGAGGCGGTGAGACGAGCTCACACCAACTGGCGCGTGGCATCAGAGCGTTCCAGCGACACACGGCACCGCTCGTGCGGGGTGAGCTGGCCCGGCTGGCCCGCGAGGGTCAGCGCCCCTCCCAGCTCTTCCTCACCTGCGCCGACTCCCGCCTCGTCACGTCGATGATCACCTCCAGTGGTCCCGGCGACCTCTTCGTGGTGCGCAACGTGGGCAACCTCGTCCCGCCACCCGGCGAGGAGAGTGGAGACGACTCGGTGGCGGCCGCGATCGAGTACGCGGTGGATGTGCTGGAGGTGCGTTCCATCACGGTGTGCGGGCACTCCGGGTGCGGGGCCATGCAGGCGCTGCTCAGCTCCGAACCCGGGAGCCCACGGACGCCGCTGAGGCGGTGGCTGCGGCACGGGCTGCCCAGCCTGGAGCGCATGGCCGACGACAGCCGTCCGTGGGCCCGGCTGACCCGGCGGGCACCCGCCGACGCGGTCGAGCAGCTCTCCCTGACCAACGTGGTCCAGCAGTTGGAGCACTTGCGCGCCCACGAGTCGGTCGCCCGGGCCCTCAAGGACGGGGCGCTGGAGCTGCACGGGATGTACTTCCACGTGGGTGAGGCGCAGGCGTACCTGCTCACCGAGGTGGACGGGGACGCGGTGTTCGACCACGTGCGGGCGGCTGATCTGTCGGCCTGAGCCCTGTGGCCGCCCTCCCGCCGACCGGCGGAGTGTGAAAGGCGTTACAGCCGCTGAACTCCGTCCGGTCGGCGTCCGTGGGTACGGATGACCCCGGCCGTAGAAACCAAAGAGACCGATACAGACCGAGGCGGACCGAGAAAGACCGAAAGAGACAGAAGGCACCGGCACGACGAGGCCGCAGGACAGGTCTAAACCAATTCTGGATCGGCCCTTGTCACCGGCACCCCCGGTCTGATGAGCTGTGGCCTGGGACACAACGGACACCCTGGGAAAGGCAGATGTCGTGAGCAACGAAAGCCTGGCCAACCACTTGAGGGAGGAGATGGGACGATGAGCGAGACTTCTTCCCTCTCCAACCTGCTGCGTGAAGAGCGCAGGTTCGCACCCCCCGCCGACCTGGCCGCGAACGCCAACGTCATCGCGGAGGCGTATGAACAGGCCAAGGCTGACAGGCTCGGCTTCTGGGCCGCGCAGGCCCGCCGACTGACCTGGGCCAAGGAACCGACCGAGACGCTGGACTGGTCGAACCCGCCGTTCGCCAAGTGGTTCAAGGACGGCGAGCTCAATGTCGCGTACAACTGCGTGGACCGGCATGTGGAGGCGGGGCACGGCGACCGTGTCGCCATCCACTTCGAGGGCGAGCCCGGTGACAGCCGCACCATCACCTACGCCGAGCTCAAGGACGAGGTCTCCAAGGCCGCGAACGCCCTGCTGGAGCTGGGAGTTCAGAAGGGCGACCGAGTCGCCGTCTACATGCCGATGATCCCCGAGACGGCGATCGCGATGCTCGCGTGCGCCCGCGTGGGCGCCGCGCACTCCGTCGTCTTCGGCGGCTTCTCGGCGGACGCTCTCGCGACCCGCATCCAGGATGCCGACGCGCGCGTCGTCATCACCTCCGACGGCGGCTGGCGGCGCGGCAAGCCGTCCGCGCTCAAGCCGGCCGTCGACGACGCGGTCGAGCGCGCCGGCAACGTCGAGCACGTGCTCGTGGTCCGCCGTACCGGCCAGGAGGTCGCCTGGAACGACAGCCGCGACGTGTGGTGGCACGAGATCGTCGAGCGGCAGTCCGCCGAGCACACACCCGAGGCGTTCGAGGCCGAGCACCCGCTCTTCATCCTGTACACGTCCGGTACGACGGGTAAGCCGAAGGGCATCCTGCATACCTCCGGCGGCTACCTCACGCAGGTCGCATACACCCACCACGCCGTCTTCGACCTCAAGCCGGAGACCGACGTGTACTGGTGCACCGCCGACGTCGGCTGGGTCACCGGGCACTCGTACATCGTCTACGGGCCGCTGGCGAACGGCGCCACCCAGGTCATGTACGAGGGCACGCCGGACACCCCGCACCAGGGCCGGTTCTGGGAGATCGTGCAGAAGTACAAGGTCAGCATCCTGTACACCGCGCCCACGGCCATCCGTACGTTCATGAAGTGGGGCGACGACATCCCCGCGAAATTCGACCTCAGCAGCCTGCGCGTGCTGGGGTCGGTGGGTGAGCCGATCAACCCCGAGGCGTGGATCTGGTACCGCAAGCACATCGGCGCGGACAGGACCCCCATCGTCGACACCTGGTGGCAGACCGAGACCGGCGCGATGATGATCTCGCCGCTGCCGGGCGTGACACACACCAAGCCGGGGTCCGCGCAGACGCCGCTGCCCGGCATCTCCGCGACCGTCGTCGACGATGAGGCGAACGAGGTGCCCAACGGCGGTGGCGGCTACCTGGTCCTCACCGAGCCGTGGCCGTCGATGCTGCGCACCATCTGGGGCGACGACCAGCGGTTCCTCGACACGTACTGGTCGCGCTTCGAGGGCAAGTACTTCGCCGGCGACGGCGCGAAGAAGGACGACGACGGCGACATCTGGCTGCTGGGCCGGGTGGACGACGTGATGCTCGTGTCCGGGCACAACATCTCCACCACCGAGGTCGAGTCGGCGCTCGTCTCCCACCCGTCGGTCGCCGAGGCGGCCGTGGTGGGCGCCGCGGACGAGACGACGGGCCAGGCGATCGTCGCCTTCGTCATCCTGCGCGGCACGGCGGCGGAGACCGAGACCCTGGTGGGCGACCTGCGCAACCATGTCGGCGCCACCCTCGGCCCGATCGCCAAGCCCAAGCGGATCCTGCCGGTGGCCGAGCTGCCGAAGACCCGCTCCGGCAAGATCATGCGCCGGCTGCTGCGGGACGTCGCCGAGAACCGCCAGCTCGGTGACGTGACGACGCTGACGGACTCGACCGTGATGGACCTCATCCAGGCGAAGCTGCCGGCGGCTCCGAGCGAGGACTGAGAGTACGTACGGCCATGAGGGGCACCCGGTGACCAGCACGCCGGGTGCCCCTTTCGCACCTAACGTGAGGATCATCGGATTCCTCTTCGCGCATATTAGGTAAGCTAACCAAACAGGTGCGCCGGGAAGTCTGGTCGGCATGTGCTCAATACTGCCCACCGACCGGAGGTCCCCGCCGTGTCCGCGCCCCGCCCCACCCCCGCCCGCAAGGCCTTCGGACGTCTGTCCCTCCCCGAGCGGACCTTCGTCGCGGACGCGCTGCGCACCGAGACCGTCGGCGGCGTGCTGCTGCTGATCGCCGCGGTCACCGCGCTGATCTGGGCGAACATACCCGCGCTGCACGACAGCTACGACAGCGTCAGCCACTTCCACCTCGGCCCCGATGCCCTGGGCCTGGACCTGTCGGTCGCGCACTGGGCCGCCGACGGACTCCTGGCGATCTTCTTCTTCGTCGCCGGCATCGAGCTCAAGCGCGAGCTGGTCGCTGGTGACCTCAAGGACCCCAAGGCGGCCGTACTGCCGGTGGTCGCGGCCCTGTGCGGGATGGCCGTACCGGCGCTCGTCTACACCCTCACCAACGTCACCGGCGGCGGATCGCTCCAAGGCTGGGCCGTCCCCACCGCCACCGACATCGCCTTCGCGCTGGCGGTGCTCGCCGTCATCGGCACGTCCCTGCCGAGCGCGCTGCGCGCCTTCCTTCTGACGCTCGCCGTCGTGGACGACCTGTTCGCGATCCTGATCATCGCGGTCTTCTTCACCGACACGATCGACTTCGCCGCGCTCGGCGGCGCGGTAGCCGGCCTGGCGGTCTTCTGGCTGCTGCTGAGGAAGGGCGTACGCGGCTGGTACGTGTACCTCCCGCTCGCGCTCGTCATCTGGGCGCTGATGTACAACAGCGGCGTCCACGCCACCATCGCGGGCGTCGCCATGGGCCTGATGCTGCGCTGCCACCGCCACGAGGGCGAGGCGCACTCCCCCGGCGAGCACATCGAGCACCTCGTACGACCGCTGTCGGCGGGCCTGGCCGTGCCGCTGTTCGCGCTGTTCAGCGCGGGTGTCTCGATCTCCGGCGGCGCACTCGGCCACGTGTTCACCAGGCCGGAGACCCTCGGCGTGGTCCTCGGTCTCGTCGTCGGCAAGGCGCTCGGCATCTTCGGCGGCACGTGGCTCACGGCCCGCTTCACCCGGGCCTCGCTCAGCGACGACCTCCAGTGGGCGGACGTGTTCGCGGTGGCGACGCTGGCCGGCATCGGCTTCACCGTGTCGCTGCTCATCGGCGAGCTCGCCTTCGAGGGCGACGCGGCCCTCACGGACGAGGTCAAGGCCGCCGTACTGATGGGCTCGCTCATCGCGGCCCTCGTCGCGAGCGTCCTGCTGAAGATACGGAACGCCAAGTACCGCAGGCTGTGCGAGGCCGAGGAGCGCGACGAGGACCTCGACGGCATCCCGGACATCTACGAGGAGGACGACCCGGCGTACCACCTGCGGATGGCCGACATCTACGACCGCAAGGCCGCCGAGCACCGCCGGTTGGCCGAGGTGAAGGCCGCCGAGCGACGCGCGCTTGCCGAAGTGACGGGCGGGGCAGGCGAGGAGAACGACCGTCCGGCATGATCTGACGGGACGGTACAAATGGATCGTCCCTAAGTCAGGCACGACAGCAGAAAAGGGAGAACGCGATGAGCGCACCCGACGGCAGCCCGGTCGGCGCCGAACGCAGCATCGGCCAGCTGTTCGCCTCCGCGACGACCGAGATGTCGGCGCTGGTGCACGACGAGATCGCGCTGGCGAAGGCGCAGCTCAAGCAGGACGTCAAGCGCGGCGCGACGAGCGGCGGCGCGTTCATGGTGGCCGGCGCGGTCCTGGTGTTCTCCCTGCCGATGCTCAACTTCGCGCTGGCGTACGGCATCCGGACCTGGACCGACTGGAACCTCGCGATCTGCTTCCTGCTGTCCTTCGCGGCGAACGTGCTCCTCGCGGTCGTCCTCGCGCTCATCGGCGTGGTCTTCGCGAAGAAGGCGAAGAAGGGCAAGGGCCCGCAGAAGGTCGCCGCCTCGGTGAAGCAGACGGCGGGCGTCCTGCAGAAGGCGAAGCCGCACCCGCGGCCGGACACGGACAACAAGGTGCTGGAGGAGCGGGTCCGTAACGCGAAGGCCATCGAGGCTGTGGCACGCTCGTCCTCATGACGGATCCCGCCACCCCTTCGGCGCAACCCGCCTCGGTCGTACGACCGGACGGCCCCTGGACGCACCGGGAGGTCGCCGCCAACGGCGCGCGCTTCCACATCGCCGAGGTGGGCGACGGGCCGCTGGTGCTGCTGCTGCACGGCTTCCCGCAGTTCTGGTGGACCTGGCGGCACCAGCTCACCGCGCTCGCCGACGCGGGCTTCAGGGCCGTCGCCATGGACCTGCGCGGCGTCGGTGGCAGCGACCGCACCCCGCGCGGTTACGACCCCGCCAACCTCGCTCTCGACATCACCGGCGTGATCCGCTCCCTCGGTGAGCCGGACGCCGCGCTGGTCGGCCACGACCTGGGCGGCTATCTGGCGTGGACGGCGGCCGCGATGCGCCCGAAGCTGGTACGGCGGCTCGCGGTGGCGTCGATGCCGCATCCCCGGCGCTGGCGCTCGGCGATGCTCTCGGACGTCAAGCAGACCCGCGCGGGTTCCTACATCTGGGGGTTCCAGCGCCCCTGGGTCCCGGAGCGCCAGCTCACCGCGGACGACGGCGCGCTCGTCGCCCGCCTCATCCGGGACTGGTCCGGCCCGCGCCTGCCGGACGACGAGGCGGTCCAGACGTACCGCCGTGCGATCTGCATCCCGTCGACCGCGCACTGCTCGATCGAGCCGTACCGATGGATGGTCCGGTCGATGGCCCGCCCGGACGGCATCCAGTTCAACCGGCGCATGAAGCGACCGGTGCGGGTGCCGACCCTCCACCTGCACGGTTCGCTCGACCCGGTGATGCGCACCCGCAGCGCGGCCGGCTCCGGCGAGTACGTCGAAGCGCCGTACCGCTGGCGGCTGTTCGACGGGCTCGGACACTTCCCACATGAAGAGGATCCAGCGGCCTTCTCCGCCGAGTTGGTCAACTGGCTCAAGGATCCCGAGCCGGACCGGTGAAGCGCGGCTGCGCCGAGCGCGGCTGGGAGTCCGGGGGCCCGCGGCCGAGCCGCTGATGTCACAGCCCCCGGGAAGGCACAGCCCACAGGAAGAGGATCCGGTCGCCCTCTCCACGGAACTGGTCAACTGGCTGAAAGACCCCGAACCCGATCGGTGACCGCGCCGATGCGCCCGGTATCCGAACCTGAACACATGTACTACGAACAGCCAATTGCCTGGCGCATAGGCCAATTGGGGGGCGTGGGAGCGGTTATCGACCTTGGGGCAGGGGCAGACGTCGGGGTATGGGCTGGACGCACGACTACAGTGACGCAGCACGCAATCGACGCTCGGCCGGAGGCCTGAGCTCCCACCAGCGAGGCGGTGCCCCGCAGATGCCGGGCGGCACGGACCTGAGGGTGGGCATCCCGCGCATTCTGCGCCGCCGGGCCCGCTGGGTCTCGGTACGCCTGCGTCACCCTCGCGGCTGACCCCTTCCGAGGTCCCGCGTCACCCACGCGGCCGACGCGCCCCGTTCACAGCGCGCAGCTGTCGCTGTCCACCCGCTGGTTCGCGGTGCGGCCCTGGGCGATGTCCTGCTGGATCTCGTCCGCGGTGAGGGCGTACCCGGTCTCGGCGTCGTCGAGGGACTTCGCGAAGACCACGCCGTACACCTTCCCTTCGGGCGTCAGCAGCGGACCGCCGGAGTTGCCCTGGCGGACGGTCGCGTACAGCGAGTAGACGTCACGGCGGACGGTGCCGCGGTGGTAGATGTCCGGGCCGTTGGCCGTGATGCGCCCGCGCACACGAGCGGCCCGCACGTCGTACGCCCCGTTCTCCGGGAAGCCCGCGACGATCGCGCCGTCGCCGCCCGCCGCGTCCTCGGAGGTGAACTGCAGCGCGGGCGCGTTCAGATCGGGTACGTCGAGTACGGCGATGTCGCGCTCCCAGTCGTAGAGGACGACCGCCGCGTCGTACTTCCTGCCCTCGCCGCCTATCTGCACGGTGGGTTCGTCGACGCCGCCCACCACATGCGCGTTGGTCATGACCCGCCGCTCGCCGAAGACGAAGCCGGTGCCCTCCAGGACCTTGCCGCAACTCTGGGCGGTCCCCATGACCTTGACGATGGAACGCTGCGCGCGCGTGGCGACGGGGCTGTTCGCCAGAGCGGGGTCGGGCGGTTGTACGTCGGTGATCGGCTCGTTCGAGAACGGGCTGAAGACCTGCGGGAAGCCGTTCTGCGCGAGGACCGAGGAGAAGTCCGCGAACCAGGTGTCGGCCTGTGCGGGCAGCACCCGGGACACGCCGAGCAGCACCTTGGAGCTGCGGACCTCCTTGCCGAGCGTCGGCAGGGTGGTGCCCGCGAGGGCGGAGCCGATCAGCCAGGCGACCAGCAGCATCGCCACGACGTTGACCAGCGCGCCGCCGGTGGCGTCCAGGGCGCGGGCCGGGGACCAGGTGATGTACCGGCGCAGCTTGCTGCCGAGGTGGGTGGTCAGGGCCTGGCCGACGGAGGCGCAGACGATGACGACGACGACCGCGACGACGGCGGCGGTCGTGCCGACCTCGGCGTTGTCGGTCAGCGCGTCCCAGATGACGGGCAGCAAGTAGACCGCGACGAGTCCGCCGCCCAGGAAGCCGATCACCGACAGGATGCCGACGACGAAGCCCTGGCGATAGCCGACGATCGCGAACCACACGGCGGCGACCAGCAACAGGATGTCCAGCACGTTCACCGGTTCAAGCCTCGCCTCATCACTTGCGGTCACCACACGTCGGCAGCCGGAGGTCCAGGGGCCCCGCGGCGGAGCCGTGGATGTCACGGCCCCCGGAAAGACACAGTACGGAGATCACCCTGTCATGCGTGCCAGTCGAGCGGGACCTCCTTGCCCCGGTCCCAGGGCCGCTCCCAGCCCGCGAAATGGAGCAGGCGGTCGATGATTCCGGCCGTGAAACCCCACACCAGGGCCGATTCGACCAGAAATGCCGGACCTCGGTGCCCCCTGGGGTGAACGGTCGTGGCGCGGTTGTCGGGATCCGTGAGATCCGCCACGGGAACGGTGAAGACCCGAGCGGTCTCGTTCGGATCCACGACCCCTACCGGACTCGGCGCGCGCCACCAGCCCATCACGGGTGTCACGACGAACCCGCTGACCGGGATGTACAGCGCGGGCAGCACGCCGAAGAGCTGGACGCCGGCGGGGTCGAGCCCGGTCTCCTCCTCGGCCTCGCGCAGGGCGGCCCGGAGCGGTCCGTCGGCCTTCGGGTCGCCGTCCTCCGGATCGAGCGCGCCGCCCGGGAAGGAAGGCTGCCCGGCATGCGACCGCAGGGAGCTCGCCCGCTCCATCAGCAGCAGCTCCGGCCCGCGCTCACCCTCACCGAAGAGGACGAGCACGGCGGACTGTCGCCCCGCCCCGTCCTCCGGCGGCAGAAAACGGCTCAGCTGCAGTGGCTCGACCGTCTCGACGACGCGCACCACCGGGTCCAGCCATGCGGGCAGGCCCTCCTTGCTGAGCGTCACCGGCCCGCCCTGTGTGTTGCTCGCCTGCGTCATCGCCACCCCCGTCGTTCTGCTGGATCCAACGGCCGGCGGCCCAGAGATCGTTCCTGGGAACGCACCCAAGAGCGGCTCATCCGGCCCCCAACGGGGGCGCGGGTTTCCCGCCCGCGTCCAGATAGGCCTGCGGGGGCTTCAGGCGCTGGCCCGGGAAGCCCCCCTTCTCGTACTTCAGGAGCTTCTTCGCCTTCTCCGGATCCGTCTCGCCCTCGCCGTACGCCGGGCAGAGCGGGGCGATGGGGCAGGCGCCGCAGGCGGGCTTGCGGGCGTGGCAGATGCGGCGGCCGTGCCAGATCACGTGGTGCGAGAGGTCCGTCCAGTCGCTCTTGGGGAAGAGCGCGCCGACGGCGGCCTCGATCTTGTCCGGGTCGGTCTCCTCGGTCCACTGCCAGCGCCGCACCAGCCGCTGGAAGTGGGTGTCCACGGTGATTCCGGGCCGCCCGAACGCGTTGCCCATCACGACGAAGGCGGTCTTGCGGCCGACGCCGGGCAGCTTGACGAGGTCTTCGAGGCGGCCGGGGACCTCGCCGCCGTGGTTCTCCACCAGGGCCTTGGAGAGCCCTATGACGGACCTGGTCTTGGCCCGGAAGAACCCGCACGGCCGGAGGATCTCCTCGACCTCCTCCGGATTGGCGGCGGCCAGATCCTCGGGCGTGGGGTACTTGGCGAAGAGGGCGGGCGTCGTCTGGTTGACCCTGAGGTCGGTGGTCTGGGCCGACAGGACCGTGGCGACGATCAGCTGGAAGGGGTTGTCGAAGTCCAGCTCCGGGTGTGCGTACGGGTAGACCTCGGCGAGCTCGCGGTTGATCCGGCGGGCGCGGCGAACCAGGGCCGTACGCGACTCGCCCTTCGGCGGCTTCGTCGCGACGACCTTCACGGGGGCGGCCTTCTCGACCGCGACCGCGGCCTTCTTGGGCGCGACGGTCGCCTTCTTCACCGAGGCGGTCTTCTTCACGGGAGCCTTCTTCGCCGCTTTCGCCGCTTTCCTCCCTCCGCCCGGGTCCTGTTCGCCCACAGCGGAATCTCGACGTACAACCACCCGCCCAGCCCCCTTGGACCTGTGCTCTACCGGCGATTTGGACACCCGGCCAGACTAAAGCCCGGCACTGACATCCGCCCCGGACCCTGGAGATCGGCCCTCAATTGGACCCCTGCCGCCTACCCCGGGACACCTGTGCGGCATCCTTGTGACAGATCACACTGTTTGGACCGTCCGGCAAAATGGGGAGCACGGTCCCCTGGTACGTAGGGGAGCAAGATCCCCTGAGCAGGTCGACAAGGAGAGAACTCGTGGACGACGTCCTGCGGCGCAACCCGCTCTTCGCGGCTCTCGACGACGAGCAGTCCGCGGAGCTCCGCGCCTCCATGAGTGAGGTGACCCTCGCACGCGGCGACTCGCTCTTCCACGAGGGCGACCCCGGAGACCGGCTCTACGTCGTCACCGAAGGCAAGGTCAAGCTTCACCGCACGTCACCCGACGGCCGCGAGAACATGCTGGCCGTGGTCGGCCCCGGCGAGCTCATCGGCGAACTGTCGCTCTTCGACCCGGGCCCGCGCACCGCGACCGCCACCGCGCTGACCGAGGTCAAGCTGCTCGGCCTCGGCCACGGCGACCTCCAGCCCTGGCTGAACGCCCGCCCCGAGGTGGCCACCGCGCTGCTGCGCGCCGTCGCCCGCCGACTGCGCCGCACCAACGACGCGATGTCCGACCTGGTCTTCTCCGACGTCCCCGGCCGCGTGGCCCGCGCGCTCCTCGACCTGTCCCGCCGCTTCGGCGTGCAGTCCGAGGAGGGCATCCACGTCGTCCACGACCTCACGCAGGAGGAACTGGCCCAGCTGGTCGGCGCGTCCCGCGAGACGGTGAACAAGGCCCTGGCCGACTTCGCCCAGCGCGGGTGGCTCCGCCTGGAGGCACGGGCCGTGATCCTGCTGGACGTCGAGCGGCTGGCGAAGAGGTCGCGCTGACGCCGGTCGTACAGCCTGGGGGCTGCCGGCCCCGGGCGTACCGTCGATTCCGCGCGGCACACGCGCGCGTGCACGACGTCGAAGCACCGCGCCCCTAGATCAGCCCGTGCTCCTCCAGGTACTCCAGCTGCGCCCGCACCGACAGCTCCGCCGCGGGCCACAGGGAGCGGTCCACGTCCGCGTACACATGGGCGACGACCTCGGCGGGCGTCCGGTAGCCGTCCTCTACGGCCGTCTCGACCTGGGCGAGCCGGTGGGCGCGGTGGGCGAGGTAGAACTCGACGGCGCCCTGGGCGTCCTCCAGGACGGGCCCGTGGCCCGGGAGCACCGTGTGCACGCCGTCGTCGACCGTGAGGGACCTGAGCCGCCGCAGTGAGTCCAGATAGTCGCCGAGGCGGCCGTCGGGGTGCGCCACGACCGTCGTACCGCGTCCCAGGATCGTGTCACCGGTCAGGACCGCCTGATCGGCCGGGAGATGGAAGCACAGGGAGTCCGCGGTGTGCCCCGGGGTCGGTACGACCCTCAGCTCCAGGCCCCCGACGCGCACCACGTCCCCGGCGCCCAGCCCTTCGTCCCCCAGCCGCAGCGCCGGGTCCAGGGCCCGCACCTTCGTGCCGGTCAACTCGGCGAAGCGGCCGGCGCCCTCGGCGTGGTCCGGGTGGCCGTGCGTCAGCAGGGTGAGGGCGACACGCTTGCCGGCCTGCTCGGCGGTGTCGACGACGTGGCGCAGATGGCCCTCGTCCAACGGCCCGGGGTCCACCACCACGGCCAACTCGGCGTCGGGCTCGGACAGGATCCAGGTGTTCGTCCCGTCCAGGGTCATCGCGGAGGCGTTGGGCGCGAGGACGTTGACGGCCCGGGGGGTGGCGGGGCCCGAGAGGACCCCGCCCCGTGGCTGGCCGGGAAGGGCTGCGGCGTCCGTCATGCGGGGGCTCCACCGGTCGGGATGTGCTTGGTGAACTCGTCGTGCCCGGGCCAGGACAGCACGATCTCGCCGTCCTCCAGACGCGCCCGCGCCAGGACGGGCGTCAGATCACGTCCAGGAGCCGCGGCGAGCGCCTCGACGGCCGTGCCGTACGACGTCAGCTGGCGCAGGGTCGCGATGGTGGGCGGCATCATCAGCAGCTCGCCCTTGTCGTACGAGGCTGCCGCGTCTCCCGGCCGGATCCACACCGTACGGTCGGCCTCCGTGGAGGCGTTACGCGTGCGCTGCCCCTCGGGGAGCGCTGCCACGAAGAACCACGTGTCGTAGCGGCGGGCCTCGAACTCGGGGGTGATCCAGCGGGTCCAGGCACCCAGCAGATCCGATCGCAGCACCAGTCCGCGTCGGTCCAGGAACTCGGCGAAGGACAGCTCACGGTCGACCAGGGCCGCACGATCGGCCTCCCACTCCGCGCCCGTGGTGTCGCCGACCACGGAGTCGGGGGTCGGGCCGGCGAGGAGGACGCCTGCCTCCTCGTACGTCTCACGTACGGCCGCGCAGACGATCGCCTGGGCCGCGGTCTCGTCCACGCCGAGCCTGTCCGCCCACCACGCGCGCGTGGGGCCCGCCCAGCGGACGTGGAGGTCGTCGTCGCGGGGGTCCACGCCCCCGCCCGGGTAGGCGTACGCGCCTCCGGCGAAGGCCATGGAGGCGCGTCTGCGCAGCATGTGGACGACGGGGCCGGCGTCGGTGTCCCGGAGGAGCATCACGGTGGCCGCTCTCTTGGGGGACACCGGCGTGAGGGTGCCGTCCGTGAGGGCGCGGATGCGGTCCGGCCACTCCGGGGGGTACCACTGCCCGTTTGCCATGGGCGGAGGCTATCTCTTGGTGCGCTGATGTTCGAGAGTGACCGGTTGCTGGTCGTCAGGGGTCGGGACAGCCGGGGTCTGAGCTACTCCCCCACCAGCTCCACCTGAACCTCAACCTCCACAGGCGCATCCAGCGGCAGCACCGCCACGCCCACCGCGCTCCGCGCGTGCACGCCCTTGTCGCCGAGGACCTCGCCCAGCAACTCGCTCGCGCCGTTCACCACACCCGGCTGCCCGGTGAAGTCAGAGGCCGAGGCGACGAAGCCGACGACCTTCACCACCCGCGCCACCCGATCCAGGTCACCCGCGACGGACTTCACGGCAGCCAGGGCGTTCAGCGCACACGTACGCGCCAGCTCCTTGGCCTCCTCCGCCGTGACCTCCGCCCCCACCTTGCCGCTGACCGGCAGCTTGCCCTCCACCATGGGAAGCTGGCCGGAGGTGTAGACGTAGACCCCCGACCGCACAGCCGGCTGGTACGCGGCAAGCGGCGGCACGACCTCCGGCAGAGTCAGGCCCAGCTCCGCCAACCGAGCCTCCACCGCGCTCACGCCTGCTTCTCCCGCTTCAGGTAGGCCACGAGCTGCTCGGGATTCGGCCCGGGTACGACCTGGACGAGCTCCCAGCCGTCCTCGCCCCAGTTGTCCAGGATCTGCTTCGTGGCGTGGACGAGCAGCGGCACGGTGACGTATTCCCACTTGGTCATGCGGCCGACTCTAGCCGCTGCCCGCCGCTGCCCCGCACGGGCCTTCGCACGGGTCTTCGCACGGGTCTTCGCGGGCCTCCGCACGGGCCTTCGCGCGGGTCTTCGCACCAGCCGGACAGCCGACCGCAGCCACGTTATCCACAGCCTCCCGCTTAGCCCGCGCACGGACTGGTTACGCTCGAATACGTGAGCAGGCTCCAGGTCGTCAGCGGCAAGGGCGGGACCGGTAAGACGACGGTCGCCGCGGCCCTCGCGCTGGCCCTCGCGACGGAAGGGAAGCGGACGCTTCTCGTCGAGGTCGAGGGCAGGCAGGGCATCGCGCAGCTCTTCGAAACGGAAGCGCTGCCTTATGAGGAGCGGAAGATCGCCGTCGCTCCCGGGGGCGGGGAGGTGTACGCCCTCGCCATCGACCCCGAACTGGCCCTTCTGGACTACCTCCAGATGTTCTACAAGCTGGGCGGCGCGGGCCGGGCCCTGAAGAAGCTCGGCGCGATCGACTTCGCGACCACCATCGCGCCCGGCCTCAGGGACGTACTCCTCACCGGCAAGGCGTGCGAGGCCGTGCGCCGCAAGGAGAAGTCAGGCCGGTTCGCCTACGACTACGTCGTCATGGACGCACCCCCCACCGGCCGCATCACCCGCTTCCTCAACGTCAACGACGAGGTCGCGGGCCTCGCCAAGATCGGCCCGATACATAATCAGGCGCAGGCCGTGATGCGGGTGCTGAAGTCGGCGGAGACGTCGGTTCATCTGGTGACGCTCCTCGAGGAGATGCCCGTCCAGGAGACCGCGGACGGGATCGCCGAGCTGCGGGCGGCGCGGCTGCCGGTCGGGCGGATCATCGTGAACATGGTGCGGCCTGAGGTGTTGGACGCGGCCGACCTGGAACTCGTACGCACCGTGCCGCGTTCCTCTGTCGCCCGGGCACTGTCGTCCGCCGGGCTCGGCGGAGCGCGCCGCGGCGGGCACGCCGAGCGGCTGGTGGATCCGCTCGTCGAACAGGCCGACGAGTACGCCGAGCGGTACGCGCTGGAGCACGAGCAGCGGGGCGTCCTGAGCGAGCTCGGCCTGCCGCTGCACGAACTGCCGCTGCTCGCCGAGGGAATGGACCTGGCGGGTCTGTACGAACTGGCCACCGAGCTGCGGGAACAGGGGATGTCATGAGCCCGGACAAACACGACACCACACCCCGGCACAACCCGTCCCACTCACCTGCCCCCGCACTCCAACCCGACCCGACCCGAGCCCACGACCCCGCACCCCCACACGACCACGCCCGCCACCCCAACCAATCTCACCAACCCCACCACCCGCACCACCTCTCCCCCACGCGCCTACTGGACCTCGACCCCCTCCTCGACGACCCCAAAACCCGCATCATCGTGTGCTGCGGCTCCGGCGGAGTCGGCAAAACCACCACCGCAGCTGCCCTCGGACTGCGCGCAGCCGAGCGGGGCCGCAAGGTGGTCGTCCTCACCATCGACCCGGCCCGCAGGCTCGCCCAGTCGATGGGCATCGACTCGCTGGACAACACCCCGCGCAAGGTCAAGGGCGTCGACGACCGAGGAGGGGCATCGCGCGGCGATTCGGTTGAGGGTGGCGGTGGGCGACGGGCGGGCGGCGAACTGCACGCCATGATGCTCGACATGAAGCGCACCTTCGACGAGATCGTCGAGGCGCACGCGGACCCGGAGCGGGCGGCCGCGATCCTGGGCAACCCCTTCTACCAGTCGCTCTCGGCGGGCTTCGCGGGCACGCAGGAGTACATGGCGATGGAGAAGCTGGGCCAGCTGCGGGCCAGGGACGAGTGGGACCTGATCGTCGTCGACACGCCCCCGTCCCGCTCGGCGCTGGACTTCCTGGACGCCCCCAAGCGGCTCGGCTCCTTCCTGGACGGCCGACTGATCCGGCTGCTGACGGCCCCGGCAAAGCTGGGCGGCCGCGCCGGGATGAAGTTCCTGAACGTCGGCATGTCGATGATGACCGGCACTCTCGGCAAGCTGCTCGGCGGACAGCTCCTGAAGGACGTACAGACGTTCGTGGCCGCGATGGACACGACCTTCGGCGGATTCCGCACGCGCGCGGACGCGACGTACAAGCTGCTCCAGGCGCCCGGCACGGCATTCCTGGTGGTCGCGGCGCCGGAGCGGGACGCGCTGCGGGAGGCGGCGTACTTCGTGGAGCGGCTGGCCGCCGAGGACATGCCGCTCGCCGGTCTGGTGCTCAACCGGGTCCACGGCAGCGGCGCCGACCGGCTGTCGGCCGAGCGGGCGCTCGCCGCCGCGGAAAATCTTGAAGAGCCCCGCATTGTGGATCAGGGGGACGGGAAAGCAGTACTTCGTAACTCTCCCGACACGCACGGCAGTTCAGAATCGTCCGCTTCCGAATCTCCCGCTCCCGACGAAGGCTCCCCCGCCGCCACGGAGGACAGGGAGGACACGGAACAGGAGCGGACCGTCGAACAACTCACAGCCGGCCTGCTGAGGCTGCACGCCGAGCGCATGCGGCTGCTCTCCCGCGAGCAGCGCACGCGTGACCGCTTCACCTCGCTGCACCCCGAAGTGGCGGTGGCCGAAGTGGCCGCGCTGCCCGGCGACGTACACGACCTCGCGGGCCTGCGGGACATCGGAAACCGACTCGCGGCAGCCCAACCGGAACTGCCGGAGCCCGACACGGGCGCCTGAGGGCACCCCCTCAGCTCAATCGCGCCCCGAAGACCTCAGCCCTCAGCTCAACCGCGCCCCGAAGACCTCAGCCCACCGCCGCGTAGTTCTCGTACATCTCGTCGTCGTCGAGAGGCACAATGCCGACCCCCCGCTCATACTCCGTACGCGCGGTCTCGAGCAGCCTGCGCCACGAGGTGACGGTCGGCCGCCGGCGCAGCAGTGCCCGGCGTTCCCGCTCCGTCATCCCTCCCCACACGCCGAACTCGACGCGGTTGTCGAGCGCGTCGGCGAGGCACTCCGTGCGCACCGGGCAGCCGGTGCACACCGCCTTGGCCCTGTTCTGCGCTGCTCCTTGAACGAACAGTTCATCCGGATCGGTAGTGCGGCAGGCCGCCTGCGCACTCCAGTCGGTTACCCAGCCCATACCGGCGCCGTCCTCTCCCGAATCGAGGCTCCCCCACGGCGGCAGCGGCATATTCACCGCCGCCAGTTGAGGACGTTACGGAAGGCGGGCACAGCGCAACACCCCCTTCGGGCCCAATCTTGAATGGCCCGAACGGACTATGCGTAAGCGGCAGATCACCCGGGGGAGTGAGCTGGCGACATACATAACTATCCCGGCAAACCAGGACACTTGTGCAGCGTCACAACGGGCGCCAGGTGACACACAAGGCGGATTCGGACACGTCCCCATCAAAAAAGTTGGGGAACGACCGGAACGATTCGGGGTCGCCGGACGTATTGATACGTGGCCCTACAGCTGTGACAGTTGAGAGCAGCTTAGGCCAAGGCCTGTACGCGTGTCCGGCGAATGAGAACGTAGGCTGCCCCTATGCCAAAGAAGCGTTCGGGCGGTGGTCTGTCCTCTACACAGCAGGCCGCCAAGTTCCTCGGTGTCAGTGTGCTCGCGGGAGCCGTCATGGCCGGCATCGCGCTGCCCGCGGCCGGTGCGCTCGGCCTCGCGGCCAAGGGGTCGGTGGAGAGCTTCGACGAGCTCCCGGCCCAACTCAAGACGCCGCCGCTGAGCCAGCGCACCACGATCCTCGACGCCGACGGCGGCCAGCTCGCCACGGTCTACTCACGGGACCGTACGGTCGTCAGCCTCAAGAACATGTCGCCGTTCATGCAGAAGGCGATCGTCGCGATCGAGGACTCGCGCTTCTACCAGCACGGCGCGGTCGACCTGAAGGGCGTCCTGCGCGCGCTCAACAAGAACGCGCAGAGCGGCGGCGTCTCCCAGGGCGCCTCCACGCTCACGCAGCAGTACGTGAAGAACGTCTTCGTCGAGGAGGCCGGTGACGACCCGACGAAGGTCGCGCAGGCCACCCAGCAGACCATCGGCCGCAAGTTTCAGGAGCTGAAGTACGCGATCCAGGTCGAGGAGGAGCTCGGCAAGAAGAAGATCCTCGAGAACTACCTGAACATCACGTTCTTCGGCCAGCAGGCCTACGGCGTCGAGGCCGCCGCCCAGCGCTACTTCTCCAAGCACGCCAAGGACCTCAACCTCCAGGAGTCGGCGCTGCTCGCGGGCATCGTCCAGTCGCCCAGCCGGTACGACCCGGTCAACGACGAGGCGGAGGCCACCAAGCGGCGCAACATCGTGCTGCAGCGCATGGCCGAGGTCGGCGACGTCTCGCGGGCCGAGGCCGCCGAGGCGATGAAGCAGCCGCTTGGCCTGAAGATCAGCCGGCCCAAGAACGGCTGCATCACGGCGGTCCAGGGCGCCAGCTTCTTCTGCAAGTACATCGAGCGGGTCTTCCGCAGCGACCCGGTCTTCGGCAAGACCCGCGAGGAGCGGGCGAAGATCTGGAACCAGGGCGGCCTGACGATCCGTACGACACTCGACCCGCAGGCGCAGAACTCGGTCGAGGAGTCACTCAAGGACCACGTCAACCAGGACGACAAGGTCGCCGCGGCGGCCACCCTGGTCGAGCCGGGCACCGGCAAGATCGTCGCGATGGGCCAGTCGAAGCCGTTCGGCTACGGCAAGAACGAGACCGAGTACAACTACTCGGTCGACGCGGCCATGGGCGGCTCCAACTTCGGCTTCCCGACCGGTTCGACGTTCAAGCCGTTCGTGGCGGCGGCCGCGCTGGAGGAGGGCCGGCCGCCCACGCAGGAGTACTCGTCGCCGTACGAGATGGAGTACCCGAGCCCGGTCCAGACGTGCGACAGCAGTCCGTGGACCAACCGGGACGGCGACAAGGTCGAGAACGAGACCGAGTCGGAAGTCGGCCCCTACCGGCTGAAGGAGGCGATGGCCAAGTCGGTCAACACCTACTTCGTGCAGATGATTTCCGACATCGGCCTGTGCCCCGTGGTCAACATGACGGACAAGCTGCAGGTCCGGCAGGGCAACGGCACCAAGCTGCCCGAGCGGCCCGCCATCGCCCTCGGCTCGGTGGGCCTGTCCCCGCTGACGATGGCGAGCGCGTACGCCGCCTTCGCCTCCCGCGGCATGTACTGCACCCCGGTCGCCATCGAGTCGATCACGCAGAAGGTCGGCGACGAGCGGAAGTCACTGGAGGTGCCGAAGTCGACGTGCTCGCGGGCGATGAGCGAGAAGACCGCCGACACGGTGAACACGCTGCTGCGCGGCGTGGTCGACTCCGGTACGGGCCGGCAGGCCGGCCTGACGGACCGCGAGAGCGCCGGTAAGACGGGTACGACGGACGAGCGGAGGAACGCCTGGTTCGTCGGCTACACGCCGAACATGTCGGGCGCCGTCTGGGTCGGCAGCGCCACCCAGAAGGTCAAGATGAAGAACATCACGATCGGCGGCGTCTTCCGCCCGCTCGTCTACGGCGGTGAGGTCCCCGGCCCGATCTGGAAGGACGCCATGGCCGGCGCCCTGTCGGGCAAGGAAGTCGAATCCTTCAACCTCGTCAGCATCCCGGACCCGGAGCGCGACCGCGGCGACGGGAACGGAAACGGCAATGGGAACGGCAACGGCAACGGCAACGGCAACGACGGCTTCATCGGCGGCCTGACCGACGGCGGCACGAACGGCGGCGACGAGCCGGACCCCACGTTCTCCATCCCGGAGGGCTTCATCCAGGGCCAGGGCAACGGGGGCAACGGGAACGGCGGGCGCGACTGACGCCTGACCCGGCGCCCTGAGAAACGGGGACGGCCCCTTCCTGCCGTACGGATGTCTTTCGTACGGTGGTGAAGGGGCCGTTGCTCTTTTGGTTATGGGGGCTTCTGGTGGCCGGTGCTTCCGGTGGCCGGCGCTTCCGGTGGCGGGCGGCGTTCCCGGTAGCCGGCGTTCCCGGTAGCCGGCGTTCCCGGTGCCCGGTCTTCCAGCTGCCCGGCGTTCCCGGCACCCGAAGTCGGTCAGCCGGCGAGCAGCTTCTTGACCGCCGCGGCGACGCGGCCGCCCTCGGCCTGGCCCGCGACCTTCGGGTTCACGATCTTCATGACCGCGCCCATGGCCCGCGGCCCCTCCGCCCCGGCCGCCTTCGCCTCCTCGACGGCCTGGGCGACGATCCGGTTCAGCTCGTCGTCGCTGAGCTGCTTCGGCAGGTACGCGGCGAGCACCTCGCCCTCCGCCTTCTCCCGCTCCGCGCTCTCGGCGCGACCGCCCTGCGCGAAGGCCTCGGCCGCCTCACGGCGCTTCTTCGCCTCGCGGGTGATCACCTTCTGCACCTCGTCGTCGGAGAGCTCGCGCTTCTCCTTCCCCGCGACCTCCTCCTTGGTGATCGCGGTGAGCGTCAGCCGGAGCGTCGAGGAGCGGAGCTCGTCGCGCTCCTTGATCGCGGCGTTGAGGTCTTCCTTCAGCTTCGCCTTGAGCGTGGTCATGAGTTTGATTGTCGCAGGAGTGGGAGCGAAGACGCCCGCTCATTTAAGGGGCGTCGGTCCGGGCGGCGTTGAGGGGACGCCCGGCACGGAAACCTTCAGGGTCTGACACGATGGGCGTATGCGCGCGCGATACGGAGTACCTCTGTCCCTTGCGGCGGCCGGCGCCGCCGGTCTGGTGTACGCGGCGGGTTTCGAGGCCCGCTCCTTCCGCCTCCGACGGGTGACGGTCCCCGTCCTCCCGGCCGGGATGCGCCCCCTGCGCGTGCTCCAGGTCTCCGACATCCACATGGTCGGCGGCCAGCGCAAGAAGCAGCGCTGGCTGCGCTCGCTGGCCGGCCTGCGCCCCGACCTCGTGATCAACACGGGCGACAACCTCTCCGACCCGGAGGGCGTCCCGGAGGTCCTGGACGCCCTCGGCCCGCTGATGGAGTTCCCGGGCGCCTACGTCTTCGGCTCCAACGACTACTACGGCCCCAAACTCCGCAACCCCGCCCTGTACTTGGTCGAGAAGGCCCAGGGCCGCCACGGCCTGAACGGCAACGCGCCCGTCGTCGGCGCGATCCACAATCCCTGGGAGGACCTGCGCGACGGCTTCGACGCGGCGGGCTGGCTGAACCTGACGAACACGCGGGGGACGCTGAAGATCGAGGGCGCCTCGATCGAGCTGACGGGCCTGGACGACCCCCACATCAAGCGGGACCGCTACGCGCAGGTGGCGGGCGGCCCGTCGACGGACGCCGACTTCTCGATGGCTCTCGTCCACGCCCCCTACATCCGGGTCCTGGACGCCTTCACGGCCGACGGCTACCCCCTGGTCCTGGCCGGCCACACCCACGGCGGCCAGCTCTGCCTCCCCTTCTACGGCGCCTTCGTCACCAACTGCGACCTGGACACGGACCGTGTGAAGGGCCTGTCCACACACCGGGCGGAGGGCCGTACGGCATACCTGCACGTCTCGGCGGGCTGCGGCACGAACCGCTACACGCCGGTACGGTTCGCGTGCCCGCCGGAGGCGACGCTGCTGACGTTGGTGGGCCGGGAGTAGCCGCCCCCTGGGCGATCCGTTCGATTAATTTCGATCAAGTCGATCAAGTCGGTTAACCCGCACGGCCCACCCGTATCGCCCCTTTTGTCCACCCTGCTTAGCGTGAGGGCATGACCGCCCCGATACCCAGGGACATCCCGGACCTGCCCGCCATCCCGTGCGTGCCCGCGCTGCTGCCCTCGCCCGTCCCCGCCACGGCGGTGGTGGCCCCCGTACGCCGCCCCCTGGCCGCCGTCTACCGCCTGCTGGTCGCCCTGACCGCGGCCGCGGCGGTGACGATCGACCTGCTCCTCGGCAGCCCGACCCAGGTGCTGGGCCACTTCACGATCCAGAGCACCATCCTGCTGGCGCTGGTCTTCACCTTCTCGGCCCGCCGAGCCTGGACGGCCCGCCGCCCCCTGCCGTCCGCAGTGACGGGCGCGACGCTCCTCTATGTCGTGATCGCGGCCTTGGTGTACCACCTGCTCCTGGCGAACGGAGCGGCCCCGTTCTCGACAGCGGGCTCCACGGCAGGCACTGTGCCGACCGACCCGACCGCCCCGACGGGCTGGCACACACTGACCAACCACCTCCTCCACACCGCCATCCCCACGGCGGCGCTCCTGGACTGGCTGCTCCTGACCACCCCCGGCCGCCTGCACCTGCGCCAAGCCGCCACCTGGCTGCTCTACCCCCTCACCTACCTGGCCTTCTCCCTCGCCCGAGGCGAACTGCTCCTCCCCGGCACGCCGGGCCGCTACCTCTACCCCTTCCTGGACGCAGGCCTGCACGGCTACAAGACCGTCCTCGGCAACGCCCTCCTCCTCGGCCTCTCCTGCTACGCCCTGGCCATCCTCCTGGTCGGCCTCGACCACACCCGCCCGAACACCGTCCGCCACCGCGCGAAAACCGGATTTCGTCTGCAGCCACCAGTGGGCTAAAGTAAACGACGTCGCCGCGACGAGCAGCGACATCGGGGTGTGGCGCAGCTTGGCAGCGCGCTTCGTTCGGGACGAAGAGGTCGTGGGTTCAAATCCCGCCACCCCGACAGAGAAACACCAGGTCCCCGGACTACTCACGTGAGTAGTCCGGGGACCTGTTTCGTGTGCGTGTCTATCTGCGTGACTACCGCTCTGGCCCCCGCTTGAAGATGCCGTCCATGACCACGGCACCGGTCTGGATCACGGGCCGGATTTGCTTCCGGTAGACCTCCTCGGTCACGGCCGTGCCAGAGTGGCCGACGAGTCGGGAGATCTCCTCCAGGGGCACGCCACGGTCAGAGAGCAGGGACACGAAGCTGTGCCGGAGCTCCCGAGGCGTCCACTCGTCGGCGTTTATCCCCTCGGCGTCCTTGAGCGCCTGGCGGAAGGCCCGCCGGACGTTGGTCGCGTCGAGCGGCTTGCCCACGGCCGACGAGAAGACCAGCCCGTGTTCCTCCCACTTGTCGCCAGCGGCGAGCCGATCCCAGCCCTGGTCTTCGAACTGCTCCCAGAGCACATCGACGCAACGTGCCGGCAGAGCGAGCGTGCGCCGGGACTTCCGGGTCTTGGTGTCCCCACCGCGCCGGACCGAGCGCCACACCGCGATGTGCGGAAGCTGTGGTGGGTCGGCGTCCGGCTGGCCCTTCAGGAAGACGTGGTCCCAGGTGAGGGCTCGCAGCTCCTCCGTACGGGCACCGGTCAGCAGGGCTACAACGATGTACGCGTGCATCGAAGTCCCTTCGGCCGCCTTGAGCACCGCCTCGGCCTGGGCGAAGGTGAGCGCCTTGGAGGGACGGCCCATCTGCCCCTGCGGCACGGAGCACAGCTCCACCACGTTGCGCTTGACCTTGTCCCGCGCCATGGCCCGCTTGACCGAACGGTTCAGACAGGAGTGGATCGCCTGGAGGGTGCGCGTGCTGAGCGTCTTGGCCTTGGCCGCGAGCCAGCGGTCCACGTCTTCCGCGCTCAGATCCCGAAGCTTCCGGGCGCCGAGAGCCGGGATCACGTGGTTCCGGCTCAGGATCGTGCAGTTCTCAACCGTGCCGAGGTCGCGGCCCGCCAGGCCGTACGCAAGCCAGTCGTTCACGGCGTCGGCGACGGTGTAGCCCGTCGGAGCGATCGCGAGGCCGTCTTCATAGTCGCGTAGCACCTCTTTGAGCTTGTTCTTTGCCTCCGTCTTCGTTCTGCCACTCCCCCGCCGGACGATGCGCTTGCCGCTCGGATCGAAGCCGAGATTGGCCGTGGCGATCCAACGCTGTCGCTTCTCGTCCCAGTGGAGCCCACCGTCACCACGGCTGCGTCGCTTGGTCATCAGGCGGCTTCCTCCAACTGGTTCTGGATGAAGTCGCGTACGGCGTCGGTAGGTATCCGGCGAGCGCCATCGATCTTGATGGAGGCCAGCCGGTGAGTACGGATCAGGTCGTAGACCTTGGAGCGTCCGACCTTGAGCCGCGCCATGACCTCCGACACGGTCAGCAGTTCTGGGGTGGCGGTGGTCATGCTGCAGCTCCTTCCTGTGCGAGTTGGTCGTGCAGGGCTTCGCGGGCGGTTTCGCGGTTGAGCTGGAGATCGCGGGCGACGGTGGCGGCGAGGGCGGATTCTCCGGGGGTGTGGCCGTGTCCGGCGTACTGCCAGTCGGCGAGGACGAGCACGGTGTCCGGTTCGCGGTCCTCCAGGCCGAGGGCTTCGCGTTCCTGTGCGGCGCGGAAGTCGGCGCGGGCCTGGCGCAGTTCGCCGAGGGTGGTCGAGTAGCGGCGGGACTTGGAGGAGAAGTGGCCGCGGAAACCGAGCATGTGAGCCCAGGCCCACAGGCGGCGGTCCGGGTACAGGGGGTCGAGTTCCTTGCAGGCCTTGATGAGTTGGCGAGTGTGGTCGGGGACCTGGTGGCGGTCGAGTTCGGAGAGTTCGCCGATGCGGCGGTCGAGAGTGCCGGTGTTCTCGGCGGCTTTGGTGGCGTACTTGGCGACGTAGGAGGCCACGGCCTGTTCGGTGATGTCGGAGCCGTCGCCGAAGGCCTTGACCGGGCGGACGTCGAGCTGGGTGCCCCAGCGGAAGGTGCGGGCGGGCTGGTCGTCGGCGGCCGGGACGGAGACCGAGGTGTAGGAGTGCGCGGCGGCGGCGCGGATCGCGTCGCCGAGGAGGTCGACGGTCGCCCAGGACGGCGACGGGGTGTCAGGTCCCTCGGGGCCGTCGATGCGGATCACGGCGTGGAAGTGCACGGCGCCGCGCTTTTGGAACTCGGCGACCTTGCCGTACGACAGCCGTGCGACTTCCTTCAGTTCCCGCTGGGTCAGGCCCGCGCGGGCAGCGATCTCGCGGCGGAGCCGGTTGGTGAAGCGCTGCCACAGCTGCCCGGCATGGTTGTTGAACAGGACGGCGCCCGCGTAGTCGTACGTAGCCGCATCGAGCGCCGTGCCGAGGGCCGGGTCATCCGAGGCGTGGCCGGTACCGCACCGGCAGATGCCACGATCGGGCCGGTTGTGGACCGGGCCGAAGGAGGGGGCGGTGAGGGTGGCGAAGACACGCGGGTGATCGCGGACGGTGGCGGGGATGTCGCGCCGGTCGTCTCCGGCCAGGCCCGCGCGGATGAGGTGGTAGGTGTCGCCCGCGTACGTCCAGGCGCAGGCCGGGCAGCGGGAGGCGCGGCGGTTGCCGCAGGCGACGCGGAGCCGTCCGCCAGGCTCGGACTCGGTGCTGTAGTGGTGCAGGGTCTGGCCGGTGGTCTTGTCCTTGGTGAGCGTCCAGCCGGTGAGGTGGATGGGGTCGGCGCAGCCGCCGGTGCGGCGGATCTGCTCGTGCCAGCGGTCGTAGTCGGCGGCCGAAGCCACCCTCAGCAGGTCGCCGAGGGTGGTCGGGTCGAGCAGCTGCTCAGGCACGGGCGCCCTCCCGAACTGGCGTGCGGCGGGCGGTTCCGGTGCCGTGGCAGACGAAGCAGTCGGCGGTGACGGTGCGCAGGTGGCCATGCCGGTCACGGCCGCCGGTGGTGATGGCGGCTGAGGCGAAGCCGTCGCAGTTCGGGCAGATGCGGGGCGGCGATGTGGTGCGGTCGTTCATGCTGGGAGTTCCTTCCGGATCTGTGGTTCGGACAGGGGCACGGCTCCCGGGCGGCGGATGCTTGGCGGTATCGAGGCCGCCCGGGGGCCGGTCAGCGGCGGTGCGCGTCGGCGTTGACGAGCGAGCGGATCACCAGGGCGCAGATGGCGAGCGAGGCGCCGGTGATAGCGACCGCCAGGAGCATGGAGACCAGGACGGCGCCGACGACCAGGACCACGGCCGTGCCGCCACCGACGAGAGCGACCAGAGCGCCGGGGGTGAGCTGGATCGTGGGCCGGGCGGGTGCCGGGGCGACGGGCGCGGGCGCCGGAGTGGGCTGGACGACGGCGCCCGGCTCGACGACGGCGGGCGGGGCGACGACGCTAGTCGGCATCGGGTTGGTCGGGACCTTGGGGCGGAACATGGTGGAACTCCCTTCTAGTGCGGGCTACTTGACGGTGGAGTCGATGAGCGGGGCGAACACGCTGTCGGCGAGGAGGTAGCCGCCGAGGAGGAGCACGGCGATGAGCCACCAGGGCGGGCGGATGAGCTTGACGCCGAGGTAGCCGACGACGAGCAGGGCGAGCCAGAGCGGGACGTCCACGGTTGGTGACCTCCTAGCGGACCTTGCAGCGGTGGGTGCGGGCGGCCAGCTGGGCGGCCGAGGAACTGGAGAAGTCGGCGGACCAGCCGCACCGGTCGGCGGTGCACACGGCGGCGTGCTTGGTCTGGCCGTTGCGGTCGCGGTGGGTGCCGATCTGCACCGGTCCGATCCGCATCACGGAGTGGAAGTGGTCACGGGCAGGCATGACGGTGAATCTCCCTTCGGGTTAGGTGAGTTGAGCGGCGATGGCGTCGGCGAGGTGGGACGGGACACCGAGCCGGGCGCGCAGGGTGTCGACATCGATCCGGGTCCCGGTACGGGCGTGGTGGTCGTCGGCGACCTTGCGAGCGTGGTCGACCAGCGCGGCCGGGACCGGCGGAGCCGGAACCGTGGGCGGAGATGGGACGGGCTCAGCGGCGGGAAGTGCCGGAGCTTCTTCGACCTCGGGCGCCGGGGAGGCGTCCAACTCCGCCTGTTCGGCAGCCGGTTCGGGCATGGGGGTGGGGGCTGCGGGTGCCGGCGGATCCGGCACCCGGTCCCCAGGCGAGTGGGCAAGGAGGGTGCCGCCCATGAAGGCGATCGCGGGCCAGGCGGCGACCAGGATGCGCAGCCAGGCCGGAACCTGGTTCAGGTCGAGGAGTCCGGCGGTGGCGACGTTGGCGCCGAGCGAGGCGACCAGGGCGATCAGGAACCAGGACCAGGCCAGCCGCGAGGGGCCGTCCGAGCGCAGCCGTCGCCAGGCGGCGACCAGCAGCAGGTCGACCGAGATGGGGTAGGCCCAAGCCTTCCAGCCGTCCTGTCCGGCAGCGGCGGCCAGGTCGTGCAGGTGGGCGAAGGACAGCGCCCCGGCGATGACGGCCTGGATCAGGACGGCATCGATGCGCAGTCGCGCGGCCATGACCGGTCACCTCGCCAGCGGGCGGCCGTTGGCCTGGGCGATGGCGGTCAGGACCCGGTCGAGGTTGGTCGTGTCCAGGCCGCTGACCGCGTCGCCGAGCGGGATGCGGGCGGCGGGGTCGGCCAGCGATGCGGCGATGGCCAGGATGCTCAGTTCCCCGCTGGAGGCGGGCAGGTCGTTGGCGGCCAGGGCCTCGACGACCTTGGGCCAGTCGATGCCGTACGGCTCCGGGTCGGTGCCGGAGTCGTCGATCAGCAGCAGGTCGGGCCGTTCGGCCAGCCGCTTGATCCACAGGCCGTGGTCGATGAGGAGTCCGGTCGCGGCCCGCGTGGCCGGGGAGCCGTCGGCCACGGCCTGGAGGGTGTCGGCCAGCTCGACAGCGTCGATCGTGACGGCGCCGTCGTCGGTGTCGTACCAGGGGCAGTCGCGTTCGTCGTGGTCGATGCCGATCTCGTTGCCGTCGACGTCGCCGCAGTGTTCGCAGAACATGGGGCGCTCCTTCCTGTCGTGAGGCATGGAGGGGGTAGGGACGTGGCGCGAAGGCGGTCGCGCCAACTGAGGAGTGAGGGAAGGTCAGGCGGTGGCGGGTGCTGTCTTGGACAGCGGCACGCGGGCCGAGGGCAGCGGCGCGACCGCGGGCCGGAAGGCTTCCAGGGCGGGCAGGTCCGGGGTGCGGTCGGCGTGCTTGTTGCAGAGGTTCACGGCCTGGCGCAGTGAGGTGTGCGGGGCGCGGATGCGGGACCAGCCGCCCGAGGAGTCGCCGGTGATGGCGATGCCGGGGGTGTCGGTGGGGATCTGGATCGCGGCCAGGACGGCGTCCGGGGCGATGTCGCCGAAGGCCATGTTCGCCGAGGGTTCGTCGTTGACGCGGTGTGCGGTGCGGCCGGTGAGCTGGGCTCGGAGCATGGTGATGCCCTTGCCGAGTTCGGAGCCGAAACGCTGCCCGCAGATCTCCAGGTAGATTCCGGCGGCGCGGCCGAGCTGGGCGAGGCGGACCAGGGCGGTGATGATGCGGTCCCGGCGTTTTTCCTCGTCCTTGGTGGCGAACAGGGCGAGTTCGGCGACCTCGTCGACCAGGACCACGACGGGCACCGGGCGCAGGTCGGCGGGCAGGTCCCAGATGTCGGCGGCGATCTGAGCGTCCGGGACGCTCACGCTGATGCGCTGCTGAGCGCGGATGAGCTGGTAGACGTCCTCCATGTGCGTCACGAGCGCGTCGAGGAGTTCGAGCGCGGTGTCCGGGTTGTCGGCCAGCGCGGAGAACCGGCGCGCGAGGGGGAAGAGTTCCACGCCCTGCTTGCAGTCGATGCCGACCAGGGCCACGTTGTGCGGGGCGAGCCCGGCGACGAGGTTGCGCTGGTAGACGGATTTGCCGGACTCCGTGGCGCCGAGCGTGAGCCCGTGCGGAACGGCGCGGTAGTCGCGGTAGTGGATCGCGCCGTCTTCACGGAGCGCGACCGGGATGCGCATAGGCGCCTGGTTGGTCTTGGCGGGCATCTGCACCGGCTTGAGGACGTCGTAGCCGGTCATCCTCAACTCCACGACACCGGACCGCAGTTCGCGGGAAGTGACGCCGTACATCCCGAAGGAGTGGCGCAGCCGGTCCGTTGCTGCCGAGACGTCGAACGCGTCCTGTCCGGGGCGGAGCTTGATCCTCAGGACCAGGCCGGTCCGGGTGGGCCGCAGCCGCAGGATGCGCGGCACACGGGAGTCCGGCGCGGGCCGGTTGGTCGCCCGGGCCAGGGCCAGGCGCCAGCGCGAGGGAGGGACGGTCAGCCCGCAGGCGTCCATCACGGAGGCGTAGCGGACCAGCACCCGAACGGCGGAGAGCGTGACACCGAAGCTCAGCCAGTACCAGGCGGGGCGCCGCCACCGCAGGAGACCCGCAGTGGCGACGACCAGCAGCAGCGCGACCGTGAACCAGGTCATGGTCAGGCCGCCTTGGGCTTCGACGCACCGGCGGCCAGCGAGGTCACAGCGACCGCGCGGAACGCGATCCCGTGCCGCTTCTGCCCGTTGAACTCGTTCTCCCACGCCGAGGCGACCAGGCCCGTCAGGGCGACCGGGGTCCCCATGACCAGGTCCTCGGAGACACCGGGCTGCGGAACGGTGAGCTTGAGGATCTCCACCTCCTCCGGCGTGGAGAACATGACCTCCACGGTCATCAGGGTCACGCCGTCCTTGTCGGTGGCGATCTCGCCGGTCCGGCGGTCCTTGACCTTCGGCTGCGGAGCCTTGGCGACCATCACGGTCGCGTTGGTGGTGTCGACGGGAATCTGACGCACAGCAGATCACTCCTCTATAGAGGCTGGACTCCGTCACTCATGTATATGAGTGACATGAAGAAGAGTGCATGACTCCTGTACATGAGTCAACCCGACGCGAAGAAGAACTCGCGACGGGCTGAGGGGAGTTGAGCGCGCGTCAGTCGGCGGCGGGGATCCGGTACTCGAAAACGAACTGATCAGCGGCCATGAGGGTGTCGCAGACCTCCACCACACGGCCTTCTGTCGTCACGGCATCCCGGATCAGGTGAACCACCGGAGAGCCGGGGCTCAGCGCCAGTTCCGACGCCTCCGCCTTGGAGGCCGGGCGCGCTTGCAGCGTCTCGACGTACTCGGCGAACTCGTGCCCGTGGTCTTCGAGTCGGGCGTAGATGCCACCGCCGCCGGGGTTCTCGGCGAACAGTTCGGGGATGTCCTTCACCACGTCCCACGGCAGGTACGAGGTCGCGGTCTCCACGGGGGTGCCGTTGCGGAAGTAGAGGCGACGCCGCGCGAGCACCTGAGTGCCGGCGGGTACATCCAACCGCTCGGCGATGTCGTTGGGTGCGGGCATGGGGCCGATGTAGAGGACGCTCACCTTGGCGGTGGCGCCGGACTGCGCGGACTCGGCGAGGTAAGCGGCCTTGCCGCCCCTGCGGTGCGAGCGCCGGAAGCGATCGGAGGAGCGATGCCGTACCGGCGGCCGATCCTTCACGATCGAGCCCTTACCGTGCCGCGTCTCGACAAGCCCGCTCGCGCGCACCTCCACCATGGCCTTGCGAATCGTGCCGCCCGAGACTCCGTAGCGCTCGACGAGCTCCGACTCACTCGGCACCATCTCACCAGGCTTGAGGACACCCGCCCTGATCTGCTGCACGATCTCGTCAGCGATCTGCACGTACCGAGGTACGGACCGCTCACCTCCTACCGCGGTTCCCATAGTCCTTCTCTTTCTCCTATGCTCCTGTACATGAGTACATCACGGGAAGCAACCTCAACACCACCACTGCACTCGGTGTCCGTGGCCGGGGTAGTGGTGCGCGAAGACGGGCGCCTCCTGGCCATCCGCCGCGCCGATAACGGCACTTGGGAACTGCCTGGCGGCGTACTCGAACTCAACGAGGCACCCGAGACCGGCGTAGCCCGCGAGGTCCTGGAGGAGACGGGCATCCACGTCGAGGTGGATGAACTCACCGGCGTCTACAAGAACACCACCAGAGGCATCGTCGCCCTGGTCTTCCGCTGCAAGCCGTCCGGCGGCCACGAGCGCACGTCCAGCGAATCAACCGCCGTCGACTGGCTCACGCCCGAAGAGGTCAGCGAGCGCATGGCCGAGGTCTACGCGATCCGACTCCTGGACGCCCTGGACCACAACGGCCCGCACGTGCGGAGCCACGACGGCAAGCACCTGATCTCAGCGCGGTAGAACTTTCCCTACTTCATTCAAGGCCCGCGCACGGCGCGGGCGCGCGCCGCTCCAGGCGCGGCCCGCCTCCATGTCTCCGCCACCGGCTGGCCGCGCCACGCGGCGCGCTACGTGTATGCGGGCCGAAGGGGCAGGAAGCCCGCGGCCAGGTGCGGGCCAAAGACGATGCCTCCGGCGGGGGCGCTCCGGCACCGGGGGGGAGGGGGCGCCGCTGTCGGGTGCGGGCCCGCGGGTGGTTGCGTGAAGGGCTCCCATCCCGTCCACCGTCGACCCAGGCGAAGCCGAGCAGACGCGGCCCATGGCGTCCAGGTCGTTCGTACAGTGGCGCGCTCCACCTGGACGCCATGGACCACGCCCGCTCCACATGCGTGTGGGTCGACGGCGGACGGGATGGGAGCTGGGGCAGCTCAGTGGGAGGAACAGACCGCATCCCGGCCGCCGGACCCGACGCGCCGGAAGCTTAAGAGGCCATGATCACTCCGGCCAGCAAAAAGGCCCTGAACACCTTGATGGCGTCAGGACCTCAGTTCGTCAGCTCAGGCGAGGAGCAGCAGACCAGCTGCAGATTCCTCCGCGACCGCCCCGGCCACTTGCAATACGGCCACTACAGACTTTCGCGCATTACTCATGATTGTTCTCCTCTCGACTCGAAGCGGACCCTTGAGTTCCTGGCATGTTGTTTTCTAGGACCAGAATGATGAACCGGGCAACGACTGCGACCGAGACGAGCATGAGGAGGGCTGCAAGGGGAATCGAACCCCAAGCTCCCGCCCCTAGCCTCAACTGACGAGGCCGACAGCGTAGCAGTGACGATCACGGTTCGGGCCGTCTCTGGGCCGCCGAAGGGTGCTCAACGACGACCAACGCTGACAACCACCGACAGCTAAGCCACAGGTCGCAGCGTTGATCGATTACACGGCCGCAGGTCAGGGACCCGCCCCGTCACTTCTTCGGCTACTGAGAGCCTCGGCATGCATGGCGCTCCCATTGAGACTCCGCCAGCATCGACAGAAACCGGCCAGGTACGCAGAGCTACGGCAGGCAAGGGCAGGCGGCGACATGCGCGGGCGAGCCGAGAACCAGCCTGCTCAGAGGCTTAGGCAAGGCGGTCGAGCTGCTGGAGTGGACAATTGTCACCACTAGAGGCTACTTAGAGTAATCATGTGTACTATAGTCAACACTCAATGTGACTGATCGTGTATCGGTGAAGCCGCGGAGGTGGCTTGTCCATTGCTACGGTCCTGGGCGTTGAAACAGATGCCCGCTCCACCGAACAGGTTCCTAGGCATGTGCGATGAAGCGGGCGCGAAGCCTTGGAGGCTCACCGTGAGTGTGACTGTTGCCCCGTGGGGGCTGTCAAACCCGATGCCACGACCGTGGGTAATTGCCGTGATCGTTCTAGTGCTGATTGCCTGGGCTCCGGTTGGGCAAATCGCCAGTGCGTACGCTGACGCGGTGGCGGTGATCGGGCTGCTGGCGGCTTGTGGCGGTACAGCAGCGAAGTACAGCAACCGCCCCGACCGCATGTGACAGCCAAGAACCCTCGAAGTCCTTTGAAGCAAGGCTGGAGACCTCACCGGCCGCCCTGCCCGTAGTTCGCATCGAGAGGCAGCTCGACGCAAGGTCCGCCAGGGGCGCCGTTCTTAGCTCATGGACGGCGCCCCGTCGGCTTGACTCGGTCATTGAGACTTCGTCGACCTCATGCGGCATCCGCGCGCGAACCACGGTGCCACTGTCGGTGCCAGTCATTAGCATGCCGTCATGAGCGAGCGACCTGCCATCCCACGTGAGCTACGACGCCGCGTCCTCCTTGAGGCTGGCCATCGTTGCGCAATTCCCACTTGCCGAGCCACGCCAGTGGAAGTCGCACACATAGTCCCTTGGTCCAAAGCGAAGAAGCATGAATTCAAGAATTTGATCGCCTTATGCCCTACATGCCATACGCGATTCGATGATCCGCACAATCAGTTGGACCGCAAGGCCATGCGGCAATACAAGGCAAACCTGAACCCCCTTCTTTCGCTCAGCGTTAGCGAAAACGGCAATCAGATCATGCGGATCGCCGCATACCAAGATTTTCGGATGAAGGTCGGCACGTGGGTGCGCAGCGCTCAGGCACTCGGTGTGGCGAAGTCTAAGCGCCGCTCCACTGCAGAGGAAATTGCAAGCACCGAGAAGGAAGCCAATGAAAGGTTCGCGGATGCGCTAATTTCGGGGCTGGATTTTAATTCCAGCTGGAAAGGGACCTACGCCGAAGCAATCGCGGGCGCAATCTTCTATCACATAGCAGATTGGGTTGACGAACTCTTCGATAGCGAGTTCCCCGCACCCCGGAAGCTGGCTAAGCGGGACATCGTTGATGAGCTTTCGGAGGCGTCGATTAATTTGCATCTTGCAGTGTGCGAAGAGGTTGGCATCCTGGAAACGGAAGACGCTGATACAGCGGCGACGCAGAGCGCGCGACGAGACCCCTCCTGACATTAACGGCGCCGGGATGGGGACCTGCAACGAGCAGCCCGGCCTGGCCATCGCGGCGGCAGACTGGGTGCCAGCACCACTCTTTGATCGAACTCCTAAGGCTGTGGTCGGCGCACCGTGGACTATCTGTGGACGGAACCGCCCTAACAAGGTGCCCATGAGGCTCTGACTAGCTGCTTTTCCTGGGAGTGAAGGCCCCTCCGGAGCCGTGCGCGTTTGGTCAGGCAAGACACTCCCTCCTGTTCCAGAGGTGAGCTACGGTCCCCACATGACCGAAGATGACGGCGGGCGCGGCTGCTGGATGGAGTCGAAGCGCTGCCTGGTCAATCCCAAGCGCCACATCGCGGCCCTGCGCGAGCTCATTGCCGAAGACGACGATGAGCTTCTTCTCTATGACTACGACCTCATCAGCGACCCGCAGACCGTAAAGATCGTAAGAGCTCAGCAGCAAGCAGCCGGGCAGAGGAACCGCCGACTCAAGCGCTTGACGGCCCGGCAGCGCCACGCGGCTGACATCCACGGCTGACATCAACGACGCCGGACGGGGGCGTACACGAGCACTCCTGTTCCGGCCGCAGCGGTGCCACGCCACCCCGCCAAGGTCAGCTCTGGATCGAAGTCCTAAAGCGGGTGTCGCAGATTCGCTACTCGGGCTCGGGCTCGGACTCGTTCGGCGACGTTGCGCTCCACTTGTGCTTGATCTCCCGGTAGTTGTGTACAGCCTTGTGCGCACGCTCAAGAGACTTAAGCCAACTCGGCAGACGATCCAGAAAGTCCTGGGTGAGACGCAAAGCCAACAAGATCAGGCCCGATAGACCCAAGAGGACGAGCGTAAGCAAACCGAAGACTGCCACAGCCGACCTTCCGTATGTCGGTGGTCGAACCGAGGCAGGGCAGGGCTCAGCTCGACCACAGTTGATGTGGTCAAACTGAGCTCCGTGCCGATGCCGCAAGACTCAGCGAGGACCGTGCTGCTCTAAGCAGCCACGACCCTCAGCAATGCTGGGCCGACAATAGGCCCCCGCGCTCATCGGCTACCGGGGGCGTGCAATCGGTCCAGTACCGCCACGGGAAGAGTATCCGCCCGCCCGAAACCCAACAAGTTCAGGCGAACTTGATCAATTGCAGATCTGCAGTCAGAGACGATCGTGATACCCCCTGGGTTGCCGCACCAGAAGCACACCAGATCAAGCGGAAAACAGCGGGAATCGCGATGTAAGCGGCCCAGTCCGACATGACCCCGTCCTGGCCCCCGTCCTGGCCATTCGCCCAGGTCAGCACCCGAACGGGCCCCAAATAATCGCAGCTCCCCAAGCTGAGGGCACTGCCGTCGATCCGGACCGGCTTGGCTTGACTGAGAGAGAAGCCCCGGTCCCTGACCGAGGCTCCCTCCCCCCCATGAGTGCGCTACTGCGAAGCGAAGCTCAGCGCTACCAGTCGCGGCCTCTGATTGCCCTTCAGGAGCAGTCAGGTTCGCTCACCGTCAAGAGGTGCCCGCGGCTGGTCGCGACACGGAGCACGTCCTGCAAGGCTTCGGTCAGCTTCGTCGCCAGAGGGCGCAGCTCCCCCGGCTCCGCATCCTCGTCGCCGAGTACCTCTAGTGCTTGCTCCAGCAGTTCGGCCGCCATCCCGAGTTGGATCGCTTCCATGTCGTCCGCCAGGCGGGACATGTAGCCTGCGCGGTCGTCGGTGCTGAGATAGCAGGGCTTGCCCTCCGGGCCCGACCACGGGAGAAGCCTTAGTTCGTTTCGGGCTGTCATCCTTGTGTCTGCCTCTCCTCGATCACGTGGTGGGTGGTGAAGACCGCGTCGACGCGGTCGCCTGGGAACACCAGAAGCGCGGCCTCGACGACCCGCCCAGCGCTGTCGGCGGCGACGCGTGTGATCGCGAGAACCGCCACGGCGGAGCTGATCCGGAGGGTCGAGGCTTCGTCCGGCGTCGGGAGGCGGGCGCATACCGTCTCCCGGAACTCGGACGGCGGGGGGCTCAGCATGGCGAACCTCGTGCCTATCCCCTCGCTTGAGGTTCCGTCGCCGAGCGCTGAAGTCGGCGTCAGGTCCCGGGGGACGTAGAGGCGAGCCAGGCTGTGCGGCGACTCTCCCTCGTGGCTGATGCAGAGGAACTCGGTCAGTGGGGTACCGTTCGGCACCCTCAACAGGGCTGTCAGATGTCCGCACGCCCGGATCGCGGTGGTGCGGACAGTGACGCGCAGAGCCGCGTCACCAGCGGTCCACGGGTCCAACGTGCCCCATCCGCCGACGTATGTGATCTTGCGGAGGGGACGACGAACGAAGTTCCCCTTGCCGTGGATCTTCTCGACGAGGCCTTCCCTCTGAAGCACTGCAAGAGCATTTCGCAGCGTCGGCGTGCTGACCCTGTATTGGCCTGCTAGCTGGGTCTCCGAGGGAAGGCGTTCGCCAGCCTTGATGCGGCCGGTCGTGATCTGGTGCCGGAGGTCGTCGGCAATGCTGTGATGGCGAGAAGGCACGGACTCCATCACCGCCTTCTCAGCATCCGCACGGCGACGAGCCGGGTCCGCGTGTGCATGGTCAGCAACTCACCCGACTCGAACAGGAGTCGCTTGGCCCCGTGGGGCAATTGGAAGAGGTTGCTCACCCGGCACGCCTGGCCGCCAACCTGTATGACGTCGCCGCACTGCACGGTGGTCGAGGTGATCTCAACGGTGGATACCAGCGCGCCGCTGGGTGCTCGTCCCCTCACCGATTCACCTCCGCAAGCGCGGACTCGTCGAATGCCGAGTGGCAGGGGCAATCGCATGTCTCGTAGATCACCGGAATGTCGATCGGCGCCGCGACCGGGGAGGACTCCGCGCAGGCATGGTGCGTGCCGATCCGGCATGAGGTCGATCGGTAGGAAGCGGCCTCAGCGTGCGTGATGCGAGGCCGTTGGCGAGGAGGCATCAGCGGACCCCCGCGAGGGCGGACCAGGCTTCAGCCGGCAGATGGCGAGCTACGACCAACGAGCGCTGCCGTACGCGCTTCTCCCAGGCCAGCACGTACGGGCGGACGAGCGCGATGTCCTCACCCGCGCGCAAGTCCGCGCGGTCCGGGTGCCATCCCTGGGCGGTCATCGACGTGTCGGTAACCGCAGGGGGTGCCAAGGCAGCTGTCGGCCGGAAGGAGGTTAAGGGGCAGCGGTGCCTGCCCTTGGGGCGGTGCCGCTCTCTGGTGAGCGAGACGGCACGACGGATACGGTTGAGCAACGCTGCTCAGCTCCTTATCGCTGATGGCTCGGTCCCCCGACATCGCCCGTCGTGGGGACCGCTTTGCGTACGACCGCCCAGAGGGTGCGGCCGTTCAAGCAGGTGGCGAGAAGCCCGAATTGATCGGCCTCGGCCACCGCTTCCAGGGCCTCCCGCCATGACTCGGCGGAGAGCGATTCCGGCACCTCCGCTTCGACCGTCGTGTGTCGGGTGTGCTCCTCCACGCGCGTGGGGAGCCCGACGGCCGATAACCGGGCAGCGATGGCCGCCGCGCTAACTCCCGAAGCGGGCACAGGGCAGCCTCCGTCACCGGCGATCACTTCAAGTGAAGCTAGTTAACTAGATTAGAGCTAGTGGACTAGATTTTCCATATGCCTGAGCAGCCGCCCTATCTCCGCATCGCCAGCGAACTCCGGCGGCGGATCGCGGAGCACGTGTGGGAGCCGGGGGACCGTCTTCCCTCCCGTGCCCAGATCGGCCAGGAGTGCGGCGTGGGCGAGAACGTGGTGCGCCGGGCACAGGAACTGCTGATCTCCCAGGGCGTGCTGGAGGGCCGCGCCGGTTCCGGTACGTATGTCGCCGAGCCCCGGCAGCGGGTACGAGTTGTACGTTCATCGGCGCGCGAGCAGCCCGACGGGTCCCCGTTCCGCGCGGACATGAAGGCGGTGGGCAGGCAGGGGGATTGGGAAAGCCGGACCGACGCCAAGGTCCCGGCGCCGACGGAGATCGCGGCGCGTCTTGGTATCGCCGAGGGCGACCTATGCGTTCGTACCGCGTACGAGTTCCTCGCCGACGGCAGGCCGGTGCAGTTGTCGACGAGTTGGGAGCCGTACGACCTCACGGCCGGCACTCTCATCGTCCTCCCCGAGGGAGGGCCGCACGCCGGAGCGGGCGTCGTGAACCGCATGGCCGAGATCGGCATCAACGTCAGCCACGCCGTGGAGCAGCCCGAGCCACGGCAGGCGACAGCCGAGGAGGCGTCACTTCTCGGCATCCAGAAGGCCGCTCTGGTCACGCACATCCGCCGGACGTACTACAGCGACCAGGGGCGGCCCGTGGAGACGGCGGACATCGTGGTGCCCGCCGCCCACTGCGAAATCGTCTATGAGATCCCGATCAGTCGCTAGCGAGCTCGGGCATGAAATGAGAGAGCCCCTCTGCGGCTGGGGCGGTCGGCTCCACGGCTTTACGCAGCCACTTTGACGCGAGCCTGGAAGATCATGGCCCCAACGCCGTGCTTTAACGGGCAGGTCCACAGACTGCCCGACGCGCCGGAAGCTTACGGGGCCACGATCACTCGCCCCAAAGCAGCTCCAGCCCAAAGCCGCTCCGCCGACCTACGTCGCACGTTCAAGTTCATGAGCTTTAGGCGCCAATCTCTGCAGCGGCCAAAGCGTCAATCTCTACGTCATCCGTAGTTGGGTTCCAGAGTTCCCGGGGAGCCGTGATGTGGGTTATCCCAACCGTCTCCCCATACGGGAATGCCTTATCCCTCGAAACGAAGTAGTCGGCTTTCATTCGAACAGCCGTGGCAAGGTGGGTGGCATCCGGACCCCTGAGCTTGTAATCTGCGGCAAGCTGGCGAACTTCCCTGGCAATCAGAATGTCAACCTCGACCCATTGTATTTCGAGACGCTCCAAGTATTCATCCACGACGCGGTCTCGCTCATCCGGGTCGACGTCACCTTTTCGGCCATTTAATTCGACCAGCAGTAGAGTGGAGGCGACAATCTGAATATCCCCCCTATGAGCAGCTCGGAGAACCTTGTAGGAATTAGGCCACAAGCCCTTCTCCTTCTTTATTACGTTGAAGAAGATATCCGCATCAACGTACACCAAGGGCTCAGGCACTTCTCACCTGCTTCAGGTATTCAGCCGTACTGAGGTCACCCGTTATCCGAGGGTTGATGCCAAGGATGTCGGCCGGGTCCATGGGGCCCCGGTGTTCAGGAAGGACTTCAAGGTCAGTCATCTGAAGTGAGACAGCCTGCCCTTCCGTATTCCTCTGCAGGACACCGGAAGCAATCACGCGGCGACCCCACGCATTTCGCAATATCTCACTGTGATCACTATGGGCGACCACGCGAACGGCATGACGGGTTCGAGGATCACGAATCAGAGCCCTAGGTGAACTACCTCTGCTGTGACTCAGAACGTCTAGCGTTCCCGTCACACTAGAAAATGCGCTCTTAGCTGGAAGGACGGCTTGCGTAGCATTACTTACGGTTCCTTCATCAACAACGGCCGTGTGGCGATCGCCATTCAAGCTGGTAACCGCGACCTGCTCAATCCCGCCTGGCCTGATATGTTTCCCAATATGCCCCACCCGGGCAACGGTTCGCTCGCTGAAGAATGGTGGAATCTTCGGCGACCCGGAAAGCAATTCCACACCATCGACGAAGCCATTAAGCGGAGCCGCAATTGACTGCTGAGACCGCTTGGCAGGCACCATGGCCGGGACGAGGATAATCCGAACGTCCCTTTCCATCTTCATATCTTTAATTGCCCAACGAAGACGTGGGCTACGCACAGGCAGAGCGGTTCGGTCGACTTCCTCAAGAGACAACCTCACCTCGCCAAGAATCTGTGTATAAGTCTTGAGGTCAAGGCGAGATGATGTGGGGGCGATGCGCACCTCAAGAGCGCTATCGTCGCGGACAGCAATGGTCACGGCTACACCCCTCTCCTGCGTCTAGTCCCATCGTCGCACCAGGGTGTGACAGACGCGTTGTGCGTGCTGTCACTTGCAGGTGGTCGACGCTACGGAGCTTTGGTTCGAAGCGCTCCACCCTTGATCACCGAAGTGACTCAATCGTTACACGATCAGTTACTACCCGGGGAGGCAGTGCGGCACGCCAAGCAATGCCTGGGGTGCAGCCACGGTGAGTGTCTAGTTGCGTGACAACGCCCACGCACAGCGGCAGACAAGCACGGACACCTGCGGACCATCGCAGCAGGTGAGAGGCACACCAGCCCAAGGTCGACCGCACACCCAAGTTGCTTCGGGACGAAGAGGTCGTGGGTTCAAATCCCGCCACCCCGACAGTGAAGTACCAGGTCAGGGGCCTGATCCGCAGTGCGGGTCGGGCCCCTGAGGGGTTCCGGGGGCCGTTTTGCGGGCCATTTGGGAGCCGACTTCGAGATGTGGCTCCGAAACGGCTCCCCAGCTCCCACTGTTCGAACGCCCAAAGAACTCGGCATCTGCGCTTCGCGGCAGGGGACGTCAGCCCGCGGCGTCCTTGAGTCGGGCGGGGTCGAGGACAGTGGCGCGTCCGTGTGCGAGGCGGATCAGACCTCGGTGGGCGTAATCGCGCGCAGTATGGATATGTGAGCGCTGTGCTCGACCTGCATGAACGCAGGTGGGTGGGGAGCGCAGTCCGCGAAACATCCTGGAATGAGATGACCCACCATGACGCTCCGCACGATCGCCCACCACCTCGGTCTGCCCGTCCGGCGCGACCCTGAGGAGATAGCAAAGATCATCGAGGGACTCCGCCCCACCTTGGACGACCTGCCTGACGACAGGCGGGAACGGCTCGCCGCCGAGTGGACCAAGGTCCTCAGTGAACGCCACTGGCACCGGCCCTACCTCCGGGACTGAGCACCCTGTTGCTGCCGGTCGTTTCCAGCATGGCCCCTGTCGTGCCGGAGGAGTCCTCATTCACCCCGGCCGGCGCGCTTCAAGGCGTCTGCGAGTTGTTCGATGCTGGGGGCGCCGCTGGTGCGTCCGTCGGCGTCGCGGTAGATCCGGCACGAGACGCCGGCGTCGGCGTCCGGTGGGGCGAAGGGGTCGTTGCCGTTGATCAGAAGGGTCGGGGAACCGTGCATGCCAGTCCGGGCCGCCTCCTCGTCGTTGGTGATCACTCGGACGTCCACCGGGGCGGCCTCGTGGGGCAGCACCTGCTCCAGGCGCCGAAGCATCGTGGGGGCGTTCGGACAGTCGGGCACCGCGAGCACGACGAGTTCCATGGTCTTCCCCTTCACTGTTCCTGGGGTGGCCTCCTACCGGCCACGGTAGATCTCCTCGGGTGCGGGAAACCGTGAGCGCGGTCACCGAGCCGGTGACGGTGTCGTGCATGGCGTCGTACGTCGACGAGTTCCGGCTGTGGAGCCGCACTCCCGGCACCAGCGCCGCACTGTAAGCGGGATCACCGAAGGGGCCGGAGCTGCCGCGCTAACGTCGCGTATATGAACACTCCCCGCCTGCCCGGAGGTGGACGCTCATGATGCGCGCTGTGTGGCACGGGGCGGTACTCGCCCAGGCGGAGCGCACCGTCGTGGTGGAAGGCAACCACTATTTCCCGCCCGAGTCGCTCGACCGCGCGTACTTCACGGCGAGCCGGGCGCGGTCGCTGTGCTTCTGGAAGGGGCTCGCCCGCTACTACACGATCACCGTTGACGACCAGGTCAACGCGAACGCCGCCTGGTACTACCCGCATCCCAGCCCGCTCGTCAGGCGGATCAAGAACCACGTCGCCTTCTGGAACGGCGTCACGGTCGAAGAAGTGGTGCCGGAGGGTCACCGGTGACCGGCGCCCGCCTGGCGCGGATCGCCGCATGGACCGCGGGCGCGGGCGGCGGGCTGGCCGCCGCCTACTTGGGGCTGGTGACCGGGGCCCTACCCGTCGACGTGGGTGTGGGGCGGCGCGTCCGCCCGCTGGGGCCGCAGACCGTGGACATCGCGGCACCCCGGGAGGTGGTCTTCGACGTGGTGGCCCAGCCGTATCTGGGCCGCACCTCGCGCGCGATGCGGGAGAAGCTGCATGTGTTGGAGCGCGGCACTGACTTGGTGCTGGCCGAGCACTTCACCCCCGTCGCGGGCGGGCGGCTGACCGCGGTCACCCTGGAGACGGTGCGCTTCACCCGGCCCGAGCGCATCGACTTCCGGCTGGTCCGTGGCCCGGTGCCGCAGGTGACCGAGTCGTTCGTGCTGAGCGAGCACGAGTCGGGGACGCGACTGGTGTACGGGGGAGAGTTGGGCACTGATCTGTGGCGGGTCGGGGCCTGGTGGGGTCGGATGGTGGCCGCCCGCTGGGAGGCGACTGTCGCCGGATCGCTCGCCGCGGTCAAGGAGGAGGCGGAGCGCAGGGCCCGGCGCTGACCGATGCGGGCCGTCAGGACGTCGGCTGGGCCCGAGTGAGGCGAGAGTGGCGGTCACCGTAGGCGGAAGTTGTCTGCGACATGCTGGCCAGGCCGTATCCCGGGTGCACCCCGCGAGCGGCGGACCGACCGCCGTCGACGACCGGCAGGTTCGGTGAGCGCGCTTACAGTTCCTGGCCGCCGCACGGCCGTAGCGTCGTGGGCATGGTGCTACGGCTCGTGCTGGGCGCGATCTACACGGCGATGGGGATCGGTCAGCTCGCATCCATGGATGAGATGTCGGCCATCCTCGGCGCGTACGGCCTGGTGCACGGTGCCGCCGCGACCGTGCCGGCGGTCGTGCTGATCGCCGGGGAGCTGGTGTGCGGCATCTGGTTCCTCACTGACCGATGCGACCGCCCCTACGGTAAAGGAGTTCTTCGATGACCCAGGCGCCGACGCCCCGCCGCAAGGTGGACCGGGACGAGGTCTTCATTGAGTTCACCAAGTCGATCTGCCCGATGTGCAAGACCCCGATCGACGCGCAGGTCAACATCCGCGAGAACAAGGTCTATCTGCGTAAACGCTGCCGCGAGCACGGCGAGTTCGAGGCGCTGGTCTACGGGGACGCCGAGGAATATCTGTCCTCGTCACGGTTCAACAAGCCCGGCACGATCCCGCTCACCTTGCAGACCGAGGTGAAGGACGGCTGCCCCAGTGACTGCGGGCTGTGCCCGGAGCACAAGCAGCACGCCTGCCTGGGCATCATCGAGGTCAACACCGGCTGCAACCTGGACTGCCCGATCTGCTTCGCCGACTCCGGCCACCAGCCCGACGGCTACTCCATCACCCATGAGCAGTGCGCGACCATGCTCGACACCTTCGTGGCCTCCGAGGGCGAGGCCGAGGTGGTGATGTTCTCCGGCGGAGAGCCCACCATCCACAAGCACATCCTCGACTTCATCGACCTCGCCCAGGCCCGACCGATCAGGAACGTCACCCTCAACACCAACGGAATCCGCCTGGCCACCGACCCCCGCTTCGTCGCCGAACTCGGCAAGCGCAACCAGACACCCGGCCGCTCGGTGAACGTCTACCTGCAGTTCGACGGCTTCGACGAGCGCACCCACCGGGAGATCCGCGGCCGGGACCTTCGTGCCCTCAAACAGCGGGCGCTGGACAACTGCGCCGAGGCAGGACTGACCGTCACGCTGGTCGGCGCCGTCGAACGCGGTCTGAACGAGCACGAGTTGGGCGCCATCATCGAGTACGGCATCGACCACCCGGCCGTGCGCTCGGTGTCGTTCCAGCCGGTCACGCACTCCGGGCGGCACGTGGAGTTCGATCCGCTCCAGCGGCTCACCAATCCCGACGTGATCCGCCTGATCAGTGAGCAGCTGCCGGGCTGGTTCCAGAAGGGCGACTTCTTCCCCGTGCCCTGCTGCTTCCCCACCTGCCGCGCCGTCACCTACCTCCTCGTGGACGGGGAACCCGGCAACCGCACCGTCGTCCCCATCCCACGCCTGCTGAACGTGGAGGACCACCTCGACTACGTCACCAACCGCGTCCTGCCCGACGCCGGTATCCGCGAGGCGCTGGAGAAACTCTGGTCGGCGTCCGCGTTCATGGGCACCGCCACGACCGAGGAGAAGCTGCGGGCCACCGCCGAGGCCCTCAATTGCGCGGACACGTGCGGCGTCGACCTGCCCGAAGCGGTGAAGGACCTGAACGACAAGGCGTTCATGATCGTCGTACAGGACTTCCAGGACCCCTACACCCTCAACGTCAAGCAGCTGATGAAGTGCTGCGTCGAGGAGATCACCCCGGACGGCCGACTCATCCCGTTCTGCGCGTACAACTCCGTCGGCTACCGCGAGCAGATCCGCGCGGCGATGTCCGGCGTCCCGGTCGCCGACGTCGCCCCCAACGCCCTGCCCCTCGCCGGCCGCCTCACCGACACCCCGTACGGCTCCAAGACCGCACGCATCGAAGGGAGCTCATGATGGCCGACGACGACCTCAAAGCATGCTGCGCGGCGGCGTACTCCTCCGACGTTGTCGCCCTGCTCCTCGGCGACTCCTACCATCCCGGCGGCATCACCCTCACCCGCCGCCTCGCCGACGCCCTCGGGCTGACCCCACAGAACCGGGTCCTGGACGTCGCCTCCGGCCGCGGCACCACCGCCCTGTTCCTCGCCGACGCCCACGGCGTGCGGGTGGACGGCGTGGACTACTCCCCGGCCAACACCGCACTCGCCCAGGGCGCCGCCGCGGCCACGGGTCTCGCCGAGCAGGTCGCCTTCACCACCGGGGACGCCGAGCAACTGACGTACGAGGACGGCGTGTTCGACGCCGTGGTCTGCGAGTGCGCCCTGTGTACCTTCCCCGACAAAGCGAAGGCCGCCGCCGAGTTCTCCCGGGTCCTCAAGCCCGGCGGCCGTGTCGGCATCACCGACGTCACCGCCGAACCGGGCCGGCTGCCCGCGGAGCTGTCCACGCTCGCCGCACGGATCGCCTGCATCGCCGATGCCCGCCCCCTGGCCGAGTACACCGAGATCCTCGCGGCCGCAGGGCTGCGTACCCTCCGCACCGAGCGCCACGACCAGGCGATGCTGCGCATGATCGACCAGATCGAAGCGCGGCTGAACCTGCTCCGGCTGACCGCTGCCGACAGGCTCGCCGCCGCCGGCATGGACACGGACGCGGCGCCGGCCGTCCTGAACGCGGCCCGCGCCGCCGTTTCCGACGGTGTCCTCGGCTACGGCCTCCTCGTCGCGGAGAAGTCCCGAGCGGAGTAGGCGTGCTCGCCGCCGTAGCTCTTCTGCAGGCGCCGCTGACCACGGCGACGGCTTACCGGCCGGTACGTAAGCGCGCTCACATACCTGAACATGCCACCGCTCCTAGCGTCGGGACCGAGAGGAAGCAGTTCACTCACAGCAGGAGAGGACCTCGCGATGACAACCACCTTTCGGGTATCTCCCACCACTGCGGTCATCCCGGTCCACGCGGTGTGGGGCGCGGTGGCCGGACTGGTCGGCGGCATCGGGTTCGGCATCTGGATGTCGGTGTCGCGGCCGATGGCGGACACCGCGATGATCACCATGGTGGCCGGGCTGCTCGGCTCCACGAACGCCGTCGTCGGCTGGCTGATCCACCTGGGCATCGCCGTCTTCGCGGGCATCGGCTTCGGCGTCCTGCTGGGCGAGTACGCCCGGAGGCTCGTCCCGGCCGTCACGCTCGGACTGGTCTACGGGGCCGTGTGGTGGACCGTCGGCGCCCTGTGGATCATGCCGGCCAACATGGGCATGCCGGTCTTCGAGTGGAACGACGTCACCAGCTCCAGCCTCGGCGGCCACCTGGTCTTCGGGCTGCTCGCCGGCCTGACCTACTCCGGCATCGCCCGGACGACGGGCAAGCGGACCGATCCGGCCGGGCGATGACGCCGATACCGCCCGCGTCACCCGAGGGCCCGGTCGGCACGTCACGGGGTGCCGCCCAGCGCGGCAGCACCCCGGCGGACGGAGTCCTGCCCTACTGTCTGGCCGAGGGCACCGAGGGACTGGCCGGCCCGCCGTGGGGCGCGGCACCCCCGCCCTGGGCGCCGGGGCGACGCGAGGAGGCGCACCGCATGATCGAGCGCGACGACGATACGGACCGCACCTGGTGCATGTCCGAGGTGGACATCTTCCGCGACCTGTCCGAGGCGGAGATGGAGGCCATCGCCACCGCGGCTCCGATGAAGACGTACGCCGCCGGGGAGATCCTGCACTCCCCGCAGCAGCCCAGCGAGGTGCTGTTCATCCTCAAGCGCGGCCGGGTGCGCATCTTCCGCGTCTCCGCCGACGGCCGGGCCCTGACCTGCGCGATCATCAGCCCCGGCACGATCTTCGGCGAGATGGCGCTGCTCGGCCAGCGCATGTACGACAACTTCGCCGAGGCCCTCGACGACGTCACCGTGTGCGTGATGAGCCACGCCGACGTGCACAAGTTCCTGCTCTCCGACGCCCGGATCGCCGCCCGCATCACCGAGATCCTCGGCCGCCGCCTCGCCGACCTCGAACAGCGCCTGTCCGACAGCGTGTTCAAGTCGGTCCCACAGCGGGTCGCCACCACCCTGACCACCCTTGCCGCCCGCGCCGACACTCCCGCCGGGAAGCTGCGGCCGGGTGCTCGTCATCCGCAGATCACCCTCACCCACGAGCAGTTGGCCGCCCTGGCCGGCACCTCGCGCGAGACCTGTACCAAGGTCCTGCACGACTTCGCCGGCCGCGGCCTGCTCCGGCTGGCCCGCGGTCGCATCACCGTCCTCGACTCGGCCCGCCTGCGCGACGAAGCCGGATAGCCGCCATGGCACGCAGCTGCGGAGCAGGACCTCCCTGCCGGCTGACACGCAGCTGCGGAGCATATCCGCAGCCGGGCCAGGAGCAGCGCCCCGACCACCCCGACCACCTCGACCACCTCGACCACCTCGGCCACCTCGGCCACCTCGGCCACCTCGGCCACCTCGGCCACCTCGGCCACCCGGGCGATGCCCAGCAGCAGACCGTACAGGCCGCCCTGTCCCAAGGCCGCATCGCGTCATGCAAGCGCAGTCGGCCAAGATGTCGCCGTTGTTCATCGCCCTGGTCGGTATGCGGCCCAGGTCTTCGGCGTCTCCGACACCCTGACCGCTGTCAGCTCAGGGAAGCGTTCGATCCAGAGGTCGAAGATCCATGCGGCCAGGTTTTCCGCGGACGGTGAAATACCCCCCATCGCCTCATTCAGGTGACGGTGGTCGAGGGTGTCGTCCAGCCATTTCTTGAAGTCGTCGAGCTCGCGGTAGTCGCGGACGAACCCCGCCTCGGTGAGGTCCTCACGGCGGGCGGACAGCTCCAATACGACAACGTAGCGGCGACCTCTGCCTCGAACGCCCGCAGCAGCGCCGACTTGCCCATGCCCGAGACGCCGTCGACCACGATCGCCCGGCCACCGCGCCCTTCGGTCACGTCCGCCATCAGCGAGCGCAGCTCGTCCATGTGCTCCACGCGGTCGACAAACCCGGTCCGCACCACAGCCCCCCCCGTCCCCGTCATCCGTCATCGGTCATCCGTCAAGGAACTTCCGTACCCACAGCGTTACTTGCCGCCCACGGTAGATCATGCGAAACGCGTCTCCCACTCGGTCAGGTCACATGGCCCGGCCGGCGGCGGACCGAGTCGCGGACGACGACATGGGTGCCCAGCAGAACGTGCTGGGCGGCGCCGGGACTCTCGCTCTCGAGTGCCAGTCGCACGGCGGCGCGGCCCAGTTCCTCGTGCGGGACCTGAACGGTGGTCAGGTCGATGTCCGCGGCCGGGGGGAGGTCGTCGAAGCCGACGAGCGAGATGTCGTCTGGGATGCGCAGCCCGTGCTCGCGCAGCGCGTCGCGGGCGCCGGCGGCGATGAGGTCGTTGGCGGCGAAGACGGCGGTGAAGTCTCGTGGGCCCCTGTCGAGCCGTGCACGCATCATGCGGTGGCCCTCGCCGCGCTCCATCGTGCCGTCGAGCTCGAGCCCGGGGTCGTGCGGGACGTGGTGCGTGGCCAGTGCCGCGCGGTAGCCGGCGATCCGGCTGTCGGGGGTGGTGTATCCGGTGCGGCGTCCCAGGAACAGGATGCGTCGGTGGCCCGCCGCGAGCAGGTGGCTGGTGATGGCGTGGGCGCCGGCGGTGTTGTCGTACTCGACCACGATGGCCGGGACGTCGGGCCCCAGCGGGGGGCGGCCGCACAGCACGAGCTGCGAGCCGGCCCGGGCGAGCGCGCGGGCGTAGCTCGCCATGCGTTCGCGGTAGGCGTCGTCGGCGACGATGTTCCCGACGAGGATCACGGCTTCGGCCTGTTCCTGGCGCATCAGCGCGATGGTGGCCAGCTCCCGCTCGGGGTCGCCGCCGGTCGTGCCGACGATGCACAGCCAGCCCTCACGTGCGGCCTCCTCCTGCACGCCGTGCGCGACGTGGGCGTAGTGCGGTGAGATGACGGAGTTGACCACGATGGCCACGCTCTTGGGCCGCACTCCCGCGAGTCCTCTGGCGTGGGCGTTCGCCACGTAGTCGAGCTCGCGTACGGCGCGCAGGACCTTGGCGCGCGTGGAGGGGGCGCTGGGATAGGTGCCGGACAGGATCCGGGAGACGGTGGCGACCGAGACGCCGGCGTGTCGGGCCACGTCGCGGATCGTCGCGAGGCGGGGCTGCCCGTCGTCGGGCGCGGTCCGGCGAGGCATCGGGCCTCCTGCGTCCGGCACCTGGATGGCTGTCCGGCACCTGGATGGAAGCGTTTCCGCTCGAGGGTCGCGCATACGATCCGGCGCGTCAACAGGATGGTCTTCGCACGGTCCGACTACCTTGACGCATGCTCATCACGGTGCTTCCATCCCGGATGTGTAAACGGTTTAACTCATCGAGGTTTCCGGCCTGGGCCGAGGGCGGGCACCGGCGCACTCGCACCACCACCATGAGCCGTTCTGGAGGTTGTCATGCACATGAAATTACGGTGGCGGGCCGCCCATCGGGTGCCCCTCACCATCTCGGCGGCCCTGGCCGTCTGCGCCACTGTGGCCGCGGGCCCCGCGAACCCCGTCTCACCCGATGCCACAGCCGGCGATGCGAGGATTCAGGCCGCGCGCGTGATGGAGAACCTCGGCCGTGGGGTCGTGGCGGTCCGCTCCAGCAGCACCCAGGTCCTGGTCTCCTGGCGGCTGCTGGGACTCGACCCGGAGGGCATCGGCTTCAACGTCTACCGGTCCACCGGCGGCGCCGCGTACGTCAAGCTCAACTCCGGTGTCCTGACAGGCGGCACCAACTACACGGACAACACGGCCGACCTGACGCGGTCCAACAGCTACCGAGTGGCCCCGGTCGTCGGCGGGCAGGAGCAGGCGCCCAGCGGGGCCTTCACCCTGACGGCCAACCACGCCCAGGAGCCCGTGGTCCGCGTGCCGTTGCGCTCCGGCGGCCCGGTGAAGTTCGTCTGGGTCGGCGACCTCGACGGCGACGGCGAGTACGACTACGTGGTGGACCGGCAGACCTCTCCCCAGAAACTGGAGGCGTACAGCAGCCGCGGGCAGTTCCTCTGGGAGGTCGACCTGGGGCCGAACAGTCAGAACCAGGACAACATCGAGCCGGGGTCGTCCGCGATCGACCTGGGCCACTGGGACGGCGTCACGGTCTACGACTTCGACAGCGACGGCCGCGCGGAGGTCGCCCTGCGGATCGCCGACGGCGTCACGTTCGGCGACGGGGCGACCTGGACGCACGCGGACGACTCACGTCAGTTCATGGCCGTCCTCGACGGCCGGACCGGAGCGCTCCGCAACTGGTCCGCCGTACCGACCACTTACCTGGGCGACGGTCCGATGGCCGCACGCCTCGGGGTGGCGTACCTCAACGGCACCACGCCGAGCCTGGTCGCCTACATGAAGAACCGGCGCGACGACGGGGCCTTCAACCTGATGATGGGCGCCTGGAAGTTCACCGGCAGCGCGCTGAGGCAGGAGTGGACGTGGTCGCGCGGCAGCCAGAACGCGCCCGACGGGCACAACACCCGCGCCATCGACGTCAACGGCGACGGGACGGACGAGGTCGCCGAGATCGGGTTCGTGCTGAACGGCGACGGCTCCCTGCGCTACTCGATGGCACCCCAGGGCATCATCCACGGCGACCGCTTCCACATCGCGGACATGGACCCCGGCCGTCCGGGCCTGGAGGGCTACGGCGTGCAGCAGGACAACCCGAGCGGGCTGCTCGAGTACTACTACGACGCCGCGAACGGCTCCGTCATCTGGAGGCACAACGGCGGCCCCGCCGACGTCGGACGCGGCATGGCCGGCGACGTCGACCCGCGCTTCCCCGGCATGGAGGTCTGGTCCTTCTCGGGCCTGTACAACGCGCCCACCAACAGGCTCACCGAACCGAACACCTCACTGCGCCCGTGGCCGCAGCTGGGCCTGTGGTGGGACGGCGACCTCACCATGGAACTGCTCAACAGCGGCAAGATCGAGAAGTGGGACCCGCAGAACCCGACGGCGAGCGGCAGCCTCCCCCGGCTGGTCAGCACCTGGAACCACGGCGCGGTCACGGCCGCCCAGGGCGGGCCCACCCTCGTCGGCGACATCCTCGGCGACTGGCGTGAGGAGGCCGTGTACAGCAACGCGTCCCACAACGAGTTGATCATCTTCACCACGAACCAGCCGACGAACACCCGGTTGTACACGCTCGCGCACAACCCGGCCTACCGGAACGCCATGACGTTCAAGGGCTACATGCAGTCCCACCACCCCGACTACTTCCTCGGCGCCGGCATGTCCAGGCCGCCTCGGCCGAACATCGCCTACGCCGGCTCCGCCGGGTAGGCCTGTCCGCGAGAACCCCGGTCAGGCTCCGACGTACGCCGCGAGGTGTTCGCCGGTGAGGGTGGAGCGGGCGGTGACGAGGTCGGCGGGTGTGCCCTCGAAGACGATCCGGCCGCCGTCGTGGCCTGCGCCGGGGCCGAGGTCGATGATCCAGTCGGCGTGCGCCATGACCGCCTGGTGGTGCTCGATGACGATGACCGACTTGCCGGAGTCCACCAGCCGGTCGAGCAGGCCGAGCAGTTGCTCGACGTCGGCGAGGTGGAGGCCGGTGGTCGGCTCGTCGAGTACGAAGACGGACCGGCCGCCGCCCTTGTCGGCCATGTGGGTGGCCAGTTTGAGCCGCTGCCGCTCGCCGCCGGACAGTGTGGTGAGCGGCTGGCCGAGGGTGAGGTAGCCGAGCCCGACGTCGGCGAGACGGCCGAGGATGGCGTGGGCGGCCGGTGTGCGCGCCTCGCCGGCGGCGAAGAACTCCTCGGCCTCGGTCACCGACATCGCGAGCACCTCACTGATGTCGCGGCCGCCGAGGTGGTAGTCCAGTACGGACGCCTGGAACCGCTTCCCCTCGCAGTCCTCGCAGGGGGTGGCGACCCCGGCCATCATCGCCAGGTCGGTGTAGATGACGCCGGCGCCGTTGCAGGTGGGGCAGGCGCCCTCGGAGTTGGCGCTGAACAGCGCCGGCTTCACGCCGTTGGCCTTCGCGAACGCCTTGCGGATCGGGTCGAGCAGTCCGGTGTACGTCGCCGGGTTGCTGCGGCGCGAGCCGCGGATGGGCGCCTGGTCGACCGAGACGATGTCGGCGGAGGCGGGGACGGAGCCGTGGATCAGCGAGCTCTTTCCGGAGCCGGCCACGCCGGTGACCACGCAGAGCACCCCGAGCGGGATGTCGACGTCGACGCCCCGCAGGTTGTGCGTCGTCGCGCCGCGGATCTCCAAGGTGCCGGTGGGCTTGCGCACCGTCTCCTTGAGGGCGGCCCGGTCGTCGAAATGGCGGCCGGTGACGGTGCCACTGGCCCGCAGCCCTTCGACGGTGCCCTCGAAGCAGACGGTGCCGCCCGCCGTACCGGCGCCGGGGCCGAGGTCGACGACGTGGTCGGCGATCACGATCGTCTCCGGCTTGTGCTCCACGACGAGCACCGTGTTGCCCTTGTCGCGCAGCCGCAGCAGCAGGTCGTTCATCCGCTGGATGTCATGGGGGTGCAGGCCGATGGTGGGCTCGTCGAAGACGTAGGTGGTGTCGGTGAGCGAGGAGCCGAGGTGGCGGATCATCTTGACGCGCTGTGCCTCGCCGCCCGACAGCGTGCTCGCCGGCCGGTCGAGCGCGAGGTAGCCGAGGCCGATCTCCACGAACGAGTCGAGGGTCTGCCGCAGCGCGGTGAGCAGGGGCGCCACCGACGGCTCGTCCAGTCCGCGGACCCATTCGGCCAGGTCACGGATCTCCATCGCGCACGCGTCGGCGATGCTGATCTTCCCGATCTTCGACGACCGGGCCCCCTCGCTGAGCCGGGTGCCGTCGCACTCGGGGCAGGTGGTGAAGGTGACCGCCCGCTCCACGAACGCCCGGATGTGCGGCTGCATCGCCTCCTTGTCCTTGGACAGGAACGACTTCTGGATCTTCGGGATCAGCCCCTCGTAGGTGAGGTTGACGCCGTTGACCTTGACCTTGACCGGCTCCCCGTAGAGGAAGGCCTGCATCTCCTTCTTGGTGTACTCGCGGATCGGCTTGTCCGGATCGACGAAGCCGGACTGGGCATAGACCTGCACGGTCCACACGCTGTCCGACTTCCAGCCGGGGATGGTGAACGCGCCCTCGGCGAGCGACTTGGAGTCGTCGTAGAGCTGGGTCAGGTCGATGTCGGAGACCTTGCCCCGGCCCTCGCAGCGGTTGCACATGCCGCCGGTGCGCTCGTAGGTCGCCTTCTCGGCCTTGGTCTTGTTGCCGCGCTCGACGGTGATCGCGCCGCTCGCCCGGACCGAGGCGGTGTTGAAGGAGTACGCGCTGGGCGGGCCGATGTGCGGCTCGCCCAGCCGGCTGAAGAGGATGCGCAGCATCGCGTTGGCGTCGGTGGCGGTGCCGACCGTGGAGCGGGGGTCGGCACCCATCCGCTGCTGGTCGACGATGATCGCTGTCGTCAGCCCGTCGAGGACGTCGACCTCGGGCCGCGCCAGCGTGGGCATGAAGCCCTGCACGAAGGCGCTGTAGGTCTCGTTGATCAGCCGCTGCGACTCCGCGGCGATCGTGTTGAACACCAGCGAGCTCTTGCCCGAGCCGGAGACGCCGGTGAACACCGTCAGCCGGCGCTTCGGGATCTCGATGCTGACGTCCTTGAGGTTGTTCTCGCGCGCGCCGTGCACGCGGATCAGATCGTGGCTGTCGGCAACGTGCGGCGCAGGCGATCGCGTGTCCGTCCTCGTGGCCATGCTCATCGTCTCTCCATCTGTCGGGCGGAGACGCGTTCGCGGTCTCCGTCGAAGTCGCCCGGCTCGATCCAACCAGCTTCGCGCGGCACGGACAGCACGTTTGTTCCCTTTCGTCGGTCAGGTGGGCAGCGCTCCCCACCTGACCGACGGCGCCCGCCGCGCTCGCCGGACGGCTCAGGCACGCTCCTGGATGCGGATCAGGTTGCCCGAGGGATCGCGGAAGGCGCAGTCACGCACGCCGTACGGCTGCTTGGTCGGCTCCTGGACGACCTCGGCGCCGCTGGCCTGCACCCGCTCGAAGGTGCCGTCGAGGTCGGCGGTGGCCAGGAGGATGCCGGCGTAGGTGCCCTTGGCCATCATCTCGACGATGGTGCGGCGCTCCTCGTCGGTGACGCCGGGGTCGGCGGCCGGCGGTGTGAGGACGATGGATGTGCCGGGCTGGTCGGCGGGGCCGACCGTGAGCCAGCGCATCCCGTCGTATCCGACGTCGTTGCGGACTTCGAAGCCGAGGGTGTCGCGGTAGAAGGCCAGGGCGGCGTCCGCGTCGTCGTGCGGGAGGAAGCTGGCGTGAATGGTGATGTCCATGGTCCTCACGCTAGGCGGGGCTCGCGACCTTCGCTTCTCGATTCCTGATCGGTCTGGTCACCTGTTTCGCCACGCACGACGGCATCCCCGCCGTCGTGCGCGCCGCTTCAGCGCGATAGACGCTGGGCGGCACACCGACCAGCTCGGCGAAGCGAGTGCTGAAGGTGCCCAGCGACGCGCAGCCGACCGCGAAGCAGACCTCGGTGACGCTGAGGTCGCCACGCCGCAGCAGCGCCATCGCGCGCTCGATGCGCCGCGTCATCAGATAGGCGTACGGCGACTCGCCGTACGCCAGCCGGAACTGGCGGCTGAGGTGCCCGGCCGACATGCTCACCCCGCGGGCGAGCGCCTCGACGTCCAGCGGCTGCGCGAACTCCCGGTCGATCCGGTCGCGGACGCGGCGCAGCCGCGCGAGATCGCGCAGGTGCTGCTCCGTGGCGGGTCTGCTGGTCACCCGCAAAATCCTGCCACATCGCACTGACAGCAGGGCTGCCGAACAGTCCCCAAGCGGCCAGAAGGCGCAGGGGGGAGTTGAAGGTGGGGATACTCGTGTCAGACCCAGGTGGTCGGACTTTCGGCTGATCCGCAGGCCGACACCAGCGACCAGGAAGGCGACATGAACCCACTCCCGACAGAGCGCCCCGCACAGCCGGAGGTCGCGGCATGAGGATCTCGCAGCGCGCCCAGGCCGTCGCCCCGTTCTACGCGATGGAGTTCGGCAAGCACGCCGCCGCCCTGGAGGCCCAGGGGCATCACGTCGTCAGACTCAACCTCGGCGAACCGGACTTCGGCGCGCCCCCGGCCGTCCTGGAGGCGATACGCGAGGTCATGGACGGACGGCCCATGACCTACACGGCCGCACTGGGGCTGCCCGCCCTGAGAGAGGCGATCGCGCGGTTCTACCTCGACCGGCACGGCGTCGAGGTCGATCCGGCTCGGGTCGTCGTGACCGCGGGTGCCTCCGCCGCCCTGGTGCTGGGTACCGCCGCCCTCGTCGACCCGGGTGACGAGGTGCTCATCGCCGACCCGTCGTATCCCTGCAACCGGCAGATCGTCGAGAGCTTCGGCGCCCGCGTCACTCTCGTCCCCGCCGGTGCCGAGAGCCGCTATCAGCTGGACGCGGCGTCCGTGCGGTCGTACTGGACGGACCGGACGCGCGGGATCATGGTCGCCACTCCGTCGAACCCGACCGGCACCTCGGTTCCGGCGGACGAGCTGGCCGCGATCTGCGACCTCGCGCGCGAGCGCGATGCCTGGCGCATCGTCGACGAGATCTACCTCGACCTGAGCGACCACGACGACTACGACGAGCAGGACCGGCCGCCTCGCAGCGCCCTCTCGCTCGACCCCGACGCCGTCGTCATCAACAGCTTCTCGAAGTACTTCGGGATGACCGGCTGGCGGCTCGGCTGGTGCGTCGTCCCCGAGCCCCTCGTGCCGGCGCTGGAACGCCTGGCCCAGAACTACTTCCTCTGCGCCTCCGCTCCCGCCCAGCACGCCGCGCTCGCCTGCTTCGCCCCCGAGTCCCTCGCGGTCTGCGAGGCCCGCCGCGTCGAGTTCGGCCGGCGGCGCGCGCTCGTCCTCGACGGCCTGGCGCGGATCGGGCTGCCGGTTCCTGTGCCGCCGGACGGCGCGTTCTATGTGTACTTCGACGTCAGCGGGACCGGGCTGACGTCCTGGCAGTTCTGCGAACGCGCGCTCCAGGAGGCGCACGTCGCGCTCACTCCGGGCAGGGACTTCGGCGCGCATACGGCGGACACGCACGTCCGGCTGTCGTATGCGGCGTCGGCCGACGACCTTCGTGAAGGCATCGCCCGGCTCGGGAAGTTCGTCGCCGCTCTCAAGTGATCCTGTGATCCTCAGGCGCTGGGCGCCGCGTGCGCGGATGACCCGCGGTTGCCGCGGATCGTGCGGGCGAGCGCGCCCAGGGCGACGGCGTTCACGAGTGCGGCGAGTGCGATTTCCGCATAGAAGAGGGCACCCGTGGACAGCGATTCGGGCAGCGCTACGAACAGCAGGCTCAGGGGAGCCGTCAGGAACAGCGGCCAGACCCCGGCCAGGGAGGCGTCGGCGTGGGTGACGAACAGGTCGTCGTAGAGGGCGAAACCGCTCGCGAGGACGACCGCGGCCAGGTAGCAGCGGGACAGCCAGTTGTCCGTGGCCAGGGCGAGCAGGGCACGGCTGCGACGGGAGGAGCTCACGGTGTTCTCCGATCAGTCGGATGAGTCGGCGCCCTACCGGCCGGTGTGGCCGGACGGTGTGCCGGAGGGGCAGTCATCACGATGTCGGGTGCCCACGCGGCTCGGCATGAGTAGCGCTACTCAAACGCGGCTGAGGAAGTCAGCCGGAACGGATGAGGTCCGGAAGCGGGAACCGATGAGGTCCGGAACCGGGAACCGACGGTCCGCCGCCGCTTCGTTCGGCGCCGGTCCCTCCCCTCGTGGGGACCGGTGCCGAACGGTGCAGGCGGCGTGGTGAGCGGGATCCCCGGGCGCTGCGCCGGCGGGACGTCCGGCGGCTCCCGGTGGGTCGCTGCTGCTACTAGATCCTGCCAGCCGGCGTGCACACGGAGGAGGTTCCGGTGTCCGGAGAGAGCCTTCTTCGCAGGTCAGCCATATAAAGTGGGTTTTCCGGTCCGGATGTCCAAGTGCGGGTGAAGTAAGGGGTGGAGGCTTGAGTTCCGATTCAGGAGCACGCACGGCCTTCGCGGAACGCCTCGCGCTGCTGTACAGCGAGGCGGGCAACCCTCCCCTCAAACGGGTGTCCGAAGCGGTCGTCCGGCTGCAGCGGGTCGATGAGCGGGGGCGGCCGGTACGGGTGTCGGCGCAGCGGATCAGCGACTGGCGGCGGGCGAAGAACGTGCCCGCGCAGTTCGCCGCCCTGGCCGCCGTACTGCACGTCCTGATCCCCCTGGCGCGGCGCGCGCGGCCCACGCCCGTGTCCACGGGTCTGTACGACCTGACGCGGTGGCAGCGTCTGTGGGAGCGCGCGGTGGCCGATCCGGTCGCCGGCGAGCAGCCCACGCCCTCCGCGGAGGAGGAGCAGCAGCAGCAGTCCGCCGCCGCCCTCGGGGTGTGCCCCTATCGAGGGCTGGCGTCCTACCGTCAGCAGGACGCCCGCTGGTTCTTCGGCCGGGAACGGAGCACGGACGCCCTCATCGCCCAGCTGCGCGCGGCGGAGCCGACGGGCGGCCTGGTCATGCTCGTGGGCGCCTCGGGCGCGGGAAAGTCCTCCGTGCTGAACGCCGGTTTGGTGCCCGCCCTGCGCAACGGCGCGCTCGGGGACAACGGACTCGGGGACACCAGAGGCGACGAGCACAGCCCGCCGAGCGAAGTGCTCCAACTCGTGCCGGGCGGCGACCCGGTCAAGGAGCTGATCCGTCGTATCCCCGAGCTCGCACCCGCCGTCTCCGCCCTGGAGGAGGGGGCGGCCGACGCCGATGACGCGGTGCGGGACGCCGTCTGTGCCTGGGCGACCCGCGAGAACCCCTCCCCCGGCCGGCCGGTCGTCATCGTGGACCAGTTCGAGGAAGCGTTCACCCTCTGCTCCGACGAGACGGACCGGCGCACGTTCGTCCAGCTCCTGCACGCCGCGTGCACCCCCGCCGCCCCCGGCGAACCGCCCCCCGTGCTCGTGGTCCTCGGCATACGCGCCGACTTCTATGAGCAGTGCCTCGGCTATTCCGAACTGGCCGACGCGCTGCAGCACCGGCACATGGTGCTGGGCCCGCTCACCACCGCGGAGCTGCGCGAGGCGGTGACCGGCCCCGCGAAGGCCGTAGGGCTGGAACTCGAACCGGGGCTGGCGGAGTTGATCGTCCGTGAGGTGAGCGCCGACGGGCCGCGCGGGGCGCACGACGCCGGAGTGCTGCCGCTGCTCTCCCACGCGCTGCTCGCCACCTGGCAGCGACGCAAGGGCGGACGGCTGACGCTGGCCGGCTACCGCGCGGCGGGCGGCATCCAGGGAGCGGTGGCGGCGACCGCCGAGCGGGCCTGGTCCAGCCTGGACCCGCCGGCCCGTACGGCAGCCCGGCTGCTCCTGCTCAGGCTGGTCCGGCTGGGCGAGGACACCCAGGCCACCCGCAGGCGGGGGACGCGGCGTCAGCTGGCGGCCGAGTCGACGGATCCTGGCAAGACGGAGGAGTCGCTCGAGGCGCTGGTGCAGGCCCGGCTGGTGACGCTCGACGCGGACACCGTGGAGATCACCCATGAGGCGCTGCTGCACGCCTGGCCGCGGCTGCGCGACTGGATCGAGGAGAACCGCAACGACCATCTGCTGCGCCAGCGGCTGGAGGAGGACGGCCGGGCCTGGGAGGGCTCGAACCGCGACTCGTCGCTGCTCTACCGGGGCTCGCGGCTGGAACAGGCCCACACCTGGGCGAAGACCGCCGGTGACACCTTCCTGACCCGCAGCGCGGTGGAGTTCCTGGCCGCTTCGGTCCGGCTGCGCAGGCGGACCGTGTGGATCAGCCGCGGTGCGGTGGCGGCTCTGGTCGTCCTGTCGATGGTGGCGGTCGTCGCGGCGGTGGTGGCATGGCAGGAGCGGGACGACGCCGTGTTCGAGCAGGTCGTCGCCGAGGCCGATCGTGTCCAGTACACGGATCCGTCGCTGTCGGCCCAGCTGGACCTGGTGGCGCACCGCCTGCGCCCCGGCGACGAGGGCACGAACAGCCGATTGATCTCGATCGTCAACGCGCCGCTGGCCACGCCGCTGCGTGGCCACACCGGCGCCGTCTACCTGACCTCGTTCAGCCCGGACGGACGGACCCTGGCCACCGCCAGCTACGACCGGACCGTACGCCTGTGGGACGTGAGCGACCCGTCCCGCCCCACGCCTGAGGGCAAGCCCCTCACCGGCCACACGAGCTGGGTGAGCAGCGCGGTGTTCAGCCCGGACGGCCGCACCCTCGCCAGCGCGGCGGACGACGGCACGGTCCGGCTGTGGGACGTACGGGATCCCCGCCGACCGCGCTCGCTCGGCGCGCCCCTGACCGGCCATCACGGCACGATCTACCTGGTCGCGTTCAGCCCGGACGGGCGGACGCTGGCCTCCGCCGGCGAGGACCGGACCGTACGGCTGTGGGACGTGGCCGACCCGGACCGGCCGAAGGCGATCGATGCGCTGACCGGCCACACCGCCGCCGTGCGCTCGGTGGCGTTCAGCCCCGACGGGCGGACGCTGGCGGCCGGGGGCGACGACGACACGGTCCGGCTGTGGAACGTGGCCGAGCCGGGCCGGGCGAAGGCGCTCGGTACGTTGACCGGGCACACGGACCTGGTGCACTCCGTGGCGTTCAGCCCCGACGGGCGGACCCTCGCCAGCGGCGGCGCGGACGACACCGTACGGCTGTGGGACGTGGCCGATCCCGCGCGCGCGGCGCCGATCGGCTCGCCGCTCACCGGCCACACGGGGCCCATCTGGTCCGTGGCCTTCAGCCCCGACGGGAGCACGCTCGCCGCCGCCAGCGCGGACAGCACGGCGAGCCTGTGGAACGTCAGCGACCCGGCCTACCCCTCGCAGGTCGGCGAGCCGCTCGCCGGGGCCAGCGGGGAGATGTACGCGCTGGGCTTCAGCCCCGACGGCCGGACCCTCGCCACCGGCAGCGGCGACAGCAAGGTCCGCCTGTGGTCGATACCGACGTCGGACATGATCGGCCGCAGCGGGGCGTTCCGCCCGGACGGGCGGGTGCTGGCCACGGCCGCGCGCGACGGCCGCGTCCGGCTGTGGAACGTGGACAGCCCCGGCCGGCCCGTCGCGCTGAACGCGGCGTTCATGCCCGGGGACGGTGGCCAGCGTTCGCTGGTGTTCTCCCCCGACGGCCGCACGCTCGCGGTGCTGACGGGCAGCCGGGCGGTGCATCTGTGGAACGTCAGCGACCCGGCCCGACCGGTCCCCTACGGGCCGCCCCTCGCCCTGCGGACCCGGTTCATGGGCCCCGACGCGCTGGCGTACAGCCCGGACGGGCGCACCCTGGCCACCGCCTACGACGACCGCACCATCCAGCTGTGGAACGTCGGCGACCCGGCTCGGGTGACCCGGCTCGGCGCGCCGCTCACCGGCCACAAGGGCTACGTCAACTCCCTTGTCTTCAGCCGGGACGGCCACACGCTGGCCAGCGGCAGCGCGGACGGCACCATCCAGCTGTGGAACGTGACCGACCCGGCGCGTACCGCCCGGCTCGGCGCACCCCTCAAGGGGCACTCCGGACCCGTCAACGCGCTCGCCTACAGCCCGGACGGCGACACGCTGGCCAGCGGCAGCGACGACGACACGGTCCGGCTGTGGAACCTCACCGAGCCCGCGGAGGCGAGCCGGCTGGGCTCCCCGCTCACGGGCCACACCGAGGCGGTCGTGTCGCTGACGTTCAGCCAGGACGGCCACACCCTGGCCAGCGGCGGCAACGACAACACCGTCCGGCTGTGGAACGTCGGCGACCCGGCCGAGGCCGGGCCCATCGGTCAGTCGATGAGCCCGAACGCCAAGACGGGCAACTTCCTGTCGTTCAGCCCCAAGAGCCACCTGATCGGGGTGTCCAGCGGCACCGACACGGTCCGGCTGTGGAACCTGGACGTCGACACGGCCGTCCGCCGCATCTGCTCGACCACCCGGGGCGTGCTGACACCGGAGAAGTGGCAGGAGTACCTGCCGCGTCTTTCGTACGAGCCCCCGTGCAGCGAGTGATGAACGACCGGGCAGCGAGGGACGGGGGCAGTGATCCCGATCACATGTCGCCGGTGCGGCTGAGCAGTCTGCTCCCGTCGCACCAGCGGCGTTGTTAGTCTTGGCGACAGCCCGATCGCTGGTGCATCCCCCGTCGCCAGCGGTCGGGCCCTTGTGTGTCCTGGTGTCCTCAGGGGGTGGGAGTACGGCCATGACCCGAAGCATCTGCGTCGTCACCGCCGTCCACGCCCCCTCGGCCCCGTTCCTCCAGGACGCCTACAAATCGCTGTGCGCCCAGGAGTTACCGGACGGCTGGGAGTGGCACTGGGTGATCCAGGAGGACGGGCGGACGGACGCCGTCGCCCCGCACGTCCCCGACGACACCCGGGTGACCTTCCGGCAGGGCCGGCCCGGCGGACCCGGCGTCGCCCGCACGATCGCGCTCGCGCAGGCCGAGGGCGAGTACGTGAAGGTCCTGGACGCCGACGACCAGCTCGCGCCGGGCGCGCTGGCCCGTGACCTGGCCGCCCTCGAGGGCGACCGCACGCTCGGGTGGGCGACCTCACGCGTCCTCGACCACCTGCCGGACGGCTCGAAGGTCGGCTTCGCCGGCGATCCCGACCACGGTCCGATCGAGCCCGGAGCCGTACTCGACCACTGGACGGCGAACGACTTCCGCGCGCCGGTCCACCCGGCGACCCTCTGTGTACGCCGGGATCTCCTGGTCGCCCTCGGCGGCTGGATGGCGCTGCCGGCCTCCGAGGACACGGGTCTGCTGCTGGCGCTGAACTCCGTCAGCCGCGGCTGGTTCTCGGCGGAGGTCGGCCTCCTCTACCGCAAGTGGGAGGGCCAGGTCACCGGCCAGGCCGCGCATGTGGACGCGGCCGAGCGGCGGGCGAGGATGGCCGTGGTGGAGGCGAGGGCACGGGCGCTTGCGTCCATGCGGTGGCACCATCCGGACAGGCTCCAGGGCTGAGCGTCAGGCAATGGCTTGCGCCTTACGCCCCTCGTCGAACGGCAGTTCCAGCATGCGGATGGCGTTGCCGCGCAGCAGCTTGTAGGCCACCTCCTCGGAGAGACCGCCCACGTGGTCGGCGGCCACCTGCTTCGTGTGCGGCCACGTCGAGTCGACGTGCGGGTAGTCGGTCTCGAAGGTCGCGTTGTCCACGCCCACGGTCTCGATCGCCTCGATGCCGTGCTTGTCGCGGAAGAAGCAGCAGAAGATCTGCCGGTAGTAGTACGTCGAGGGCGGCTCCGGAATCAGATCCTTGACGCCGCCCCACGCCCGGTGCTCCTCCCACACGTCGTCGGCGCGCTCCAGGGCGTACGGGATCCAGCCCATCTGCCCCTCGCTGTAGGCCAGCTTCAGCCGCGGGAACTTCACCAGGACACCCGAGAAGAGGAAGTCCATCATCGACGCCATGGCGTTGTTGAAGCTCAGCGAGGCCTGGACGGCGGGGGGAGCGTCGGGCGACGCCGCCGGCATCTGGGACGACGACCCGATGTGCATGTTCACGACCGTGCCGGTCTCCTCGCACGCCGCGAAGAACGGGTCCCAGTATCCGCTGTGGATCGACGGCAGCCCCAGGTACGTCGGAATCTCGCTGAAGGTCACCGCCCGTACGCCCCGCGCCGCGTTGCGCCGGATCTCCGCGACGGCCAGGTCCACGTCCCACAGGGGGATGAGACACAGCGGGATGAGCCGCCCGCCGCTGTCGCCGCACCACTCCTCGACCATCCAGTCGTTGTAGGCGCGGACGCACGCAAGGCCGACCTCCTTGTCCTTGGCCTCCGCGAAGGTCTGCCCGCAGAACCTCGGGAAGGTCGGGAAGCACAGCGAGGCCTCGACATGGTTGAGATCCATGTCCTCCAGCCGCGCCTTGGGGTCCCAGCAGCCCCGCCGCATCTGCTCCCGGGTGATCCCGTCGAGGGTCATCTCGTCCCGGGAGAAGCCGACGGCCGCGATGATGCGCTTGTACGGGAAGATCTCGCCCTCGTACTCCCACCAGTCGGTGATCTGCCCCTCCGGATCGGTGGTGAAACGGTACTTCCCCCCGACGTACGCGAGTTCGCCGATGCCCGCGGTGAAGGGCTTCGGCCCCTTGTCCCGGTACTTGGCCGGAAGCCACGCCTCGAAGAGGTGCGCGGGTTCGATCACGTGGTCGTCCACGCTGATGACCCTGGGGAGATCTGCCGCACTGCTCACGGTACTGGCCACGCCTTGCCCCCTACTGCCTGCCGATGCGCCGGCTGTTGTCTCCGGCGGACTCATCCGACTCGTTTGTCCTACTCACTATCTGACGATCCATCAGATTCAGCGTAGGGGGAGGGTGCCACGGCAGCAATACGCGGCGCCTTGATCGTGGCGGTGTGGGCACTCCGGCGCCCACGGGTGACGGGTGTCGACTAGGCTGGATCGGCTGCGGCACCCCCCACCTCACCCACGTCACCGTGGCGTGTTGCGCCTGCGGCGGTCGATCGTCTTATGGCATACGGCATGAGGATGAAACACAGGTGCTGATCGCGGGCCGGTATCGGCTGCACGACCCCATCGGACGCGGCGCGATGGGCGAGGTCTGGCGGGGTTTCGACGAGACGCTCGGCAGGACGGTGGCCGTCAAGCTGCTCCTGCCGCAGGGCTCCGACCCCACCTCCGCCTCGCGCTTCCGGCTGGAGGCGCAGACCGCGGGTCGGCTCAACCACCCGCATGTGGTGGGTGTCTACGACTTCGGCGAGTACGACGGCCGGCTCTTCCTGGTGATGGAACTGGTCGAGGGCGACAGCCTCGCCCGCCGTCTCACCACCGCCGGCCCGCTCTCCGTCGAGGAGGTGGCCCGGATCGCGTCCCAGGCCGCCGCCGGGCTCGCCGCCGCACACCAGCAGGGCATCGTGCACCGCGACATCAAGCCCGCCAACCTGCTGCTGGACGCCGACGGCACCCTGAAGATCGGCGACTTCGGGATCGCCCGCTTCGTCGACGACCCGTCCGGCGCGCTCACCACCACCGGGCAGATCGTCGGCACCAGCCTCTACCTCGCGCCCGAACGCGCCCTGGGGCAGAACGCCGGTCCGGCCTCCGACGTGTACGCCCTGGGCTGCGTGCTCTACCAACTCCTCACCGGGAAACCGCCGTTCCGGGCCGACTCGGCGGTCGCGATCCTGCACCAGCACCTCGACGCCGCCCCCGAGCCGCCCCGGCAGCTCGTCGCCGGGCTCCCGCCCGCCTTCGAGAACTACCTGCTCGGCCTCCTCGCCAAGCAGCCCGAAGACCGCCCCGCCGCCCAGCAGGTCGCGGAGTGGTTCGGCAGTGGGGCTTGGCAGGGCCGCTCCGAGCCCTTGCCGGCGCCGGAGCCGGAAAGGGGCGCGGGCACCGGGACGGCGGCGTACTCGGCACCCGGGCCGGGCGTTCCTTCCGGGGCGCTTCCGGGGGACCCCTCCAGGCTCACGTCGGACACCGGACCCGCCACCACCTACGCGCTGCCGTCCACCGCCGGGCGGACGTCCCGGTCCCGCGCCTCCCGGCGCCCCGCCCGTCCGGGGATCCGCGGCTTCGTCACGCACCGCCCGAAGATGGTGGGAACGGCCGCCGCGGCGGTCGTCTTCCTGGCCGCGATGCTCGCCGGCATGCTGTGGTTCTCGCCGGGCAAGAGCTCGGCGGAGAGCCCGGCCACCGACACGCCGGGCACCTCCCGCCCGGCCGCGACGCCGAGCGCCACGCCGTCCGGGGCGCCTCTCTCCGGGACCTCGCCTACCCCGTCGGCCCCTTCCGCCCCTGAGTCCTCACCCAGTCCGTCGCTCCCCACCGCCACTCCCACTCCCACTCCCACCAAGGAGGAGAAGGAGGAGGAGAAGCAGCGCGAAAAGGCCCCCGACAAGCCCCAGGGTGACGAAGAGGGCGACGAGGGAGACGACTGATCGCGACAGGGTAAGCGGCCGCGTCAGCTCCGCGCAGGCGCCTGGTACGGCACCGGCTCGGCCGTCCACCGTTACGGCGGGGGTGGATGCGAGCCTCTGCGGAGCAGGGCAGGGACGACAGCCGTTACGCCCCCTGGGCGGAACGGCGTTCACCATCTTCGACCGCCCGTCGCACGAGCGAGACGAGCCAGGAGTTGAGGGAGCGGTCATCTGCGGCGGCAAGCGCCTTGGCCTTGGCGTACAGGTCGTCGGGGAGTCGGAGATTGAGCTTGGTCATGCCCCCAGTCTGGCCCTATAATGGGGCCATGTCCAGGTTTCGGATGTACCCGACGCGAGCGCAGGAAGAGCAGATGCTCGAGCACTGCGCGCACGCCCGGTATGTGTGGAACCTGGCCGTTGAGCAGCACGCCCACTGGCGCAAGGACAAGAAGCCTGCGCCCGGTTTCGCCGAGCAGTGCCGCCAGCTCACCGAGGCCCGACGCGCGAACGAATGGCTCGGCTCCGGCAACGCCGATGTACAGCAGCAGGCCCTGAAGGACTTCGCCAAGGCCAAGAACGCCAGGTTCACCTCCGGGTTCGGTGAGCCGACCTGGCGCAAGAAGTTCCGGCACGAGGGCTTCCGCGTGATCGGCACGGACCGTGTCCCGGAGTGCCGGCCCGACGGCACGCCCCTGGTGAACGCGAAGACCGGCAAGCAGGTCATGGGGCGGTCGGTCGTGGTACAGCAGCTCAACCGCCGGTGGGCTCAGGTCAAGGTGCCCGGTTGCGGATGGGTCCGGTTCCGTCTCACCCGCTCCCGGCTGCCGAGCGCCAAGACGTTTAGGGTCACCTTCCGCGACGGCCAGTGGCACATCGCCTTCGCCATCATCCCCGAGCCGGTCGACGCACCCGGTACGGGCGAGATCATCGGCATCGACCGGGGCGTGAAGATCACCGCAGCGCTCTCGGACGGCCGGAAGCTGAACTGTCCACAGCTCACCACCAAGGAGCGCGCGCAGATCCGCAAGCACCAGCGCCGCGCCGCCCGTGCCCCGAAGGGCAGCAAGCAGAAGACCGCCGCGTACACCAGGGTCGCCAAGCTCAAAGCCCGTGAAGCCAACCGGCGCAAGGACTGGTGCGAGAAGACCTCGACGATGCTCGCCCGCACCTATGACCTGGTGCGATTCGAGAAGCTCAACATCAAGAACATGACCGCCTCCGCCAAAGGAACGGTCGAACAGCCCGGCAAGAAGGTCAAGCAGAAGGCTGGCCTGAACCGGGCGATCCTCGCCCAGGGCTGGGGCCTGCTCCGGCAACGCACCGAGCACAAGGCTCCCGGCCGGGTCCAGGACGTCCCGGCCCCGTACACGTCTTTGCGGTGCAGCGCCTGCGGATGGATCGAGAAGAACTCGCGCAAGAGCCAAGCCGAGTTCGTCTGCGTATCCTGCGGCTTCACCTGCAACGCGGACGAGAACGCAGCACACAACGTCGCGGCAGGACAGGGCGGGATTCCCCGCCCCCGGCGCTCAGCCGGTGCCGGAGGGGTGACAACGGCCACCGGCCGCTCGAACGCCCGTGAACCTCAACCCACCTGGGTTGAAATCCCCCTCTTCAAGAGGGGGAGGATGTCAATTCATGGCGTAGAGGTCGACCCGGATTTCGTGGCCCGCCGCGCGGAGGTGGTCGACCGCGAAAGCGGTCAACGCGGTGCAACAGCCCCGGCCTGACGGTCGGTTGAGGCCGTCAGACGTCGGTTCAGTTGTTCCATGTCTCGTCGTACGGATCCTTGGGCGCCGCCACCGGTTCGGCGCCGCTGACCTCGATGAACGGGATCGGGCCGTTGTTGACCGGGTCCTTGGCCGTCCGGGTGGTGTAGGTGCCGGTGACCTCCAGCCAGGTGTCCGGTCGCAGGACCGGTGGGATACGGCCGCTCAGACCGACCTTGACCGGCTGGGCGTCCGCGGCACAGCAGTTGAGGGCCATGCGGACCAGGTACGGCGTTCCGGCGCGGTCCAGGGCGACGAAGCCGGTGACCTTGATCTGCCGACCGCGCAGGGACCGTCCGTCGTCGTAGGCCGCGCGGCCGGCGTAGTCGACCAGGTTGAGACGCAGCGGGCCGTCGGCGGGCAGATCCGCGTAGCCGTACGGCTGTTGCAGGGCCGTGCCGGTGCGCAGGGCGCTATAGGAGCCGAGGGCCGGCGGGGCGACCAGGATGAGCGCGAGGAGGGGCAGGACGAGCAGCCAGGAGACGCGGGGTTCGCGGTGGACGTGCCCCTCCCCTTGTCCCTCCCCGTGCCCCTCCCCTCGCTCGTCCCCGTGGTCCTTCTTCCGCCACTCGTACCAAGCCGTCGCCAGCGCCGTGGCGATCAGTACGACGCCGGCCGCCAGCACCAGCGGACGCAGACCCGCCTTGACGTACCGCAGATAGAGGTCGGTGAGGCCCGCGTGCAGCAGGGCCGCGCCGAGCAGGAAGAGCACCGCCGCCTGTGCCTGCCGGTTCACAGCAGCACCGCTCCGGTCAGCACCGACACCGCGACGGCGAGAACGAAGGTGGCGGGCGCGAAACGCACCGCGAAGCCGCGCCCGAACGTCCCCGCCTGCATCGCGAACAGCTTGAGGTCGACCATCGGGCCCACGACCAGGAACGCCAGCCGCGCGGTCAGCGAGAACTGCGACAGCGACGCCGCCACGAACGCGTCCGCCTCCGAGCAGATCGACAGCAGCACGGCCAGGATCGCCAGCGCCAGCACCGATACGAACGGATGGTCGGCCGCCATACGCAGCCAGCCCTCCGGCACCACCGCCTTCAGCGTCGCGGCGGCCATCGCGCCGACGACCAGGAAGCCGCCCGCGTGCATCACGTCATGCCGGACCGAGCCCCAGAAGGCGACTCCCCTGCCCTGACCGTCGTACGACGCACGGGCCGGCGGGCGCAGCCAGTCGGCGCGGCCGAGCCGCTGCCACAGCCAGCCCATCGCGCACGCCACCAGCAGGCTCGCGACGAACCGGGCGAGGACCATCTCGGGGTTGCCGGGGAAGGCGACGGCTGTCGCCGTCAGCACGATCGGGTTGATCGCCGGCGCGGAGAGCAGGAACGCGAGCGCCGCGGCCGGGGTGACGCCCCGCCGCACCAGCGCCCCCGCCACGGGCACGGACGCGCACTCGCAACCGGGCAGCACCGCGCCCGCCGCCCCGGCCACCGGCACCGCCAGGGCGGGCCGCTTCGGCAGCGCCCGCGCGAAGAACGACGGCGGCACGAACACCGCGATGGCCGCCGACAGCAGCACGCCCAGCACCAGGAAGGGCAGCGCCTGCACCATCACCGCGACGAACACCGTCATCCAGCTCTGCATCACCGGCGCACCGAGCGCCCCCCGGATCGGGTCCTGCGCCAGCACTCCCAGGACCAGCAACAGGGTCAGGACGAGCGGGGAGCTGAGCCGCCGCGCCTCCGCCTCCCGCCCCGAGCGGCCCGGGTCCTCGCCCGTCTGCGGCGGGGCTGCTTTGGTGATGGCCACGGGCGGGGTACCTCCGGTGGTGCGGCAGGGCGCTGGTTTCGCTGGATCGCCTCCCCTTCAGTACGGCAGGAAGGGCGTCGCCGTTCAAGCCCGACAGGTATCCGATGAAGTGTGACGGGCATTCGATCGCATTGCATGGTGCAACCACCCGTCTCTGTAAGGCAGTCTTTCCCCTTGTGGCAAGCGTCCCGAATCAGAGTTCGCCCGGTGATACGGCCGTACACATGGTGGTGTGCGGCGACGACGGACTCGCACACCGGCTGGCCGCCGAACTGCGCGGTGTGTACGGCGAGCAGGTCACGCTCGTCGTGCCGCCCTCCGAGCGCACCGTACGGCTGCCGGTGGTCGGGCGGGCCCGGGCGGCGTCCGCGCTGCTCGACCGGGTGGTGAGCGCGGCCGTCAACCGCGCCGGGGGCAACGGCACTTCCGACCCGCCCGCAGGAACCGAGCGGGTGGTGGAGGCCGCCGAGCCGACCGAGTCCGCATTTGTCGAGGCGGGCGTGGACCGGGCCGCCGCGCTCGCGCTCGTGTACGACGACGACGAGACCAACATCCGCGCCGCCCTCACCGCCCGCCGACTCAACCCCCGGCTGCGGCTCGTCCTGCGGCTGTACAACCGGCGGTTGGGGCAGCACATCGAGGAACTCCTCGACCAGGCGGCGGCGTTGGCTGCGGGTGGCATCACGGGACCCACCGCCGTGTTCGACGCCTCCACGACCGTCCTGTCCGACGCCGACACGGCGGCGCCCGCGCTGGCCGCCAGCGCCCTCGTCGGCACCAGCAAGGTCGTGGAGACCGATGGGCTGCTGCTGCGCGCGGTGGAACGTCCCCCGCCACTGCCGGGAGCAGTGGCCGCTCCGGGGTTGGCCACGCTGGCTCTGCTGTCCGCTTCGGGCAACGACCCGGCCGGCGCGGACGGTTCCGAGTCCGGCGGGGAGCAGGGGCCGCTGCTGCTGCCGGACGCGGCGACGGTCCGGGACGCCACCGGGCGCGGGACCGTCGTCCTGGAGCAGGTGTCCTACTCCGGGCCGGCACTGCCCGCGGGGCGCGGTGTCGTCCCCTCCTTCGCCTCGCTGTTCTCGCGGCGGCTGCGGTGGTCGCTGGCCGGACTCGTAGGGTGCGTGGTCGCGCTCGCGGTGGCCTTGTCGCTGGTCACCGGGGACCACCCGCTGCACGCGACCTACCTGACCCTGCTCGATCTCTTCGCCATCAACGACCCGGCGATCGGGGATCCCACCGGCCGTCAAATCCTCCAACTCCTCTCCGGTCTGGTCGGGTTACTGCTCCTTCCGGTCCTGCTGGCCGCGGTCCTGGAGGCGCTGGGCACCTTCCGGAACGCGTCCTCGCTGCGCAAGCCGCCGCGCGGGCTCGGCGGGCACGTCGTGCTGCTCGGACTCGGCAAGATCGGCACGCGCGTGCTGGCCCGGCTGCACGAACTGCGCATCCCCGTGGTGTGCGTCGAGGCCGACCCCGAGGCCCGCGGGCTCCCCCTGGCGCGGCGGCTGCGGGTGCCGGTGGTGCTCGGCGACGTCACCGAGGAGGGCGTCCTGGAGTCCGCCAAGATCCACCGCGCGCACGCACTGCTCGCCGTGACGAGCGCGGACACGACGAATCTGGAGGCCGTGCTGTACGCGCGGTCCGTACGGCCGGATCTGCGGGTGGTTCTTCGTCTGTACGACGACGACTTCGCGACCGCGGTGTACCGCACCCTGCGGGCCGCGCACCCGGGTGCCTCCACGCGGAGCCGCAGTGTGTCGCATCTGGCGGCGCCCGCTTTCGCCGGGGCGATGATGGGGCGGCAGATCCTGGGGGCGATTCCGGTCGAGCGGCGGGTGCTGTTGTTCGCGGCCGTGGAGGTGGGCGGGCATCCGCAGTTGGAGGGGAAGACGGTCGGGGAGGCGTTTCGGGCGGGGGCCTGGCGGGTGCTGGCGCTGGACACGGCGGCCTCCGGCGAGGCGCGGGAGGAGCCGGCCGTGGAGGAGGCGTACGAGGACGTGCGGGCGGCAGGGGCTTCTGGGTTGGTGTGGGATCTGCCGGATACGTATGTGCTGCGGGGGTCGGATCGGGTGGTGTTGGCGGCTACGCGGAGGGGGTTGGCGGAGTTGCTGGGGAGGCGGGCGCGCAGGGAGCGGGCCGGGGCGTAGGGGCTCCGCCCCTACAACCCCGCCATGGGGCTCCGCGCCCTGGCGCCCGGCCTATGCCACCCACCACCCGACTCAGTCGGTCGAGAAGCAGGCCTCGCCTCTGCGCTAGCTCGGCAAATACCTCGCCGCGAAGTCCAGTTCCAGTCTCACCTGCTTGATCCGCTCGTCCACCACCAGCGAGCCGTGCCCCGCGTCGTAGCGGTAGACCTCATGCACCGCCCCTCTCGCCTCCAGGCGCTTGACGTAGTTGTCGATCTGGCGGATGGGGCAGCGGGGGTCGTTGACACCCGCCGAGATGTAGACGGGGGCCTTGACCTGGTCGACGTAGGTCAGCGGGGAGGACTCCTCGAAGCGCTCGGGGACCTCCTCCGGGGTGCCGCCCAGCAGGGTGCGGTCCATGGCCTTCAGGGCTTCCATCTCGTCGTGGTACGCCGTGACGTAGTCGGCGACCGGGACCGCCGCGATGCCCAGGGTCCACGCGTCCGGCTGGGTGCCGAGGCCGAGGAGGGTGAGGTAGCCGCCCCAGGAACCGCCGGTGAGGATAAGGCGGGAGGGGTCCGCCAGTCCTGAGGCGACCGCCCATTCCCGGACCGCCGCGATGTCCTCCAGCTCGATCAGACCGACCCGGTGCTTGAGCGCGTCCGTCCAGGCGCGGCCGTATCCCGTGGAGCCGCGGTAGTTGACGCGGACGACCGCGTACCCGTGGTCGACCCAGGCCGCGGGACCGGCCGCGAAGGAGTCGCTGTCGTGCCAGGTGGGACCGCCGTGGATGTCGAAGACCGTCGGGAGCGGGCCGGTCGCGCCCGCCGGCTTCTGGACCAGGGCGTGGATACGGCCACCGGGACCCTCCACCCACACGTCCTCCACGGGGACGGACCCCGGGGACTTCATGCCGGGCGGGTCGAGGACGACCTTGCCGGTCGTCGAGCGGACGGTGGACGGCTCGGCGGCGGAGGACCACAGGTACTCCACGCTGCCGTCGGGGCGGGCCGTCGCCCCGGACACCGTGCCGGCGGGGGTCGGGACCTCGACCAGCTCACGGCCCGCCAGGTCGTACCGGAAGAGCTCGCTGCGGGCCTCGAAACTGTGCGCGATCAGCAGCCCGCTGCCGTCCGGATACCACTCGGCACTCACATCGCCGGGCAGCTCCAGGGCGAGGTCGGTCTCCTCGCCGGAGGCCACGTCCCACACCAGGGGCTCCCAGCGGCCGCGCCGCTGATGCCCGATGAGGAGCCGGCTGTCGCCGTCGACGGGCGCGAAGCCGAGTACCTCCAGACCCAGTTCCTCCGTTCCCTCCTTGGTGTCGTCGAGTTCGGCGACCGTCGTGCCGTCGGGGCGCAGGACGCGCAGTGCCGAGTGCATCGCGTCGCCGTGCTCGGTGTGCTCGATGGCGATCAGCGAGCCGTCGTGGGAGAGGTCGCCGACGCCCGCCGACTCGCGGTGACGGTAGATCTCCACCGGGTCCTCGCCGATGCGGGAGACGTGGATCGTCGTACCGTCCTCGTCGGTGGAGCGGCCCACGACCGCCGTACGACCGTCCCGGCCGAGGGCGAGTCCCGCCGGATACGACGGCTCCAGCCCGGGCGTGGCGAGCTCGTCCTCCCCGCCGTCGAAGGGCTGGCGCCGCCAGACCCCGAACTCGTCGCCGTCCTTGTCGTCGAACCACCACACCCACCGGCCGTCCGGGGAGAGCACGCCGTCCGTCGTGCCGTTCGGCCGGTCGGTCACCTGGCGTTGCTCGCCCGTCGAACGGTCCCAGGCATACAGCTCGTACGTCCCCGTCGCGTTCGACACGAACAGGGAGCGGTCCGGTGCGTCCTCCGCCCAGTCGGGCAGGGACACCCGGGGTGCCCGGAAACGCTGCTCCCAGTCCGGCATCTCCTCGTCGTTCCGCTCAGCCGCGGCGGACCCGTTGCTCTCAGTCATGGCCCAATACTGCCTGCCCCGACCGACAATCCGCTGGCCGCCTCCTCAGCCTGTGGATAACTTCGACCGGGCTCTTCCGATCCTCTTACACGGACCGACCATGAGGACCGATTGTCAGTGGCGCGGTGCAGACTCGATCGCATGACGGATCTGCGCAAGACAGTCGAGACCTTCTGGGCCACGGCACAGGCCCGGGACTGGGACGCGTTCGCGGATACGCTGGCCGAGGACGTCGTGTACACGCTGCCGCAGACGCGGGAGCGAATCGTCGGGCGGGAGCGGTATGTGCGGTTCAACCGGGAGTATCCGGGTGACTGGCGGCTGCGGGTCGAGCGGATCGTCGCCGAGCCGGAGCAGGTGGTCAGCTGGGGACTCTTCACGGTGGAGCTGGAGGAGATGTACGGCATCTCGTTCTTCACGGGGGACGACAGCGGGCGTATATCCGCCGTCACCGACTTCTGGCCGGAGCCGTACGAACCGCCCGCGGGCCGGGAGCATCTCGTCGAAAGGTACTGACCCCGCGGCCGGGCTCTCCGCAGGAGCCCCGTACCGTGGAGGGTGTGTACCGGTTTCTGCTGACGCCCCGTTGGTGGGGGATCAACGTCTTCGTGCTGCTCGCCATCCCCTTCTGCATCTTCATGGGCTCGTGGCAGCTGAGCCGGTTCGAGCAGCGGGTGGAGGACCATCGCAGCGCCGGTGAGCAGGCGGCGGTGGCCAAGCGGGAGGCGGCGCGTCCGCTCACCGAGCTGCTGCCCGTGGACAAGGCGACGGTCGGCAAGCAGGTCACCGCGAGCGGCCGGTACGGCAAGCAGCTGCTGGTCCCCGACCGGGAGCTGGACGGCAAGTCCGGCTCCTACGTCCTGACGCTGCTGCACACCGACGAGGGCAAGGCCCTGCCGGTGGTGCGGGGCTGGCTGCCCGGCGCCGCGGACCCGGCGAAGGCCCCCGCCGCGCCGCGCGGCGAGGTCACCGTCACCGGTGCGCTGCAGGCGTCCGAGACGCCTGGGGACAACGGGGTCAGTGCGCAGGGCGGGCTGCCGGCGGGACAGACGGCGGCGATCAGTGCGGCGTCGCTGGTGAACCTCGTGCCGGACGATGTGTACGACGCTTGGGTCACGCTCGATCGTGGGGACTCGGGGATGAAGGCGGTGCCGGCGGCTGCGCCTGCGGACACCGGGCTGGATCTGAAGGCGTTCCAGAACCTCGGGTACACCGGGGAGTGGTTCGTGTTCGCCGGGTTCGTGGTGTTCATGTGGTTCCGGCTGTTGCGGCGTGAGGTGGAGTTTCTGCGGGACGCGGAGCTCGGGCTGGTGCCGCAGGAGAACGAGGAACGGGTCACTGTCTGACGCCGGCGGGCGACAACAGCCCGTCGTGGGGGTCCCCCCGCTCGAGCGAAGCCGAGAGTGGGGGAGATTGAGGACGAGGCCGTTCAGGCCGACAGCGGGGGTCCGGGGGCTGCAAGCCCCCAGCGAGGTCGGCACCCGCGCACGGGCACCGCGGCTCCATCACGATGAAGGACAAACCGCAGCCGTCAGGACGCCGCCAGCACACCCGTCCAGTAGACAACCCCCGCACACGCATTGGTCACCGTCGCCGAAGTCGCCGGCCCCCCGGACTCCCCCGTGTTCGTGATCGTGACGCTGCCGTCCGCCGTGCCGTCCTCCGTCATCATCTGGGTGGACGTGCCGGTGTCGCCGCCGGTGGAGCTGCCCGTGGTCGTGTCGGGGTTCTCCGTGGGCGTCGGGTCGGGCGTCGGGTTGCCCGTGTCGCCGCCGGTGTCGCCGCCGCCGGTCGTGGGGCAGGTTTCCGAGGGCACCCAGGCGAACTTCACGTCGTACGAGGAGCCCGGCTTCAGCAGCAGCGAGGTGAGCTCGAGGGACGGGTCGGGCAGGCCCGCCGCCGCGTCCCCGGAGGTGTGCCGGACCGCGCTGATCTTGGTGGCGTCCGCCGCGCCCGCCGGGGTCGGGGTGATCGTGCCCGGGCCGCTGACCGTGCAGTCGGAGGCGGAGGTGTTGGTGTAGCGGAAGGTGCCGTAGACCGTGCCGGCGGAGTCGGGGACGTCGGTGGTCGCCTCGCCCGGGCTCAGCTCGGTGGCCGTGCACACCGGGACGCCCGGGACCATGGACGCGGAGGGGTTCGTGCCGCCGACCGTTCCCTTGCCGCTGTCGGTGCCCTTTCCCTTGTCCTGTTCCTTCTGCTCGCCCTTGCCCTTGTCCTCGGCCTTGCCCGAGGAGGTGCCCGAGGTGCTCTCGCCGCCGTCCGGGGCCTTGCCCTCCCCGGAGCCGCCCTGTGCCTGCGAGTAGTGTCCGGCCACGGACGGGTTGGCGTCGGTGCCGGTGGAGTTGGAGACGTGCACGAGGGCCGGGACGGCGGTGCCGATGAAGAGGGCCGCGGCCGCCATGCCGACGACGGCCTGCCGCTTGCGCGCCCGCCGGGCGGGTACCGCCTTGCGCAGGTGGTCCAGCGTCCCGTCGCGCGGCTCGATCTCCTGGACCGCCTGATGCAGCAGCCCGCGCAGTGCCAGCTCGTCCGAGTCGAGCCCCGTGGAGCTCTGGTCGTCGGGGCCGTGGTTCACAGTTCCGTTCCCAGCGTGCGATTGCTTCGGCGCTTGACTGCCCGACGACTGAGTCGGCTCGCGCCATTCATAGGGCTCATGGGGGACGTGCAGATGACGCCGCGCGTCCCGCCCGTCCTGGTCACCACTCATGCAGGCGCCTCCATGGCGACCCGCAGGGCCGCGATGCCACGTGAGCCGTACGCCTTGACGGAGCCCAGCGATATCCCGAGCGTCTCGGCGACCTGCGCCTCGGTCATGTCCGCGAAGTAGCGCAGGACCAGGACCTCGCGCTGGCGGCGCTGCAGGCCCTTCATCGCCTTGATCAGGGAGTCGCGCTCCAGCTGGTCGTAGGCACCCTCCTCGGCGCTCGCCATGTCGGGCATCGGCTTGGACAGCAGCTTCAGGCCGAGGATGCGGCGGCGCAGGGCCGAGCGGGAGAGATTGACGACCGTCTGACGCAGGTACGCGAGCGTCTTCTCCGGGTCGCGGACGCGCTTGCGCGCGGAGTGGACGCGGATGAACGCCTCCTGGACGACGTCCTCGCAGGAGGCCGTGTCGTCGAGGAGGAGCGCCGCGAGCCCCAGGAGTGAGCGGTAGTGGGCGCGGTAGGTCTCGGTGAGGTGGTCGACGGTGGTTCCGGCCGCCACCGTGTCGTCGGCACCGTCGCGCTGATTCGGTATGCGGGCGGGCCGCGCTGCGGGCATGGGCGCGATCACCGGCATGCCACCGGACGTGCCGGGCATGCGTGGTCGTAGGGACGGGCGGGGCGGCCGTAGGGCCGTGCCGCGCGTCGCCGCAGGGAAGTCGAGTACCTCAGCCACGCCAGTTGGACACGCTTCCCCTCGTCAGGGTTGTACGCGACCGACCGTCTTGTGTCAGGCAGCACAACTGACAGTGCGTCGAACGCCCTCATGCCCTACCCGCTCTTCCCCTGTGTTCTGAATGATCAGGGCGTCCCCACGCCCCGTGAAACATCCCCGCGCCCCCGCAGGGCGTCCGCAAAGACGCTCCCCGCCCTCCGCGCGGTTGCGGAGGGCGGGGAGCCAAATCTTCGGACGCCGAGGCGGCTCGGTTCAAGTGGTCCAGACCAACATCTGGATCACATCTTGTACCCGAATCCTACAAAAGTATGCGGTTACTGCCAGGAGTTTTCCGGTGGCAACCCCTTGCCTCAACACATGTCACATCCCACTCAGCGCCGGAAACGGCGCCGGCGTCACTCGGACTCCGCCGCCACCAGCTCCGCGATCTGCGCGGTGTTGAGCGCGGCGCCCTTGCGCAGGTTGTCGCCGCATACGAAGAGCTCAAGGGCGGTTGGATCATCGAGGGCCCGACGCACCCGGCCGACCCAGGTCGGGTCGGTGCCCACGACATCGGCGGGCGTGGGGAACTCCCCGGCCTCCGGATCGTCGAAGAGGACGACCCCGGGCGCTGTGGCGAGGATCTCACGCGCCTTGTCGACGGTGACCTCGCCCTCGAAGCGGGCGTGGACGGTGAGCGAGTGCGTGGTGATCACCGGCACCCGTACGCAGGTCACCGCGACGGGCAGCCTCGGCAGTCCGAGAATCTTGCGGGACTCGTCCCGCACCTTCATCTCCTCCGACGACCAGCCGTCCTCCCTGAGGGATCCGGCCCACGGTACGACGTTCAGCGCGACCGGCTCCGGGAACGGCCCGGTGTTGTCCCCGACGGCCCGCCGTACGTCACCGGGGCTGGTCCCCAGTTCCGTACCGGCGACGAGGGACATCTGCTGCCGCAGCGTCTCCACACCGGCCTGCCCGGCGCCGCTCACCGCCTGGTACGAGGAGACGACCAGTTCGCGCAGCCCGAACTCGGCGTGCAGCGCGCCGAGCGCCACGATCATGGAGAGAGTCGTGCAGTTGGGGTTGGCGATGATCCCGCGCGGACGCAGCCGCGCCGCGTGCGGATTGACCTCGGGGACGACCAGGGGCACGTCCGGGTCCATCCGGAAGGCGCCCGAGTTGTCCACGACCACCGCGCCCTTGGCGGCGGCGACCGGCGCCCACTGCTCGGCGATCTCGTCCGGTACGTCGAACATGGCGACGTCGACCCCGTCGAAGGCCTCCTCCGACAGGGCCACCACCTCGACCTCCTCGCCGCGCACGGCCAGCTTGCGGCCGGCCGAGCGCGGTGAGGCGATCAGACGGATCTCGCCCCAGATGTCCGCGTGCTGGGACAGGATCTGGAGCATGACCGTGCCGACGGCTCCGGTCGCACCCACGACCGCGAGCGTCGGGCGTACGGACCGATCGGACCGACCGGTCCGCTCCGTGTCGGCCATCAGCGGCCAGTGCCTCCGTAGACGACGGCCTCGTCGCTGTCGGAGTCGAGCCCGAAGGCGGTGTGCACGGCACGGACGGCCTCGGGCACGTCGTCGGCACGGGTGACGACCGAGATGCGGATCTCGGAGGTCGAGATCAGCTCGATGTTCACGCCCGCGTCGCTCAGCGCCTCGAAGAACGAGGCCGTGACACCCGGGTTGGTCTTCATCCCCGCGCCGACCAGCGAGATCTTCCCGATCTGGTCGTCGTAGCGCAGCGAGTCGAAGCCGATGCCGTGCTTGTTCCGCTCCAGCGCGTCGATGGCCTTGCGGCCCTCGGTCTTCGGCAGCGTGAAGGAGATGTCCGTCAGCCCGGTGGAGGCGGCGGACACGTTCTGCACGACCATGTCGAGGTTGATCTCGGCATCGGCGATCGTGCGGAAGATGGAGGCGGCCTCGCCCGGCTTGTCGGGCACGCCGACGACCGTGATCTTGGCCTCCGAGGTGTCGTGCGCGACACCGGAGATGATGGCCTGCTCCACCTTCTGCTCCCCTTGCTGCTGTGTCTTTTGAACGAGTGGCTCGCTGCTGACCCACGTGCCCTGGAGCCCGCTGAAGGAGGAGCGGACGTGGATCGGGATGTTGTAGCGGCGGGCGTACTCCACACAGCGGTGGAGCAGCACCTTCGACCCTGAGCTGGCCAGTTCGAGCATGTCCTCGAACGAGATCCAGTCCATCTTCCGGGCCTTCTTCACCACACGCGGGTCGGCGGTGAACACACCGTCGACGTCGGTGTAGATCTCGCACACCTCGGCGTCGAGCGCGGCGGCAAGCGCCACGGCCGTCGTGTCGGACCCACCGCGACCGAGCGTGGTGATGTCCTTCTTGTCCTGGCTGACGCCCTGGAACCCGGCGACGATGGCGATGTTGCCCTCGTCGAGCGCCGTCCTGATCCGGCCCGGCGTGACGTCGATGATCCGCGCTTTGTTGTGGACCGAGTCGGTGATGACGCCTGCCTGGCTGCCGGTGAAGGACTGGGCCTCGTGACCCAGGTTTTTGATCGCCATGGCCAGCAGTGCCATGGAGATACGCTCTCCGGCGGTCAGCAGCATGTCGAACTCACGCCCGGCCGGCATCGGAGATACCTGCCCGGCGAGATCGATCAGCTCGTCCGTCGTGTCGCCCATCGCGGAAACGACGACGACAACCTGGTTGCCGTTCTTCTTCGCTTCCACGATCCGCTTGGCGACGCGCTTGATGCCCTCGGCATCGGCTACGGAGGAGCCTCCGTACTTCTGCACGACAAGGCCCACGTGCGCTCCTCGCTCAGTCCGTGTGTGTCGGCTCAGTTTAACGAGCGTCCGAAATTCCCTTCCGGGATACCGCATGGTGAGATGTCCCGATCTGCGATGTCCGGTCGGCGGGATGTCCCGTCGGCGGGATGTCCGGTCGCTCGTGCTTCGGTCTGCACATGCCCGGGGCGCACCCACCACACTCGGAAAGTGCCGCGGGTCACAAGTGATTCAGAAGCGAGATCTGTCCATTAGATCTCAAGCACTAGGGTTCGGCCTGTGCACGTACTTCTCGTCGAAGACGATGAACCCGTCGCCCAGTCCCTTCGCCGCGGCCTGACCCGCTACGGCTTCGAGGTGGAGTGGGTCACCACGGGCGCGGCCGCGCTGGCCCACCGGGAGCCCTACGACGTCGTACTCCTCGACCTCGGTCTGCCCGACACCGACGGCCTCGACGTCTGCAAGGCGCTGCGCGAGCGCGGCGATGTGCCGATCATCGTGATCAGCGCGCGCAGCGACGAGACGGACCGGGTGGTGGGCCTGGAGCTCGGCGCCGACGACTACGTCTCCAAGCCGTTCGGCGTACGGGAGGTCATCGCGCGAATACGAGCGGTGATGCGGCGCATGCAGCCCCGTACGAACGCCGAGAACGGTGTCGACCGGTACGGCTCCCACCTGACCATCGACCGCAAGGCCGCCCGCGTCCGCCTGGACGGCGAGGAGGTCGCGCTGGCGCCCAAGGAGTACGACCTGCTGGCCTTCCTCACCGAGGAGCCGGGCGCGCTGATGTCGCGCGAGCAGATCATGGAGGCGGTCTGGGACGCGAACTGGTTCGGGCCGACGAAGACGCTGGACGTGCATGTGGCGGCGCTGCGGCGGAAGCTGAAGGGCGCGATCACGATCGAGGCGGTGCGGGGGGTCGGGTTCCGGCTGGAGATCGTCAACGGCGGCGACGGCAGTAGTGACGGCGACGGCGGTAGTGACGCGCCATGAACCGCCAGCTCATCCGCAGCTACATCCTGCTCGTCGCGGTCGCCGTCTTCCTGTTCACCGTGCCGGTGGCCTTCACGCTCACCAAGCAGTTGCGGGACGACACCTTCCAGTCCGTGGAGCGCGAGGCCAAGACCATGGCGCTGCTGCTGGGCAACGGCGATCGCACCTCGTGCGACGCCCTGGAGCGGATGGCCGAGGCGTACGCCGACCAGACGTCCAGCGAGGTCCAGGTGACCGGAGTCGGCGACTGCGCGCCGGGCCTGCCGCGGCCCGCGCGGGACATGGCCCTCACCGAGGCCCTGGAGGGCGACCAACCCAAGCCCGACTGGGGTGCCGACTTCATCTGGGGCAAGCATCTGGTGGTCACCGTCCCCGCGCACGAGTCGGCGGCCGACGGGGACTCCGGACAGAGCCAGGTCGTCGGCGCCGTACGGATCCGGTACTCGACCGAGGACATGACCTCCAGGTTCTGGCAGATCTGGGGCTTCCGGGCGGGCCTGGCCGTGCTGGTACTGGGGGCAGCCGCTGCGATCGGCTCGTTCGCCGCCCGCCGGATCACCGCTCCCTTGCGCCAGCTCAACGACATGGCGAGCAAGTTCAGCGACGGCGACCTGACCGCGCGGTCGGCGGTGACGGGTCCGACCGAGACGCAGACCCTGGCCCGCACGCTCAACCAGGCCGGCGAGCGCCTCGACACCCTGATCGCCTCGCAGCGCATCTTCGTGGCGGACGCCTCCCATCAGCTCCGCACTCCTCTCACGGCCTTGCGGCTGTCCCTGGACAACATCGCGGACGGGGTGGACGACGAGTTCGTACGGGAGGACGTCGAGCAGGCGACCGCCGAGGTGGTCCGGATGAGCCGGCTGGTCAACGGGCTGCTGGTGCTGGCGCGGGCCGAGGCGAAGGTGACGGCCGCGGAGCCGTTGCCGCTGCGGGACATCGTGGACGAGCGTCTGGCGGTGTGGAGGCCGGCCGCCGACGAGCGCGGAGTCACCATCGCGCTCAGGGGGAGTATCGACGACCGGCCGCTTGTGATGACCAGCCCCGGTCACCTGGACCAAGTGCTGGACAACGTGCTCTCGAACGCCCTGGAGGTGTCACCGGACGGCGGCACGATCACAGTCCGGGTGGAATCGCGGGGCGACGAGGTGGTGCTGTCCGTTCTCGACGAGGGACCCGGCATGTCGGATGCCGAGAAGTCCCGCGCCTTCGACCGCTTCTGGCGCGGCCAGGGCCTGACCGGCCGCTCCGGCTCCGGGCTCGGCCTCGCCGTCGTCAAACAGCTGGTGACGGACGACGGCGGAACCGTGACGCTCGGGGACGCTCACGGGGGCGGGCTGAAGGTGACGATCACCCTGCGGGCCGCGCCCCGGAGCGGGAGCTGACGATCACCCTGCGAGCCGCGCCCCGGAGCGGGAGCTGACGATCAGCTCTCCGGCATCGCCGAGGAGTGGTGGTTGACGATCAGCCACTTGCCGTCCCGCTTCTCGTACTCGTACGTGTAGCGGGCCTCGACGACCCTCTTCTCGCCGGTGTCGTGGTCGGTCAGCGTGAACTCGTAGACGCCGGTGTCGATGGCGGAGTCGCTGTCGAGGACGTTGACGTGCGACTGGATCTTCTTGCCGACCGGCTTGTTCGCCAGGAAGTGCTCGAAGTAGTCGACTATTCCGGCTCTGTCGGTGCGGACCTTGTTGGAGACGGTGGGCAGGAGGACCGCGTCGTTCGCGTACAGGTCCGCCACCTTCTCCGGGTCACCGGTCTGCAGGGCGGCGTTCCAGCCGTCGAACAGGGTCGTGACCTGCGTGGTGGTGGGCTTCGCCGGAGCCTTCGGGCCGGCCACGCTGACACCGACGGCGACCGTGCCCATCGCGGCGACGGCGGCGGCGGTGACGAGTGCTGCGCGCTTGCTTACGGAACGACGGGTCATCACTGTCTCCTGTGCGGTTGCTGTGGCGGTGTGCGAGGTGGTGTCTCTCCCTCCGCGTTCTCTGCGGTGTGGAGTGACTCCAGGTTCGCTTTCCGCTGGTTAGCGCCCGTGCAAGCGATGTACAGGGCGGAGACAGGATGCTTCCAATTCACGTTGCGTAACGGCCGTCATGATGAGTGCATGACGGACGTGGTGCTGCCGGTGATCGTACTGCTCGGCTCCTGCGTGCAGTGGCTCACCGGCATGGGCTTCGCCCTGGTCGCCGTACCCGCGCTGGTCCTGCTCCTCGGCCCGTCGGACGGCGTCGTCCTCGCCAACTGCGCCGCCGGGGCGATCAGTGTCGTGGGTCTGGCGGGCGGTTGGCGGCGGGTGCGGCCGGCGGCGATGGTGCCGCTGTGCGTGGCGGCGGCGTGCACGGTTCCGGCGGGGACGTGGCTGACGCGTCAACTGCCTGAGCCGGTACTGCTGTTGGTGATGGGCGGCTTGGTGACAGGGGCGGTGCTGCTGGTCATGCGAGGCGCCCGGATACCGGCGTTGCGCGGCATGCGGGGTGCGGTGGCGGCGGGCGCGGTGGGCGGGTTCATGAACTCGGCGGCGGGGGTCGGGGGACCGCCCGTGTCCCTGTACGCGGTCAACGCGGGTTGGACGGTACGGGAGTTCGTGCCGAACGCGATGTTCTACGGCGTCGTCGTGAACGCGTTCTCGGTGGCGTCGAACGGGGTGCCGGAACTGAGCGGGGGGCGGTGGGCTTCCGTGGTCGCGGCGATGGTCGTGGGCGGGTTGATCGGCAGGGGGCTCGCGGGGCGGATGCCGGAGGAACGAGCCCGGCTGCTGGTGTTGTTGCTGGCGTTGGTGGGTGGAGTTACGGCTGTGGGGAAGGGGGTGTGGGGGCTGTGAGGGTCGGGTCGGTCAGTTCACGTACTCCTTGAACATCTGCGGCCGGTCCTCGGTCCTTGGGTTCATGGCGTCGCTTCCTTCCCGGTGCCGACCTGGTCGTCATCGGCGGGACCGAAGAGCCGGGCGATCCGCGCATCGGCCTCCGCGCGTTCTGCCTCGGTGAAGGCCCCGTACTCCGCCTCGTACTCTATGGCCTGCGGCCTGTGTGACGCGGGAGCCCGGGGCTCAAGCTCCGGGCCGACCTGCGGAAACTCCGGAGAGGAACGCCGTCCAGGCGAGGGCGGTGAGGCGGAGTTCGGGGCCCGAAGGGTTCTTCGAGTCTCGTATGTGGATCGTGGTGACGGGGGCAGGGAGGGCTACTTCGACGCAGGCGCCGCCTTCGCCATCGCTGTAGCTCGACTTGAACCACTTCAGCTCATCGTTCATAGCGCTACCACCATCCGCTCGATGAATTGCGCCGACTCTTCCGGGTCGAGGGCGACTGTGCGGATCATGCTAAGCCGCTCAGTCTGGGCGCTCACGACCTCAGGGTCGCCGGTCAGTTGGCTCGCCGATGGCGCTTCCGTGTAGGCGAGGCGTTCATGGTCCCTGGTCTCAAGAAGCACCATCGGCCCATGGAGGGCAGCAGTCATGGCCCGCTCGTAAGGCAACACCTGGATCGAGACGTTGCGCAGCTTGGTGACGTCCAGGAGATGCAGCAGTTGTTCTCTGCCCACGTAGGGGCCGCGCAGAGCCGCCTCGTACAGCACGTAGCTGCACCCCACCAGTGGCTTCCGGCTGTGGATCTGCTGCCGCTCCAACCGCGCCCCGACCCTCTCCGTGACAGTCTCCTCGTCCAGCGGCGGAATTTGTAGCCCCGCAGACGCCACTGTGTGACCATGACGAACGCAATTCACCGCCCCGACTGGATCCCGGCCGTCGGCCACCAACTCCGCGTGGCAGGCGTGCACTTCGACGCCCTACGGATCGAAGGTGTACGAGGGGAACCGGTCGCCGCGCGGATCATCGAGGCGGCCGACGGGGACGCGGGGCCGATCGTGTGCGAGGCGGTCGGGTTCCGGTGGATGTACTTCCTGCTGACGCCCGGGGAGATGCGGAGGCACAACTGGCCGCTGGGCGTGCAGCAGTTCGGCGGGAGACGCACACGTGGCGTCACGTACATCGGGATCCCGGCGCTGGACGGGAACACCTGGCCCCTGCGCTGGTACAGCGAGCCGACGCCCACCGCGCCGTACGTCGACGCGGAGGCACTGCTCGCGGTGCTGTGAACCCGGTTACTTCGCCGGCCCCATCCCCAACGGCCCCCCGATCTCCTTCGCCATCACCTTGCCCGCCTCGAATTCGAGGGTCTCGTCGCCCATCGCCTGGTCCGTGTCCAGGCCGTCCAGTTCCTCCAGGGGCTGGTTCAGGCGGACGTGGGCGAGGACCGACTGCAGTGCGCGCAGGGTCGCCGACGCCGTCGAGCCCCAGTTGGAGAAGTAGGAGAACTGCCACCACCACAGGGCCTCCGTGGTGCGGCCCGCGCGGTAGTGGGCCATGCCGTGGCGGAGGTCGGTGATGACGTCGGCCAGGTCGTCGGAGATGCGGGCCGGGACCGGGGCCTTGCGGGGCTCGTAGGGGTCGAAGACCTCCGAGTAGACGTCGACCGGCTCCAGGAGGCGGGCGAGGTTCTCGCGGAGTCCGTCCACGTCCGGCTCCGGGCCCAGGTCGGGCTCGTAGCGCTCGTCGGGGACGATGTCCTCGTGGGCGCCCAGGCGACCGCCGGCCAGGAGGAGCTGGGAGACCTCCAGCAGGAGGAAGGGGATCGCCGATTCCGGCTCGTCGCCCTTCGCCACCTCGGTGACCGCTACCAGGAAGCTCTCCACCTGGTCCGCGATCTGGACCGCGAAGTCGGCCGGGTCGTGGGTGGTCGCGTGCAGCGTGGCGTCAGACATCTAGGAGTCGTCTCCCCTCGAAGGCGCGGCCGAGGGTCACCTCGTCCGCGTATTCCAGGTCGCCACCCACCGGGAGGCCGCTGGCCAGGCGGGTGACCTTGAGGCCCATGGGCTTGATCATGCGGGCGAGGTACGTGGCCGTCGCCTCGCCCTCGAGATTCGGGTCCGTGGCCAGGATCAGTTCCGTGACCGTGCCGTCCGCCAGGCGCGCCAGGAGTTCCCGGATGCGCAGGTCGTCCGGGCCCACGCCCTCGATCGGGCTGATCGCGCCGCCGAGGACGTGGTAGCGGCCTCTGAACTCGCGGGTGCGCTCGATCGCCACGACGTCCTTCGGCTCCTCGACCACGCAGATGACGGAGGGGTCCCGGCGCGTGTCGCGGCAGATGTTGCACAGCTCTTCCTGTGCGATGTTGCCGCAGGTCGCGCAGAAGCGGACCTTCGCCTTCACCTCCATCAGGGCCTGCGCGAGACGCCGTACGTCCGTCGGTTCCGCCTGCAGGATGTGGAAGGCGATCCGCTGCGCGCTCTTGGGACCGACGCCGGGAAGCCGCCCCAGCTCGTCGATGAGGTCCTGGACCACGCCTTCGTACACCGGACTGCCGTCCTTCCTGGGGTTCCTTCGGTACGTACCGTAGTTGGCCGGAGCCCCTCTTAGAAAGGCAGACCGGAGACTTAGAAGGGGAGGCCGGGGATACCGCCGCCGCCGAGGCCCTGGGCCAGCGGGCCCAGCTTCTGCTGCTGCAGGGCCTGCGCGTTCTCGTTGGCCGCCTGGACCGCCGCGACCACCAGGTCGGCGAGGGTGTCGGTGTCCTCCGGGTCCACCGCCTTCGGGTCGATCTTCAGCGCGCGGAGCTCTCCGGCGCCGGTGACCGTGGCCTTCACCAGTCCGCCGCCCGCCTGGCCGTCGACCTCCGTCCTGGCGAGTTCTTCCTGCGCCTGCGCCAGGTCCTGCTGCATCTTCTGGGCCTGCTGCAGCAGCTGCTGCATGTTGGGCTGGCCACCACCGGGGATCACTATCAGCTCTCCTTGGTCTGTACGGGTCTTCCGTTCAGGTTTCCCGTTCAGGTTTCCCGTTCGGGTTTGCCGTTCAGCACGAGACTACGTGGTCCTCGTGGGCCTCGCTCCAGCACTCTTTCGAGTGAGTCGACCGTGAGTCGTATACGTGATCAAGAGACTCTTCCGGGCGGAAAAGAGACGAAAGCTACGCCTTCGCCACCCATTGGGAGGTAGGAAGGGTCCGGCATGTCAGCAACGTGATCGGTCGGATCAGGTAGGGAGTGCCGGGTGGGTCAGCAGCCGGAGATGCAGCCCGAGGGTCCGCCTCAGGACGGGCGGGGTGAGGGGGCGGCCGGGCTGCGGCCGGGCGATCTGACCGGGCGGGCGTTTCCGCTCGGCGACTGGGGTGAGCCCGCGGTACGGCTCGATGAGCTGTACCGGTGGGTGGAGCGAGGGGCGCTGGACACCGCGGCCTGGTATCTGGCGGACCGGGTGTGGAAGCGGCGCGGGGCGCGGGTGCTGCGGCTGGGCGCGGCGGGTGGGGCGGTGGCGGGGGCCGCGTTGCCTCTGCTGGACATGACGGGGGTCGTGGGCGGGGTCGCCCCCTGGGGGTATCTGGCGTTGCTGCTGGGCGTGGCGTGTGTGGCCGGGGACCGGTACTTCGGGGTGACGTCCGGGTGGATAAGGGACGTGGCCACGGCTCAGGCCGTGCAGCGGCGGCTCCAGGTGTTGCAGTTCGACTGGGCGTCGGAGAGTGTGCGGGAGGTTCTGGGGCCGGCGGAGGGGACGGCCGGGGAGGCGGCGGAACGGTGTCTGGGGGTGTTGCGGAGGTTTTCGGAGGACGTGACGGAGCTGGTGCGGGCGGAGACTGCCGACTGGATGGTGGAGTTCCGGACGGGGGCGACGCCGTTGGGGATTCAGTCGGCGGGGGTGGTGGGGCAGCGGTCGGAGGCGGGTTCTCAGGGGCGGTTTCCTTTGCCTCCGGGGGCGGGGGCTCGGCCTAACATGCCTCGGCAGCGGCCGCCTGAGCCCAGGTGAGCGCCTGGCTTTTCTCGCCCCCGCCGCCCCTACCCGTCCCATCCCTGGGGGCTGCCGCCCCCAGACCCCCGCTGTCGGCCCTGAACGGGCCTCGTCCTCAAACGCCGGACGGGCTGACATTGCCCGACCGGCGCGGAAAAGGGCAGCCCTCAGGCCTGTGAAAAGGCGCAGCCCTCACGCCTGTGGGTCCGGGAATGCCACCGGGCTGCGTAGGCCCGCCCTGTTCACCGCCCTCACTCCGAAGAACACGTTGTCCTTGGACAGGTCGACCTCGTGTGTCGTCGCGTCTCCCGCGTCGATCACGTGGGTCCACTCCGGGGACGTCGTCTCTCGCCAGACGATCTCGTAGCCGGTCAGGTCGGGTTCCTTGCCGCGGGTCCATACCAGCTGGGTGGAGTTCGTCAGGGTGGACGTGACGATCTTCGCGCCCTTCGGGGTGCCGGGGGCCTGGGCCAGGGTCCACAGGGTCGCCGCGTTCACCCGGGCGACGCGCGCGATGTAGTCGTAGTCGCAGAACTCCGGCAGGTCGCCGTACTGCTTGCCCGTCTCGTCGACGCGTACGTCCTGGTGCTGGTGGGCGAAGTCCTCGGCGGGCTCGGTGAAGCGGGCGGCGGGGTAGCCGCGTTCGAGGAAGGGGATGTGGTCGCCGCCGCGGCGGTAACGGTCGCGGCGGTAGATGACGCGGACGTGCATGCCGGTCGCGTCGTTGTCCGCCACGTCCCGGACGAAGCGGGCCAGTTGGCGGGTCGCGGAGTCGTTCTCGCCGCCGGCCGAGCGGCGGATCGCGGCCTGTTCGGGAGTCTCCGAGGAGGGGACGCCCTCGGCGAAGAGGCGGATCCGGTACGGGTCCCGCGTGCCGTCGTCCGCCGTCGGGCTGCCGATGATGTCGTTGGTGAACATGCCCTGGACGTCCGTGCCGTCCGCCTTGAACCGCTGGGCCATGTACGCCGATCCGTACAGGCCCTGCTCCTCCCCCGCCACCACCGCGAACACGATCGTCGACGCCGGGCGGCGTTTCGCCATCACCCGGGCCAGTTCCAGGACGACGGCCACGCCGGACGCGTCGTCGTCCGCGCCCGGCGCGTCGGACGTGGCGTCCATGACGTCCGTGACGCGGGAGTCGTAGTGGCCGGAGACGACGTACACGCGCTCCGGGGTGACCGAGCCACGGAGGGTCGCGAGGACGTTGGTGATGCGGGTGGGCGTCGGGATGCGGGACGCCGGTTCCTGGACGTACGACTGGAGTTCCGCCGTCATCCGGCCGCCGGAGGCGGCGGCGTAGGAGCGCAGCTCGGCGAGGAGCCAGTCGCGGGCGGCGCCGATGCCGCGCCGGGGGTCGTCCTGGGCGGAGAGGGTGTGGCGGGTGCCGAAGGAGACCAGCTTGCGGACCGTCGCCTCGATGCGGTCCGGGTCGATCTCGCGGAGGAGGGCGCGGAGTTCACGGGTGGGGGGTTGGGCGGTGGCGGGCGGGCGGGGGCTGCTGCCGGGCGGGGTGCCCCCCGGACCCTCCGGGCCACCCGGACCCGATGGGCTCGCTGGGCCCGCTGCGGCTTCGGGCGGGGTCGCGGTGTTCGGCTCGGTCGCCGCGCCGGACGTCGTCGCGGCGCCGGACGGCGTCGCCGGGCCTAACGTCGTCGCCGCGCCCGCCGCCGCCGTCGCGGTCAGGACCGTCCTTCTCGTGGGGCTGGGACTCATGTGTCCTCCGTGGCTGCCGATGCCGGTCGACCCAGAAGAAATGGTCGTGGACCCGACAGCGGGGGGCAAGGGGGCCCCGGCCAACCCCTAATCTTCCGCGCAGAGTTCCAGGCCCTCCGGCGTCCAGCACGGGATGTGGCCGTGGGTGCGGATGACGTCCTGGCCGTTGCCGCGGGCGAGGTAGGTCAGGAAGCTGGAGGCCAGGGAGTCGGCTGGGGGGCGGCCGTAGGTGTAGGCGTACTCGATCTCGCGGTACGGGTAGGGGTTCGTGCCGTGTTCGATGGCGTCGACGGAGGGGGTGTGGCCGTCCAGCTTGAGCAGGTGCAGGCCCTTGGCGTCGTCGGCGGCGTTGAGCTCGCTGTAGCCGATCGCGCCGGGGAGCTCGGCGACTGTGGTCAGGACCTGCTCGGTGGAGTCGAGTTCACAGCGGATGACGTCGAGCGTCGGGTCGTCCTTGTGAACGCAGTCGACGGAGGAGTTCGCGATCTCGCCGCGGCCCAGCACTCTTCGCTGGAACACCTGTCTCGTGCCCGAGTTGGCGTCCCGGCTGACCAGGTGGACGCGGAGGTTGGGGCCTCCCAGCTGCCGCCAGTTCGTGATCTCGCCGCGGTAGAGGCGTCGTACGTCCTCCGTCGACAGGTTGGTCAGGCCGACCTCGTCGTTCACCACCAGCGCGAAGACCGACACCGCGACCCGGTTCTCGCGCAGCTCCGGCAGACCGCTCGGTTTGGGGCCGTCCGAGAGGGCCACGATCGGCGGTGAGCCCTTCGTCCCCTGCTCTCCCTGTTCCGCCCCTGCCGCCGCCAACTCCCGTACACCCGCCGTCGACCCGTGCGGATCCACCTCGATGGCCGCGCCTTCGCAGTCCCCCTCGTACTTCTCCGCCACCTCGCGCAGCACCGGCGCGAACGCCGTCGAGCCGGTGAGCGTCAGATCGCCGGTCGCGCAGCCGATCGGGGGGCGGGCGTCGTCGCGGGTGACGACGAGTGTGGCGAGCGTGAGTACGGAGACCGTGAGCATGATGGTGATCAGCCGGGCGGCGCGGCTGAACAGGGGCGGCTTGTCGTCCGGGGTCGCGCTGCGGTTGGGGTGGACCACGCCGTCGCGGATGCCGCCGCTCAGCCGGATCTCGCTGCCGACGTCGCCGCCGGACAGCAGGACGAGCAGCTTGAAGTGGTCGTGGGGATTGAGCGGAACGCGCGGGATGCGCAGGGTGTTGCCGTCGTAGCCGAAGCCCCGGGCGGGGGTGAAGTGGCCCATGAGGTGGTCGGTGTCGGACGGCTCGGTGACCGAGACACCGCGGATGGTTCGGTCGGTGAAGACGGCGGTGAGGCCGTGGACCTCGGGGCTGGTGTAGTCGTCGCGGTCGATGCCCTGCGAGCCGTCGTTCTCGATGCGGAGCAGGACGAGGGTGGCGTCCGTCATGTCCGGGGCCTCGTCGAAGAGGCCGAGGCGGACGTTGGCCCGGCCCAGGCGTACGTCGTCGCCTATCGGGTTGTCCATCTGGACGCGGTAGCCGATGCGTTTGCGGCGCGGTGTCCGGCGTTCGTACCAGACCATGACGCCGGACGCGACGATACCGAGGACCGCGGTACCCACGGCCACGACGTTCTCTGCGCTCAGCAATTCCACCCTGGGTGCCCCCGCAACTCCCCGAGCCGGATCGTGGGGTCACACGGTACGGCGGTGCGAGGGCGTATTCCGGTTTGGTCGAAGGAAGTTCGCCGGACGTTCAACGAGGCTGCGGGGGCGGGTGGTTCGTCACTGGCGGGTGTACGTCAGCTTCTCGTTGGTGGTGGTGTTCACGCGCTGGAGCCTGCCGTCCGGGAGCAGGGTGATCTCGGTGGCCTCGCCCGGTCCGCAGGGGGAGCGGGGCTGCCAGTTCGTCATGGTGGACGGGCCGATCCGCAACGGGCCGTTCGCGCTGGGGGCTTCGGCCAGGTCGGCCTCGAAGAGACAGTGGTAGGTGAGGCCGCCGGCGGTGGGACCGTCGGCGACCAGGGAGAGCACCGTGTCACCCACCTCGCCCTGCCGGAGGGTCAGTCGGCGGGTGTGCCGGCCGTCCTCGTTGTTGATCGTGGTGTTCCAGGTGCCGAGGTAGGCGGCCGGGATCGCGCCGTCGGCGGGGGCGGGGGTGGTCGGCCGGGAGGGGGTCGGGGATGCGGGGGACGCCGGTTCGGGTGTGGTGGGGTCGGGGTTCGCGGAGGTGCTGGCGGAGGGGGACGGCGTGCCGTCGGCTTGCGCGTCGCCGCCGCTCATCAGCGCGTAGACCGAACCACCGGCGGCGAGCGCGACGACGAGGGCGATGAGGACGAGCAGGGCGGTGGAACGGGCGTTTCTGTGGGGTGGCTCTTGGGGAGCGGTGGGGCCGTAGGGCGGGCCGAGGGGTGGAGGGCCGTAGGGAGGGGTGGAGCCGAGGCTGCCGTGGGGGGTATACGGCGAGGGGGCGCTGGGCGTGGCCGCCCAGGGGGTGGTGCCGGGCTGCTGCGGGTGGCCGTACGCGGAGGGCTGTGGGTGTTGTTGGGGGTAGCCGTACGCGGGGTGCGCGGGGGTGCCGGCTGCGGGTGGGGCGCCCTGGCCCGGCTGGGGCGTCGGACCGCCCGGGCCGGTGACGAGGGTGGGCAGGTGATCAAGCCGCGTACCGCCACCGGGCCGACCGGGGACGGGTGGACCAGGGGAAGCCGCCGGGGCGGAGTCGTCGGCGGCGGGAGCGTGTTCGGGCGAGGGGGCGGGGGCGGGGGCGGGTGCAGGGGCAGGGACACCGGGTGGTGCGGCGGAGCCGGAGCCGGGGCCGCTCCCCGGCCCGGGGGAGTCCGGCCCTTCGTCAGGAACGGCACCGTCGTCCGGCGCCCCGGAGCGCCCCGGCACTCCCGAGGCCCCCTCCCCCTCCGGATCCTCCGCATCCAGCAACCGCACCGCATGCCGCCCCAACTGCGCCACCAGCGCGCTCGGCAGCCACGGGTCCCGGGAGCGGCCCCCGGACACCGTGTCCTGCGCGCCCGTGCGGTCCAGGATGTGGCGCAGGGAGGGCCTTGCGGTCGGGTCCTTCCTCAGGCAGGCGCGTACCAGGTCGGCGATGCCCTCGGGCACCCCCTCCAGGTCCGGTTCCTCCTGGGCGATACGGAACATCAGGGCGTGGACGCCGCTGTTGGCCGTGCCGAAGGGGAGTCTGCCGGTGGCGGCGTAGGCGAGGACCGAGCCGAGGCAGAAGATGTCGCAGGCCGGAGTGATCCGGTCGCCCCGCACCTGTTCCGGCGCCATGAAGCCCGGCGAACCGACGAGCGCGCCGGTCCGGGTGAGGCCGCCGTCCGTCACCGTCTCCAGCGCCCGCGCGATACCGAAGTCGATGACCCGGGGGCCGTCGATGGTCACCAGCACGTTGGACGGCTTGAGGTCCCGGTGGACGATTCCGGCCGCGTGGATGTCCCCCAGCGCGTGGGCCAGCCCCGCCGCCAGGATGCGTACCGAGCGTTCCGGCAGCGCCCCGTGGTCCTGGCCGACGACCTGCTGGAGGGTGGGCCCGGCGACATATCCCGTGGCGACCCACGGCACCGCCGCCTCCGTGTCCGCGTCCAGCACCGGCGCCGTCCAGTACCCGCCGACCCGCCGCGCGGCCTCCACCTCCTGCCGGAACCGCGCCCGGAACTCGTCCTGCGCGGCCAGCTCCTCCCGCACCAGCTTGACGGCGACCGTACGCCCCCGGTCCGACCGGGCCACGTACACCTGCCCCATCCCGCCGGCCCCGAGCCGCGCCAGCAGCCGGTACGAACCGATGCGCTGCGGATCCCCCGGCCCCAGTTTCTCCATGGCCGCGCCGCCTTCCCCCCACACGTCAGCAACAGCCCGAGGATAGTGCGGGCCCACCGCGCCGTGAGCTGGGCGTTGTCTACGGTTCCGTAACGGGCTCGATCGGTTCCGTAACAGGCAGACCGACCTCGTCCAGCACCTTCGACAGCCGTTCCAGGACCCGTACGGCGTCCGCCAGTTCGGCCTCGTCCCCATACGCCTCCACCAGCCGGTCGGCGAACGCCGCGTGCCCGGGGTCGATCCGGCCCACCGCCACCCGCCCCTCCCGCGTCGGCGTCAGCAGCTTCGCGCGGCGGTGGGCCGGGTTGGGGCGGTACTCGGCGAGCCCCTTGTCCACCAGCAGGTCGGCTATGCGCTGCACGCTCTGCCGCGTGATGCCCATCGCGCGGGCGATGCCGGACACGGGCAACGGCTCGCCGAGCACCGCGCCCAGCACCTGCCACCAGGCGGCGGTCAGACCGGCCGGGCGCGCCAGCTCCTCCGCCACGGCCAGGAATTGGCCGTTCAGCCGGAAGACGCCGAGCGCGCTGCGGCTGAACAGGTCCTGTCGCTCCCGGCTCACTGCCGCGCCCCCGCCTTCTCCAGTACGGCGTACGCCTCCGCGTCGGAGTCGTGGAACAGCCGGAACCAGGCGTCCAGCACCTCACCCTCGTACACCCCGAGGAGCCGGAAGATCTCCCGGGCGAAGGCGACGGGTTCGGTGGGTCCGGCGGTGATCAGGCCCCGGTCGGTCACGGCGTCCGTGTCGATATACCGCTCGCCGCCCCCGTAGCCCGTCGCGGCCAGGTAGAAGGAGACCGCACTGGTGTGGTCCCGGTCGTCGAGCAGGCCCTCGCGCGCGAGCCCGGCGGTGGCCCCGCAGATGGCGGCGACGGGCACGCCGGCGTCCAGGAAGGTGCGGGCCTTGCGGGCGAAGGGGGAGAGGTCACCGGTTTCGTCCCACAGATCAGCTCCCGGGAGGATCAGCAGGGAGCTGTCTTCCGGCCGTACGTCGTCCAGGGCCAGGTCCGGCTGGATGCGCAGGCCGCCGACGGAGGTCACCGGTTCGCGGGTCGGGCCGACCGTCCGGATCTGGTACCCGGCGCGGGCGAGATACGCCGTCGCGTGCCCCGTCTCCCAGTCGGCGAGCGTGTCGTAGACGGCGAGATGCACGGGCTTGCGGTTCATGGCTGCCTCCTTGGGCCGTTCCAGCTTCCTTGGATGACAACATCCTGTCATTTCGACAGCACACTGTCAATCAATGTGCCCTTCGACAAGCCCTTCGACAACCTCTTCGACAACCTGTCGCGGAAACCCCCCGACCGCAGACAGGACGCCCATACCGCGTCCGCATCCCGGACATCTACGCTCGGGCGCATGACCCCTCAGCCAAACCCCGAGGTCGGCGCTGCCGTGAAGGCCGCGGACCGTGCGCACGTCTTCCACTCCTGGTCCGCGCAGGAGCTCATCGACCCGCTCGCCGTCGCCGGCGCGGAGGGGTCGTACTTCTGGGACTACGACGGCAAGCGGTACCTCGACTTCACCAGCGGGCTCGTCTACACCAACATCGGCTACCAGCACCCGAAGGTCGTCGCCGCGATACAGGAGCAGGCCGCGACCCTGTCCACCTTCGCGCCCGCCTTCGCGATCGAGGCCCGGTCGGAGGCGGCGCGGCTCATCGCCGAGCGGACGCCCGGCGACCTGGACAAGATCTTCTTCACCAACGGCGGTGCCGACGCCGTGGAGCACGCGGTGCGGATGGCGCGGCTGCACACCGGGCGGCCGAAGGTGCTGTCGGCGTACCGCTCGTACCACGGCGGTACGCAGCAGACGATCAACCTCACCGGTGACCCCCGCCGCTGGGCCTCCGACGGTGCCGCGGCCGGTGTCGTGCACTTCTGGGCGCCCTTCCTCTACCGCTCCCGCTTCTACGCCGAGACCGAGGAGCAGGAGTGCGCGCGGGCCCTCGAGCACCTGGAGACGACGATCGCCTTCGAGGGGCCGGGGACGGTCGCCGCGATCATCCTGGAGACGATTCCGGGCACGGCCGGGATCATGGTCCCGCCGCCGGGTTACCTCGCCGGGGTCCGTGAGATCTGCGACAAGTACGGGATCGTCTTCGTCCTGGACGAGGTCATGGCCGGGTTCGGGCGCACCGGTGAGTGGTTCGCGGCGGATCTGTTCGACGTCGTGCCGGACCTGCTGACCTTCGCGAAGGGCGTGAACTCCGGGTACGTGCCGCTCGGCGGTGTCGCCATCTCCGCGGCGATCGCGGAGACCTTCGGCAAGCGGCCCTACCCGGGCGGGCTGACGTACTCGGGGCATCCGCTGGCGTGTGCGGCGGCCGTCGCGACGATCGACGTCATGGCCGAGGAGGGCGTCGTCGAGAACGCGGCGAACCTCGGCAGCTCCGTCGTCGAGCCGGCGCTGCGGGAGCTGGCCGAGCGGCATCCTTCGGTGGGCGAGGTGCGGGGCGTCGGCATGTTCTGGGCCGTCGAACTGGTGAAGAACCAGCAGACGCGGGAGCCGCTGGTGCCGTACAACGCGGCCGGTGACGCTAATGCCGCGATGGCCGCCTTCGGGGCGGCCGCCAAGAAGCAGGGGCTGTGGCCGTTCATCAACATGAACCGGACCCATGTCGTGCCGCCGTGCAATGTGAACGAGGCGGAGCTGAAGGAAGGCCTGGCGGCGCTCGACGCGGCGCTGTCGGTGGCGGACGAGTACACGGAGTAGGCGGCACGATGCCCGGGCGGAGGTACGCCGGAACGGCCGGGCGTAAGTAGCAGGTACCGGGGCGACTCGAACGCGTAAGGTGGCGTGCTCGTAGACATATACGTGTACGCCACCCGGCCGCGACGAGGGAGACGCCCCGACCATGCCCGGCACCAGCGGCAACGCCGCTGTGACCCGCAGCACCCTCCGGCAGCAGATCGCCGACGCGCTTCGCGACGAGGTGCTGGCCGGGCGGCTGCAACCGGGGCAGGAGTTCACGGTGAAGGAGATCGCCGAGCAGTACGGCGTCTCGGCGACGCCCGTGCGCGAGGCCCTGGTCGATCTCTCCGCGCAGGGCCTGCTGGAGGCCGACCAGCACCGGGGCTTCCGTGTACACGAGTACACGGTGGAGGACTTCCGGGGCATGCTCGAGGCCCGCAGCCTGGTCACCGAGGGGATGTTCCTGGCGCTGGACTACGGCCACAAGGGCTACCGGGATCTCGACGACCCCCGGACGGCCGCCGCCGTGAGGGGAGTGCGCCGACGCGGCGAGGAGGCGCAGCGCGCGGCCGCCGCCGGTGACCTCACCGTCCTGATCGGCTACGACCTGCGTTTCTGGCGCGAGCTGAGCACCCTGTTCGGCAATCCCTACCTCGCCGACTTCCTGCAGCGGCTGCGCGTGCAGACCTGGGTGTGCACCGTGCAGCACCTGCGCCGGCTGACCGAGCTGCGCGGCCGGCTGTGGTGCGGGTACACCGAGCTGGTGGACGCCCTCGCGCGCCGCGACACCGCGAGCGCCCGGTCGATCGTCGCCGCGTACAACGCGCATTCCCTGGCTCTGATCGAAGGGCTCGCCGCCGGGTGAGCGGGGCGGGGTCGGGTATGGGACCTGCACGGCAGCAGCGCACTCGCTCTGTGCACGACCGCAGCGCACTGTGCGCCGTACCGATTACCCTTCCCTGACCACTGTGTGACAACGACCGCGCGCCGCGAGTATCCGAGGAGCTGACTTTTGGCCTGTGACCTGTGGCTGGTGCCGCTTGTGGACGTGTTGTGCCACACCCCGGACAACCCGTTCGCCGAGGAACTCGCGCAGTACAACAAGGTGCTCGCCGAGGCCGGGCTCCCGCCGGTGCCGGTGTACCAGTACATGCCGGGGCTGTCCGGCGAGGTCGCCCCGGTGGCGGGCTTCGACTACGACGCGCTGCACTTCCTGCGCCGTGCCTATCTGCTGCAGGTGTGCGGGCTGCCGGTGACGCCGGTGGACGAACTGGGCGGCGACTACGAGCAGTTGCTGGAGATGTTCGAGGCGACGGCCCAGCAGTCGCACCTCGTCTGGCACTACGACCACGCGGGCGCGTACGTCCCCGTCGACTTCCCGCACCCCCTCTCCAACGACGAACTCCTCGCGGGCGGCGGCCCGTTGGGCTCCTCCCAGACGCTGTTGCGGGAACTGGAGTTCGTGGCCCCCTCGCTCGGCATCGACCCGGCCAACCCCCCGGCACCGCCGGACGCTCCGCTGGGCCCCACGGAGCTGGAGGAGCCTGCCGTACCCGCGCCCTACGACCCGAGCCCGTTCTCCCGCGAGCGGCACGTGTGGCTGGGGCTGCATGCGGCGGCTACGCGGAGTCTGGCGCAGGGGTCGATGATCATCTTCAGCTGACCGGCACGTCTTCGGCCGAAGGGCCCGGAGTACGCGTGGAGGGCGCCCGCCGAGCGAGCGCCCTCACTCGGCTCAGCGCTGGTGAGGCAGCCTGATCGTGCGTACGAGGGGCATGTCGGCGTACCTGTCGGGGTCGACGGTCACGACGTGCCGACCATCCGGCCAGTCGACCGTCGGCCGGGACAGGTGGATGGCGTGGCCGAGCCGCCACTCCACGCCGTCGCGCAGCAGGGCGCCTACCGTGGACGCACCCGCGAAGTCCAGCTCGACGATCTCGACGGCGGGCAGAGCGCCTACGTGCTCGGCTAGGCCCTTACGCATACCGTCCGCGGCCGCCAGGCAGAGCGCGGGAACGTAGACGTGCCGTGTGGGCCCGTGCTCGGTGTTCGCGACGAACTGCGAGGCGAGCGAGTTCCCCGACCCGAGGGCCAGCAGGGCCGACTCGTCGAACACGACGCCGGTCGACCCCGGCCGTGCCGCGCTCACAGGCTGTCCACGGGCCGACCGGCCTCAAGGTCCTGCCAGACCTTCTCCACCCTGTCGTGGTCCTCGTCCGTGAGCGTCACACCGAAGTGCGTCTCGCAGTACGCCTTGGTCTCCTCGTACCGCTTCCGCAACTCCTCCTGCGTGGGCGTGGCTCCGGCCAGCTCGGCGATCAGGTCACGCATGGTCATGCCGCGCTCGCGGGCGAGCACCATGAGGCGGTCACGGACAGCAGGGTCGACCTTGACGGTAGTGTCAGCCATAACGGCAGTATACCTGCGGTATACCGTCTCGGTCCGTTCGAGCAATGCGGTCATCGCGTTCCTCTCGGTTGGGTTGACCCGACGGCACGGGCGTGCGGCCGGGAGTCTCTGTGGTCGGGCCTACGCGGGCGCCGCCTGCCCCCTCAGCAGCGCACGGGCGATCGCCCCGCCCCGCCGCGCGGCCTCGCGGTACGCCGAGGCGCCGGGCTTGCGGAGGTCGACCTCGACGGTCGTGACCGGTTCGGTCGCGCTCGCCCCGGCCGGGCGTTTGCGGCGCAGGCGGTTCTCGACGATGGCGGCGGCCGAGTACATGCGGCGTGGCAGGCCATCGGTCAGGGCCGCCCGGATCTGGGTGCTGCTAGCGCCCGCCTCCCACCACTCCTCCACCAGCGGCGCGAGCACAGCGCCTCGGCGGCGCCGAGGGTGAGCCGGGGTTTCGGTGCGGCCGAGTGAGCCGAGGAGCTTGGCGGCGAGCGCGGTGCGCTCGCCCACGGCGGCCTCTGGCTGCGGATCCGGCTCGGCCGGAGGCGGCGGGGAGGGAGGTTCTTGTTCCCCGGTCTTTTCTCCCGAAGGGAGATCGCCCGACGGGGCGATCTCCGACTCGCCGGAGGCCAGGTTCTGGGCTTCTGGGGATTCCCCCGTGGGTGGCTCGTCCTCGTACGGAGTGTCGAACACCTCGTAGACGGTGGAGAGTTGGCCCGTCTCCCTGCTCTTGCGCACAACCCGCCGCAGATACCGCGATTCCTCCAGCTCATGCAGGGCGGCGGCGATCCGCGCCCGCCCCTCCTTGCGCTGATCGGCGAGCGTGCGAATGGTGACGCGGGCCTCGTTCGGGAGACTCAATAGGTACGTCAGTACGCCGACCGCGCACCAGGAGATGCTCCGGTCGCGGAGGAGAGCGTTGGAGAAGACGGAAAAGGCGCGCGTGGGCGTCGTACGATGAATGCGCATCGGGAGGTGTTGCTCCTGCTGTCGAGCCCCCGGGTGTTGGCGCACCGCGGGGGCGTTTCCTTGTTGGCGTGACTCTATGGGCACGCAGAGCGACGAGCGCAAGCTGGAACCGGGGTTTTCCAGGCGGGAGTTGGCGTTCTTCACTCGGGCGAGTGAAGGGCGGCTCGCAGCAGGAGCGTGTGGACGCGGTGGTCCGGGTTCGTGAGGCGGTAACGCCAAGTCAGCGGCGGCCATGTGACGGCCCATATCGCAGCGGGCGCGGAGCGGGACAGCACCACCCTGGCCGTCCTCACCACGGCACTCCGCTACGCCCTCACTCCGCCCGCGGACTCCTCGGATCCGGCGGAACGCGCCACGATCGACGCCCGCTTGAGTACGGCCGTACACCTCTGCCTCGGCGCCTCGTCGGCCTGCCCGCCCCCGTGTCAGCCGCAGGACGTGCGGTAGGACAGGTGCGGGAACAGGCGTTTCCACTGGTCTTCGGAGACGCTCAGGGGAAGAGAGTCACACAGGGCCTCGTAGAGGCGGTCGGCGTCGAGGTCGAGTCCGAAGGTCCGCGGCCCCGGCAGCGCGGTCCGTGTGTCGTTGACGCTGACGGCCAGCCAGCGGCGGTCCTGCGGTGAGGCTGCCGGTGGCACCCGTACGGCGCCCGCGTTCTCCAAGGTGAGGAGTTCGGGAGTGCGCCATTGCCCATTCTGCCCGACGGACCAGACGCGGTACGGCTCACTCGTCACCGCGTAGCGGCCGTCGGCGGTGATGTCGATCGACGTGGTCTCGCCGTCGAACCGTAGGACGTCGTGCTTCTTCCGGGGATCAGAGGGGTTGGTGACGTCCCAGAACTCGACGGTTCCGTCCTTGAGCGCTGCCGCCAACTCCCCTTTGCCCGTGGGGTGGTATCCGCCCGGGGCGGCAGGGAGACGGCTGCCCCGGACGGGCTGCGCAGGCCGGGAGAGGTCATAGAGCCGCATGTTGTCCCCCGCTTCCTCGGTCATGAGCAACTGGGACGAGTCCACGTACCCCGCGCCCTCCATCGCCGCCGCCCAGACGATCTGCCCGCCCTTGCGGGGCCGGGCGGGGTCGGAGACGTCCCAGAACCTGATGTCCTGTCCCGCCTCCACCGTCGCCAGGGTCTGCGAACCGGCGAACCACAGGCTCCCGGTATCGAAGAGGCCGCCGCTCGCCCGTGCCGGGACCGTGCCCCGGTGGACGGGCTTCGCCGGATCCCGGATGTCCCACAGGGCGATGGTGGGCTCTTCCCGCGAGCCCACCGCGAGAAGGCGGCCGTCGGGACTCACCGCGGCCTGCGGGACATCGGCGGTGAGCGGGATGCTGCCGCCCTTCTTCGGCGGCCCGTCGGAGTCGAACTCCCAGAGCTGGAAGGTGTGACCCAGCCCCTCGGTCCAGTAGTGCGCCAGGAGCACGGGCGTCTCGCGCCTGGTCAGGAAGTACCTCGCCTCCCACCCCTTCGGCAACGTGTACCGGACCTTCGGTTCGCGGAGGTCGCTGACATCCCACACCTGTGTCGTGACCGCGTCTTCCTCGTTGTCACGCCTGGTGATGACGAATCTGCCGTCGGCGCTGAACGGGCCGGTCCCCGCCTCGTACCCGGTGGGCACGGTGCCCTCGAGCGTGGGCGCCCAGGCCCGGTGGGGCCACAGCCGCACCTCTCCGCCCACCTCGCCGGCCGCCAGATACTGGCTGTCCGGGCTGTAGGCGACCGACTGCGCCGGTTCGCCCGACGGCAGAACGTCATTGCCGAGCATGCTGCCGTCCACCAGATCCGGCACCTTCGCGGGCATCTCGGATCGCTGAACGCCGTGCCCCCTGTCCGCTCCCGCGAGGAACCTGCCGTCCCCGCTGAAGACGAGCGACGGAATACCGTCGTCGCCGTCGCCCCAGTAGTCCCGATACTCCTCCGCGACCACACGCCGCAGTTCCCTGCCGCCCTTCATCTCCCACCATGCGATCTTCCCCTCCGCGCCGACCGCGACGACCAGGTCGCGCCGGGGATGAGCCGCGACCGCCATGACCGTGTCGGCGCGTTCCGTGTCCCGCAGCGCGGGCCGGTCCGGATCGCTCACGTCCCACAGCCGCACCTGTGCGCTACCGCTCCCCGGCTCTTCGTTGCCGTTGCCCGTGATCAGGTGGCGCCCGTCCCGGGTGAACGCCAGCGAGATCAACTCCACCTCGGCCACCGTCCGCTGCGCCCGCAGTGCGGGATGCGCGGGGTCGCTCACGTTCCACAGCCGCAGCCGTCCCTTCTCGCTGCCCGCCGCGAGCGTCCTGCCGTCCGCGCTGAACGCCAGGGTGAACGTCGTGCCTCCGCCGATGCGCAGCCCCGACAGGCGCTTCGGGTTCTTCGGGTCCGCGGTGTCCCACAACGTCAGTTCGTCCGCCGACTGCGCGGCCAGCAGACGCGAGCGCGGGTGGTAGGCGATGGCCCCGGAGCTGTCCAGCGTGAACCGGCCCGCCTCCACCGGAACGGCCGGCTCGGACAGGTCCCACAGCTGGATCCGGCCACCGCGATGGCTGACGGCCAGGACCTCGCCGTCCGGGCTGTAGGCGAGGTTGAGCACCGGCTTTCGGTGCGGGACCGCAGGGGCGAGGTGGATCGGCGCGATCGTCGTCGCCGCCGCGTACAGGCTGGAGCGGGTCTCCGGTGTCGCGGCGGTGCGGTACGCGGCCAGGCTGAGGCGGAGGGCGGTCTGCGGGTCGCGTTCGCGCATGGTGTCGGCCTGGTTGGCCAGTTCCCTGGCGATCAGGCCGGCTTCGCGGCTCGCCGCCTGCCCGTTCTCGTAGGACGCCCAGCCGAAGAGCGAGGCGGCCACCAGAAACAGAGCCGAAAGCCCGGCGATCCACGCCCGGGTGACGAAGCGTCTGCGCCGTTGCGCCCGGTCGCTGGCGGCGACGAAATCCCGTACCACCTGGCGGATGGGAACGCGTACGACCGCCGCCCCGGCCGCGATGGCCGCCCCGGGGACAGGCGCCCCGGCCGCAACCGCCGGCCCGATCCCCGGGGCTGCATGGGTCTCCGGGGCTGCATGGGTCCCCGGGGCTGTCTGGGCCACTTGAGGCGCATCGGCTGCTTCGGCCGCCTGGGCTGCTTCGGCCCTCTGGGCCACCTGAGCCCCATGGGCCTGCCGAGCCCCGTGGGCTGCCGGAGCCACTTGGGCTGCCCGAGCTACTTGGGCTGCCCGAGCCGCCTGAACCTCGTCCGCCGTGAGCTTCTTCGCCTCCTCGAGGGCCGCACCATCGTAGAGACCGCTCGGCTCGCGTCCTGCCTCGTCCCAGCCCTCCGCCGCCGCGGTCAGCCGTCGCAGCCGGAGCAGGTCGTCACGTACCTCGTCGATCCATCCGCTCAGCCTCCTCCACGCGTGCAGCAGCGAGTCATGGCCGAGCCGTGCCCCGCCCTCCTCGTCCACTACGACCAGCCGGGCGTCCGCGAGCCTGCGCAGCAACTCCTCGCTGCCCGCCAGTTCCTGCGGCGGCACGCGGCGGCGCATCAGCCGTCCCTCGCCGTCGGCCACATGGACCATCGCGAGCAGCAGGCTCCGCAGGTCCCTCCGGCCGGTCTCGTCGAGACCGGCGTAGATCTCGTCGGCGGCCCGGGCCACCGCGTCCCGTATGCCTCCGGCGTCGCGGTATCCGGCGTACGTGAGCGTCGTCCCCCGCCGTCGCAGCCAGATCTCCCGCAGGGCGTAGGCCAGGAAGGGCAGCGCGGCGGCGTCACCGCCGGTGTGCCGCTCCTCGTTCACGTCCCGCCGCAGGAGCCGCGGTACGCCTTCCTCCCACCGCAGGCCCGCGTACTCGGCCGGGCCCGTGATCGCGGCCTCGATCTCCGCGTCGCTCAGCGCGGGCACGGCGAAGTGGCCCTTGCGCACGAGGGGCGCCAGGCGGGGATCGCTCAGGGCGTCGCCGTAGTAGTCGGCGCGCAGCGCCAGGACGAGTCGCGGGCCGTCCGCGTCGTCCGCTCCCGCCGCGGTGAGCGCGGCGGCGAAACGCTCCCTTTCGGCGTCGTCCGAGCAGAGCGTGAAGTACTCCTCGAGCTGGTCGACGACGAGGACGCGCGGCGCCCGCCCGGCCGAGGGCGCGGGGCGGCTGAAGCGCCCCTGTTCCAGATCCCGTACGACGTCGGAAGGCGCCCTGCCCACCGCCGCCGCCCACGCCTCGGCCAGCGCCCGGAACGGCCGCTCACCCGGCGCGGACACCATCCGCACGGGCCCGAGCCCCGCCCGCAGTGCGGCCACGCTCAGCCCCGCCCGCAGCAGCGAGGACTTCCCGACCCCCGACGGCCCCACCAGGACCACCGGCTCACCGGGCCGTGCCTGCTCGACCCGCTGGAGCAGCTCTTCGGTCAACTCCTCCCGGCCGAAGAAGAGATGGTGCTGTTCGGGCAGGAACGGGAGGATGCCGGGATAGGGACAGACGGCGTCCGTGTCCGGGGCGTCGGCCTCCGTCGAGCCGTCGGCCGTCACCGGGGTGTACCGGTGGTTGACGGCGAGGGTCAGCTCCGCCATGCGCGCGGTGCCGCCGCCGTAGGGACGCGCCGCGCTGCCCTGGAGCCGCTGGTCGAGCAGCCGGTAGAGGCTGCCCAGCGTCAGCCACTTCGGGCCGCCCGCGTCGCCCTCCCGCAGCAGGCGCAGCAACTCGCCGCTGAAGAGGGTGTGCTCCGCGCCCTGCGGGGCGTACGCCAGGGCGCCCCGCATCGCGGACGCGAGCAGATAACTGCCGTCGGGCCGCGCACCGCCGAACGGGTCCGTGGCGGGCGGCCGGGCCGGCTCCTGCGCGCTTCCCGCGAAACAGCAGTCGAGGATCACGACCGGGTCCGCGGCGGCGTCGCTCAGATAGCGTTCGACCTCGGTGTAGGGCACGGAGTGCGCCGTGTCGGTCTGCGACTTGGTCGTCGCCGTCGCCAGATACAGCCGCTGGCCGGGTCCGCGCAGCCCGTGTCCGACGAAGTAGAAGAGAACCGTTCCGCCCTCGTACCGCTCCTGAGTGGGCTCGGCCCGCTCGACGGCCGCCGCCAGCGCCTCCAGGACATCGCTCGGTGACTTCGGGTCGGTGAGCAGCGTGACCCGGTCGCCCATACCGCACACCGTGCTCAGCGCCTCGGCCAGGGCCCGCGCCGACCGTACGGCTGACGGCAGTCCGGGCAGCAGCTGCCCGGGGTGGGTCGCCGTACCGACCACCACGGCGTGGCAGCCGGCCCCCGCCACATCCGGTCTCCCCCGTACGGGCATGATCAGCCGGCCTCGGGCGTCCGGCCCGCCCGCTCCTGCCGAATCGCCTCCGCGACCTTTTCGGCCAGTTCACTGGTGCCCTCGGCGGTCAGACCCCGCACCTTCTCGGAGGAGACCACGACCTGCGTACCGTCCGGCAGCGTAATGGTGACGGTCTGGTTGCCGCGGCGGTTCTGCAGCCATACCACGACGGCCGCTCCCACAGCCGCCGTCGGGCCGCCGGGGGCCAGCAGCAGCGAGATCAGTTCTCCCAGCGCGCCCATGGCTCCGCCCGGCGGCGCGGCGGGAGCCTCCCGGCGGACGAAGGCGCGCAGCTCCGGGTCCTGGCGCAGCCATCTGTACAGATCATCCGCAGCCCCGACGCCGTCCCCGCTCCCGGCGTCCACGGCCAGTGTGACTCTCACCTCTGCCCCTTCCGAGCCCCCGCGTGTTCCTGTGTCTCAACTCTCGGGTCAGAAGCGAAAGTTGGCAATAAGCAACGGCGGTATCAGCGGTCAGTCGGGGATCGCCGGCAGGCCTCCGGCTCCCTGCTGGAAGGCGCGGTCGTACGCCTTCGGTGTCAGGCCAGCGCGGACGGCCTCGGTGATGCGGTCGACGTCGCCGCGTTCGGCCGCGGGCAGCGGTGAGCGGACCGCGTCGCGGGCTGCGGCGGCCGCGCCGAGGAATCGGGCGGCCTGCGCGTGAGCGCCCGCCAGGGCCTCAGCGCCGGCGAGTCCCTCGAAGGCGAGGGCGAGCGCGCGCGGGTCGCCGGTGCGGCCGGCGTGGTCGAGTCCCTCCCGGTGGAGGTTCCGGGCGGTCTCGGCGTCTCCGCGCTGTTCGGCGATGAAGCCGAGTTCGGCCAGGATGAACGCCACTCCGTGGTCGCTGTCCCACCGGCGGCACCAGTCGAGCCAGGTTCGCAGGTGGGTCTCGGCGTCGTCCAGCCGACCCTGGCGCCGGGCCACCAGCCCCAGACCGACCTCGGCGAACTCCTCGCCGCGCTGGTAGGCGTGCGCCACGGCCAGCCGCCTGGCGCGTTCGTGGAGCTCCTGGGCGCGGTCGAGGTCGCCGGTGAGCACGGCGGTGCGGCCGAGCCGCGCCAGCATCTTGACCGCGTCGTTCCACAGGCCGAGGTCGTGGGCGATCCGCCGGCCTTGCTCGCGCAGGTGTTGGGCCGCGTCGTAGTCGCCGGTCGTTTCGGCCAGGTCCCCGAGGACGTAGGCGGCCTGTAATTGACCCCATCCGTCGCCGAGGTCCTGGAAGAGCGCCCCCGCCTGCCGGGCGTCCGCGCGTGCCTGCTCCGGCTCGCCGCGGTAGAGGAGGACTTCGGCGCGGACCGACAGGGCCGCGGCGGTGCCCCAGCGGTCCCCCAGGGCGTCGAACTCCGCATGCGCCCGGTCGGCGAGTTCCAGGGTCGCCGCGGAATCGCCGAACCCGGCCCTGCCCAACGCGATGAGCCACCGTGCGCGGGCCCGTCCGGCCGGGTCCTCGATGGTGTCGTACAGACTCAACACGGCCTGGCTGTCGGTCTCGCACATGTCGAGCAGGAGCAGCGACATGCCCGCCCGCCAAGCGCGGGCGGCCGCCTGCCGCTCGGGGGCGCCGCCGGCCGAGAGCGCGAGGTCCAGGGAGCGCCGCGCCTCGGCGAACCGGCCGCGCAGGAACCAGAACCACGCGAGGGCGTCGACCAGGCGCAGTGCCATTTCGGGGAGGTCTCGGCGGACGGCGTGGGCCAGGGCGGCGCGGACGTTGGCGGCCTCGGCCTCCAGCCGGTCCAGCCACGGTCGCTGCTCGTGGCCCCGGAGCCGGGCGGCGGCGTGCTCGGCCAGGTCGACGTGGTGGGCGAGGTGGCGGTCGCGCGTACGCCGGTCGTCCTCGCCGTCGGCCTCGGCCAGCCGCTCCGTGGCATAGGCCGCGACGGACTCCAGCAGCCGGTACCGGCCCTCCCGCCGTACGACCAGGGACCGGTCGATCAGCCGTCCGAGCAGGTGGAGGACGTCGTCGCGGCCTACCCGCTCGTCGGCGCACACCGCCTCGGCGGTCTGCAGGGTGCAGCCGTCGGCGCACGCGGCCAGGCGGCGCAGCACGATCCGTTCCGGCTCGCCGAGCAGGCCCCAGCTCCAGTCGATGGTCGCGCGCAGCGTGCGCTGTCGGGTCGGGGCCGCGCGCAGGGTCGCGGTGAGCAGCCGGAAGCGGTCGTCGAGCCGGGCGGCGAGGTCGGCGACGGGCAGGGCGCGCACCCGGGCGGCGGCCATCTCCAGCGCGAGCGGGATGCCGTCCAGGCGACGGCAGATCGTGGCGACGGCTTCCGCGTCGCCCGGTCGGAGGCGGAACTCGGGGTCGGCGGCGGTGGCACGGGCGACGAAGAGCCGCACCGCGCTCGACTGTTCCGGCCGGTCCGCGTCCGGCCCGGGCAGGTCCAGCGGCGCGACGGGCCACAGGCGTTCGCCGGCGACCGCGAGCGGCTCCTGGCTTGTGGCCAGGACCCGCAGTGCGGGCGCGGCACGCAGCAACCGTGCGGTCAGCTCGGCGACCGGCTCGACGACCTGCTCGCAGTTGTCCAGCACGAGCAGCACGTCCCGGCCCGCGAGGGCGTCGGCGATCCGCCCGGGCAGGGAGCGTACGGAGTCCGGAAGGTCGTCGCGCAGACCGAGCACGGCCGCGACGGCCTCGTGCACCTCGGCTGCGGTGCGTGCCGTGGCGAGCTCCACCAGCCAGGCGCCGTCCGGGAGTTCTCCGGCACGGCCCGCGGCCGCTTCCAGCGCGAGCCGGGTCTTGCCGACACCGCCGGCCCCGGTCAGCGTCACCAGCCGCTCGGACGCCAGCAACGCATCGATCCGCCGTATCTCCTCGGCGCGGCCGATCAGGTCCGCCAGCGGAGTGGGGAGGTTGCCGCGCGGCGAGGCCGTCTCGGACGCGGCTGCGGGGGCGAGGCGGGCGTCCTGGCGCAGAATCGCCTCGTGCAGCTCGGTCAGTGCGCGGCCGGGATCGAGGCCGAGGTCGTCCCGCAGCCGGTCGCGCAACTCACCGAGACTCGCCAGCGCCTCGTCCTGTCGGCCCGCGAGGTACAGGGCGCGGACATGCGCGGAGCGCAGTCGCTCGCGCAGCGGATGCGCGGCGACGAGTTCGCCCAGTTCGCCCGCCAGCAGAGCGTGTTCGCCGAGTTCGAGCCGCGCCTCGGCGAGCCCTTCGAGCGCGGCCAGTCGCTGCTCCTCCAACCGCCGGGCTTCGGCGCGTACGAACCCCTCGTCGGCGTGGTCGGCGAACGCCGTCGTGCTCCGCCACAGCCTTGCGGCCTCGCCGAGCAGCCGGGCCCTGGTATGCGGGTCGCCGGTGACCGCCTGGGCGCGGCGCAGCAGCGCCTCGAAGCGTCCGGCGTCGACCGCGTCGTCGTCCGCCCGCAGCAGGTATCCCGGCGGCCGGGACTCGATCAGGGCGCGGCCGCCCGTCTCGGCGTCCTCCAGGGTGCGGCGCAGCAGCGAGACCTTGGACCGCAGTGTGCGGACGCCGTTCGCCGGGGGCGCGTCGCCCCACAGCGCGTCGACGAGGCGGTCCACCGAGACGACCCGGCCCCGGTGCACCAGCAGCGCGGTCAGGAGGGTGCGGGCCCTGGCCTCGCGAACCCGGACGGGCCGCCCGTCCGACGTCCACACCTCCAGGGGACCCAGCACTCCGAAACGCACCCGGCCACGTTACCCACAACCTCACCGCAACCTTTCCGGAGACAGACCGGAATCCCTCTCACGCACAGTCGTGCCATGACCAGCACACCGAACGCCGCACCGAACACCGACCTTGGCAACGAACCCGTCACCGTCATCGGCCTGGGCCTGATGGGCAGAGCCCTCGCCGCGGCCTTCCTCGAGGCGGGCCACCCGACAACCGTGTGGAACCGCACGCCGGGCAGGGCGGATGAACTGCTCGCCCGAGGGGCCGTGCTCGCGCCGTCCGCGGCCGACGCCCTTCGGGCGAGTCCCCTGATCGTCGTCTGCCTCAGCGACGCGGCCGCGGTACGCGACGCGCTCGGCGCGCACCGGGCCGAGCTGGCCGGCCGGACCCTCGTCAACCTGACCTCCGGGACCTCCGACGAGGCCCGCGAGCTGTCGACGTGGACGAGCGGCGACTACGTGGACGGCGCCATCATGGCGATCCCCGAGGTGATCGGCCGACCGGAGGCATTCCTGCTGTTCAGCGGAGCGCCGAAGGCGTTCGAGCGGCACCGTGACAGCCTCGGCCGGCTCGGCAACGCGACGTTCTTCGGCGAGGACCCCGGCCTCGCGTCCCTGTACGACGTGGCCCTGCTGGGCGTCATGTGGGGCACGCTCAACGCGTTCCTGCACGGGGCCGCGCTGTTGGGTGCCGCCAAGGTGGACGCGACCACCTTCGCGCCGTTCGCCAACCAGTGGGTCGGCAGCGTGACCGGGTTCGTCAGCGCCTACGCCGACCAGATCGACCGCGGCGCCTACCCGGCCGAAGACGCCACCCTGGAGACGCATCTGGCCACCATGAAGTACCTGGTGCGGGAGAGCGTGGCTGCCGGAATCGACACCGACTGGCCCGCCCGCATCCAGGCCCTGGCCGAACGCGCCATCAACGCCGGCCACGTCGGCAGCAGCTATGCCGGCCTCATCGAGGTCTTCCGGGGACGGGCATAGCCGACAGTCGGCAGGCACGGCCGACCACCGAAGCCGAGTTGTCCGAGAACCGCACCCGCTGAGGGCGCCCTCTGTCACAGGGGGCGCCCTCAGCGCCGTACAAGAGTCGGCGAGGGCGTCAGGTCGACTCCCGCACCACCAACCGGCAGGGCACCGTGTGCAACCCCGGCGCCGCCCCCTCCGCGTCGATCGCCTCCAGGAGCCGTAGTGCCGCGATACGCCCGATCTCCGCGAGGCTCGTGTCGATCGTGGTGAGGGGCGGGCGGGAGGCCAGGGCCATGGTGTCCCAGTTGTCGTAGCCGACGACCGCGATGTCGCCGGGGACGTTCACACCGCGCTCGCGCAGGGTGTCCGCGACGCCCCGCGCTATCTGGTCGTTGCCGCAGAAGAAGGCGTCCGTCTCCGGGGCCGTACGCAGGACCGCGTCGGCCGCGCGGCGGCCCCACGCCTCGCTCCACTCGCCGAAGTGGACCCGGCCGGTGGACAGTCCGAACCCGGCGCCCTCCAGGTGCTCCACCCCGTGGCGGGCCCGGTCGCGGGCGGCGGCGTGGTGTTCGGGGCCGGTGACGTGGGCGATGCGGGTGTGGCCGGTGGACAGGAGGTGTTCGACGGCCAGTTGGGCGCCGCCCCGGTCGTCGGAGACGACGGACGTGTCGGCGGGGTCGGTGGAGGGGGAGAGCGCGTAGACCACCGGGATGGTCTCCAGGCCGCTGATGCCGGTCAGCGGCGGGCGCGGGTCCGTGCGGCGGCCGGTGACGATGATGCCGTCCACCCGGCGGTCGATGAGGTTGCGCAGGTGGTGCTGCTCCCGGATCGCGTCGCCGCGTGTGTCGCACAGCAGGACCGAGATCTTGCCGGCGCCGAGCGCGTCCTCGGCGCCCAGCAGCACCGGCGTGCTGAAGCGGCCTATGCCGTCCGTCGTCATCAGGCCGACCGTCCAGCTGCGGCCGGTGTGCAGGCTCTGGGCGTGCTGGTTGGGGCGGAAGCCGAGCGTCGCCACGGCGTCCAGGACCCGCTGGCGGGTTTCCGGGCGCATCCTTCCGCCGCCGTTGAGCGCCTTCGAGGCCGTGCCCACGCTGACGCCCGCGAGCGCGGCGACGTCGGCGAGCCGGGCCCGGCCGGCGGGGGACGACCCTGGGGAGCCTGGAGCACTTGCGGCTGACGTCACGAGCAAACCTTTTCCTTCGCGGCAGGGGTGCCCAACATCGTGGCATCCGCCGAGGTCCAGCGCCAGTCGGTGAGAAACCAGAAAAATATACTGTCGCAGACCTTGACCCGACTTGGCCGTTCCCCTCTACTTTCCCGTCAGGAAAACGGTTGCCCAAAAGCCATCCCAGCCCTCGGAGAACCATGCCCCGCACACGCTCCGCCCTGCCCCCCACGGGCCCGGTCCGACTCGGCCCGGACGCCCGCGCCGCGCTGCGGCCGGCCACCGCCGGCATCACCGCGGGCTTCTGGCACACCCGCCGCGAGGTCAACACCCGCACCTCCCTCCCGCAGGGCCCCGAACTGCTGGAATCCGCGGGCAACCTGCACAACCTGCGGCTCGCGGCCGGCACGGCCGAGGGCGAGTTCCAGGGCGCGTACCCCTTCGTGGACACCGACGTCTACAAGTGGCTGGAGGCCGCCTCCTGGCAGCTCGCCCAGGAACCCGCCACCGAGGACCTGCGCGCCGATGTCGACCGGATCATCACCCTCGTCACCGAGGCCCAGCAGCCCGACGGCTACCTCAACACCTGGTTCCAGCTGGTCAAGGGCGGCGAGCGCTACCAGGACCTGCGGTGGGGGCACGAGTTGTACTGCGCGGGGCATCTGATCCAGGCCGCCGTGGCACATCACCGGGCCACCGGACGGACGGAACTCCTCACCGTGGCCCGGAAGTTCGCCGACCACGTCGACTCCGTCTTCGGCCCGCCCGGCAGCGGCAAGCCCATCGACGGCATCGACGGCCACCCCGAGGTCGAGACCGCCCTGGTCGAGCTGTACCGGGAGACCGGCGAACGCCGCTACCTCGACCTCGCCGCCTACTTCGTCGACCGGCACGGTCACGGCCTGCTCGGCGGCGAGGCCTACTGCCAGGACCGCGTCCCCGTCCGCGAGGCCACGAACGTCGAGGGTCACGCCGTACGACAGCTCTACCTGCTGGCCGCCGCCACCGATCTCGCCACCGAGACCGCCGACACCGAACTCCGCACCGCCGCCGAACGGTTGTGGCACGCCATGACCACCACCAAGACCCACCTCACCGGCGGCCTCGGCGCCCACCACGACGAGGAGGACTTCGGCGACCCGTACGAACTGCCCAACGAACGCGCCTACTGCGAGACCTGCGCCGCCATCGCCTCGATCCAGTGGAGCTGGCGCATGGCCCTGCTCACCGGCGAGGCCCGCTACTCCGACCTGATCGAACGCACCCTCTACAACGGCTTCCTGGCGGGGGTGTCGCTGGACGGCGAGAGCTGGCTGTACGTCAACCCGCTCCAGGTCCGCGACGGCCACACTGACCCCGGCGGCGACCAGTCGGCCCGCCGCACCCGCTGGTTCCGCTGCGCCTGCTGCCCGCCGAACGTCATGCGCCTGCTGGCCTCCCTCGAGCACTACCTGGCGAGCGGCGACGACGACGGCCTCCAGATCCACCAGTACGTCACCGGCCGGTACGAAAGCGACCTCGCCGTCATCAGCGCCGAGACCGACTACCCCTGGCACGGCACCATCGCCCTCACCGTCGAGGACACCCCGGCCGACCGCCCCTGGACGCTCTCGCTCCGCATCCCGCAGTGGTGCCGGGACTTCCGGGTGCGGTGCGGGGAGGAGACGTACGACGCTCCCGTGACCGACGGCTGGCTGCGCCTGCACCGCACCTGGGCCCCCGGCGACCGGATCGTCCTGGAACTCGCCCTCGAACCCCGCCTCACCACCGCCGACCCCCGGGTGGACGCCGTACGCGGCTGCGTGGCCATCGAACGCGGGCCCCTCGTCCACTGCCTGGAAGGGGTCGACCACCCCGGCGGCGGCCTGGACGACATCGTGATCGACACCACCCGCCCGCTCGCCGTGAAGCACCGCCCGGACCTGCTGGGCGGAGTCACCACGGTCGTGGCGGCGGGCAGGCGGCGGATCGTCCCGGACGCGGGCTGGTGGCCGTACGGCCCCGCCGACGACCTCCGCCAACAGGACGGCGAACCCGTCGAACTGACCGCCGTGCCCTACTACGTCTGGGCCAACCGCGAGGACGGCAGCATGCGCGTCTGGCTGCCCACCTCCTGAAGATCCTCCGCACTACGACGGCACTACGACGCCCTACGACAACGAGGTCACCCCGTGATATCCACCCGCCGCGCCCCTCTGGCTCCCACCCGCCGCACCCTGATCGCCGCGCTGGCAGCCGTCGGCACCCTCGCCTCCCTCACCGCCTGCGGAGGCGGCTCCGACGGGTCCGGTTCCTCCGACGCGTCCGGAGGGACGTACACCTTCTGGGACCCGTATCCGCAGTTCGACGCCTCCTCGCCGTGGGGCAAGCTCGTCACCGAGTGCGGGACGAAGGCCGGGGTGACGCTCAAGCGCACCGCGTACGACACGACCGACCTGGGCAACAAGGCGCTGCTGGCGGCCCAGCAGGGCAACGCGCCCGACGTGATGCTGGTCGACAACCCGGTCGTCTCCACGCTCGTCGAGGCGGGGATCCTCAACAAGACGAGCGACGTCGGCCTCGACACGAAGTCGATCCAGAAGAACATCATCGGCGCGGGCACGATCGACGACGCCTCCTACGGCGTCCCGATCGGCGCCAACACCCTCGCCCTCTACTACAACAAGAAGGTCCTGTCTCAGGCCGGCGTCGACCCGGCCTCCATCAAGGACTGGAACTCCCTCACCGCCGCCCTGCAGAAGGTCAAGGCGGCCGGGAAGAAGGGCATCACCTTCTCCGCGATCAACACGGAGGAGGGCAGCTTCCAGTTCCTGCCGTGGTTCTGGGGCGCGGGCGGGGATCTGACCAAGCTCAACTCGGACGAGGGCGTTGCCGCACTCTCCCTCTGGAAGCAGTGGGTCGACGAGGGCTACGCCCCCAAGAGCGTCCTGCAGAACACGCAGACCACCAGCTGGCAGGAGTTCGCCACCGGCGACTACGCGTTCGGCGAGAACGGCACCTGGCAGCTCGGCAACGCCGACAAGGCCGGCTTCGACTACGGCATCCTCAACATCCCCGCGAAGAACGGCGGTTCGGCGCCGGTGCCGACGGGCGGCGAGTTCGTCACCGTACCCGTGCAGGACGACACCGCGCGCTACGACACCAGCAAGAAGATCGTCGAGTGTCTGACCAACGACGCGAACCTCCTCGCCACGGACACGACCCTGACGTACATCGCCCCGACCGCCGCCGTGCAGGCCGAGCAGGTGAAGGCGAACCCGAAGCTCGAGCCGTGGGTGAACGCCGTCGCCGCGGCGCGCGGTCGCACCAGCGGCGGCCTGGGCTCGAAGTACCCCACCATCTCCGAGCCGATGTGGACGGCCGTCCAGTCGGCCCTGTCCGGCGGCAAGAGCCCGCAGGAGGCGCTGGAGACGGCACAGTCGAGCGCGGAGAAGGGCTGACGCCGACATGACCATCGCCCGAGTCGACCGCCCGGGGCGGGCGCCGGCCGTGTCGAAGGCGAGCGGTACGGGTGACACCGACTCCCTGCCGCTACGGCGCCGGCTGAGGCGCAGGAGCAGGCTCACCGCCCTCGCCTTCCTCGCCCCACTGATCGCCTACCTCGCCGCCTTCTACGTCTACCCCCTCTACCGCAACCTCGACCTGAGCCTGCGCGACTACACCGTCCGGTCGTTCGTGTCGGGGGACGCGCCCTTCTCCGGCTGGGACAACTTCCAGAAGGTGCTGGACGACCCGACGTTCGGCCCGGCGATGCGCCACACCATGGTCTTCACCCTCGTGTCGATCGCCTTCCAGTACGTCATCGGCCTCGCCCTCGCGGTCTTCTTCAACCGGCACTTCCGACTGGCGCCCACCCTCCGCGCCCTGTTCCTGATCCCCTGGCTGCTCCCCCTCATCGTCTCCGCGTCGACGTGGTCGTGGATGTTCAACAGCGAGTCGGGGGTGGTGAACTACTTCCTGCACTTCTTCGGCGTGGACGCGGTCGGCTGGCTCACCTCACCCGACTGGGCGCTGACGTCCGTGATCATCGCCAACATCTGGATCGGCATCCCGTTCAACCTGGTCATCCTCTACAGCGGCCTGCAGAACATCCCGTCGGAGCTGTACGAGGCCGCCGCCCTGGACGGGGCGGGCGCCTGGCAGCAGTTCCGCCGGATCACCTTCCCCCTCCTGCGCCCGGTGTCGGCGATCACCCTGCTCCTCGGCCTCGTCTACACCCTCAAGGTCTTCGACCTGATCTGGATCATGACCAAGGGCGGCCCGGGCGACGCCTCGTCCACCCTCGCCACCTGGTCGTACCAGCTCGGCTTCGGCACCTTGCTGCCCAAGTTCGGCCCGGGGGCGGCGGTCGGCAACATCCTCATCCTCATCGCCCTCGTCTTCGGCCTGCTGTACATCCGCGTCCAGAGGAGGCAGGAAACGTGAAACGCCGTACGTCTTCCCGCCGTCACACCGTCATCGGGCTCGTCCTCACCGCGCTGATGCTGTTCCCGGTGTACTGGATGCTCAACGTGTCCCTCACCCCGCAGCAGGACATGCGCAAGACCCCGCCCGACCTGCTCCCGCTCCACCCCACCTTCGAGGGCTACAAGGCGGTCCTCGACGACCAGCTGCCCTACCTCGGCACCAGCCTGCTCATCGGCCTCGGCACGGTCGCCCTCACCCTCATACTCGCCGCCCCGGCCGGCTACTCGCTGGCGAAACTCCGCCCGCTCGGCGGCGGCGCCCTCGGACTGGTCCTCCTCGTCGCCCAGATGATCCCCGGGATCGTCATGGCGATGGGCTTCTACGGCATCTTCCTCGACCTCGGCCTGCTCAACTCCTGGTGGGGCCTGATCATCGCGGACTCCACGATCGCCGTGCCGTTCGGCGTCATGATCTTCACGGCGTTCATGTCGGGCATCCCCGGCGAGCTCATCGCCGCGTCCCGCATCGACGGCGCCGGGACCTTCCGCACCTTCTGGTCGGTGGTCCTGCCGGTGAGCCGCAACGCGGTCGTCACCGTCTCGCTCTTCAGCTTCCTGTGGGCCTGGTCCGACTTCGTCTTCGCCAACACCCTCGACGGCGGCGGCGACTGGCGGCCGATCACCCTCGGCATCTACCGCTACATCGGCAACAACAACCAGGAGTGGAACGCGATCATGGCCACCGCCGTCGTCGCCTCCGTCCCCGCAGCGGTGCTGCTGGTCCTCGCCCAGCGCTACGTGGCCGCGGGTGTGACCGCGGGCGCGGTGAAGGACTGACGTTCCCTGTTCCTTCCACTGAGCCTCCACTGATCCTCCACTGAGGAGACAAACTGTCATGAGCCGCTCAAGACCCCCCACCTCGGGGCGCCTCACCGCCGCCCTCGGCGCGGCCACCCTCGCCGTCACGGCCCTCGCCACCGCCGCGCCGGCCGCCCACGCGGTTCCCACCGCCGCCACCACCCTGGTCGTCAACGCCGACCAGACCCTGCGCCCGGTCACCCATGTCGCCAGCGGCAGCCTCTACGGCCTCGCCGACGCGTCCACCCCCTCCGACAGCCTGGTCAACGCCCTCAAGGCGCACACCTACGTGCAGATGGCCCCGGGCGGCAGCCAGCTGCCCAACGGCGCGTCCAAGCCCGGCGGCGACGCACTCGTCGTAGCGCCGAAGGCGGCCCGCTCGGGCTCCAAGGTGGTCGTCCGCATGCCGGACTGGTACCCGAACTTCCCCTACAAATGGGTGAGTTGGAGTGACTGGCTGTCGGCGGTCGACAAGCAGGTCGCCGCCGTGCAGTCCTCGGGCGCCACCAACATCAGCGCGTACGAGATCTGGAACGAGCCCGACTGGACCTGGGACACCGCGGCCGCGGGCTCCTTCAACGCGGGTTGGGCACGCACGTACAAGCAGATCCGGACGAAGGACACCAGGACCCCGATCCAGGGCCCGAGTGACGCGTCCTGGAACCAGTCCCGGATGAGCCAGTTCCTCACCGACGCCAAGGCCAGCGGCACCGTCCCCGACATCATCGCCTGGCACGAACTCAGCGGCAGCAGGGACATCGCCGCCCACGTCTCCGCGTACCGCGCGCTGGAGCGCAGCCTCGGCATCAGCCCGCGTCCGATCTCCATCGAGGAGTACGGCACACCCGCCGAGATGGGCAACTCCGGCGCCCTCATTCCCTACGTCGCCAAGTTCGAGCGGACGGGCGTGCAGGACGCCGAACTCGCCTTCTGGAACCAGTACGGCACCCTCGGCGACACCCTGACCGGCACCGGCGGCTCGCCCAACGGCTCGTACTGGACGTACAAGTGGTACGGCGACATGTCCGGCAACATGGTCGTGACCACGCCTCCCGCCCAGACGGGCATCGACGGCTTCGCCTCCCGCAACAGCGCCGGCAACCAGATCAGCGTCGTCGCCGGCGGCTGCACGGGCTCCTGCGCGGTGCAGGTCAACGGTCTGTCCGCGCTGTCGGCCTTCGGGAGCACCGTCCACGTCAGGGTGGAGTACTCCCCCCACACCGGCCGCACCACCGCGTCCCCCGGCCCGATCACCATCTCCGACGCCGACTACACGGTCTCCGGCGGCTCCATCACCGTGCCGGTCACGATGAACGCGTCCGACGGATACCGCGTGGTGGTCACCCCCAGCGGCACCAACACCTCGCTGGCCGGGCGCTACCAGATCACCAACAGGAACAGCGGACTCGCCCTCGGCACCCAGGGCGGAGCCACCGCTCAGGGCACCGCGGTCCTCCAGGGGACGCCCACCACCGCCACCGACCAGAACTGGACCCTGGTGGCCGCCGGCTCGGGCCTGTACAAGATCGTCAACCAGAAGAGCGGGCTGGTGCTCGGCATCAACACCATGAGCACCTCCGACGGCGGCACCGCACTGATCTGGGGCGACAACGGCACCCCCGACCACCTCTGGCAGCTCATCCCGGCCCGCGACGGCTACTACAAGATCGCCAACTACAACAGCGGGCTACTGTTGGGCGTGGACCAGATGAGCACATCCCCCGGCGCCCAGGTCCTCCAGTGGAGCGACAACGGCACGGCGGACCACCTGTGGAGGCTTACGTCACGCTAGCGCCCCGACAGGCAACGTTCGCCCCGTAGAGACACCTGTGTCCCTGGCCGATGTCGGCGGCCAGGGACACAGGGCGTGCAAGGCTCCTCCGCAGTGTCACCGCACAGCCGACAGCAGCCGGCGATCTTTGGCCAGAACCACATTGCAGGCGCAACGCGTCTATTGATACAGATGATCGAGTCAGTGGCGTGCGGGAGCAGTGGGGGCGAGGGGCAGCGTGCTCAAGCCGGGGGAGATACCGCAGTACACGGGCGACTTGGATCAGCTGGAGATCGACTACGCGGACCTGAAGAAGGACGCGGATAACGTCCGCAAGACCGGCGAGGACGTGCACTCCCAGTTCCAGGGCCTGTCGGCGTACTACACCGCACCCGAGGCGGAGCAGCTCTTCGCGACGACAAAGCCGGTCAAGGACCGGGCGGATGCGTTCGCGGACGATCTGGAGACAGTGGCCTCGGCCCTGTCCTCGTATGCCACCGAGGTCCGTCCGCTGAAAGCCAAGCTGGAGGAGCTCAAGGCCAGGGCTGAGACCTTCGTCGCATCGGTCAAGGACGACGACGAGTGGGAGTACGACGGCGACAAGGTCGACGAGCACAACCAGATCCGGGACGACATCACCGCGACCGTGGCCGCGTTCTGGGCGGCCGAGCGCACCTGCCACAACAAGATCACCGCCTTGTGGGGCGGGACGCAGATGGTGGCGGGGGATGGCTCCGACCGGAAGGACCAGTACGGCTTTTCCGCCGGGGACATGAAAAACGCCAAGGTGCCCTGGGGCGACCCGGTCGAGGAGAAGCACAAGTGGTACGAGGTCGGCCACTGGGTGAAGTCCTTCGTGTGGGACGGCCTGATCGTGGACGGCATCTGGGGGACGATCAAGGGACTCGGCACCCTGGTGGGCTTCGGTGGCTGGGAGGCGATGGGACAGGCCTGGAAGGGTCTCGCCCAGCTCGCCACCGGTCTGACCCTGAGCATGATGCCGGGTGCGCAGGTGGCGTTCTGGGCCCTGCCGGACGACAAGCTGCCGGCCTGGATCCGTGATTCGCGTACGGCGATGAAGGAGACGGGCAAGGCGCTGGTGGCGTGGGACGAGTGGGGCAGGAACCCCGCCCGCGCGGCCGGTGCGGTCACCTTCAACGTGGTGACGACTGTGTTCACCGGTGGCGCGGGTGCCGGTGTGTCGGGCGCGGGCAAGGCCGGTGCGGCCGCCAAGGTCCTGGCCGCCGCGGGCAAGGCGGGCCACTTCATCGACCCCATGACCTACATCGCCAAGGGTGCCGGCGCGGGCCTGTCGAAGATCGGCGACATCGCCAAGAGCCTGAAGGGCGTCGGCAGCATCGACATCCCGGCCCTGCCGGACAACGCGATCACCCTGCCCGAAGGCGCGACCCGGCTCCCGGACGGCACGGTGAACCTGCCCGAGGGCGCGGCGATCCCGGAGGGCGCGACCCGGCTACCGGACGGCAACTTCCAGTTCCCGGACAACACTCCAGTCCTGCCGGCGGGCACGACGAAGCTGCCGAGTGTGGACGGCTCCCCGGCCCAGTACATGGACGCCGACGGCAACCTTCTCGACGAGCACGGCAACGTCATCGACACCGTCGACAACGCGCCCACGGACGTGATCGACAAGGGCACATCCGGCAACCCGGCGTCGCGCGCGGACGTCCCCCGAGTCGACTCCCCGGTCCGCGAACCGGCCCTGATAGGCGCGGGCACCCACACCGCCGACCAGGCCGGCCAGCACATCCGCCTCGGCGACAGCGCAGGCACCGACCTCGGCGACGTGGGCCGGGTCGGTGACGACGTACCCACCACCCCAGCAGTCCACGCAGCCGGCGACGTACCCACCGTCCGCGCCGGCGGCGACCTGCCTGACAGGGGGGTGGGCGACAACATCCCCGCTGGCCGAGCGGGCGATCATCTACCGGGCGGTCACGCAGGTGACAGCCGGCCTGCAGGCAGAGCCGACGATGTTGCGCAGGGTCCGTCCGCCAGCCACGAGTCTCTGTCCCGTCACGATGCTGGCTCGGGCGGCACAGGCCATGAAGGCCAGGCCCCAAGCGACCACGACAGCCCGGGCGGATCCAGCCACAATGATGCTGGCGGCGGTCACCACGAGGGCCCGACTGGTGCGGATCACCATGCATCGAGAAGCGGGGGCGGTTCTGGGGACGGCCCGAGCGGAGGCCAGGCGCCCTTCCGGGATCCGGACAGGTTCAGCGAGGGCGACCATGTTGCCAGTCCCCCCACAGGACCGATGAGCCCCGACCAGGAGGCCGGAGTCAAGGCCGCGCTTGACCGGGCGAAGATGCCCGCACAGGATCAGCAGCGGCTGCTCACTCGGTTGAGCAAGGAAAGCTACGGTGCGGGTGTGGCCGAGTACATCGCCCGAGGAGATTTTCACGGATTGCCTGAGTACAGGGAGTTGCTCAACGCGAGCAAGCAGAAGGGCATGATCCCTGCCGTTCACCAAGCCCTGGAGTACGCCATGGAACTCAAGTTGCGTGGGGTGGAGGATCTGGCTTTCGAGTACAAAAGACCAGATCTGGGTCTGGACCTCGACGTGTTGGTCATGTCTGGCGATGAGATCAAGTACGGGTGTCAACTCAAGGACGTGGGCCAGGAGCACAGCATTAGTTCCGCGGCACGCAAGATCGCAGACAAGCAACTTATGGGCGATATAGACGGCCCCAAGGTCGCCATACTCGATGTTCACGACACGCGGGCTGCTCTCACTGAGTCGACGGTCAAGGACGTGGAGCACTACGCCAAAAAGACTGGCTCGACCTACCAGCTGCGCTTCCGAGACGGCTCGATCACCATCCCTCCCAACGGCCAGATCTATCCATAAGGAATCCACATGTCCATCTTGATGCGCGCACCTCAGGAATGTGCGTCCTGGGAATGGGAGCTGGACAGCTTCGCGCCGCCGGGAATTGACTCGGCACTGATGGTCGCGACACGAATGTCGGGCTTGTTGAGGGAGCACAGGCTGCTCGAGCCGAGCGGGATCGAATGGAAGTGGCTCGTCTTCGGTCGCGGCAGTATCGGTGTGACTACGAAACTCGCCCTGAGGGGCACCCCTGAAGCAGTCGAACTTGCGCAGAAAATCCAGGAATGCCGTCCCGCAGGATTCCCGAATGCCGAGCCCGGTGTATTGACCGTGGTCGGTCGCGGAAAGTGGTTCGACGCTGAGGGCAAGGAGCGCGTCGAGCCCGATCTTGTCTCGCTGACCGTGGATCCCGATGAACGTCATCTCGCCGCAGAAGTCGCCGTTTTTCATGATATTTGGGGATACTGCGACTTCAGTGGAACTCCTCACCCGGAGGTTCAGAAGCGGAATGCTCCTCGGCTGGCAGCGGCACTGCAGGCACTCGAGTCGCTTCTCGGTACAGCCGCCCAGCCAGGTGATCCGACCTACTTCGGGCGAGCGGAGGGATACGGCGTCGAGACGCCCGATCTGATCGACGGCCGGGGCCCAGACCTCACCGACATGCTCTGAGGAGATACACACAAGGCAGAGGCCAAGTGGTGGCCCCGACATCGACGCTTGTACCGCGGGCCGCGCGCAGAGTCAGCCCTCGGACGCGTGCGTCACGAAGTCCACCCAGGCGGCCGGAGTGACGGCCAGGGTGGCGTCCCGCCGCGTGGTGTAGCCATCCGGACTGCCGGACTCCAGGCGGGCTGCACGAGGCCACCGCCCCGGGTCACGACGCGATCTGCGCGGGGGCCCGGACGCTCACCCAGTGATTGGCAGATCTGTTCCACCGGCACGGCCACCTCACCTGGGGTTTTCCTTCGCGGGGGTGGAACAGATCTGCCAATCACCCCTTGATCCCGGTCGTCGGCCTCGTGCCGACCATCCGGAGTTCGCCATCGCCGAGACCGGCCTCACCCTGGGCCCGCCATGACGTCACCCCGAAGCCCTCAGTTGCGATTACGCGGCGCGGCCCTCGAAGCGGAACTCCGGTGTGACACGAGGATCGATCAGTGCGCCGGAGTGCATTGCCACAGCCAGGCTCTCGATCAGTTCAAGGGTCGGGTCGACGCCGCTCTCTTCGATGCGCTCGATCTCCTCCACGGACAAACCTGCCCGATCAGCGAGCTCCGCGCTGCTCAGCCCGAGTGCCGAGCGCCGTTCGTAGACCCCATCTTCGAGTTGGCGCAAGCGGGCAGCACGTGAGGGATGCCTCTGGATCGCTACGAACACACCCAGGTATGGACGAACGTACGCAGCGGTGCGAACGACTGGAGCTGCTGGGCCCTGGTGGTCGCATCGACAAGATCGCTTACAAACGTCGGCATCCGGCTCGGCGTCAGGCTTTCGACGGCGGTACGCAGGGCGCCAGGGGTGAGCGCGGACATCGGGATGAGCGGCTCATCGGCCTGCGGATCCGCGGGCAGGGCGGTCACGGTGTGCTCCCGGCCGGTGGACGTTCGCTGTGTTCTCGACGGTACTCGCAGGCACCGCCAAAGGAAGGGTACGAGTCGACTACGGCCCGTGTGGGCGACACGTTCGTGTTCGTGCCGCCCACATGGGAAAATCCGTTCCTACCGCCGGTGGACTCCCCGGCTGCCCACAGCGGGCTTACGGCACTCGGGCAGCTTGGACACGGGCGTGATCACCGAGGCTGACGCAATTGGCATATGCCGGGTGTTCGAGCGCGGACGCCTACGCTAAGTCGTCGAACTCTCCCGCCTTGGCCCCTTCAAGGAAGGCCCGCAGCTTCCGGCGCATGGTACGGACGATCACGTCAGGCTCGTCGCTCTCGCGGAGTAAGACGAAGTCGCCCTTCTCCGCGACCTCGATGCAAGCCCCGGTATCCGCCGAGAAGGAAGACTTTCGCCACCGAAGTTCCACCGGTCCCCAACCCTCAAGTCTCTTTGGCTGCCCGCCGAACGAAGTCGAACGATGCTTCCGGCTCGAGCGCCCGCTCACGCATACGGTCAAGAACCGCACGGTAGTTCACAAGGTAGGTCTCGGCATGAAGGAAGGTGACACCGGTCGGTACGTCGATCTGCACCGTGTCCAACTGCGGCACCGGCCCGCAGGCGTAAAGCGTCGAACTGCCGGCGTTCGCAAGGCCCCGGCGCTGAACGGTACGACACGGGCGGTGATGCTGGGCCGCTCGGCCTGCTCCAACAGGTGGTCGAGCTGCCTGCGCAGAACCTTCCGGTCGCCGTACCTCATCCGCAGTACGGTCTCGTGGATCAGGGACTCGCACGAAGGCGGCTCAGAGCGGTCGAGCAACGCTGCTCGCCTGACCCGGAACTCGACGTGCCGCTCCAGGTCGGCCGGGTCCATGGACGGCACCGCCTCAGCGAAGATGCCGCGCATGTAGTCGGGAGTCTGGAGGATGCCAGGCATGTGCATGATCTGAGCCGACCGCAGCGCAGCCGCGTAGTGCTCCATCTCGGCAATATCCAGAAGACCAGTGGGAAGCGAATCCCTGTACTCGTCCCACCAGTAGGGCCCGCGCTCTCTGGTCATCTCGGCCAGGGCGTCGACGTACTGCGCGTCAGGACAGCGGTAGTTGGCCGCCCAAAAACCCTCACCCGGTCACTACTGACCCCGGAGCGGGCGGACTCCGTGTTACTCACCGTCGTACGGTCGGTCCGGTGCAGGGTGGCTGCCTCGTTGATCGTCATGCCAATGTGCTCGCGCATCTTGCGCAACTCGGCACCGAGCCGGCGCTGTCGCTCGGTGGACGGCTTCCGTGCAGGCATGAGGCGCCTCTCTAACAGTTCGGATTAGTCACACCATGCGGCCGACGTGGCCGGGTGCGTCACGGACGGCGGACCGATCACCTACAGGGTCGGCCCGCCGTACGGTGCCTCCTAGATGAACTAGATGAACGAGTTGATCTCGATCGTCTCGTCCCGCCCCGGCCCCACCCCGATCGCGGAGATCGGGGCCCCGGACATCTCCTCCAGCGCCTTGACGTAGTCCTGGGCGTTCTTCGGCAGGTCGGAGAAGGACTTCGCCTTGGTGATGTCCTCGGACCAGCCCGGGAGGGTCTCGTAGACCGGCTTCGCGTGGTGGAAGTCGGACTGGGAGTACGGGAGCTCCTCGACGCGCTTGCCGTCGATCTCGTACGCCACGCAGACCGGGATCTCCTCCCAGCCGGTGAGGACGTCCAGCTTGGTCAGGAAGAAGTCCGTCAGGCCGTTGACCCTCGTCGCGTACCGGGCGATCACCGCGTCGAACCAGCCGCAGCGACGGTCACGGCCGGTGGTGACACCCCGCTCGCCACCGATCCTCCGCAGCGCCTCGCCGTCCGCGTCGAAGAGCTCGGTCGGGAAGGGACCGGCTCCGACGCGGGTCGTGTACGCCTTCAGGATGCCGATGACCCGGCTGATCTTCGTCGGGCCGACGCCCGCGCCGGTGCACGCACCGCCCGCGGTGGGGTTGCTGGACGTCACGAAGGGGTACGTGCCGTGGTCGATGTCGAGGAGCGTGCCCTGGCCGCCCTCGAAGAGGACCACCTTGTCCTGCTCCAGCGCCTGGTTGAGCACGAGCACCGTGTCGGCGACGTACGGCTCGATCTGCGCGGCGTAGCCCAGCAGCTCCTCGACCACCTGGTCGACGGCGATCGCGCGCCGGTTGTACAGCTTGGTGAGGATCTGGTTCTTGACGTCGAGGGCGGCTTCGACCTTCTGGGTCAGGATGGACTCGTCGTAGAGGTCCTGGACCCGGATCCCCACGCGGTTGATCTTGTCGGCGTAGGTCGGGCCGATGCCCCGGCCGGTGGTCCCGATCTTCCGCTTTCCGAGGAAGCGTTCCGTCACCTTGTCGACGGTCACGTTGTAAGGCGTGATGATGTGAGCGTTTCCACTGATCAGGAGCTTGGACGTGTCGACGCCACGCTCGTTCAATCCGCTCAGCTCGGAGAGCAGGACCGACGGGTCGACAACGACACCGTTACCGATGACCGGGGTGCACCCCGGGGAGAGGATTCCGGAAGGGAGGAGGTGGAGGGCATACTTCTGATCGCCCACGACTACCGTGTGGCCGGCGTTGTTGCCGCCCTGGTAGCGCACCACATAGTCCACCGAGCCACCGAGCAGGTCGGTCGCCTTTCCCTTGCCTTCGTCACCCCACTGAGCACCGAGCAGCACAAGTGCGGGCACGCGCGTACACCCCTTCCGGGCGGGGCATGTCCAAGGTCAGGGGCGTACGCGAACACTTGCCTGTGCCTCGCACAGCGTGTTTCGTACACCGGCGACCTTCGTTGGCCGCAACCCGTCGGACCGGATGCCCCGGAATAGACGAAGCCCCTGGCGCAATAGCGCAAGGGGCTCTTGCACAAAGATGCTACCCGAGGAAGCGAGGCAGGACCGAGGTGGCGACTTTCGCGACGTCCGACCAGTTGCTGGTGGTCATCGATCCGGTCGCCCGGAGGACCGACGGTGAGTCCGTACGGATCGCGAAAGACGTGCTCAGCGCGGGTGCGGCGCATACGAAGGTGTGTCTGCCGGACGACCCGGAGGAATTCGCCCGGGCACTGGCGCGACGGGGCTCACGGCGGCCGGTGGTCGTCGGCGACGACCGGGCACTGGTCCGGACGGTGTCGCTGCTGCACCGGCGGCGGGAGCTGACGGAGTGCGCGCTGTCGGTCGTACCGGTCGGGGCCGCGCTGTCGCTGGCGCGGTCGCTGGGGGTGCCGACCGGGGCGGTGGCGGCGGCGCGGGCGGTCCTGGACGGGGTCGAACGGCGCCTGGACCTGCTCGTGGACGACAGTGACGGGGTCGTACTGGGCGCGCTACGGATTCCACCGGTGTCCCCGGAGGCCCCGCCGGACAGCCCTTCCGCACATCCCTGGCTACGGACGTGCCAGTCCCTCGTACGCACACTGGTCCCGGTGCGCCCCTCACGGGAGACCCCCGTCACCGGCCCCGGGCCGTCCCGGCTGCGGGTGGAGGTCGACGGGGTGACGCTGGTGGACCTGGGCCAGCCTGTGGCGGCGGTGTCGGTGACGCCGGGGTCCTCCGGGCTGGCGGAGGTCGAGGTACGGCCGGCTTCGGTGGGCGCGGAGGCGTCGCCCCTGCGGGCGTCCGGGAGGACGGTGACCGTGGTGGGGGCGGATTTCCGGTACCGGTCGGATGCGGGGGTGGTGGGGCCGGTGCGGAGGCGGACTTGGACGGTTTGGGAGGGGGCGTGGGGGTTGACGTTGCCGACCGCGGGGTGAGATTCAGGCTTCGGCCTGCTCCGCGGGCTTCTTTTCCGGTGGCTGGAAGCCGTCGGTGTCGAGCGTGCAGCCGAACGGGTCCGGGATGTAGAGCTTCTCGCCGAAGGGTTTGGTGAAGCGGACTTCATACCCGTTCGCGGACGGCGACCCGTAGACGATGGCCTGCTTGTCCTGCATGTCGAGGACCAGATAGATGGGGACGCCGGCCTTCCCATACGTCTCGACCTTGTCGGTGAGGTCTTTGTCCCGGGTGGACTTCGAGGTCAGTTCCGCAACGAGGGAAAGGCCTTCTCCGTCCAAGTGCTCGCTGTCCGTCTCATACGTCTGCTCGTGCGCGGCATGGATGTCCGGTCCGTACGCACGCTCGACCTCGGGGAAGACAAACAGCTGGGGAGTCCGCTCGATGATGTGACCTTCGGGGAGGTGTGGCTCAAGTCGGTTGCACACCAGCTTCATGACGCGGGTGTAGTACCCCTTGGACCACGGCGACACGACGATGCTCCCCCTGATGATCTCGGCCTTGTAGCCGTCGGGCACGTGCAGCTCGTCGAGCAGGTCCAAAAGCTCCTCGAAGTCGCTGCGGGGCTTGGTGCCGCTTATCACCGGTCGCTCTGCCATGAGTGTCATGATGCGCCCTCCCCTTGATACGGACCAGCCGCCACTCAGAGTAGCGACTCGCGTACACCACCGCCGTCGATCTCGTCCTTCAGCCCCACCCCCGTAACCCCCAACTCCCGCGCCCTCCCCATCAACCCCGCCAACTTCCCCGCCGCCGTCCCATACGTCAGCCCCAGCGGCGGCCGGATGTTGGACAGGCAGTTGCGGTCGGCGTCCGTCGTCGTGCCCGGGTGGGGGCCGTACGTCAGGTACGCCCCCAGCGAGTCCGCCGCCGACATGCCGGGGCGTTCGCCGACCAGGACCACCACCATCGCCGCGCCCATCGCCGCCGCGATGTCGTCGCCGAGGGCCACCCGGGCCTGTTCGGCGAGGACCACCGGGGCGATGCTCCAGGACGCCAGCCGCGCCACCGTCTCCCGTAGCACCGCCGCCGCGTGCTCGTGCACCGCCCGGCTCGACAGACCGTCCGCGATCACGAACACCGCGTCCCACTCCCCCACCGGCAGATGCGCGCGGTCCGTGGCGTCCAGCCGTCGCCCCAGGTCCGGTCGCTGGAGGTACGTGAGCCGGTCGGGGGCCGCGCTGCGGACCCGTATGGTCGGCATCCCGGCGAGCCCCGCCGCGACCGCTTCCGGGTCGAACGGCGTGTGCACCGCGTCCCGTGCCGCCGCGTGCGCGGCCTGGAGTTCCAGGCGGTGCCGGGTCGGGAGCGCGGATCCCGCGCGGCCGAGGCCGATGCGGGCCTGGGTGTGGCGGCGCAGGGCCGACCACAGGGTCGAGTCGTCCGTGTGGACCGGAAGGTGACTCATGCCGCCCTACCTTCTTTCAGCTCCCGCCCGATCGCCGTCAGCGGATGCGATGTGACCTCGCGGATTCCTCCACGCTCGTCCAGCAGCCCGATCGACGCGAGCCACGCCTCGAACTCCGGCGCCGGGCGCAGTCCCAGCACCTCCCGCAGGTACAGCGCGTCGTGGTACGAGGCCGACTGGTAGTTGAGCATGATGTCGTCGCCGCCCGGCGTGCAGATCACGAAGGACGCGCCGGCCACGCCCAGCATGGTCAGCATCGTCGCCACGTCGTCGTCATCGGCGTCGGCGTGGTTCGTGTAGCAGATGTCCAGGCCCATCGGCAGGCCGAGCAGCTTGCCGCAGAAGTGGTCCTCCAGGGCGGCGCGGAGGATCTGCCGACCGTCGTAGAGGTACTCGGGGCCGATGAAGCCGACGACCGTGTTCACCAGCAGCGGGTCGTAGCGGCGTGCCACCGCGTACGCCCTCGCCTCCACCGTCTGCTGGTCCACGCCGTGGTGGGCGTCGGCGGAGAGGGCGCTGCCCTGCCCGGTCTCGAAGTACATCGCGTTCCGGCCGACCGTGCCCCGGTCCAGGCCCCGTACCGCCTCGTAGGCCTCGTCCAGCACGCCCAGCGTCACTCCGAAGGACGCGTTCGCCGCCTGCGTCCCCGCGATGGACTGGAAGACGAGGTCGACGGGCGCTCCCCGCTCCATCAGATCCACGCTCGTCGTGACGTGGCACAGCACGCAGGACTGGGTGGGGATGGAGTAGCGCGCGATCACTCCGTCCAGCAGCTCCAGCAGGTCCCGTACCGCCTTCGGGCTGTCCGTGGCGGGGTTGATGCCGATCACCGCGTCGCCGGAGCCGAGCAGCAGGCCGTCCAGCAGCGCGGCCGCCACCCCCGCCGGGTCGTCCGTCGGATGGTTCGGCTGCAATCGCGTCGCCAGCCGTCCCGGCAGGCCGATCGTCGAGCGGAACGCGGTCACCACGCGCACCTTGCGGGCCACCGCGACCAGATCCGCGTTGCCCATCAGCTTGGACACCGCCGCCACCATCTCCGGCGTCAGCCCGGGGGCGAGCGCGGCCAGGGCCTCGGCGTCGGCGGCCTCCGACAGCAGCCACTCCCGGAACTCGCCGACGCTGAGACCCGCCACCGGCCCGAACGCCGCCGCGTCATGGGTGTCGAGGATCAGCCGCGTCACGTCGTCGGTCTCGTACGGGATCACCGGCTCGGCCAGGAAGGCCGCGAGCGGCACCTCCGCCAGCGCCCACCGCGCCGCGACCCGCTCCTGCGCCGACCGGGCGGCGAGCCCGGCGAGCCGGTCGCCGGAACGCTCGGGGCTCGCGGCGGCGAGCAGACGGGCGAGGGAGTCGAAGCGGTGGCGCTCGCCGCCGAGGGTGGAGGTGTAGGCGCTCATGGCGGCGACGCTACGAGGCGCGCAGCGCCCTGGTCCACGGACCGCCGGAGAGTTAACAAGAGCGTTCGCCGCACGCGTTTTCTAAAGGTCTGGTTGACAAACATTTAACGCCTCGCCGCCCTTGACCGACTCATTCGGGCGACAGAGTTCCGGTCCAGCGGCAATGCGCGGCGCGATCACGGCAACCAGGAAGGGGCCACCCGATGGCAGTACAGGAGGGCGTCGCCCCCGAGGAGAAGACAGGCGGCGACGGCACCGTCCACCGGCTCAAGCCCAACGCCGTGGGCCTGCTCGGGGTGGTCTTCATGGCCGTCGCGACCGCCGCGCCGATCACCGCGATGACCGGCAACGTGCCCTTCATGGTGTCGTCCGGCAACGGCATCGGCGCCCCGGCGAGCTACCTCGTCGCAATGGTCGTACTGGCAATCTTTTCCGTCGGCTTCACGTCGATGGCGAAGCACATCACCTCCACCGGCGCCTTCTACGGCTTCATCTCCTACGGCCTCGGCCGCACCGTGGGACTCGCCTCCGGGATGCTCGCCACCTTCGCGTACGTCGTCTTCGAGCCGGCGCTGATCGGCATCTTCTCGGTCTTCGCGACGACGACCCTTCAGGACCAGACCGGGCTGAGCGTGCCGTGGTGGCTGTTCGCGGCCCTGATGCTCGGGATCAACGCGATGGGCACCTGGTTCGGTGTCTCGGTCGCCGAGAAGGTGCTCGTGGTGCTGCTGGCCACCGAGGTCCTCATCCTCGGCCTGATGGCCGGGTCCGTGGCCCTGCACGGCGGCGGCCCGGACGGCTTCACCTTCGGCCCGGTCAACCCGGTCAACGCCTTCCAGGGCACCTCCGCCGGCCTCGGCCTGTTCTTCGCCTTCTGGTCGTGGGTCGGCTTCGAGTCGACCGCGATGTACGGCGAGGAGTCCCGCGACCCGAAGAAGATCATCCCCAAGGCGACGATGATCTCGGTCCTGGGCGTCGGCGTCTTCTACGTCCTCGTCTCCTGGATGGCCATCACGGGCAACGGCGAGAAGGAGGCCGTAGCGGCCGCCTCCTCCGCGAACCCCCTCGCCATGTTCTTCAACCCCACCGAGCAGTACGTCGGCCACTGGGCGGTCGTCGTCATGCAGTGGCTGATGATCACCGGCTCGCTGGCCTGCGGCATGGCCTTCCACAACTGCGCCGCCCGCTACATGTACGCGCTCGGCCGCGAGGGCGTCCTGCCGTCCCTGAAGAACACCATCGGCCGCACGCACGCCCAGCACGGCTCCCCGCACATCGCGGGTCTCGTCCAGACGATCGTCAGCGGGGTGCTGCTCGCCGCGTTCTGGATCGCGGGCAAGGACCCGTACACCGGGACGTACGTCCTGCTCGCCATCCTCGGCACCATGGCGATCCTGGTCGTCCAGGCGGTGTGCTCCTTCGCGGTCCTGGCGTACTTCCGCTCGCACCACCCCGAGAGCCGGCACTGGTTCAGGACGCTCGTCGCTCCGCTGGTGGGCGGGGTGGCCATGCTCGCGGTAGTCGTCCTGCTGGTGTCCAACATGGGCGTGGCGGCCGGCCCGGAGTCCGGCTCGCTGGTCCTGAAGGCGACACCGTGGCTGGTCGCGCTGGTCGCGGCGGTGGGCGTCGGGTACGCGCAGTACCTCAAGCGGCGCGATCCGTCCCGGTACGCGCTGCTGGGGCGGACGGTGCTGGAGGAGACGAAGGAGCGGTAGGTGTACGGCGCCGGGACTACTGGCAGGTGAGGTTCGAGTGAGTAGTGATTGGCAGATCTGTTCCACCCCCGCGACGGAAAACCCCAGGGCAGGTGGCCGTGCCGGTGGAACAGATCTGCCAATCACCGGGTGAGCACCACAAGGCAGACTCCGGCCGAAGGACGTGTGTGGTTTGCGGCTCAGCCCCGGCCGAACATCTCGTCCCGGTGCACCCGCCAGCGCTCCATCATGGCCTCGACCTCGCCTTCGACGAACTCGAAGAAGGCGAGGGTCTCCTCTAGCCGGCGGCCCGCCGGGGAGTCCGCGCCCAGGCTGGTGACGCCCTCGCGCAGGGCGTCCTCCCAGCGCTTGATGATCGCGTTGCGGTTGGTGAGCGCCTCGTACCACTGGTCGCTGTGCACCCGGTAGCGCTCCCGGCGTGAGCCGGGCTCCCGCTCGCGCGAGACCATGTGCACCTGTGCCAGGTAGCGCACCGCCCCGGAGACGGCCGCGGGGCTGATCCGCAGCTGTTCGCCCAGTTCGGCGGAGGTCAGCGTGCCGGTGTCGGAGGCGAGCAGCGCGGCGAAGACCCGGGCGGGCATCCGCGGCAGGCCCGCCTCGACGAGCTGAGCCGCGAAGTGCTCCACGAACCGCGAGACCGCCTCCGCGTCCCGTCCCGCCCCGGCTGCTTCCGTCATGCCTCGATCATCTCCCCTGCTCAGACACCGCCCACCAGTCTATCCGCCATTTTGACGCTTCCTTAACTTCACAAATTTCTGAAGGAAGCGTACGTTCTGAAGTATGACCAAGGCAAACCCCGCCATTGAGGTATCCGGGCTGCACAAGTCGTTCGGCAGGACGCACGCCCTCGCCGGCCTCGACCTGGACGTCGAGACCGGCGAGGTCCACGGCTTCCTCGGCCCGAACGGCGCCGGCAAGTCCACCACCATCCGTGTTCTGCTCGGCCTGCTGCGCGCCGACTCGGGCGCCGCGCGGGTACTCGGCCGCGATCCGTGGACGGACGCCGTGGAGGTGCACCGCCGGATCGCGTACGTCCCCGGGGACGTGACGCTGTGGCGCAACCTCTCCGGCGGCGAGGTCATCGACCTCTACGGCCGTCTGCGCGACGGCGGACTCGACAAGAAGCGCCGGGCCGAGCTGATCGAGCGGTTCGAGCTGGACCCGACGAAGAAGGGCCGCACCTACTCCAAGGGCAACCGGCAGAAGGTCGCCCTGGTCGCGGCCTTCGCCTCCGACGTCGACCTGCTGATCCTGGACGAGCCGACCTCGGGCCTGGACCCGCTGATGGAGGAGGTCTTCCAGCGGTGTGTGGAGGAGGAGCGGGACAGGGGCCGGACCATCCTGCTGTCCTCGCACATCCTCAGCGAGGTCGAGGAACTCTGCGACCGCGTCAGCATCATCCGCAAGGGCCGCACCGTCGAGACCGGCTCCCTCGCCGACCTGCGCCACCTGACGCGCACAAGCGTCACGGCCGAACTCGCCGGCGCCCCCAACGGCTTGTCCCGCCTCCCCGGCGTCCACGACCTCGACATCCAGGGCCACCGGGTCCGGCTCCAGGTCGACACCGACAAGCTGGACGCCGTACTGCGCTCGCTCAGCGAGTCCGGCGTGCGGTCGCTGACGTCGACGCCGCCGACGCTGGAGGAGCTGTTCCTGCGGCACTACCAGGAGGACGTACGCGAGGAGGTGGCCGCACGATGACCGCCACGGCCTTCGACGTACGGCCCGCCAGCTCGCGCCAACTGGCCGGTACCGGCACCCTGTTGCGCTTCGCCCTGCGCCGCGACCGCGCGATGATCCCGCTTTGGGTCGCGGTGAACGCGCTCATGGTCCTCTCCATGCCGAACACCCTGAAGGGCCTGTACGGCACGGCCGCCGAACGCGCCGACCTGCTGCGGCAGATGGAGACCAACGCCTCGCTGCGCGCCATGGTCGGCCCGGTCTTCGGCGACTCGCTCGGCGCGCTCACCGCCTGGCGCGTCGGCATCTACGCGGGCGCGCTGGCGGCCGTGATGAGCCTGCTCATCGTCGTACGGCACACCCGGGACGAGGAGGAGAGCGGCCGTCAGGAGCTGGTGGCGTCGGGGATGGTGGGCCGCCGGGCCTCCCTGACGGCGGCCCTGCTCACGGCGGCCGTCGCCAACGCCGTACTGGCGCTGCTGCTGACCGCCGGACTGGCCGGCCAGGGTGCCTCGGGCGCCCTGGCGCTCGGGATCGGGATCGCGGGCCTGGGCATGGTGTTCGCCACGATGGCGGCGGTCGTCGCCCAGCTCACCGAGAGCGCGCGCCTGGCACGCGGGCTGACGGCGGCGGTCCTCGGTGCCGCGTTCGTGCTGCGCGCGGCGGGCGACTCGGCCACCGACGACGGCTCGTCGGTACTGACCTGGCTGTCACCGCTCGGCTGGCTGGAGAACCTGCGGGCGTTCGCGGACGAGCGCTGGTGGGTGCTGCTGCTGTTCGTGGCGGCGGTGGCCACCCAGGGCGCCGCGGCCTACGCGCTGGCCGGGCGCCGCGACATCGGCATGAGCTTCCTGCCGACCCGGCCGGGACCGGCGTTCGGCCGCATGGCGTCGGCGGGTGCGCTGGCCTGGCGGCTGCAGCGGGGCAGCGTGCTCGGCTGGAGCATCGGCTTCTTCCTCGCCGGGGTCGTCTACGGCGGCCTGACCGAGGGCGCGGCCGACCTCGTCGGTGACAACGACAATTACCGCCAGATCATCGAGCGGATGGGCGGCCGGGCGGGAATCACGGACGCGTTCCTGTCCGCGATGATCGGCATGCTCGGCCTGGTCGCCGCGCTCTACATCGTCGCCTCCGTCCTACGGCTGCACGGCGAGGAGACCTCCGGGCGCGCGGAACCGGTGCTGGCCAACGCGGTGGGCCGACTGCGGTGGGCCGCCGGCCATCTGGCGGTGGCCTTCGGCGGGACCGTACTGATCATGCTGCTCGCCGGTCTCGGCTTCGCCGTGGGCTACGGCAAGGAGGCCGGGCCGATCCTCGGGGCGTGCCTCGTGCAGGTCCCGGCGGTGTGGGCCATCGGCGGGCTGACGGTACTCCTGCACGGCCTGGTCCCTCGGGCGGCGGTGGCGGCCTGGGGCGTGGCCGGGGCGGTGCTGCTGATCGGCTGGGTCGGGCCCGCGCTGGACGCTCCGCAGGCGGTCCTGGACATGTCGCCGTTCGGCCATCTGCCGAAGCTGCCGGGCGGGGGGATGGAGTGGGGGCCGGTGCTGACCCTTCTTCTCCTGACGGTCGCGCTGACCGGGGTGGGACTGGCGGCGCTGCGGCGGCGGGACATGGCGACGTGACCGGCAGGGGGAACCTCATGGCGACCTGCGCTCGTCCATGCCAGGCATGGGACAACGTATGCAGGCCGCCGGCGGATGCCTGACCGCGGCCGTCGGCGCCGGCGCGGGACTCGCGGTGTGGTCCGTCGACGTACGGGAGCGCATCTGGCGCTTCGAACAGGCACCCGACTGGAGCGTGCTCTACGCCGAGTTGCCGCTGATGATCCTGGGCGGTATCGCCGCCTCCCTCGGGTGCTGGGCGCTGCTCCAGCGTCTCAGAGCTCGACGCTGAGCCCCTCCAGCCCCCGGATCACGAAGTTCGGCTTCCGCCGCGGCTCCGCCGCCAGGCTCAGCGTCGGGGCCTTCTCCAGCAACGCCGTCATCGACGCGGCCAGCTCGATACGGGCCAGGGGTGCGCCGATGCAGTAGTGGATGCCCGCGCTGAAGGAGATGTGCGGGTTGTCCTCGCGGGTGAGGTCGAGGCGCTCGGGGTCCCGGAAGACTTCCGTGTCGTGGTTGGCGGAGCCGAAGAGCATGGCGATCTCCGCGCCTCTCGGGATCGTCGTCCCGTCGATCTCGATCTCGTCCAGCACCCAGCGCTCGAAGAGCTGGAGCGGGGTGTCGTAACGCATCAGCTCCTCGACGGCGGACGGCACGAGCGAGTGGTCCGCACGGAGGGCAGCCAGCTGCTCCGGATTGCGGAACAGGGCCCACCAACCGTTGACCGTCGCGTTCACCGTGGCCTCGTGCCCCGCGTTCAGCAGCAGTACGCAGGTCGAGATCATCTCCTGCTCGGTCAGCCGTTCGCCCTCGTCGTACGCGGCGATCAGCCCCGAGATCAGATCCTCACCCGGCTCCTTGCGGCGCTCGGCGATCAGCTCCTTCAGATACTCCGAGAACTCGACCGAGGCCCGCACCGCCCTCGCCGCCACCTCCTCCGACGGGTTCAGCTCGTACATCCCGCAGATGTCCGCCGACCAGGGCCGCAACGGCGCCCGATCGGCCTCCGGGATCCCCAGCATCTCGGCGATCACCGCCACCGGCAGCGGCTCCGCCACGTCCGCCAGCAGATCCCCGCCACCCGCCTCCGCCAAGGCGGCCACCAGGTCGTTCGCGAGCCCGTGGACGTACGGCTTCAGCTGCTCCACCGTGCGCGGAGTGAACGCCTTCGACACCAGACGCCGGATCCGGGTGTGATCCGGTGGCTCCAGATCGAGCATCCCGTGATCGTTGAGCGTGTGAAACGGCTCGTGCTCCGCCGGCGGCGCCGTCCGCCCGAAGTCCTCGTGCGTGAACCGGTGCTGGTAGGTCCGGCCGAGGCGGCGGTCCCGCAGCAACGCCGAAACGTCCGCGTGGTGCGGGACCAGCCACTGGTCGGTGGGCTCGAAGTAGTGCACACGCCCCCGGGCCCGCAGCTCGGCATAGGCGGGGTACGGGTCGGCGACGAATGCCGGGTCCCAGGGATCGAACGCGAGGTCGGAAGCAGCTGCCATGCGGGGACGCTAGCCTGCCGACGTCCACGCTGACCAGGGGTGTCCCTATGCGCCACCGAAATCCGGCAGAGTGATCGTGCCGTCCTCGGCGAGGGGGAATCCAGGGTTGTGGGCGATCTCCCAGGCGTGGCCGTCCGGGTCGGTGAAGGCGCTGGAGTAAAAGCCGATGACGTTGACGGCCGCGGGCTTGGTGATGGTGCCGCCGGCCCGTTCCGCCGCTGCGAGCAGCGCGTCGACCTCCGCGTCGGAACGGACGTTGTGAGCCAGGACGATGCCGTCGAAGCCGCCCGTCGGGCCGGGCTCCAGACCGCAGTCCCTCGCGAGTTTGTCGCGGCCCCACAGGACGAGTCCCAGGCCGCCCGCCTGGAAGAAGACGGTTTCCTCAACTTCCTGGCCCCGCCAGCCCAGGGCCTCGTAGAAAGCCTTGGAGCGCGCGAGATCGGAAACACCCAGCGTGATCAACGTGATGCGCTGTTCCATGCCCTCACCGTACTTCTCCACCCTGCCCTGGCCACACGGACCGCGCGGACGCGGACCGCGCCGACCGCTCAGCCCGGCGTGACCAAGCGGGCCTCGTATGCGAACACCGCCGCCTGCGTGCGGTCCCTGAGGCCCAGCTTCACCAGGACCCTGCTGACGTGTGTCTTGATCGTCGACTCGGCCACCACCAGCCGCTCGGCTATCTCCGCGTTGGACAGGCCCTGCGCGATCAGGACCAGGACCTCCGTCTCCCGCTCGGTCAGATCTCCGTACGCCGCCTGCGCGGTGGGCGGGATGCGTGGTGTGGTGGACATCTTGGAGAACTCGGTGATCAGTCGTCGGGTCACCGAGGGTGCGAGCAGCGCCTCGCCGGAGGCCACCACCCTTACGCCGTCGGCGAGTTGGCGGGCCGAGGCGTCCTTGAGGAGGAAGCCGGAGGCTCCTGCCCTGAGCGCCTGGTACACGTACTCGTCGAGGTCGAAGGTGGTGAGCACCAGCACCTTGGCCGCGCCGTCCGCGGCGACGATCTCCCGGGTCGCCTCGATGCCGTTCAGCTCGGGCATGCGGATGTCCATCAGGACCACGTCGGGGGTGAGCTCGCGGACGCGGTCGACCGCCTCGCGGCCGTTGACGGCCTCGCCCACGACCTCGATGTCCGGCATCGCGTTCAACAGGACCGAGAAGCCCTCGCGCACCATCATCTGATCGTCCGCGATCAGCACGCGGATGGTCATGCGTCACCCTCGCTCACGCCGGTCACCGGCAGGAACACCGCCACCTCATAGCCTCCCTCGTCCGTCGAGCCCGCCGTCATCTCACCGTTCAGCATGGAGACGCGCTCCCGCATGCCGGTGATGCCGTGCCCCGCTCCCGGCGAGGGCTTCACCAGGGCCGGCGCGGGCGGCGGGCCGTTGACTATGCGCAGGCCCAGCCCGCCGAGGACGTAACCGATCTCGACGCGGGCGCTCGCGCCGGGCGCGTGCCGCAGGGTATTGCTCAGCGCCTCCTGGACTATGCGGTACGCGGACAGCTCGACGCCCTGCGGGAGTTCCCGCACCGCTCCGGTCACCACCTTCTCGGCGCTCAGACCCGCGTCCCGCACATTGGCGAGCAGGCCGTCCAGGTCGGCGAGGGTGGGCTGCGGGGCGTCCGGGGCCTCGTAGTCCTCGGCGCGGACGACGCCCAGGACGCGGCGCAGTTCGGTGAGGGCCGCGACCGCGTTCTCCCGGATCGTCGCGAAGGCGCGCTCCAGCTCCGGCGGCGGGTTCTCCACCCGGTAGGGGGCGGCCTCCGCCTGAATGGCGACGACCGACATGTGGTGCGCGACCACGTCGTGCAGCTCGCGGGCGATCGTCGTGCGCTCCTCCAGGAGCGTGCGGCGGGAGCGCTCGTGCGCGGTCACCGTCTGCTGGGCGGTCACCTCCTGCTCGGCCTCCCGCCGGATGTGCCAGACGGCGACGCAGAGCAGGACCAGTGCGGAGACGACCAGCATGGGGCCGGTGTTGGTGGAGTAGTGGCCCGAGGACAGCGTCTCCGCGACGATGCCGTACGCCGCGGTCAGCGCCCACATCCACCCGGCCGTGCGCGGCCTGGTGCGTACCGCCACGACCGTCAGCACCGTCAGATGGCAGGCGAAGCTGCCCGGCAGCCACGGCCACTCACCCCACTGGTCACCGAACGGAAGAGCGAGCGGGGTTGCCGCCATCGACAGCCAGAACGCTCCCACCGGCCGGGCCATGGTCAGCAGGATCGGGATCACGGCGAGCGGGCCGAGCAGCAGACCGGCGCCCTGGTCGACGGTGGCGATGAGCAGGGTGAGCAGGGCGGCCGCGGTGATCACGGCGTGCGGCGTCCAGACCGCGTACTCCCGCAGGCGCGCGGGCAGCCGCCTGGTCAGCGGGCCGTCGCCGCGCATCCGCGGGAGCAGGCGGTAGGCGAAGGCGTCGTGGAACAGGTCCTGCCGCAGCCCGCGCAGGGCGTCCGCGGCCAGCCGGAACTCCGGGCTACGCGACTTGGCTCCGTCGCCCGGCGGCGTGGTGTGGATCTGGGTCGTCTCGGTCACGTACAGAACGGTAGGCGGGGACGGGGGTCGCGGTCGTCACCAGTGAGAAGGGTCCTTCGGCGTCCCTCTCAGGTACTACGGGTACACCCGGTCCCGGGCCTGGTCGAACCGGACCGGCCCGCCGCAGGTCAGTACCCCGATGGCCGCACCAGTCCCGACTCGTACGCGAACACCGCCGCCTGCGTCCGGTCTCTGAGGCCCAGCTTCACCAGAATGCGGCCGACGTGCGTCTTCACCGTCTGTTCGGCGACGACGAGACGCTCGGCGATCTCCGCGTTCGACAGGCCCTGCGCGATCAGGGCGAGCACCTCCGTCTCCCGCTCGGTCAGACCGCCGACGCGTTCCTTCAGCGGGGCCCGGGGCCGGTCGTCCAGCCGGGAGAACTCGGCGATCAGCCGCCGCGTGATGCCCGGCGCGAGCAGCGCGTCGCCGGCCGCCACCACCCGCACCGCTTCGGCCAGCTTGTCCGCCGAGGCGTCTTTCAGGAGGAAGCCGGACGCACCGGCTCTGAGCGCCTCGTACACATACTCGTCGAGGTCGAAGGTGGTGAGCACCAGCACCTTGATGTCCGGCTGCTCGCCGGTGATACGGCGTGTGGCCTCGATGCCGCCGAGCTCGGGCATGCGGATGTCCATGAGCACGACGTCCGGGGCGAGTTCCGCGACCTTGGCGACGGCGTCCAGGCCGTCCACCGCCTGGCCGATCACGTCGATGTCGGGCTGGGTGTTGAGCAGCACGGTGAAGCCCTGCCGGACCATCTGCTGGTCATCGGCGATGAGTACGCGGATGGTGCCGCTCGTCATGCGGTGTCGTCCTTCGGGTCCGTGGCCTGATCGAGGGCCGGATGAGTGACCGTATCGGTGGTGGAGACGGGGTCCGTGACCGGCCCGGTGACGGCGATGCCACCCGAGGCGGTGTAGTCCAGGCCGTCGGAGAGCTCGGCCGCCGGGAGGTAGGCCGACACCTGATATCCGCCGCCCGGTGCGGGCCCCGCGTGCAGGGCACCGCCGAGCATCGTGGCCCGCTCCCGCATGCCGAGCAGCCCGTGTCCGGCGCCCGGCGACTGCGGGGCGGGCTGCGTCGGCCGCGAATTGACGACCTTCACGTTCAACGCACCCGACAGGTAGGCGAGTTCGACGCGGACACGCGCGCCGGGCGCGTGGCGCAGGACGTTGCTCAGTGCCTCCTGCACGATCCGGTACGCCGACAGCTCCACGCCGGGCGGCAGCGAACGCCGTTTCCCCACGACCTCGACGGTGACGGCCAGGCCCGCGGCCCGGGTGTTCGCCACGAGCGCGTCGAGCCGGTCCAGGGTGGGCTGCGGGGCGTGCGGGGCGGTGCCGGTGCCGGTGCCGGATCCATGGGACGGCTCCGGGCCGTCGGGATTCTCCTGACGCAGCACACCCAGGACGTGGCGCAGCTCCGTCAGCGCCTCCAGCGCGTTCTGCCGGATTCCCGCGAGATTGTCCTTGAGCTCCTCGGGCGGGTCGTCGACGAGGTGCGGAGCGACCTGTGCCTGGATCGAGATGACCGACATGTGGTGGGCCACCACGTCGTGCAGCTCCCGCGCGATGCGATTGCGCTCCTCCAGCAGTGTGCGCCGCGCCCGCTCCTCGGCGGTGAGCGTGGCCTGCCGGCCGAGTTCCGCGCGCGCCTCGCGGCGACCGCGCAGCGCGATGCCGAGGACCACGACGACCGCGGACAGGGCGATCGCGAGTACGCCGGTGTCCTGGAAGTCCGGTGCGCCCAGCGGTCCTTGGAGGAGGTAGGTGGCCAGCACGGTCAGGGCCAGCGCCTCGACGGAGACGCGCGTGCGCACCCGCAGGGCGAGCAGCAGCAGGACGAGCAGGTGCGCGATGATGCCGGACGCGGCCCATGGCCAGGTGAAGTCGTCCGTCGCGCCGGAGAGCAGCAGGCCGCGTACCGCGACGGCGCCCACGACCGTGGCCGCTATCGACAGCCACCATGCCGGGATGGGCCGCCACAGCGCGAGCAGCACCGCGCCGCCCTGCGCGAGGGCGATCAGGAAGGCGAGGCCGAAGCCCAGTTTCCCGTTGTCCGTGAGCTGGGCCGTGCCGCCGATCGTGATGCCGAGCGCGGGCAGGAACAGCACGACGTGCGGCAACCGGCGCAGCCGTCCGACAGCGGGCAGGGGGTCAGGCCTGAGTGTCCACAGGTCGTCGCGCAGCGCCCGCAGCCCGCGCAGGACGCGGCTCCCGATCCCGTGCTGGATCCCCGTCTCCGTCACGTCGTCAACCCTAGGCATCGCGGGCCGCCTTCGTTCCCCTGGAATGCGGGCGGCGGTGGACGCGGATCACTCGGGACGGGCGGCCGGCGCGGCGGCGCGGGCCCTGTTCATAGAAGCGGAAGGCCGCCCAGCACACCGTCAGGGCGAGGGTGAAGACCGGGAGCCAGACCAGGCGGGCCGCCACCCAGTCAAGGCCGTCGGGGAGTGTGTGCAGGCCGGGGAGGCGGCCCGCGAGGAGGCCCGTGGCCGTCGTGGCCATCAGCGCCGTCTGGTGCCAGAGGAAGATCGTCATCGCGGAGAGGTTGACCAATGCCACCGCCGCCCAGGCCAGGGGGCGGTTCATCGCCCGGCGCAGCCGGTCGCGCAGGAGCAGGGCCAGGCCGCACTGGGCCAGGCCGAAGGTGACGGCGGCCAGCGTCGGCGGGTTCAGGTTGGAGACCGAGGCGCCGGGGACGCCGACCATCGACGCCGGGTAGCCCGCCCAGGCGACCAGTCCCGCCGTGGTCAGCGCACCGCCCGTCAGCAGCAGCCGGCCCGCGCGGCGGCGCTCCAGCTCGCCGCGGGTCCAGGCGGCGCCCAGGGTGTACGGCACCAGCCAGCCCGCCGCCACGTTCACCCAGCCGAGCCAGGACGGGCCGCCGAGGCCGAAGCGGAGCAGGTCCACGTGGAGAACGATCGCCAACGGCCAGAGCGGGTTGAGTCGCGTCAACAAGGGAGTCGCCGCCGTCAGGGCCGCGAAAACGAGGAGGAACCACAGGGGGGACAGGGCCAGCTTGACCAGCGTGTGCACCGTCGCGAACTCGGCGCCCGTGAGGAGGAGGGCGAACGCCATCACCGTCCACAGCACCAGGACGGCCGCGACAGGTTTGAAGAGTCTGGACATACGGGTGGCCAGCCATTGGCCGTACGTCGTCCCGCGGGCGCGGGCCGAGGCGTAGCCGCGTGTCGCGACATGGCCGCCCACCAGGAAGAACACGGCCAGTGTCTGGAAGACCCAGGAGATCGGGGCCAGCCAGGGCATGTGCTGCAACGGGCTCGCGGTGCGCAGTCCGCCGCCGTCCGCGACCAGCGCCGTCACCAGCCAGTGGCCGAGGACGACACCGAGGATCGCGAAGGCGCGCAGGGCGTCGACCGCGCGGTCCCGGTCCGCGGGGGTGGCGGCGTCGACCCGGTCGGCGCCGTGTCGTATGCCCTCCCACACGCGGTGCAGGGTCGTCTCACGGGCCGCCTTACGGGCCGTATTGCTGATCGTCTTGCTGGTCGTCTTGCAGGTCGCCTCACGCATGGGTCAGCTCCGAGGTCTCGCCGAGGACGATCCGGGCCAGGTTGGTCAGGGAGAGCGAGCCCGGTGCGAAGTAGTCGCTGTGGCCGCCGTCCCCGGCGACGAAGACGCGGGCCCCGAAGGCCGGGGATACGGGGTCGGTGCCGAAGCCGACGGTGGTGCCGAACAGGTCGGCCTTGACGTGCGGCACTTCTCCCACCCAGTCGTCGCTGCCCCGGGCCGCCCAGACCCGGGCCCGGGTGTGCAGGGCCGCGGCCATGTCGGCGCCGGTGCCGGGGCTGCCCACCAGGGCGATGTCGTCCGCGTCCAGGCCGGAGGCGGCGCGGCCGCAGACGACCGAGCCGTAGGAGTGGCAGAGCAGGGAGACCCGGGCCTGCTCGCCGACGATGCCGCGCAGGTGCCGTATGAACTCCCGCAGGTGCGGGGCCGCCTGCTCGGCGCGGCCCGTCGTGGTGACGGTCGCGCTGACCGTGTCCGGCGTTTCGTAGCCGAGCCAGGCCACGACGGCTGTGCGGGTGCCGGTGGTGCGGGTGCCGGTTCCGGTGTCGGTGGCGGTGGCGGAGTTCGCGCGAGCCTGCTGTGTCAGCTCGTCCTGCAAGTGCGTCGCGGTCGCGCGGAAGCGGGCGTACGTCTCGAGCGAGGTGTCGGAGCCGGGGACGAGGACCGCGACGCGGTCGGCGTGGGCCAGGTCGCCGAAGACCTCCGTGGCCCGGCCCGAACCGCGGCCGTCGAAGGCGAGGAAGTGACGGGACGGGTCGGCCATGGCGCGGTCGGTCGCGGCGCGCTCCCGGTCGCCGTGCGCGGCGGCCATGCGGGACGCCTCCGCGGCGTTGGCCCGGTTCGCCGCGTACGCCTCGTCCAACGTGGCCGCCGTCACCAGGGCGAGGGCGGCCGGAGCCGGGGCGGGGGTCTGCGGTTGCGCTGCGGCGGAGAGGGGCGCCACGACGGCGGCGGTGACGAGGGCGGCGAGGAGGCCGCGAAGCCAATTCTGGGGGCGGCGGCGCTTGCCGGTTCGCCGTCCCTCTGCGTCCCCGGTGGTCCCGGTGCCCTCGATGCCCCCATCGGTCGTCGCTGGCGCCTTGGCCGCCTCTGCGGTCTCCCCCGTTTCGAGTCCCACGGTCGTCTTCCTCCCAGCCGCCCAGTCCGCCCGTCCATCGGGCCTGTCTGGTTGGGAAGTTACGAATCCGTGCTCGTCGTCCGCGTCACGCCAGGGAGCTCACCTGCGCCGTAGCTCTCAGGTATTACGGGTATCCCTGCCTGCTCTCAGAGGGTCCCCGCCCGGGCCAACGGCAGCCCTCACCATGCCAGTTGCTCACCACGTCAGTTGCTCACCACGCCAGTTGCGCGATCTCCTCCGCCACCACAGCACACGCGTCCGCCGCCGGGTCGATCAGCGGGAAGTGGCCGACGTCCTCCAGGAGCGTCAGGCCCACCACCTCGCCGGACTTCGCCGCCGCGTCCGCGTACGACTCGGCGACCGCCTGCGGGACGTCCAGGTCCGCGCGCCCCTGGACGAGCGTGGTGGCGATGCCGGTGGGGAGCAGGAGCGCCGGGTCCGCGTACGGCCGGCGCTCGGCGAACTCCTCGTCGCCGCCGAGGAGTTGCCGTACGGCACCCCCGCACACGTCCAGCTTGTCGGCGACCGTGAAGTCGGCGATCGGGGCGAGGGCGACCACGCCGCGCAGCGGGGCGGGCCGGTCGATGCGCCAGGGGGCGTCGGCGGGCAGTAGGTGCCGGGCGGCCGCCCACAGGGCGAGGTGGCCGCCCGCCGAGTGGCCGGTGACGACCGTCCGGCGCGAGTCGGCCTGCGGAAGGGCCTCGCGGACGAGCCCAGGGAGGGCGTCCAGCGCGGCGGCGACGTCGTCGAAGGTGTCCGGCCAGCGGCCCGCGACGGGCCCGGACCCCTCCGCACCCGAATCCACACCCGAACCCGAACCCACACCCGCCCGCCCCCGCCGGTACTCCACGCTCGCCACCGCGAACCCCCGCCGCGCCAGGAAGTCCGCGAACGGTGAGATGTGCCGGCGATCGTACGGCGCCCGCCAGGCACCCCCGTGCAGCACGACCACCAGCGGAGCCGGACCGCCCGGTACGCGCTCGCCGCGCGGGGCGTAGAAGTCGATCAGCTGGTCGGGGTGGTCGCCGTACGCGGCCGTGGTGTCGGGGTCGACGGCCGGGTGCGAGAAGGCCGACTCCTCTTCCATGGCGGCCCGGGCAGCTGCGTTCTGCGGTGCTGCGGCATCGCGTGCTGCGGCGTCGTCCGGCATGCTCCAACCTCTCAGCGACGAAACGGATTTGGACGGAACGGACAGGGCGGACCAGGAGAGAATTCGGCCGTTGGCGGGGACGCTATCAGGCCCATGACGTGCGCGGACACGGGGATGTCACGCTCGGTGAGGGCCAAACGGTCCTGCTGTTCCGTAACGGGGCGAACGCCCCGCTGGTCCATGCCCGCTGGTCCATGCCCGCTGGTCCATGCCCGCTGGTCCAGTCGGCATGGACCAGCGAGCCCACCCAGTCCGTCAGCCGCCTCCCCCACTCCCCCGCAACGTCTCCGCCAGCACCCGAGCCGCCCGCTCCACGTCCGCGAAACCGACGTACAGCGGCGTGAATCCGAACCGCAGCACGTCCGGGTGCCGGAAGTCCCCGACCACCCCGCGTTCGATCAGCCGCCGCATGACGTCGCCCGCGTCCTCGCAGCGCAGCGCCACCTGGCTGCCCCGCTCCTCGTGGGCGACCGGCGTCAGGGACTCCACCCGGCCCGGCGGGACGTAGGCCGCGACGCACTCCAGGAAGAAGTCCGTCAGGGCGAGGGACTTGGCCCGGACGCTCTCGATGGGGACGCCGTCCCACACTTCCAGGGCGGCCTCCAGGGCGAGCATGGAGAGGATGTCGGGCGTGCCGACGCGGCCGCGCAAGGCCCCGGCGGCCGGTTCGTAGTCGGGCCGCATGCCGAAGGGATCGGCGTGGGAGGTCCAGCCGGGCAGCGGGGAGTCGAAACGGTCCTGGAGGTCCCGGCGCACGTACAGGTACGCCGGTGCGCCCGGGCCGCCGTTCAGGTACTTGTACGTGCAGCCGACGGCGAGGTCGACGCCGTGTGCGTCGAGCCCGACCGGCAGGGCGCCCGCGCTGTGGCACAGGTCCCAGACGACGTACGCCCCCGCCGCGTGCACCGCGGCCGTCAGCGACGGCAGGTCGTGCAGCCGACCCGTGCGGTAGTCGACGTGGTTGAGCAGCACCGCGGCCGTACGGTCGCCCAGGACCCCCGGCACCTCGGCCGGCGTCACCGGGCGCAGGGTGCAGCCGGTCATCCGGGCCGCCGACTCGGCGATGTACCCGTCGGTGGGGAAGGTCGTCGCGTCGACGACGATCTCGTCCCGGCCGTCGGCCCCGTCGAGCCGCGCCAGCCGTACCGCACCCACAACCGCCTTGAAGACGTTGACACTCGTCGAGTCGCCGACCACGATCTGCCCGGGCGCCGCCCCGACCAGCGGAGCGATCCGGTCGCCGATCCGCTCGGGCGCCGTCCACCAGCCGCTCTCGTCCCACGAGCGGATACGCAGCTCGCCCCACTGCCGCCGTACGACGTCGTCGACGCGCCCGGGAACGGCCGCGGGCAGCGCACCGAGCGAGTTGCCGTCGAGGTAGACGCCCGCGGCGTCAGCCGCATGATCGGACACAGCGTCGAGGACGAACTGCGCCCGCACGCCCGCAAGTTCATCGGCGGCATCCAGCTTCTCCGCCTTCACACCGAATTCGGACTCAGACATGGGATCGCGCCGTCCACAGCTCGGGGAAAACGTTCTTCTGTGCGCGCTTCTCCAGCCAGGCCACGCCGGCGGAGCCGCCCGTGCCGGCCTTGGCGCCCATCGCGCGCCGGGTGGCGACCAGGTGGTCGTTGCGCCAGCGCCACACCAGTTCCGCCACGTCGGTCAACGCCTCGCCCAGCCGGGCGAGTTCGTCGTTCTCGTCACCGGAGTAGAGGGCCGCCCAGGCCTCCTCCACCTCGTCCGACGGCTCGTAGCGCCGCGACACGTCACGGTCCAGGACGGACGGCGGAATGGCGTGGCCGCGGCGGGCGAGCAGCCGTAGCACCTCGTCGTACAGGCTCGGCTCGTGCAGCGCCTTCTCCAGCTCCGCGTGGACGCGCGGCGCGCCGCGGTGCGGGACCAGCATGGACGCGGACTTCTCGCCGAGCAGGAACTCCATCCGGCGGTACATCGCCGACTGGAAGCCGGAGCCCTCGCCGAGGGCACTGCGGTACGCGTTGAACTGGGCCGGCGTGAGCTGCCCGAGCGGCTTCCAGGAGGCGTTCAGCGCCTCCAGCTCCCGTACGGAACGCTTGAGCGCGGCGGTCGCGGTGGGTACGTCGTCGCCGCGCAGGGCCCGCGTGGCCGTCTCCCACTCGTGGACGATGACCGTGAACCACAGCTCCATCACCTGGGTCGTGACCAGGAAGACCATCTCTCCGGGGTCGTCGGAGAGGGTGTGCTGGAGGTGGGTGAGCACGTCCGCCTTGACGTAGTCCTCGTACGGCGTCGTGCCTGCGAAGTCGAGATGCGGGCTCTCGGGCTCGTGAGCCTCGTGGGCCTGGGACATCGCTGTCTCCTGATGTGTACTCCGGGTAGCGGTCCGCCCTGCCGTTACCGACACGGGGCCCCGGTCCCCACCCGCATACTCCGCAATCCTCACCGAAAAGCGCAAGGCCCGCCTGACCTGCGTGAGGCAGGCGGGCCCGGAGGGACGACGGCGCTCTATCCCAGCGTCTGGGCCGCCGTCGGGGAGGAATCCTTGAGGAACTGGGTGCAGCGCTCGTACTCCTCCTGCTCGCCGATCGCGCCGGCGGCGCGGGCGAGGGCGTGCAGGGCGCGCAGGAAGCCGCGGTTCGGCTCGTGCTCCCAGGGGACGGGGCCGTGGCCCTTCCAGCCGTTGCGGCGCAGGGAGTCCAGGCCGCGGTGGTAGCCCGTACGGGCGTAGGCGTACGACTCCACGACGCTGCCCCGCTCGAACGCGTCGTCGGCGAGCTGGGCCCAGGCCAGCGAGGAGGTCGGGTACTGCGCGGCGACATCGGCGGGGGCGGTGCCGCCCGCCAGCAGCTCGCGCGGCTCCGGGTCGTCGGGGAGGTGGGTCGGGGGCGGGCCCCCGAGGAGGTTTTCGTGAGTGGACATGGGTCCCAGTCTGGCCCATGGAGGGGGGTGGGCGGGGCGGGCGGGGCGGGCCTTCCTGGGCGGGGGTGCGGTACGGCTTTTTTCGTCCGCCCCGACCCCGCCGGGGCGTGGACGTCCTACCGCCGCCCGCAGCCGCCGCCGTGCATCCGCGCCGACTGGCCGCCCCCGCCCTCAACCGCCGGACGCCCCGGCATCGCCGTCCCGCGTCGAAAGCCCCGTCCTCCCCCGCTGCCCCTCCCACGGCGGCACAGCAACCGCCCCATGCGTCCGGCACTCCGGCTTCCGGCAATCCGGCCCCGGCCGCCGAACCGTCGCGAACGCGACCAACGCTCCCACCACCAACACCCCCGCACACACGCCCATCGCCCGCCCGAACGCGTCGTCGAAGGCCCCCGGCGACCGGTACGCCTCCTCCCCCATCCCCGCGACCAGCGGCAACGCCGCCACCGCGATCAGGCCCGCCGCGCGCGCCGCCGCGTTGTTGATGCCGCTGGCCAGGCCCGCCCGAGCCGTGTCCACGGAACCCAGCACGGTCGCCGTCAGCGGTGCGACCAGTGTGACCATGCCCAGGCCCAGGACCAGCAGCGCGGGCAGGACATCGGCGGCGTACGACGCACCCGGGCCGACCCGCAGCATCAGCAGCATCCCGGCGGCGCAGAGCAGAGGACCGACCGTGAGGGGGATGCGCGGGCCGATGCGCTCGCCCAGTTCGCCGGAGCGGGCGGAGAGCAGCAGCATCAGGACGGTGGTCGGCAGCAGGGCCGTACCGGCCGCGAGGGCCGAGTAGCCGACGACGACCTGGAGCTGGAGCGCGGCCAGGAAGAAGAAGCCGCCGAAGGCGGCGTACACGCACAGCGTGACCAGGTTGACCGCCGTGAACTGGCGCGACCCGAAGATGTCCAGCGGCATCATCGGATCGGGGCGGCGCTTCTCGACGTACACGAAGGCCACCGCGGCGGCCAGGCCCGCCACCGCCGACAGGACGACGGCGAGGGACGCCGTGCGTGCCTCGATCAGCGCATACGTCACCAGGGCCAGGGCCAGCGCCCCCAGTCCGGCACCCAGTACGTCGAAGCGCCCGTGCGCGCGTCCGTCGCGCGACTCGGGGACATGCCGCAGGGCGACGGGCACGCACAGCAGTGCCAGCGGCACGTTGAGCAGGAAGACCCAGCGCCAGCCCGGGCCGTCCACCAGCCAGCCGCCGACGAACGGGCCGACCGCCGCGCCGACCCCGCCGAACCCGGACCACAGGCCGACCGCCCGACCTCGGTCGTCGGGATGGAAGGAGGCCTGGATGAGGGCGAGGGAGCCGGGGGTGAGGAGAGCGCCTCCGATGCCTTGGAGGGCCCGGGCGGCGACCAGGACACCGGCATTCGGGGCGAGCCCGCACAGCAGTGATGCGGCGGCGAACCACAGCACACCGATGACGAAGACCTTGCGGCGGCCGTAGCGGTCACCCAGGGAACCGCCCAGCAGGATCAGCCCGGCCAGCGTCAGCATGTACGCGTTGACCGTCCACTGCAGGGCGGCGAGGTCCGCGTCGAGGTCGCGGCCGATGCGCGGCAGGGCGACATTGACGACGGTCGAGTCCAGTAGCGCCATGCTGGAGCCGAGGACGGTGGTCAGCAGGATCCACTTGCCTTGCGGCGAGGCCAGCCGGACATCGGGCATGGCCCAGGTATACACCGGTTGTGGAGCGAGCCCGGCACCGTAGCACCGAGCTCGCCCAAAACCTCTACCCGGAGTGCCGGTTACTTGATCTTCGTGCCGCTCGACCGCAGGTTCGCGCAGGCCTCGACGACCCGCTTGGCCATGCTCGCCTCGGCCAGCTTGCCCCAGGTGCGCGGGTCGTAGGTCTTCTTGGAGCCGACCTCGCCGTCGACCTTCAGGACGCCGTCGTAGTTCTTGAACATGTGGTCGGCGACCGGACGCGTGAAGGCGTACTGCGTGTCGGTGTCGATGTTCATCTTGACCACGCCGTTCTCCAGCGCGGTCGCGATCTCCTCGGCCGTCGAGCCGGAGCCGCCGTGGAAGACGAAGTCGAACGGCTGGGAGCCGGCCGGCTTGCCGTACTTGGCGGCCACGCCCTCGTTCAGCTGCTTCAGCAGATCGGGGCGAAGGACGACGTTGCCCGGCTTGTAGACACCGTGGACGTTGCCGAAGGACGCGGCCAGCAGGTAGCGGCCTTTGTCGCCGAGGCCGAGCGCCTCCGCCGTACGGATCGCGTCGTCGACCGTCGTGTACAGGGAGTCGTTGATCTCGTGGGAGACGCCGTCCTCCTCGCCGCCGGTCGGGGTGATCTCCACCTCGAGGATGATCTTCGCGGCGGCGGCGCGGGCGAGCAGCTCCTGGGCGATGGAGAGGTTGTCGGCCAGGGTCTCCGCGGAGCCGTCCCACATGTGGGACTGGAACAGCGGGTTCTCGCCGCGGGCGACGCGCTCCTCGGACACGGCCAGCAGCGGCCGTACGTACCCGTCCAGCTTGTCCTTCGGGCAGTGGTCGGTGTGCAGGGCGACCGTGATGTCGTACTTCTTGCCGACGATGTGCGCGAACTCGGCCAGGGCGACCGCACCGGTGACCATGTCCTTGTTGTGCTGGCCACCCAGGAACTCGGCGCCACCCGTCGAGATCTGGATGATGCCGTCGCTCTCGGCCTCCGCGAAGCCGCGCAGCGCAGCGTGCAGGGTCTGGGTCGAGGTCACGTTGATGGCCGGGTAGGCGAACTTGCCTGCCTTCGCCCGGTCGAGCATCTCGTTGTAGACCTCGGGGGTTGCGATGGGCATTCGTCCGCTCCTTGGGTGTGCGGGTTGGCGTACTGAATTGTTCTACGGCCCTGACCTAGACCTTGGGTGCGACGTCATCGTCGGCCCCATCTTTCCAGACTTGGCCGAATGGTCCATGCGGCGGTCAGTCGAGGCCCAGCTCGTCCTTCGAGTACGCGAACAGGTACGGCACCCCCGCACCCTCCTGGATCTTCTCGGCGGCCCCGGTCGCCCGGTCCACGATCGTCGCGACCGCCACGACCTCGGCCCCCGCCTCACGCACGGCCTCGACGGCGGTGAGCGGCGAGCCGCCGGTGGTGGAGGTGTCCTCGACGACCAGCACCCGGCGCCCCGCGATGTCCGGCCCCTCCACCCGACGCTGCAGCCCGTGCGCCTTGGCCGCCTTCCGTACGACGAAGGCGTCCAGCCGCTTCCCGCGCGCGGCGGCCGCGTGCAGCATGGCGGCGGCCACGGGGTCGGCGCCCATGGTCAGCCCTCCGACCGCGTCGAAGTCGAGGTCGGCGGTCAGGTCCAGCAGCACCTGACCCACCAGCGGAGCGGCCTCACCGTCGAGGGTGATGCGCCGCAGGTCGACGTAGTAGTCGGCCTCGAGACCCGACGACAGGGTCACCTTGCCGTGCACCACGGCCTTGTCCTTGATCTGCCGCAGCAGCGCGCCGCGTGTGCCTGGCGGCATTACTCCGTTGACGTCCGTCATGCCAGCCAGCTTAGAGGCGCCGCCAGGTCCACGTGGTGGTGGCTTCGAGTGGCTCCAGCGGCGTGACCAGGCGCGGCAGGGTGTTCAGCCCGTTGGGCGGCCCGGTCTGCGGCTCCACGCACACGGCCGCCTCCTGCTCGTCGTACACGACGACCCACTGCTCCGGGCTGGTCACCTTCAGCTCCAGCTGCCCCGGCCAGGTGAGCGTGACGTCGACGCCGTCGGGCATCCCGAAGCAGTCGTCCCAGGGGCCGGGCTTGGGGTCGAGGCGGTTGCCGGTGGGCAGGTGGTCGTCGCCGCGCTCCTCCTGCCAGGCAGGCGTGAAGTCCAGCCGTACGTCCGCCCCCTCGACGTTCCGGTTGAACCACGGATGCCAGCCGATCTGCGCCGGGAAGGAGGTCTCGTACGTCTCCACGGACATGGTCAGCGTCAGGGCGCCCTCGGTCAGGGCGACGATCTGCGTGACGCGGCCGGGGTAGGGCCAGGGGTCGACGAGGTCGTACGTGATCACCGCCTCGTTCGCGGTGACGCGGGCGGTGCTCCAGGCGCCGTCGCGGGCGGTGCCGTGGATGGCGTGCGGCGGGGAGTTGAGCGGCATCTGGTGGTCGGTCGCGCCGTCCAGGAACCGGCCGCCCCTGATCCGGCCGCACCAGGGAACCATCGGGAAGCAGCCGAAGCGGTCGCCCTGGCGGAGGAGCTCGCTGCCGCCGAGGCGGAGCCCTCCGATCCGGCCGCCGTTGCCCGGCTGCACGGTCACCTCCGCGTCACCCGCGGTCAGCGTGATGTCTTCGTTACTCACGGGACGACCCTACTGGCCCGATCGCCGATCAAGAGGACGGTCGGGGGCGGCCGTTGACAGCGGCGGCCGGAAACGGCCTCAGCGGCGTCTGCGCAGCGCCCGGCCCACGACGATCGCCGACGCCAGCACCAGCGCCGCCGCCGGTGCCGCCCAGCGGAGCGTCTGGTTGGGCACGACCGTCTGCGGGGCCGGAACGGGGGCGTAGCGACCGCGCGGCGGGGCGTGGTCGACCTCCTCCGCACTGCGCCCGATCATCGTCCGCCGCGCGTGGGCGGCCTCGGCGGGGGGTTCGGGGGGCTCCGCGAAATCCTTGGGGACATCCTCGGAGACGTCCTCGGCCAGGGACGGCGGGGGAACCTCGGTGTCGAAGACGGAGGCCGGCGCGGGGGCCTCGGGCGCTGAAGGAGTCTCTGGCTCTTCCGGTGTCTCTGACTCGTCCCGTGCCTCTGACTCGTCCCCTGCCTCTGATTCGTCCCGTGTCTCTGGCTCGTCCCGTGCCTCTGACTCGTCCCGTGCCTCTGACTCGTCCCGTGCCTCTGACTCGTCCCATGTCTCTGGCTCGTCCGGTGCCTCCTGCTCCTCCTCGCCCGCCGCGACGCCCAGGTTCTCCGCGAATCGGTTCAGCAGGCGGGTCGCGGCCGAGGCGACCGCGTCCTGCGGCAGCTCGGTGATGCGGCCGTCCGCGGAGACCGTTCCCTCGAAGGTGAGAGTGGAGCCGCCGTCCGTGTCCCGGACGCGGAGCGTGAGCGCCAGCTTGACCGAGCCGGTGCCGCGGGCCTCGGTGGCGTCGCCCTCGACGGCGTACGAACCGTCGTCCTGCCCGGAGAGGCGTACGGAGCCGCGGTAGGTGATGGAGTGACTGCCGACGCGCACCTTCAACCGCCCGGTGACGGGCTCGGCGCCGGCGGCGTCCTGCTGGAGTCCGGGAACCGCCCGGGCGACCCGCGCTGGATCGGTGAGCGCCTCCCTGAGCCGCTCGGCCGGAACCGGAACGAACACCTCATGCTCCATGGTTCGCGAGCCTACCGTTCCTGGCTAGTTCGGCCACAGTGCTGATCGGCTCACCATATTGTCCGGACTCATGGTCCGGTGGCCTCGCGAACGGTCTTCGAGGCCGGGGAACACCGCGAGTTGATCACCTCGGCACAGCCGGGTCCTGCCCAAAAGGACATGGCCTCGAGCCCTACCCGCGCTCCGGATCCTCGACCGAGGCGGTTCAGAGACCCACACGGGTGAAGGTCACATGCGTGACTCCGCTGGGCGAGGAGGCGGCCTCGACCTCGTAGTCCTTCTCGAGGCCCTCCAGTCCGTCCCAGAGGCGTACGCCTCGGCCGAGCAGGAGCGGGACCACCACGATGTGCATGTGGTCGATGAGCCCGGCGGCAAAGAAGTCGCGGATCACGGTGGGCCCCCCGCCGATGCGTACGTCCTGGCCGCCCGCGGCCTCGCGGGCCGTCTCGAGCGCCTCGGCGGGCGACGCGTCGAGGAAGTGGAACGTCGTGCCGCCCTCCATCTCGATCGACGGGCGCGGATGATGGGTGAGGATGAAGGTCGGTGTGTGGAACGGCGGGTTGGGCCCCCACCACCCCTTCCACTCCGGGTCCTCGTGCCACCCGGGCGGGCCGAACTTCCCGGCGCCCATGATCTCGGCGCCGATCCCGGGCGTGAACTGCCGCACGAAGGCGTCGTCGAGACCGCCGGTCCCGCCGGTCCGGCCGATCCTCTCGTGCCACCACCGGGTGGCGAACATCCACTCGTGCAGCCTTTCGCCGGCGTGGCCGAACGGCGCGTCATGGCTCAGTCCCTCACCGGTGCCGAAGCCGTCGAGCGAGATGGAGAAGTTGTGGACGCGGGCGAGTGACATGGCTCGCGACTCCTTTCCTACCGCTGGTCCGGCTTCGTCGGATCAGCTCGGCCATGGAGCGATGATGGCCGCCCCGATGTCATGACGCCAATGCCTGATCGTTCGGCCTGGGGAGAACCTGGGCGCCCGCGTCCTTCAAACCTTGGGCGTCGAACAAACCTGGGCGTCGAACAAACTTGGGCGTCGAACTACCGAGAAGAGCTCGCCTCCCGCGACACCCGTCAGTACCGCGGATGCACCAACGTCGACACCGGCAACCCCTCCATCCGCGTCCCCGCCGCCGCCCGCGCGTCCGCCGTCAGAGACGTCTGGGTCAGCGTCCGCGGGCGCGGGCCGTGCGGGTCGAGGCGCAGGGGTGGTCGCGGGTCCGGGGAGGCGAGGACGAACCCCCAGTCGTGCGGTCCCCGCGACCTGCCGACCGAGCGGTCGGGGCCGGCCGCGAAACCGGAGTGGCGGCCTCCCACGCGGTACGGGGCCGTGCGCAGACCGGCCGCGTGCAGTGTCGTGTCCACCGTCCAGAAGACGCGGGGGCGCGAGGAGACCGGGCCGGCGTGCACCACCAGGCGGCCGTGGTCGGCGAGCGCCCGTCGTGCGAGGCCGTAGAACTCCTGCGAGTACAGCTTCGTGCTCGCCGTGATGCCGGGGTCGGGCAGGTCCGCGATCACCACGTCGTACGCCGCCGGGGGCGCCCCCCGCAGCCAGTGGAAGGCGTCCGCCGTGGTCACGTGGACGCGCGGGTCGCCGTAGACGTGGCCGTTCAGCCGGGCGAGTGCCGGGTCCTGGCGGGCCAGTCGTAGCACCGCCTCGTCGAGTTCGACGACGTCGACCCGGTGCACGCCGGTGTGCCGCAGTACCTCGCGGGCGGCCAGTCCGTCGCCGCCGCCGAGGACGAGCACGCGGGCGTGGGGGCCGGTCATCGCGGGGTGGACCAGTGCCTCGTGGTAGCGGTACTCGTCGCGGCCGCTGACCCGCAGCCGGCCGTCGAGGAAGAGGGCGAGGGGACGGCCGTGCGTGCCGCCGGTGAGGACGATCTCCTGGATGTCGGTCCGCAGCGCCACCCGTACGTCCTGGCCGTACACCACGTGCCGGGCGGCCCGTTCGAAGTCTTCGACGAGTACGGCGGCCGTGGCGAGGACGGCCAGGACGGTCACGTTGGCCAGCAGCAGGAGCCAGCGGGCGCGGCGGGTCAGGTCGCGGCCGAACAGACCGAGGATGAGCGCCCCGCCGGCGATCAGGTTGACCGCGCCGGTGAGCAGCGCGCCGGTCAGCTGGCCCAGGAAGGGCAGGAGCAGGAAGGGGAAGGCGAGGCCGCCGACCAGTGCGCCGACGTAGTCCGCCGCGAACAGGTCGGCCACCGCACCGCCCGCGTCCTGTCTGCGGATGCGCTGGATCAGCTCCATCAACAGGGGGACTTCGGCGCCGATCAGCAGGCCGATGGCCAGGGACGCGGCGACCAGGAGGCAGCGGGGGCCGCTGGCCCACAGGCCGCCCCAGTCGCCGGTCCAGGCGAAGACGGCGTACAGCGCCATCGCGCTGCATCCACCGACCAGGGCGAGCGCCGCCTCCACCGCGCCGAAGGCGGCCGCCGCGCGCCAGCACAGCCGTTTGGCGACGAGCGAGCCGATGCCCATCGCGAAGACCATGACCGACAGGACGACGGAGGCCTGGGTGACCGAATCGCCGATCAAGTACGTGGCGAGGGCGACGAGTTCGAGTTCGTACACCAGTCCGCAGGCGGCGCAGACGAAGACGCAGGCGAGGACGAAGAACCGGCCCGTGCCGGGGCGGACGGGCAGCCGCGCGGGGCCCGCCCAGGGCGGCGGGGTGCCGGGCGGGGCGGGCGCGTGCGGTTCGATCACGCTGAGACGTTACGTCACTGCTGGGGCACGCTTCGTCACCCACACGTGTGGAACTGACGGTCAGTTGAGCACCCTGTGTTTGGTCTGCTGTGCGGCCTGCCGTTCGGTCTGCTGTGCGGCCTGCCATTCGGCCTGCCGTTCGACCTGCCGTTCGGCCTGCCGTTCGGCCTGCCGTTCGGCCTGCTTTTCGGCCTGCTTTTCGGCCTGCTGCTTGGTCCGCGCTCTCGCCCCCACGCGTGTCCGTGTCGCCACCAACTGCCCGTCCTGCGGGTAGGCGTGCCAGGTCCGCCAGTGCACCTGCCCTTCATGACGCTGGGCCAGCATCGCCGTGAAGGCGTGCGGGCTGCCGGGGAAGACGCCCGCCAAGCCGTTCGGGTGGTCGGACACCAGCGCGAGCAACTCCTGGGCGCGGCCCGCGAAGGAGCCGGGCGAGAGGACCTCGACCCGGGCCGCGAACTCGTACTCCCAGTCGCCGACGCGCTTGGCGACGCCCAGCGGCAGGGGCGTGCTGCTGCCGGCGATGCACGCCACCGTCTCCGAACACTTGCCCTGCTCCTCCTCGAGCAGCACCTGGTGGGACGCGCCGAGGAGTCTCAACTGGAGCTTCGCTCCGTTCAGTTCGAGGTCGAGCGTGGCCAGTGCGGGGAGCGGCTCGCGCCCCAGGGCCCAGGCGAGGTCGGCCGCGCGCGTGTCGGTGTAGGCGGTGTTCAGGGTCGTGAGCATGGGTCGGCTCCGCTAGCACGCAAAGAAAGGGAGGTGTGGTCCGGCGCACCCTGGTCGGCACCAGGGGATTCGGCCCGGTCGGCCCAGTCGGAGGGTCAAGGAGGGTGTCCGCGGGGCGTCCGGGGGGCCGCGTTGGTGATTTAGAGGGAATCATGAACTGTGGCGCCGCCACAGGGTTTTTACCCAACTTCGTGGGGTTTCCATACTTGAGAGGGCTCCACAGCTCAACTGTTCAACCCCCGTTGTGCGCCGGGGCGGCCGGAGCGTGCGCCGGGGCGCGGTTGCGCCCGCCGGAAGCGGTACCCGGCGGACGCGCGTTGCGGGTGCGGGGCCGCCGCGGTGCGGGGCAATACAGCGGGGGCCGCCGCGGTGCGGGGAATTACAGCTGGGGCCGCCGCGGTGCGGATCAATACAGCTGGGCCGCCGCGGCGCAAGTGCGGGAACCGTGCGGCCCACCCCCCGTATGGGCCCCACGGTCCCCGCCGTACCGATGCGGCGCTGGAGCTCAGCTGCCCCGTGTCAGCTGCCTCCGCCGCCGCATCCGCCTCCGCCGCCCCCACAGGACGAGCCACCGCCGCAGGAGTGGCCACCGCCGGACGAGCCGCTGCTGCCGCAGGACGACGAGGAGGACCCGCCGTCGGACGATCCGGACGATCCCGAACCGCTGTCACCCGCGCCCGCCAGCCCTCCGGCGACCCACCAACTGCTGTCGCTGCCACTGCTGTTGTGGCTGCTGGAGCTGCCGCTGCCAGCCGCGCGGCGCGTCCCGCCGCCGCGGCGGGCCCCCGTCACCACGTTCCGCCGACGGCTTCGGCGGGCGGCCAGGGCCGCTCCGACAAAGATGAAGACGACAACCGCCAGGATGATGCCGATGACCATGGCTTCACCCTCCTTCCAGTTCCCCCGAAGCGGCCCCCCGTGGGCGCCTCGCTTGGTGCGTGCGGTGGAGATGCCCCTCCGGCTCATGGGCCAAAGCAGAGTTGAGGAACTCCAGAGCTTGGGCGCAGGATGACCGGCATGACCTCCAGCGCACGCCCCCTCCTCAACCGCCGGCTCGCCGAGTTCGGGACGACGATCTTCGCCGAGATGTCCGCCCTGGCCCTGCGGACCGGATCGATCAACCTGGGCCAGGGCTTCCCCGACACGGACGGGCCCGAGGAGATCAGGGAGGCGGCCGTACGGGCGCTGCGCGACGGCCGCGGCAACCAGTACCCGCCGGGTCCCGGCATCCCCGAGGTGCGCACAGCGATCGCCGCACACCAGCAGCGGCGGTACGGGCTGTCGTACGACCCCGACACCGAGGTGCTGGTCACGGCCGGCGCCACGGAGGCCATCGCCGCGGCGCTGCTCGCGCTCGTGGAGCCCGGTGACGAGGTCGTCGCCTTCGAGCCGTACTACGACTCGTACGCGGCCTGCATCGCGATGGCGGGCGGCACCCGGGTGCCGGTCACCCTGCGCCCGCACGAGGGCAGCTTCCGCCTCGACCTGGACGAACTGCGCGCCGCCGTCACCGACCGCACCCGGCTGCTACTGATCAACACCCCGCACAACCCGACCGGCACCGTCCTCACCCGCGAGGAACTCACGACGATCGCCGAGCTGGCCGTCGAACGCGATCTGCTCGTGGTCACGGACGAGGTGTACGAGCACCTGGTCTTCGACGAGGCCGAACACCTCCCCCTGGCGACCTTCCCGGGAATGCGCGACCGGACGGTCTCGATCGGCTCGGCCGGCAAGACGTTCTCGTTCACCGGCTGGAAGGTGGGCTGGGCGACGGCGGCTCCCGGGCTGATCGCGGCCGTGCGCTCGGCGAAGCAGTACCTGACGTACGTGTCGTCGGGCCCGTTCCAGTACGCCGTAGCCGAAGCGCTCGCGCTCCCCGACAGCTACTTCGCCTCCTTCCGCGAGGACATGCTGGCCCAGCGGGACCTGCTGACGGCGGGGCTGGAGGAGGCGGGTTTCAAGGTCTTCCGCCCGGCGGGCACGTACTTCATCACCACCGACATCCGCCCCCTCGGCGAGACGGACGGCTTCGCCTTCTGCCGCGCCCTGCCGGAACGGGCCGGGGTGGTCGCCATTCCCAACGCCGTCTTCTACGACCATCGGGAGGCGGGCGCCCCCTTCGTACGGTTCGCGTTCTGCAAGCAGCTGAACGTCTTGGACGAGGCGGTGGCCCGCCTCAAGCGGCTCACGTCCTGAGAGACCGAGCCGGACGGCCCGCCCCGTGAGCCGCACGTGCCGACGCGACAGGGCAGTCGTGACGTCCGCACGGCCCAGCTAGGCGTGGTCGTGGGGGCCGCCGGTGTGGGCGAGGGCGCTGGGGGTTCGGCAGCCGACGATCGCCGGGGCCTCCTGGACGAGCGTGTCGTTGGTGAGCGCTTCCACCATGAACAGCGCGAAATCCACCCGGCGCGTCAGATTGCCGGCCAGTACCGGGTCGCCCACGTGCCTGCTCCACACGGGCAGGCCCTGGCTTTCGCCCTCCTCCAGGTTGCTGCCGCGCACCACGGTCCACCGGGTGTCGCTGGCGAACACCCGCCGGCACGCCTCCACCTGGTCGTCGAGCTCGACGGCGCGGACGAGCTTGGCCAGCACGGTGGCGATCCGGACGCCCATTTTGAACATCCGCGAGTACTTGTCCTTGCCGTCGCGCGTGATGTGCCAGCCGCAGGAGAAGACCAGGCGCGCGCCCGGCCGTGCGTGGTCGAGCACCGCCTGGGCCGTGCCCGACGCGTACTGCCGCACACCCCAGGGCGCCAGCACCGTCAACACTCCGTCGCACCCGGCAACCGCCCGCCGGATCACCTCCGGGTCGTTCGTGGGTCCAGGGACGACGGTCATCCGGCCTTCGAACGCGGCCAGCTTCGGCACGCTGCCCTCCCGGCACACGCCGACCACCTCATAGCCGCGCTCCAATGCGTGCCCGACCATGTACTGCCCGAGCTTCCCCGAAGCTCCGACGATGCAGACCTTCTTCACACGATCCGTGCCCATGACGCAGCCCCCTTCGCCGACCTGCTGACCTTATGTTGTAAGGCAAGGTAGCCTTATGCTGTAAGGCGGTCAAGGAGAGCGAAGAAGGAGAGGCGGATGCCCGAGGGAGGCAAGGGCCGGCGCGGGGCGTCGGCGCGCACCCCGCTCAGTCGCGAGCGCGTGATTCGTACGGCGGTGACGGTGGCGGACGAGAAGGGGTCGGCCGCGCTCACCATGCGGGCCATCGCCGAACCGCTGGGGGTCGAGGCGATGTCGCTCTATCACCACGTGGCGGGCAGGGAGGACATCCTCGACGGCATGGTGGACGCGGTGTTCGGCGAGATCGACCTGCCGCCGCGCGACACGGACTGGAAAAGTGCCGTGCGCCACCGAGCGGTCTCCGCCCGTGCCGTCCTACGGCGCCACCCGTGGGCCATCGGCCTGATGGACTCCCGCTCCCAGCCCGGCCCTGCGACCCTGCGCCACCATGACGCCGTCATCGGAGCTTTGCGCGCCGGAGGGTTCTCCGTCCCGATGGCAGCGCACGCCGTCTCACTGATCGACAGCTACCTGTACGGCTTCGTGCTCCAGGAGCTGAGTCTGCCGTTCAGAGGCGCGGCGGAGCTGGACGAGGTCGCGGGCGCCATCCTGCGCGAGATGCCCACCGACGCCTACCCCCACCTCACCGAGCTGGCCACCGAGCACGTCCTCAAGCCCGGCTACGACTACGCCGACGAGTTCGCCTTCGGCCTCACCCTCATCCTCGACGCCCTCCACCCGGACGAGACCGCGAGCGCTCAGTGAGTCCAGAGAAGCCGGTCCTGGACCCCGCCCTTCAGCGGATCCGGGCGGGCTGGGGCCAGGACATTCCAGCCGCTCAACGTGGGGGGACACTGACCGATCGCCTTTCTTCGGGCTCACTCGTGCACCTCGACCGAGCCGAGGTCGACGTCGCGCCGGCAGGCAGGGCCTCCCGTATCGCCTTCGCGGTGGCAGTCGGGTCGTAGTCCTCGGGGACGCCTTCGACCAGGATGATGTCGCCCTCGATGTGCCGCGAGCGCAGCGGCGCTATCTCCTGGTAGGCGGGCGAGTCCCACCAGGCCCGCGCCTCGGCGACCCCGGGAAAGCCGATCATCACGACGTGCCCGGGCCAGTCGCCCTCCTTCACCTCGTGCTGCGTGGCGTGCACGAGGAAGCGGCCGCCGTACGGCTCGAAGGTGGCGGGGATACGCTCGATGTACTCGGCGATCTCCGGGTGCGGGGCGGCCTCTTGCAGGTGAGCTATGACGTAGGCGGGCATGGCGTCCTTCCGGTCGGTCGGGCTCCGTACGCGGATGATCGTGGCATCCGGCTGCGCCGGGGGCGATGACCTGGCAGGTAATCGACTCGAGGCCGAGGTCGAGGGCTCGGTCGCCGCCCTGTGCCGCGAGTGCCGGGAGCAGACCGAACCGGAGGGCGTCGCGTAACGACCACTCACCCCGCACCACGCTCGCCACGCTGCACCGCTCTCTTGAGTACACGGTGGAGGTAGCGGCCGACTTCTACCACGGCGAGATGGAGACGCGCCGACACGACCGCACCGGCACCCCGCCCGGCGAGCGCGGCCTGCTGTTCGGCTATTGGCTTCGCAAGGTGCAGAGCCCGCCCCTCCGCAAACTCTGACCACCGGATCTTCCCGGACCGTTCCCCCACTAGGCCCCGCGTCGCTACAGTTCCCTCGACGCGAGTGAACGGGGGTGGCGTCATGGGGACCAGGACGATTCCGGTCGTGCTCGTACTCGACACCGGAGACGACGACGAAGAGTTCGCCGAGGAACAACTCCAACATCTGATCGCCGAGTTGAGCGAGCTGGACCTCGACAGCATCGACCGGGTGACTCAGGGCCCGCCACCACCGGGCAGCCGCTCCACCGAAGCCGTACAACTGGGCGCGCTCCTCCTCGGCCTCGGCGGCAGCGGCGCCCTGCTCCCGGTGCTCGCCGCCCTGGTCCAGGACTGGCTGAACCGGCGCCGCTCGGGCAACGTCCGCCTCAAGATCGGCGAGGACGAGATCGAGCTGACCGGGGTGAGCGACGAGGTGCAGCAGCGCGCCCTGGAGGAGTTCCTCCGCCGCCACGGGGAGTGACCCGCCGTGGCGAGCCGCGCCCTGATCATCGCCAACAGCACGTACGACGACGACCACTTCGCCACGCTCCCGGCGGCCACCGCGGACGCGGCCGCCCTCGCAGAGGTGCTGGGCGCGCCCGACATCGGCGGCTTCGAGGTCGAGACGCTCGTCGACGTACCCCAACGCCCCGCGATGCGAGCCCTGGAGTCCTTCTTCACCAAGGCCGGCCGCGACGACCTGCTCCTCCTCCACCTCTCCCTGCACGGCTGGAAGGACACCAGGGGCCGCCTGCACTTCATCATGCGGGACACCGAACTCGACTACCTCCGCTCGACGGCCGTCCCGCTCGCCCCGCTGGCAGTCCCTCCGCAACCTCGTCCCCGGGCTACCGTCCGAGTCCCCTGAATCCTGAAACACACCTGAATCCTGAAACCCACCGCAGCGTCCCCTGCCCGAACGGCAAGGTCACCGGGACCTGGGGCAAGACGCCGGCGATAGTCCCGTACGTCGTGGCGCACCTCAGCGTGGGGCGGGCGACAGGTCTGGTTCAACTGATCACGGAGCTGGATGCTGCCCGTCGACACAGCTTGACTCCCCCATTGGGAAGCCACTGGAGTCCAGCGCCATTAGGGCTGTGGCTGAGCGGCTGATCTGGCCTCTGAATGCTTGATTCTGGTACTGCGCGATCACGGCCCAGTTGCCCATGCTCACTCCCCCTCGGCGCCGCGCAGCCAGTCATCCACAGCTCAGCCGCCGGGGCAAGAGCAACGCGGACCGAGGGGCGGCCGCCACGCGGCGACCGAGGCAGCGGCGGCGGCGTGAACGGCGTAGTGAGCGGCGGATCTTGAGCCCCATACGCCCGGTGACGCTCGGTGCGTGATCCCGTACGTTCAGTGCTCACGAGGGTCGCGGACGGCGGCCCCGGCAGGCAGGAGGAATGCCCATGCGTCGTATCGCGCTCACGGTCGGCTCCCTAGTGGCGGCGGGAATGCTGGCCTTCGCGGTCTCGGGCTCCGCCGTCGCGGCCGAGGGAGTGCTCGTCATCAACGAAACGGCGTACGAACAACCCAGCGGCTGCTACGACTCGGACCGCTGGCCCTTGAGCGTCTCCAACCACACGGACGCCATCGCGTACGTCTTCTCGGAGCCGGGCTGTGGCGGCGCGGTCACCGAGGCTGTCCATCCCGGCGAGTCGACGGTCTCCGAGTTCGGCAACAGCGTCTACATCGACTGACACCTCCGGACCGCCCCCACCCACAGCTGACCGCCCGGTCCGCCTGCGGCCCCATGGGCAGTCGCACCCGGTGGGCGGGGGTGACGGGAGATATCGCACGCGGTGGGACGGCGCCGAGTGCGACCCTGGCTGCCGGGGCCCGCCCATGACCTGCTGTTCTCGCAGGTCACGAAGGTCTGGTGACCGCCCTGCACGACGTTGAGTCTTCGTACGGCGCGCGCCCCGGCTGCGGCGGCGGGCCCGGCCCAACGGGTTCGCGGTCGCTGCGGCCGTGCCCGCAGCGGCGGCGTACGAGGTCATCCCCAGGCGCGGAAAGGTTTCCACAGGCTGTGGACAAGCACCGCGCCCCCACCGGCCGCCCGCCCGGCCCGAACAGCCAGAGCCCGGCCCAGACACGCGGCCGTGCTGGCCGGTGCCCTGGCCGGGCTCTGGTTCACCTACGGCGCGTGCCTGGTCGTGATCCCGGACGCGCCTCTTCAAGAGCTTTAAGAGAAGGCCTACTCCTCGTCCTCGGGCTTCTCCGCGTCGTTGATCTCCTGCTCGAGGCCGAGCTGCTCGACGAGCCACTTGTCGAACTCGATCGCGGCACGCACCCAGCTGACCGTCGAGGAGACGAAGTGCTCAAGGCTCACGCCGGTGCCGATCAGCATCTGCGCCTCGCCGATCAGGCGGACCGTGCCGTCGTCGTGGGTGTGGCTGTAGACCTTGGGCCACAGGGTCCGCCGGTTCCAGTCGTCGATGGACTCCAGCAGCAGCGGCTTCTCGTCGATCTTGTGGGGGCGGTCGTAGAACGTCCGCACCGAGAAGACCTGCTGGTCACCCTCGCCACGGAACATGAAATACGTACGGAACTGCTCCCACGGCGCCGCGAGGTCACCCTCGTCGTCGACGACGTACTTGAGCTCCATCTGGTCGAGGAGCTGCTTCACGAGGTCCTGATCCGGGACGACGGGGCCCGCCGGTCCTTGGGGCTGCGGCTCGGGCTGGCCCCCGAAGTTCGGAATCGAGGACGGGTCGATGGTCACCGTGAATTTCCCTTCGTACGGATCCCGCCATCCTCCCCCATGCGGGGAGGGGGGTGGCAACCCCAGCCGGGTCTGTCAGCCCTCGGCTGACTCGATCCGGTCGTCTCATCGCTCTTCCATCCGCTCGATGAGCCGCCATACGCCGGTCGACGGATTGTGTGCGTGGTCCTCACCTGTCGGGTCCAGCTTCCGAGCCCGTTCCACGGCAGCGGTGCGGCCGTCGCGGTAGACGGCGAAGTCGAGGCGCGTCTTGTCGTATCCCGGCACGTGTTTCTGCAGGAGCGGAAGTAACTTCTTGTACGTCGGCATGTGTGCCGTCTGCGAGGCGAAGTGGAGCAGCAGCCACAGCTCGAAGCACGGGTTGGAGACCGCCACCCGGATGCCGGCCTTGCGCGCGGCGATCACCGCCTCCGCCACATCGACGAACTGATCCACGTCGAAGACACACCACACCTCGTCGAAGGTGCCTTTGCTGATGTTCCGCTGCGTCTTGGCGTAGGCGACGAGCTGGGTCGGTGAGCAGGCCTTTCCGCGTACGACGACGGAGACGGCGGGGTTGCGGAGGTGTTCCCGTAAGCCCTGGAGGTACTGGCGTTCCGTCTCCTTGCTGCCGCAGACGACGAGGATCGTCCGAGCGGATCTACGGGTGGGGCCGCGCCGTCGGCCAGACCCCTCACGCGGAAACGGCCTTGCCATGGGCCCCCCAGAATTCCCTGACCACGTCCTCGAGCGCCGTGTCCGGAAGGACAGGAACGGCACCATAGCTGCCCGCCAGATAGCGCCGCTCGAAGTTCTCGCCCTTGCGCGGCTTGAAGTCGCTGAGCGGGTAGAGCTCGGAGGCGCCTGTCTCCGCGCTCTTCTCGACGAACCAGATCTGATCGCGGCGCAGGACCTCTTCGCCGAGCATCGTGCCCAGGAGCGCGGCGTCATGCGTGGTGAAGACCAACTGGGCGCCCAGCGGATTGAGCTCCGGGCTCTGAAAGAGCTTGATGAGCTTGACCGTGAGGAGGGGGTGCAGACTGACGTCGATCTCGTCGATCCAGAGCAGTTCTCCGTCCCCAAGGGACATCAAGGCAAAGCTGACGAGATTCAGCCAGGTCTTGGTGCCGGCCGACTCGTACTTCGCCGGAAGCAGGAACTCCTCCTCCCCCACCCGGTGCACGAATTGCAGGGACCTCGACACAGCCGCTCGGGTCTCTGCCGACTGCTCCTCCCACCATGTCCGGCCCAGGAAATTCTTGGCCTCCGGGTCCTCTTCGCGGCCGGGACGGAGGGCCTGCACTCCGAGGTCGGCCGCCGCCAGGACGTCGGCGCCACGTGCGAGTCCCCGCCGCTCGAAGTTCTCGAACGCTCTGGCGGCATAGGAGCCGGTCCGCGTCAGCGCCTGTCGGCTTCGGTCGTCGATGGAAAAGGAGGCCTGGACACCCCTCCAGACGGCGCTCAGCTTCTCGTGCGCGGTCTGAGCGGCAGCCGACAGGTACAGGCTGTTGGGCCTCAGCACGCGTCCTGCCGCGACCCGCTCACCGGTCAGCGACGCCCCGAAGGTGACGTCCATACCCCGGCGTTCGAAGAGCACTCGCTTGCGCCCCTTGGGGTACGCATACAGCCACTCCTCCTCGACGGCCGTGTCGGAGACCGCGAACCCGTACACGTACCGGACCTCGCTGATCAGCACATCCACGGCGTACGTCGAGGGCTCACGCCTGCTCTCGTGGTCCAGAAGGAACGGCCGCCGCTCGATGGGGGCGTCCGGCAACCACTGAGCCTGCGATTCCCGCACCACCTTGCGGAAGAACCGGTACGCGTCCAGAACCGTCGACTTCCCCGACGCGTTCGCCCCATAGATCGCCGCGACAGTCAGTGCCGGCCGCTCGTCCTCATAGACCGGCACGAGGTTCAGCTCCTGCGGCTCACGCAGTGAGCCATGATTGGCCACCCGAAAGCTCAGCAGCACTCCGGTACCCCACTTCTCGGGCTTGTGAACAAGTGAATCGCTCGATCGGCCTTCTGAAAAGCATGCTAGCCCTTGTTCCCAACCAGAGACAGGCCCGCCACCCACCAGGGTGACGGGCCTGGAAGTGCGGCTCCGCCGCTTACAGCGTCTTCCCCGTCGTCGTGCCAGTCGCCGTGCCAGTCGCCGTGCCAGCCGCAGCGCCCGTCGCCGGCCCCACGATCAGCCCGTCCCCGAACGCATCCACCCGCACCAAGTCCCCGTCCTTGATCTCCCCGGACAGGATCTCCTTCGCGAGGCGATCGCCGATGGCGGTCTGGACGAGGCGGCGGAGCGGCCGGGCGCCGTACGCCGGGTCCATGCCCTCGTCGGCGAGCCAGGCCAGGGCCTCCTCGGTGACCTCCAGGGTGAGGCGGCGTTCGGCGAGGCGCTTGGCCAGGCGGTCGATCTGGAGGCGGGCGATGCGGGTCAGCTCGGCCTTCGTGAGGGCCGAGAAGACCACCAGGTCGTCCAGGCGGTTGAGGAACTCCGGCTTGAAGGAGGCCCGGACCACCTCCAGGACCTGCTCCTTCTTCTCCGCCTCACTCGTCATCGGGTCGACCAGGAACTGGCTGCCCAGGTTCGACGTCAGCACCAGGATCGCGTTGCGGAAGTCGACCGTGCGGCCCTGACCGTCCGTCAGCCGGCCGTCGTCCAGCACTTGGAGGAGGATGTCGAAGACCTCGGGGTGGGCCTTCTCCACCTCGTCCAGCAACACCACGCTGTACGGCCGACGCCGCACCGCCTCCGTCAGCTGGCCGCCCTCCTCGTAGCCGACGTAGCCGGGCGGGGCGCCGACCAGGCGGGCCACGCTGTGCTTCTCGCTGTACTCCGACATGTCGATGCGGACCATCGCCCGCTCGTCGTCGAAGAGGAAGTCGGCGAGGGCCTTGGCGAGCTCGGTCTTGCCGACGCCGGTGGGGCCGAGGAAGAGGAAGGAGCCCGTCGGGCGGTCGGGGTCGGCGATGCCGGCGCGGGTGCGCCGTACCGCGTCCGACACCGCCTGCACGGCCTCCGTCTGGCCGATCAGGCGCTTGCCCAGCTCCTCCTCCATGCGCAGCAGCTTCTGCGTCTCGCCCTCCAGGAGGCGGCCGGCCGGGATGCCGGTCCAGGCGGCGACGACGTCCGCGATGTCGTCGGAGCCGACCTCCTCCTTGACCATGGTGTCCTTGGCGACCTCTTCCTCGGCCGCCGAGGCTTCCTCCAGGTCCCGTTCCAAGGCGGGGATCTCGCCGTAGAGCAGTTTGGACGCGGTGTCGAAGTCGCCGTCGCGCTGGGCGCGTTCGGCCTGGCCGCGCAGTTCGTCCAGCTTCTCCTTCAGTTCACCGACGCGGTTGAGGGACTGCTTCTCCTTCTCCCAGCGGGCGGTCAGGCCGCGCAGCTCCTCCTCCTTGTCGGCGAGGTCGCGGCGCAGCTTCTCCAGGCGCTCGCGGGAGGCCGGGTCGGTCTCCTTCTCCAGCGCCAGCTCCTCCATCTTCAACCGGTCGACGGCACGCTGGAGTTCGTCGATCTCCACCGGGGAGGAGTCGATCTCCATGCGGAGGCGGGAGGCCGCCTCGTCGACCAGGTCGATCGCCTTGTCGGGGAGGAAGCGGGAGGTGATGTAGCGGTCGGAGAGCGTCGCCGCGGCCACCAGCGCGCTGTCGGCGATCTGGACCTTGTGGTGGGCCTCGTAGCGGCCCTTGAGACCGCGCAGGATCGCGATCGTGTCCTCGACGGTCGGCTCGGCGACCATCACCTGCTGGAAGCGCCGCTCCAGAGCCGGGTCCTTCTCGATCCGCTCCCGGTACTCGTCCAGGGTCGTGGCGCCGACCATGCGCAGCTCACCGCGGGCGAGCATGGGCTTGAGCATGTTGCCCGCGTCCATCGCCGAGTCGCCGCCGGCGCCCGCGCCGACGACGGTGTGCAGTTCGTCGATGAAGGTGATGATCTGGCCGTCGGAGTCCTTGATCTCGGCGAGGACGGTCTTCAGGCGCTCCTCGAACTCACCCCGGTACTTGGCGCCCGCGACCATCGCGCCGATGTCGAGCGCGACCAGCCGCTTGTTCTTCAGCGACTCGGGCACGTCACCCTTGACGATCCGCTGGGCGAGCCCCTCCACGACGGCGGTCTTGCCGACGCCGGGCTCACCGATGAGGACGGGGTTGTTCTTCGTACGGCGGGACAACACCTGCACGACCCGGCGGATCTCCTGGTCCCGGCCGATCACCGGGTCCAGCTTGCCCTCCCGCGCGGCGGCCGTGAAGTCGGTGCCGAACTTCTCCAGGGCCTTGTACTGTCCCTCGGGGTCGGCGGTGGTCACCCGGCGCCCGCCGCGGGCCTTCTGGAACGCTTCCAGCAGCTTCTTCGCGCTCGCCCCCTGCCCGGACAGCACGTCACCGGCCGCGCCCCCCTTGGCGGCGATGCCGATGAGCAGGTGCTCGGTGGACAGGTACTCGTCCCCCAGCTCCTGCGCCTTCGCCTGCGCTTCGGCGATGACGGCGAGCAGCTCGCGGTTGGGCTGCGGGGGCGCGACGGTGGACCCGGTCACGCTGGGCAGACCGGCGAGAACCTTCTCCGCCCCGGCGCGTACGGCGGCCTGGTCGGCGTCGACCGCGGCCAGCAGGTCGATGATGTTCTCGTTGTCCTGCCCCTGGAGCAGAGCGAGGAGCAGGTGAGCGGGGGTGAGATCCGGGTGCCCCTCGGACACGGCGCGGTTGCCGGCCGCGTTGATCGCGTCCCGGCTCCTGTTGGTCAGCTCGGCGTCCACGTTCGCTTTCTCCTCCTTGCGTCAGCCGTGACCCAATCAACGTACACAAAGTTGAGTCTATTCCACTCAAGATGCGGCGCGGGAGCCGGGAGGCGGCTAAATTCCGGGCCCATGACCGCATACCCACAGGATCCCGGCGCTCCCGACGCGCCCTACCTCAGCTTCTGGCGCGAACACCACCTGTGCACGCTGACGACCCCGCGCCCGGACGGCAGCCCGCACGTGGTGCCCGTCGGAGTGACATACGACCCCGAGGCGCGCCTTGCTCGGGTCATAGCCAACAAGACCAGCACGAAGGTGGGGCATGTGCTGGCCGCCGGGCCGGAAGGGGCGCGGGTGGCAGTGTGCCAGGTGGCCGGGCGGCGGTGGGCGACGCTGGAGGGCCGGGCCTTCGTCCGCACCGATCCGGATCGGGTCGCGGAGGCGGTACGGAGATATGCGGAACGCTACGAACGCACGCCCGCGCCGAACCCGTCCCGGGTGGTGATCGAGATCCACTTGACGCGGGCGATGGGGCGGGGCTGAGGGCGGCGACGGGTGGTGCGACGGGTGGGGCTGGGGTGGCGCCCAGAAAAACGCATGGACGGTCGGTATCGGTCGGTAAAAAGACTTCCGTGATCGACTGCTTTCAGCCACCGCCAGATTCATCCGAAACCCGGAAATGTCCCATAAAACTGCAGCGGCGTCACCGTGTTCAGGTCACGGTGACGCCGCTGCGGGGGGAAGCACCTGAGCGATTTGTTACGACGGGGGAATCGCGTCAGGCACTGCGGGGGGTGGCTATGGTTCGTGGTGGCGGAGTGTCCGACTCCACCAGTCGGTGGTCCCGCTGGTCCAGGTTCACAAAGATCATTCCGTACCGGATGGCACACCGCACGGGCTGCGGCGCACCGCGCGGCTTGCGCAGGCACCGATAGGCCCGTACGTCCTCGTCCTCGTCCCGCGTCACGACCACCGGCTCACCGAAGACAGTCACCATCAACGAGTCACCGGCGTGGGGGATCGCGGTGGCCAGGTCGATGAAGTGCCAGCCGGAGCGGTAGGCCGTGGCCATTTCGCGGCGGAAGGAGCGGTCGTCAGGTGGAGTGGTCATGGTCAGTCCCAGACGCTGTCGCCCGGTGCGAGTGGGGCTTCTTCGGCCGCGGGCGCGGCCACCACTGTCACTGACGTCACATCATCGGCTTGCGTGTCACCCTTCACAGCAGAGAGGCCATTCATGGTTCCGAAGGCCACAACGGCGGAGAAGGCGGCGACAAGCACCGAGCGAAGCATTCTCTTCCTCATAGCTGGCTTCGTCCTCACTTGAAGGTCCCCTCTTCCCCCGTCGGATAAGACGATGGCTCATTCAGGCACGTCATGGCCACCCGATCGGTGCATCATGTTCCTGCATGTTCAGGACCCTGGGGGGTGGAGATTTGACAACGAATCGGACCAAGGCGACACATCCCCATGCCATCACTGAACTGTGCGAAGAGGGGGGACGTCTCTATGCGAACGCCCTGCGGACAGGACGTATCGCCCGCGCGGATGTGGAGCCCGCTCCCTGCCTGATGGAGTTCGCCCTCCTGCACCCCGATCCCGACGACGTGAACTGGCTGCGCCCGGTTCCCCCCTCGGTCGCGCTGGCCCGGCGGCTCAATCCGATCGAGCGCGAGATCACCGAACGCCGGCAGACCTCGATCGAGCTGGCCGAGGCATTCGAACCGTTCATGGCCCTCAGCGCGGGCGGCGCCGAGCCCACCCACTCGATCACGGTGCTGGAGGGGCTCGAACGTATAAACGCCGCCCTCGACCTGGCCACGGCCCAGTGCCAGATCGAGATGCTCACGGTCCAGCCGAGCGGCCGCCGACGCCCCGAGAACAGACTCATCGAGGGGCTGGAACGCGACAGGCCACTGATCGAGCGAGGTGTGCGGATCCGGACCCTCTACCAACACACCGCCCGCTACAGCCCCGAGCGGCTGGCCTACATGGACCGCTTCACCGACGGGAAGGTGGAGTACCGCACCATCGACGAACTCGTCGAGCGGCTCATCATCTGCGACGAGACCGTCGCCTTCATCCCCGTCCGCGACGACCGGCAGGTGGCGCTGGAGCTACGGCACCCGGGGCTCGTCGGCTACCTGGTCAAGGTCTTCGAGTTCATGTGGAACCGCGCGGTCCCGCTGACCGCCGGCACCCCCTACGAGACCGCCCCCGACGGCATCACCGACATCCAGCACTCCATCGCCAAGCTGCTGGTCGAGGGCCACGTCGACGAGGCGATAGCCCGCCGCCTCGGCATGAACGTCCGTACGTGCCGCGCCCACATAGCCAAACTCGCCACCGCCCTGGGCAGCGGCAGCCGCGCCCAGCTCGGCTACCTCATAGCGCAGTCCGGGATTCTGCAGCAGGATCCCGGAACGGGGTGACCTCGGCGGGACGGCGGGCCGGGCCGTCCAGGCCCACCTGGGCGATGCGCACGCCGAGTTGGGTACGGCTGGCCGCGCCCAGCGTCTCCGACAGACGGGCGATGTGCGCGCGGCAGGTACGGACGCTTATGCCCAGGCGTTCCGCGATCACCGCGTCCTGGTGGCCCTCCGCCAGCAGCGCCGCGATGGACCGCTCCCGGTGCGAGATGCCCTCGATGCCGGTGTCGGGCAGCGGGGCGGTGAGCGGGATCGCCAGCCGCCACAGCCGTTCGAACACCGTGCCCAGGTACTCGACGAGGGCCGGGTGGCGCAGTTCCAGGGCGAGGGTGCGGTCGGCGTTGGCGGGGATGAAGGCGACCGTACGGTCGAAGAGGATCAGGCGGTCGATCACCTCGTCCAAGGTGCGCGCCTGCACCGCGCCGCCCATCAGCTCCAGGTAGTTGAGCAGGCCCTGACCGTGCCTGGCCACGTGCGTGTACAGGTCCCGCATGCGCACCCCGCGCCCGCGCAGCGCGAGCGCCCGGTGCAGGCCCTCCGTCAGCTCGTGCTCGGGGCGGATGCCGCCGGGCTGGACGGTGAGGACCTCGGTCGTGCACGCCTCCGTCGCCTCGTCCATCGCGGCCTGGATACGGGACAGGCCGTCCAGGACCCGGATCGCGCTGCCCTCCGCGGCGGCGGCCGGCAGCCGCGGGCCGAGACCGGCGTACCACTCGAAGGCGGCCACCGCCGAGCCCACCCGCCGCTGGCTCGCGCTGACCTCGTCGTACACCCCGCGCAGCAGCCGCGTCATGACCTCCTGCGGGGCCGTCGGCACCAGCCAGTCCATGTCGTCGGGGTCCGGGTGCAGCAGGGCCAGCTCGAGGAGGCAGGGCACGGCATCCGCATCCGCGCGCGACACGCGACCGCGCCGTACGGCCCGGGAATACACGCGATCCCCGACCCCGCACAGTCGGTCAGCACCGTGGGGATGCTCGTCCGTCCCGTGCCCGGCCATCGCCCCGTCCCACCCCCCGTTCCAGCTCTTCCGCAGCGCCACTATGCGCGGACCGTACCGGGTCCGCAACACGGCTCCCCGCGCCACCGGCACCGGAAAGCACCCGTACGACCCGCTATTTCCAGGCCTCCGCCCGCTCCGTTGCAACAAGCTGATGGTGGTGTCCTGCATCGGCCGAATACCCGCCGAACCCGCCCCGGAACCCGGGGGGTGCCGAGTGCCCGGCGACACGGGCGGTCGCGGACGCGCCCGTTCCGCACGTGAGCTGCCTGAAATCCCGCAGAGATCGCCGCGTTACATACCGCACTTAACGTCAGGCCATGGCGGACATATTTGACGCGTACGCGTTGGCCGACGCGTGGGACGAGATGTTTGAGCGGCCGGGTGAGGTCAGGACCGCCTATGAGCCGGTGCTGGCGGCACTTCAGCCGATCGAGCCGAGTGAACTGCGCTTCCGGGCGGACCAGATGGCCCGGGCGTTCACGGACCGGGGCGTGACCTACGCCTTCGCGGGCGAGGAGCGGCCGTGGCCGCTGGACCTCGTGCCCAGGATCCTCGACGCCCTCGAATGGGATCTCATACAACGCGGCGTGAGCCAGAGAGTCAGGGCCCTGGAGGCCTATCTCGCCGACGCCTACGGCCCGGCCCGCGCCTTCGAGGACGGCGTCGTGCCCTGGCGGCTGCTGCTCAACTCCCCCCACTTCCACCGCGCGGCCCACGGCGTCGAACCTCCGGGCGGGGTGCGCATCCACGTGGCCGGCATCGACCTCGTACGGGACGAGGCCGGGGACTTCCGGGTCCTGGAGGACAACGTGCGGGTGCCCAGCGGGGTCTCGTACGTCATCGAGAACCGCCGGGCGATGACCCGGATCTTCCCCTCCCTCTTCGCCGAGCAGCACGTCCTGCCCGTCGACGGCTACTGCCACCGGCTGCTCGCCGCCCTGCGCGCCGCCGCTCCCGACGGCACCCAGGACCCGCGGGTCGTCGTCCTGACGCCCGGCCCCAGCAACGCCGCCTACTTCGAACACGCCCTGCTCGCCCGGCTGATGGGCGTGCAGCTGGTCGAGGGGCACGATCTGCTCTGCCGGAACAACCGGGTGTGGATGCGGACCACACGCGGCGAGGTGCCCGTCCATGTCGTATACCGGCGCCTCGACGACGACTTCCTCGATCCGCTGCACTGCCGCCCCGACTCGGTGATCGGCTGCCCCGGCATCCTCAGCGCGGCCATGGCCGGAAACGTGACCCTCGCCAACGCGGTCGGCAACGGCATCGCGGACGACAAGCTCCTGTACACGTTCGTGCCGGACCTGATCCGCTACTACCTCTCCGAGGAACCGATTCTGCCCAACGTGGAGTCCTTCCGGCCGGACGAACCAGGCCAGCTGGACGCGGTCCTCGACCAGATCGACCAGCTGGTCATCAAGCCCGTCGACGGGGCCGGCGGGCAGGGCATCGTCATCGGGCCGAAGGCCGACGCCGAGACACTGGAGCGCACCCGCAGGGCCGTCATCGACGACCCGCGCGGCTTCATCGCCCAGCGGCCCGTCGCCCTGTCGACCTCCCCCACCCTCGCGGGGGACCGTATGGCGCCGCGCCACATAGACCTACGGCCCTTCGCCGTCAACGACGGCAACGACGTCTGGGTCCTCCCGGGCGGCCTGACCCGGGTCGCCCTCCAGGAGGGCAACCTGATCGTCAACTCCAGCCAGGGCGGCGGCTCGAAGGACACCTGGGTACTGGCGGAAGGGCCGGCTCAGACCCCCGCGCCCCTGAGCGCCGGCTCTCCCCTCGACGTCGCGCCCCGCCAGCTGGGACCCGACGGCACCCCCACCGTCGTACAGGAAGGGGCGCAACAACAGTGAACGACGTGATCCTCTCCCGCATAGCCGAGGCCCTGACCTGGACCGGCCGCTATGTCGAGCGGGCCGACGCCACGGGCCGCATCCTCGACGCCTATCTGCACCGCATGCTGGAGGACCCCTGGCGCGACGAGAACGTGGCCTGCCGGTCGCTGTACGCGATCCTCGGCATGGAGGCGGGCGACGAACGCGTCGACATGCAGCAGGTCCTCGACCAGCTGGCCTTCGACTCCCGTTCGACCGGCTCCATCGAGGGCGCGCTGGGCGCGGCGCGGCTGAACGCGCGCAGTGCCCGCGAGGCGGTGTCGTCGGAGATGTGGGAGTGCCTCAACTCGACGTGGCACGCGCTGGAGGACCAGCGGCTGGCGGCGCGGCGGACGGGTCCGTACGCGTATCTGGAGCTGGTACGCCGCCGGGCGGCCCTCTTCTTCGGACTCGCCGACTCGACGATGAGCCGGGACGACAGCTGGCGTTTCGTCGTCCTGGGCCGGAGCCTGGAACGGGTGGACATGACCGTACGACTGCTCGCGGTGCGCGTGCTGGACGCCCCGCACGCGCCCGACTGGCCGACCCTGCTCAGCGCGTCCGGCGCCGACGAGGCGTACGCGCGCGTGTACGGCGGCTTCGGCGACACTCCGCGCGTGGCCGAATTCCTGCTCCTGGACCGGGACTTCCCGCGCTCCGCGCTGCACGCGCTGACGACGGCGGAGGAGTGCCTGTCCTCGCTCGGCCGCCCCCGCCAGGACCCGGCGCGCCGCCCGATCGGCCGGATGCGCACCCGCCTGGAGTATCTGGACTCACAGGCACTGGAAGACCAACTGCCTCTGCTGCTACGGGACTTGCAGCAGTCCTGCATGGCGTCGGCCGACGCCGTGGCGGAGCGGTTCTTCCCCTATCAGGGGCCCGTCGAGTGGGCCCAGGAAGGTGCCTGAGATGACCATGATGACCACGCTGACCACCCAGGGCGTCCGCCGCCTGCGTATCCGGCACGTCACCCGGGTCTCGTACGCCCAGGCCGCGGTCTCCTCGCACAACGAGCTCCGCATGACCCCGCTGACGCTGCCCGGCCAGACCACCCTGGACGCCCGGGTCACCATCAGCCCGACGGCCGCCACCTGGTCGTACTGGGACTACTGGGGCACCCAGGTCACCGGCTTCGACCTCATGGACCCGCACGCGGACCTCACCATCACCGCCTCCAGCCTGGTCGAGACCCAGCCGCCGGGAGCCCTGCCGGCCGCGCCGACCTGGCCGCACATCGCCGATGAGACGGCACGCACCCGCCTGCTGGAATTCGCGGCCGCGACTCCCCGTACGACGGTCCCCGACGAGCTCCACGACCTGGCGAGGGACGCGGCGGCGGGCCTCGACCCGCACGAGACCGCCATCGCCGTATCGTCCCTGATCGCCGACCGGGTGACCTTCCTCCCCGGCGTGACGAACGTGAACACCGCCCCCGCCGAGGCCTGGGAACAGGGCGCGGGCGTCTGCCAGGACATCGCCCACCTCACCATCGCCATGCTGCGGGGCCTGGGCCTGCCCACCCGATACGTGTCGGGGTATTTGCATCCGGAACGTGAGGCCGAGCTCCACCGCCCGGTGGCCGGGCAGTCCCACGCCTGGGTCGAGTACTGGGCGGGCGACTGGTGCGGCTACGACCCCACGAACCGGACGAGGGCCGACGAGTCCCATGTCGTGGTCGGCCGGGGACGGGACTACGACGACGTCACTCCGCACAAGGGGGTGTACCGGGGGGTGGCCGGGGGCCCGCCGGAGGTGACGGTGGAGTTCACGCGGGTGGCGTGAGCGGACGGGTGGCCGCCGGTGGGCGGGCGGCGGCCGGTGGGCGGGCGGCGGCCGGTGGCCGGT
>NZ_NTGE01000099.1:179956-541134 GCF_002291145.1 Streptomyces sp. SA15
GCGGGCGGCGGCCGGTGGCCGGTGGGCGGGCGGCGGCCGGTGGCCGGTGGGCGGGTGGGCGTGGGTAATTGGCAGATCTGTTCCACCCCCGCGAGGGAAAACCGCAGGTCACGTGGCCGCGCCGGTGGAACAGATCTGCCAATAAGACACGCCTCAGCGGGAACATCGACGCCTGCCCGGCCTGGAACCTCGGCACGCCCGCCTTCTCCCACGCCCGCTACCTCACCAGCCGTACCGAAGCGGACCACTGGGCCGCCGCCGAGATGGACGAGGCCCGCCGCCAGATGTTCCGCGACCCCGTCGACCCCGTCCGCGACAGCGGACAGTACGACCTTCTCGACGTCCCCGAACGCGGGCGCGAGGTGGCCGACGGCATCCGGCTGGTCCCGGCCCCCGGCCACACCCCCGGCCACCCACGTCAGGCCCGCCGCACCCGGGGCCGCCTCCTCGACGCACTGGCCGACACCGACACCCTGCTGCTGGGCACCCACTTCCCCGAGCCGTCCGCGGGTGTCGTCCGCCGCGAGAACGGCGGCTTCCGCCTGCGCTCGGAACCGGGAATCCGCGTGCCGACCTGAGGTCGTCCTACCAGGAACGCTCACCCTCCTCGACGAGCCGAGCGAGGTTGTCCAGGGCCATGCGTGTGCCCGTCTCGTTGCCGGCGGCGGGCACGGCGTCGGGGATCCCTTCGTGCACCACGAGCACGTCGGTGCCACCGTCCGCGTCGGTGAGCGTGGTCGTCATCGTCATCGTGCCGCGCAGCGCGGGATCATCCGACTCGAACTCGAGCACTTCGACGACCTGCTCGTTCGGCACGAGCCTCGCGAAGTGACCGTGGTAGGTGTCGGTGTGCGCGGCCGACTTGCCGACGCCGCCTCCGCCCGGAGCCTCGTAGGTGAGCGAGACACGGAACCTGCCCCCTTCGCGGGCCTCGAATTCGTGCACGTGACTGCTCATACCGTCCGGCACCCGCCATCGCGCGATCGCGTCCGCGTCGACCAGTGCTCGGTAGACGGCCGGGCGTGGGGCGTTGACGTGCCGTGAGACCTGGGTCGAGTACATGGAGTCAACGTAGCGTTCCGGTGCTCCCGCGAGCTCTGACCGGGCAGGCCCGCGAGATCCGAGGCCCACCGCCGCATCCTCTGACCGCTGCAGCATGATGAGCCTGTGGACTTCGAGGCGTACCGGGGTGAGTTGGTGGCGTTCTGCTACCGGATGCTGGGTTCGGTGCACGAGGCCGAGGATCTGGTGCAGGAGACGCTGCTGCGTGCCTGGAAGGCCCGTGACCGGTACGACCCGGCGCGCGCGTCGGTGCGGACCTGGCTGTACCGGATCGCGACCAATGTGTGCCTGACCGCGCTGGAGGGGCGCGGGCGGCGTCCCCTGCCGTCCGGGCTGGGGATGCCGAGCGACGATCCCGAGGCGCCACTGATGCCGGCGCTCGATGTGCCCTGGCTTCAGCCGTTCCCCGACGCGCGGTTCGATGTGGAGGTCAGGGCCGATCTGCGGCTCGCGTGGGTGGCGGCGGTGCAGGTCCTGCCGGCGCGGCAGCGGGCGGTGCTGGTGCTGCGCGAGGTGCTGGCGTTCACCGCCGCCGAGGTCGCCGAGCAGTTGGGGACCACGGTCGCGGCCGTCAACAGCGCGTTGCAGCGCGCCCGTGCCGCCCTCGCCGACGTGGGCGATGCCGGTGCGGTCACCGAGCCGGACGATCCCGAGGTGCGGGCAGTGGTCCAGCGGTACATGCGGGCGTTCGAGGCGGCGGATGTACCCGCGCTGGTGCGGCTGCTGGCCGACGACGCGGTGCTGGAGATGCCTCCGGTGCCGCTGTGGTACCGGGGTAGCCGGGACTACGGCCGGTTCCTGGAGCGGGTGTTCCGGATGCGTGGCGTGGGCTGGGGCATGCGGGGGCTCACCGCCAACGGGCAGCCCGCGCTCGCCGCGTACGCGCCGGAGCCCGGTGGCGGGTGCCGTCTGCACACCCTGCAGGTCTTCACCGTCACCGACGGCCGCATCACGCGCAACGTCGTGTTCGCCGATCCGCGCGTCTTCGACGCCTTCGAGCTGCCGGGCGGGATTGCCGGCAACGAGTTCCGCCGGGAGCGATGAGTCGGGGCGGTGCGGCCGGTACGTACCGGTGAGCACCGAACCGAAGGGAATCTCATCGTGAGCGTCATCGTCATCGAGTTCATCACCCTGGACGGGATCGTGTCCGACCCGGACGGGTCCGCCGGCACGCCGCTGGGCGGCTGGGCATTCCGGCACGGCCCGGAGGCGGTCGCCGGGGACAAGTTCCGGCTCGGCCGCACGCTGGACGAGGGAGTACTGCTGCTCGGGCGCGCCACCTGGCAGCTGTTCTCACGGCTCTGGCCGGGCCGCGACGACCCGTTCGCCGCGCGGATGAACGCCGTCCCGAAGCTGGTCGCCTCCCGCACCCTGACCCACGCCGACACATCGGTGTGGGCGAACTCCCGGCTCCTCGACGGCGATCCGGTCGACGCCGTCAAGCGCGAGCGACGCGACGTGGTCATCACCGGGAGCCTGAGCGTCGTGGACCGGCTGATGGCCGCGGACCTGGTCGACGAGTACCGGCTGCTGACCTTCCCCACCGTCCTCGGCACCGGCCGGCGGCTCTTCCCGATCGATGGCCCCCACGCCGAGCTGGAGTGCCTGGCCGCCGAGCAGGCCGGTGCCGCCGTATTCGTCCGCTACCGGAGGGCCGCCCGGGGAGGTCCACGCGAGGTTCCCGGCACGCTGAACGAGCGCTGAGGCCGCTGTGACGGCCCTGTGACCGGAGGAGTGGCTTCCGCCATAGCCCGGCCGACCCTGCCCTGGTGAGGTGGCCGGATGCGTACCGCCGTCACCGCACTGCGCGGCTACCTGCCACCGCTCCTGGTTCACCTCCTGATAGGTGTCCCCGCGGCCCTCGCCGTCCTCTGCGCGCGCTGGTACATCGCCTACGGCCACTGCGAGTACGACGACCTGGGCCGCCGCGACCTGGACGGCTGCACCTACGACCAGATCGAGAACAACGGCTTCGCCCTGATCGCCCTGATCTGGATCGGCGCCCTTGTCCTCCTCCTGCTCCTCCTCTTCGACGTCCTCCGCCCCCTGTACGCCGGCCGCCCCCTCAAGCCACGCCTGCTGACTCTGCCGGCGGTCCTGGTCCCGTACGCGGTGTACGTGACGAACGGGGGGTGGTGAGCAGTCACCGATGCGGGCTACGACCGGCGTTCAGTTGCGGTGTTCTTCCACGACCATCTCGTCGAGCGCCTTCATCAGACCGCTCATGACGTAGAGATCACACCGGCCCTGGGCTCGGTTTGGTGACCCTCAGGCCCGCTTCGGGCCCGTGATCGCTTCTCCGATCACGAAGCCCTTGGCAGGGCCTTTGGGGATGGTGATGTCGGTGCCGTAGGGGACGCGGTGGATCCCACCCCAGTCGGCCTTGTCGGGCCGGGGATCGGTGAGGACGGTGACAGAGCCTTGGCCGTCGTAGTCATCGATGATCACGTAGACGGGGATGTCGGCGCGGGCGTATGCACGGCGCTTTTTGACACGGTCCCGGTCCTGATGCCGTTCGCCTCGGGAGACCACCTCCGCGACGAGGTGCACAGCTGAGGCGAGGACCCCGATGTCCTCGCTGTCCGCGCCCGCATCGAGCCGGGCGATCACGAGATCCGGAATCCACACACTGCGCCGGTGGACGACCGCAAGACCCTGGAAGGCGCCGGACTCGTCCCCCATCTCGCTCTCGGACAGCGCGCGACGCAGCCGGTTGACGATCCCCGCGTGCCGCACTCGGCCGATGCGCTGGACTTCGAGGGCACCCTCAATGATCTCGGCGCGGTACCCCTCGGGGAGTTCCACGGCTCGCCACACTCGCCAAAGGACCCTGTCCAGCTCGGCCTCGTCCGGATCGTCACCGATCACGCCTGCTCTCCTTGACATCGTCAACTCGTCACTGCTGACCGGCGATCCGCTCCACGAGCGTCCAGGCCCCAGTCGCCGGATTGACCTCGTGTTCCTTGCCCGGGGGAGCCAGGCTGCGAGCCCTTGTGACAGCCGTCGACCAGCCCTCACCTCGCCGCGACCGCTGTCGCGAATCGTTCGTCGCTGAGCACGGGCACCGCGCCGTAGCTTCCCCCCAGATAACGCCGTTCCCGGCTCTCCTCCTGGCGGGGCCGGAAATCGGACAGCGGGAACAGTGTCGTCTCGCCGAACTCGTCCTTCTCCACGAACCAGATCTGGTCGCGTTTGAGGATGTCCTCGCCCTCGCTGCGGCCCAGCAGGCTCGCGTCGTGCGTGGTGAGGACGAGCTGTGCACCGAGCGGATTGGAATCAGGCTGCTGGAAGAGCCGGATGAGGTGAGCCGTAAGGCGCGGATGCAGGCTCGCGTCGATCTCGTCCAGTACGAGCAGTCCGCCACGGCCGAGTGTCTCCAGGACCGGCCCCGCGAAGGAGAACAGCCGCCGGGTTGCCTCGGACTGGTCTCCGAGTCCCAGCCTCACCGTGCCGTGGCGGCCCCTCTGCTCCACCCAGACCCGGGGCTGGCTGCGGCGCGAACGGCCGGGAAGCCGGTGCGTCTTCTCCTCGTCCGACGCCATCCCGGGAAGCTCCTGCTGGACAAGCGTACTTGACGTGCCACGCCGCGAGGGCCGAAGTTCTTCGACGTACTCCACCCCGACGTCTTTGATTCCCAGGTCCGCCGCTCGGAGCAGCTCGACGATCGCCGGAGCCAGCCGCGGGTCCTCCAGCATCCGAGCGTCGTACACCAAGGTGTGAGACGTACGGGTACGGGACTCCGGACGGCAGTGGACCGACCGGGCGAACCAGTCGTACACCGGCCGCACCGAGTCTTGCTTGGCCCGGGCCGCGACGGAGATGTAGAGACTGTTCGGTTCAGTGATGCCGCTGACCAGGTCCAGTTCGCGACGCGAGTGACGCAGGGCGTCCCCGTACTCCATGTCGTCGCCCGAACGGTGGAAGACCTTGGCTTTTCTGCCCTTGGGGTAGCTGTAGAGCCACTCCTCCAGGACCCGCTCGTCGTCGATGCTGAAGCCGTACGTGAAGCGCACGCCGTCCAGCCGTAGGTCGACGACGTACCAAGAGGGTTCAGCGATCTCTTCGGGGTCCAGGGCGAAGGGCGTGCGCTCGATGCCGCCGCCCGGCTCGGCCTCACGGTGCGAGTAGCAGACCATGTCCCGCATGAAGCGGAAGGCGTCTACGACGTTCGACTTCCCGGCAGCGTTGGCGCCGAAGATCGCAGCCACCGGGACGGCCTCCCAGTCGGCGGCCTCCGGCCTGTCCGCGTCGTAGACGGGGCTCAGGTTGAGCTGCTGCTCGTCACGAATGGAGCGGTGATTGGCCGTACGGAAATTCAACAGCACTCCGAGCGCCCCCTTTCGGCGGCCAGGGTTCCTTGAGTGCATGTGAACTGCACGGATCCATGTCTAGCAACGCCATTCGAGAGGTCGGACGACGTTGAGGGACGGATCACCCGATGGAGTGCTCCCGACACCCGGCCCTCCGCCCAGCTCGAACCACACCGTTCCTAAAGACTGAGCGGGAGTGAGTCCTGTTGCCAGGACGCATGCTCAGCCGAACGCCCCGAACGGTGTTGGGCGTTCTGGTCCCCCGCGTTCGCTCCGCATCCGGGCGGCACGCATCTGGTGCGTGGTCCGGGAATGCGGGGGCGGGTTTCCTCACGCCCGGGGACCTCCGGCCTGGCCTGGACGGTCCGATGCCCACGACGATCACTCCGGTCGTCGTGGGGCGGTGCCGTCCGTCGCCGGATCGGGTGTCCCTGGGCGCGCCTGCCGATCGCCACGGCGGCCGCGTCGTGGCGAGTGGTGGTGCGGTTTTTCGAGGTCAGTGGGCGCTGCCAGTGCTGGGCGCCCCATCGGGAGGTGTAGGCCGGGTCCACGGCGATGATCGCGATGCCCGTGTGGTCGGCCATCGAGGTCAGCCGGGCGCGGAGCTTCCCGGTGGGCATGCCGGAGATCAGCTGTCTGAAGCGTTTCTTGCGACCGTGCTTCTCCCGGGTCTTCTCCGCGCCGAAGTCCAGGTCCTCCACCGCGATCGCTGTGACGCCACAGGTCTTCGCCCAGTTCAGCAACCGCGTGAGGGCGTGACGGACCTGGGCGTCGCGATGCTGCGCGGTGCCGGACAGATCGTAGAAGAAGCGGCGCGGGGTGCCGATCGGATTGCCGTGGACATCCAGGCGCCAGGCGGCGAGGTGATCGACGTTGGTGTCCACGCCGATCACGCCCTCGGCCAGGGCAGCCTGAAGCGGGATCGTCTGCGTCGGTGCGTACTGCCAGGACGCGGTGAGGTACCAGCGCCCGCGTGCGACGTCGTAGTGGATGCGGTAGGCCACGGCCCGGTTCGCCTCGACACGGTCGGCCCATTCCTGCCCCCGGTGCGGGAAGCTCACACGGGCGGTGAGCACATAGCGGCCGTGCTTCGCGTTCGCCAGGTCTGCCAGCGGGGCGGGCAGCCTGACGCTCACCTCGCCCTGGGGGCTGACGCGGATGGTCTCGTTGCCGTATCGCTTCCCGGACTCGCCGTCGGCGGCGAGAAACCAGCGTTCGGCTTCCCACTGTCGACGCCACTGGTGCTCGGTGAGCTGGGCGGTGTCGAGGTGGTGGCGGGTGCGGGCCAGGCGCTTGCCGCCCCTCATCACATGCACGATGCCGGCCTCGCGGTCATCTTTCTCGGCAGCCAGCCGGTCTTCGAGGATGTGCAGGCGGCGGGCCTTGGCGTGCCACTCCTGACGGGAACGGTAGCCGCCCGGCGTCTTCTTGCTGCCCTTCTGCCCGACCGGGAGCGACAACCGGTGCGCGATCGTGGCGATGCCCGCTTCCAGGCCCTGGATGTGGGCGGACTGGCAGCGGCGGGCGAGCGCCCACTGATCATGGGTGGCCTTGGTGATGCTGCCTGCCCACCGCGACGACGACATCGCCGTCAGCTCCCGCTTGCGCACCGCCCACGTGTCAGCGGAGTGCTCCAGAGCGTCCGCGCAGCGGGCCTTGAGGTCCTTCGAGGCGAGCGAGCCGAGATGCGCGCCGACCAGCCCCAGGACCTTCTCGTCCTGCGGCGTCAGATGCTTGAGGCGGGTCCGCACGGACACACCGCTCGGGCCGGTCGCGACGAACGGCTTGGCCAGTGACCGCAGCCCGCCCACCCCGTCACCCCCTGCCCGGCTCCGTCCGAAGATCCCGTCACCGCATCCAACGAGGCCCGCCAGCAAAGGTCACGCATTCGATACAAGAACATCCGTTCTCGCAGGAAAGGGCCAGTCCATGGCCGACACGCGCACGGCCAAGACCACCAGCACTCACTCCTGCTCACCAGAACACCCTTGAGCACACTCCAACGACAGCAACTCCAAACCCCCTTCACATACCGCCCCGCCCGATCCGCCACCACGCCCCACCTGTCCGCCATCTCCGCGACGAGTGCGAGCCCTTGGTGTGCAGGTGCACGTTGGTGGCGAGTTCCGAGGAACGCTCTCCGGCCTCACCTCCACCGCCGCCCACCCCGAACGCGTCGTCCAGGCCGCCGTCGACGGGTTCAAGAAGGACCCCTCCGAGTTCGTCGGCCGCCTCATCCCCGAACTCATCGGCACCAAAGGCGCCGGCCTGGCCCGCGGCGGACTCCGCATGGCCACGAAGGAAGGCCTGGAGACGGCGGCACAGCGCGCGGCGCGGGACGGCTTCAAGCCCGAGGGGGGCCGAGGTGCCGGGGATCCCATGCCCGAGCGTGCCGACGTCATGCAGGCACTCAAAGACAGCAAGCCGGAGATCATCAAGAAGGACTGGCCGGACACTGACGGCCGTTACTACGCGGACCGGGTTCTCGCCGGTGGCCGCCCGGACGGAGAGAAAGTCTTCGCCGGCCATGGCTATCTCGCACCCAAGGCCGGCGACATCGTGGTCCCCGAGGGAACTTCCATCTCTTTCTACGTGCAACACGGAGACCAACTTCCCGGACTCAACGGCCTGACCGTCGAGCGAGGCGTCTATCCGGGAGGGTACGTGGAGACGTTCAAGGGGGGCGATGTCATTCCGAACTACACATTGGGGCCTCCCGCTCCATCGGGCGCCGGAGGTTTCAGCGTGTTCGAGAATTCGACGACCGTCGGCCAACGAACCGCACTGAAAGATCTGCTGGAGCCCGGCATGGGAAATGTCCACTGGGCGGCGTGCCGCGAGCTCACGTAGGATGTCTCGACCTGTAAGGAGCCGTGCATGAATGTAACAAAGAAGCGCCAGTGGGTGCTGACGGATGTGTCACTCGACATCGCGGGAGGAGATCTCCAGCCCGAGGAGATCACGTCCTTCCTGGGTATCGAGCCTACTGGTGTGCGCAACCCGGGCCCCAGCAAATGGCATCGGCCGGGCGACGTCGACGGACTGTGGGGGATCACCTGCAACGAGCACATCACCCGGGACTTTCACGAGCAGCTGGACAACATCCTTTCCATCGTGGAAAGCAAGCGGACCGAGCTCACGGTACTGACCGAACGGGGATACGAGGTGGTGGTCAGCATCTACGGATTCGCCGGAAACGACTGCACCCTCGCCCTCCAGCCAGAAGAAGTCAAGCGAATCGCCCTCCTGGGGTTCCCCTTGAGGGTCGCAGCCAATATGAACGAACGCTGAGGGACCTGGAGTGAAATTGAAGCCTTGGGGCAACCTGAGTACGTCCCTGGTGGTTTCGGGGCGAGGAGTGGATTCCGCCGCCCTGTTTTCCGCACTGCAGAACGCCACCGGTGAAGAGCTTTCCCTGCCTGAAGGCATGGGTGCCTATTCCGGACCGGGCTGGGCCACGCTCACGGTTGACGAACGGCACTCGAAAACCGCCGATGAACAGGCTGCAGGACTTGTCGGCTTCTTGGGCCGCCGCGAGTCGGCGCTCGACGCGCTGAAGAAGGCGGGAATATCCGCGAAGGTCGACCTCTCGGGTGTTGCCGAGTCAGGATCCCGGCTCCACATCTCCCCGAACAACCTTGCCCGTCTGGCGGAGTTGGGAGTTCCCCTCACCTTCACGACGGTTACGGAATCCGGGGAAGACGAAGAAGACCCGCTTTCCTGGCTCGACTGAGCTACGCCGGCGCGAACACGAAGAACCCCCTACTTCAGCCCAACCGCCTCACAAGCGCTCTCGATCTTGCCCGTGCAGATGTCGGACACCTTGTAGATACCGTCCTGGATCACCGTGGACTTGATGTTGTCCTTCGTCAGGGCGACCACGGGGAGCAACTGTGCGGGGATGTCCTTGTCCGTGGGGCTGTCCACCCGTTCCGAGGCCAGCGCGTCGAACTGGATGTTCCTGCCCTGGACCTTCGCCACGGCCATCTCCGCGGCCGCCTCGGCCTCGTTCGGGTACGGCTTGTACACGCTCATGTACTGATCGCCCGTGACGATCCGCTGCACCGCGGCCAGTTCCGCGTCCTGGCCGGTGATCGGTGGCAGTTCGTCGACGCCCGCCGCCTTCAGGGCCTTGATGATGGCGCCGGCCATGCCGTCGTTGGCGGAGTAGACGCCGGCGATGTTGTTCGCGCCGATCGCCTGGATCGCCATCATCATGTTGGACTCGGCGTTCTCCGGCTTCCAGTCCGTGGTGTCGTACTGCTTGGCGATCGTCACCTTGCCCTCCATCTCGGAGAGCGCGCCCGTCTTGAACTGCTTGGCGTTGGGGTCGGTGAGCGAGCCGTTCATCATGACGATCTTGTCGGATGTGTCGATGTCCGAGCCCAGGGCCTCGATCAGGGAACGCCCCTGCACCTCGCCGACCAGCGCGTTGTCGAAGGAGACGTACGCGTCGATCGGGCCCTCGGCCAGCCGGTCGTAAGCGAGGACCGGGATGCCCGCGTCCTTCGCCTTCTTCACGCCGTCCGCGATCGCGTGCGCGTCCACGGCGTCCAGCAGAATCACGTCGACCTGGTCGTCGATCATCTTCTGCAGCTGCTCGGCCTGCTTGCTCGCGCTCGCGTCGGCGTTGGCGTACTCGACCGTGCCCTGCTTGTCGGTGAGCGAGGCGACCTTCGCCTTGATGATCGGGTAGTCGAACTTGTCGTACCGCGTGTTCGCCTTCTCCGGAAGCAGCAGCCCCACGGTGATGTCGTTGCCCTTGGTCGGGCTGGCCTCGCTGCTGTCACTGGTTACCCCCAGTGCCCCACAGGCCGTCAGCGAAAGCGTGAGGGAACCTGCGGCCACTGCCAGGGAGCTACGACGGGTACGGGTGTTCACTGAGCTTGCCTTCCGGACGAGGGCGCGTATCGCGACCCAGGTGAAGCGAAGCCAACGCGGCCTTCATGTGACCGTCAAGGAGCAATCACACAATGAGATAGCAACGTTAACGTGTGGGGCTTGCGTGAAGACATTCCCCATCAATGACAGCAAATGGGATAAGCGGCGGAACAAGTCAAGTCCTGTACAACCAATCCCCGTCCTTATCGGTCGTGATCGTCAACGGCTTGCCTGCCGTTGACGATCAGGACTGAAGGACCGCATGAACCCAGCCAGACGCACGACCGCCGCGGCCGCGACCGCCGTCGTGCTCTCCACCGCGGGCGGCCTGCTCACTGTCACCGCCGCGCCCGCCTCCGCCGCAGTGACCTGCACCTCGCCGGTCTTCAAGCGGCAGTTCTTCGCCAACACCACCTTCTCCGGCACGCCGAAGAAGACCGACTGCGACAGCGTGATCGACCAGAACTGGGGCACGGGCGCCCCGGCTTCCGGACTGCCCAGCAACAACTTCGGTGTGCGCTGGTCCGTGACCCGGGACTTCGGCTCCGGCGGTCCCTTCGCCCTCTCCGCCTCCGGCCTGGACGGCATCCGCGTCTACCTCGACGGCAGCCGCAAGATCGACCTGTGGAAGAACACCTCCACGACCGTCTCCAAGACCGTCAACGTCACCATCCCCTCCGGCAAGCACACCCTCCGCATCGACTACGTCAACTGGACCGGCAGCGCCCGCGTCAAGTTCAGCTACACGCCGAGGACTTCGGCGACCGTCGACACCGTCAAGCCACTCACGCCCACCGGTGCCGCCGTGACGTACGACCAGGCCACCGGCCGGGCCAAGCTGACCTGGGCGAAGAACAAGGAGATGGACCTCGCGGGGTACAAGGTGTACCGCCGTCTCCAGGGCGCCTCCTTCCCGGGCACCCCGCTGGCGACGACCACCTCCACCTCGTACACCGACACCCCTCCCGCGACGGGACAGACGTACTACTACGAGGTCCGCGCCCACGACAAGGCCGGCAACACCTCCACCGGCACCGCCGACCAGGGCGTGACGACCCCGGACCGCACGGGTCCGGCCGCGCCCACAGGGCTCACCGCCCACGGTGACCTCTACGGGATGGTGCTGGGCTGGGACGCCGTGCCGGACGCGGTCGGTTACGAGCTCTACGAGAGGGACCCGGCCACCGGCTCGTACACACTGGTGAAGGCGCTCACCGGCACCTCCTACCTGCACCACATGGGCCACACCGAGACGCAGCACACCTACGTCGTGCGCGCCCTCGACGCGTTGGGGAACGCAGGCGCGTACTCGGCGCCGGTCAGCTCCGACAGCATCGACCGCGCGGCTCCGGCCCCGCCGCACAGCCTCGAGGTGATCACCCACCGCGGCGACGTGCTGGTGACCTGGAAGGCACCGGAACACCCCACCCGCGACGAGTTGGACAACGACGGCCGCTTCACCGTGCTCCGCTCCGCGGGCAGCACCCTCGGCGCGGACGCCGAACGCCTGGACTGCGACTACACCACCACGCTCGACAGCGGCAACGACACGTACGTGTTCACCTGCTACGACACCGGCTGGGCGCTCGACACCACCTACACCTACGGCGTCACCTTCACCGACTGGCAGGGCAACGAGTCCGCCCCCTCCGACACCGTCACGGTGACCACGGCCGACGGCGTCGCTCCGCCGCCCGTCACCGGCCTGACCGCGACGCCCCGCGCCGACGGCATGCTGCTGCGCTGGAACGCGGCCGCGGACGACGACATCGCCTACTACTGGGCGGCGCAGGGCGTGCGGCAGGCCGACGGCTCATTCAAGGCGACGAACCCCTGTGTGAGGGGCACGGACGATCCACTGGCCGCCCTGTGCATCGGCGTTCCGGACGGTGAGACGGCCGTCTACGCGATCTACGCGGTGGACAAGTGGGGCAACGCCTCGGCCTGGGCCACCGTGGACGCCACCGAGCTGGCCATCACCCCGGGTGAGCCCATCGGCGCGGACTCCGGCGGCCCGATGCACGGCGGCGGAGGCTGGACGGTCTCCGAGGCGGCCGGGCCGATCCAGTGGCACTGCGAGGGCGACCTCTGCGCGGACGTCACCGAGTACCGGGTGAGCCGCTGGAACCCCGACACGGGGACCTACGACCTGCTGGGCACCGTGCCGCCGCAGAACGTCGACTACTACCACTCCTACTCCGACGCCACCCAGCCGCTCGGATCCATCTCCTACTACCGCGTCGTCGGCGTCCTGGCCGACGGCACCGAGACCGCCGCCGCGCACCCCTGGCGGATCCGTCCGGACCTGGTCTGATCCCGAGGGAAAAGGACTCGATGAATCACCCCCGCTTCACGACCGCCGCCGCGAGCGCGGTCGTCCTCGCCACCACGGGCGGACTGCTCAGCGCGCTCGCCGCACCCGCCTCCGCCGCCACGACCTGCACCTCGCCGGTCTTCAAGCGGCAGTTCTTCGCCAACACCACCTTCTCCGGTACGCCGAAGAAGACCGACTGCGACAGCGTGATCGACCAGAACTGGGGCACGGGCGCCCCGGCTTCCGGCCTGCCGAGCAACAACTTCGGCGTGCGGTGGTCCGTGACGCGGGACTTCGGCTCCGGCGGCCCCTTCTCCTTCGCCGCCTCGGGCCTGGACGGCATCCGCGTCTACCTCGACGGTGTCCGCAAGATCGACCTGTGGAAGAACACCTCCACGACCGTATCCAAGACCGTCAACGTCACCATCCCCTCCGGCAAGCACACCCTGCGCGTCGACTACGTGAACTGGACCGGCAGCGCCCGCGTCAAGTTCGCCTACACGCCCCGCACTTCGGCGACCGTCGACAAGGTCAAGCCCCTTGCCCCGACGGGCGCCGCGGTCTCGTACGACCCCGCCACCAGCAAGGCCAAGGTCACCTGGGCGAAGAACCAGGAGATGGACCTCGCCGGGTACCGCGTCTACCGGCGGGACAAGGGCAGGGCCGACTACTACAGGGTCAGCGGTGGCGACCCGCTCACCGGCACCTCGTTCACCGAGGCGCTCCTGCCCACCGGTGCCGCGTACTACTACGAGGTGCGGGCCGTGGACAAGGCGGGCAACGAGTCGGCGGGCAGCGCCGACAAGCTCGTCACCACCGTCGACAAGACGGCCCCGCTGACGCCGGTGCTGTCCGCGAGCGACGACCCGGTGCGCGGGGTCAACCTCGACTGGCAGGACGACACCTACGGCGTGACGTACGACGTCTACCGGGCGGCCGCCGCCGACGGGGAGTTCGTCAAGCTGGGCATCTCGTACGGGTCGAGCAGGCTGGACGAGACCGCGCCCTACGGCGACACCTCGTACTACAAGGTCGTCGCCAAGGACCCCGCCGGCAACACCGCCACCTCGCAGGTCCTCGCCTTCGCCCGGCCGCTGGCCGTGCCCTCCATGGACACCCCGCGCACGAACGAGGCGGAGACCGGGATCGAGGTGCGCTGGACGACGTCGAAGGCGGCGCCGACCAGCTTCCGTGTCTACCGCTGGGACTCCTCCGACCCGAACGCCGTCCCCGTGCAGGTCACCTGTGAGTCGTACCGGGTGGGCAACGAGGCCGACTACTACCCGGAGTACGGCTGCACCGACTTCTCCGCCGAGCGGCACACGGGGTACGGCTACCACGTCACCAGCGTCGACGGCGCGGGCCGTGAGTCGGCGCCTTCGCGGACGGCCTACGCGGGCCTCAGGGACACCACCCCGCCGCCCGCCGTCACCGGCCTGACCCACACGAGCACGGAGTACGGCACGGTCCTGGACTGGGACGAGAACCCCGCCCCGGACCTCGACTCGTACAACGTCTTCCGGGCGACCGACCTCCGCGACACCGCCACCTACGAGCATCTCGCCACGCTCCCGCCCGGCACGACCCGGTTCACCGACCTCAACGTCCCGAACGACGAGAACTGGTTCTACTTCGTGGACTCGGTGGACACGAGCAACAACTCCCTCTACACGCTGAGGGGTTACCCGGAGAGCGTCTCCGCCAACGTGAGCGTCAACGAGTTCGACCTCACCCCGTCCCAGGTCCCCCCGAACACCGCCGCCTGGAACCTGTCCGCCACCGCGGACGAGACAGGCCACGCCGCCCTGTCGTGGACCTGCCACACCGGCTGCACGACCACCGGCTTCCACGTCTACCGCTGGGACCGTACGGCGGCCCAGTACGTCCGGCTCACCGACGTACCCCTGGCCGCCGACGCCCGCGGCTACACCGACCCGGCCACGCCGAGCGCCACGACCAGCTACTACCTGATCTCGACCATCGCCGCGGACGGCTCGGAGGCCTTCTCCGGCCTCGCCCCCGTCGTGGTCCCGCCGAGCGGAGCATGAGCATGAGAAACCTCGCCCTGCGGGCCACGGCACCGGCGGTCGTCCTCGCCAGCGCCGGCGGCCTGCTCACGACCCTCGCGGCGCCCGCGTCGGCCGCCACGACCTGCACTTCCCCCGTCTTCAAGCGGCAGTTCTTCGCCAACACCACCTTCTCCGGTACGCCGAAGAAGACCGACTGCGACAGCGTGATCGACCAGAACTGGGGCACGGGCACCCCGGCTTCCGGCCTGCCGAGCAACAACTTCGGCGTGCGGTGGTCCGTGACGCGGGACTTCGGCTCCGGCGGTCCCTTCTCCTTCGCCGCCTCCGCCCAGGACGGCATCCGCGTCTATCTCGACGGCGTCCGCAAGGTCGACCTCTGGAAGAACGTGTCGACGACGGTGAAGAAGACCGTCAACGTCACCATCCCCTCCGGCAAGCACACCCTCCGCGTCGACTTCGTCAACTGGACCGGCACCGCGAACGTCAAGTTCGCCTACACGCCCCGCACCTCGGCGACCGTCGACACCGTCAAGCCGCTGACGCCGACCGGGACTTCGGTGTCGTACGACACCACCACCGGCAAGGCGAAGCTGACCTGGGCGAAGAACAAGGAGATGGACCTCGCGGGCTACCGCGTCTACCGCCGCCTCAAGGGCACGTCGTACGGCAGCACGCCCCTCGCGACGACGACTTCGACGTCGTACACCGACAGCACCCTCCCGGTGACCGGCGCAAGCTACTACTACGAGGTCCGCGCCCACGACAAAGCCGGCAACGAGTCGGCCGGCACCGCCGACCAGCTCGTGACCACCGTCGACCGGGTCGCGCCCGGCGTGCCGGCCGGGCTGAAGGTCACCGACGACTCCGAGGCGGGCGGGCTGACGATCGGCTGGAGCGGGGTCGAGGGCGCGACGTCGTACCGGGTGTACCGGGCGGCGAGCGCGGACGGCACGTACACCGGCATCGGCAGCACGGATCAGTTGTCCTACAAGGACGCCTCGGCGGCGGTGCGCACCACGTACTACTACCGGGTGAGCGCGCTCGACGCGGCGGGCAACGAGTCCGCGCGGTCCGCCGCTGTCAGCGGGCTGCGCGCGGACGACACCCCGCCGCCCGCCGTCACCGGAGTGACGGTCACCCCGACCGAGTACGGCTTCGAGCTGGACTGGGACGCGAACCCGGCTCCCGACCTGTTCCGGTACCTCGTCTACGCGGGCGAGGTCCTGCGGGACGGGGAGGACAGCGTCTGCTCCGCGCACCAGGAAGTGTGGCTGGCGCCCGACGTCACCTCGTACACGTACACGACCCTCCCGGACGGCGTGGAGCGCTGCTTCCTCGTCGACCCCTACGACACCTCCTGGAACTCCCCGTACGAGTGGAGCAAGTCGGGCGAGATCGTGAGCGTCACCGAGCTCGACATGACGCCGAGCGTGCCGACGCCCGAGGACTCGCCGGTCCGGCTGACGGCGATCCCCAACCAGGGGAATGTCGACCTGTCCTGGTACGACGTGGCCGACGCCACCGGCTACCAGGTCTACCGCTGGAACCCGGACACCAAGGCGTACGAGAAGCTGGCGGCCACCACGACGGCCACCTCCTACGTGGACACCGCCGCCGCCAAGGGCACCACCCACTTCTACTGGGTGACCGCCCTGTACGCCGACGGCACCGAGTCGGCGGCCGGCGGCGACTGGGCGGTCATGGCGCCCTGAGCACCCTGCACCCTGAGTATGCGAAAGGGGGCCGGAGGATTCTCCGGGCCCCTTTCGTGTACATACGCGTACGTGTACGTGCGCGGCAGTCCTCGTCAGTCCGACGTCTGCTGCCGTTTCGGCCGCCACACCACCAACGCGCTGGTCTGCTGCACCTCCTGGTACGGCACCAGGTCGCGGCGGTACGACGCGTGCACCGCGGCTTCCCGTTGCTGCATCGCCGCGGCGGCGCCCTCGAGTGCCGCTTGCAGTTCCGCGACCCGGGACTGCAGGGCGGCGACTTGGTTCTCCAGTTCGATGATCCGCTTGATGCCGGCCAGGTTGATGCCCTCGTCCTGCGACAACTGCTGCACCTGGCGGAGCAGTTCGATGTCGCGGGCCGAGTAGCGGCGGCCCCGGCCGGGGGTGCGGTCCGGGGAGACCAGGCCCAGGCGGTCGTACTGGCGCAGGGTCTGTGGGTGCAGGCCGGAGAGCTGGGCCGCCACCGAGATGACGTAGACCGGGGTTTCCTCGGTCAGTTCATACGGGTTGCGTCGACGCCCGTCCATCTGCTTCATGCTCCCTTCGCGGCCTGGAACAGCTCCGCCCGCGGGTCCTCGCCCGCAGTGGCCTCGCGATACGCCTCCAGCGCATCACGAGCCTTCCCCGTCAGGTCCTTCGGGACACTCACCTCTACGGTGACCAACAGGTCTCCGCGGGTTCCGTCCTTGCGGACCGCGCCCTTGCCCCGGGCGCGCATGGTGCGGCCGTTGGGCGTGCCCGGCGGCAGCTTGAGCGTGACCGACGGGCCGCCGAGAGTGGGAACCCGGACCTCGCCGCCCAGTGCCGCCTCCGCGAACGTGACCGGAACCGTCACCGTGAGGTTGTCGCCCTTGCGGCCGAAGACCGGGTGGGCGTCCACGTGCACGGTGACGTACAGGTCGCCGGCCGGGCCGCCGCGCTCGCCCGGTGCGCCCTTGGCGCGCAGCCGGATCCGCTGCCCGTCGGTGACGCCCGCCGGGATGCGGACCTGCATCGTCCGGGACGACTTCGCCCGGCCGCTGCCCTTGCACTCCAGGCAGGGGTGCTCGGCGATCAGGCCGCGCCCCTTGCAGTCGGGGCAGGGGTCGGTGAGGGAGAAGCCTCCGCCGGAGCCCCGCGCCACCTGGCCGGTGCCGACGCAGGTCGGGCACACGCGCGGTGTGCCGTTCTTGTCGCCGGTGCCGGAACAGGCCTTGCAGGGCTGCTGGCTGGACATCCGCAGCGGGACCGTCGCGCCCTCGATCGCCTCGGTGAAGCTGAGGGTGACCTCGGACTCGATGTCCTGACCGCGCCGGGGCTGCGTACGCGTTCCCGTGCCCGTGCCGCCCCGGTTGAACAGGCCCCCGAAGACGTCTCCGAGTCCGCCGCCGAAGCCGCCGGCTCCCTGGCCGCCCTGGCCGCCTGGGGCGCCGCCTCCGAAGAGGTCGCCCAGGTCGAAGTTGAAGGAGCCGCCGGCACCGCCGGGCCCCGGGCGGAAGCCGCCGTTGCCGAAGAGGGCGCGTGCCTCGTCGTACTCCTTGCGCTTCTTGGGGTCGCCGAGGATGTCATTCGCCTCGGAGATCTCCTTGAAGCGCTCCTCCGCCTTGACGTTGCCCTTGTTGGCGTCCGGGTGGTACTCGCGGGCCAGCTTGCGGTACGCCTTCTTGATCTCGGCTTCGGTGGCGTCCTTGGGGACGCCGAGGACCTTGTAGTAGTCCTTCTCGATGAAGTCCTTGGTGCTCATCCTCGACGTCCCTCCTCTCCTGTCGGTTCAACGTCAGCCCTCGTCCGGGCCACCGTTCTCCTTGTCCTTGTCGTCGCCGGCGCCGGATTGACCGGAGGCGGCCGCCTCGGACGGCTCCTCGCCCTTGACGGTCTGCGCCCCCGGCTGAGGCTCGGCCACGGCCACCCGCGCGGGGCGGATGGTGCGCTCGCCGAAGCGATACCCGGGCTGCAGAATCGCCACGCACGTCGTCTCGGTGACGTCCGGCGCGTAACTGTGCATCAGGGCCTCGTGGATCGTCGGGTCGAAGGGCTCGCCCTCCTTGCCGAACTGCTGAAGCCCCATCTTCGCCGCGACGGTCTCCAGCGACTCGGCCACCGACTTGAAGCCGCCGACCAGCTCACCGTGTTCCCGCGCGCGGCCGATGTCGTCGAGCACGGGCAGGAGCTCGGTCAGGAGGTTCGCGATGGCGATCTCCTTGACCGTGATCCGGTCCCGCTCGACCCGGCGGCGGTAGTTCTGGTACTCGGCCTGCAGCCGCTGGAGGTCCGCCGTGCGCTCACCGAGCGCCGTGCGTACCTGGTCCAGCTGCGCCGTCAGGCCGGCGATCTGTGCTGATGCGTCCCCGGCCGGGGCCGCCCCCTCCGTGCTCGAACCGGCCGAGCCGGTCGGGCCGTTCGTGGGGGAGGCGGCCTGCGGCTCGGCGTCGTCAGGGGTGGCGCCGGAAGGGACGTCGGGCTTTTCTTCAAAGCCCGGGGTCTCCTCCGTCACGCGGCACCGTCCTTGCGCTCGTCGTCCACGATTTCAGCGTCCACGACATCGTCGTCGGCCTTGGGAGCCTCGGCACCGGCGGACGCGCCACCGGTGGCCTGCGAGGCCTGGGTGTCGGCGTACATCGCCTGGCCCAGCTTCTGCGAGACCGCCGCGACCTTCTCGGTGGCCGTGCGGATCTCCGCGGTGTCCTCGCCCTTGAGCGCGGCCTTCAGCTCCTCGACCGATGCCTCGACCTCGGTCTTGATGTCGCCCGGGACCTTGTCCTCGTTGTCCTTGAGGAACTTCTCGGTCTGGTAGACCAGCTGCTCGCCCTGGTTGCGGGTCTCGGCGGCCTCGCGGCGGCGGTGGTCCTCCTCCGCGTACTGCTCGGCCTCCTGGCGCATCCGGTCGACCTCGTCCTTCGGCAGCGAGGAGCCGCCGGTGACGGTCATCTTCTGCTCCTTGCCCGTGCCCAGGTCCTTCGCGGTCACGTGCATGATGCCGTTGGCGTCGATGTCGAAGGAGACCTCGATCTGCGGGACGCCGCGCGGCGCCGGGGGCAGACCGGTCAGCTCGAACATCCCGAGCTTCTTGTTGTACGCCGCGATCTCGCGCTCGCCCTGGTAGACCTGGATCTGCACCGACGGCTGGTTGTCCTCGGCCGTGGTGAAGATCTCGGAGCGCTTCGTCGGGATCGTGGTGTTGCGCTCGATCAGCTTGGTCATGATGCCGCCCTTGGTCTCGATACCGAGGGACAGCGGGGTGACGTCGAGCAGCAGGACGTCCTTGACCTCGCCCTTGAGGACACCGGCCTGGAGCGAGGCGCCGATGGCGACGACCTCGTCCGGGTTCACACCCTTGTTGGCCTCCTTGCCGCCGGTCAGCTCCTTGACGAGCTCGGCGACCGCGGGCATACGGGTGGAGCCACCGACGAGAACGACGTGGTCGATCTCGGAGAGGCTGATCCCGGCGTCCTTGATGACGTTGTGGAACGGCGTCTTGCAGCGCTCCAGCAGGTCCGCGGTCAGCTGCTGGAACTGGGCCCGGGTGAGCTTCTCGTCCAGGTGCAGCGGGCCCTCGGCGGAGGCCGTGATGTAGGGCAGATTGATCGAGGTCTCGGTGGAGCTCGACAGCTCGATCTTGGCCTTCTCGGCGGCCTCACGGAGACGCTGCAGGGCCATCTTGTCCTTGGACAGGTCCACGCCGTGGCCGGACTGGAACTGCTTGACCAGGTAGTCCATGACCCGCTGGTCCCAGTCGTCACCACCGAGGTGGTTGTCGCCGTTGGTGGCCTTCACCTCGACGACGCCGTCACCGATCTCCAGGAGGGACACGTCGAAGGTGCCGCCACCGAGGTCGAAGACGAGGATCGTCTGGTCGTCCTTGTCGAGACCGTAGGCCAGGGCCGCCGCGGTGGGCTCGTTGACGATACGAAGGACGTTGAGACCGGCGATCTCACCGGCTTCCTTCGTCGCCTGACGCTCGGAGTCGTTGAAGTACGCCGGGACGGTGATGACCGCGTCCGTGACCTTCTCACCCAGGTACGACTCGGCGTCCCGCTTCAGCTTCTGCAGGATGAACGCGGAGATCTGCTGCGGGTTGAAGGGCTTCCCGTCGAGCTCGATCTTCCAGTCGGTGCCCATGTGACGCTTCACGGAGCGGATCGTCCGGTCCACGTTGGTGACGGCCTGACGCTTGGCCACCTCACCGACGAGCACCTCACCGTTCTTGGCGAAGGCGACGACGGAAGGCGTGGTCCTGGCGCCCTCGGCGTTGGTGATGACGGTGGGCTCGCCGCCCTCCAGAACGCTGACGACGGAGTTAGTCGTGCCCAGGTCGATGCCGACCGCACGTGCCATTGTGATTCCTCCAGCTGACTTGAGTGGAACGGACTCAAGTGTGCACGACGCCCCGCGCTGGGTCAACAGACCTGAGTCGCACGGACTCAACTCTTATCCGTTCCTTACACGCAACTGGGTGCTGACCTGCGGTGACGCGGATCTCCGGGCGGCACCGTGAGGGTCGCGAGGGCGGTGAGGGCCGTGAGTGCCACGAGGGCCCTGAGGGCCCTGAGGGCCGTAGACCCGGATCGGCAGCAGTGCGAGTACGACGAGCAGGGCACCCCCCACCACCCACAACACCCGGGACTCCGCCACCCATCCCATGTGCACGAGGACTCCGACGAGTACCCCGGAGAACCCGGCGACACCGAGCAGGATCGTCACGCCCGCCGGGGTGAGCCCGAGCCGGCGCAGCCGGTGCGCGAGGTGGTCGGGACCGCGGCGCAGCAGGGGCCGTCCGGCCAGCCGCCGGGAGAGGACGACGAGGACGACGTCGGCGCCCGCCACGGCCGTGAGCGCGAACAACACCCCGGCGCTGGAGGACAGTTCGTATCCGGTGCGGGTGAACACGGCCGCCGAGGCGAGCACGAACCCGGTGAACAGGGACCCGCACGAACCGAGCCCCACGCGCGCGGGCGGCCAGTTGTGCATGAGGAACCCGGTCAGCGCGGCGGCCAGCACGCTCAGCAGCGCGGCGAGCCCGTCCATCACCTCGGCCGCCGCGCACACACCCACACCGAAGGCGGTGACGACCCCCAGGGTCCCCGCCAGGGCGTCCGTGTGGTCGAGCGACCGGAAGCCGATGGCGACGCACACGATCCAGCCCACCGCGAGCAGCCCGCCCGGCACCCCGGTCTCCTCGTACGGCACCACGCAGGCCGCCGCGGCCGCCGTACCGCCGATCAGGAACCGCGCCTTCACCCGCCGCACGTCGGCGACCAGCCCGAGCAGGGCGACGACCGCCCCGGCCACGAGCAGATCGCCGACCTCGTCGTCGAGCGGCGCGACGCCGGTCCACTCCCCGGCGGCCGTCACCAGGCAGGTGACGAGCGCGACGGCCACTCCGCCGAAGAGCGGAAGCGGCCGCTGCCGCCGCCGGTCGAGGACACCGAGGCGCCGGGCGGGGGCCCGGAGCAGCACGGTGAGCACGGCGGCGAGGAGCAAGGCGGTGGTGGCGGCTGCGATCCCGTAGAGCACGGATCTAAGTTAGGGGCGAATGTACCAATTTGGTACGAATAACACGTTCGGATCTTAAGGCAAGCCTCAGCGACGCAGATCACCGCACGGCTGGCTACAGTGCGACGGAAGATGGGGGTAGTCTCAAACCGACCGCATAAGTTACCGCTTAGTAATACCGCTTGGTAATCTCGAAGAGCCCCACGCAGGTATCTCGAACCCTCGCAGGCCCGAGGAGCCCCGAAATGCAACTCGCCGCGATCATCGTGTCGCTGGTCCTGACCGTGGTCGGCGTTGCGCTGCTCGCACGCGCCATCGGCCAGTTCGTCCGGTACTTCAAACTGGGCCAGCCCGTGCCCGCCGGCAGCCGGACCGACAACCCCTATTCGCGCAGTGTGACGCTGGTGCGGGAGTTCCTCGGCCACACGCGGATGAACCGCTGGGGCATCGTCGGCTTCGCCCACTGGTTCGTGGCGATCGGCTTCCTGACGCTGCCGCCGACCATCATCACCGCCTACGGCCAGCTCTTCCAGGCCGACTGGACGCTCCCGGTGATCGGCGGCTTCCTGCCGTACGAGCTGTACATCGAGTTCATCGCGGCGATGACGACCATCGGCATCGCGGTCCTGATGGTCATCCGCCTGCTGAACCTGCCCTCGCGGCCCGGCCGCAAGTCGCGGTTCGCGGGCTCGAAGATGGGCCAGGCGTACTTCGTCGAGTACGTCATCCTCACCATCGGCCTGGCCATCTACGTACTGCGCGGCCTGGAGGGCGCGCTGCACCACGTAGAGCACTACGAGGCCGCGTACTTCGCCTCGTACCCCCTGGTCCTGGCCTTCAAGGGCCTGAGCGTCGGCGCGCTGCAGAACCTCGTCTACCTCTTCGCGATGATCAAGCTGGGCACGACCATGATCTGGATGATCACGGTCTCGCTCAACACGAACATGGGTGTGGCCTGGCACCGCTTCCTGGCGTTCCCGAACATCTGGTTCAAGCGCGAGGCGACCGGTGAGACGGCCCTGGGCGCCCTGCAGCCGATGACATCCGCCGGCAAGCCGATCGACTTCACCGACCCGGGCGATGACGACGTCTTCGGTGTCTCCCAGGTCGAGCAGTTCTCCTGGAAGGGCCTGCTGGACTTCTCCACCTGCACCGAGTGCGGGCGCTGCCAGTCGCAGTGCCCCGCATGGAACACCGGCAAGCCGCTCTCCCCGAAGCTGCTGATCATGTCCCTGCGGGACCACGCGCACGCCAAGGCGCCGTACCTGCTGGCCGGCGGCGGCAAGACGATGGAGGGCGAGGAGAAGGCGTCGGAGGAGCAGCTGGCTTCCGTCCCCGCCGCGGCTCTCGCCGAGGCCGAGCGCCCGCTGATCGGCACCGCCGAGGAGAACGGCGTCATCGACCCGGACGTCCTGTGGTCCTGCACCACCTGCGGCGCCTGCGTCGAGCAGTGCCCGGTGGACATCGAGCACGTCGATCACATCGTCGACATGCGCCGCTACCAGGTGATGATCGAGTCCAGCTTCCCCTCCGAGGCGGGCACGATGCTCAAGAACCTGGAGAAGAAGGGCAACCCCTGGGGCCTGGCGAAGAAGCAGCGCCTGGAGTGGACGAAGGAAGTCGACTTCGAGGTGCCGGTCGTCGGCAAGGACATCGAGGACCTGTCCGAGGTCGAGTACCTGTACTGGGTCGGGTGTGCGGGTGCGCTGGAGGACCGCGCCAAGAAGACCACCAAGGCCTTCGCAGAGCTGCTGCACATGGCGGGCGTGAAGTTCGCGATCATGGGCGGCGACGAGAAGTGCACGGGTGACTCGGCGCGGAGGCTCGGCAACGAGCCCCTGTTCCAGGAACTCGGCATGGAGAACGTGGCCGCGCTGAACATGGCGTTCGGGGAGTCCCTCAACGAGGAGGGAGAGGTGGACGAGTCCACTCGTAAGCCGAAGTCGGCCAAGAAGATCGTCGCCACCTGCCCGCACTGCCTCAACACCCTCGGCAACGAGTACCCGCAGCTCGGCGGCGACTACGAGGTCATCCACCACACACAGCTGCTCCAGCACCTGGTGGACGAGGGCAAGCTGATCCCGGTGACGCCGGTCGAGGGCCTCATCACCTACCACGACCCCTGCTACCTGGGCCGCCACAACAAGATCTACACGCCTCCGCGCGAGATCATCGCGGGCGTCCCCGGCCTCCGCAACGAGGAGATGCACCGCCACAAGGAGCGCGGCTTCTGCTGCGGCGCGGGCGGTGCGCGGATGTGGATGGAGGAGCGGATCGGCAAGCGCATCAACAACGAGCGGGTGGACGAGGCGCTGTCGCTGAACCCCGACATCGTGTCGACGGCCTGCCCCTTCTGCCTCGTGATGCTGACCGACTCCGTCAACGGCAAGAAGAACGAGGGCAAGGCGAAGGAGTCCATCCAGGTGGTCGACGTGGCCCAGCTGCTGCTGCAGTCCGTCAAGACGCCGGTCGCGGACGACGAGCCGGACGACGAGCCCCCGGCGGGCGAGACGGACGCGGAGAGCGCGCCGGAGCCGCAGCCGGTGAAGTAGGCGTTACGGCTGTTTCGACGCCCTCTGCCCTTTGCGGGGCAGGGGGCGTCGTCGTTTCCTCAACGAGTCTTCAGCCGGTCAGCCCGCGCTGCGATGCGGCTCTGCGGCGCTGTTGCGGGAGTGCGCCAGTGCCAGCCCCCCGAGGACCATGGCGATCAGCCCCACCACCAGGGCCACGATGGCCCCGCCCAGCCCGTTGCCGGTGCCGAGACCACCGTCGGAGGTGGCTACGACCAGCCCACCGAGGCCCATGGCGATCAGTCCCGCCGCCAGGGCCACGGTGATTCCGAGTCGCCCGGAGCCGGTGCCGGAGCCGGTGCCGGAGCCGGAGCCGGAGCCGAAACGGCCGGTGGGGCGGGCCAGAGCCAGCCCACCGACGACGACGCCGATCAGCCCCAGCACGGCGGCCGAACTGGCCCCGAGCCGCCCGGCGCTCATGGCGTAGACACTGGCGGCGACCACTGTTGGGCTCATATCCCTCTCCTCGTTCGTTTGGCTGTCGGTTCGTTCGACTGTCGGTTCGTTCGGCTGTCGCCCGATCATGTCGCCGGGCGCACCCGCCGGTCGTCCCGCAGACGCATACACTCCGCGCTGCCGCCGATGGCGAACCCGGCTGCCGCGGACGTCGTAGACGCCGCGGCGGTACCGCGGGCGCGGTAGTCGGCCGCTCGTCCCCGAGCGGGACTCGCCCGCGACGACATCCGGCTACGGTGCGCGCATGAGCACAGGACTGTCCGGAGTCCCGGCCGGTGTCAGAGACTGGGTGATCGCCGTCGGCGTGGCGACGGCGCTGCTGGTCACCGGGCTGTCCGGGCAGCACTCCGCCACGAACCTCGACCTGCTCGGCTACGCGCTCCTGGTGGCCGGCGGCCTGACGCTGGCCGCACGCCGCCGGGCCCCGGTTCCTGTCCTGGCCGTCACCGGGCTGTGCGCGGTGGGTTACCAGGCGGCCGGATTCGACGTGGCCGCCGTCGCGTACCTCTTCGCGGTCTACGCCGCCGTACGGGCGGGACACCGCACCCTCACCCTCGCGGTGTCCGTGGCCATGCTGGCCGCTCTCCCCCTCGCTGCCCTGGCCTCGGGCCCGCACGACACGAGCGAGGCGTTCGCGCAGGCCCGGGGCGCCCTCGAGCTGGCCTGGCTGATCGCGGCCGGCGCCGCGGGTGAAGCGCTGCGGCAGGCCGAGCGGCGGGCGGACGAGGCCGAGCGCACCCGGGAGGAGACCGCGCGGCGCCGCGCCGACGAAGAGCGGCTGCACATCGCGCGGGAGCTGCACGATTCGCTCACCCACCAGATCTCGATCATCAAGGTGCAGGCCGAAGTCGCCGTCCACGTGGCCCGCAAGCGCGGCGAACAGGTGCCGGAGGCCCTGCTGGCGATCCAGCAGGCCGGACGGGAGGCGACCCGGGAACTGCGCGCGACCCTGGGCGCGCTGCGCGACGACGACACGACCCCGCCCCGAGGGCTCGACCACGTCCCGGAACTGGTGGAACGAGCCCGTGCCATCGGCCTGGACGCCACGCTGACGATCGAGGGGCAACGGCACGACGTGCCGGCCGCAGTGGACCGTACCGCCTACCGGATCGTCCAGGAATCGCTCACCAACATCGCCCGGCACGCGGACGCCGCCACGGCGTCGGTCCGGATCGACTGCCGTCCGGACGCCCTCGCGATACGCGTCGACGACGACGGCAAGGCGACGCCGGGCACCGCCCCGCTACCCGGGGTCGGCCTGCTGGGCATGAGCGAACGCGTCACCGCACTCGGCGGTCGCCTGCGCGCGGAACCGCGCGACCAGGGCGGCTTCACCGTCCAGGCCGAACTCCCTGTCGACCGGTTGGACCAGACGTCATGATCCGTGTCCTGCTGGTCGACGACCAGCCGCTCCTGCGCAGCGGATTCCGCGCGCTCCTGGACCTCGAGGACGACATCGAGGTGGTGGCCGAGGCAGGCGACGGACAGGAGGGCCTGGCCCTCGTCAAGGAACACCTCCCCGACATCGCCCTCATCGACATCCGGATGCCGGTCGTCGACGGCATCGAGGCGACCCGACGCATCGCCGCCGACCCGGACCTGGCCGGGGTGCACGTCGTCATCCTCACCAACTACGGCTTCGACGAGTACGTCTTCAACGCGCTGCGCGCAGGCGCCGCCGGTTTCCTCGTCAAGGACATCGTGCCGGAGGACTTCCTCCACGCCGTACGCGTCGCCGCACGCGGTGACGCGCTGCTGGCCCCGTCGATCACCCGCAAACTGATCAACCGCTACGTCACCCAGCCGCTCCCCACCGCGGTCGGCACCCAGCTGAAAGAGCTCACCAACCGCGAACGAGAGGCCGTAGCCCTGGTAGCACAAGGCCTCTCCAACACCCAGATCGCCAACGCCATGGTGATCAGCCCGACGACGGCCAAGACCCACATCAACCGGGCGATGACCAAACTCCACGCCCGCGACCGAGCCCAACTGGTGGTCCTGGCCTACGAATCCGGCTTGGTGCCCCCGCCGCGACAGTGACATGCGGGACCAATTGGCAGATCTGTTCCACCGGCGGGACTGCGTGACCTGGGGTTTTCCTTCGCGGGGGTGGAACAGATCTGCCAATCACCCCCCGACACCCACGACCGTGATCACCAGTCTGCGGACGGCACTCGCATCCGGTGGGGCGCTCGTTCGGTCGGCGAAGAGCAGGTGGGCGGCTCCGATGAGGGTGGGGGCGAGTGTCTCGACGTCCGCGTCCGGTGCGAGACGGCCGTGGTCGCGCTCGGCGGTGAGGTACGACGCGACCATCGCCGTCGCCTCGGTCAGCAGCGGGACGCCGGTCGAGCCGGCCGCGCGCAGTCGCGCCCGCAGGTCGTCCCGGAAGATGACGAGGCCGACGATCGACACGGCGACCGCGTCGAACAGCTCCGTCAGCGCGGCGGCGAGGTTGCCGACGACGGTGCCGGTGCCGGCCGCCGCGCGCAGGGCCGCGGAGCGGCCGTCCAGCCGGGCGATGCGGTCCAGTACGAGCTCCGCGAGGAACGCGTCGAAGTCGGCGAAGTGCCGGTGCAGGACTCCCTTGGCGCAGCCCGCCTCCGTGGTGACCGCCCGGCTGGTGAGCGCGTGCGGGCCGTCGCGGAGCAGGATCCGCTCGGCCGCGTCGAACAACTGCCGGCGCGCGTCGCGCATGGCCACCCCTGTCGGCATACCGCGTCTCCCTTCGCGAGTGGGCGTGCGCCCAGTATTGACGAGTGGGCGAGCGCCCACCATAGTGGGCGTATGCCCACTCCAGAGTTGCCGACCCCATCGGGGACCCCATCGCCGACCCAGGAACAGCCCCACCAGGCCCGCCGGACCGCCGAGTCCTTCGGCACGGACGCCGAACGCTACGACCGCGCCCGGCCTCGTTATCCCGACGCCCTGGTGAGCCGGATCGCCGAGAGCACCCCTGGACCGGACATCCTCGACGTCGGCTGCGGCACCGGCATCGCCGCCCGGCAGCTCCAGGCGGCCGGCTGCCGCGTCCTCGGCGTCGAGCCCGACGCGCGGATGGCCGAGCTCGCACGGCAACTCGGCGTCGACGTCGACGTGGCGAGGTTCGAGGAGTGGGATCCGGCGGGGAGGGAGTTCGACGCGGTTGTCGCCGGGACCGCCTGGCACTGGATCGACCCGGTCGCCGGGGCGGCCAAGGCCGCGCGAGTACTGCGGCCGGGCGGGCTGCTGGCACCCTTCCACCACGTCTTCCAACTGCCGCCCCGCCTCGCGGAAGCCATCGCCGACGTCTGCGAACGGGTCGTGCCGGACGCCCCGTTCGACTTCCGGGCCGTGGCGGCCGGGCCCGCCCTCGACACGTACCAGACCCTGTTCGACAAGGCCGCCGACGGTATCCGCGAGGTCGGCCGGTACAGCGAACCGGAGCAGTGGCGGTACGACTGGCAGCACACCTACACCCGCGACGCGTGGCTCGACCAGATGCCCACCCAGGGCGCCTTCACCCGCCTCCCGCCGGACCGGCTGGCGCAGATCCTGGACGGCGTCGGCGCGGCCGTCGACGCGATGGGCGGCAGCTTCACGATGCCGTACGTGACCGTGGCGATCGCCGCGACGGCCACCACCAGCCGCTGACGCGCACCCCACCAGCCGCTTCTGACCCCGCGCCTCCGAAATTCACCGAACTCCCGTACAACCCTTCCCCACCAGCGCAGGTCTCCTGATCGCCGACCGACCGTGCGCGCACCCGGGCCCTCCCACGCACACGTCCGACGGTCCGCGCCCCATCGACTGCGGATGCCCGCCAGGCATCCCCGCGTGCCGCAGGAGAACCCGCATGCACAAGCACTTCGGACGAGCCCTCGCGACGGCCACCGCGGCCGCGCTGACGGGCGGTCTGCTCACGTTCGCGACGGCCGCACCGGCGACGGCCGCGACCGGCCAGTACGCGGCCGACTTCAACGGCGACGGCTACAAGGACGCCGTGGCCACGGCGCCGCAGGCCTCGGTCGGCGGCAAGTGGTGGTCGGGTGCCGTCGGCATCGTGTACGGCTCGTCGAGCGGCGTCGGCCGTACCGCGTCCGTCAGCCAGAACGCCACCGGTGTGCCCGGCGGGGCCGAGGACTCGGACCTGTTCGGTGAGGCCGTGGCGGTCGGCGACCTCAACAAGGACGGCTACAGCGACCTGGTGGTCGGCACGCCGTACGAGCAGGTCGGCGAGGACGTGGCGGGCGGCACGGTGGTGATCGTCTGGGGCTCGTCGAGCGGCCTGAAGGGCGCGACCACCGTCAAGGACCCGGCACCCACCAAGCACGACCGCTGGGGACAGGCCCTGGCCGTGGGCGACTTCACCGGCGACGGCAGGCCCGACCTCGCCGTCGGCGCCACCGGCACCACCCAGTGGATCATCAAGGGCGGCTTCACCAAGGCCGGTGCGACGGGCGCGAAGATCACGTACACGACGTCGTGGACCGGCAGCGCGGGCGTGCGGCGCCTGACCTCCGGCAAGATCAACACCGACACCAAGGCCGACCTGGTCGTCGGCGGCCGCGCCAAGATCGGCACGCAGCGCACTCTCGACCACAACTTCGTGTACTTCGGCACGAGTTCGGCCCCGACGAAGAGGTCCGAGCTGCCGTACGGCACCCAGGTCGCCATCGCCGACCTGAACAAGGACGGCTACGGCGACGTCGTCTCCGGCTGGACCCAGACCGCGACCGGCAGCGACCAGGACGGCAACGGCCCGGCGGTCGTCTCGTACCTCACGTCCTCCGCAAGCGTCTCCTCCTCCCTCCGACTTCCGTGGCCCGGCATCCCGTCCGTCGGCGACATCAACGGCGACGGCTACAAGGACCTGGCGCTCGGCGACCCCGACGACTCCACCGAGGGCGGGGTCGCCGGAGCGGTCCACCTGCACTACGGCAAGGCCGCCGGCCTCACCGCGGACGCCGTGACCCTCACCCAGAACAGTGCCGGCGTCCCCGGAGCCGCCGAGACGAACGACTTCTTCGGCGAGGGCATCCTGCTCACCGACCTCACCAAGGACGGCAAGGCCGACCTGCTGGCCGCCGCGAACGGCGAGAACGAGATGGACGGCCTCGTCACCGTCCTGAAGGGCTCCGCCACGGGCATCACGACGTCCGGCGCGAAGACCTACGGCCCGAGCGCCTTCGGCATCTCCACGGCGGACGACCCCAGGCTCGGCTCGATCCTGGCCGGCTGACGAGGCGGACCGGGCGGGCGGGGCAGACCGAGCGGACCAGGCAGACCGGTCGGACCGGGCGGACCAGGCGGACCAGGCGGACCGTCAAGGCCTCTCCCGTACGGCGAACCCCTGAGCCACCCCCTTGACTCCCCCGCCCCTTCCCTTAGGGGATGTCACAGCTCGGCCGCAAAGCCGGGCCCGATCCGTCGGGCCCGGCACGTCACTCTCGGGGACCAGGTACGTTCGAAGACGTGGCTGGATTCAGGATCGGACGCGGCCGGACCAACGGCGCTCCTCACGCGCGACCGCAACAACCTCCGTACGGGCAGCAGCAGGCGCCCCAGGGACCGGGCCCGTCGTACGGCGGCTATCCCCCGGCGCCGCAGCCGTACCCAGGGCAGCAGCAGTACGGCCCCGGGCCCGGCGGCCAGGGCGGTGGCTACGACGAGCCGGAGTACTTCGGCGACGGCGCCCCGTACCCGCAGCAGGGCGGCCCGGACCCGTACGCCGCCAACCACCCTGGCCACACCCAGGCGTTCGCCGTCGGCGAGGACCCCTACAACCAGGGCGGGACCTACCGCGCGGGCTCGGCTCCCGCGGCCCCGGTCGGCCCCCGCCTGCACTGGAAGCAACTGCTGCGGGGAGTGCTCCTCTCCCCCAACCAGACCTTCCTCCAGATGCGCGACTACACGATGTGGGGCCCGGCCCTCATCGTGACCTTCTTCTACGGCCTGCTCGCGGTCTTCGGCTTCGACGGCGCCCGCGAGGATGCGATAAACGCCACACTCTCGAACGCGGTGCCCATCGTCCTGGTCACCGCCGTCGCGATGGTGCTGAGCTCCTTCGTCCTGGGCGTGGTCACCCACACCCTGGCCCGCCAGCTCGGCGGCGACGGCGCCTGGCAGCCCACGGTCGGCCTCTCCATGCTGATCATGTCCCTCACGGACGCCCCCCGCTTGATCGTCGCCATGTTCTTCGGCGGCGACGCCGGCTTTGTCCAGCTCCTGGGCTGGGCGACCTGGGTGGCGGCCGGCGCCCTGCTGACCCTCATGGTCAGCCGCTCCCACGACCTGCCGTGGCCGAAGGCGCTGGGCGCGGCGGCGATCCAGCTGATCGCGCTGCTGTCGATCGTGAAACTGGGCACGTTCTAGGCGTTTGCCGTACGACGACAAGGGCTCCCGGCGCGAGGCCGGGAGCCCTTGTCGCTGTGACCGTCAGGCGGCCGGCCCTCAGGCTGCCGGCCTGCCCTCAGGCGTCGAGGACCTGCCCCGCGTGCCGGACCACGGGCGGCTGGACGGACCACGGGAAGTTGATCCAGTCATCCGTCCGCTTCCACACGTACTCGCATTTCACGAGCGACTGCGACTTCTCGTAGATCACGGCGCTGCGCACCTCCGCCACGGCGTCGACGCAGAAGTCGCGTACCAGCTTGAGCGTCTTGCCGGTGTCGGCGACGTCGTCCGCGATGAGCACCTTCTTGTCGGTGAAGTCGATGGCGTTGGGGACGGGAGCGAGCATGACGGGCATCTCGAGGGTCGTCCCCACCCCTGTGTAGAACTCCACATTCACCAGGTGGAGGTTCTTGCAGTCGAGGGCATAGGCGAGCCCGCCGGCCACGAAGACACCGCCCCGGGCGATGGAGAGCACGACGTCGGGCTCGTACCCGTCATCGGCGACGGCCTGCGCGAGCTCGCGCACGGCGACGCCGAACGCCTCGTAGGTCAGGTTCTCTCGTATGTCACTCATGTCGCCGGCTCCCCGTCCGTCACACCTGCGTCCGATGGAAATTGAGGAAGGACCGGGAGGCGGTGGGCCCCCGCTGCCCCTGGTACCGGGACCCGTACCGATCGCTGCCGTACGGGAACTCGGCCGGCGAACTGAGCCGGAACATGCACAGCTGCCCGATCTTCATGCCGGGCCAGAGCTTAATGGGGAGGGTGGCCAGGTTGGACAGCTCGAGGGTCACATGCCCGGAGAACCCGGGGTCGATGAACCCGGCGGTGGAGTGGGTGACGAGCCCCAGCCGCCCGAGAGAACTCTTGCCCTCCAGCCGCGAAGCCAGATCATCGGGAAGCGTGATGACCTCGTAGGTACTGGCGAGGACGAACTCCCCGGGATGCAGGATGAACGGCTCGTCCCCCTCCGGCTCCACGAGCCGCGTCAGATCCACCTGCTCGATGGAGGGGTCGATGTGGGGGTACCGGTGATTCTCGAACACCCGAAAATACCGATCAAGCCGCACATCGACGCTGGACGGCTGCACCATGGATTCGTCGTAGGGATCGATCCGTACCCGCCCGGCGTCGATCTCGGCCCGGATGTCCTTGTCTGAGAGAAGCACGCCCCGAGGATACGCAAGGCGCGCGGACCGACCACAATCGGACGACCGCGCGCCTGTGCTGCTGCTACTCCTGTCGCTCCCTTACCGCTTCTCCAGGCTCACCGGCACCACACTGCGGAGCCGGGCACACCGTGGACATCGGACGAGCCGACCGGGGCCGAGCCGCTCGGCCTGCTGCATCGGGAACGAAGCGGTGCTGAACACGTGCCCTTCGGCACAACGGACGACGGTGCGCTCCATCAAGTCGCTTAAGTCCCTTCCCCAAGAGCCGCGTCTGGCTGCTGCTTGCCTGACGACAAATGCCACATTACGGGATCAAAGGAACGACTCTCCAGGCGGCACCCCGTACCACCCGGACCTCTCCCACCTCTCCACCGTACGCCCCAACTCCCGCCCCCCGCAGCCCCGTCACACCTCTGAAACGCCCTCGGGCCCCACGGCTTCAGCACCGGGGGCCCGACATGAGGTAAAGTGACGACGCGTTCCGACACCGGTTCCGACCGGCGTCTTACGCGGGTGTAGTTTAATGGTAGAACATCAGCTTCCCAAGCTGAGAGCGCGAGTTCGATTCTCGTCACCCGCTCCATGATGAAACCCCAGGTCAGCGGCCTGGGGTTTGTTTATTGTCTAGACCAATTTGGGGGTGGCGTGCCCTCCGCATGCCCTAAGTCGAGGTGAAGCGGCCACTTCAGAGGCATTCAGGGGCCACTTTGGGTCACTCGACTCCCGAACGCCTCAAATCGTGAGACGCATTTTGTGTGACCTGGGTCACCACCGCGTGCCTGGCTCGCGAAGTCGCGTATGCAAAGCGGCAGTTCACAGACAGGCGTCCGCCATTGCAGAAGCCGATGCGTTCGTGATTGACGATGCCCAGGCGGCCGCTATAGGCGCGGCTCCACGCCGAGGTCGGCGAGCAGGCCGCGGATGTGGTCCTCACCAGCGGCTTGCCGAACATGGCGTCGGCCAGGGCGGCACCCGCTGCCGCACCAGCGATCTGGGCAGGGACATACGCGCCCACGTCCCGCGCCGTGAGCCCGTCGCCTGCGCGACGGCCAGTCAGCCAGGCGGCAAGCGTGACGACAGGGTTGAAGTGAGCGCCGGAGACAGGCCCGAGCAGCACGATGAGCACGCCCAGGCCGAACACGGTGGCCAGCGAGTTGGCGAGCAATTGGACGCCGACGTCCCGGGACAGTTCGGTGGCCTGGATGCCGGAGCCGACCACCACCGCGACCAGCGCCGCCGAGCCGACGGCCTCGGCCAGGGCACGGCGCCCCAGGGAGGCGCTCACGCGAGTGCCTCGACCGCAGTCGGCGTCTTCAGGAACACGGCGAGCCGGTCGAGAGCCGCCGGCAGCACCCAGTAGTACACCCACGTGCCACGGCGCTCGCAGTCGATGAGACCGGCCTGGCGCAGGAGCTTGAGGTGGTGGGAGATCGTCGGCTGGGACAGGTCGAAGGCAGGGGACAGTTCGCAGACGCAGACCTCACCGCCCTCGCCGCGTGAGGCGATCATCGACAGCAGGCGCAGCCGGACCGGGTCACCGAGAGCCTTGAACACCTTCGCCAGCTCGGCCGCCTGGCCCTCGTCCAGCGGAGCAGACGAGGGCCCCGGGCAGCAGGCGGCATCCTGGCCGATCACCTCAAGCTGCTGTTTCGACATACCTCTATGTTGAAGTTTTTCGATCCAAGGCGCACGGTTGCATCAACTTCAATACAGGCTGTTCCGGGCACCGCCATGCCCAGTCACCCAGGAGTGAAGTGATGAACGAGCAGTCCACCGACCTGCGCGAAACCGTCCGTCGGCGCTACGCCGCCGCAGCCGTGAAGGTCACCGAGGGCGGCACCGCCTGTTGCGGGCCGCAGCCGGTCGAGGTCGACGAGAACTTCGGCTCCACGCTGTACGCCGCCGACGAGCGCAACATCCTGCCTGCCGAAGCGGTCGCCGCCTCCCTCGGCTGCGGCAACCCGACCGCTGTAGTGGAACTGTGCGAGGGCGAGCACGTCCTCGACCTCGGCTCCGGCGGCGGCATCGACGTCCTGCTCTCCGCCCGCCGCGTCGGCCCCACCGGTAAGGCGTACGGGCTGGACATGACCGACGAGATGCTCGCCATGGCTCTCGCCAACGTGGCGAAGGCGGGCGCGACCAACGTCGAGTTCCTCAAGGGCACCATCGAGGCCATCCCGCTGCCCGCGAACATCATCGACGTGGTCATCTCCAACTGCGTCATCAACCTGTCCGTCGACAAACCAGCCGTCTTCGCCGAGACTTTCCGCGTCCTCAAGGCCGGCGGCCGCATCGGCGTCACCGACGTCGTCGCCGACGACACCCTCACCCCCGAACAGCGCTCCGAACGCGGCGACTACGTCGGCTGCATCGCCGGCGCGTTGTCCTTCGCCGAATACCGGGAAGGGCTCGAAGCCGCCGGGTTCACCGGCGTCGAGATCACGCCCACCCACGCCGTCGCCGACGGGATGCACTCAGCCATCGTTCGCACGGTCAAGCCCTCCACCACTGATGAGCCGGGCTCCTCGAACGCCGCGATGGGCGCGTGCTGCGGCGTCGCCGCCTGCTGCACCTCGGACGAGCAGGCCACCGATCCAGCCACCACGGTGTCGGAGGCCAAGGCCGCCTCAGGGTGCGGCTGCCAGAGCTGACCAGCCCCCGTCGGACGGCGTGTCAGCGGACCACGGACAACCGCGGCCGGTTGTCCGCACCGCTGTGCCGTTGCCCCTCTCCCTCCTGCGCGGTGACGACGAGCCCGAAGATCAGGTCGTTGAGGTCGGCGGGCCGCAGGTGAAGCTCGCGGGCCACATCCGGAAGTCGCGTCCCCTCCCTGCGCAGAGCAGTGAACACCTTGCCCAGTACCTGGGAAGTCTCGCGGGCGACTCCGCTCCGCGGCTCTGACTTGCGGTCGCCGAGGCGGCCCAGTTCCACGCAGTGGGTCCGGTACTGCCACTCGGTCGTCAGACCCAGTTCGTGCAACCGGTGGGCGAGCGCCATGGCTGCGACCTTCCAGCGGCGCTTGGCCTGGAGGATCCAACTCGTGCTCGCACCATGCGGCACGTGGGCGAGGATGTCCGCCCGCGGCATGAGGAACGCGGCGGCGAACCGATGTGCTTCCGCCTCGGCCTGCGGGCCGTGCGGCATCTGTTCCTCTCCGTGCAGGACGAGGTGTCCGAGTTCGTGGGCGGCGTCGAAGCGCCCGCGGTCTTCTCTGTGCTCAGCAGGATGAATAGGATCCCCCGGTCCCAGAAGGAGAAGGCATCGACTTCGGGGCAGTCCCGGGAGAGGGAATGGACGCGAACACCGTGCGCCTCCAACAGGTGCACCACGTTCGGGATCGGTGCGTTTCCGAGTCCCCAGCGGGCGCGCACCAGGGATGCGGCTTCCTCCGCCGGGACGTCCCTGCCGGCCGCCTCCCCTGGATGGGGAATCCGATCCTCGTCCGAGCCCAGGCGGCTGAACGAGGTCAGCGACGGGGTTTCGGGGATGGGCAAGCGGAAGTGCGCCCCGATCCAGTCCTGCAGCGTGCGCGCCAGCCGCCCTGAGCTGAGGGCGATGTCACGCTGAGAGGCGGTCATCTTACTCAGGGCACGGAAGCTGACCGAGTCGGCCGTCAGCTCGGCCACTTCCTCGGCGCTGAAGAAGGAAGGGGGGAACGTCGGTGCTGTCGCGATCGCCTCCAGAGATGGAGGGCTGGGAGTGGCCCGTCCGCTCTCGAAGTCGGACAGCCTGCGTGGCGTCAGGCCGGCCATCCGGGCGAGCCGGGTGACGGTCAGCCCCCGGCGCTTGCGCGCCAGGACTGGCCGAGATGCGGTGGTCATGGGAGGAGCCAAGTGGGAGGTCTGGGCAGGGAGGTCAGGACAGGCGCTCGATCGGAATGTCGATGGCGCCCTGGTCGGCATCGTCGGCGAACGGAGTGAAGCCCTCGAAGTCGATCCAGGGGAGGATGATCCGCTCGTACCAGCTGCTGATCTTGCCACGGCTGCCCGTGTCGTTCGGAAACGACAGCTCCGCGTGGAGTCGCGTGCCTTGCTCGGTCTTCGAGTGGTGGTAGAGCAGGAACCAGGTGGGGATGCCGTCTCCCGTGTCCTGCTGCTCCGGCTCTGCCTCGGTCTCGCCGAACAGCAGCAGCTGTCGGGCCTCTACTCGCTTCATGACCGCGTTGCCCTTCGTGTAGCGAGTGGCGGGCGTGAGCGCGGCCTACCCAGTCTCTGGGCTGCCGCTGGAAGCCGTGATCGCGAAGCCGCCGGAGGGTGCGACTAGCTCCGTACTTCGCGGGTGGCTGAGTCGGGTGCAGTTGCTGCCCCGCCGTGTCCGGTCCTGGGCTGGTCGTGTTGACCGGGTGTGACGAAGTCTTCCCGGTCCCCGCGGCTGCGGACGGTGCGCCCGCGCCTGGAATGTGTGGTCACCTCCGTGGTGGAGAAGCGTCTGGGCGCTCTGCAGTCGCCCACCTTTGATGGCCGACTCGGCGCCTGCCGCGCGGGTGAACTCGCCTTCGTCTTCGACATCCTGCGCTTCACTGGCCTGATCGGCTCCGTGCCCTCGGAGCACTCGCCGACACCATGAACATTGCCTGGATCGACTTCGCCATCACCGGCGACCGCGGTTGGCCCGCCTACGACGCCCGGCTCCGTGCCACCAAGCGCTTCGACGAAACCTTACAACTGGTCCACGACCCGCGACCTGACCCCAGCGCCGCAGGGGGCAACCGCCGCTGACGCAGGTCGTCCACCGGCGTCAGCGCCAACACCACCAGGGCCGCTCGTGCCGGCATTGGGCCCAGTGCCGAGCGGGGTGGCGGGGCGTCGTCTCAGGTGGGGAGTGGGCGCGCCTCGACGATGTGCTTCATGACGATGGTGGAGGTCAGTTTCTGTACACCTGGCAGCCTGGTCAGTTGCCCTTCGTAGAGCTTCCGGTAGTCGGCAAGGTCGACGGCCACGACGTGCAGGAGGCAATCGGGATCGCCGAAAAGGCGTTGTGCCTGCAGAACGTTGGGAATTGCGGCGACGGCCTCGTCGAAGGCCGCCAGCGTCGACTGATCCTCCCGCCGCAGCGTCACGAAGACCAGCGCTTCGAAGCCGAGTCCCATCGCCTCCGGATCCAGCACTGCCTTGTATCCGCGAATCACGCCTGCGCGCTCGAGCTCGCGCAGCCGCCGCTGGCAACGCGAGATGCTCAGCCGGACCTTCTCCGACAGTTCCGTGATCGTCTGGCGACCGTCCTTCTGTAGCTCCGCAAGAATTTCGCGATCCACCCGGTCAATGGGCAACTCTCTCCCCAATCCGTCTGGCTGCTAGCAAAGGTGGCAAAAATATAGCGGTCGATCCCGCCTAGCCTCGTCTTAGAGAGTTAACGCGGTCGACTGCTTCTTCAGGGGCGAAGTGTGCGCCGCGCCGCGACACATTTCTCAGTCCTGAGTGGCGGTCCGATGGCCGCGGCCATCGCTCACCCTGACCGCCCCACGCCAATCGGAGGAACCAGTACTGATGTCCGTAGTCAACGAGATCGACGTAAAGGCTCTGCAGGAGACCATCGACGCCGTTCGGGCCACTCCCAAGCTCGGCCAGGTCACCTTCGCTGTCGACGGTACGTGGCAGGGCGGTTTCCGGATCAAGGCGCAGACCGGCGCCCTGACGCAGGGCGGTGAGCGCGACGAGCAGCGTGTGGCGAAGTACACGATGACCAGCGACGAGCCGACCGCGCTGCTGGGCACCGACACCGCGGTCTCGCCCGCGGAGTACGTTCTGCAGGCGCTGGCAGGCTGCTACACCGTCACACTCACCGCCAACGCCGCCTCGCGCGGCATCGAGCTCAAGAGCTTCCGGCTGGAGCTCGAAGGCGAAATCGACCTGCGCGGTTTCCTCGGTATCGACACCGCAATCCGTCCGGGCGTGCAGCAGCTGCGCGTTCGCGTCCACATCGAGGCCCCTGATGCCACCCGCGAGCAGCTCGAAGAGCTGATCTCCCTCGTCGAGAGCCGTTCGCCCATCCGCGACACCCTCGTTAACCCGGTCGACGTCGTCACCACGCTTGTCTGAGCACGCGACAGCCCGGACGCCCGAACTGTAAAGGACAGTCGCGGCGCACGACCCGCTGCCCGCATCCGCCCGAAAGCGGCATCGGACGGCGGGTCAGCCACGTGCGCTGGTGTCTTCCAGGGTGGGCATCCGCAGGAGGAGCCTGGAGACCCCGCACGGCGGTATCCGGGCTCAGGCGCGCCTGTTTCCCTCAATTGCGCATGGACTCATCGCTGAGATGCCAATGGGCTGAGAGACGCGCGGAACCGAATGCCCAGGCCCGCTTCTCGCCCCGCCTGGATGGGACCCCCTCCTGGGGCATCGGGAGCTCGTCAGTGAGACCAAGAGTGGCCGAAGACGGATCGCATGGGCCGGCCTCTGAGACGCGGCACGGTTCTGCGGCGGCGCACAGGCGGTTACCTAAGCAGTCCTGCTGAGCGGACCGCAGAGGCTACCCATCACGTCCCTTTCGAGTCGACGAACTCACAGTACGGAGGCCATCCTGCGGACCCCTTCGGCGAGGATTTCCGGGGAGGTGGCCAGGTTCATACGGACAAACCCCGCTCCGCCTGGCCCGAAGGCCATCCCGGAGTTGAGGGCGATCCTGCCTCGTTCCAGGAAGACGGCCGCCGGGTCGTTGCCAAGGGCCAGTTTCCGGCAGTCCAGCCAGGCCAGGTAGGTGGCCTGGCCTGGGCGGCAGCGCACGGCGGGCAGGTGAGTGGACAGTAGATCGCCGAGCAGATGACGGTTTTCGTCCAGTCCGGCCAGCAGGCTATCGAGCCAGGCACCGCCCTCCCGTAGGGCCGCGGTGTGGGCGATGACGCCGAGGTGGCTGGGGCCGTGACTGACTTCCTCGGGGAGGCGGGCCAGGTCGTCGGCGGCCTCGGGGCCAGCGATGGCGAGGGCGGCTTTGAGACCGGCCAGGTTCCATGCCTTGGAGGCGGACATCACCGACAGGCTGTTCTCCGCGCCCGGCACGCTCAGGTAAGGAACGAAGGGGGTTCCGGCAGCCACGATGGGAGCGTGGATCTCGTCCGCCACGACGCGCACGGCGTACCTGCGCGCAAGCTCGGCAACATCGGTCAGTTCAGTGGCGGTGTGTACGGTGCCGGTCGGATTGTGCGGACTGCACAGCAGATACACCGGCCGCCCGCCGCGACCGGTGGCTTTCTGGAATGCGACCTCCAGGGTGGTCAGGTCGATCCGCCCTTCCTCGGTCAGCGGCGCCTCGACAACCGGCCGGCCGTCGTTGCGGATGAACTGATAGAAGGGCGGATACACAGGGCAGTTGACCACGACGGGGTCCCCGTGGCCGGAGACCAACTTGAGCATCTCGACGATGCCCAGCATCACGTCAGGGACGATCGCCGTCCGCTCAACAACCAGGTCGTCCCAGTCCCAACGTCGCGCGGCGAAGTCCGCGAATGCCTCGCCATAGGCGGTTCCGGCCGGATACCCGGTATCTCCGCGCTCCACCGCACTGTGGATGGCTCGTGCTACGGGCTCGGCGACCGGCACGTCCATCTCCGCCACCCACAGTGGCAATACGTCGTCCTGGTAGGTCGTCCACTTCATACTCGTGCGCTGCCGCAGCTGCTCCAGAGACAGCTGCCGCAGTGGGTTCACGCCGCGAGTTCCAGTGAGGTCCTTCAATGCGTCATCCATGAAGCGAAAATAGACCGCATGTCGCGCGCATTGTTTGCCTTTCTTGTGCTATCCACCTTCGGAGCGGCAAAGAGCCACCCAGTGTGGATCGCGATTCAGCAAGGAATTTGCGCCTGCCGGTTGCGACTCTTGCTCTGGGTCTCCCGCTCAACGCAGTGATCCTGCCGAGCATGGGCTGTCTCGATGCCGCCGTCCTCCAGTCGCAAGCCCAGGGTCACGTCACAAGGACGGCTCTGGTCTTGAGGCGGCCGAAGGACTTCGACCGGGTGTCCGTCCCGTTGGTCGGCGTGGAGAGAGGGCCCCGGCGGTTGAGGAGTGTGGCGAGGCGTCGACTACGTAATGCCCTCCGCATCCTTCGACAGAGGGCGACTTGGTTGGTTGACGAAATCGAATGACTAAGTCAATGCCTTACTTTCGTGGCATACGTCTCAGCGGCCGAGCGCCGCCCTCAACTGACCAAAGCGGCCATCGACCTCATGAGCAGGGAGGGCGTCGCGGCCGGAAGCACACGCGCGATCGCTGCCGAGCTGGGCGTCGCCCAGGCCACCGTGCACTACACCTTCGGTACGAAGGAGGGCTTGTACCAGGCCGTCCTGGAGCAGCTCACGGAAAATCTGGTCGTGCAGGTCGAACGGGCCGCACCGGGGGAAGTCGGCTTCGAGGAGACCACGCGTGTCGCCACCTGTTCAGTGCCGGCATCGGTCGAGTTCCGGAAGCCGTCATGTGCCGTCTGCGTCCGGAGTGCCGTCCACGTCCGCGCTCTCGCCACTCCGGGTGTCGGGCTCCGCCGCCTGCTCGCGGACGCCCGGCACCCTCAGGCGAGCCGATCCTTGCGGACCGCGGAGGAGGCAGCCGAGACCGGCAGGCCCTGACCGCGGCCCCCGGCACCACACTTCGGGGGCTCGACCTCGCGGCGTCCTGATCTCCACCCGTCTCGGTCCGGGCGTGATCCCGGACCGCGGAGACACGACGCGGGGCACCTGAGCACCCCGCGCCCGCAGAACGCGTGTCCGGATCCAGGATTCATCCTCTGCTGAGGTTCTTGCTCACACCGACGCGCTGCGGGCCCGCCGCCCGTACCCGGGGCGGCCGACCGGCTCGCCGGCGCGGCCGTGAAGACTCCGCGCGTTGCAGGGTGGGTGCGGCACCGTCGATTGCGCGTGCGCGTTGCCATGCCGCACGCAGGTCGGCCCGGACATGACGGTGCTCCACGTGCCGGTGCGGAGGTCGCACCGGCACGCGGAGCTCGTTTCGGAGATCGTGACCCGAACCGCTGCGTCAGCTGACGGAGAACTGGCTGAAGCTCGCGGTGCCGATACTTCCGGCGTGGGCCGTGGAGAACATGCCCGCGTCCAGGGTGCTGTTCGCCCCGGTCAGTGTCGTGGTGCCGACAGTGGTCCAGGTGGTGCCGTCGGCGGAGTAGGAGCCGGTGACCGACGTGCCGCTCCTGACCAGGCGGAGCCAGACCGGGGCGACGGTGGCGCTTCCGGTCTTGATGGTGTTGGTGTCGAGGTAGCCGTCACCGTTGGAGTCCGACTGCAGGGCGATTCCGTTGCCGGGGGTGGTGGCGAGGACGAGGTACCCGGTGGACGAGCCGGCGGAGGCGATGTTGTTTCGCAGCATCAGGCCGGCTTTGGCCCAGCTGTTGGTCTTGTCCTGACTGGCGACGCGGACGGTGACGGTCGAGGACGTTCCAGCGGCCCCCGTCTGGTAGGCGGCGGAATACTCGTCGTCGTATGCCGTGCCGGAGCGCCATACGTCGATGCCCGCGCTGGTCAGGGAGGTCACTCCGCCGCTTTGGCTGACGGCGGCCGGAATCGAACTGTATGCCTTGTAGGGAGAGGTGACGATGCGCAGGTTGCTGAATGTCGCGCTGCCGGCGGTGGTGCTGTGGGCTGTGTGGATGACACCGGCATCCTGGGTGGTCGCCATGGATGGCAGGGTCACCGTCGAGCCGACCTGAGTGAAGGTGGATCCGTCGGTGGAGTAGGAGGCGGACACCTGGGTGGCAGTGCGGGTGAGCCGCAACCAGACCGGTGCCTTGACGGTGGCAGCGGTGGACGTGAGCTGGTCGAGGTAGCCGTCGGCGTTGGAGTCCCGCTGGAAGCTGACGCCGTGGTTCGGGGTCACCACCACAGCCGCGTATCCGGCGGAGGAGCCGTCGTCCGTGAGGTCGTTGCGCAGGACGACGCCGGCCTTGGCCCAGCCGCTGGTCTTGTCCAGGCTGTCGACCCGGGCGGTCACCGACGTGCCGTCGACAGCTGCCCCGTTTCGGAAGACGGTGCCGTACTCGTCGTCGTGCTGTCCGCCGGCACCCCAGATGTCCTTGCCCGCGTCGGTGATCGTGAAGTGGCCGCCGCTCTGGCCGGTGTTGGCGGGGGTGGAGGAGTAGGCGCTGTAGGGGGAGCTGACGGCGTCGGTGGTCAGCGGACGGTACAGGGGCTGGATACCGGCGTTGTTCATGACCGTCTTGGCGGCTGACGGCCAGTTGCCGTCGCTGACGACGACGGTGCCGCTGACTACGTCACCGCGGCCGTTGGTGTTGGTGATGTTCGCGGAACTGTTGTTCGTCCAGTTGTCGGTCAGGGTCAGGGCGCCGGTGTTGTTGGTCGCATTGCTGTTCTCGTGGCCCCATTCGCCGGTGTTCCGGAAGACGTTGTTGGTGTCCGTGAAGTTCCGGGAGCCCTCGTCGTGGTAGAAGCCGAACCAACCGTTGTTGCTGTGGCAGTAGTTGCGTTCGAAGGTGCTGCCCGGTGACGCCGACAGGGTGTACAGGCAGCCGCCGTCGGTCATCTGCTGCATGAGGTCGTGGATGTAGTTGTCGGTGACGTGGTTGTTCGCGGCGGTGGTCGCGGTCGTGTAGATGGGCTGGTAGTTGTACAGGCCGCGGTTGACGTAGTCCTGGCTGCCGCCGATGTCGTTGGCGCCCCAGCCGTAGCCGATGGTGAGGCCGGAGTAGGGCAGGTTGTACACCTCGTTGTGCGAGATGGTCGCGCCGTTCACGTAGGTGACGAGGATGGCCGACATGTCACGGTATTCCAGCGCCACGTCATGGATGAGATTGTTGGTCAGCGTGATGTCCCGGTTGGTCATCCGCCTGTCACGGGGGTGGTGCGCGTCCGCCTGAACGCCGCCGACGGCGATGCCGCCGCCCGCGTCCTGGGTGAAGACGTTGCCGGTCGCTGTGATGCTGCGGGCGCCGAGTCCGACGCCGGTGGTGTGGGCGTTGGCGTCGTTGCCGATGCCGAGGCTGTTCTGTCCGAGCTGGGTGAACCGGTTGCCGGTGAACGCGATGTGGTCGGCGGCCGAGACCTGGACGGCGGAGGGCATCTGCTTCCAGTGAGGGCGTGCCGCCTCGAAGAGCCGGCAACCGCTCTGACACGAGGTCAACGCGTCCGAGGGGCGGTCCCAGGTACCGGAGAGGTACGCGCCGGTCTGCTGGCTGGCGTAGCCGTGGGTGGTGGGGTCCAGCCAGCTGGTGCCCGAGAACTGCAGCCCGGAGAAGGCGATGTGGGTGGCGGGGGAGGAGTACGTCCCTCCGACGCTGATGAGCGACTCCAGCTTCGGCACCTCGACGTCGGCCTTGCTCATGTCCTGCCCGGTGAGCGGCTTGTAGTACAGGGTGCCGGTAGCGGTGTCGAGGTACCACTCGCCGGCTGTGTCGAGGAACTCGTAGGCGTTCTCGATGTAGAGGGGGCCGGCCCGGAAGGGGCTCGTCAGGGTGTCGTAGCCGAACGTGTTGTTGTTCCACGAGGGCTGGGCCATGGTGATGGTGCCGCCGCTGATGCCGGTCACCGGGGCATAGCGGTCGGTGAAGGATCCGATGCCGTGGATCTCGGTCCGGCCGGGCTGCGCGAGGCTGTTGAGGTAGCTCAGTGAGCTGTTGGTGAACGTGTAGCCGCTGGTGGTCGCGGTCAGGTCCGAGCGGGGGATCTCGGCGCGGGCCCTGGTGGCCATGACGCCGTCGACGGACAGATGGCGCGTGTCGAAGCCGGTGCCGACGTCGGCCTTCCAGATGTTCTTGGCCGAGTCCTGCACGGTCCAGCCGGTGGCCTTCTGTGCTCCGGTGATGACGGGGTGGGCGCCCAGCGCGGCCTTCCAGGTCACCGTGTGGCCGCCTGTGCCGGAGTCCGCCGAGGTGAAGGCGAGCGGCGCGGAGAGCCGGTAGGTGCCGTCGGCGAGCTCGACGGTGATGTCACCTTTCATGGAGTTGTTGATCGCCCGCACCTTGGTCTTGGCCTGGGTGACGGAGCACGGCCGTTTCACGGAGCAGGCGGTGCCGGAGCCGCTCGGTGAGGCGTAGAGCGTCGTGCCGGCCGCGAAGGCGGGGCCGGCCTGGGTGAGGACTGCCGCGGTCGAGGCAGTGAGGACGGCGGCTGTGGCCAGCCATGACCTGAGACGGTCAGGAACCGCGGGACGTATGCGGGTTGTTCGCATGTGACACCTTCCGGGAGGTTCAGGGGCCCGTGGTGCTCTTGGCGGGCAGGGGAGAGCCCAGCGGCAGGAGAGGGAAGGGGTAATAGCGATGTAACATTAGACGTCATACGAATTTCGTCAATAGGTCGCGCGCTGTCGACTCGGCCGGACCTGGACATGCGAACGCCCCCGGCCTGTTTGGCTCGGGGGCGAGTCGGTGGGAGTGCTCTCAGGAGGCGGGCGAGCCGACGTTCGGCGAGCGGCGGCGGCTCCAAGCGGTCTGGATGTGTGCCGCCATGGCCTGCGCGGCCCCCTCGGAGTCCCGGGCCAGCAGCCGCTCGGCGACTGCGCGGTGCTCCGCGTTGGCCCGCTCGCATGCGGTCGCGTCCGGAGTGCCGTTGTACAGGAACGTCGTGCGCGCCTGGGCGTGGAGGATCCGGATGATGGAACGCCCGAGCCTGTTGTGGGATGCCTGCATGATCCGGTCGTGGAAGGCCACATCGGTCTCGATGAAGCGTGCCGGGACGGCCGTCTCCTCGTCGAGCCGGGCGAGTAGCCGCTCGATGGCTCGCAGGTCGTCGTCGGTGGCCAGCTCCGCGGCCTGGGCTGTCATCTGGGCTTCCAGCGTCGACCGGATGTCGACCAACTGGTCGAGGACGACGAGCTGGTCGTCATGCTGGACGGTCGCGGCGAGCACGACGGGGTCGAGGAGGTTCCATTCCTCGGGTGGGGTGACGGTGGTGCCGTAGCCCTGCCGGGCCTGGACCAGTCCCTTGGCCTCCAGGGACTTGACCGCCTCGCGGATGGTGATCCGGCTGACGCCGAATGTCTCGCAGAGTTCGGGTTCCACCGGCAGGGTCGATCCTGGCGGAATGGAGCCCGACACGATCGTGTCGGTCAGGCTCTCCATGACGGCCTGCGCCAGTCGGGCCGGACGCTTCGGCCAGGGCTTGAGAACGGGAGGCTCTCCTGTTCTGCCGGTGCTGTCCTTGGCCATGCGGGTCCCCCTTGCTGATGCGGATGGCGGCGAGTCTACTGCGCGGGACTCCTTGACAGCATTCGTATGACGACTTACGTTACACGAAAATTTCGCAACAGTACTTCCCGCTACAAGGGGTGCAAGCCGTGCGCATTGCCGAAGTCGAGTGCCATCCGGTCCGGGTGCCGGGAGCCAGTCCGCCCTTCGTCTGGCGGGACGGACTCCTGGGCAGCCCGTCCGAGGGCGAGGCCGCGGTGCTGCGCATCTGCACGGACGAAGGGGTCGAGGGGGTGGCGATGTCCCCCCGGCGGGGCAGTGGGGTCATCCTGGCGGACCTGCTGGACCGCGTACTGCGCAAGGAACTGGTGGGGCACGATCCCCTGCAGCGGGAATGGCTCTGGCACCGCATGTGGGAGCTGGACCGCACGGAGGAGTTCCCGCTCTATCTGCTGGGTCTGGTCGACACCGCGCTGTGGGACCTGGCCGGACGACTCGCCGACCGGCCCACCTGGCAGATGCTCGGCGGTTACCGCACCTCGATACCCGCCTACGCCTCCACTGTCACCTACTCCTCGGTCGAGGAGTACCTGGACATCGCCGACCAGGCCCTGGAGCTCGGCTACCCGGCCATCAAGCTCCACGCCTGGGGTGACGCCCGCCGCGACGCCCGCCTGTCGGTGGCTTTGCGTGAACATGTGGGGGACGACATCCCGCTGATGTTCGACGGGTCGGCGGGCTTCGACCTCCCCGACGCGGTCTATCTCGGACACGCTCTCTCGGACGCCGACTACCTCTGGTACGAGGAGCCGATGAGGGAGTTCAGTGTCACCGCGTACAAGCGCCTCGCCGACGCGGTGGCCGTTCCCCTCCTCGTGGCCGAGACCTCCGACGGGGCGCACATGAACTCGGCCGATTTCATCCAGGCCGGCGCCGCCACCTTCGGAGTCCGCGCCTCCACCCAACTGCGCGGCGGCTTCACCGGCGCGATGCGCACCGCCCACCTCGCCGACGCCTACCGGCTGCGCGCCGAGGTGCACGGGCCGGAGATCCCCAACCGGCACCTGTGCATGGCCATCTCGAACACCACCTACTACGAGTCGCTGGTCATGGGCAATCCCATCAGCCGCGAGAGCGGCATCGACGCCCACGGCCTCGTTCATGCCCCCACCGGTCCGGGCGTCGCCCTTCCGGCGGGCCTGGATTACCCTCCCGCCCTTCAGTCATTTGTCGACAAGGAGACCGTCACCCCGCCTCGGGCCTGATGACGGGAGCCCCAGGCCCGACGGCCTGTCTCGAACACCCCGAGCGCGGCGCCTCTCACCGCTGTGCGTCATTTCCCAAGATCTGAGGTCAGTCATGAACGACGACGTTCCGGTTTCCTCCCGCCGCCAGCTCAGGCGCACGGCCGTCGCTGTCCTGGGCGCCGTCTCCCTGCTCGTGCTCGCTGCCTGCGGCAGCGCGGATCCCACACCGACGACGACTTCCTCCCCCGACGCCTTCAAACCTGTCGCTCAGAAGGAAGGCAGCGAGATCACGGTCTGGGCGGACGCCACCCGCGTTCCTGGCGTGCAGGCATACCAGAAGGCGCACCCGAGCGTGAAGATCAAGATCGTCACGTACAGCGGGGACGCCAACGGCGCCAACGATCTGCAGACCAAGGTCCAGCTGTTCGATCGCACCGGCAGCGGCTGGCCCGACGTCGCATTCAGCGCCAACGTCAACGACGGCACCTGGGCATCTCAGGGCAAGAGCCCGTATGCCGCGCCCGTCAACCAGGGCGTGGTCTCGCAGTCCACGTTGAAGGGCTTCGCGGACGGCGCGCTGAATCCCTGCACCTTCAACGGCAACACCTACTGCCTCCGGAACGACCTGGCCCAGAACGTGCTCTGGTACAACAAGTCCCTCATGGAGAAGTTCGGGTACTCCGTCCCGACCACCTGGGAGGAGTACCAGGCACTCGGCGAGAAGGTCGCCAAGGAGCACCCCGGCTACCTGGTCGGCACCGCCGGGGACGCCTGGAGCCCCGAGGTGTACTTCTGGGCGAGCCAGTGCCCTGCCAGCACGGCGACCGGTGCCAAGAAGGTGAAGGTGGACCTGCAAGACGCCAAGTGCACCCGGATGGCCAAGCTGCTCGACACTCTGATTGCCAAGGGTTCGGTCTCCAAGGACACCGTCTTCAGCGCCGGCTTCATCAAGAACCAGGCGAGCAAGGTCCTGATGCTCCCCGGCCCGTCCTGGTTCGGCCAGGTGCTCTTCAACTCCACCTTCAAGACCTCCAAGGGACAGATCGCCGCCGCCTCCCCGCTGAAGTTCGAGGGCGACGCCAAGAACTACACCGGGAACGTCGGCGGCGGACTGTGGTTCGTCTCCTCCCACAGCAAGAACCTCAAGGCGGCCGCCGACCTGGTCACCTGGATGACGACCTCCGACGCCTACCAGGGCACCGCGGGCACCTACCCCGCGTACAAGAAGGCCGCGGTCACCTGGCTCGCCAACCAGAAGAAGACCGGCTACTTCGCCGAGGACGTCGGTCCCGTCTTCAAGGAATCCGCGGAACTGATCTGGCCCGGCTGGTCCGCCACCCAGTACAGCCAGGAAGCCATCTACTCCTCCACGGTGGTCCCCGCCCTGAACTCCGGCAAGACCCTCACCGACACCCTGGACACCTGGCAGACGGCCATCACCAACAAGGCCAAGTCCCTCGGCTACACCGTCAACTAGCGAAGCGGACCGATGACCACCCACCTCGCAACGGAGCGGAGCGGCCGCCGCGGCCGCCGCGGCGGCCGCTCGGCCCGAAACCCGGTCGGACGAGCCGGCTACGTCTTCGTCTCCGGCTACGTCCTCCTCCTACTCGCCTTCGGCGTCCTGCCCACCTGTTACGCGGTGTGGCTGGCGCTGTCCAACTCCCGCAACCAGCTCGTCGGAATCGGCAACTTCACCCGGACGTTCACCGACTACCGCTTCGGACCGGCCTTCCTCCACATCGGCCTGTACCTGGTGGTCTGGCTGGCGAGCCTGATGATCCTGGTGGTGCTGCTCTCCCTGATGCTGCACGGCCGCATGCGCAGGACCTCCACCAGCCTGCGGTTCCTGTTCTACCTGCCGGGTGCCCTCGCCGGGGTGGCGAGCGTACTGCTCTTCCTGATCCTCCTCGACCCGGCTGCCAGTCCCGTCGGCTGGCTGCTGAAGGGCTTCGGCTGGAACACCCTCGCCGAGGTCAACGCCCCCGGTCACCTGCCGGTGCTCTTCACCGTCATCGCCTTCTGGACCGGGGCCGGCGGCTGGATCGTGGTCATGTACGGCGCGCTCAACAGCATCCCCGACGAAATCCTGGAGGCCGCCCGCATCGACGGCGCCAGCACGCTCCAGATCGCCCTGCGCATCCAGATCCCGATGATCACCAAGTGGATCGCGTACATGCTGATCCTGGCCTTCGCGGCCGGCACCCAGCTCTTCGTCGAGCCGCAACTGGTCTCCCTCGCCAGCTGGGGCATGATTCCCGACAGCTGGTCACCGAACCAGCTGTCCTACCAGTACGCCTTCCAGGCAGGCGACTTCAACGGCGCGGCGGCGCTCTCCGTCGACCTCCTCATCCTGGGCCTCGCCTGCGCGGCGCTCGTCGTCTTCCGTACCGGCCTGTTCGACAGGGACGAAGGATGACCACAGCTCCCACGACCACAGCCCGCCGAACCCCGCCGCCCCGTACCGCCGGCGCCCGCACCAGCCCGAGGAAGCCCATGCGCCGGAAGCGCCGCCCAAGCTCACTGGCCGCCCGGCTGGCCTGGCTCATCGTCATGGGCCTGTCCGTGCTGTTCTTCTGCGTGCCGGTGGTGTGGCTCCTGCTGGCCCCGACCAAGACCGACGGCCAGATCGTGCGGGACAACCCGTTCTCCTTCGGCTCTCTCGGCGTGGTCGCCGACACCTGGCACCACCTCTACGCGTTCCAGGACGGCGCCATCCTCACCTGGCTGCTGAACTCGGCGGTCTACACGTTCGGCGCGTTGGCCCTGACCCTGGTGACGTCGATCCCCGCCGGATACGCGCTGGCTCTCACTCAGTTCATCGGGCGACGGATGCTGCTGACCATCACCATGCTCGTGATGCTCATGCCGACGGCCGCGATGGTGCTGCCCCTGTACCTGGGGATGAACGCCGTGCACCTGGACGGCACGATCTGGTCGGTGATCCTGCCGTTCTCCTTCTTCCCGTTCGGGGTCTACCTCACCTACATCTACTTCTCCTCCAATGTCCCCTCGGACCTGCTGTCCGCCGCGCGGATCGACGGCTGCTCGGAGTGGCAGGTCTTCCGTCTCGTCGCGATGCCGCTGGCCAAGCCCGTGATCGCCCTGGTCGGCTTCTTCAACTTCGTCGGCAACTGGAACAACTTCTTCCTGCCGTTCGTGATGCTGCCCGACAGCTCCCAATATCCGGCGCAGGTGGGGCTGAACAACCTGCTCGCCGCCTCGCCGCTGTTCAACACCTCCAGCGGCACGGGCAACCAGATCATGCGACCCGAACTGGCCCTGGCCACCCTCGTGACCATCGTCCCCGTTCTGATCGTCTTCCTCTTCTCCCAACGCGCTCTCGTGTCCGGCATGCTCGCCGGCTCGACGAAGGAGTGAGGTGGCAGCCGCACCCTTGGCGCCGGCGCCGTACTCAACCGGCGTCCCCTGACGTCGGCGTCGTGCCAAGCCCCACGCCGTGCGGACGGCCACGCCAGTGCGTCACCAGGCAGGCCCATGGCGGGCTGTCCGGCAACGCCGCCCACACTCACGGAAGGAGTGATCAACACCGGTGCTCCCGCGGGCGTGGCCTCGGCCTTCCCGGCACCGCCTACCTCCGCCCCGGCGACACCGTCGAGCTCTCCGTCGACGGTTTCGGCGCCCAGCGCCAGACCTTCGGCCAAGCGTGAAAGGCACCCCTTTGACCAGCATGAGCGGCCTGTCAGGGCTCAAGGCCGTCGTCACCGGCGGCGCGTCCGGGATCGGGCTGGCCACGTCCCGGATGCTGGCCGAGCACGGCGCCACGGTGGCCGTCCTCGACCTCGACCCCTCCGGTGCCCCCGAGCCACTGATCGCCATCAAGGCCGACCTCAGCGACGATGCCTCGGTACGCGTCGCCGTGGAGACCGCTGCCGGGCAGCTCGGTGGCCTGGACATCCTGGTCAACAACGCGGGCATCGGCGCCGTCGGTACCGTCGAGGACAACCTGGACGATGAGTGGCACCGCGTCCTCGACGTCAACGTCCTCGGAACGGTGCGCACCACCCGCGCCGCCCTGCCGTATCTACGGCGCTCGTCACACGCGGCGGTCGTCAACACATGCTCCATCGCGGCCACCGCGGGCCTCCCCCAGCGCGCCCTGTACTCCGCCAGCAAGGGTGCGGTGCTGTCGCTGACCCTGGCGATGGCCGTGGACCATGTCCGTGAGGGCATCCGCGTCAACTGCGTCAACCCCGGCACCGCCGACACACCCTGGGTGACCCGGCTCCTGGACGCCGCAGACGACCCGGAGGCGGAACGCGCCGCCCTCGACGCACGCCAGCCCCTGGGACGCCTGGTCACCGCGGACGAGGTGGCAGCGGCCGTGGTCTACCTGGCGAGCCCTGCCGCAGGGTCCGTCACCGGCATCGCCCTCGCCGTCGACGGTGGCATGCAGGGGCTCCGGCTGCGCCCGGCGGTCGGCTCATGAGAGCGACGACGCTGGGCGGCACCGGTGCCAGGATCACCGAGCTGTCGTTCGGGGCCGCCGGCATCGGCAACCTCTTCCGCCCGGTCACCGACGAGGCCGCCTTCGCCACGGTGGAGGCGGCCTGGGACGCGGGCGTACGCACCTTCGACACCGCCCCGCACTACGGACTCGGGCTGTCCGAGCGACGCCTGGGCGCCGCGCTGCGCGGACGCGACCGCGACACGTACACCGTCTCCACCAAGGTCGGGCGGCTGCTCGAACCCAACCCGGAGGGCGGCCACGGCGACGATCTCGCCCACGGCTTCGCCGTGTCCGACACCCACCGGCGAGTGTGGGACTTCAGCTCCGACGGTGTCCTGCGCTCCCTGGAAGGGAGCCTGGACCGCCTCGGCCTGGACCGTGTGGACATCGCCTTGCTACACGACCCGGACCACCACGCCGAGCAGGCTCTCACCGAGGCATACCCGGCGCTGGAACGGCTGCGCGGCGAAGGCGTCGTCAAGGCGATCGGCATCGGAGTGAACCAGTGCGCGCTCCCCGCCCGCTTCCTGCGCGAGACCGACATCGACGTGGTGTTGCTCGCCGGCCGCTACACCCTGCTGGAGCAGGAGGGGCTTGCGGAGGTACTGCCGGAGGCCGCCGCCCGCGGCAGGAGAGTCATCGTCGGCGGGGTGTTCAACTCGGGTCTGCTCACCGACCCGAAACCCGGGGCCACGTACGACTACGCGCCCACCCCACCACATGTGCTCGACCGGGCCCTGCGCATGAAGGCGGTCACCGAACGCCACGGCGTATCGCTGCGAGCAGCCGCTCTGCGCTTCCCATTCGGCCATCCGGCGGTCGCGAGCGTACTGTCCGGAGCTCGTTCCGCCGAGGAGGTCCGCGACACAGTGGATCAGCTGCGGCGAACGATGCCGGCCGCGGTCTGGGACGGACTGCGCGCCGAGGGGCTGCTGCCCCCGCACGTCCCCGTCCCCGCCGCCACACCGGTCGAAGAAACCGATCGACCGAAGGAGGAGTCGTGGGGGTGACCGCCATGGAGGCGAACACCGGTGAGGGCGTCATCGACGCACACCACCACGTATGGGACCTCTCCCTCCGTGACCAGGACTGGATCACCGGACCGGAACTCGCCCCGCTGCGCCGCGACTTCACGCTTGCCGACCTGGAGCCGGAGGCCCGGGCAGTCGGCGTCACCGCGACGGTCCTGGTCCAGACGATCGATGTACCGGAGGAAACGCCCGAGTTCCTGGCCTTGGCCCAGGACAGCGACCTGGTGGCCGGCGTCGTGGGCTGGACCGACCTGACCTCCCCGGATGTCGCCCGCGCGCTCGCGGCGCTGCGCGAGGGGCCGGGTGGCGAGCACCTGGTGGGCATCCGCCACCAGGTGCAGGGCGAATCCGATCCTCGCTGGCTGGTGCGGCCGGACGTGCTGCGTGGGCTCGCCGCAGTGGCCGAGGCAGGGCTCGTGTACGACCTGGTTATCAGGCCCCACCAGCTTGCGGCCGCCCATGAGACCGCCCGACTGCTTCCCAGCCTCACCTTCGTACTCGATCACGCGGGCAAGCCCCCCATCGCCTCTGGCGAGCTGCGGCCGTGGGCGGACGCGGTGCGTCTGCTGGCCTCGCTGCCCAACACCGTCTGCAAGCTCTCCGGCATGGTGACCGAGGCCGACTGGGACCAGGGGAGCGTCGAGGACCTCCGGCCGTACGCGGACACAGTGCTGGATGCTTTCGGACCGCGGCGGCTGATGTTCGGCTCCGACTGGCCCGTCTGCCGGCTGGCCGCCACCTACGCCGAAGTCGTCGCCGCCGCCCAGGAGTTGACGGCAGCACTCCATCCTGCCGAACGCCGCGAGGTCTTCACCGGCACCGCCCTGCGGACCTACGGACTGACCGTCACCGGCTCCCCGGCTCCTCAGGAAGCACCATGCGCGTAGCTCTCTTCATCACCTGTTTCAACGACATGATGTTCCCCCGCACCGGCCGCGCGGTGACCGAACTACTGGAACGGCTCGGCCACACCGTGGAGTTCCCGCAGGGCCAGACCTGCTGCGGTCAGATGCACTTCAACACCGGCTACTGCCCCGAGACCCTGCCCCTGGTGCGCCGTTTCGCGGAGGTCTTCGCGGGTTACGACGCCGTGGTCACCCCTTCCGGCTCTTGCGCGGGCATGGTCCGCGACCATCACCGGGTGGTGGCCGCCCAGTTGGGGGACCCCGCGCTCACCGAGGCGGTCGGGCGGGTGGTGCCGACGGTGTACGAGCTGTCGGAACTCCTCGTCGACGTCCTCGGCGTCACCGATGTCGGCGCGTACTTCCCGCACAGGGTCACCTACCACCCGACCTGCCACTCGCTGCGCATGCTGCGCGTCGGCGACCGGCCGCTCAGGCTGCTGCGCGCGGTGAAGGGCATCGACCTGGTCGAACTGCCCGCCGCCGAGTCCTGCTGTGGCTTCGGCGGCACCTTCGCGCTCAAGAACGCGGACGTGTCGAACGCCATGCTGGCCGACAAGATGCGCCATGTCCTGGATACCGGCGCCGAGTTCCTGTGCGCGGGCGACAACTCCTGCCTGACGCACATCGGCGGCGGTCTGTCCCGGCTGCGTACCGGCGTCGGGACGATGCACCTGGCCGAAATCCTGGCCTCCACGGAAGGGGACGTACGGTGAGCGGTGCTGACAACGTCGTATGGCTGGGCACCCCGGCCCTTCCCGAGGCAGCGGGCGCCACGCTCGCCGACACCCGGCTGTGTCACCCAGGAGCAGGACCCCCGCGGGGACGCGTCATCACCCTGCCCGGGCCCGCTGCTGCCCGATACCGGCGGCTACCGCGTCGTCACGGACGGGCGGCGCGTGCGGCGGTCCTGGCGTTGCTCGCGTCCGACCCGTCTGGAGGTGCGTTCGCAGGGCCCCAGCCACCCTATTCACCCGATCTATTGGACCTTTCACATCCTGCGTCTCGGCGGCTTGATCCTGAGACTTGAGTGTGCCACCAGCTGTGATCACGGGATTTCTGTCGATCCTCTAGACAGACCCTGCACTGAAGCCCCTTAATAGATCCGATGTTACTCCGGCGAAACACACGCAGTGCGGGTGGCCTCTCTCCTGCTCGCCGTCTGAGGGTGACTAGTCACTCCGTTCAGCCCGGTTGTCGAGCCGCAGCACCGTGTGTTGTCCCGCAAAGAGTTAGGAGCGCACGTTGTCAGAGCCGGTCAGCCACCGAAGGGAAGCTCGCCGGCATGGCGGTCCGCCGAGGGCGGGCTTCGCCCTCCGTCCGTGCCTTCTCCATGCAGGAGCTCCTGATGCCCGGCGCGCCGTAGTGCTCGTGCCGGCCGCCTTCCTGAGTGTGGTCCCACTACTCATCAACGGATTGCGCGCCCAGGCCGCTCCGGCACCGTGACCAACGCATCCCGGTTTCACCGACACCGCCGACGGCGACCGCACCTGGCCAGGTAGCTTCCGGCCTGCCTCGAGCGGTACCACGTCCCGCGACGCGCCCCTCTTCCAGGCGACATTGGCGCGACGGCCAGAGGCACCTGGCAGCGGGAAGACCTGACCTGCACGTCTACCTCTCAGCGCCGAGGCGATTACGCCTCCCACGACAGCCCGGTCGCCAACCTCGGGCGGTCACCTTCCACTTGGCACCTGCCCAGCCGGCAGGTTCCAGCGGAGCACCGTTTCGCAGCCACTTTGACAATCCGTGCGTGCCCCGGCACCCAGGCCGACGTCGACTGCCACCTGGCACGTCGTCATCGCGATCAATGCCATCGATCCTCAGGAGTGGGCCATGTCCTCATCAAGAATGAATCGCCGTACGTTTCTCGGCGCCGCGGGTGCGGCGACCGCCGCGACCGCCCTGCCGATCGTCCCCGGCTTCTCCGGCCTTCTGTCGCAGGCGGCCGCCGCAGACACACAGAGCAACCTGAGCAAGATGGTCGACATGCGGTTCGGCATGTTCAACCACTTCAGCCTGGGCACGTTCACGAACCAGGAGTGGGCCGAACCCAACCAGAGCCCCACCCTTTTCGCTCCCCCGAGCGTCAACTGCGCGCAGTGGGCCGACGCGGCGGTTGCCGCGAAGATGAGTTACGGCATCCTGACCACCAAGCACCATGACGGCTTCGCCCTGTGGCCGAGCGCCCATGGCACCCAGAACGTCGCGAACAGCTCTTACAAGCAGGACGTGGTGCGGGCGTACTGCGATGCCTTCCGGGCGAAGGGGCTGAAGGTCGGGTTCTACTACTCGATCTGGGACCGCACCTTCGGCGTCGAGGCATGGGAGAGCCGACACAAGGTGACCGGGCTCGAGATCACCGATGCCATCCAGCCCGGCGACATGACCTTCATCCTCGGTCAGATCACCGAGTTGCTCACCAACTACGGCACCATCGACATGTTCATGACCGACGGTTACGCATGGCAGATGGGGCAGCAGGCCGTCTCCTACCAGAGGATCCGTTCGCTGGTGAAGCAGCTGCAGCCGGACTGCGTCATGATCGACATCGGCGGACTGACCGAGCCCTTCCTCAGCGACGCGATCTTCTTCGAGGAGCCGCTGGGCATCACGGCGCCGGCGGGCAACACCTACGCCGGAATGCAGGGACAGACCATCAGCAACGGCTGGTTCTGGCACCCCTCCACCCCGACCGAAAGCCTCATGAGCAAGTCCGCGATCCTCTCCCACCTCACCGACCTGGAACCCAAGTACACCTCCTTCATCCTCAACTGCCCGCCCAACCGCGACGGCCTGCTGGACACCAACATCGTCAACCGCCTCGCCGAGGTCGGCGCCGCATGGAGCCCCGACACCTCCAGGCCGCCGCTGCCCACCCAGCTGCTGCGCGCCGAGCACCCCCTCACACCGGTCAACGCGTATGCGACCGCCTTCCACACCGGCGAGGGACCGCTCCACGCCATCGACGGACTCAGCGACGTCCGCTACGAGACCTGCTGGTCGACGTGGAGCCTGTCGCTGCCGCAGTCCATCACCATCGACCTGGGCGGCGTGTGGAGCAACGTCTCCACCCTGGAGTACCTGCCCAAGCAGTGGAACCGCAGCAACTCCACCGACGGCGACATCACCTCCTACACCATCTCCACCAGCACCGACGGGGTCACCTTCACCCAGGTCGCCACCGGCACCTGGGCCGGCAACCAGAAGACCAAGCTGGTCGAGTGGCCGGCCAGGAACGTGGGCTTCGTACGGATCCAGGTCAACGCGGCCACCGGCGGCTACGCCAACATCGGCGGCCTCCGGATCGGCGGCCGGACCGCCAAGCCGGCGCTGGTGTCCACCACACTGCCCGGCGACGGCACCGTCTACCGGCTGGTCGCCCGGCACAGCGGCAAGGTCGCCGACGTGGAGGGCGCGCGCACCGCCAACGGCACCAACGTCCATCAGTGGCCATGGCTCAACCAGGCGAACCAGAAGTGGACCTTCACCAGCACCGGCGACGGCTACTACAAGATCAAGGGTGTGGGCAGCGGCAAGCTCCTGGAGGTCGCGGATCTCTCCCGCGCGGACGGCGGCAACGTCGGCATCTGGTCAGACGCCGGCGCCCCCCAGCAGCACTGGGCCGTCACGCCCACCGGTGACGGCAACTACTTCCTCATCAACCGCTACAGCGGGCTCTCCCTCGGCGTCGACGAGGCCAGCACCACCGACGGAGCCAACATCGAGCAGCAGCCGTACGCGTCACAGACGCGGCAGCAATGGCAGATCATCCAGTCCTGACCTGCGCTACGAGTTGCGCCAGACCGTGCCGCGGCGCTCGTACTCCAATACGGTCTCGACCTGGTTGGCGAACTGCGCGCCGAGGAACCGCTCGACCAGCCAGACCGCGGCATCCAGGCCGGAGGTGATGCCACCGCACGTGACGAGGTCACCGTCATCGACCACGCGCGCGTTGACCACCTTCGCGCCCTGTGCGGCGAGTGCGGCCTTGGTGTCCGAGTGGGTGGTGGCCGGCCTGCCGCGCGTGAATCCGGCCGCCGACAAGGCCATCACGCCCGTGCAGACCCCGACCATGATCGCTTCGACGTCGGCGAGGCGCCGGATGAACGCCTTGTCCGCGAGCAGCCGGTGCATGCCCGATCCTGGCTGGTCGTGCCGCATGCCGCCGGGCACGATCAGCACATCGGCGTCCTGCGGTGACCAGCCGCGCGGTACCTCGATCCGCAGCCCCCTCGACGCGGTGACCATGGTCGGCTTGTTGGTCGACACCAGTGTCGTCCGGATGGCGCCGCCCATGGTGGCGGCGATGGACAGCACGTCGAAAGGCGCGATGGAATCCAGTTCCTCCACACCCTCGTAGAGCAGAATCTGGACACGCAACGGCGACGCCGCCGAGGCGAGGGGCGCGCCCGCCGCCGCCAGCCCGGTCGACAACGCGGACGCCTGCAGGAAAGTACGACGTTCCATGGATTACCTCCCAGTGAGAACTCTCTACTGACTGGTCGGCTCGGCCCCACCGGTAGTTCCCGGCGCTGTTGTGGAGGGTTTACCGGCGATGTCGTCGGCGAACATGCCGGCGACCGCGGCGAAGTCATTGGCGGACACCGCTTCGACGTAGCGGTTGGTGACGGCGAGCGTGGTGGTGGGCTCCATGGTCGATTCTCCTCAGCCGAGTTCGGCCGAGCTGAGTCGAGTACTGCCTGCTGGGGCCCTACACTCACCACCGGTAACCAGTCGCCTCCACGTAACCGATGAGGGGATGTCACGCATGCCACAACTGCCGGCCTTCGACGTCATGACGGCGACCTGCCCGTCCCGCACCTCACTCGCTCGCGTCGCCAACAAGTGGACGGCCATGGTGGTCATCGCCCTCAGTGCCGACCGCATGCGCTTCCGCGACCTGCGCGCCACCGTCGACGGCATCAGCTCCAAGGTCCTCACCGAAACCCTCCGAGACCTGGAACGGGACGGAATCGTCACCCGGCATGTGTACGCCGAGGTACCGCCCAGAGTCGAATACGAGCTGACCGCACTGGGTCGCACCCTTCACGCCCCGATTCATGCATTGGGCAGTTGGGCCGAGGACCACATCTCCGAAGTACTCGCGGCCCGCGAGAGCTACGACGCCCGCCAGTGACCGTGACTGGTCACCAGAGGTGAGCGGGCGGCGTCCTGAACTCGCGCCCGGAACCGCCCGGAGTCGAGGCATCCTGCCGCAGGTCGCCCGGTAACCCACGCCACAAGCCGTCCGGCACGTACCGCAGTGCCGGACGGCCTCCGTCTGGGAAGGATGCAGGCGGCCTACTGTCCCCAGAAGGCGTCCTCGGCCGCCTGGTCGCCGGAGAACAGCCACATCTCGACGATCTTGCCGTCCTTGAGGCGCAGGACATCCACGCCGTCCATGCTCATGGAGGCGTCCTCGCGCCGCCCGGCGAAGTGGATCGAGGCGGCGACCATGTCGCCGTTGCCCATGAGGGAGTGGATCGTGTCGATGGCGAAGGAGCCCTGGCTGGCCTCCATCATCCCGCCGAGCATCGCGAAGACGGCGTCGCGCCCCTTGCGCTCACCGGAGAACTGGTTGGCGCCCGGCTGATGCCAGACGATCTCCTCGTCCAGAAGCTCCCCAACCTTGGCCAGGTCGCCCTTCTGTACGGACTGGAAGTACTCACGCGCAATGTCGACGTTCTTGCTGGTCATGGCAACGCTCCTTACGCCCCTGACATAGAGGCAGTACGACTTACTGTTACAGGTTGGATACGAGGCGCGACGTGCGCGACTCAAGGTGGATCAACGACGCCCGGTCAGCCTTCGGCGGACCCGTCCTCAGGCACTGCCCCAGAACTCGTCCTCGCCCTGCTGGCCCACCGAGAAGAGCCAGACCTCCGCGATGCGCTCGCCTTCGAGCCGCAGCAGGTCGACGCCGTTCATCCCCATCTCCACGCCGTCCCGCTCGGCCGAGAAGTGGACGGGCACCGCGACCAGCGAGCCGTTCGCCATGGGCTCCATGGTCGGCTCCAGTGCGAACGTCCCTTCGGTGACCGTCATCATGCCGCCGAACATCTCGCCGATCGCGGCCGTGCCGCGATGGGAACCGGAGAAGCGGTTGTCGCCCGGCTGGTGCCACACGATGTCGTCGGCGAACAAGCCGGTGACGGTGGCGAAGTCCTTGGCGGAGACGGCGTCGGCGTACTGCCGGGCGATCCTGAGCGCGGTGGTGGACCCCATGGCCGGCCCCTCTCCTTCGGTGAGTTCGTCCTGCTGCACCGCCATACTCACCATCGGTAACCAGGCACTTCAACGTAACCAATGGACTGACGTGACACAGGTCACACATCGCCTCGGTGTTGCCCGGGGGTTACGCGGCCCCGGCGTTCACGGCCCTGCTGTTAGCGGGATGTAAATACCCCCTCTCGGACGGCGTTTTACGGCCGCCGGGTGTCACGGTGGGCGCCTCCACCGGAACTCACCTCGTGAAAGCCCGCTGCCGGCAGCCGCCGGCAGGTAGCGGAACGCGAAGAGAGGGATCCGAAGCCATGACTCAGACCGTGCCGACCAGTGGCCTTGAGAGCATCGACGCCGACGGCCTGGAAGCACTCGCCAGCAGCGCCAAGGCGGATCCGAGCACCGGCCGGAAGACGCTCAAGGCCGTGACCACCTGTGAGGGCGGCTTCCGCAACCTCACGCAGATCCGCACCCTGGAGCCGGTGCTGGTCTCGGAGCCCTGCCACCTGCTCGGTGACGACGCCGCGCCCAACCCCTCGGAGATGGCGCTCGCGGCCCTCGGCTCCTGCGTCTCCGTCGGCCTGCTCGCCAACGCCACCCAGCGCGGTGTGACCCTGAGCAAGATCGAGGTCGCCATGGAGGGCGACATCGACATCTCCGCCGTCTGGGGCGTCGGCGACACCCCGGAGGGCAAGGTCCTGGGCTTCACCGCCGTGCGCTGCTCCGTCACGCTCGCCGGCGACGCCGACGACGAGGTCCTCGGCGAGATCAAGGACAGCGCGATGACGTGGTCGCCGGTGGTCAACACGTTCGCGAACAACGTCGAGATCTCCTCGACCCTGACCATCGGCTGAGGCCCGCCATGAGCACTCCTATCCTGCCCAAGTCCGAGGCCGCGGCCCTGGTGGCCGCCGCCCGGATCCGCGGGGGCCTGACCTGGTCGGCGATCGCCGCCGAGATCGACAAGCCCGTCGTGTGGACGACGGCGGCGCTGCTGGGACAGCACCCCATGACCGCCGAGGACGCGGCGGCCGTCGCCGCGCTGCTCGGGCTCGGGGACGACGTCGTCGAGTCGCTGCAACTGCAGCCCGCGCGCGACATCGCCCCGGAGCTGATGAGGGACCCGACGGTCTACCGCTTCTTCGAGGCGCTGTCGGTCTACGGCCCGGCGCTGAAGGAGCTCATACACGAGGAGTTCGGCGACGGAATCATGTCGGCGATCAACTTCAAGGTCGACATCCGGCGTCGCGCCCACCCCGACGGCGACCGGGTGGTGGTGACGTTCGACGGCAAGTTCCTCGACTACCGCTGGTAGCGCCAAGGCAGAGCCGGCGCACCGGACCACCGACCGACCATCTGGAGGACTGATGACCACCGTGCACGCATCACCGGTTGGCAGCGTCGCCGACCTCGACCGAGAGGCATTCGAGGCCCTCCTGGCCCGCGTCGGTGAGGGAGCCGATCGGCTGGACGCGGATGAGGGCGGGAAGGCTCGGCAGGTGCTGACCTGGCTGGCTGAGGCCGATGCCACCGACCTGGGTGCTCCCGGCAACGCCGGCGGCGGGCTCCCGGGCATGGCCGAGGTGATCAGCGCCCTGGCCGCCCGCTGCGTGAGCTCCGCGTTCACGACATGGGCGCACCGGATGTGCCTGGAGTACCTGCTCATGTCCGGTACGCCGTACGCCCTCGCCCTGGCGGAACGGCTCCGCGCCGGCACCGTGCCCGGCGTGACCGGGATGGCGTCGGCCTTCCGGGAGCTGGCGGGCTGCGGATCGCTGGAGATCACGGCGACCGCCACCGGGGACGGTTACGAGCTGTCGGGGCCGATCCGCTGGGCGTCCAACCTGTACGACGACGCGGTGCTGGTCACCGCGGCCCGCACCGACGCCGGCGACCGGATCGTCGTCGCGCTGCCGCTCGACAGCGAGGGCATCAGCGTCGGCCGTCCGTTCCCGCTGCTCGCCCTGGGCAGCACCGCGTCGTCCTACCTCAACCTCAAGGACGTGAAGGTGCCCCCCGAGCAGGTGCTCACCACGGACTTCGAAGGCTTCCTCACCTCCGTGCGGGGCACCTTCCTCACCCTGCAGACCGCACTGTGCGTCGGCCTGGCAGGCACCTGCCTCGACAACGCCAGGGCCAGCCTGACCGGGGTGAACACGGTGTTCGCCGGAGATGTCGACCGGGCCACCGGGCGCCTGTCCGTCGCGCGTACCGCGATGCGTGACGTCGCACGTCGCGTCGGATCCGGCAACCCCGCCACCCGCATGGAGATGCTGTCCATGCGGCTCGCGGCGGCCGAGGTCGCCACGGAGGCGGCGACCCTGGAGGCGAAGACCGCCGGCGGGCGCGGCTATGCCCGCACCTCCGGCGCCTCGCGGCGCTTCAGGGAGTCGTTCTTCATCCCGGTGCAGTCCCCCTCCGAGGCCCAGCTGAAGTGGGAGCTCGCCCAGTGCCGGCCATGAGCACCGAGGCGGAACGGGGCAAAGTGCCCCAGGAGGATGCACGGTCGTACTGTCCGGAGGCGGCGGTGCTCAAGGGCGGGGACCGCGACGCAGTCGCGGCGCTCATCTCCGCGCACTACCCGGCGATGCTGCGCTTCGCCGACTCGCTGATCCCCGGTGACCGGACCCTGGCCGAGGACGTCGTTCAGGAGACCTGGATCGCCGTTCTCAACCGGGTCGACACCTTCGAGGGGCGGTCACGGTTTCGCACCTGGCTGTTCGGAGTGCTGCGCAACAAGGCGCTCAAGCTCGCCGAACGCGAACTGCGCCGTGCCCAGCGGGAGAGCTCCGGATTCGAGGAGACGGACCTGTTCGCGGAGCGCATGCACCCGGAGGGCCATCCGAAGGCCCACCACTGGTCCGTACCGCCGACCAGCCGCTTCCTGCCCGAGGAGTCGGCGATGTTCACCGAGCTGATGGGCGTGGTCTCCGACGCACTGGCCGGGCTGCCGCGCAACCAGCGCCTGGTCGTGCTGCTGCGCGACGTCGAGGGGCTGTCGGCGGCCGAGACCCGCGAACTGCTCGACCTCGACGACACCAACCAGCGTGCGCTCCTCCACCGCGGCCGCGTGAAGCTCCGCGGCGCACTGGAGGGCTACCAGGACAAGAAGGGAATCCGGCCGTGACGACCGTACTCGACTGCCGCGAGTTCATCGGCATGGTCGACGACCTGCTCGACGCCGACGAGGAGACCTGGCAGGCCGAGGTGGTGCAGCACCTGAAGGACTGCCCGCCCTGCGAGGTCTACCTGGAGCAACTCCAGGACGTACGCCGCCTCCTGCGCGGCATGGACACCGAGACGCTGCCGAACGATGACCCGCGGGTCAGGGAACTGCTCGACAAAATCGACTCCCGGCCGCGCTTCACACTCGTCGACGAGGACGCGGTGGGGCACTGGCAGCCCGAGGAAGTCATCGAGCCGCAGGCGCTCAAGGCCGTGGCCGGCGCCTTCCCCAGCGGAGTCACCGTGATCACCACGGCTCCGGCCGGTAAGCCGGTCGGGATGACGGTGAGCTCGTTCACCAGCGTCTCCCTCGACCCGCCGCTGATCCTGGTGTGCGTCGCGCGGACGGCAAGCTGCCTGCCGGCCTTCCGCGTCGGTTCCCCGATGGGCGTGAACGTGCTGTCCCGCGGCCAGGCGCACGTGGCGAAGACGTTCGCCTCCCCGGTGGAGGACCGCTTCGCCGTCGTGGAGCACCGGACCGGGCCCCACGGCGTCCCCCTCATCGAGGAGACCGCCGCCTGGCTGTCCACCCACATCGTGCGGATCTACGACGGCGGTGACCACGTCATCCTCCTCGCCCGGGTGCACGCCCTGCACCGGTCGGCCCACACCCCGCTGCTCTACCAGGCGGGCGCCCTGCACGACTGGACGCCGACCCTGGTACCGCCGGTGACCGGTGACCGGCGGGCGGGCCGGAAGGACGGCACGCCATGACGCCGAGACTCCGCACCGGCCAACTGGTGGCGCAATTGATCGATGTGTCCGTGCGCCGCGGCGACAAGCTGGTGCTCGACGGCATCTCCCTGTCCATCAACTGCGGCCGGGTGCTGGCCCTGCTCGGCCAGTCCGGTGCCGGCAAGTCCACGCTGCTGCACGTCCTCACGGGCGACCTGGCGCCGAGTCGAGGCGAGATCGACTCCGGCGGGCACGACCTCAAGAAGGGCACCGTCCACCAGGCGCCGCTGCTGTTCCCCTGGCTGACGGTGCGTGAGAACGCCGGACTCGGCCAGACGTACGCCGCCAACAAGGACGTCCCCCCGGAACTCGTCGACGAGTTGCTGGAACTGCTGGGACTGACTGCCGTGGCGGACAGCTATGCCGAGGAGATCTCCGGCGGCCAGGCCCAACGGGTCGCGCTCGCCAGGGCGTTGGCCATCGCGCCGGACGTGCTGCTGCTCGACGAGCCGTTCTCCGCGCTCGATCCGCTCACCCGCGCCGAGCTGCAGAGCTGGCTGCGCCGGCAGGTGACGGAGCGGGGCTGGACCACGGTCATGGTCACCCACGACATCGACGAGGCGCTCGTGCTCGCCGACGAGATCGTGCTGCTGGGCACAGGCGGCCGTATCGCGGACCGCTGGACCCACCAGCCCGAGTCGCAGGACGGCCCGCCGGGCCGCTCCGCCCGCCAGGCGGAGCTGCGCGCCGTGATCCAGGCGGCCTACCACACCGCGGCGAAGGAGCCGGACCATGTCTGAGACACCACGGCCCTCCCGCCCGTACTCGCGCCGGGGCGCACTGCGGCTCGGCGGCCGGGTGCTGACCGGGGCCGCGCTGGCCGGACTGGCCGGTACGGGCGCGGTCCGCTCCCTCGCCGCCTCCACCTCGACCCACGGCGGCCTCCTGGACCGGCCGCTGCGCATCGGATACCTGCCGATCACCGACGCCAGTGCTCTCCTCGTCGCCTACGAGCGCGGCCTGCTGGCCGACGCCGGCGTCGATGCCGAACGCCCCGTGCTGTTCCGCTCCTGGGACAGCCTGGCCCAGGCGCTGACGACCGGTCAGGTGGACGTGGTCCACATGCTGATGCCGATGGCGCTGCAATTGCGGATCGCCAAGAGGGCACCGATCAAGGTGGTCGCCTGGGGGCACACCAACGGATCCACGCTCACCGTCGCGCCGCGGATCACCGACGTCGCTCAGCTGGCCGGTGCGAAGGTGGCGATCCCGTTCTGGTGGTCGGTGCACAACGTCCTGCTCCAGCGGATGCTCGACGCCGCCGGTCTGAAGGCGGTCACCGGCACGGCGTCCGCCGCGGCCGGAACCGTCGAGTTGCTGGTGATGTCGCCGGCCGACATGGTGCCCGCGCTGCGGGCCGGGTCGATCGCAGGCTTCGTCGTCGCCGACCCGTTCTCCGCGCTGGCCGAGGCGAGCGAGGCCGGCCACGTGCTCCGCTTCCTCGGCGACGTGTGGAAGGACCACGCCTGCTGCGCGGTCACGGTCCGCGAAGACCTCGCCACCGCGCACCCCGAGGCCGCGACCGCGCTGGTCGCCTCCGTCGTCCGGGCCCAGCAGTGGCTCTCCGCGCACCGCACACGCGGCGCGCGCGAGCTGGGGCCGACCGGCTACCTCCCGCAGCCGGTGGAGGCGATCGACAAGGTCTTCAACCGCACCGCCGCCGCGTACCGCGATGTGCTGCGGCACCCGGCATGGCAGGGTCAGCGGCTCGGCTTCTCCGCCTTCCCGGCGGCCAGTTACACCGCCTCGCTCGTGGAGCTGATGGGCAGGACGACGGTCGACGGCGACACCTCGTTCCTGTCCGGCCTGACCGGTGCCGCCGCGCACCGGGAGCTCGTCGACGACCGTTTCGTCACCCGGGCCCTGAGCGCCGCCGGTATCCCGCTGGTTCGTAACCGCAAGGAGCTGATCGAACCATGACCTCGCTCGTCACCGGGGAAACCGGGGAAACCGGGGAAACCGGGGAAGGCGTCAGCGCCGGTACCGCGCCCCCGAGCCCGCGCAGCGGCCGTGACCGTCGTACCCCTGTCCGTGCGGGCACCGCCGCGGACACCCTGGCGCCGGTGATCGGAGTCGCCGCGGCGCTGCTGCTGTGGTGGTTCGTCACCGAGGTGTTCGCCGCATCCGGCTCCATGCTGCGCGACTTCGCGCCCGGGCCGACCTGGGACGCCCTGGTCGCGCTGCTGCGCAAGGGGTCCGTGTTCGACGACGCGACCAGCAGCATGTGGCGGCTGACGGCCGGACTGGCCCTGGCCGCGGTCACCGGCATCCTCTCCGGCGCCGCGATCGGATCGCGGCGGATCGTGGAGCGCGGCACCCGGCCGGTACTGATGTTCCTGCGCATGATCTCGCCACTGTCCTGGGCACCGGTGGCGATCAGCCTCTTCGGCGTCGGCGACAGCCCGGTGATCGCGCTGGTCGCGGCGACCGCGGTCTGGCCGATCCTGATGAGCACGGCCGACGGCGTACGGCGGATCGATCCCGACCATGTGCGCGTGGCCCGTGGCCTGGGCGCCACCGGGTGGGAGGTCGTCCGCTCGGTGACGTGGCCCTCCGCACAGCCCTACCTGCTGTCGGGCATCCGGATGGCGATCGGCATCAGCTGGGTCGTGCTCGTGCCCGCCGAGATGCTCGGCGTCACCTCCGGACTCGGGTACGCGATCCTCAACGCGAAGGACCAGCTCGCCTACAGCGACATCACCGCGCTCATCCTCATCATCGGCCTCATCGGATACGCGATCGACGCCCAGGCACGGTGGCTGCTGCAGCCCCGCCGTGAGCGCAAGGCAGCAGCCCGGTGACCCCGGACCAGGTCACCTCCCTCACCGACCTCCAACTCCTCGACATCCGCGAAATCCACGAGTGGAACACGGGACGCATCCCGGGATCACGGCACATCCCCATGGACGAGGTCCCCGACCGGCTCGGCGAACTCGACCCCGGCCGCCCGGTCCTGGTGATCTGCCGGTCCGGTCGCCGCGCCGACCGCATCAGCTCCTGGCTCGGCGGCAGAGGGTACGACGCCCGCACCCTCACCGGCGGCATCGTGCGGTGGCAGCGCGACGGCGGCCCACTGGAGCAACCCAAGGCCGTGCGTCCCGTGACCGTCGAGATCATCGAGACGCCAGGACTGGGCAACCGGAGCTATCTCGCCCACGACGGCCACATGGCGCTGGTCGTGGACCCGCAGCGCGACATCGACCGGATACGGACGCTGCTGGACCGTACGGGCGTCCGCCTCAGCCATGTGTTCGAGACCCATGTCCACAACGACTATGTGACCGGGGGGCTGGAGCTCGCGCGGTCGCTGGAGGCGACGTACGTCCTGCCGGCGGCCGAGAAAGTGAGCTTCGGGCGGCTCGGCGTGGTCGACGGCGAGGTGCTCGAGGTCGGCAGCATGCGGATGCGGGTCGTGGCGACGCCGGGGCACACCCACCACCACGTGAGCTACCTGCTGACCGACGCCGTCGGGGACGAGGTGGCGGTGTTCACCGGCGGTTCGATGCTGTACGGCACGACCGGGCGCACCGACCTGCTGGGGTCGGAGCACACCGAGCCGCTCGCCCGGTCCCAGCACGCGTCGGTCCGCCGGCTCGCCACGGAGGCGGCTGCCACGACCCGGGTGCTGCCGACGCACGGGTTCGGCTCCTTCTGCGCGGCCACTCCGGCCGACGGCGAGGATTCGACCATCGGGCGGGAACGCGAGCGTAACCCCGCGCTGCTGCTCGACGAGGACGCCTACGTATCGCAGTCGCTCGCCGGGCTGTCCGATGTCCCGGCCTGGTACGCCCGCATGGCTCCGGTCAACCGGGCGGGCCCCTCGCCCGTGGACCTGACCCCGCCCGAAACGGCCGCGCCGCAGGAGTTGCGCGCCCGGATCGACGCCGGAGAGTGGGTGGTCGATCTGCGGGACCGTACGGCGTACGCACGCCGGCATCTGCCCGGCTCCCTCAGCTTCGAGCTGTCCGCGAGCTTCCTCACGCACCTGGGCTGGCTGCTGCCGGAGGGCATGCCGCTCACGCTCGTCGGCGAGACCCCCGAGCAGGTGGCCGAGGCACAGCGCGAGTTGGTACGGATCGGCGTCGACGAACTGGCCGGTGCGGCCAGCGGCCCCATCGAGGCGCTCGCCGGGAAAGCGACACTGGCGTCGCTGCCGCGCGCGTCGTACGAGGAACTGGCGCGGGCCCGAGAGCGGACCGACGTGCTCGTGCTCGACGTACGCCGGACCGCGGAACACGCCGACGGGGTTGTCCACGGCTCGGTCCCCATCCCGCTGCACGAACTCCTGGCGCGCCGCGGCGAACTGCCGCTGGACCGGCAGATCTGGGTGCACTGCGCCTCGGGTTACCGGGCGACGGTGGCGGCGTCCCTGCTCGCAGCACACGGGTACGACGTCGTTCTCGTCGACGGCTGTCTGCGCGCCTGGCTGGAGCCCGGATCGCCGGGCGTCGAGGCATCGACATGACGCTGATGGCCACGCTCGTGCTCGCGCTGCTCGTCGGCGGCGCGCTCGGACTGCTGGGAGGCGGCGGCTCGATCCTGGCTCTGCCGGTCCTGGTTTTCGTGGCGGGGCTGCCGACGACGTCGGCGGTGCCGATGTCGCTGCTGGTGGTGGGCTGTTCAGCGGCGGTCGCGTCCCTGAGCCGGATCCGCGCCGGACACGTCCACTGGCGGATCGCGGGCATCTTCGCGGTGACCGGTGCGGCAGCGACGTACGGCGGCGCCCTGGTGAACCGCCGGCTCGAACCGCGCCTGGTGCTCGCCGGATTCGGCATCCTGCTCGTCGTCACAGGGGCGCGGATGTTCCTCGACCGTCCGGTGCGCCGTACCGGTTGCGCCGCGCCGGACGGTGGGACGGAGCTGCGCCGGTGTCTGCCGCGCGCGGTGGCCGTCGGTGCGCTGGTCGGTTTTCTGACCGGGTTGTTCGGCGTGGGCGGCGGGTTCCTCATCGTTCCCGCGCTCACGGTGGTGCTGGGGCTGCCGATCGCTACGGCGGCGGGCACGGCGTTGGTGATCATCGTGCTGAACTCGTTCAGCGGGCTGGTGTCCTGGCTCGGCCACGTGGATCTCGACCCGCTGCTGGCAGGCAGTTTCACGGCGTGCGCCCTCCTCGGCGCCGCCGCGGCCGCGCCGGTGGGCTGCCGGCTCCCGGCCAAGGCGCTGCGACGCGCGTTCTCGGTCTTCGTACTGGCGGTCGCGGGCTTCGTGCTCGTTCGCGTGGCGGCCGCCTGAAAGGCCGCTTAGGCCGCTTTCTGTCCGTGCGATCGCGCACCGGCGGAGCAGCCGCCGACGACGACCCGCAGTCCTGGCGAGGTCGACGATCGCCTGGCCCCGCTCGCCCGGCGCGTTCACGAAGTGGCCGTGCACAGCCACCAGGTCGCCCTCCGCGAGCACCTGACTTCAGCGTGACCGTCAGGTGTGGCATCGGGGCCGGGCGGTCCTGTGTGCACCTGCGCGGCCCCGATGCCGTGGGCACGTGCTATGCCACACCGATGTCGGTCAGCCACTGGATCGCGGTCCGGGGAGTGATGCCCAGCAGTTTCTGGGCGGAGCGCTCGGGTGCGATCGAGCGGTCCGGCAGCGCTTGCATGGCCTGGTAGCCGCCCGCGACGTCCGCGGCGGGCCCCTCCCCGATCAGGGGCGCGAGGGAGGCGCGGAAGTCCTCGGGGGTGATCGCCTCGTAGGCCACGTTCCGCCCGAGCCGGGCACTGAACGCCTCGCCCAGTTCCTGTCCGGTGATGGCCGGGTACTGCCCGACGGAGACGACACCGGTGACATCCGACTGCCCGAACAGCGCGGCGGCGACGTCGGCGATGTCCAGGTGCGAAGCCCATGAGACGCGGAAGCCGGCAGGCAGCGGATAGCGCAGTACGCCCTGCTCGCGGACCGCTCCGACCACGTGCGGCATGAGCAGGTTCTCGAAGAACAGCCGGGGCTCGATCACCGCGTAGGACACGCCGCTGTCCGCCAGCCCGTCGACCAGCGTCGCGACCGCGCTCTCGGCCGTGCCGTCCTGATAGCCGTTACCAGGGTCATCGACGACGAAGCCGCTGGTGGAGAACACCACACGGGCCGGGCGGGCCGCGCGGACGGCGGCCACGACGTTGCGTGCGAAGGCCCGGCGGTCCTCCTCCGAGACTATGGGCAGGTGGACGAACACCCCCTCGGCGTCACGGTAGGCCCGGGTCAGGTCCGCAGTGGAGGAGGAGTCGGCGGCCACCACGCACGCGCCGGCGACGGTGGCCTCCGCATTGCGGGTCAGGGCCACGACGGACTTGTCCGCAGCGGCCAGGGCGGCGACGACAGGAGCACCTTGGGCGCCGGTGGCGCCATGAATCACGTACCTCATGCCATTAGTGCATATGCTGCACCAGTTACATCAACTGCACTAATGGATAGGTTCAAAAAATGAACAAGTTCTGCGAGCCCGGGTGCGGGGTCGCCCGGTTCCTCACCCTGCTCAACGGTCCGTGGGCCACGCTGATCGTGCGGGAACTCCTCCTGGGCCCCAGGCGGTTCACAGAGTTGCGCGGCACCCTGCCCGGCATCAGCCCGCACACGCTCACCAGCCGCCTGCGCCAGTTCGAGCAGTACGGCATCGTCACCCGCACCGCGTACGCAGAGATCCCGCCACGCGTCGAATACCGCCTCACCCCACTCGGCGAGGGACTGCGCGAAGTCCTCGAAGCCATGGCCACCTGGGCGCTGTCGATCCCGGATCCGGTTCCTGACGCGGCGTCGTGAGACGGGATGCCAGGGAAGGAAGTCAGCGCAGGGTGTCGTAAGTCTCGCGGGCGGCGCCCAGGAAACGGCCCCGGCGGCCGGTGCAGATGACCGCCGGGGCCTTGGTTGTCGCCCGGGCACTCGGGGGAATAGGACTCCGGGCGACGTTCGGGGGGTGCGACGGCCGGGTGTGACCGCCGACGAGAAGGACTCCGGAGTTCTGGGCTCAGCTGCCGTTCAAGAAGGCGTGTTTCGGCGAACTGCATGGCCGATCTCCTTGCTTTGCCGGAGTCCTTCCTGGCGCCACCCATACTCGTGATCCATAACCAGTCACCTCAACGTAACCAATGGGGTGGTATGGCGCACGTCACACTTCCCGCCCTTCGACGCGGCGATCCGGGAATCACCCCTTTTCACAACACCGCCCGCATGACGCACACATTCCCCATCCATCCTCCATCAATTCATCGTGAAGTCCTCATCGGTCTTTCACCTCGCATTACCTGCCCCTGATATAACTACGTACTCAAAGCGCTCGGGGGGAATCCGGCGTAAACCCAAGGAAGACCGAGCAATGTCTGTAGCTGGAAATCCGCTCCGCAGAACCTTTCTCACCGGAGGATTGGCGGCCACCGCTGTCGCGCTCTCCGGCTGTTCCTCGAAGTCAGAGGGAAAGGAAACCGGGAAAGCGGCAAACGCAGCAGCCGCGGCAACCGCCTCGCCGGCCCCGAACGCCCGCCCCTCCTCGCCCTGGGGGGCATTCTCAAGGCTGATGGACGGCAACAAGCGCTGGCAGGACGGCAGCCTCCAGCACCCTGACCGAGACCCCGAGCGGCGGGAATTCGTGGCCGAGGAGCAGGACCCCTTCGGCGTGATCCTTTCGTGCATCGACTCCCGGGTGCCGCCGGAGTTGCTCTTCGACACCGGGCTCGGCGACCTGTTCGTGATGCGCACCGGTGGGCAGGTGGTCGACTCGGTGGTCACCGGTTCCGTCGAGTACGGGCCCATGACCTCGGCAACTCGCCTGATCGTCGTCCTCGGGCACCAGCGCTGCGGCGCCGTCAAGGCGTCGTACGAGGCCATGCGAGGCGGCAAGGAACTCCCCGGCAACCTCCAGTCGATCGCCGACGCGCTGCGGCCGGCGTACGAGGAGACCGTGCAGGAAAAGCACGGCGACCCGGTGGACGCGATGACCCGCATCCACGTGAAGCAGACCTCTGCCGCGCTGCGGTCCAACAAGGATCTCGGCCCGCTCGTGAAAAAGGGATCTCTGGCGGTGGTCAGCGCCTATTACTCGCTCGACACCGGCCGGGTGGAAGTGCTCACCGGAGCGCCTTCCGCCTGACCAGGTAATTGTCCGATCGACCGACTCCGCCGGGCAGTTCGCATTGCGTCGACAGTTCGGCGGAGTCGGTTGATCCGGGATTTTGAATGGCATGCGCTTTCTGCCGGGCGGCGGCGTTTACGCACGCCATGGGTTGACGGCGGCGCGTGTGTCAGCCTCCTCGAAGTGGCTCGGTCTGCCGTGCCGGTGGACCAGACGGCCGAGCCGCTCCGCCCTCGCCCGGGGCATGAGCGTCCACCTGCCTTCGGAATCACGCAGGGCCGCCGAGTGCCAGGGGGTGGTCCAGGCATCGGGGACGTCGAGGAGGCGGATGCCGAACTTGGCGGCGCCGACGGGCTGGGGGTGGATGGACAGGCGTACGGCGCGGGGGTGGTGCTCGGCGATGAGGGCGCCCCAGGCGCGGCTGCGCTGGATGACGCCGTACGCGCGCTTGCGGCACTCGCGTTGGAGGGCGGAGCGGGTGCCGGTGAAGTCGGCGGTGTCGTCGACGAGGAAGCGGGTGATACCCCGGTACAGGGCGAGGGTGTCGGCGTCGGTGCGGACCTCGGCGCGCAGGGCCTCCAGGGTCGGGGCGTACTGGTCGTGGACGCGGGCGCGTTGTGTGTCGTGGGGGAGGTCGCCGAGGACGTCGCGCAGGTCGAAGACGGACAGGTGGTGCAGATCCAACGCCCGTATGACCGCGCGAAGTTCGTCCGAGTAGGCGTCTATGCGGTCGTCCGGGACGCCGATGAGGTCGCCGAAGACGTGGCCGTCGGAGCAGATGACGATCCGGGCGCCCGGTGCGTAGATCCGTTCGATGTTCATGCACAGGGTGTGGAGAAAGGTGAGGGAGAGTCGCTCACCCTGGTCGGGGAGGTGGCCGAGCACCTTGGCTGGGTTCGGGGACTTGCAGGGGAAGCCGGGCAGGGTGAACACGACGGGTTCTCGTTCGTTTACGAAGCCGTCGATACGGCGCCGCTGGTGCCGGAACGCCTCCGCGGTGGCGGGCGCGTGGTCGGTGGTGCGGTGATACGGCAGGAGCAGGCGCAGGATCGCGGCGCTGATGCCGGTGGAGCGGGGGTCCGGCGCGGTCGTCAGCGGCATGTGGGTCCTCCGTGAGGGCATGCGGGCATGGCCGTATGGCGCCGTGGCGGGGCGCCGGGCGCCGACGGTGGTCAGGTGGGTGGTCAGCCTGGGCGGCCGGGACCAGTGCGGGTTGTGGGGCCGGGCCCTGTCGGCCGGATGTCAGGTGTCAGCGGCGTCGGTCGTATCCGACGGGCAGGTGGTTGGTGCCGCGGCCGAGGACGGCCGGGATCCACTCGAGGTCCTCGTCGCTGATCGCCAGGTGCAGGCCGGGCAGGCGCGTAAGCAGGGTGCCGAGGGCGATCTGGAGTTCGGCGCGGGCGAGGGCGGCGCCGGGGCAGAAGTGGATGCCGTGGCCGAAGGACAGGTGCGGGTTCGGCGATCGCTCGAAGTCCAGGGTGTCGGGGTCGGGGAAGCGGCGGGGGTCGCGGTTGGCCGCGCACAGGGAGACGATCACGGAATCTCCGGACGGAACTTCGGTGCAGTGCAGGTCGCTGTCCTGGTCGAAGAAGCGCCAGGTGGTCAGCTCGAAGGCACTGTCATAGCGGAGCAACTCCTCGACCGCGCGCGGCAGCAGGTCCGGGTTGTCGCGGAGCCGGGCGAGTTGGCCGGGGTGGCGGAAGAGCGCGATCAGGGCGGTGGTGATCTGGTTGGTGACCGGCTCCTGGCCTGCCACGAGGAGCTGGAAGATCATCGAGTCCAGTTCCTCCTGGGAGAGCTCGTCGTGGTCGCGGGCCGCGACGAGGCGGCTGAGCAGGTCGTCGTCCCCGTGCTCGCGCTTGTGGGCGACGATGTCGGCGATGTAGCTCTGCAGGCCGTGCAGCCGTGCCTCGTACGCAGGGCGTCCGGGGTCGGCGGGGCCGACCGGCTGGACCACTTTGCCCCAGTCGCGGTCGAAACGGGACGCCAGTTCGGCGGGGAGGCCGATGATCTCGGCGAGGACCTGGAAGGGGAAGTGGGCGGCGAAGCCGGTGACGAGGTCGGCGGGGCCGGTCTCGGGCAGGGCGTCGACGAGCGTGTGGGCCAGTTCATGGAAGCGGGGCCTCAGCCGCTCGATGCGGCGCGGGGTGAATGCGTCGGTGACGAAGCGCCGCATGTGGGTGTGCTGGGGCGGGTCCTGGTGGAGGAGGTGGACCTGGAGCTGCGAGTGCTGGGGCTCGGGCATGATCGAGGCGCGGGCGCGCCAGCGGTCGTTGCCGCGGTCGTGGTTCTTGCCCAGGCGGTCGTCGTTGAGGGCGGCGTGGGCGGCCTCGTATCCGGTGACGAGCCACGCCTGTACCCCGCTGGGGAAGAGCACGCGGTGGACCGGGCCGGCCTCGCGCATCTTCCCGTAGAGGGGGTAGGGATTGCTTTTGTAGGGACAGCCCATCAGCGGGACCGGGTCGGGCAAGGTCGTCTCCGGCTCCGCGGCCGACCGGGGTTCCTGGATGGTCATGAGGAGGCTCCTCTACAGGTCTACAGGTCTACAGGTCTACAGGGCGAGTTCGGGCTGGTAGTGGTCCAGCCACAGGGCGAGGTCGACGACGCGTTCCAGACGCAGGCGGTGGCCCCACTCCAGCCGGTCGGGCGGGGTGTCGAGGCAGGGCTTGATGCGGGACTCGTCCGCGAGGGAACGGACCCGGTCGTCGGCCAGCGCGTCACGGGCCATGTCCTGCAGGCCTCGGTTGTAGTCGGGGTGGTGGGTGGCCGGGTAATGGTTCTTGGGCCGGTGCAGCACCGAGTCCGGGGCGAGCCCGGCACCCGTGGCGCGCAGCAGGCTCTTCTCCCGGCCGTCGAAGCTCTTCAGCGCCCAGGGCGCATTGAAGGCGTATTCGACGAGGCGGTGGTCGCAGTACGGCACACGGACCTCCAGGCCCTGGGCCATGCTCAACCGGTCCTTGCGGTGCAGGAGTTGGCGCAGCCAGCGGGTCAGGGACAGGTGCTGCATCTCGCGCTGCCGGTGCTCGGTGGAGGTTTCGCCGTCGAGGTGGGGTACGGCGGCCAGGGCGCTGCGGTAGGTGTCGTCGCGGAACTCGGCGATGCGCAGGTCGAGTTCGGGGTTGAGCGGCATGGCGGCCTCGTCACCGGTGACCAGCAGCCAGGGAAAGGTGGCCGCGGCCAGCGCCTTGGGGTTGTGGAACCAGGGGTAGCCGCCGAACACCTCGTCGGCCGCCTCGCCGGACAGGGCGACGGTGGAGTGCCGGCGTATCTCCCCGAAGAGCAGGTACAGCGAGGTGTCCATGTCGCCCACGCCGATCGGCGAGTCTCGCGCCGCGACCACCGCCTTGCGGTGCTCGGGGTCGAGCAGGGTCCGCGGGTCGAGGACGACCGTGCTGTGGTCCGTGCCGATGAACGCGCCGGCCTCGGTGGCGTACGGGGTGTCGTGACTGGTACGCAGCACATCGCCGGCGAACTGCTCGGCCTGGTCGCTGTAGTCCACGGCGTAGGAGCGGATGCGGGCGTCCGGGCCCTGGCGCAGGCGGAGTTCGTCGGCGAGCAGGGCGGTCAGGACAGTGGAGTCGATGCCGCCGGAGAGCAGGCTGCACAGCGGGACGTCGGCCTCCAGCTGACTGCGGGCGGCCGTACTGACCAGGCTGCGGACGCGCTCGACGGTCGCGTCCTGGTCATCGGCGTGGGCACCGGCCTCCAGCTGCCAGTAGCGGCGTTCGCGGATGCCGGACCGGTCGAGGACGAGCAGGCCGCCGGGCTCGACCTCCCGTATCCCGGACCACACGGTCGGCCCGGTGTTGAACAGCAGGCTGTACGCCTCCCGCAGCCCGTCCGCGTCCACCCGGGGCCGTATCTCCGGGTGGGCGAACAGCGCCTTGGGTTCGGAGGCGAAGGCCAGGCCACCGTCGATGACCGCCCAGAACAGCGGTTTGACGCCGAGCCGGTCACGGACCAGCAGCAGCCGCCGGGCTCGTTCGTCCCAGACGGCGAAGGCGAACATGCCGTCCAGGTGGCCGGCCACGTCCTCACCCCACTCGGCGTAGGCGCGCAGCACCACCTCGGTGTCGCTGTGCGTATGGAATGCGTGCCCGCGGGCGCGCAGCTCGGCCCGCAGTTCGTGGTGGTTGTAGACCTCGCCGCTGTAGCTGAGCACGAGGGTCGGCCGGTCGGGCCGGTCGGGCCGGTCGGGCCGGTCGGGCCGGTCGGGCCGGTCGGGCCGGTCGGGCCGGTCGGCCATCGGCTGGACGCCGCCCTCGATGTCGATGACGGCCAAGCGGCGGTGGCCGATCGCGGCGTGCTCGCCCAGCCATATGCCTTCGGCGTCGGGGCCGCGCGGGGCGAGGGTGGCGGTCATGGCTTCGATGACCGGGGCGTGGGTGCGGGCGTCGCTGTGGAAGGACGCCCAGCCGGTGATTCCGCACATGCCGATGGCTCCTGGGTCAGTGAGGGGCGGCAGTCGCCGCGTCGGTGGTCTTCTCGGGGATGGGGGTCGGCCGTCGGCCGGGCAGGGCCAGCAGGGGCACGGCAAGGCAGGCGGCCACCGCGGCGAGCGCCAGGGAGGCCCGTACGCCGCCGTCCGCCCCGGCCGGCGCCCACGTGGCGGTGGCCAGGGCCGGGCCGAGTGTGAAGCCGAGGCTGCGGGCGAGTTGTACGGCCGAGCCGACGGTGGCGGCCCGGTCCGGTGGGGCGGCGCCCATGATCAGGGCCTGAGTGGGACCGCCGCCCAGGCCCATGCCGATCCCGGCCAGTGCGAGGCGCCAGGCCACGTCGGGCGGCGACCAGGTGTCGCCGAGGGGGATCAGCAGGAGCAGTCCGACGGAGGTGAGCACGGCGCCTGCCACCGCGACGGGCTGGGGACCGTACCGGTCGGCCAGTCGTCCGCCGAGGGGTCCGGCCAACCCCATGCCGAGCGGGAAAGCGAGCACGGTCACCCCGGTCGTGGTGGCGCTCACGCCGTCGTCGCGCTGAAGGTGCAGGGCGACGACGTAGTGCATGGCGGCGAACCCGGCCGCCAGCGCCAGCACCGCGCCGTGCGCCCGCAGCAGCCGCGCCTCCCGCAGCACGCCGGCCACCGGACGACCGCCCGGTCCGCGCAGCCACCACCACAGCGGCGGTACGGCGGCGAGCGCGAGCAACAGCCACGCGGAGGCGTCGGAGGCCAGGGTCAGAGCCAGCAGCAGAACCGTCAGGCCGGTGGCGACCAGCGCCATGTCGGCCGAAGACCGCCGGTCGGGCCGGCGCAGGCGGCCGTCACGAGGCATCGCCTTCCAGGCCACGACCAGCGCCAGCAGACAGAACGGGATCTTCACCAGGAAGACCGAGCGCCAGCCCAGATGGTCCAGCAGCAGCCCGCCCACCGCCGGACCGGCCACCGCGCCCAGCGGGCCGAGCGTCGCGGGCACGCTCATCGCCCGGCCGCGCGCCTGAGGCCGTACGGCGCGCATAGCCAGCACCGGCATCAGCACGAACAGCACCGCCCCGCACGCGCCCTGCCCGATACGGGCGGCGATCAACCAGGCCGCCCACGGTGAGGCGGCGGCCAGGGCACTGCACAGCGTGAAGCCACCGGTCGCGGCCAGCAGCGCGGGACGCAGGCCCATACCGTCCAGCCACCGGCCGACGGGCAACAGCAAGGCGACGACCGGAAGTTGGTAGCCCAGCACCGCCCACTGGGCGGTCGCGGCCGAGACGTGCAGCCCCTCGGAGAGATCGGCGAGCGCCACATTGACGATGTTCATGTCGAGCATCGCCACGAACGACAGCAGGCCCGCCACGGCCACCAGGAGCCAGCGGTCCTCGACCGCGGGTATGTGACCGGGCCGCTGCGAACCGGAACCGTGGTCCGTCACTCTCCGCCCCTTCCGTCGCGGAACGGGCTGCCGAACAGCAGCCTCGTCCCAGGGGTCGGGGGAGCGCTCGGGTCAGTTCCCGGAACTGGCCGAAAAGGCGAGGGGAGGAAGGAAGTTCAAGGGGCGCGGCGCCTCAGGTCTGCCGCGCCACAGCCCCGGCGGCGTACCGCTCGCGGGCCTGGTGTCGCCGTCTTCACCAGCAGATACAGCACGGCAGCGAGTGCCGGCCGACGGCACAGTCGACCAGGGCACCGGAGGTGCCACGACGACGGAGCCCAGCCGGCCGTAGCCGTCGGCCGACAGGCCGGGCCGGCGGCGGTCAAGGGCCCGGACCCGCCTCGCCGGCCCGAGCTCAGGAGGGGTCCTTCCCTCGTGCCGTACGCCGGTGCCGGCCCCTCCCCGTCCGCGCCAACCGGAGGGAGAGGCCGGAAGAGCCGCGGCGGGCGGTCAGGAAGTGGCCACGCCGTCCAGTGTGCCGGACTTGGCGTCCGCGACGAGCGACGCGAACTGATCGGCGCTCATCTGCACTCGCTGTCCGAAGTCATCCGTGAGCACTACGCGCCGCTCCGCCGGCGCGGTCGGGTCGACGAACAGCTGCGGGCATCCGCAGTCGCAGTTGCCGCAGAATGTCGCCACCGGGGTCAGGCCATCGATGTCGGTCATCGTCCACAACCTTTCGCGCTGGGGAGGGCGCTCACCGGCTCACCGGGGTGCCCCTCGGGGACTGACCCGGGGATACCCGCGCCGGCATTCCGCCAGTCCGGACGGCCCGGATGGGGCATCTCACGCCGGATCCCGGGAACTCAGCCGCCTCACGAGCCGACTTGTGCAGGGGTGGGGCCGCTTCTCGGGCGTACCGGTCCGTCCGCCGGGGCCCGGTGGTCGAAGGCGATCAGGGGGTCGCCGGTCAGCGGATGTTCCACCACGGCCGCGTGTACGCCGAACACCTCGGCCAGCAGGGCGGGGACGAGCACCTCGCGGGGCGGGCCGGACGCGACCACGCTTCCCTCGTGCAGGACGTGCAGCCGGTCGCACACGGACGCGGCGGCGTTGAGGTCGTGCAGCGACACCAGCGTCGTACGGCGCTGGGCGCGCAGCAGGGCGAGCAGCTCCACCTGGTGGCGGATGTCCAGGTGGTTGGTGGGCTCGTCCAGGACCAGGACATCCGTCTCCTGGGCGAAGGCACGGGCCAGCAGGACGCGTTGGCGTTCGCCACCGGACAGCTCCGTGAAGCGGCGCCCGGTGTGGTCGGCCATGCCGACGTCGGCCAGCGCCTTCGCGACGACGTCCCGGTCGGTGGCGTCCTCCCCGGCGAAGGCCCGCTTGTACGGGGTGCGTCCCATGGCGACGACCTCGCGCACGGTCAGCTCGAAGTCGCCGCCCCGCTCCTGCGGGAGCGCGGCCACCCGCCGGGCCGCCTGGACAGGGCTCAGCTCTCGCAGGTCGGTGCCGTCGAGCAGGACGCGCCCGGCGGCGGGCTTCAGGTGACGGTAGACGGTCCGCAGGAGCGAGGACTTGCCGCTGCCGTTCGGTCCGACCAGGCCGGTGATCTCGCCTCCGGCGGCGATGAGATGCGCGCCGGCCACGACCGTACGGCCGTCGTAGGCGATGTGCAGGTCCTCGACGTCGATCCTCAACTTCCGCTCCCCCAGATCCTCAACCGCCACTCCTCCGAATCTCAACTGCCGCTTCCCAGGCGCCGGTCCAGCAGGTACAGCAGCGCCGGTGCGCCGATCAGCGAGGTGACCACCCCGACCGGCAGTTCCTGCGTGTCCATGGCGGTACGGCACACGATGTCGACCACCACCAGCAGCAGCGCCCCGAACAGCGCGGAGACCGGCAGCAGTCGCCGGTGGTCGCCGCCGACGACCAGGCGGCAGGCGTGCGGCACCATCAGTGCGACGAAGGCGATGGCGCCGGACACCGCGACCAGGACGCCGGTCAGCAGGCTGGTCGCGGTGAACAGCTCACGGCGCAGCCTGGTGGCGTCGACGCCGAGCCCGGCAGCCGTCTCGTCGCCCATGAGCAGGGCGTTGAGCGCCCGGGCGCGCGCCTGGAGCCACACCAGGGTGGCGGGTACGGCGACGGCGGGTACGGCGAGCAGCTGCCAACTCGCCCCGCTCAGACTGCCCATGAGCCAGAACAGCACGCTGTGCGTCTGCTGCTCGTCGCCGGCCTGGAGAACGAGATAACTGGTGAAGCCGGACAGGAACTGGCCGATCGCCACCCCCGCCAGCACCAACCGCAGTGGGGCGAATCCCCCACGGCGCCGGGCCACCGTCCACACCAGCGCGAACGTCGCCAGCGCCCCGGCGAACGCCGCGCCCGACAGGCCGAGCCCCAGCGCCCCGCCCGTCCCGACGCCGAGCACGATCGCGGCGACCGCCCCGAGGGACGCGCCGTTGGAGATACCCAGGAAGTAGGGGTCGGCCAGCGGGTTGCGCACGAGGGCCTGCATCGCCGTACCGACGAGGCCGAGCCCGGCACCGACGAGGGCGGCGAGCAGGGCTCGGGGGACGCGCAGTTGCCACACGATGAGGTCGTCCGTACCCGGCCGGGGCGCCTCTCCGGAGAGCCGCCGCCCCACCACGCCCCACACCTCACCCGGCGGAATCGACGTCGAGCCCCAGGAGACCGCCGCCGTGAGAGCGGCGAGCAGCGCCACGGCGAGGACCGCGGCCAAGGGGCCGGCGGGTACCGAACGCGCCTGCCTGCGGGCGTCCGTGCGCTTTCGATCCGTGCCCTTTCGGTCTGTGCTCTTTCGGTCTGTGCTCTTTCGGCCCGTGCCGTTTCGGCCCGTGCCGTTTCGGCTCAGCCGGGCGTCGATCACGGTCAGCCGACCTTGCCGGGGTAAAGAGCCTTGGCGATCGCCTCGACCGTGTCGGCGTTCTCGACACCGGCGATGGTGGTCTGCTCGGAGCCGATCCGCAGGAAGTGCCCCTCCTTGACCGCCTTCAGCCCCTTGGTGGCGGAGTTCGTCTCCAGCCACTTCTGGGCCTCGTCGAACGCCTTCTTGTTCGCGGCCTCGCTGCCCCGGTTGCGCACGCCCAGCTGGATCCAGTCCGGGTTCTTGGCGATCACGTCCTCCCAGCCGACCGGTTCGAAGTCGCCGTCGCAGTCGGCGAAGACGTTGCGGGCCCCGGCCTGGGTGATCACCGCGTTGGCGATCTGCCGGTTGCAGACGGCCATGGGCTGCTTGGTGCCGGCGTCGTAGTCGAAGAAGAAGTACGTCGGCCGCTCGGCCTCGGCCGTGCCGCCGACGGCCTTCCGCACGGCGTCCGCCTTCTCCATCATGCTCGTGACGAGTTCTTTCGCCTTCGCCGAAGTGCCGGTGACGGCACCGAGGGAGGTGATGTCGTCCTCGACGGCCGTCAGGTCGGTGACGGGGCTCTTGCTCTGCGCCGCGCAGGCGGTGGACTTCAGGTAGATGTGCTTGATCCCGGCGGCCTTGAACTCCTCCTCGGTCGGCGCGTCGCCCATCCCGCCGCCCATGTTCATGTTGGCGAAGGTGTCGATGTACAGGTCGGCGCCGGAACCGAGCAGTTTCTCCTTGGGGATCACGGTCTGGCTGAGTACCTTGACGTTCTGGGCCTGGGCGCCCAGTTCGGCGGGCAGGGTGCCCTTGCCGGGCGGGAAGCCGGTGCCGATCACCTTGTCCCCGGCTCCCAGCCGGAGCAGCAACTCCAGGCTGGAGGCATTGCTGGTGACGATCTTCTGCGGAGCCTCGGAGAACGTGGTCTTGGCGCCCATGCAGTCGGTGACGGTCACCGGGTAGCCGTCGGAGGCGGCCTTTCCGGCAGCGGGGCTCGCCTCGCCGCCGTCCCCGCTGCCGCAGCCCGCCGCCAGCAGGCCGCCGAGCACCACGGTCGTCGTACCCCACCACACGCGAGAACGCATCGAAACTCTCCAGGATCCACTCGGGCACGGGCGGACCTCTGCCACCCGTTCCAGTAGTCGGGGCGGACTCCGCGTGGGTTCCCGCCACTTGGGGTGCCGGTTCATCCGCTGCCGGAACCCCAGGAGGGAGCATCGCGACTACTGAGGTGTGAAGCGGAGGAGCCCAAAGAGCCCGAAGAGCCCGAAGAGCCCGATGCGTCCGGTACGTGGGACGAGTGGGATACGTGGGACGCGTTCGACGCCGAGAAGTCTGTTCACGAGCGCGCTGCGGTCCGCCGCGGCACCCCTCGTCGCGTGCTGCGCGGCTCTGATCCTGCTGACCGCCTACACCATGACCGGCCTGGCCGGCGATCCTCCGCCCCGGATCACGGTCGTGGACGCCCGGATCATCGCTCCGCCCAGGGGCGCGAGCTCCACCGCCGCATATTTCGAGATCCGAAACGCCGGCGTCTCGCGGGACACGCTCCTGTACGCGGACTCGCCGGAGCTGGGAGTCAGCGCCATCCGCCGCGCCGGAGGCAGGGAGCGGGCGGGGCTCACGGAACAGGTGTGGTCCGTCGACGTTCCGGCGGGCGGCACCGTGCGCATGGCCCCGGATGGTCTGGGCGTCCTGATCATGGATCCGCCTGTGCTGAAGCCGGGCCGGGAAGTGCTCTACAACCTCTGGTTCCGGTACAGCGGAAGGGTCGGTGTCCGGGTACCCGTGACCACCGACGCGAGATGACCCGGCTGTGCCGGCGCCCACCATGCCGGGATTGGCTGTACGTCCGTGTCAGGAGAAGCGCTCCCGGTAGTCGAGGGGCGAGATTCGCAGCACCCGCTGGAACGATGTGCCCATCGTGGCCTGCGTTCCGAACCCGGCCTCGCGCGCGATGGCCTCGGGGCTGCGGAGCGTCTCCGTGAGCAGGCGGGAGGCGGCGGCCACCCGGGCCCGCTCGACGTACTCCCGCGCCGACATGCCGACCTGGGCGCGGAACAGGCGGGTGAAGTGGCGCTCGGAGATGCCTGCCTGACGGGACAGGGAGCGGATCGACAGATCGCTGCCCGGGTCGGCGAGGATCCGCCGCTGCACCGCGCGCAGCACCGGGCTGCGCGCGTCGGGGCCGAGCGGCTCGGCGAACTGGAGCTGACCGCCCGGCCTGCGTTGGTACGTGACCAGGGACCGGGCGACCTGCTGGGCTGCCTCGCCGCCCAGGTCGTCCCCCACGAGGGCGAGGGCCAGGTCGAGGCCGGAGGCGGCGCCCCCGGAGGTCGTGACGCGGCCGTCCCGCACCACCGTGTCCCGTGCGTCGGCCTCGACAGCCGGGTACCGGCGGGCGAGTTCGTCCGCGAACTCCCAGTGCGTGGCCGCCCTACGGCCGTCGAGAAGCCCGGCATCGGCGAGGAGGAAGGCGCCGGTGTCCACCGAGGCCACGCGCCGGGCCCGCCGGGCCAGGGAACCAACCGCGTCGACGATCGCCCGATCGAGGGCAGGGATGCCGTCCGTGCCCGGCACGATCAGCGTGCCGGCCTCGGCCACGTCCGTCGTGCCGTGGTCCGGCCGGACGGTGAGTCCGCCGGACACGCGGACGGGACCGCCGTCCAGGGAGGCTGTCCTCACCTCGTACCGGCAGGCTCCTGAGCTCGTCTCACCCGCCGCGGCGAAGACATCGGCGGGCCCTGAGAAGCCGAGGCTCTGGGCCCCGTCGAAAAGCAGGATGAGCACCAGGTGGGGCTGCTGCTCGCTCGTATGGTGTAGGCGGTTCATCACGACCTCGCTCTTACGCGCATCATCCTGCGCGTGACTGTCATCTGACTGCCATCCATGGGCCGGTGCTCGGACTGTTCGGCGAGAAAGGAAGGGCGCCGACCCGCGCTTCGGACGGACGGCGCCGACGCCCTTCGATCACGCGGCCAGCGGGGGCGGCTCGGCCGTCGCCTCGGCCTCGGCCAGCAGCTCGATGAGCGTCGCCCGGGCACGGGACACGCGTGAGCGGACCGTTCCGACGGGGCAGCCACTGGCCTCGGCCGCCTCCGCGTAGGGCAGCCCGATCAACTGGGTGAGAACGAACGCCTCACGGCGCTCGTCGGGCAGCGCGTCCAGCAGGTCGAGTAGCGCGACGCCGTCGTCGAAGCCGGGCAGACCGCTGGGCTGGGCGCGTTCGACCGCCGCTCTCCAGTCGTCCGCGCCGCACAGGCGTGGCCGGGCGGCGGCGTACCGGTAACTGTCGATCACCGCGCGGCGTGCGATGGACAGCAGCCACGCCCGCGCCGAGGAGCGCCCCTCGAATCGGTGCAGGCTGCCGAGTGCCCGCAGGAACGTGTCCTGGGCCAGGTCATCGGCGGCCTGGGGGTCGGAGGACAGATGCGCGACATAACGGACGACGTCGGGGTGCAGGGCCCGTACGAAACGGTCGACGGCGGCCGGGTCTCCGGCGCGGGCGGCGAGCGCCCAGGCGGTCGCCGACTCGTCGAACGACGCCACCGCACCGTCTTGGTCCACCCCTCTGCGTTTGTCGCGGGAGGCGGGCAGAACAGGAGTGATCACCTGATGTCCTTCTCGGGTCATCCGGCATCCGGCACGGTGGCACGACGACCGTGCTGGGGCACGACGGGCGTGTGACACCGCTTGCGGATGGGTCCGGGAGTGAAGGGGAGACGGCCGTACGACGCGTACGGCCGTTGCCCGAGGCGCGGGCGTCGATGACACGACACCCGGCTAAGCGGGTCCGGGGAAGTGCGGGTGCGTTCCCGCGCCCGCCGCGGCAGCGGCTGATGTCGCAGCCGGTGCGTGCTCTCGGCGTGCCGGACGAAGGTCCTTGTAGCGGAGCTACTTGGGCCTTGGCCGGTGCGGCGAGAGTGCGTGCCGGGCGGCGTGGGGGCGTGCCCGCACTTCCCCGGGGTCGCTTAGGGCCCCGGGGAACCGGCTGTCTCAGACGACAGCGGTCCTGGCCGGAGGCCCCCGAGGAGTGATCGAGTGAACGAGAAGAAGGCGCCGCGGCACTCGTTCCGAGCGGGCGCGGTGCAGCCGGACGCGCAGTCGGCGCGGCGGCGCGACAACAGCGAACAGCAGCCGCAGGGGTGCGGCCAGCCAGCCGGCGACGGCCCGCAGGACGCGGAACGCGGCACGCTCCCCATGGGCCAGCCACAGGCCGCACAGCAGCGCGGCGAGCGTATGGGCGGCCAGCATGCCGAAAGACGACATGCCGCCCATGTCGTGGCCCATGGAGCCCATGTGCCCGATGTGCGCCGCGTGATCCGTCGCCATGTGGCCCATGTGTCCCGCGTGGTCCATGTCCATGTGACCCATGTCCATGGAGTCCATGGGCATGGCGCTCATGTCGTGGCCCATGGCCTCCATGGCGTGGCCCTGGCCCCCGGAGCCGGGCGGCGTGGTGTCCGGTCCGGCTGCGCTCGTGGCCGTCGACTGCGCTCGTTCGAAGACCGAGTGGAGCACGCCCTGAGTGACCACGACCAGGGACACGACCAGCGGGAGTCCGCGCTCACGGCCCGCGAGGCACCAGCCCGCACCGCCCGTGACGGCAAGTCCGGCCGCCAGTGCCCACCATGAGACGGTGGCCCCGGACATCAGGACGTGGCCGAGGGCGGCGAGCAGCACGCAGACGGCCGCGAACACCGCGGCCCGTATCGTGCGCGCACACCGCCCAGCAGTCATGACGGCCCTCATCCTCGCATCCGGGATTCCGTCGCCATGGAGGGGTACGGACAACGCCCCCGCCCTCCACTCAATCCCCAACCGGTGACACAGAACACGCGGGCGGGCTGGAACTCGACGCACGCTTCGGCCGACATCTGAAGGTGCGGGGTCTCTCTCGGACCCGCTCTCCACTCGGTCGCGCGGCGTCCCGCCGGACCCGCCGCGTCGGCAGGGCACCGCCCCGCGCCTTCGCTCTCTCTGCGAGGACGCCGTCACCGCGTGCACGGCCGGCATGCGCGCCGAGAAGGACACCGGCGGGCTGCGCACCGCGATCAGCCAGGACCTGGACTGCGCCGACATCACAGCCGCGACCACCGCGTCCCGGCCCGCGGCAGCAGCCACACGGCCCGGCACTGCTCGCCGCGCCGGTCGAAGCGTGCCTCATCGCCTGCCGGCGCAGCCACGACCTGTGCGTGCAGCCCGCCACAGCACCCTGAACACTGTCGTATCCGCGCCGAGTCCACCGGGCAGGCCGCCGGTCACGCCCCGACCGTGCCCGGGCGGACCACCACCGCGAGGGTCTTGATCCGACCGCTGCGCGCAAAGTGCAGCGTGAATGGCAGGACGTCGCCCTCGCGCCACGTCTCCTTCGCCCGCACCGTCACATCCGTGCCGAACGGAGACATGGCGAGGCTGCCGCCGGCCGGGACGGCGACGGAGTCCACCGTCTGCCCGTACGCCGCCTGCCCGCCGGCCATGCGGTGGCGGCTGAGCGTTGCGTCGCCACCGGTGGCGGAGGAGGTGACCTTCAGCAGTCGGTCGTCCGCGCCGCCGGAGTTGGTGATGCGGAAGAACGCGGCGGTCTCCCGGGTGGCGGTCTCCCGGGGGTCGCCGAACGGGAGGAAGACGAGCCCGTGGGTGACCGCGATCCGCGCGGGGCTGCCCGCGTTGTCCTGGACGGCCCAGGTGGTCAGGCCGCCGAGGGCGATGCTGCACGCGGCGACGGGCGCGAGCGCGGCGATCAGGGTGTCCGTGAGCCGGCGGCGGGTCGGCCGCCACAGTCGCTGTCCGGTCATCGCGTACGGCCCCGGTCCCGCGACGGCTGCCAGGCCCGCAGCCGCAGGCTGTTGCCGACCACCAGCAGGGAACTCACCGACATGGCCGCCGCGGCGAGCATCGGGTTCAGCAGTCCGACCATGGCGAGCGGCACGGTCACCACGTTGTAGCCGAACGCCCACAGGAGGTTGACGCGGATCGTGCCCAGGGTGCGCCGGGCGAGCCGGACCGCGTCGCCGAGGGCCTCGATGTCACCGCGTACGAGTGTCACGTCGGCGGCCCCGATCGCCGCGTCCGTGCCACCGCCCATGGCGATGCCGAGATCGGCACCGGCCAGCGCGGCGGCGTCGTTGACGCCGTCGCCGACGACCGCGACCCGGCAGCCCTGTTCCCTCAACTCCCGTACGAGGCCGGCCTTGTCCTCGGGGGTACAGCGGGCGTGCACCTCCTCGATGCCGAGCGCGGCGGCGACCGCCCGCGCCGTTGCATCCCGGTCGCCGGTGGCGAGCACCGGCCGCACGCCGAGGCGCCGCAGCCGGTCCACGGCCTGGTAACTGCCGGGGCGTACGACGTCTCCGACCTCGATCAGCGCCTCGGCAACCCCGTCGACACGGACCAGGACGGGGGTGTTGACGTCGGCCTCCGCCGCCTGCAGCGCGTCGGTGAGGGCGTCGGGCAACTCGTCGTCCGGCGCGAGGACTTCGACCAGCCGCCCCTCGACCCGGCCACGCACGCCCTCGCCCGCCGTCGCGGCGAAGTCGCTCACCTCCGGCAGCGTGCCCTGCCCGGGCAGGACATCACCCGACGCTCGCGTACGCCCGCGCGGGGACACCACCATGGCGTACGCGACGATCGCCCGGCCCAGCGGGTGCTCCGAGCCCTGCTCCACCGCACCGGCCAGCCGCAGCACCGCCTCGCGGCCGAGCCCGTCCGGCACAGCCGTGACCCGGGCGACGGTCATGTGGCCGGAGGTGAGGGTGCCGGTCTTGTCAAGCACGACCGTGTCGATGTGCTGCAACCCTTCCAGGGACTGCGGGCCCCGGACCAGGACACCGAGCTGCGCGCCGCGTCCGGTGGCGGCCATCAGCGCGGTCGGCGTGGCCAGCCCCAGCGCACACGGGCAGGCCACCACCAGGACGGCCACGCACACGGTGACGGCGGCCTGCGGGTCGGCCCCGGCGCCCAGCCAGAACCCGAGCACGGTCACGGCGAGCGCCAGCACCACCGGCACGAACACCCCGGCCACCGTGTCCGCCAGCCGCTGCGCCCGCGCCTTGCCCGCCTGCGCCTCGGTCACCAGCCGGGTGATGCGGGCAAGCTGTGTGTCCGCACCGACCGCGGTGGCCCGTACGAGCATCCGTCCGCCGGCGTTGACCGCCCCGCCGACCACGGTCGAACCCGGCCCGGTCTCGACCGGCTCGGTCTCCCCCGTGACTAAGGACAGGTCCACGGCGGAGCTGCCCTCCGCCACCACGCCGTCGGTGGCGACGCGCTCGCCAGGTCGGACGACGAAGACCTGCCCCACCCTCAACTCCTCGACGGGGATCAGCCGCTCGGCCCCGCCCTCGCGTACCGCCACTTCCTTCGCGGCGAGTTGGGCCAGCGACCGCAGGGCCGCCCCGGTGCCGTTCCGGGCCCGCGCTTCCAGGAACCGTCCGGTGAGCACGAACAGCGGTACGACGACGGCCACTTCGAGGTAGACGTGCGCCGTGCCGTCGGAGGCTTCGGGCAGCAGGCTGAACGGCATCGTCATGCCCGGATCGCCCGCGCCGCCGAGAAAGAGCGCGTACACCGACCAGGCGAAGGACGCCGCCACGCCCAGCGAGACCAAGGTGTCCATGGTCGCCGTCGAGTGCCGCAGCCCGCGCAGCGCCCGCACGTGGAACGGCCAAGCGCTCCACACCGCGACCGGCGCGGCCAGCACGAAGCACAGCCACTGCCAGGCGCGGAACTGCAGGTCGGGCACCATGGACAGCACGACCACCGGCACCGCGAGCAGCGCCGTGATCACCAGCCGTTCGAGCTCCTGCCGGGTGCCATCGGACTCCCCGCCCTGGCCCTCCTCGCGCTGCTGCTTCAGCGGCTCGGGCAGCGCGGCCGTGTACCCCGCCTGCTCGACCGTCGCCACGAGTTCACCGGGGCGGACATGCTGCGGATGGCTCACCCTGGCACGCCCTGTGGCCAGATTGACCGTCGCGGTCACGCCCTCCAGCTTCGCGAGCTTCTTCTCCACACGCCCGACGCAGGCCGCACAGGTCATCCCGCCGACGGTCAGGTCGGTGGTCACCAAAGAGGTGGCCGGCTCCGTGGTCATCAGCCGCCACCCCCGTGCTTCATGTCCATGCCGCCCTCCGTGCCACCACTACCGTCGCCGCTCGTTCCGGAGCGCTGCATGTCGGGCGCGACGGGGCCGACGGCGGCTCCGGCGGCGTACGACACCGTGAAGACCAGGGCGAGCAGGAGAAGGAAACCGCAGAGGGCGGGCGGCGGCACCAGTCTCCGCAGCGCGAAACCCGCTTCAGTGGAGGACTGCTGGGGTTCTTCCATCACCGGCCTCCTGACCTTGGTCGGACGGCTCGGAAACAGGGATCACGGCGGGATCCCCTACGGCCGTACCGTATAGAGGAGTCGGGCCACGTAAGGAGCGAGTTCCGTGCGCCCCTGCCCTGTGGGGTACGTCACAACCGCAGGGCTTTCCGGCCGACCCTCCACCGCGACGGCCCTGAGCCGCCATGCCCCGACACCGAGCAGGAGGACGGCAACGCCAGCACCGACAGGGACGGCGAGTGTTTCCAGCCCTCAGCGGGATCCGCCACAGCTTGCTGATACCGGTGGAACCGGCGCCGGTGCCGCGATGGCGACGGCTGGGGCTTGCGTGTGCACTCGCGACGGGGCTGGTGGGCCGGGCAGCAGAGAGAGCCGAGCCCGACGCTTCGGCCATCGCGCTCACGCGATATCCCGCCGATCAACGGCGTCGTGCCCATAGCGTGCCCGTAAGAACGGACAACCACAGTCAACAGCGGTGTGACCCGACCCGCACCACAACCCCAGGAAGAAGACATCTGTGCAGGTCAGAACCACAGAGCCCCCGGAAGCGCCGTCGCTTCCCAAGCTGAGAGCGCGAGTTCGATTCTCGTCACCCGCTCCATGCGAAACCCCCAGGTCAGAGACCCGGGGGTTCTTTGTTGTCTGGACCGGTGGGCGGGTGGCGCACCACAACCGCACCATAAGGGCTGGGCTATGGATCAATCGGACGGCGTGACCGGGGACCGCATGCCGAGCCACTGCTCAGCGTCCCAGGCCCGGAACCGCTCTACCTCGGTGAACCCCAGCTTTGCCGCGAGGCGCATCGAGCCGACGTTGGCGGTCTGGGTGGCGAGCACCACCGGCTCGCCGGGAAGGACGCCGTCGAACCAGTCGAGTGCCGCCGCGCACGCCTCGGCGGCGTATCCGAATCCCCATGCCCGCGGCAGGAACAGGTAGCCGAGATCGGCCTTCCCCGCGGCAGCCGGACGATGGTGCTCCGGTGCTCTCCTGAGCAGGATCTGGCCGATCATCGCCCCGTCGAGATCGACGACGAAACTCCCCGGCCACCGCTCGGGCACCTCGGGCATCTCGCGCTCAAGCTCGTCACGCGCCCGGGGGCCACCGAGGTAGGTGTGCACCTCCGGTGAGGCGAGCAGTTCGATGAACGCCGCACGGTCTCGGGCCTCGGGCTCCCGGAGCAGGAGCCGCTCGGTTCTGATCGCGGCAGGTGGCCAGGCGACGGGTCCGAGTTCAGTCATGGCGGGCAACCTATCCCTCGCCCACGAGAGCGATCCGAAAGAGAAGGCCTAGCCTCCCCGTTTCGCTTCGAGTGGTTGAGCTGGGGTGATGGCGGAGGACTGGTGCTGTCGGGCCCTGGTCGGTGAGTGGGCATGGCTTGGGCCCGACGCTCGGTCCGGGGTCTCCAACGGCTTCCTCGGTGGTGGGCGGGCAGGGACAGTGCCACAGGTCAGGTGGCCGGTCGCGGTAGTGCCGTGAGGCGGGCGAAGGCGTTGATGAGTTCGTGCCGCCAGGGCCAGGTCGCGGCGATCCGCAGGCGAAGACGGCGGCCGCCGCGAGTGATGCGGGCGGCTGCGTGCAGCAGCCGGTAGCGCAGCTTCTTCGGCTCGGCGGTGGCCAATTCTCCTTCCAGCAGCAGGGTCTGGGTCCAGGCGAGCAGGTCGGTGGCGGCCAGGGACAGCTCCAGCCACGCTTGGTTGAGGGTGAAGTTGCGGGAGGGGAAGCGGCCGAAGCCGGTGGTCTTTCCGCAGCGGATGCGGTCCTCGACGCGTGCGTGCGCGCGGTGGCGGACCTCCAGGTGCTGCAGCGAGCCTTCACTGTAGGGGTGTCGGTCAGGAAGACCTGGTGGCGTATGCCCTCGTCGAGGTCGAACACGGACAGTTGGGCGCCGGGGTGCGGGCGCTCGCGGCGGACGATGATCCGGGTGCCGTCGGGGTAGCCGCCCAGGTCGACCATGCCGGTCAGCTCGGCGACCTCGGCGCCGGCGCACAGGGTGCCGTCCTGCTCCAGCGCGGGGTGCCAGACCTCATCGGTCAGGGCGCGGATCGCGCGGCGGACCGGCTCGGTGACGGGGTGGCCGACCGAGAAGGATGTGTGGATGCCTCGCGCGCGCAGGGCCCGCAGGTGTGCCAGGAACGCTTTGGCCCCTCCGGCGCTGTCGGTGCGGACGAGGATGGGGGTGCCGTGGCGGCGGCCTGCTCTTTCTCGGAGTGGCAGGTGACCAGGGTGGCGTCCATATCAATGACCAGCCCGGGCAGGTCCCGCCCGCCGGCCTGAGCCGCGGGTATGCCGCTGTCCGTCTCGGCGGCCTGCAGCCAGGCGACCTCGCGCGCTGCAGCTCGGGCCGTGCGCAGTGCTGCCAGTGCCGTGTGGTCGATGCCGGCCAGGAGGCGCCAGGCGGTCGGGGTAGAGGCCACCGGGCCGAAAGCCTCGGCCTGGTCACGCAGCAGAGACAGGTCGGCGATGGCCTCGCCGCCGTCCGCGAGCATCACCGCCAGATCCACCGCGATCCTGCCCGGGTCGTGTCCGGTTCCGCGTGGCCGCAGGCGGCGCAGCGCGTCGGTGAACGCGGCGGTCAGGCCGGTGGCGTCGGCGAGATCGGCCAGCAGACGGGACCCGGCATGGCCGACCACCCCGTGGCCGTCGGCCGAGACGACGAGCTTGGGGCGCGAGGCGATAGTGTGCACGCAGAAAGTGCCTTCCTGCTGGGATGACAGAGACCTTCGACAAGCCTCATCTTCCCAGCTCAGAGGGTTTCGCGTTTCCGATCAAGATCCGGACACCGCGGCAAGTGAAACGCGCAGGCTAGTGCCGCATCAGGCAACGTTCGCCTTTCTTGCTTCTTGTGGCAGGCATGGTCAGTGCCGTCGAGTGCGAAGTAGCGCAGGGCGGTGAAGTGGCCTCGATACGGTTGAGTCAGGAGCTGTTGATCGGCGGGGTCATGCCCGGCCGCAATCGACCCGCCCCAACTTCTCACCCATCGTCATGAGTGGAAGCGGCGAACGCGCGGCACCTCAACAGACAGGTTCACCAGTCGCCCCCCGGAGGCGCGCCCTCTGCATCGCGGCAAGCCGCCGCACCACACGGATACACAGAGCCCCTGAGACGACATACAGCGCGGCCCCGGCCATCTCTGTTGACAGCGGGCCTCGGGAGGTGGAGGGAAAGTCGAGAAGCTGCGCCGCCACGAAGAGCAGCCACCACGAGGTCAGCAGTACGCCGGTGCGCCGCGGGCGGTCGGCCGGAGAGCTGGCAGCCCAGATGTCATTGAGGATCCGCTTCGGGAGGAAGAAGCAGGCGACCGGAACCAGCCACGCGCCTGTAGTCCAGCCGCGCTTCATCCGGTGTCCGCCGGGCGCCAGAGCCTCGGCGTTCACCCGCATCTGCCACAGCCACCGAAGGAAGACGAATCCAGTCAGCAGGAAGGCGAACAGCCTCATACCGGTGAGGTTGCCGACCCATATCTCCCTCTCGAAGGCGGCATACGAGCCGTGAGCCGCGCGGTAAAGACGCAGCTGAGCGACAAGTAACGCGACATTCACCAGCACGCAAGCCCCGAGCGCGGCCACGACTACAGTCGTCATCGCCTTCGGTACAAAGAGCGGCTCGCGCTCGGCCGATGGCACGGGCGGGGACACGGCGATGGCGTCGTTGTGACTCACGCGGCCACAAACTACTGCTGAGCTCGGCATTCAGTCCAGCTTGAACGGATCCCAAGGCGCGATCCGGCGCGACGCGTCACGACAGGGCGAGCGTTGCCTGATGCGGCACTAGCTACCGGTGGGCTTCTGCTTGTGGTGCGCGGGGTCGTCCTTGTGGTGCTTCGCACGCTCGGCGCGCACCATCTCGTCGAGCCCAGCCGCCACCTCGCGCTGCCGTTCGTCATCGGAGTGCTGATAGATCAACGCGGCCTTCTCGGAGGACTGTCCGGCCCGGACCATGGTGTCCTTCAGCATCGCGCCAGAACGCGTTGAATGCGTGTGTCCGGTGTGACGAAGGTCGTAGAAGCGGAAGCCTTCTGGGAGGCCGACAGCAGTACGGACCCGCCTCCACTTCCGGCCGAAAGAAGTGCGGCGGAAGGGGGCTCCCTTCTCACCGACGAATAGAGCCCATCAGGCCCCTTCTCGGCGTACCAGGCAAGGTGGCGCTTCAACTCCTTCTCCAGGAAGCCCGGAAGGACGACGAAGCGTGCGCCGGCATCCGACTTGGTCGCACCGGGAGCGCGTTTGCCGTTGGTCCGCTCAGGCTCGGCAACCCGGACCCGGATCACGAGGGAATCAAGGTCTACGTCCTGGTCCAAGTGGCTATAGCCTTTAGCCACTACAGAGTGAGTGGTCAACCTCCGACCCCGTAGGCTGAACCGCATGAAGCGGTTGATCGTCGCAGCAGGAGGAGGAGGCGACGCAGTCGCCGCCGCAATGCTTCACGCCGCCCTCTACGGCGACGAGGACCAGGCGGTGATCCTCACCTACGCGTGGGACCGCCTGTTGATCGACCCAGTGCCAGGACCCCGAGGACCGGACAACTTCACCGGCCTCGAACAGCTCACCCCAGCGGTCTGGGCAGTGCCGGCCGAGGCTCGCCCGATCGCTCCGGCAGGCTCCACCCTGCCCCGACTCGCAGCAGAGCTCCCGCACACCTTTGCGCTGATCGACCCGCATCACGGAGCCGAGGGCATCACCCGCCAACTCGAAGAGTTGGTAAGCCACTTCTCCCCGGAGTCGATCGACCTCCTGGACGTAGGCGGCGACATCCTGGCCCGAGGCGATGAGCCGACCCTGAAGAGCCCGCTTGCCGACGCCGTCACGCTCGCCGCGTGCTGCCAGGTGAACGCACCGATCCGCCTCCTGGTGGCAGGCCCCGGTCTGGACGGCGAACTGCCTCCCGATGAACTGCGCGGAATGCTCGGCCCGCTAGTCCACACCTTCACAGCGAAGGACGTTGAGTCGATCAGCTCGGTCCTGGAGTGGCACCCCTCTGAGGCAACCGGGATGCTGGCGGCGACAGCCCGAGGCGTACGCGGCAGATGCGAGATGCGCGACGCCGGACTCCCCGTGCCTCTCACGGATGAAGGGCCGAGGGTCCATGAGGTCGACCTGGACGACGCGTTGAGCCGCAACCAGCTGGCCCGCGCCATCCTGGCGACCACCACTCTGGACGAGGTAGAGGCACACAGCCGCGAAATCTGCGGCTACTCGGAGATCGACTACGAACGCAACAAGGCCACATGGCTCAAAGACCAGCCACCAGTGAAGCTCGACCCCCAGGCCGTGTTCTCCCAACTCGACCAGTTCGAAGCCGAGGCCCGGAACCGCGGAATCACCCACACAACATTCCGCCGCATCACCGAGGCGCTGAACCTCAACGGCTCCCTACGCGAGGACCTACGCCAACTGCTGATCAGCAGCCATCCGGAGCGGTACGACGCGCCCTTGTGGCGCATCGCAGCCACCGGTACCTCCACCCAGGGAGAACCCAGGGCATGAGCGCATTCAGCAGCGACTTCAATCTGGACACCGTGCGCGACGTGACCGGCAACGGCACTGAAGTCGATGTGGCCACCAATCTGTTGACCGGTGACGTCAGACTGTCGATCCTCTGGACGCAAGAAATCCTGCTGTCTCCTGATGCCGCCGAAGAGGTAGCCCAAGCACTTCAGCGGGCCGCTCAACAGGGACGCAAAATCGCAGCTGCCGAAACGCCGGAGAGCACTGCAAGCGACACCCAAGACGCAGCCGAAGCCTGAGTAACAACCTTCTTCACGGGTTCAAGTCGGCTCGCTCCGCTCGCCGCGCGCGGCCCGGCCCCCGGCCGGGCCTGCGCTCCTGTCTCCGCCCCGCTCCAGCCCGGCCGGCGCCCGAGCCGCGCGCTCAGCAATCAGCCGCTTGCCGTAGAAGAGGTACGTCGTGGCTGGGGCGGTCGGCTCCACGGCTTTACGGAGCCACTTTGGCGCGAGCCTCGAAGATCATGGCCCCAACGTCGTGCTTTACCGGGCAGGTCCACAGACTGCCCGACGCGCCGCCAGCTTACGGGGCCATGATCACTCGCGCCAAAGCAGCGCCACCCCAAAGCCGCTCCACCGACCTTGAACTCCGTGCATCTCTGGCAGTCCGCCCTGTCCAGAACCCTCGGGGCACCTCACGCTGGACAAGGCCTGTGGTCATCGGGGGGCTAGTCGCCGATCAGCCTCGGCCTGCGGCTGACGATGTACCCGACCAAGGTCCGCTGCGTCGTGTGTGCTGCTCGGGGCGGAGTCCATACCGCTGGACTTGCTGTCGGAGAGGCTTGGCTTTCTCTTGCGGAGCAGGTCCGGCACCCACTCTGACAGTGCGGGATCCATCGGCGGGCAGCCCCTTCGCAAGTGGTGCGGGACGCATGCCGGTGTGTCCGCGCTGCGTCTCGCAAGCGGTCGGCGGGATCAGATTCGGTCGGCGGCGATGAGCAGGTACTGGAAGCTGCCGTTCTTGTACGCGGTCAGGAACGCGTCCTCGATGCCGGTGGCCAGGGAAGACTTGGCGCGCAGCTCCCAGTACGGGATGGTCGCCGCGGTGAGGTCCACCACGCTGATCGGCACGAGCCGGTTGTTCGCCATCTCCTTGAAATAGGTGGAGCGGGGGTGGATGTCGCAGATGTAGTGGGCGTTGATCGTCGAGACCTCGCGAGAGGGCAGCCCGTACGTGTCGTTGTAGCAGCCGGTGATGGTGACGTACCGGCCGCTGCCTTCGAGGAGACGGGCGTATTCGGCGAACAGCATCGACAGGTCGACGTACATGGTCGACTCGTTGTTCCAGATGGCGCGGAACGAGCCGGTCTCGAAGCCGGTGTCGAGCATGTTCTTGAGGTGGAAGCGCACCTTGTCGTCCACGCCGCGCTTCTTGGCCTGCGCGTTGGCGAAGGCCACCTGGGTCTCGGAGATGGAGATCCCGTCGACGTGGCAGCCGAAGCGCTTGTTGGCGACCAGGCTGCCGCCGCCTCGTCCGCAGCCAGAGTCCAGCACGCGGTCATCGGGGGCGACGGCGCCGAGATGGTCGGCGAGGAAGTCGGCCTGGGCGCACTCCAGGCGGTGCAGTTCGGCGATGATGCGCTCGTCGCGGTTTTCCTCAGGGCCCTCCAGAACCGACCAGTCGACGTCGCCGATGCCGTAATGGTGATGGTAGAAGCCGTCGACCTCGCCCAGCCGGAGGTTGACGGGGTTCTTCTCGCGGTTCCAGTAGTCGGCCACTGACTTCTGGTAGGGGCTGAAGGGAGGGGCTTCGGCGGCGCTGGCGCGCTGCGCTGTGGTGGTCATGCGGCTGCCTTCTTTCTCACCAGTAGTTGGGCAGGGAGTAGCGGTAGGTGTTGGTGTGGTGCCATTCGTGGTTGCCAGCGACCCAAGCGGCGAGGCCGGTGGTGTAACGGGCCAGGATCGGGTCCTCGGCGACCAAGACGGAGGATTCGTCCTCGAAGGCGTGCATGATTTCGTTGTGGATGTCGACGGCCTTTAGATAGGCGTCCTTGAGGCCGCAGCGCTCCTCGGCGGCGATCACCACCGGGAGGTTCAGGTGGTGCTCGTCGAGTGCCATCTCCTTGGTGAAGGAGTACAGGTCGTTGACGAGTGTGGTGGCGTTGCAGGCCAGCGCGGTGACGCGCTGGACTTCAGGTCGGGAGTAGAGCGGCTCGGGCAGTTCGTAGCCGTCCACGGCGTCGACGATGGACAGGCAGGGACGGAAGTTGTTGAACTGCCGCATCACCAGGTACTGCCACACCGGCGGGGTAGTGCGGGTCTGCGCCCAAGCGCCCTCGGCGAGATACCCCAGGTGCAGGCGCGCCATGTCGTGGATGAACCGGGTGACCTGACTGGGAGTGGCGATGTCCCGGAAGGCGCGCATCGCACCTGCATAGGAGCGCAGTGGAGCATCCGCGCCCAGCCCCTCCTGCCACTGCTGCTGATAGCCGTCCGCAGTGTGCAAGGGGTCCAAGGCGCTCTGCGCGATGACGAGCCTGCCGCCCAGGCCGATGGGAGACCCGCCGTAGTCCTCGCAGTAGCAGTCGTCAACGACGTTCTCCGCGACCAGTAGCTTGCCCGCGACGACGAGGCGCTCCAGGTCGGCTGCCCCGGGATGTTGCAGGACAACAGCACGGCCGACCTGGAATCCGGCGAAGTCGCCCGCCCATTGAGGGGGAACCAGCGCGAGCTCATGCGCCCAGGCTTCAAGCCGCCGGTCCACCTCGGCGACCTTGACAGGGTCGGCCGGCACAGCGGGCGGGCAGTACAGGCCCGGAATCGGGTCACCGGCGCGGGGCGGAGCCGTGGTCGCCGGAGCGGACCAGCCGTGACCCGCATGCGGCGGAAGCAGGGCCCTGGCCGCTGATGTGCCCAAGCCTGTCGGGCCTGTGGGAAGCCATGCCGCCACCCGCTTCGCCGGGGGCGTGGGCCGCGAGGCCGCCGACTCCGGCCACCGGGCGAAGGGATCCCGTTTCCCGGGATTTACCGATTCGGGCCGCAAGGCGCTCGCCAGGCCCGCCGCCTCATGGGGGGCGGGGGCGGCGAACTCCCAGGACAGCAATGACACCGTCTCAGCCCTCCTTCACTCGTTGAACCGAGTGCTCAGCCACGCGCGCATACCTCGACGTTTTCGAGAATGCCGATTGCATCCGGGACGAGTACCGCGGCGGAGTAGTAGGTGCTGACGAGGTAGGAGATGATCGCCTTCTCATCGATCCCCATGAATCGCACATTGAGTCCGGGCTCGACCTCGTCGGGCAGACCGGTCTGGTAGAGGCCGATGACGCCTTCGTCGTCCTCGCCGGTGCGCATGGCGATGACGGACGAGGTGTGGTGTTCGGTGATCGGGATCTTGCCGCACGGCAGGATCGGCACTCCCCGCCAGGCGGGAATGTGGTGCCCGTCGACATCGACGCTGCCGAAGTAGATGCCCCGCTTGTTGCACTCCTTGCCGAAGGCGGCGATGACGCGGGGGTGGGCGAAGAGGTACTTGGTGCCGCGGCGCATGCTCAGCAGGTCGTCGAGGTCGTCCGGGGTGGGCGGGCCGGAGTGGGTCGGGATGCGCTGGTCGAAGTCGGTGTTGTGGAGCAGTCCGAAGTCGGGGTTGTTGACCAGTTCCTTCTCCTGGCGCTCGCGCAGTGCCTCGATGGTGAGCCGCAACTGCTGCTGTGTCTGGTTCATCGGCTCGTTGTAGAGGTCGGCGACCCGGGTGTGCACCTTCAGCACCGTCTGCGCCACGCTCAACTCGTACTCACGCGGGCGGAGTTCGTAGTCGGCGAACGTGGTGGGCAGCGTCGGCTCGCCCTTGTGGCTGGAGAGGAACTCGATCGCGGCCTCGCCAGCCTTGTTCGCCGGCCTCTGCGCATCGGCGCTGCGCTTTTGGACGTGCGACCGCAGTGCCTCGTACTGGTCGGCGACCGTCTTGTACGCGGAGACCGGCAGCGCCAGGATCGTGGCCGCCGTCGCCGCGCGGACCGTGGACGGCCACTTGCCATCTCCTCCGGCCAGCACCATGCCGCCGAAGCTGTCCCCGTCCGACAGCCGGCCCACGATGGCCTCGCCCTCGTACGGCGCGGCTGTGACCTGCTCCACCTTGCCATGCGCGATCAGGAACACGTGGTCGGCTTTCCGGCCTTCCTGCGCGATGACCTGACCGGGCTCGTACTCCTTCTGGACGAACTTGTCGGCCAGCGCCCCCAACGCCGCGCGGTCGTCGAACCCCTGCAGCAACGGAAGTTCGGCCAGCTCCTCGGGAACGACACGGACCTTCGACCCGTTCTTGTCGAAGGTCACCTTCCCGTCCCCGACCGTGAACGACAAACGCCGGTTCACCCGGTAGGCACCGCCCGGGACGTTGACCCACGGCAGCTTCCGCAGCAGCCACCGCGAGCTGATCCCCTGCATCTGGGGTTCCGACTTGGTGGTCGTGGCCAAATTGCGCGCTGCCGCGGTACTGAGGCTGAGCTGTTCCTGCCCCTGTAGCTCCTCCGGAGCCTTCGCCGCCGGTGCCTCACGTGTCTCGACTGCCATCGCCTGCCCCTCTTCCGGTTCGCGTCATGATCTGCACGGCTTCACCAGGTCAGCCGTGAAGGGAGTGACCAGATATGATCACTCTATGTACACATATGTAACTCATCGTGAAGAAGTGGTGTGGCAGGCGCGCCCACCATCACGACGGCGACCGACCATCCAAGGTCGGCGCGCGTGCCGCCCGCGACAACGCTGGCCGCCAGCCCTCCCCGGTCAGGGCCGCCCGGGCGGCGCCGCACCACAAGCGCACCAGAACGAGCGGGGAACAGCGGGGAACCACGGTGAAAGCAACAGGGCCCTATGGGACTGCATCATGGCCTCTGGCCCAGGTCAGCGGCCGGGCCGACCGCAAATGATCGCAGCTTCCCAAGCTGAGAGCGCGAGTTCGATTCTTCACCCGCTCCACGATGAAGCCCCAGGTCAACGGCCTGGGGCTTTTACGCGAGCTGGGCTCTCCCGCGTTTTCTGGCACGTGTCGCGCTCGAAGATGGGGCATGCGGAGGGCACGAGAGCCTTGCGGTTGCAGCCCGCTCACGCTGCAGCACGGCACTGACCTGCGACTTCACGTCAACCATGAGCAGGTTCGCGTGCTCAGAGCACTCAGCCTGCCCGTCCCGAACGACACCGGACGCCTACCGCTCATCGCGCATCTCGACAAGAGGGGGCACAACCTCCTTGCGCGAGCAGGCGCTTGGCCGCCGAGGATCCCGCGTCAGAGCGGAAGGTCGTCCGGGAGTACCCGGAACGACTTGTGGCGGCCCAATGGTCTTACGGCCCGGAAGTCCCTTCGGTCGAGGGTGAGGATCGCGTCGGTGTCGTAGTCGGCCGCAAGCGCCACGTTCACCGCGTCGGCGAGGTCCAGGTCGAGCGCGCCGTAGCGGACTCGGACGGACTGGGCGGCACCCAAGTGGTCCTCCGTGATCTCCGGCATCACGACACGACCCCGGCTCATCCAGCGCCGCAGGTCGTCGACCGCGCTCAGGGCGGCCTCGCGCCCCAACTCACGCGTGGCCACGTGATCGAGTTCCGCCAGCAGGAGCGGGGACATGATCAGGAGACCGGCCGCCATGATCGCCTCGTTCGCGCCCCTGTGCTCCGGGTGAGTCGAGTCGAGAGCGGCCAGGAGGCCGGATGCATCCGCGATGACGATGATCACGCGGCAGTTCCGGAGTCCGTCTCGCGGCGGACCGCGTCGGCGACCGCGTCACCGACCTCAGCCTTGGAGGGCGTGCGCCCCGACCCCTCGAATGTCCGCGAGAACAACGGTTCGTCCCAGACCCGGTTCGCCATCGCCGCGAGATGAATCCCCTGACGGATGATCTCGGCCTCGCTTATGCCCCGGCGCTTGGCCGCCTCCTTGATGATCGCCAGGTCCTCGGGGTCGGCGTAGACGTTCGTGCGCTTCATGGACATGTACCAAGCGTAGTCCATGTACTGGATTGATGTACACAGCGCCTTCGTCGCGTTGCCCGGGCTGCCGAGCTGCCCTCACAGACCCTGTCCAGGTGGAGGTGTACGAGGCCAGCAGCCGGGCCACCGAGACGGGCAGCCGTGGACCAGTACGCCGCCGGGTGGGCGTGCCGGGCGTAGGCCGCGCCGCCTGCGCAGCGAGCGACCCGCCCAGCTCGGCCCACGTCACCAGGTCGGTCACGACGATCAGCCCGCCTGCTCCATCGGGAAGGCGCCGGGAGCAACGACGGTGGCCCGGTAGGCGATGCCGTGCCGCTGCTGCCCGTTGAACACGCTTTCCCACGGTCCCCGAAACCCGTCTGGCTGTGGTCCTCGGCCGCGAGCGCCACGTCGGCGGACATCGACCGCTGGTGGCGGTCGTTCCTGCGCCGCTTCGACTTGGGGCACACGTTTCGGCTGATGAAGCAGACGCTTGGCTGGACCGCCCCGAAGATCCGCCACGCCGACACCGCCGACCTGTTGACCTGGCTCATCATCGCCGCCCACACCCAGCTCCGGCTCGCCCGGCCCCTCGCTGAGGACGTCCGCCGGCTCTGGGAACGCCGCACCGAGCCCGACGCCTCACCCCGGCCCGCGTCCGCCGCGGGTTTCGCAACCTGCGCGCCACGACCGCGAGACCGGCGGCCGCACCGAAACCCACACGACCAGGCCCTGGACGGCCTCCGGCTCGAAGAACAAGCACCGGGCGGTGGGGAGCAGAGGGGGAGGAAAAGGGCCGTCAGCCCTGGGTGCCGTCCTGGTTGACGGGGTGCAGGCCGAGCACGCCCTGCGGGTCGGAGGGGTTCACGCCCTTGACGTCGCCGACATAGAGGTTGATGCGGGCCTTGTAGCGGTCGAGGGCGGTGCGGTTGCTCATGAACTCGCCGAGACCGAGCGGGTTCATGTTCTCGTAGTCGAAGATGCCCTTGCGGTCCGCCGGCGCGGCGACGTCGGTGCGGGCGCTCCAGGTGCCGATGGAGTTGTGTTGGGCATCCTTGGACAGCAGCCAGCTGAGGTAGAGCTTGGCGGCGGCCTTGTGCGGGGCCTTCTTGAGGATGGCACCGGTCTGCGGCCAGGCGACCCACGGCGACTTCTTCGGCAGGGTGGTCTCAGCGACGCCCGGGACGCCTCCGCTGGTGCCGAAGCTCGCCACGTAGTCGCCGGAGCCGACCAGGTCGGCGGAGTCCTGGGTGCCGCGGACGAACTTCGGGTTCTGGGCGAGCAGCTTCTTCAGATAGTCGAAGCCGTACTTGTCGGTGAGCTGTTTGAAGTAGTAGAGGACGGCGTCGTCGTCGTTCGGGTAGGTGAAGACGAGCTTGTTCTTGAACTCGGGCTTGAGGAAGTCCTTGGCCTCGACGGGCGCGTCGTCGCCGAGCTTGGCGGCCGTGACGTTGGAGAAGGCGAAGAAGAACAGGCCGGTGTAGTAGCCGTCCTTGTCCTTGATCTGGTCGAAGACCTTGTCCCAGCCGACCGGCTTGTACTTCTGCAGCACTCCTTCCTTCTTCCAGCGCGGGAAGTCGTCGACGGTCTGGAGGTGGACGACGTCGGCAACCACGTGGTGCTCGGCGATCTGGTTGTCGACGCGGGCGTCGTGGTTCTTGCTGAAGTCGACGACGATGTCGACCTTCATCTTGGGGAACTTCTTGACGAACGCGGACTTGAGGTAGTCCGCCTGGCCCGGCTTGTCACCGGCGTAGACGACCAGGCGGCCGCCCTCGGCTACGGCCTCCTTGTACAGCTTCTGCAGCCGGTCTTCTTCACTCGTGTGCTTGGGGGCGGACTTCGGGGAAGGGGTGGCGGCGGCGATGGTGGCACCGCTCGCGGCCAGGACGCCCAGGGTGGCGGCGACGGCCCATGCCTTGCGGGAGGACTTCACACTCGACTCCTTCGTGGTGGGGACAAGAAGGGGAAGCTTGATGGTTCAAGCATTAGCTTGCACTCCAGAAACTGATATTGCAAATCTGCAATATATTGCGATGGGTGTCTGGATGGTCATGCAGGGTAGTCGGGGAGGGGTGGGGGTTCGGCAGGCTCGTCTCTGCCTCTGGAAGGAGGTCAGCGGCGCCAGGGGAGGTCGGTGGGGAAGGCCGGGCGGTCCGGGCCCGTGAGGCCGGTGAGGATGATCTCGCACGCTTCACCGAAGGCGCGCGCCTGCTCAGGCGTCAGCCGGTCGAAGACGGCAGCCCGGACGGTGGCGACGTGACTGGGGGCGGCCTGCTCAAGGGCGGTCAGCCCCTCGTCCGTCAGCACGGCGAGCTGGGCCCGTCCGTCCCCCGGCGCGTCCTCGCGGCGCACCCAGCCGCGCTCCTCCATGCGGCTGACGGTGTAGGAGAGCCGTGTCCGGGCGATCTTCAGCTGTTCGGCGAGGTCTGTCATGCGCAGCCGTCGCTCGGGGGCCTCCGAGAGGAACACCATCACCGAGTAGTACAGGTGGCTGAGGTCGGCCTTGTGTCGCAGTTGCTGGTCGAGAACGTCCTCCAGTACCAGGCTGAGGTCGCGGTAGGCGCGCCAGGCGCGCTGCTCCTCGGGGGAGAGCCAACGGGGTTCCATGGATCGCACTCTAGTGAGAGCTCCTTCGAGGGCCGTCTCTCCGACGGGGTTCCGGGGCCTGACAGCGCCGGCATTCAGGTAGTCATCCGTACTGGATGAGGCGAGTGGGCGACTGGCGCGCGGCTTTGAGAGGCAGGCGGTGCCTATCGGGTGCTGCTGCCATCACCCGGCAAGGGCCCTACGTCGCGGACCTGCGCTCAGTGCCGGCGGCAGCGAGGGCGTCGCCCCACGGCCCCGGCTTGCGCCGCTCGGCGGCGCAGAGGCGAGGCCGCCGAGCGGCGCACCGCCGCCGACGGCACGGTGCTGCCGGTCGTCGTCGGCCGCGCCGCCGAGCGGCGCGTCAACAGGGGGTGCGATCAGGCCCGCGCAACGGCGTTGGCGCAGCGAATCCACGCAGGTCAGCTGCTGTGCAGCCGCATGAGCGCCATCGCTTCCCAAGCTGAGAGCGCGAGTTCGATTCTCGTCACCCATGACCGGCCGACCGGACGATCCACTCCAGCCTCCCTCGGCCCAGCTGGGTGTGCTCAAGGTGGGCCGAGGGCAGCCGGCGCTCCGCCCTCGCGGGCGGGCTACTGCGTCAACGCGACCGTCGCGGTGCCGGAGCCGACCGGGCCGACCCGCAGCACTGTTCCCGTCAGGTCGGTGAACGATGTCACCTTGGCGCGGCCGCTGTTCCCCGGGGTGGCCGCGGTCACCTGGTACGCCGCCGGGTCGGCGTCGCCGATCTCCAGTTCCAGGATGGCGCGGGTGTTGGGCGGCAGGGTCACCTCCAGGGAGTTGGCGCCGGCGGATCGGCGGACGGCGACCGAGACCGGGCCGCGCAGTGACGGGACCGTGCCGTCGACCTCGGTGAGGCCGCCGGTCCTGGGCCGGATCCGGAACGTGGCCGCGCCCGCCTCCGTGACCTGCACGCCCAGCACATGCCTGGCGACGGCGTTGGCCGGGGCGGAGGCCCACGCGTGAGAGAGGGTCATGTTGGGCTTCAGCGCCGGATCCCAAGCCTCGGTGACGATGGTGGCCTTCAGGTCGTCCAGCATGTGCAGCCAGGAGTTGGTGGCCTTCGAGGTGAGCAGCCCGAGTGCGGCGTCGGCCCGGCCGAGCCGGAAGAGCGCGTCGAGGAGGAACTGCGCCCCGTACACGCTCACCTTCATTCCGCCCGCGGCGAGCGTGTCGCCGAGTCTGGCCAGTACGGCGTCGTCCAGGGCGTCGGTGACTCCGAGCGCCACCGGGAAGGCGGTGGCGTGCTGGGCGCTGTGGGTGGTGCCGGCGCCGTCGCGGAACCTGCCGGCCGAGCTGTCGAGCAGGGTGTCGCGCATGGCGGCGGATAGGGTGTCGGCCCGGTCGCGCAGGGACGTGGCGTCGTCGGTCTTCCCCAGCGCGGTGGCGCACTTGGCGAGGGCGTCGAAGGCCGCGTACTGGAAGGCGTTGACGACCGTGTTGACGTTGGTGAAGACGTAGCCGTCACGGCTGGCGGCCGGCCAGTCCACCAGGTCGCCGAGGTTCTGGCTGGTGTTGCCCGGCGACTTGTGGACGAGGCCGTCGGAGCCGAGGTATGAGGTGAGGTTCTTGGCGACGAGCAGATCGTAGTCCTTGGCGAGCTGCCGGTCGTCGCCGGTGGCGAGGTAGTCCTCCCAGGCGGACATCGCGCACATCAGCCGGTACTCGGTGGGCCAGGTGCCCTGGCGTACCAGGTAGTCGTTGGACCACCGGGCGAGCGCGTAGGAGCGCTGGACGCCGTACTCGGAGAGCTGGTTGATCAGCGCGTCGCCCTCGTAGGGGCCGCGTTCGCGGGTCGGAGTGTCCGTGTAGAGGTCGCCGCGGGTGGCTTCGATGGAGTAGCGGCAGAGGTCCCAGACCCGGTCGAGGTCCGCGTCGGAGCTGCTGAAGGAGGTCTGGGAGTCGTCCCAGTCCAGCTTCCAGGCGCGGCCGGTGACGGTTGCCTCGGAAAGGTCCAGGGATGTGTGCAGCTCCGCCCAGCGGAAGCCGCGGTAGCCCCAGTGCTCGAAGCGCTGGGCGCCGTCGCGCAGGGTCCACACCTCGCGGTAGGTGTTGGTGGCGCGCAGCTGGTACTTGACGGTGCCGTCGGTGTTCAGCTCCTCACCGAGGCGCACCTCGACGGTCTCGCCCGCGCTTCCGCTGACCTCCAGCGCCAGCCCGCCGACGATCTCCCGGCCCAGGTCCACCAGCCAGCGGCCGTCGGTCACCTTGGTGACCTTGGCCGGGGTGACGTCGTGCAGCCGTACGGGCTCGATCGGGGCGGGGACGAGGCCGTCGATGGCGGCGCGGGCGGCGGGGGCGGACCAGTCGCCGTCGTCGAAGCCGGGCTCGGTCCAGCCGACGGGCTCCTGGCGCAGGTCCCAGTACTCCTGGGGAACGGTGAAGTAGCTGCTGCCGGCGCTGCCCTTGGCCGGCAGCAGACCGGCCTGGCGGCGGGCCTTCCAGTCGCTGCCGGAGCCGATGGTGGCCCGGCTGCCGTCGGCGTACGTGACCTCCAGCTGGGCCAGGAACTTCTGCTGCGAGGTGGTGTTGCAGAGCGCGGCCAGAGCGTTGGCCCGGCCCGAGCGCAGTGTGTCGGTGATGTCGAAGGCCTGGTACGCCACTCCGCTGCCGGAGCGCACCGAGGCATGGCCGACCAGGCTGCCGTTGCTCCACACCTTGGCCACGTACTGCCGGGCGGGGGTGGCGGAGGTGGCCGCGACGTAGAGCACGGCGGCGGCGATGTCCTTGCCGACCAGGTCGTACTCGTGGCGGAGCAGGGCCCAGGTGTCGTCGGCGCCGTAGGAGGAGAGCGAGGAGGCGCCGGCCGGGAAGGTGAGCACGCCGTTCGCCACGGTGCCGGCGGAGAAAGTGCCCTTGTCGGAGGCGAAGTCGTCCTGCAGCAGCACCGTGCCGTCGGCGGCGGTGAAGCGGACGCTGTCGTACGCCTGTGATTCGGTGGAGCCGTTGCGCAGGCCGACGTTGCCCGAGGTGTAGCGGGTGTGGGTGGTCGTGTCGACGACGGTGCCGCCCACGGTGGTGGTGAAGGTGGAGCCGGACAGGGTGACCGCGAAGTCCACCCACTCGCCGGTGGCGACCGGGAAGGGCAACGTGACCTCGCCGAGGACGGTGTAGGTCCCGTTCACGCACACGTGCTTACGCAGCACTCCGGCGGTGCTTCCGGCGCGCAGCTGCCACATGTAGTTGTTGGCGGTGTTGGTGGCGCGGAACCACAGGCCGGCGGCCACCGTGGTGATCTTCAGCCGGGTGGCGAAGGTACCGTCGGTCATGGTCGGCCCGGCCTTGACCCAGATGGGCTCGGCCTCCCACTCGTCCTCCACCGAGGTGGCCAGCAGTACCGGCTCCGACCAGGACGACCGCTCGTTGTTGTCCGTCCAGCTGCTGACCCGCCACCAGTAGGCGGTACGGGGCTTCAGCCCCGGTCCCCCGTAGGCCACGGCGGTGGACGCGCCGGAGGCCACTTTTCCGCTGTCCCAGAGCAGCTGGTCGTCCTCGAACCCGGCCGGGGTGGCGGCGAGCTGCAGCTGGTAGGCGCGCTGGAGCGTGCCCGGGCCGGAGTCGGGGACCTGCCAGCTGAACCGCGGCTGCTTCCCGGCGGTGGTGCCCAGCCCCTTCGGCAGCAGGTCGGTCAGCATCCCGGTCGGCGCGGGGGGCGCGCCCTTGCCGGTGCCCGCGCCCTGCGCGGCGGCGACCGCGCGAGGTCCGGTGAGGACGACGGAGGCGGCCACGGCGCCCCCCAGCTGGAGGAGGCTACGGCGCGACAGCGGTCTGGGCATGGGCACCTTCGAGGGTGAAAGGTTTCAGTCGGAGTGCCCGGAGGTTAGAGGCAGGTGGAGAAAATGGTCAACAGATGGGACGGAATTGGCCTGAGTGACCTTGAAACGATTTAATCCGCTCATGCACACCACGATCGGGGCATGACTCCCAAGCGCTTCCCGAGCATGGGGATTTGATCTGACCGCGGCACGGGTGCGAGAGGGGCACGGCACCTGTGGATCACGCAGCTCTCCGCACGACGCGTCCCGCGCCATGCTCTCCGTACGTGACATTCCGCTCGGTGCGGAGCGGGACAAGGACACGGTGGTCGGGGCAGGACTCCCAAGCGTGGTCGACGCCGCGCTCACCGAGCGGGCACGGCGACGGCTACATCTTCCTCGACTGCGCCCAGAACGAGGAGTACGACTCCACGCGCGTGACCGCCCACGAGATCGGCCATGTGCTGGGGCTGCTCCACCCCAAGTCCGCCTCGTGCAGCAAGGTGATGTCGGGCGCGGGGCAAGTCGTGGCGGCACCACCCTCCTGACCATCGCTCCGTGGTTTCCCGTTCCGCCACTCGATTCCGGACCACGGCGGCCGTACGCGGACTGTACGGCCGCCGTGTCGTCATGCCCGGCTGCCGGCCATGACGTCATGAAGACAACCGCCGACGGTCGGACCGCTCTGCCTGCCACTGCCAGACGTACCAACGGCAGTCGTAGCTACCGGAGTCGTCCCAAAACTGCTTGCTCGTTGTAACGCGCCGCATGCAGCACAGTGGATGCCATGCCGCACCGAAGGCCTGGTGAGACGGCTGCCGACCGTGTTCAGACCCCCGGTCGCCGCCGTCCTCGCGGGCCGAGGGCCCGGCTCGTCCACCGCGGCCTGAACCGTCTCGCGTCCTCACGCCGATCGTGCACATGACGGTGGTCGGTACCGCCATCCGTCTTCCGTCGACCGAGAGAGTGGGCATGTCCATCGAACCCCCCGAGTCAACAGTCGCTCCCCCTGAGGGATCTCCTGAGGCACCCTCGTCCGACCCTTCCCGGCGCACGTTCATCGCGACCACCACCGTCGTCGGTGGTGCGGTCGTGGCGGGCGGCCTCATGGCGGGGCAGTCCGTGTTCGGCGCTGAGCCCGCGGACGCCGCGGAGGCGCCGCCCGGCAGCCGCGTCTCCCTGACCGTCAACGGCAAGCGGCACACCGTCACGGTCGACAACCGGACCTCACTGCTGGACCTGCTGCGCGAACACCTCGGGCTGACCGGCTCGAAGAAAGGCTGCAACGCCGGTGCCTGCGGCGCCTGCACCGTCCTGGTCGACGGCCGCCGGGTCAACTCCTGCCTGACACTGGCGGTTCGGCTGGACGGCGCCGAGGTCACCACCATCGAGGGCCTGGCCAAGGGGGAACGGCTGCACCCGCTGCAGCAGGCGTTCATCGACCAGGACGCCTTCCAGTGCGGCTACTGCACCTCCGGCCAGATCATGTCCGGCGTCGGCTGCATCGACGAGGGGCACACCGGCTCGGCGGAGGAGATCCGGGAGTTCATGAGCGGCAACATCTGCCGCTGCGGCTGCTACGTGAAGATCGTGCGGGCGGTCGAGCAGACCGCGCACGGGAAATGAGGCACGGTCCCCATGCATCCCTTCTCCTACACCAGGGCCTCCAGCACCCGGCAGGCCCTCGACGCGGGTCGCGACGGCGGCCGTTACATCGCCGGCGGCACCACACTGGTCGACCTGATGCGCGAGACCGTCGAACGCCCCCGCACGCTGGTCGACATCAGCGCCCTGCCGCTGCGCGAGATCATGGTCACCCGGCGCGGGGGCCTGCGCATCGGCGCGCTGGTCCGTATGTCCGAGGCCGCCGCCCACCGGGGCGTGCGCGCTCTGTATCCGGTGATCTCGCAGGCGCTGGAGCTGAGCGCGTCGGCGCAGCTGCGCAACATGGCCACCATCGGCGGCAACATCATGCAGCGCACCCGGTGCACGTACTTCCGCGATGTGACGGCCGCCTGCAACAAGCGTGAGCCGGGCTCCGGTTGCGCGGCCCTGCACGGCGTCAACCGCACCCACGCGATCCTCGGCACCTCCGACGACTGCGTGGCCACCCATCCCTCCGACGTGGCCGTGGCCTTCGCCGCCCTGGAAGCGACCGTGCACCTGTTGGGGCCGGACGGCGAGCACACCGTGCCCTTCGCCGACTTCCTCCTCAAGCCGGGGAGCACCCCGCAACGCGAACAGGCCCTGCGCCCAGGCGAGTTGATCACCACTGTCGAGCTTCCGGCCCTTCCGCGCCCGCTGAGGTCGGGCTACCTGAAGGTGCGCGACCGGCAGTCCTACGAGTTCGCGCTCACCTCGGCGGCCGTCGCCCTGCACATCAGCGGCGGAGTGATCCGCCAGGCGAAGGTGGCCGCCGGAGGCGTGGGCACCGTCCCCTGGAAGCTCACCGCCGTCGAGCGGGAGCTCATCGGCAGGCGGCCGTCCGACGCCCTGTGGACCAAGGCCGCCGAGCGGGCGGCGGACGGGGCCCGGCCCCTCCAGCACAACCGTTTCAAGGTCGAGTTGCTCAAACGGACCGTCGAGCGCCAACTGCGCGTCGTAGGAGGTGGCAAGTGAGCCCGCAGCCACAGGCAGCCGTCGGAGCGCCGCTGTCCCGGGTGGACGGACGGCTGAAGGTGACCGGACAGGCCAAATACGCCGCCGACCACGACATCGACGGAGCCGTCCACGCGGTCATCGTCGACAGCAGCGTCGGCCGCGGACGGATCACCGGCATCGACACCCGAGCCGCCGACGCCCAGCCCGGCGTCCTGGGCGTCATCAGCCACCTCGACAAACCCGCGCTGACCTACCGCGACAACCCGGGCGCCTGGTTGGACCCCTTCGTCGGCGAACGGCTGCACGTCTTCCAGGACGACAAGGTCCGCTTCTTCGGACAGCCCGTCGCCGTGGTCGTCGCCCACACGCTGGAGGCCGCCCAGCACGCCGCTGACCTGGTGAAGGTCTCCTACGACGCCGAGAAGCCCTCTACCGACCTGACCGGTGCGCCCGAGAACGCCCCCCTGCCGCCGCAGAACTACGTGCGCGGCAACCCCGAAGAGGCGCTGGCCTCGGCGGAGGTGACGCTGGAGGGCACCTACCGGCTCACCCGTAACCACCACAACGCACTGGAGCCGCACGCCACCACCGCCCGCTGGGACGGCGAGAAGCTCACCGTGTGGGACAAGACCCAGTGGGTGGTGGGCGCGCGGGACGAACTCGCCGCCGTGTTCGGCATGTCGGCGGAGAACGTGCGCGTCATCTCGCCGTTCGTCGGCGGCGCGTTCGGCAACGGGCTGCGTACCTGGCCGCACACCACCATCGCGGCTCTCGCCGCCCGCGAGATCCGCCGCCCGGTCAAACTGGTCCTGACCCGCGAGCAGCTGTACTACGGGGTGGGCTACCGGCCCGCCTACGAGTACGGGCTGCGTCTGGGCAGCACCCGAGGCGGACGCCTGACCGCGGCGGTCCACCGGATACGGGCCGAGACGTCCTCGTACGAGCACTTCGCCGAGGGCGTGATGAACCCCGGGCAGATGCTCTACGCCACGCCCCACGTCCGCCAGGCGTTTCGGACCGTGCCGCTGGACGTGAACACACCGACGTTCATGCGGGGCCCCGGCTGGTCCAGCGCCGCCTTCGCCATCGAGTCGGCCATGGACGAACTCGCCCACGAGACCGGCATCGACCCGGTCGAGCTGCGGCTGCGCAACGAACCGCAGGAGGACCCTTCCAGCGGGCTGCCCTTCTCCACCCGGCGCCTGAGCGAGTGCCTGCGGACCGGAGCCCGCGAGTTCGGCTGGCACCGGCGCAACCCCAAGCCCCGCTCCCGGCGGGACGGCGACTGGCTGATCGGCATGGGCATGGCCAGCGGTATCTACGACACCCTGCGCATGCGGTCCGAGGCACGGGTCAGGCTGGACGCCGACGGCACGGCCCTGGTCCAGGCGTCGACCAGCGACATGGGCCCCGGCACCTACACCTCCATGACCCAGCTCGCCGCCGACGCCCTCGGCCTGACCATGCGCACGGTCCGCTTCGAACTCGGCGACTCCACCTTCCCGGCGGCGCCGCCGCACGGCGGATCGCAGACCATGGCCGGCGTCGGCTCCGCCGTCCAGGACGGCTGCGACAAGCTGCGACAGGAGGCGATCAAACTCGCCATCGAGGACGAGCGGTCACCGTTGCACGGCGTCGACGCCGACGACATCGTGGTCCGCGGCGGCCGGATGTACGCGAGCGGCAACCCCGCGCGCGGCGAGACCTACCGGCAACTGCTGGCCCGTAACGGCCGTACGCACCTGGAGACGCGTGGGACCTTCACCCCGAGCGGCGACGACCGGTACTCCATGAACGCCTACAGCGCGGTGTTCGCCGAGGTGGCCGTCGACCGGCGGCTGGGTCTGGTGCGGATGCGGCGCATGCTGGGCGTCTACGACGTCGGGCGGATCATCAGCCCCAAGCTGGCCGACAGCCAGGCGCTCGGCGCCATGGTGGGCGGCATCGGGCAGGCCCTGCTGGAGCACACGGCCACCGACCACCGCGACGGCCGGATCGTCAACGCCAACCTCGCCGACTACCTCGTGCCCGTCAACGCCGACATCCCCGACCTCAAGGCGATCTATCTGGACGGGGAGGACCTCCACGCCGACCCCATCGGCGTCAAGGGCCTCGGCGAGATCGTGAAGGTCGGGGTCGCGCCGGCCATCGCGAACGCGGTCTTCAACGCCACCGGCCGTCGCGTCCGCGACCTGCCCATCACCGCCGAAGCCCTGCTCTGAACCCCGGGCGGCAGGGGCCCCTCCCGCCACCCGGGCGGGGCCCTGAGAGCCGTCCCACTGATCGGCCCGCCGGCGTGCCCCGATCCCCCCATGCCGGCGCGGCGGCGGGCTTCCCAACCTCCCCCAGGAGAGCCACTCATGCTGAACATCGCGGACACGCTGTATCGCTGGTGCCGCGAGGACCGCCCCTTCGCCCTCGCCACCGTCGTCAAGGTCAGCGGCAGCGCACCCCTGCCACCCGGCACAGCACTGGCCGTGGGCACGGACGGCGAGGCGGTCGGCAGCATATCCGGAGGATGCGTGGAGGGCGCCGTCTACGAGCTGTGCGGGCAGGTGCTGGAGACGGGCGAACCTCCGATACGGGCCTCGTTCGGCTACTCCGACGACGACGCCTTCGCCGTGGGCCTGACCTGCGGCGGGGAGCTGGAGGTCCTGGTGCAGCGGGACGACCCGGCCGACCAGCCCCACCTCACCACCACCCTGGAACAGGTGCTGGCCGGTCTGCCCGCCGCCGTGGCACAGGTGGTGGGCGGGCCGCAGCACCTTCTCGGCCGCACCCTGTCCGTCCTCGGGGGCGGCAGCGCGTACGACGGGACACTCGGCAGCCGACGGCAGGACCGGGCGGTGGCCACCCAGGTCCGCGCGCTGCTGCGGGCAGGCCGTACCGCCCGCGTCGAGGTCGGCGGGGATGCCGACACCTGCCCGGAGAAGCTGACGCTCCTGGTCCACGCCCAGGCAGCGCCGCCCCGCATGCTGATCTTCGGAGCCGTCGACTTCGCCGCCGCCCTCAGCCAGGCCGGACGCTTCCTCGGCTACCACGTCACCGTCTGCGACGCCCGCCCCGTCTTCGCCACCACTCAGCGCTTCCCACACGCCGACGAGGTCGTCGTCGACTGGCCCCACCGCTACCTGGAGGCCACGGAAGTCGACGCCCGTACCGCGATCTGCGTCCTCACCCACGACGCCAAGTTCGACATCCCCCTGCTCCGGCTGGCCCTCGGCCTTCCGGTCGGCTACATCGGTGCGATGGGCTCCCGGCGCACCCACGAACACCGCCTGGACCGGCTACGGGAGGCCGGCGTTCCCGAAGAGCACCTCGCGCTCCTGCACTCACCGATCGGACTGGACCTCGGCGCACACACCCCCGAAGAGACGGCGATCTCCATCACCGCCGAGATCATCGCCCACATCAACAACGGCACCGGCCTGCCCTTGTCCCGCGTCCCCGGTCCCATCCACGGTTCCGTCCCGGTGGCCCCGATGTCACCGGCCTCGGTCCTGGCCGCATGACGGCGCGACATGCATGGAGGAGAGGCCCCGTGCTCATCGACACCCACGGCCGGGTGGCCACCGACCTGAGGGTCTCACTGACCGACCGCTGCAATCTGCGCTGCACGTACTGCATGCCCGAGGAGGGCCTGCAGTGGCTGGCCAAGCCCGACCTGCTCACCGATGACGAGATCGTCCGCCTCGTCGGCATCGCGGTCCGTGTCCTCGGCGTCACAGAGGTCCGTTTCACTGGCGGCGAGCCGCTGCTCCGCCCCGGCCTGGTCGGCATAGTCGAGCGAGTCGCCGCCCTCGACCCCCGCCCCCAGATGTCCTTGACCACCAACGGCATCGGCCTGGGGCGCACCGCGTCCGCCCTGAAGGCGGCGGGCCTGGACCGGGTCAACGTCTCCCTGGACACCCTTCGTCGGCACGGTGCGGAATCATGACTCAGGCGCGGACGTGGAAGGACTGGGGTATTTGTGCCACCCGACGGCCGAGGCCGAGATGCGGCGGATCGCGGAGTTGGGCGGGTCGGCGCGTAGCTCCGTCATCGGCTCCGGCCGGCTCCACGTCTCAGCGCAGCCGCTCCATCTCCCAACTGGCCAGCATCCGCAGAGCATCCTCCGAGCGGGAGCCCGGCTCGGCGTGGTAGGTCATCAGCCGCATCGGGGCGCCCCCGGGCAGAGTCATGGGTTCGAGGACGAGGTCGAACTCTCCCACCAGCGGGTGCCGCATCCGCACGGACTCGCCGACGATCCCGCAGCTCACCTCGTGCCGTGCCCACAACTGCCGGAACTCCTCGCTCTTCTGCAACAACTCCTGGACCAGGGAAGAGAGGTGCGAATCCGCGGGGCTTTTGGCGGCGTTCATGCGCAGAACGCCGGCGACCCTCAGTGCCACGCGCTCGGGGTCGGCGAAGCAGTCGCGCGCCGCGGGCGAGAGGAAGGTCAGCCGGGCCACGTTGCGCTCCTCCGGCGGCAGCAGGGCCCAGTCCCCGAAGACGGCGGCGGCGAGCCGGTTCCACCCCAGGATGTCCAGGCGTCGGCCGACGACGTAGGCGGGCACGCCGATCGTGTCGAGGAGGTGCTGGACGGTGGGCCGCAGCCGCTGCGGCGGGGGCGCGGCCTGCGTCGTGCTCTGCCGCTCGGGCTGGGCCAGCCGGATCAGATGGCCACGCTCCTCCTCGTTCAGGCGCAGGACGCGGGCGACGGCGTCCAGCACCTCGGCCGACATGGTTTCGCCGTATCCCTGCTCCAGGCGTGCGTAGTAGGCGTACGACACCCCCGCCAACTGCGCCAGTTCCTCGCGCCGCAACCCGGGAACCCGCCGTCGCCCGTGCGAGAGCATGCCCACGTCCTCGGGCCTGAGCCGGGCCCTGCGAGAACGCAGGAACTCTCTCAGCTCGGTACGCCGGTCTAGTCCTGACGTCACTTGGTCACCGGCCGCCACATGTGAAGACATCTCTGTCCTCCAGTTGTCAAACGTGCCTCGCTGATGCGGGGCAGCGTACAGCATCGACTCCGCAACTCATCTTGATACTGAGTATCAGCTCGATGTAGCATCTCTTTATAAGACTTCACTTCGTCAGGAGCATTCTCGTGAGCAAGATCTGGTTCATCACCGGCTCATCCCGCGGCTTCGGCCGCCAGTTCGCCCAGGCTGCCCTTGAGCGCGGCGACAAGGTCGCGGCCACCGCCCGCACCACCGACTCCCTCGCGGACCTGGTGGCCGCCCACGGCGAGGCGATCCTTCCCCTGCCCCTGGACGTCACCGACAAGGCCGCCGCCACCGAAGCCGTCAAGCGGGCGCACGAGCACTTCGGCCGCCTCGACGTCGTCGTCAACAACGCCGGCTACGGCCTGTTCGGCGCGGTCGAGGAGCTGACGGAGCAGCAGGTCCGCGACCAGATGGAGACCAACTTCTACGGCGCCCTGTGGGTCACCCAGGCCGCCCTGCCTCTCCTGCGGGCCCAGGGCAGTGGCCACCTCGTGCAGATCTCCAGCGTCGGCGGTGTCACCGCTTTCCCCAACCTCGGTGTTTACAACGCCTCCAAGTGGGCCCTGGAGGCCTTCAGCGAAGCTCTCGCCCAGGAGGTCGCCGGATTCGGCATCAGGGTCACCCTCGTCGAGCCCGGCGGCTTCGCCACCGACTGGGCCGGCTCCTCCGCCACCTTCGCCGAGCAACTGCCCGCCTACGACGACCTGCGCGCGGCCGCCGCCGCCAACTGGCGCAACATCGAGCGTGGTAATCCCACCGCCACCGGTGCGGCCCTGCTGAAGATCGTGGACGCCGACAACCCGCCCCTGCGGGTCTTCTTCGGCACCTCCCCGCTCCACCTCGTCCCGCACGTCTACGCCGAGCGGCTGAAGACCTGGGAGGAGTGGGCCGACGTCGCCACGCAGGCCCAGGGCGACGCCGCGTAACCGCACGCAGGCAGGGCCGGGTCAGGGCCGGGCGGGTGTCCGCCCGTTCCGCGGCCGCCCGCCCCGACAGGGACAATGCTTCAGTCGGTGGCGGGGACCGGATGGGAGACCGCTCTACAGTCTGATACTCAGTATCAAATTGAGTCCTTGCTGTACCCTTCTTGTATGTCTGAAACCGCCCGTACCGCCGACCAGCCCGCCCGCAAGCCGCCCGGCTTGCGTGAGCGCATGCGTGCGACGGTTCGGGCGGAAGTGGTCGAGGTGGCGCACCGGCTCTTCACCGAGCAGGGTTTCGACCGGACGACCGTCGACCAGATCGCCGCCGAGGTGGGCCTGTCACGCGCCAGTCTCTTCCGGTACTTCGGCACCAAGGAAGACATCGTCCTGGGACGCCTTGAGGAATCCGGCCGCCAGATCGCGGAGGCGCTCGCCGCCCGCCCCGACGACGAACAGCCGTGGGAGGCACTGCGCCGGGCGTTCGACGTCCTGACGCGGATGAACGAGGCAGCGCCCGAGCAGGCACTCAGCTATCTGCGCATGCTCCAGGAGACCCCGTCGCTGCGCGCCCGGCACTACGAGAAGCAACTGAGCTGGCAGGAGTTGCTGGTGCCGGAGGTTGCCCGACGGCTGGGGGTCAGCCCTGACCGGCCCGAGGACACCAGGCCGAGTGCGCTGGCCGCCGCCGCGCTCGCCTGCCTGGACGTGGCTGCCACGGGGTGGGTGGCCTGTGAGGGTACTGTCCCGCTGGCCGTGCTGCTCGACCGGGCGATGAGCGCGTTGAGGGAGTAGCCACGATCCTGCCGCACACATTTCTGTATGCAGGCCAGCGGGGTCATCCGCCTAAGGTTCACCACCAGGGAGAAGCGCGCCCGAGACCTGCTCAATCCATCAGGCCGAACACACCGATGGCTGTCTCGAGGTCCCTGGCGGCAAGGCGCCGTGCCTGTGCGCCAGGGAGCGGGCCAAGTCCCCCGCACGTTGGAGCACCCATCACGGTGAGGGCGACACGAGCAGCCCGGACGAACTGTCGATCCGCACAGGGCAGTCAGGATTCCCCCTACCCGCCCTCACACCCCATCGAGATATAATCGATGGCGTCAATGATATCCATGGAGGTGTATTCATGAGCCGAACCGTGATCGACCTCGATGATCAACTGGTAGCGGACGTGGCCAAGGCCCTCGGGACCAGCACCAAAAAGGAGACGGTGAACACCGCGCTGCGCGAGGTGCTGGAGAACCGGCGGCGGGCCCTGGCGCTCACCCGTCTGCGGGCGTCGGCGGAAGAGGGCGCCTTCGACCTCGACCTCTTCGAGGACAAGGGGAACTACCGCCGGTGAACGCCGCGCAATTCCTGATCGACACCAGTGCGCTCGCCCGCATGCTGCGCGGCGACGCCGAGCAGTACGGATGGGACCAGGCGGCAGCCGCCGGGCTCATCGCCACCTGCCCCATCACCGAGCTGGAGTTCTTCTACAGCGCGCGTTCCTCCGCCGACCGCGCACAAGGCATCGAAGACATGCGCCTGCTCTTCGGCTGGGTGCCGGTCGACGACCGCGCCTTCGACCGCGCCTGGCGGGTCCAGGAGGTCCTCACCCAGCGCGGACAGCACCGCAGCGCCGGGGCCGTCGATTTGGTGGTGGCCGCCACGGCCGAGTTGCAGGGACTGACCCTCCTGCACCGCGACCGGGACTTCGAGTGCATCGCCGCCGTCACCGGCCAGGCACTCCAGTGGTACGGACCAGAAGCCGGGAAGTGATCCGGGCCCAGCGTCGACTGTCCCGGTGAAGCACGACAGTCGATCCGGTAACAGGGTCGTACTTTGCCAGAGGGGGCTGTGCACTCGCGAAAGCTCCCCGAGCTGGGTATCCGAAACCAGCCGAGCCGTACGCCGTATGCGATCCCGAAGATCAGTCCGCCGACCGCGAGCACGAGCAGCAACAGCCACCAGCTGTGGAAGGCCCCGATGTACGCCACCACAGCCTCCACGGCGATCAACAACAGCAGCGCGCCTGCCAGGTCGGGTAGAGGCATGACTCGACGACGCACCAGATGCCACACCGCCCGGCGACCGCACCAGGAAGCCGTCCTACGAAACCCGGCCCCCACTCCGTAAGTGCGGCGATCTGATGCAGCGCATCGGCCCAGCGCCGATCCGAGGCTCTCCGGCGAAGAAGGCCGCCGGTGATGTCAAGCACCTCGGACGACGTCGTTGATGTTGTGCTCTGTCAGGTCCGATGCGTGCCGGGCGATGGTGCCGTAATCGGCATCGTCGTGGAGGACAGCCAGGCCGTGGTGGGCGGCAGTAGCGGCGATGACGAGGTCCACTGCCGAGGCACTGCGATGCTCCCCGGCCTGGGCCATCCGGTGTTGCACCGCGCTGATCCAACGCCCTGCGTTCTTCGGCACCGCTGCGTCGGGATAGAGGTCGGAAAACATCTCCGCGATCTCGTCGTACTCGCGACGGTTTCGGGCGCTGTACAGGAACTCGGCGCGCTGCGCGTAGCAGGATGCGATGGCCCCGGCATCGATCGCGTCGTACCAGGCCGATTGCAGTTTCGCATCGCGGAGCAGCCGGGCCAGGCCGGACGTGTCGAGCAGGTAGATCACCGGCTGTTCTTCTCCACCCGGTGCAGACGCTCGGCGTCCTCGACGGCACCCCACTCACGCGCGCGCTCGAAGTGACGGCTGATGCGCGCCGCACGCTCCTGCTGCTCGGCGTAGAAGTTCAAAGCGAGATTGACCGCCTCCTTCTTGGTCCGGACGTTGGCCAGAACCATGGCGCGTTCCAGGGCGTCGTCGTCGATGTCGATCTGGGTAACAGACATACCGCACCTCCTCACGCAATGTTGGTGATGTACATAGAAGGATACGTCACCAACATTCGCAGGTCCACGTGTCGGCTCCCGGTGTGTGCAGTCGCGGCGGAACGCGGCGGATCAGCCCGAGAGACGATGTGGTCCGGCCGGTGCAGGCGTTGCGCGCTGTACGGCCCAGCTGCTGGTAGGACCCGTGCGCACAGCGTGCTTCGCGCCGGTTCAGGGTGGATTCACGGGCGAGTGGGGTGGGTGTCAAGTGGGCGTGCGGGGCCGCGGGTTGGCTACCGCATGACCGGTTGTGCGTCGGGAGCGTTCCGCGGGTCTGGCAACGAGCGTCACCGCGCCGGTCTCGGGCACGGCTGCTCATAGGTGTGTCGCGGGTTGCTCCTCGCGCTGCCTGCCGGCGCCGCTCTCCCGCCGGCGGCTTGTCGGGGCGGGAGGGTCCTCCATACGGTCTAGCGCGCCAGGCGATAGCGCAGGTAGACGACTCTCGAGCTGAAGGTGCGGGTCTCGACGAGTTCGAGATCCACCCGGCGCTCGCGCCGGGGAAAGTACGGAATGCCACCGCCAACCAGCACCGGGTAGACCATGGCCCGGTACTCGTCGATCAGGCCCAACGCGGCCGCCTCGGCGGCGAGAGTCGCGCCGCCGATCGCGATCTCGCCCTCCCCCGGCTCGGCCCGCAACCGCTCGATCTCCTCCGCCAGGCCGCCGGAGGCCAGGCGGGCATTGCCCTGCACCGCCGACAGCGTGGTGGAGAACACCACCTTCGGCAGCGGCTTCCAGAGCGCGGCCCACTCGAGTTCTGAGTCGTCGAGCGATGGATCCTGGTCGGCGGTCTCCCAGTACAGCATCGTCTCGTACAGCCGTCGTCCCAACAGGTGGACGCCGACCTGTCGAATCTCGTCGATCCAGAAGCGAAAGACCTCCTCGCCGGGCGCCGTCCAGTCGAAGTCGCCGTCCGGCCCGACGATGTAGCCGTCAAGTGAGACGCTCATCGAATAGGTCACGCTGCGCATCAGCAGTCCTCCTCGGTAACGGGTTCGACAGTACGACCGCCGGACGCCGCAGGACTCATCGCGGCTCGCGGAATCCCCTGGGCCAAGGCGATTCCTTCTGGGCCCGGCCGTGTCGACAAAAGGGACTTGGCATCGCCGCCATTGCATGCGATCGATGTCGTCACCAGCAGTGAGCGGCACGAGCACGCGACGCATCACGCTCGGGCCCTTGTCACCGGCCGACAGTTCCGTGGGAGCCCGTCTCGCCTGTGATCAGGCCCCTCGTCCAACCGCTCCGCAGGCACGGATCAACCGGCGACTCGATCCGGAAATGGAAGAGACTTTCCGTTGACGGGTCTGCTACACGCCCGACATGCCGGTGCAACATCCGGGCCGTTAGCTGCCGCATCAACCGTCCGGCACGACGCCGGTAGGGGATGGGGCACAGCAAGAAGGAGCAGGACATGACGGCCACGGACAGCACGGACGCGGACAGAACCGCCACCCCGCCCGGGTACTCCCCCCGTCTCTACAACGCGGACCTCGCCCCCGCCACCGAGCGCAAATGGGGCGCCTTCAGCATCTTCAACGTCTGGACCTCGGACGTGCACAGTCTGTACGGCTACTTCCTGGCCGCCAGCCTGTTCCTCGTCGCGGGCAACACCTTCAAGTTCCTCATCGGCATCGGTGTGGGCTCGCTGATCATCTACTGGCTGATGACCCTCATCGGCAAAGCGGGCGTCAAGACCGGTGTCCCCTACCCGGTCCTCGCCCGCGCCTCGTTCGGCACCTTCGGCGCCAACGTCCCGGCTCTCGTACGGGCCGTGGTCGCCACCTTCTGGTACGGCGCCCAGACCAGCGCCGCCGCCGGCGCCATCGTGGCCTTCCTCGTCCGCTACGACGGACCCAAGCATCTGCACGAGACCAGCCGGCTCTTCGACCACAGCGGCCTTGAAGTGCTGTGCTACCTCGGTGTGTGGGCCGCCCAGCTGCTCATCATCAGCAAGGGGATGGAAACGGTCCGCCGTTTCCAGGACTTCGCCGGCCCGGCGGTCTGGCTGATGATGCTGATCCTCGCGATCGCGCTGTCCGTGAAGGCCGGGACGCTGTCCTTCTCCGTCGACATGCCGAGCGGCGACCTTGCCGCACTCGCCAAGAGCGCCACCGGACTCGACGTCAGCCCGGGCTCACTCGCCGCGATCGCGGCGATAGCCGCCACCTGGGTGACCTACTTCGCCGCCCTGTTCCTCAACTTCGGTGACTTCGCGCGCTTCACCCCGGACGAGAAGGCCCTGAAGAAGGGCAACATCTGGGGCCTGCCCGTCAACCTGATCCTCTTCTCCCTCGTCGCCGCGATCACCACGGCCGCCGCCAGCAAGGTGTACGGCGAAGTCATCCTCGAACCGGCCGAGATCTCCGCCAAGTTCGACAGCGCGTTCCTCGTCCTGCTCGCCGCCCTGACCTTCGCCGTGGCGACCCTCGGCATCAACGTCGTCGCCAACTTCGTCAGTCCCGCCTTCGACTTCGCCAACGTGGCCCCGAAGTACGTGACCTTCCGCAGGGGCGGCCTCATCGCCGCCGTCATCGCGCTCCTGCTCTACCCGCTCCACCCCTGGGACAACGCCCCCAGCTTCGTCAACGCCATCGGCTCGACGATGGGCCCCATCTTCGGTGTGATCGTCGTCGACTACTACCTCATCCGGAAGACACAGCTGAACGTGCCCGCTCTGTACGACGAAGGCGGGGAGTTCCGCTTCCAGGGCGGCTGGAACGTACGGGCGTTCGCCGCCGGCGCGGTGGGCGCCGTCTTCTCCAGCATCCTCCCCGTCTACGGACCGTCCGGATACGGGGCGAATCTGGGCCCGTACTCCTGGTTCATCGGCGTCGCCGTGGCCGGGGTGCTCTACTTCGCGTTCAGCGGGGGCAGGAGCCCCCTCGCAGCGAGGACGGCGGCAACGGAAGCGCCGGAGGCGACAGAGGCATAGGAGGAGTCAGCTTCTTCCAGCAACCCGAGTAGGGCGCCCGACCTGGGCTGACGCCGGTCAGGCGCCCTTTTCGCCGGCCGCACGCCCGTGCGTGGCAGCACTCCGCGGCCGGAACCGTGGAGCGCCGCCCCGCGGGCGTACGCCGGGACGGCATGGGCGCCGGACGGTCACGCGGGCTCGGGCACCCGGCGGTGACCGGCGAGGACCACGAGTCCGCCGATGACGGCCAGGCCCATCAGGACGGTACCGAAGATGGTCGCCCCGCTGGGCAGCCCCACGGCGTCCATGAGGTAGCCCGTGGACACCGGAAGGAGGCCTGCCGGGATGTAACCGCCCACGTTGAGCGCGGCGTTGGCCTCGGCGAGCCGCTGCGGCGGGACGGTGGAGTTGAGCAGGGAGAGACCGCCGAGCTGCCCCATGCCCTGGCCGGCCCCTGCCAGCAGGGCGGAGGCGGTGAGCAGGGGGACCGACGAGGCGTGCACGGCGGTGATCAGCGCGGCCATGCTCAGGGTGGTGCTGATCGCTCCCGCGGTGAGGATGGTTCGCCGGCGCAGCTTCTGCACGGCGAACTGGACACCGGTCGCGGCGAGGAACATGGCGAACGCCATGGCTCCGGAGACGATCCGGCTGGTGGTGCCGAGCAGTTCCGTCAGCAGCGTGGGGCCGAGCGACAGCACGAAGGACGTGGCCGTGATGCCGGGTGCGAACACCGAGATGCCCAGGGCGAGATGGAGGCCGTTGCCGTGCGGTACACCGGGCACGCGCATCCAGGCGCCCTTCGCGGGCGCGGCGGGACGGCGTACGGGCATGCGCAGGACGGCGAGGACCGCCGTGGCCAGCAGAACCGCTTCGACGACGAAGACGGTCACGGTGGGCGCCGGAAGCGTCTCGGAGAGCAGGCCGGCGAGCAGCGGCCCCAGGCCGGCGCCGAAGACCATCGCGCACGAGGCCAGCAGCGCGGCCAGCCGCTTGCGCTCAGGGCCCGCCACGTCCGTCACGGCGGCCATGCCCGCGGAGACGACGGCGCCGACCGCGATCCCGGTGAACAGCCGGGCGATGATCAGTGCTGCCACCGTCGTGGCCGTCGCGAAGATCACGCAGGCGGCCAGGCCGAGACCGAGGGCGGGCAGCAGCACGGGCTTGCGTCCCAGCCGGTCGGAGACGACGCCCGAGACGAGCAGCGAGCCGAGGAGCCCGACGATGTAGAGCGCGAAGACGACGGTCAGAGTGCCCTTGGAGAACCCGATGTCGCGCTGCCACAGTACGTAGAGCGGGGTCGCCGCGTTGGACAGGACGAAGACGGCGGTGACCGGCCACGCCGCGAGCCACACCCACCAGGTGGGCGTGCGGGCCGCGGGCCGCTCCGTCCGCCCAGGGACCGTGGGCTGTTGCTGTTCGTCCACCGCCTCGGCGGACGCTGTCCGACTCTCCGGCATGGTTGCTCCCTCCGGCAAGCTCAGTACGAGTCCATTCGAACTTAGCATGCAGTACGATTGAACTCGTACATAGGATTCGGGTGATGGGGAGCTGCCTATGTCTTCGACGGCTCAAGAGGTGCCGGTCATCAAGGTGTTGCCGGAACCGGAGGGGCTGCCGCAACCGCTGCCCGAGCCGGCAGTCGAGGACTTGCGCCTGGAGACGGTGCTGGGGGCGCTGAGCGACCCGCTGAGGCTGCGGATCGTGCGCAAACTCCTCCTGGAGTCCGAGGCGTTCGACCACTCCTGCGGCTGGTTCGGCCTCGACCGCCCCAAGTCCTCCCTCACCCACCACTTCAAGGCCCTGCGCGAGGCCGGCATCACTCGCCAGCGCCAGTACGGCCTGGAGCGCCGCAGCCACGTCCGCGTGGTCGACCTCAACGCCCGCTTCCCGGGCCTGCTGGACCTGGTGGCCGCATGGACACCGGACGCGCCGTGAGCTGACGTTGAAGCGAGAGCGGGACTTTCGGTTCGAGCGCCCGGTCCCGGTGGATCGGGCCGGACAGAAGGGACAAGGGCAGACCGGTCCCCTGGTTGGTGTGAGCGACGATCTCCGCGGTGATGGAGATCGCTGTCTCCTCGGGGGTGCGGGCGCCGAGGTCGAGACCGATCGGGGAGCGCAGCCGGGTCAGCTGCTCCTCCGTCACGCCTGCCTCGCTCAGGAGGCGTAGGCGTTCGTCGTGGGTACGTCGGGATCCCATCGCGCCGACGTAGCCGACGGGCAGGTCGAGGGCCAGGCGCAGCAGGGGGATGTCGAACTTGGCGTCGTGGGTGAGGACGCAGACGGCGGTGCGGGCGTCCACCTCGGTGCGTTCCAGGTAGCGGTGGGGCCAGTCGACCACGACCTCGTCCGCGTGCGGGAAGCGTGCCGCGGTGGCGAAGACGGGGCGGGCGTCGCAGACGGTGACCCGGTAGCCGAGGAAGCGGCCGGCCTGGCTGAGCGCGGCGGCGAAGTCGACGGCGCCGAAGATGAGCATGCGGGGGCGGGACGCGTGGACGTGGACCAGTACAGAGAGCCGTTCCGGGCAGGTGTCGGCATCCCCGCCGACCTCTGCCCGGGCCGTGTGTCCGGCCCGCAGCAGCGCCCACGCCCTTGCGCCGACCTCCCGGCGCAGTGCTCCGGTCAGCGGGCCGTGATGGATGCCTCCCGCCGCGTCGACGTACAGCGTCCCGCCGAGCAGCTCTTCCGGGCCCTTGACGACCTGGGCCACGGCGGCGGGCCGGCCCTCCGCGACCTCGTTGAGGGCGGCGGCGAGGTGCGGCCGAGTCGCGGGATCGACGCGCTGGACGAGGACGTGGAGTTCGCCGCCGCAGGTCAGGCCGACGGCGAAGGCGTCGTCGTCGGAGTAGCCGAACCAGGCGCGCTGCGGAGCGCCCCGGTCGTGAAGCACCTGCTGGCACAGTTCGTACACCGCGCCCTCGACACAGCCGCCGGACATGCTGCCGACCGCGTTGCCGTCCTCGTTCACGGCGACCGACGTACCGACGGGCAGCGGCGCGCTGCCGCGCACGTCGACGACGGTGGCCAGGGCGAAGGGGCGGGCTTCGCGGCACCAACGGTGCAGTGTGTCCGCGATGTTCAGCATGGACGGGTCCTTCGTGCAAAGGGTGGGGGCAGGCCGCCGCCGCGCCGCCGGAGAGCGTCGCTCTACGCGGCGGCGGCCCTAGGGGGTGTTTTGAAAGTCCCGCACAGCACCCACGGCGCCCGGCACGCACCCTCGCCGCACCGGCCAAAGACCCAAGTAGCTCCTCCCCCACTCTCGGCTTCGCTCGAGCGGGGGGACCCCCATCGAGGGCCTTCGTCCGGCACGCCGAGGGCACGCACCGAACACCGCGGGCACCGCACAGGACTTTCAAAGCACCCCCTAGAAGGCTGGAAGGCCCGGCAGCGGGACGGGGGAACCTCCCCCACTGCCTCAAAAGGCGTGGGGCCCCCAGCCGGACGGGATGGGCCGTGCACGCCGGTCGGTCAGCCGTTCGCCGACCGGAGCGCGGGACGTCAGATCAACGCCTCTGCCGTGATGGGCAGTTCGCGGACGCGGCGGCCGGTGGCGTTGAAGACCGCGTTGGCGATGGCGGGCGCCACGCCGCAGATCACGAGCTCGGCAAGCCCCTTCACGCCGAGCGGGTCGGCGTCGTAGTCCTCTCCGTCGAGATAGATCGCCCTGAGGTCGGGAACGTCGGCGTTGACCGGGACCAGGTAGTCGGCGAGGTTGGCGTTGACGATCCGGCCGTCGCGGTGGTCGGTGACCGTGTGCTCCAGCAGGGCCTGGCCGATGCCGCCCACCATGCCGCCGATCGCCTGGCTGTCCGCCAGCTTGGGGCTGATGATCCGGCCCGCGTCGTACACGGAGAGCATCCGCCGCACCCGCACCATCCCGAGTGTCGCGTCGACGGCGACCTCGGTGAAGGTCGCGCTGTAGCCGCTGATGGAGAACCGCTCGCCCCTCGGCGGGGTGAAGGAGGTCTCCGCTTCGAGGCGGGCGCGGTCGTTGCGGGTCAGCAGCCGCTGGTACGACTCGCCGCGCGCCGGATTGCCCTGCACGTGCAGTCGGCCGCCCCGGACCACGACGTCGTCGGCCGGCACCCCGTACAGCGGCGAGTCCTCGTCCTCGACGGCCAGTCGGATCGCCTGCTGCCGGAGCTGGTTGCAGACGTCGAGGGTGGCGGAGCCGATGCTCGCCATGGTCATCGAGCCGCCGTGCGGCGGGGTCCGCGGATAGCGGGAGTCGCCGAGCCGGAAGTCGACCGCCCGCATGGCCAGCCCCAGCGCGTCGGCGGCGACCTGGGTCTGGGCGGTGTAGGTGCCCGGGCCCATGTCGCTGGTGGCGCACTCGATCACCGCCGTGCCGTCGGCGTTCAGGCGGCCCCGGGAGTCGGCCGGGGCGACTGCGGTGTGGTAGACGCCCGAGGCCATGCCCATGCCGATCAGCCAGTCGCCGTCACGCGTCGAGCGCGGCTTCGGGTCACGCCGGTCCCAGCCGAACTCGCGGGCGCCGACCGTGTAGCACTCGAGCAGCCGACGTGTGGAGAACGGCGCGTTGTTCGACGGGTCCTGGGCCGGCTCGTTGCGGCGGCGCAGCTCGATCGGGTCGATGCCGAGCTCGTGGGCGAGTTCGTCCATGGCCGACTCGACGGCGTAGACCCCCGTGGCGGCGCCGGGACCGCGCATCCAGATCGGACTGTTCACATCCAGCGGCACCGTCCGATAGGCCTGGCGGACGCCGGGCGTGCTGTAGAGCATCTGCCCGGGCGACATGACGGCCTCGGTGAACGTCTCGTACGACGAGGTCTCCCCGTCGATCCCCTGGTCCGTGGCGACCAGGCGGCCGCGCCGGTCGCTGCCGAGGCGCATCCGGTACTCGTAGGCGGGCCGGAAGCCGGTGCCGAAGTACATCTGCCTGCGGGTCAGGACCAGCTTGACGGGACGGCCCGTCTCCCGCGCGGCCAGCGCGGCGACCACGGTGTGCGGCCAGCAGCGCAGCCCGCTGCCGAAGCCGCCCCCGACGAAGGGGTTGATGACCCGCACGGAGTCCCGCGGCACATCGAACACCGTGGAGAGCTCCAGCTGTGTGCCGGGCACCCACTGCGTCTTGTCCCACACGGTGAGCCGGTTGCGGTCCCAGCGGGCGATCGTGGCGTGCGGCTCCATCGGATTGTGGTGGTTGCGTGCCAGGCGATACGTCATGTCCAGCCGCACGTCCGCGTCGCGCAGTCCGGCTTCGACGTCGCCGCGCGCGTAGTTGGTGGGCTCGCCCGGCTCGCCCTCGGCGAGGTCGGTCGTGGGCTGCTCGGCGTCGTAGCCGACCTTCACCAGGCTCGCGCCGTGCTGCGCGGCCTCCAGCGTGGTGGCCACCACGACGGCGACCGGCTGGCCGTGGAAGAGGACCCGGTCGTCCTGGAAGACCCGCAACTTGCGGCCGGGCAGGTTGTTCGACCCGGAGGAGTTGTCGCGGTACGGCAGCGTCGGCGCGTTGCCGTGATGGATCACCCGCAGCACGCCCCGGTGGGCTTCGGCGTCACTGGTGTCGATGGACGTGATACGGCCGCGTCCGATGCTCGCGTCGACGATGACCGCGTGCACCATCCCGTCGACGGTGGGGGTATCCCCGCGCGAGGTTGTTCGAGCGTGGGGGAACTCGGCGGCGTACCGCGCCTCGCCCGTGACCTTCAGCCGGCCGTCCACCCTGGACAGCGGCGCGCCCACGGCTGCCTGTGGCTGGGGGCTCACTTCGTACCTCCTACGATGCGCAGCTGACGTTCGACGGTCCGCCTCAGCAGCGCGACCTTGAAGCGGTTGTGCGTGAGGGGACGTGTCCCCTCCGCCGCCTTCTCCGCGGCCGCTGTCCACAAGGCGTCCGAGGGGCGCCGGCCGATGAGGGCCCGTTCGACGGCGGGCAGCTTCCAGGGGACGGTGCCCACTCCCCCGGCGGCGACCTTCGCCTCCCGGATCACCCCGCCCCGGATGTGCAGGGCGACCGCCGCGGAGGTCAGGGCGAACTCGTAGGACTGCCGGTCGCGTACCTTCAGATAGCCCGACTTCAGCGGACGCGGATACGCCGGGACCTCGACAGCCGTGATCAACTCGCCTTGTCTGACGGCCTGTTCCCGCTGAGGGGTGCTCCCCGGCCGTAGCAGGAAGTCGGCGAAGGGGACTTCGCGCTCCCCGTCCGGGCCCAGCAGGTGCACGGTCGCCTCCAGCGCCGCGAAGGCCACGGCGACGTCGGAGGGGTGCGTGGCGATGCAGTGGTCGGAGGTGCCGAGGATCGCGTGCGAGCGGTTGACACCGTGCAGCGCCGCGCAACCGGAGCCCGGCTCGCGCTTGTTGCAGTCGGCGGTCACGTCACGGAAGTACGTGCACCGGGTGCGCTGCATGATGTTGCCGCCGATGGTCGCCATGTTCCGCAGCTGGGCCGAGGCGCTCAGCTCCAGCGCCTCGGAGACGACCGGGTAGGCGGCGCGCACCGCGGGGTGGGCGGCGGCCTCGGCCATCCGCACCAGGGCGCCGATGCGCAGACCGCCCTCCTTGGTCACAAGGACTTCACGCAGCGGCAGGCCGGAGATGTCGACCAGCGCCTCGGGGCGCTCGACGGTCTCCCGCATCAGGTCGACCAGCGTCGTGCCGCCGGCGATGTAACGCCCGCCGCGGCGACCGGCGTCGAGGGCCTCGCGGGTGTCGGAGACGCGGGTGTAGGAGAAGGGATGCATGGTGGGCCGCTCCTTACTTCCGGCCCGCAGTCTGCTCGACCGCGCGCACGATCTTGACGTAGCAGCCGCAGCGGCAGATGTTGCCGCTCATCCACTCCCGGATCTCCTCCGGCGAACCGGTGTGGCCCTCCTGGATGCAGCCGACGCCGGAGACGATCTGGCCGGGGGTGCAGTAGCCGCACTGGAACGCGTCCTCGTCGATGAACGCCTGCTGCAACGGGTGCAGTTGGTCACCCTCGGCCAGACCCTCGATGGTGGTGACCTCGGCGCCCTCGAGCCGGACGGCCAGCGTCAGGCAGGAGTTGACCCGCTGCCCGTCGACCAGCACGGTGCACGCCCCGCAGGCGCCGGCGTTGCAGCCCTTCTTCGAGCCGGTCAGGTCGAAGTGCTCGCGCAACAGGTCCAGCAGCGAGGTGCGGTTGTCGACCGTCACGGTGCGGCGGGTGCCGTTGACCGTAAGGGAGACGCGGCTGGAAGGGGACGGCCCCGCGGCGGTGGCTTCTTCCGAGCCCGCTAGGAAAGTCCCTCCGGCCACGACGGCACCGCCGACGGCGGCACTGGTGGCGATGAAGGCGCGCCGACTGGGCGCCGAGGAGGACTCGTCGGATCCGGTGGGGGGTGGAACAGCGGATTCAGGGAGGTCAATGGACATGGATATGCCTTCGCATCACGGACGGATCGGCCGTACAGAGCGGCACGGCAGGAGGCGGGACGTCGCCGCAGATCTGGTTCGCCCCGTCGCGACGCCCGGCACACGGGGCACTAGGCGACCGCGCCCTTGCCGCGGCCGTCCATGGGGGGAGTCTGGCATCACGAGTAATGCCTGTAACTGGGAGATTTTTGTCCCCCCTTGGTTTTCCCACCCGCGAGTAAGCGCTGACAAGCAGCTCATTGAGGACGTGGCCTCCCACAGCGTCCATCGCTGTACGCCGCGGTACGCCGCGGTACGCCGCGGTACGCCGCGCTCAACCGTTTCTGACGGCGTCAGGTGAGCGGCCGGGACGCGGGCAGGTTCTGGTCGGCGGCCCAGGAGGCGAGGATGCTCAGCCGCTCGTGGGTGGGGGAACCGGGCTCGGCGGTCCAGACGGTCAGGTGCTGATCGGGGTCTGTGTTGGCGGTGAGGGTGTCCCAGTCCAGGACGAGTTCGCCGACGACCGGATGGTTGAGGGTCTTCGTGCCCACGGTGCGGGCCGCGACCCGGTGATCGCCCCACCACCGGGCGAACTGCTTGTCCCGCGTGGACAGTTCACCGACCAGCTCGATCAGCCGGGGGTCCTCCGGTCGTCCAGGACCCGCTGCAACTGGGGCTGGACCTTCTGCCGGCCGCGGCGCCGGGTACGAGTGGTGGTCTTGCCCGCGAGCTGGAAGAGGTAGCCGCGCTCGTCGTCGTCCAGATGGAGCACCCGGGCCAGGACGTCCAACACAGGCGCGGACGCCTGCATACGGCCCTGCTCGAGGCGCATGTAGTAGTCGGTGCTGATGCTGGCGAGCTGGGCGACCTCCTCACGGCGCAGCCCGGCCACCCGGCGGGGCCCGGCTTCGGGCAGCCCGACCGTGCGCGGGCTCAGCTCCGAGCGGCGCTTCTTGAGGAATTCTCCCAGCTCATTGAGGGGGACATTGCCGGTCATGCTTCCCAGCATGGCACCGAACGCACCCGGGAAAGGGGGGAGAATTTCCTCCCAGGATGATTCCCTCCCTGGATGGATTTCTCCGCTTTTCGCGCGTGCCGCCACATGTGAGGCTCGACCGTGACCGGCCGTACGCAAACGACGGTCGCGGCACACGAGAGCCTCGCTAGTGAAGGAAGACCCACCCATGCGCGGAGCAGTCATACACGCCCCCGGCGATGTGCGCTTCGAGAACCTGGACGACCCGAAGATCATCCAGCCCACCGACGCCGTCATCCGCACGGTCGCCACCTGCGTGTGCGGCTCGGACCTGTGGCCCTACCGCGGCCTGGAACCCATCGGCGATCCGCACCCGATGGGGCACGAGTACGTCGGCATCGTCGAGGAGGTCGGCAGCGAGGTCACCAACGTCCAGCCGGGCCAGTTCGTGGTCGGCTCGTTCGCCACCTCGGACAACACCTGCGCCAACTGCCGTAACAGCTGGCAGTCCAACTGCCTGCACCGCGAGTTCATGAGCACCTGCCAGGCCGACTACGTGCGCATCCCCAACGCACATGGCACCCTCGTCGCCACCGAGGAGCACCCGTCCGGCGAGGTGGTGCCCGGCCTGCTCGCCGTCTCCGACGTGATGGGCACCGGCTGGTACGCCGCCCTCGCCGCCGAGGTCAAGCCCGGATCGACGGCCGTGGTCGTCGGAGACGGAGCGGTCGGCCTGTGCGGCGTCATCGCCGCGCGCGAGCTCGGCGCCGAGCGGATCATCGCCATGAGCCGCCACGCCTCCCGCCAGAGGCTCGCCCTCGAATTCGGCGCCACCGACATCATCAGCGAACGCGGCGACGAAGGCATCGCCCGCGTCAAGGACCTCACCAACGGCATCGGCGCCGACAGCGTGCTGGAGTGCGTCGGCACCGGCGAGGCCATGCGGCAGGCCCTGCACTCCGCCCGCCCCGGCGGCAACGTCGGCTTCGTCGGCGTCCCCCACGACGTGCAGGTCGACGGCGTGGAACTGTTCTTCTCCCACGTCGGCCTGCGCGGCGGTCCCGCCCCCGTCCGCCGCTACCTGCCCGACCTCATCGACCGCGTCCTGACCGGCCGGATCACCCCGGGCAAGGTCTTCGACCTCACCCTGCCCCTGGAGCAGGTCGCCGAGGGCTACAAGGCGATGGACGAACGCCGCGCCATCAAGACCCTCCTCAAGCCCTGACCCCGGCCCGACCCCGAGCACAGCAGCCCCGAGGTCCCGGCCCAGCGCCTGTACGACATCCACCACCAGCGGGACAGCGGCCTGTACGACCGCACAAGCGCCGAGTACGACGGCTTCCGCCACTACGCCTCGCCCCTGCCCGACTGACCCCAGGACATCCCATGACCCCGACCGCCCTCGTCCGCGCGCTCCCGGCCGCAGCCCTGCTGCTGGCGGTGACCGCCTGCACCCAGGACGACGCCTCGCAGCCCTCCCGCGCCACTCAGCAGGAGACGCCGACAGGCTCCGCGTCCGCCACGCCCTCCGGCAGGACCCCCGCCGTGAACATCCGGCTGACCATCAACGGCCACCACATCGCCGCCACCCTGAACGACAGCGCGACCGCCCGCGACTTCGCCGCCCAGCTCCCCCTCACCCTGTCCCTGAGGGACTTCAACCAGACGGAGAAGGCCGCCGACCTGCCGCGCGAGCTGTCCACCTCCGGCGCCCCGGAAGGGGCGGACCCGCAAGTCGGTGACCTGGCCTACTACGAGCCCTGGGGCACCCTGGCCACCTACTACGGCGACGCCCCGTACCACTCCGGCGTGATCCCCATCGGCCACATGGCCGACGAAGGCCCCGAGCAACTCGCCACCGCCGACGAGATCACCATCGAAGCCGTCTCCTGACTCGGCCGGCCACCGGAACGGGCAGAGGCCCCCCATTTCACGTCCATTGCGGTGCTTGGAACCGTGAACGACGGGGCCGCTGTCCGCTCCGGGAACCTTGGCAGCCACCCCGACCCCCGCATACCGCTCAAGGAGAGACCACACGCATGCCTTCCGCATCCGGGACCAACCCCGGCAAGCTGCCCTTCGTCGTCTGGGTGCTCGCCGCCGGCACGTTCCTGATGGGGACCACCGAGTTCCTCATCGCCGGCCTGCTGCCCGAGATGGCCGGCGACCTCGGAGTCGGCGTCTCCCATGCCGGCCTGCTGATCACCGCCTTCGCCATCGGCATGATCGTCGGTGGGCCGACCATGGCCATGGCGACCCTGCGCCTGCCCCAGCGCCGGACGCTGATCCTGGCTCTGGCCGTCTTCAGCCTCGGGCACGTCGTCGCGGCGGCCAGTACCTCCTTCGCGATCGTGCTCATCACCCGCTTCGTCACCGCCCTGGCCACCGGAGCCTTCTGGGCCGTCGGATTCGTCGTCGCCACCGCCGCCGCAGGCCCCCGCACATCCACTCGCGCCATCGGCGTCATGATGGGCGGCCTGACCCTGGCCAACGTCATCGGCGTGCCGATCGGCTCCTTCGCCGGACAGTACGTCGGCTGGCGCGGCCCCTTTTGGACACTGGCCGCCCTGGCCGGCCTCGCCGCCGCGTTCATCGGCCGTTTCATCCCTCCGATCGAGCAGCGTGCACAGGTGTCCATGCGGGCCGAGGTCGGTGCTCTGCGGCAGGGCCGACTGTGGCTGGCGCTCGCCGCCGCGATGCTGATCATGGGCGGTGTCCTGGCGGCCTACACCTACATCACCCCGCTGCTGACCGACCGCGCCGGCATTCCGGCAGGCGCCGTACCGCTGGTCCTGATCGTCTTCGGCATCGGTGCTCTGGGCGGCACGGCCATCGGCGGCCGCCTGGGCGACCGCCGCCCGATGACCACCACCCTCATCGCCGCCGCGGCCACCGCCCTGAGCCTGCTTCTGCTGATCCCGCTGTCGGCCAACCCTGTCACGGCCACGCTTGTCGTCTTCCTCATGGCCCTGACGGGATTCACCGTCAACCCGGTCGTCACCTCGCTCGCCGTCCGCTTCGCCGGCCACGCCCCCACCCTCACCTCAGCGCTGACCACCTCCGCCTACAACACCGGCATCGCCGCCGGGTCGGCCATCGCAGGCAGGGCGATGGACTCCTCCCTCGGCCTGACCGGACCGCCTCTGGTCGGCGCCGTCTCCGCGGTCCTCACCCTCCTTCCGCTGCTCGCCCTCGCCGCCAGCCGCGCACCCCACACAGCGCGGATCCTCGCCCAGCGCACCACCTCGCCCCACCCGCGAGACGACGAACCCGCACAGGCACCGTCGCAGCGCTGACACTCCAGCAGGGGCCTGGCGACCGCCCGCCCCTTCGCCCCCAGGGCGATCGTGCCGCTGGGCATGGGCCTGGCCGCCGCCGGGATGGTCTGGCTGACCGCAACCGCCTACTGGTGGTCGGCCGCCTTCTTCGCCGTCGGTCTGGTCGTCAGCGTGCTCCTCCACCGGCGTGGTGTCCTTCGGCAGGCGGCGACAGAGACAAACCGCAGGTCACTGACCTGGGGATCTTTCTGGAGCCCCAACGAATGGGTATGTTGACATAGGTTTCTCGTCACAGGTAGCTTGGCGGCGTGTCCGGGATCAGCGAGGCTCGCCAGAGCCAGAGCATCGACCACGTGGCCGCGGGCCTCGTGGCGTGCCTGCCCGCGCTGAACCGGTACGTCGAACGGGGCGTCGCGGGCCAACTGCCCTACCCCAAGCCCCCCGAGCGACAGCTGGCGCTCCTTCGGTACGTCGCCGAACACGACGGCGCCACCGTCCACAAGGCGGCCTGCGCACTGCTGATGAAGCCGAACAACGTCAGCGCCCTGGTCACCCGCCTCACCGAAGCGGGCCTCCTCGAGCGGCACCAGGACGACACCGACAAGCGTGTCGCGCACCTGCGTGTCACCGCCAAGGCCCGTCAGCGCATCGGCGAGGCCGAGGACGTCGCGGCGCGGCAGCTCGCGTCCGCGCTCCGTACCCTCACCGAAGGCGACCTCGGCGCCCTCGGCTCTGCGCTCGGCGCCCTCGAGGCTCTCACCCGGCGGCTGCGCGACCGCGCCGTCTGACCGGTCGCGACTCGCCGTACGCTCACCGCCCTTGCCGCTGCCGCGGCGAGGGCCGCGTGCGCTGCCCCCGCTACTCCCCCACTCCCCACACACACGTCACTCCCCCACACACACGTCCACGCGCTCCCAACTGCGCGCCGTACGTCCCGAGGACACCTCTCCATGCCTGTCACCGCTGTCTCCACAGCGCCCACCCCCGTATCCACCGCCCCCCGACCTCGCGGTCTTCGCGCCAACCCGTGGCTGACGCTGGTCGCCGTCGCGTTCGGCCTGTTCATGGTCGGCCTCGACGGCTCCGTCGTCTCGATCGCCAACGCCGAGATCGCCCGCGACCTGAACGCCACCACCGCCGAACTGCAGTGGGTCACCAACTCCTACCTGCTCGCCCTCGCCGCCGCCCTCATCCTCGGCGGCAAGCTGGGCGACCGCCTCGGGCGCCGTACGGTCTACCTCGTCGGCGTCGTCGGATTCACCGGCGCGTCCGTCGCGATCGGCCTCGTCGGCTCGATCGAGGGCGTCATCGCCTTCCGCGCCGTACAGGGTCTCTTCGGTGCGATGCTCATGCCCAACACCCTCGCGCTGTTGCGCGCCGTGTTCCCGCCGAAGAAGTTCGGCATGGCGGTCGGCATCTGGGCGATGATCTCGTCCGTCTCCACCGCGCTCGGCCCGATCGTCGGCGGACTGCTCGTCGAGCATGTCAACTGGGAGTCCGTCTTCTACATCAACGCCCCCATCGGCGTCATCGCCCTCGTCTTCGGCCTCGTGGTGCTGCCGCAGTCCAGGAACGAGGCGGCCGCGAGCGAGAAGTTCGACGTGCCCGGCGTCGTACTGCTGGCGGGCGGACTGCTCGCCGTCGTCTTCGGCGTCGTCAAGGGCGAGACATGGGGCTGGACTTCGGCCGGCACGCTCGGCGCGATCGCCGGGGGCCTGGTCGTCCTGGTCCTCTTCGGCTGGTACGAGACCCGCGTCGCGCACCCTCTCCTGCCCATGCGCCTGTTCCGCAACCCGGCCCTGACCATCGGTACGGTCGTCACCGCGCTGAACTTCTTCATCCTGCTCGGCGTGATCTTCTTCGTGATGCTGTACCTGCAGAACGTACGCGGCTTCACGCCCGTCGAGGCCGGTGTGCGCACCCTGCCCCTCAGCCTCGTCTCCATGGTGGCCTCGCCGCTCGGCGCGAAGCTCACCGAGAAGTTCGGCCCCCGCCTGACCATGCCGCTGGGGATGGTGCTGCAGGCCGGCGCCGCGTTCGCGATGCTCTCGTGGAGCGCCGACTCCTCGTACGCCACCATGTGGCCGCCGTTCGCCGCGCTCGGCCTCGGCGTCGGCATGGTGATGTCCGCGTCCTCCGACGCGATCGTCGGCAACGCACCCGTCCAGGACGGCGGCGTCGCGGGCGGCCTGCAGGCCACCTCACTGCAGATCGGCGGCGCGCTCGGCACCTCGGTGCTCGTCTCGATCATCAGCAGCCGCGTCGGCTCCACACTCACCGACTCGCTGACCGACGCGGGTGTGCCCGGCCCGGTCGCCGCTCGTCTCGAGGAGGCGAAGGACGCGGTCGCGATGGGCGTCGCCCCGGTCACCGACGCGATGCCCGCACAGCTCAGGGCGGCCGTGACGGAGGGCAGTCAGACCGCCTTCATGAACGGCGTCCACACGGCCGTCCTCGTCACCGGCATCCTCGCCCTCGTCGGCGCCGCCCTCGCGGCGCTCGGTCTGCGCCGCCGCGGCGACGACGAGAAGGTGCCGGACCCGGTCGTCTCCTCGGCCACGCGGACCGTCGACACCCCGGTCCAGCCGCTCTCCGCGGCCGTCCCGGCGGCGACCGCGAGCGTCTCGGCCGAGGTCCCGTCCTTCGGCGGCATACCGGTCGGCGGCCACGTCCGCGGCGCCGAGTCCGCGCCCGTGCCGCGGGCCACCGTCACCCTGATCTCGCTGGGCGGGCGGCAGTTGGGCCGTGCGGTGGCCGGGCCGGACGGCTCGTACCAGGTGGACGCGCCTGGCGTCGCCAGTTATGTGCTCATCGCCTCCGCCGACGGCTACCAGCCGCAGGCGTCCACGGTCGTGGTCGGCGGCGAGCCGGTCTCGTACGACATCCTGCTCTCCGGCACCAGCGGCCTGCTCGGCACGGTCAGGTCGGCCGACACCAAGGAGCCGGTCGTCGGCGCCCTGGTGGTCGCGGCCGACGTGCGCGGCGAGGTGGTCGCCACCGGACTCACCGGCGCGGACGGCGTCTTCTCCTTCGCCGAGCTGGTGCCCGGCCAGGTGACCCTCGCGGTGACCGCGGCCGGGTACCGGCCCATCGCGCTGCCCGTAGAGGTCGCCGCGCAGGGCGTCACCAGGAGCGAGGTCGAGCTGTCCTCCGGCTCGCAGGTGCAGGGCGTGGTCACGGCTGCGGGCCGGCCGCTGAACGACGCGCGGGTCACGCTCGTCGACGCGGCCGGCAACGTGGTGGCCACCGCGACCACCGGCGAGGACGGCGGCTACGCCTTCACCGACCTGGACGGCGGCGAGTACACGGTCATGGCGACCGGATACCCGCCGCGGGCCACCCACCTGACCGTGCACGGCTCCGGCGTGAACGGCCACGACATCGAGCTCTCCCACCCGGGCGAGTGACAGAAACCGGGCTGGGCGCGCCTGGAGCGCAGGTGCGCCCGGCCCGGTCGGGAAGATCCCGGACCGGCGGTCGGTAACGGCAGGGGGGCAGGGGACACCCGCACGCCGTCGTCACGGTGACCGACATGACCGCGCCCAGATGCTGCGGGCCGAGACCGACGACGACCGTCGCCCTCACCTTCCCCCTGTGCGGTCCTTACTCACCCCGCCAGATGTTGTCGAAGGCCGCCTCGTCGAGGGCTCGCCGCTGCCGTTCGGCCTCCAGACCCCTTACCGCGTCATGGACGGCGGCGAGCACGGTCGCCACGGCATCGTCGGCCACGCCTGGTGACTCTCCGGTCGGCTTGTCGCCGATCCCGACGGCCGCCGCGAGGGCGGCGATGACGGGCTCGTCCGACGCATAGCGGTTCGCCGCGTGGCGGCGTGCGGGCGAATCCACCAGCACCAGGTGAGTGGGCTGGAAGATCATCCAGCGGCGGTGGCGTTGCCGACTGAGCTGCCCTTCCGCTTCAAGGGCGGCCAGGTAGGCCGCGGACAGGTCGCGGCCCCTGCGCCACAGCCAGTCGTCGACCGAGTCGTACGGCGCTTGTCGCGCGAGCGAGGACGCAGCCTCGTCCAACATCCGATCAGCCACGGTGAGCCGGCCACTCGGCACGATGTGATCATCGGCCAGTGTGATGGCTTGCGCATCCAGGAGGTCGATCAGCTCGGCTCCCGCGAGCGCGAGTGACAGATCACCTCGTTCCAGGGCGCGACCGGCGGCCAGGTCCATGGTGATGATCAAAAGGTCCCGTGGCGTGGTCATGAATGGCTCCACCTCACCTCAAGGAACTGGAGGCGAGCGACGCGGTGCGCCGGGTGTACCTCGGCCCGCCGGAGATACTCCCATACGAGCCTACGGAGCCAGGACGACAGCCGCACCCCGTCCACGCCCGGCGTTGGTCGTGCGGCGAACCGTGTCGGCGACCGCGTGGGCGACCGCGTCACGGACCTCGGATCAGATTCCGTAGCGTCCTTCGTACTTGTCGAGGATCGCGAGAGCCTGCCCCTTCATGCGGTTCTCCGCACGAGATCTCGCGATCTCAGCAATCTGGGACGGGGTAGCACGCTCAGCACCGGACACCTCCGACGACCTGGAGTTCCTCGTGCTTGATCCCTCTGCCGCACACGTGTCGACCCACCCTTTGATCCAGCGGCTGAAAGCCCTGGACCTGCCCGCTGAAGACTTTGCCGTCCATGGCAGCGGCCCCATGCTGGTCGAGCGCGTCGTAGCGGATGCCCCATCCGTCAGCCGCTCTTCCCCGGCTCCGGTGCGGTGCTCCCCGCCGGGCTGCCGCGGAGCATGGCCCGGTAGAGGGCGTCGTGCTCGGGCGAGGCGGGCAGGGGGCCCCGGGCCGGGGCCTCGAAGGACTGGACGAACAGGGCGACGACGCGTCGCCAGGCGTCGGGCGCGGCCTCGCCGCAGGCGTTGATGACGCCGGCGTTGGCCATGTGGATCAGCACCAGGTCCGAGGGGTCGAAGTCCTCGCGCAGACGGCCCGTCGCCTTGGCGCGGTCGATGAGCCGCACCATGGCCTCGTACGCCTCGTTGCGGCGCTGCTCCAGGGCCTTGGCGGTGGGGAAGGTCGTGGTCAGGACGTCGGCGAAGCCGTAGTCGGCGGCCTGCATCGCGCAGGCGGTCTCGATGTAGCCGATGAAACCGTGCCAGGGGTCGGGGTCGTCGAGGGCGACGGCGACCGCGTCGGCGTAGGCGTCCATGCGGTCGGAGAAGACGGCGGCGACCAGGTTCTCCTTCGCGGGGAAGTGGCGGAGGATGGTGGCGATCCCCACTCCCGCCTCGCGAGCCACGGAGGCCATGGAGGCGTTCAGGCCGTCACGCCCGAACACCGTGCGCCCGGCGGCGATGATCTTCCCCCGGTTGCGCTCGGCGTCACTGCGCAGCGGCGGGGCGGCGGGCTCGTCGGGGTGCTGGGCGCCAGGGGTCATGCCGGCCAGTCTAGCGATCGGATTGACCTATCCATTTTGGCGGTACTGGGCAGCGACCCGGTCCCCTGCCACGGAGCCCACGCAGGAGCCCCGTTAGCAGGTCGCTGGTGCGAACAAACCTCGCAGTCAGGCGAGTTCGTCACCTTCCAGCCGATAACCCTGCCCCCGCACCGTGGTGATCCTGGACGCCCCCAGCTTGCGGCGGAGGTAACGGACGTACACGTCGACGACGTTGGAGCCCTCCGACGCCTCGTACCCCCAGACGTCGGAGAGCAGGTCCTCCCGGCTGAGCACGCTGCCGGCGTTGCGCATGAGGTGTTCCAGCAGGGTGGCCTCCCGGGCGCTGAGCCGGGTGATCCGGCCGTCGACATAGGCCTGGCGGGTGCGGGTCTCCAGGGCGATTCCGGCGCGCCGCAGGACGGAGCTGTCGCTCTCGCGCAGGCGCAGGCGCAGGCGGACGCGGGCCAGGAGCTCTTCGAAGCTGAAGGGTTTGGTCATGTAGTCGTCGGCGCCGCCCTCCAGGCCGTACACCGTGTCGGCGACGGTGTCCCGGGCCGTGAGGATGATGACCGGGAGGGCACTGGACGCCGCGCGGAGGCGGGTGACGACGGTGAAGCCGTCCTCGCCGGGCAGTCCGACGTCCAGGATCATGAGGTCGTATCTGCCGGACATGGCCGCGCGCCGGGCCGTCTCCCCGTCGGTGACGACGGTGGTACGGAAGCCGTGGGCGGTGAAGCGTTCCGACAGGTTGGCGGCTATGTGGGCCTCGTCCTCGGCGATGAGGAGGTGGCGGCGGGACTGTCTGCTCTCGGTCATGGTTTCCGGGGGCCGCCGTTCAGGGCGTGCGTGATGCGGGGGATGCGCAGGGTGAAGGTCGCGCCCCGGCCCGGGCTGCTGTCCACCTGGATCTCGCCGTGGTGCGCCTCGGCGATGGCCTTGACGATGGCGAGTCCGAGCCCTGCCCCGGTTCTGCCGCGGTGTTCCTCCGCCCTCGTGAACCTCTCGAAGATGCGTTGCTGGTCGGCGAGCCGGATGCCGGGGCCGGTGTCCTCGACCCACAGTTCGACCATGTCGGCTCCGGCCCGGCCGCCGATCCGGATACGGCCGTGTTCCTCGGTGTGCTGAGCGGCGTTCTGGGCGAGTTGGATCATGGCCTGGGTGAGGAGCTGACGGTCGGCGTGGAGGGTGTCGCGGTGCGGGTTCTCCACGAAGTCGAGAAGCCAGCGGCGTTCGGCCAGCGCGGCGGCCTTCACGTACACCTCCTCGATCAGTTCGGAGAGGCTGAGGTCCTCGGGGCGCAGGGCGTCCGGGCGGCGGGCCTTGGCCAGCATGAGGAGTTCCTCCGCCATGCGGTGCATACGGTGCAGTTCGTCGGTGATGACCGCGACCGTCCGGTCGCGGGCCGCGGGGTCGTCGGGGATGGTCTCCAACTGGCTGAGCGCGATGGTGATGGGGGTGCGCAGTTCGTGGCCCACGTCGTTCATGAACTGCCGCTTGGTAGTGAAGGCGTCGTCCAGGCGGTCGAGCATGTCGTTGAAGGTTCCCGCCAGTTGGCCGATCTCGTCCCTGTCCTGGACGGGGATGCGGCGGGTGATGTCCGACTCGTGGATCGAGCGGGCGGTGTCCCGCAGGACCCGCAGCGGCGCGACGATACGGCTGGCGAAGATCCAGCCGACGCACGCGGAGAGCAGCAGGGCGCCGAGACCGAGATAGATCTGGGTGCGGATCGAGCCGTTGATGTGGTCGCGTTCCTGCTGGGTGAAGTTGGCGATGACGAGCACGCCCCGCGCGGAGTCGCCCGCCACCGTGACCGGCACGGCCACGAACCGCACGGAGCCCGCCGGGCTCTTCGCGTCCCCGTAGGAGGGTGAGCGGACCGCGGCGGCCCTGCCCATCAGCGCGCGGTCGGTGTCCAGGCGGGTCGGCGGCTGCTCGGCGGAGCGGCGGTACGGATCTCCGTCGACCAGGGTGATCAGGGTCTGGCCGTGTTCCGGTATGTAACCCTCCAGGTAGGCGACGAAGAGTGCGCGGACCCCGCCCGGGGGCGGCCCCGAACCGCCCGCGGTATCGGTCGCGAAGGAGCGGAACGCCTCGAGGTCGTGGGCGAGTTCGCGGTCGACGCGTTCGTTCAGGCGGGCCGTGAGGAGGAACGATTCCGCGCCGGTGAGGCTCGCCAGAGTCAGCCCGACGAGCAGCAGCATCCGTCCGAGCAGGCGCGCGCGGATCGAGCGCAGGGGGTGGCGCCGGGGCATGGCGACGGCCTGCTGTGCGGGTGGGGGCTCAGTCGTCACCACCGGCGCCATCGTCGTCTCCGTCGTCGGATGCGGGTGTGCTCGGCGTTCCGGAGGTGGTCGGCGCCGTGGGGGTGGGTGCCGGATCGTCGTCGGACACCACTCCGGCGGGGACGGGGGACTGCGGTGACACGGGCTTCGCCGTGGGCGTCCGGTCGTCGGTGTCTTCGTCGTCCGGCGGAGCGGGGGCGGGGTCGAGGTCGGCCGCGTCCTCGTCCGCGTCCGAGGGCCGTGCCGTCGCGTCGGGGGACGGTGACCGGGCCGGGGTGTGCTCCGCCGCTCCCCCGCCCGGCGGCACGGCGCTGTGCGCGGGGGCCGGTCCAGTGGTCCGGCCTACGACGACGGGGTCGCCGAGATCGGGAGGCGGCGCCTGGTGAGCACCGGCGACGGGTATTCCGACGAGCAGAACGGCGCCCACGGCTATGGCGGCGAGACGCTGGCTGCGGGTCACGCGGGTACGACCTCCTCGATGCTCTCGGCGTTCTCGATGTTCTCGGCGCTCTCGGCGCTCTCGGCGTTCTCGGCGTTGTTCTCGATGCTCTCGACGTTCGTGGTTCTACGGAGAGGTATCAACAGCTCCCGGCAGCGGCATGCTCTGCGCGTTACCCGCTCCTGAACATTGCGTGCGGGGGCGGCCGTAAACATTGCGTGCGGGGGCGGCCGTACAGCGCCGCCCCCGCGTCCCGCTCAGCCGGCCATGATGACCTTGGCCGACGCGTTGTCGGCCACTCCGTGCCGCTGCGCCCAGTTCTCCAGGGCCGTACGGCAGGCGTGGTCGAGGTGGTGCACCCGGGACAGGTTCAACTCGACGGGGCGGTCCTGCGGAATCGCCTCCAGGGCGTCGAGGATCTTCGGCAGCCGGAGGAAGGTCGCGTTGCCGCTCAGGTGGGCCTGCACGGGTCCCGCGCCCTTGTCGACGATCTCCAGCTTGACGTGGGACGCCTCCCAGGCCGTCTTGGCCACGGCGAGCGCGAGCCCGATCAGTACGCCCTCGAACATGCTGATCGCGACGATCGACACCGCGGTGACGACGAGGATCACGGCCTCGCCGCGGTGCCCGCGCCACAGGGCGACGAGTCCCTTCGCGGGGATCAGCTTGAAGCCGGAGTACACCAGGACGGCCGCGAGCGCCGGGATGGGGATGACGCCCAGCGCGGCCGGGAGCAGCGCCGCGAACAGCAGCAGCCAGGCGCCGTGCATGACCCGGGAGGCCTTCGTCCGCGCCCCCGCCTGGACGTTCGCCGCGCTGCGCACGATCACCGCGGTCATCGGCAGCGCGCCGAGCAGACCGCAGACCGTGTTGCCCACGCCCTGGGCCATCAGCTCCTTGTCGTAACTCGTGCGCGGGCCGTCGTGCAGCCGGTCCACGGCCGCCGCGCTGAACAGGCTCTCCGCCGAGGCGATCAGTGTGAAGGCGAGGACGGTGCTCACCAGCCCGACATCCGCCAGGTCCGCGAATCCGGAGGGTGCGGGCGGCTGGATCGCCGAGACCAGCCCGTGCACGGTCACCTTGGTAACAGGGAGGGCGAAGGCCAGCGAGGCGGCGGTGGCGAGCGCGACCGCCGCGAGCGGGCCGGGCACGACGCGTACCTTCTTCGGCAGCCTCGGCCACAGCACCAGTACGGCGATGGTGCCCACGCCCAGCAGCAGGGACGCCACGGCCGAGGCGGAGTGCAGCGAGTCGACGAGCAGCTCCGGAAGCCCGGCGATCTTGTCGATGCCGGAGGACGGAGCCTTGCTCTGCGTCATCGCGTACAGCTGGCCGGCGATGAGCACCAGGCCGATCCCGGCGAGCATGCCCTCGACCACGGCGACGGAGATGGCCCGGAACCAGCGCCCCCAGCGCAGCGCCCCCATGCCGAGCTGCAACAGGCCCGTGGCCAGCACGATCACCCCGAGCGCCCCGAGCCCGTGCTCGTGCACGGCCTCGAAGACCAGCACGGTCAGCCCGGCGGCCGGGCCCGACACCTGGAGGCTGCTGCCCGGCAGCAGGCCCGTGACGAGTCCGCCGACGATGCCGGTGACGATGCCGAGTTCGGCCGGCACCCCGGACGCGACGGCCACGCCGACGCACAGCGGCAGGGCGACCAGGAACACGACGACGGAGGCCGCGAAGTCCTGCTTGAAGTAAGCGGTGTTCATCGGATGCCTCACAGCGTCTCGAAGGAGTCGGACTCGGTCCGGTACGTCAGCACGCCGCCGGTGTGGACCTCGTAGAACCAGGCGTGGACCTGCAGCCGCTCGTCCCGGACGCGCGTCTCGACGCACGGGTACGACATCAGCCGGAGCACCTGCCCCAGCACGTGGTGCTGGACCGCCTCGGCGACCTGCGGGTCGTCCGGCGCGCCGGACGGCTGCCGGGCGGCGTGGCCGAGCCAGTCGCGCACCGCCGGTACCGCCGACAGGTCGTCACCGCGTACCAGCGCGCCGACCGCGCCGCAGTGGGAGTGCCCGCAGACCACGATGTCGCGGACGCCGAGCACCTCGACGGCGTACTCGATCGTCGCGGCCTCGGAGGTGGGGCCCGCGTCGTACGGCGGGACGATGTTCCCCGCCGTACGCAGCTCGAAGAGCTCACCCGGGCGGGCACCGGTGATGAGCGAGGGGATGACGCGTGAGTCGGAGCAGGTGATGAAGAGGGCGTACGGCGACTGCCCTGCGGCCAGTTCGCCCAGTTCGGCGCCCTGGGAGTGGGCGAAGGTGCGTGCGTGTGCGATGAGGGTTTTCATGTCAGCTTCCTCGTGAGGAGAGGTGTCACTGGCAAGGGGGTCAGCAGTGGCACGCCGTTGAGCCACCGCCGTCGAACTGGTGGAACCGTGGGGGGCGGAATCGGAGGGAGGGGGAAACCGGCGGAACCAGGAGGGGGAAGCCGGCGAGCTAGGGGGTGTTTTGAAAGTCCTGTGCGGTGCCCGCGGTGTTCGGTGCGTGCCCTCGGCGTGCCGGACGAAGGCCCTCGTAGCGGAGCTACTTGGGTCTTTGGCCGGTGCGGCGAGGGTGCGTGCCGGGCGCCGTGGGTGCTGTGCGGGACTTTCAAAACACCCCCTAGTCGTCGCCGCCGTCGTCGCCCGTCCACGGGCCGGTGATGGCGAGGAGGATGCCGGGGTCCTGGACGACCCCGGCTCCGGCCGGCGCCGATCGGCTCAGCAATTCCCTGCGGTTCAGCGGCATCTGGTCTCCCGAGCGGAGTGGTGAGCGGAATTCGGCCGACCGGTGGAGGCCGACGCTCCGCCATGCTGACCACCCGGAAAGAACCTCAGCGGAAGCCAGGGAGAAGTCAGGAATGTGCGTCTCTCATGATTCTCATCTCGGCGAACGGGACGGCTGGGCCGGGCTCGCGGTCAACGCCCGTCCGGCCCCTGAGACCTTCTCCGCTGTGTGATCCGCCATCGTCACTGCTGTCCCGCTGTTTTCTTCCGTATAGAAGTCCGTACAGAAGAACGCACTTCATTCTGGCTCCCAAGGGGCCCAAGGGGAGGGGACCGTGCCGGACGACGCACGATTGACGCGCCGCCAGGGCCTGAGAGCAGCGGCGGCCGCGGCGATCTCCGCACCGCTGCTCACCACCGCCGGGTCCGCGCGGCCTGCCTCGGCCGGCGAGTATCCGGGCGCGCTGAACGTCATGACGTACAACCTGCGCTTCGCGAGCAGCACCGGCAGCAACCGCTGGCCCGTGCGCCGCCCGGTGATGCGGGAGCTGCTGCGCCGTGAGCGGCCTCACGTCATCGGCACCCAGGAGGGCCTCTACCAGCAACTGCGCAAGATAGAGAGCGACATCGGCCCGCACTATGAATGGCTCGGCATCGGCCGGATGGGCGGCGGCAAGGACGAGTTCATGGCGATCTTCTACGACACCAGACGCCTGGACCCGATCGACTTCGACCACTTCTGGCTCTCCGACACGCCGAATGTGATGGCCTCCAACACGTGGGGCGGACGCTTCCCGCGCCTGGTGACATGGGTTCGCTTCAGCGATCTGAGCGACGGCGGCCGGGAGTTCTACGTCCTCAACACCCATCTGGACGGCACGAGCCAGTACGCGCGCGAGCGCGCCGCGGAGCTCATCGGCGAGACGATCGGCGGGTTCGACCGCTCCTTACCGGTAGTGGTGACCGGCGACTTCAACGCCACGGCCCACGACGACCCGGTCTACGACGCGATGCTGGACGCCGGACTCGTGGACACGTGGGATACGGCGGGATCGCGCAGCCCGCTGTACGCGACCTACAACGGCTTCCGGCCGCCGAAGCCCGGCGGCCGGCGTATCGACTGGATTCTCACCACTCCCGGGGTGACCACGCACTGGGCGGCGATCAACACGTTCTCGATGGACGGCCGGTTCCCGAGCGACCATCTGCCGGTACAGGCCTCGCTGACCCTGGGATGAGCCGTCCCACGCGACGATCCGACGTGAGCGCGCCGGCCAATCCGTCGCCGCCAACAGCGCCGCCATCGGCGGCAGAAACCGCGCACACCCCACAGCACGCCTTCGGCGGCCGGGCCCTCGCCGAACGGCTGGGCCGTACCGGCCTGCCCGACGGCCCGGTCGCCGAGACCTGGGAGGTCAGCGATGTGGACGGCGAGGGAGCACGGGTCTCGGACGGCTCGCTGGCCGACCGCAGGCTGCGCCGGCTCGTCGAGGACCACCCCGACGAACTCGTGGGGCGCGGGTGGCGGCCCGCGCTTCCCGGTGCTGACCAAGTTCATCGACGGCACCGGTGCCCTCCCGGTCCATCTGCACGCCGACGATGACACCGCACGCCGGCTGGACGGCGAGCCCCACGGCAAGACCGAGGCGTGGCACGTCCTCGACACGGCACCGGGAGCCACCGCGCGGACCTGGACGATCTTCTGCGCGCCGACCGGACGTCCCTCGAGTCGGCCTGGCGCACCGGCTGAGCCCGGGCGGGAGCGGCCGTCCGTGTCAGCCCGTCTGTGACGGAGCCTCCTTCATGCCGTCGACGATGGCGCGGTTCATGATGGCGCTGGTGAAGGTGACCGTACCGGGCTTGATCAGGGCGTCCTCGCCGCTGTTCTTGTTCACCTGAACCGAGCGCTCACCCAGGAAGACATGGGTCTTCTTATCGAAGATCCACTCCTCGCGCTGACCGCTGGTCTCGTCCAGCCGGGCCACCGCCACGCCGTGCCGACCCACCGCGTCCACCGCGTCGTCGACCAACACGACACCTGGGATCTTCGCGGCGGCCTTGAACAGGGCCGAGTACAGCTTCGCCGGAGGGTAGGTCTCGCCGAGCAGGTCGCCGATGGTGGTGAACGCCTGCTGGTCTGGGGAGTTGCCGGCCCCCTTGGTCTCCTTGTAGATCTTGGCCAGAAGGGCGTCGGGGTTGGTGGTCAGCTTGGTCAGATAGTCGTACGACGGACTGTTCAGGTAGGCCCGCGGCGTGTTGCCCTGCTCGTCGGGAAGGCTCAGGGTTTCGCCCTCGGGGCTGTCGTTGACCGCGGGATCGATCAGCCAGCCCTTGGTGCCGTCCGGCGACTCCCACACCTGGCGGCGGTGCAGCGTGTGGCTGGCCAGGGTGCTTTTGTCGTCGACGGTCTTGACGAAGGTGGTGGCCGTCTTGGACTCGATGTAGATGTACTGGCCGGGCTTGACGGTCGGATGATCCACCTCGGCGGCCGCGAGCGCGATCCGGTCGAGCAGTTGCGGTACGCCCTTGGTGGTGGCGGCGCCGACGGTTGTGGTCAGGGCCGGTCCGGTGGCGACTCCGCCGTCCTCGACGCCGGTGCCGCCACCGGATGTGACCACCCCGGCCACGACGACCCCGGCGAGGGCGGCGGCCAGTGCGGGCAGAGCGATCGCGGGGCGGGGCAGCCGGAAACGCGGGGTCTCTGCCGGGGCGACCGTCTTCTCCCGCACGCCCGTCTGCTCTGCCTGCTGCGCCTCGTGAATCTGGGCCATCATGCGCTCCTTGTGGAACTGGTGACGGCCCGGCGGCAGGTCGCGCGTCGTCCGGTCGAAGAGCTGTGCGCCTTCTTCCCACTCGGCAGCGCTCTGCCGGGACGTGTTCGCGTTCATCGGTTTCCTTCCTGTGCGGGCCGGATCGCGTGTGCGTGATCGCCTCTTGTCTGTCTGCCGGGGCGGCCGACTTCCCATTTCCCGAGACTTTTCTCAGTCGCGGTTTCCGCAGTCGGACGTATCAACTCCCTTGCACCGCTTGCCAGTTCAACCCCCGACAGTTCGGCCTCGGCGACCTTGCGGAGCTTCTTGCGGGCGCGGGAGAGCCGGGAGGCGACCGTGCCCACCGGAATGCCGAGCGCCTCCGCCGCGGCCTCGTAGTCCAGGCCCTCCCCCAGGCAGAGCGCGATGACCTCGCGCTCCGGGCGGCGCAGCGCCGCGAGCGCCGTGAGTGCCGTCGCGAGGCGCTGGCGGTCGTCGAGCCGGTCGGCCACCTCCTCGGCATGGTCGGGTACCGACAGTTCGGCCGCCGCGGCCGCCTCCGCCGCCGCCCGGTACCGCCGGTTGCTCCGGAACTGGTTGCGCGCCGTGTTGGTGGCGATGCCCAGCAGCCACGGCCGTAGCGAACCGCCCTCCGGGTCGACCTTGTCGCGCAGCCGCCATGCCTCCATGAAGGTCGCGGCCATCACGTCCTCGGCCGTCGACCAGTCGGCGGCCAGCCGGAAGGCATGGTTGTAGACCGCGCGCGCATACGTGTCGAACAGCTCGGCGAACGCGCTCGAATCCCCGGCCCGTATCCGGGTACGCATATGAGTGCTCACCTCAATGAGCTGTCCGGCAATCCACACCGACTTCCCGTGACCTGCGCCACACGCATCCTTGAGGTACCTTCCCACCCGACATGGCGGACGGCGCCTTGGGTTTCCTCAACACGTCACCCGCTCCATGACAAACCCCCGGGTCGGAGACCCGGGGGTTCATTGTTGTCGCCACCTCGCGCAGTACCCCGCGTACGGAGGCATGAAGATCCGCATACCGGGGCGTACGTTGCGGTCCGGGCAAGCCAATATCTGTGGCCGCGAAATGAGAAATGGACGCCACGCTCGATGAGGGTTCCTTACCCGACAGGCGGAGCAGAGTTATTCACCGCACACGGTCGATCGCACCGTGCTACTCTCGATCTCAGTTGCAGTTGTGGTTCCCGAACACTCAGGAGCACCCTCACCGGTTTCATATACCGGTAGAGCTCCTTACATCTCCGGTTGATTTCCGGCGGGGCAATCATCACGGCGACGCGGAGTCCGCACAGTGCGAACTCCGAACACGCCCCAAAGGAGATTCGATATGGCTTCCGGTACCGTGAAGTGGTTCAATGCGGAAAAGGGCTTCGGCTTCATCGAGCAGGACGGCGGCGGCGCCGACGTCTTCGCCCACTACTCGAACATCGCCGCTCAGGGCTTTCGTGAGCTGCTGGAGGGCCAGAAGGTGACCTTCGACATCGCGCAGGGCCAGAAGGGCCCGACGGCCGAGAACATCGTTCCCGCCTGACGCTGACACGTACTTCGCAGCTGGGGCCCGCACCTTGGGGTGCGGGCCCCAGCTGATCGATTTCCAGGCGCTGCCTCTCCGCATGATCCAGGGGTCATGACCCCATTGAGCCCTACCGCCGGGATCGCATCATTCTGGTGCGGGACATATTCCTGCACATCCCGTGCACACCCCCTGCACATCCCTCGCGGATCAAATTCGATCCCACATTTTCTTCGGCTCGTTCTCGCGATTCTCTGCGCTGCTCATTTACTGCGGGAATTCCTTGATACGCGCCACATCAAGGAAGGTTCCGCATGAACCGCACGCGTACAAACGATCGCTTCGTCCGCACTCGCACCGGAAGTTCCGGCTCCGCAAGGGGCGGCAGCCGCTACGGTGCCGGAGGCACGGTCTCCGGCCGCTCCGGTGCTCCACGCCGTCCCGAAGGTCACGGACGTCGACAGGCCGCGCCTCAGGGCGAGTTCGCACTGCCGAAGACGATCACCCCCGCGCTCGCCGCCGTCGAGGAGTTCGCCGATCTCGCCATGCCGGCGCAGTTGCTGGCCGCGCTCGGCCACGAAGGCGTGACCGTACCGTTCCCGATCCAGGCGGCGACCCTGCCGAACTCCCTCGCGGGTCGCGACGTACTCGGCCGTGGCCGCACCGGTTCGGGCAAGACCCTCGCCTTCGGCCTCGCGGTCCTCGCCCGTACGGCCGGTCAGCGCGCCGAGCCCCGGCAGCCGCTGGCCCTCGTCCTCGTACCCACCCGCGAGCTGGCCCAACAGGTCACCGACGCGCTCACTCCGTACGCCCGCGCTGTGCGGCTGCGGCTGACCACCGTGGTCGGCGGGATGTCGATCGGCAGGCAGGCCGGTGCACTGCGTACCGGTGCGGAGGTCGTCGTGGCCACGCCGGGCCGGCTCAAGGACCTCATCGACCGCGGCGACTGCCGACTCGACCGCGTCGCCATCACCGTCCTCGACGAGGCCGACCAGATGACCGACATGGGCTTCATGCCCCAGGTCACCGCGCTGCTCGACCAAGTGCGTCCCGAGGGGCAGCGGATGCTCTTCTCGGCCACCCTGGACCGCAACGTCGACCTGCTGGTCCGCCGCTACCTGACCGACCCGGTGGTCCACTCCGTCGACCCGTCCGCGGGTGCGGTCACCACCATGGAGCACCACGTACTCCACGTACGCGGCGCGGACAAGCATCGGGCAACCACCGAGATCGCGGCACGCGAGGGCCGGGTGATCATGTTCCTGGACACCAAGCACGCGGTCGACCGGCTGACCGAGCATCTGCTGAACAGCGGCGTCCGCGCCGGCGCCCTGCACGGTGGCAAGTCCCAGCCGCAGCGCACACGGACCCTGAACCAGTTCAAGACCGGGCATGTGACGGTACTGGTGGCGACCAATGTCGCGGCGCGCGGCATCCACGTCGACAACCTCGACCTGGTCGTGAACGTCGATCCGCCCAGCGACCACAAGGACTATCTGCACCGTGGCGGCCGTACGGCACGCGCCGGCGAGTCCGGCAGCGTCGTCACCCTGGTGATCCCCAACCAGCGCCGCGACGTGAGCCGATTGATGGCCGCCGCCGGCATCACCCCCCGAATCACCCAAGTGAGCTCGGGTGAAGCGGAGTTGAGCCGCATCACAGGCGCTCAGGCCCCCTCGGGCGTCCCGGTCACCATCACAGCGCCGGTCGTGGAACGCCCCCGGCGCGGCGCCTCTTCCTCGTCCCCGTCGCGGGCCCGTCGCCGCGGCCGTGGCCGCGCCGCCCAGGGCCGGTCCACCGGCGAGGCGGCACGCCGCGCGGCACAGCGACCGTCCGCCTCCAACCCGGCGGCCTAGTGCCCCGACAGGCAACGTTCGCCCCGTGGGCGGAAGACTCACCCGACTTCGCAGGCCCTTCCTCGCAGGAGGCTCCACTTTGACGCCGGTTCAGATGCTGCACCGCCCCGCGGACCCCGCCTCCGCGCCCCCGACCGTGATCGACGCCATCGGCGTGTCCGGACTGCGGGTACCTGACGACATGACCGTCGAGGTGGCCCTGTCCGTCATGGCCAGCGCCCATGTCGGATACCTGCTCCTCTGTGACAGGGACGAACAGTGCACGAGCTCGATCACCCGGGCCCAGCTCGCCGTCGTCCGCGACAGCTCCGCCTACACGGACCGGATCCGTCTACGGGACATCCTCGGCACCGGTGGACCACTGGGCGTGCTCCCCCTCTCCCTCTGACCAGCCTCACCCGATCAGCCCGGTACTCGTTTCCCTTCCCTGTGAGGCATCATGCGCTGTGTCATCGCCCGGTTCCCGTTCGACCTCTCCAAGAGCGAGGTGCTGGCCTCCATGAAGGGCGTCAAGCCCGAGCCCATCACGGGTGAGTCCGTGCTCATCGGCCGCCGCCACTACCCCGTCAAGCAAGTGGGCGAAGTCATCACCCGACAGGACCGCCGCGACTTCACCAGCGGCGAAGTCACCCGCGCCATGAGCCGCCTCGGTTTCACCTGCCGCAACGGCCATGAGGGCGCACCCACCGTGCGCGCCCTCACTCCGCTGCAGACCGCGTCAGCCCTGCTCGGCAGGCCCACCACCTGAGAACATGAGGACCGGCGGAAGCCGCCACCAGAACAGCGATGAGGGCCCTGCCGACGCGCGTCGGCAGGGCCCTCATCGCCTGGCCTCTCACCGTTCGGAGTAACTGAAGTCCCCCACGGTCCAGGCACTGACGTCGCTGATCGCGACGCGATACATGCCACCCGTCTCGGGGATCCCGACACTGCCCTGCAGGATCCGGGCGAGGTGGAAGTGCAGATGCGTGGGCGCCTCGCCGCGATCGGCTCGGCCCTCTGTCCGTTCGGCTGTGAAGACACCGGAGAACGGGCCGAGGCGGTCCGAGGCCTTCAGCACCTCCGACACGCGCTCCCTCCACACCGCTTCGGGAGCCAGCCGGCCGGTGATGACAGCTCCGCCGACAACCACCGTCAGCGACATCTGATTGCTTTGCGCGGACTCCACCATGGCGGCAATGTCCACGAGCAGGTCGTCAGGTTTCGACATGAGAGCCGATTTTATGCAGCGGACGGCCCTCTGCCCCCATGGAGCCCACCGAGCCCATGCTCCAGCGTGCCCGCGCTGCCAGCTGTCGCAGAATACTTAGGCCTCAAGGGAGCTGAAATCTGTGCTTGCCGGAGTAGACATTGGCTGGTGATCTAGCTAAGGTTCCTTTCGTAGACAAGGTCAAGGAGGCCCGGCAGACACGAACTGCCGGGCAGCAGTACACGAAGTTCGCAGGTCAGAGCGACTGTGGAGTTCCGAAGCCACGTTGTGCGCAAGACGGTGACGGGACTGGCGGTCGCACTGGGCGGCTCGCAGGTTGAGGGGCTGCCGACAGCAACACCAGCAGTTCGCATCATTCAGAGGAAGGACGGAGGGAACAGACGCCATCAGGATCGCCCGGCCCGAGCAGCATTCGGCCGGGTACCGCAAGACCCCGGATTGGAAGGTGGTCCCCGGTCACGTATCCACGATCCCCGCACTCCCGCCCCTCTCCGAGGCCGGGTAGCGGAAACAGAAGGTCGGCACAGCAGTAGGGCCGACAGATGGTGTTCAATTCCTTCGGGGCCCTGGTGCCGTACGGCACCAGGGCCCCTCGACGCGTCGCACAACGAGGTCACATGACAGCAGATACTCCGCTCAGCGGTCGTCTGGACGACGACGACTACCCCGCGTACACGATGGGCCGGGCCGCCGAAATGCTCGGCACCACCCCCGGCTTCCTCCGGGCCATCGGTGAGGCCCGTCTGATCACTCCGCTCCGCTCGGAAGGCGGGCACCGGCGGTACTCCCGCTACCAACTGCGGATCGCCGCTCGCGCCCGCGAACTGGTCGACAAGGGCACCCCGATCGAGGCTGCCTGCCGCATCGTCATCCTTGAGGACCAGCTCGAGGAAGCACAGCGCATCAACGCCGAGTACCGCCGCGCCGCGAACGAAGGGCGCGACGGTTCCAGCTGAGTTCGTAGTTCCGGCGGCGAGAGCGAGGCCCGCCCGCGGTCTACCAGGTCAATGCGTCGGTCACGCCGCCCTGCCAACTCCGCACCACAAGCGCACCTGATCCACGAGTCAAGGCTGGAGTTGCCACGCGCGTGGTGTGCGGACTTCGTCAGCCGAAATCCTCCACGTACTCCTCCGGCGGCCCCAGCTCGGGACGGTCCCGCAACTCCAGGGCTCCGCCGAGCCGTTCCAGCTCGAGGACCGTCACGGTGTTCTCGCCGGCGCGCATTACCGGTGCCGGGCAGTACAGCGTGATCTGCGGGCCGATCTCCCAGTAGCGGCCGAGCAGGAATCCGTTGATCCAGACCAGGCCACGGCTCGATCCGGGGAGTGCGAGGAAGGTGTCGGCGGGCGTGTCGACGTCGAACGTCGCTTCGGCGAAGCCGGTCTGCGTGGTCGCGGGACCGGCGGCGGCCGCGTCGGCCAGTTCCTCGGAGGACCACTCCTGCAGCGCGACCGGCGTGCTGTCCCAGCCCTGCACGATGCGCCGGTCGACGAGGACGGGACCGGGCAGGCCCTTGTGGCGGCCGGTCGAGTACAACGAGGTGAACGGCTATCTGGAGCGCTACGACGCGGTGTCCTGCGCGCTCTACCTGTGGGCCGGCGCCGACTCGGTCATGCAGTTCAACTCGCTTTGAATACCATCATCCCTGACGCCCCATCCGAAGCCGACAGTCAATACGATCACGTTAACGCGGCTCCGCGACCCTTTCCTCACAGGCCAGGCACAGAGTACGTTCCCTTCGCTGCCCCCCACGCCTCTTCACTCTCAGACCAAGGAGAGCCATGGGAAGAGCCATGGGCAGAGCGAGAGCCCGTGTACGCGCCGTGGGTTGTCTCGCCGCCATGGGCCTTGTCGCCGGTGCCTTCGCCGGTGTCGCCCACGCACATGACGGTGTCTCCGCCGACGACGGCGGTATCGACAACGCCAAGGCCACACACGATCACCACAGCCACCAGCACGGTGGTGACGAGGGCCATCTCCCCGCCGGAAGCGAGAACGTCCGGCTCGTCAGCGAGCTCGGCCTGAAGAACGTCGAGCCGGAGAAGATCGCCGACGTCGGCGTCTTCAAGGGGTACGCCTATCTCGCCGCCTGGGGCGGCGCGACCTGCAAGTACAACGGCGTGCACGTGGTGGACATACGCAAGCCGGCCACGCCCAAGGAGGTCGCCTTCATCCAGGCGAAGGAGGGCAGCGCACCGGGCGAGGGCATCCAGACCCTGCACATCGACACCCCGTACTTCGACGGGGACGTGCTGGTCAGCAACAACGAGAAGTGCAAGGAGACCGCCGGCTTCGGCGGGATTAACCTCTACGACGTCAGCGACCCGGCCCATCCGACGCCGCTGGCGGAGGGCGTCGGCGACTTCACGGTCCAGGGTCAGGGCAAGAAGGACGCCAACGAGATCCACAGCGTCTACGCCTGGGACGCGGGCAGCAAGGCGTACGCGGTCATCGTCGACAACGAAGAGGGCCCGGACGTCGACATCGTCGACATCACCAACCCGAAGAAGGCGAAAGTCATCGCGGAGTACGACCTCGACGAGGCGTTCCCGCAGATCGTCCAGGACGCCCCGGCCAACCTCAGTGAGATCTTCCTGCACGACATGGTCGTCAAGGAGATCGGCGGCCGGCAGATCATGCTCGCCTCCTACTGGGACGGCGGCTACGTCACCCTTGACGTGACCGACCCGACGAAGGCCGCCTACCTCGGCGACACCGACTTCGCCGCACTCGATCCCGAGATGCTGGAGAGCGGATTCGAGGTCGCGCCCGAAGGCAACGCCCACCAGGCCGAGTTCACCCTGGACAACAAGTACGTCATCGGCGCCGACGAGGACTTCGGGCCGTACGCGCTCACCGCCCGCAATCTTACCGACGGCACCGAGCTGACGGCGAGCCAGGGCAGCAACACCACGCGACTGGAGGAAGGCCAGACCATCACCGGCGACTCGGTCTTCGCGGGCCGGGCCTGCCCCGGTGACCCGGCGGTCCCCGCCGGCGACCCGAACGCCGTGGACGTCGCCGTCGTCGAGCGTGGCGTGTGCACCTTCACGGAGAAGGTCGCGAGCGTCATCGCGGCGGGCGGCTACGACGCCGTACTCGTCTTCAACCGCACCGGCACGGACGCCTGTGACCAGACGCTCGGCATGAGCGTCGAGGGCGACATCCCGGCCTTCGGTGTCGCACCGCGCGGCCAGGGCTTCGCCATCTTCGGACAGCCCTACGACGACGCGGCCTGCCTCGCCGGAACGGGCCCCGAGCAACTGCCCGTGCCGCTCGGCACCAAGGGCGACCGGCTCACCTTCTCGTCGTACTTCGACGGCTGGGGCTACGCGCACCTCTACCGCAACGAGAGCGGCAAGCTCACCGAGCTGGACACCTACGCCGTTCCCGAGGCGCACGACCCGGCCCACGCGTCGGGCTCCGGCGACCTGTCCATTCACGAGGTGGCCGTCTCCGAGAAGCGCGCCGACCTGCTCTACTTCTCGTACTACGCGGCCGGGCTGCGCGTCGCGAAGATCGTCGACGACAAGATCGTGGAGGTCGGCCACTACATCGACGAGGGCGGCAACAACTTCTGGGGCGCGCAGGTCTTCGCCTCCGGCGGCAAGGAGTACGTCGCCGCCTCCGACCGCGACCACGGGCTCTACATCTTCGAGTACACCGGAGGACTGTGAGCGGCGGACGCGGTCACGAACGGGGCCGCTGACAGCGGGGCTTCGAGCGTTTGGGCGGCGGCGCTGGGCTTCCACATGACGTTCGTGTCCCGCGCCGCCGCCCTCGGTGTCACGCACTGACCCGCCACTGCGGCCGGGCACCTCGCGGCGCCCGGCCGCAGCGCGGAAGCCGGCTCACGCGTGCTCAGCCGACGCGTACCTCAGGGTCCGGAAGCCGCGACTGATGTTGTTGAGGGCGCGCAGCAGGGCGGCGACGCCCGCCCGTGCCTGACCGACCGGTGCGGGGTGCGGCGGAAGCGGCCGTCACCGGTGGGGAAGGCGGCGACCTACGGCGACGACGTCCGGTGCGCCGGCCCGGCAGCGGTCGTCGACGACGACCCCGCCCAGCAGGGCGAGCCCGGCGTTGACCGCGCCGCCCAACTCCTCCACCTTCGCCATCAGCTCGACGGTCGCCGCTTCGACGTCGCACCGGCGAAGCACCGTTTAGGCTGACCGGCGGTTACGGAAAACGAGGGGGACCGGTGGCCACTCAAGAACAGCGGCGCGAGCTCGCCGAGTTCATCCGCAGCCGGCGCGAGCGGCGCAAGCCCAAGGACGCGGGCCTGCCCGTCGTCGGCCATCGGCGCACCCCAGGGTTGCGGCGCGAGGAGGTCGCCACGCTCGCCGGTCTCAGCATCACCTGGTACACGTGGCTGGAGCAGGCACGGGAGATCAAGGTCTCCCGGCAGGTGCTGGGCAGTCTCGCGACGCCCGATCCGCTTGACCGGCAGGTCCTTCACCATCTCGGCGAACTGGCCCTCGCGCGCCTCCTCGGGCACGAACGACCACCAGGGCGTGTCCACCGCGCCCGGCGCCACGGCGTTGACCCGCACCGGCGCCAGCTCGGCCGCGAGCGGGGACACGATGCGCTCCAGCGCGCCGTTGACCGCGGCGAACGCCACGGTGCCGGGGGCGGCGCCGCGCGCGGTGGCGGCGGACACGACCGTGATGGAGCCGGTCACCTGCGCCTTCTGGATGGCGTACAGATAGGCGAAGAGCTTGCCGTCGAACGCGCCCCTGATGTCGGCGACGCTCACCCTGGCCAGCGGGCCGAGGCCCAGGGCGCCCGGGCTGAAGGCAAGCACCAGGTGGTCGAAGGAGCCGACCCGCTCGAAGAACTGGGCCACCGCGGTCTCGTCGGTGCCGTCCACCTGCTCGGCGCCGGCGACGCCTTCCTTCACCGCGGCCAGCTTCTCCGCGTCGCGTCCCGTGACGATCACCTCCGCGCCCGCCGCCGTCAGTTTCTCCGCCGCCGCCAGGCCGATTCCGGACGTCCCACCCATGATCACAACACGCATCGTCTGCCTCCAGTCGTTCACTGCTTGCCCCACCGATCGTGGGGGGCTCACCGAAAGCCATCCAGATGCGCCTTGTGCTGGTGGCATCGCTACCAGGAAGGCCCCGGGCTATTGGCTGCGCATAAACCTCTCCGACGTAGCCCCCTCCGACGTAGCCTGGCCGCTCACTCACAGTTCCATGGCAGGGGTGGCCGCGGCTCCCGGCGCCGTGGACGCGCGGTCCGCAGTAGGGGGACGGCGCAGCCTCGGCATGCGGAGAACCCTGGCGTTCCGAGGCCGCCCGTGACCCGGTCCAGGAAGATCGCCAGGGCGACCACCGCCAGCCCGCCCTCGAACCCGGCGCCGACGTCGAGTTGTGTCACGCCGCGGACCACGACCTCGCCGAGTCCGCCCGCGCCCACCATTCCCGCGATGACGACCATGGACAACGCCAGCATGATCACCTGGTTGACGCCTGCCATGATCGACGGCATCGCGAGGGGGAGCTGGACCTGAGCCAGTACCTGCCGGGGGCGTGAGCCGAAGGCCTGTGCCGCTTTCACGATCTCCTTGTCGACCTGCCGGATACCGAGGGCGGTCAGCCGGACCGCGGGGGCAGGGCGAAGACCGTCGTCGACACGGCGCCGGGCACGACGCCGATGCCGAAGAAGAAGACGGACGGGATGAGGTAGACGAACACCGGCAGCGTCTGCATGAAGTCCAGCACCGGCCGCACCGCCGCGGCGGCCCGGTCGCTGGTGGCCGCCCACACGCCGATCGGAACGCCGATCGCCACGGCCGCCGTACCGGAGATCAGCACGACGGTGAGGCTCTGCATCGCGGCGGTCCACAGTCCCATGGAGTCGACGAGCAGGAACGCCCGGACCGTGAAGAGCACCAGCTGCCAGCGCCGGGTCGCGAGCCACGCGATGACGGCGAAGACCAGGATCAGCACCCCCGGAAGAGGGCGTGTGCAGGATCCAGTACACCGCGTTCACCACCGAGGTCACGGCGGACGACACCCCGTCGAACACCCCGCCGAGGTGGCGCAGGAGGAACTGGATGCCGTCGTTGACGTAGTCGTTCACCAGCCGCTCCAGCACACTGGACGACGACACCGTCCTTCATCACCATGATCCGGCTGCCGATCCGCATGGCCTCGTTGAGGTCGTGGGTGACGAAGACGACGGTGCGGCGGTGCTCCGCCTGGAGCTCGAGCAGCAGATCCTGCATGTTCCGTTTGATCAGCGGGTCCAGCGCGCTGAACGGCTCGTCCATCAGCAGGATGTCGGCGTCGGTCGCCAAGGCCCGGGCCAGGCCGACCCGTTGGCGCATGCCGCCGGACAGAGCGTGCGGACGTGCGTCGCCGTGGTTCCCGAGGCCCACCTGGTGCAGGGCCGCGTCGGCCCGTTCCAGCCGCTCCTTCGCCGCGATGCCCCGGATCCGGAGCCCGTACGCGGCGTTCTCCCGCACCGTTCGGTGCGGGAACAGCGCGAAGTGCTGGAAGACCATGCTGATCCTGCGGTTCCGCAACTCCCGCAGGGCGTCCGCGTCCATGCCGGTCACGTCGGCGCCGTCGATCCGCAGCGTCCCGGACGTCGGCTCCACGAGCCACGGCCGGCCGCGACGAGGCCGGCAACGCGGTTGACCATCCGCAGCAGCATCGACTTGTCTCCTGCGGCCACCCGGTTCGTGGAACTGTGCGGCCGGGGCCCGGAAGAGCCGGAGCAGACTCCGGAGTAGCGTCCCCGCCGCAACCGATCCGCTCATCGCTGGCATCGCACGCACGCATCGCACGCACGCATCGCGAGCCGCGCCGCACCGCCCGACCTATCCTGGCAATGATTGGCCGGCGTGGCCGGTCAGGGGGTCTCGGATGAGCCAGGGAGGTCCCCGAGTGAGTGCCTTTCGGGGTCGTACGGCCATCACCGCGGCCGCATTGTCGCTGGTCATGTCGCTTGTGGTGTCCCTGGCCGCCTGCGGCACGGACGGCGAGACCACCGACTCGGGCGGGACGGCCGCCGGCAAGGACGGCTTCACGGTCGGCCTGCTGTTCAGCCAGATCGTCCAGACTCGCTGGGAGAAGTTCGACAAGCCCCTGATCGAAAAGAAACTCAAGGAGCTGTGCGAGGACTGCACGCTGGAGTACGCCAACGCCGAGGGGGACGTGGCCACCCAGCAACAACAGGTGGACACCTTGATCAACAAGGACATCGAGGTCCTGATCCTCAGCGCCGTGAACTTCAGATCTCTAAGCCCCGCGGTCAAGAGGGCACACGACGCGGGCATCCCGGTCGTCGCCTACGACGGCCTCGTCGAGGGCCCGATCTCGGCCTACGTCTCCTTCGACAACGAACGGGTCGGCGAGCTCCAGGGCGAGGCGCTCCTCAAGGCCCTGGGCGACAAGGCCGACGACGGCCAGATCGTCATGATGAACGGTCCCCAGACCAGCCCGACCAACATTGCCTTCAAGAAGGGCGCGCTGTCCGCCCTCGAGGGCAAGGTCAAGATCGGCAAGACGTACGACATCCAGGGCTGGAAGCAGGAGAGCGCCCACACCAACATGGTCCGCGCGATCGCCGCCCTGGGCGCCGACAGCATCGACGGCGTCTACGCCGCCAACGACGGTCTCGCCGCCGGCGTCATCTCCGCCCTCAAGGCCGCCGGCATCGAGCCGCTGCCCCCCGTCACCGGCCAGGACGCCGACCTCGCGGCCGTGCAGCACATCCTCAGGGGCGAGCAGTACATGAGCGTCTACAAGCCCTTCAAGGCCGAGGCCGACGCGGCCGCGGAGATGGCCGTCGCCCTGGGCCGCGGCGAAAACCTCGACGACATCGCCGACACCACGGTCGACACACCCACCACCAAGGACATCCCCGCCATCCTGCTCGACCCCATCCCCGTGACCGTCGACAACATCAAGGACACCGTGATCAAGGACGGCGTGTACACGACCGACCAGGTCTGCACGCCGAGGTTCGAGTCGGCTTGCGAAGAGGCCGGACTCACCGAGTGACAGGGTGGTCCCGCATGGTGGGTTCGAGGAGACATGGCGGATTCGAGGAGACGTCTGCGTCCGCAATGCGCAGTGCCGACGAAGACGGGGAAGACAGGGAAGACGGAAGGGAAGACGGTTCCTAGTCCTGCGGATCCTGCGTTCCGTCGGCCGTGGTCCGAACCACCACCCCGGCCGCGTCCGAACCGAGCACCGCCCCCGCGGGGACCCGACCGGAGCGGGCGTCGTTGAAGAGGAAAGAGCGGGTGGCCAGGTGGGTGGACCTTCGGGTTGGTCGAGTGGTGGGCCGGCGCGGGGGCGCGGTCGCACCTCGCCGGCACGCCGGGCCGGCTCAGCGACTTGAGGTGAGGGGGGTGCGGGGCGGTGGCTGGGGCAGGGCCCATGTCGGACCGGTGGCGATCGGCCCGTCCGTAGCTGGAGGGGGCGGCTGCTGGGTGGAGGCACGGCGGGCCGGGTCGGTGGATTGGCGGTGCGGGGAGAGGCGAAGCCGGGGCACGCCTGCGGGCAAAGCCGAGGCAGGTCGGCGGGCTTTCAGGCGGGCAGGGCCGGGGATGCGGGCGGTGGGCGGGCCGCAAGGGGAGTTGGAGAGTTGACCCGGCACCGGTGACTCCGGCCCGGCACCGGTGACTCCGGCCACCCCTTTCAGAGCTGCGCGAGCCCCGAGCCTCCCCCACCCGCAGCACGCGGAGCCGAGGGGGTGGACTCGGACGGTAATTGGCAGATCTGTTCCACCCCCGCGAAGGAAAACCGCAGGTCACACAGCCGTGCAGGTGGAACAGATCTGCCAATCACTGAGCGAGCACAAGATCTACACGCCCGGCGGTGGTCATCTCGGCCGGATGGATGTAGGCGCCGGATCACGTTGTTGAGGCTTTGGGCCTGGTCAAGGACCGTCGGACCGTGCATCGGCGACGGGTGACCAACAACCAGGACGGGCCGATCACGCTGTCTACCTCGTGGTTCGCTCCGGACGTCGGCCAGCGATTCCCGTACGGGCGCAGCCTCTTCAGCACCGGGGCGAGGCGCTGCCGGGGACGTACGGAAGCGACGCCGCCAACGACTGGACAGGAAGACGCCGACGGAGAGCGGCGACGAGGACCGGATCAGCTTCGACCTGACCGCGGTCCCGTCCGGCATCGACCGGATCGTCGTGGCGGCGAGCCGCTACGAGGGAGCCGGCTTCGGGGAGCTGGAAGACCTGAAGATGACACTGGCCGATGGGGGAGGGGAGAGCCTTCTCCGATTCGCCATCGATGACGCCGGCACGGTGAGCGCGATCATCTTCGGCGAGTTGTACCGGCGTGGGGCGAAGAGTGGAAGTTCCGTGCTGTCGGACAGGGCTACGACACCGGCCTGGCGGGTCTGGCGGCGGACTTCGGTGTCGACATCGACGACGACGCGGGCGCAGAGGAAGCGCTGAACAGTGCAGAGAGCAAGCGAGCAGGCTGATACGGCTGTTCCGGCTCCGGCCGTTGAGCAGGAACAGCAGGTGACGCCAGGCTTGGTTCCGGCTCCCCGCCCGCCTGGCGATGAGGTGGGGCCGAAGAAGGCGGCACGGCCTCGCACTGCCAAGAAGAAGGTCACTGTGCCGAGGGTGGCCAGGAAGTCTCTGGCGGACGATGAGTCCTGGAAGCAGGCGAGACTCTTTCCGGTGTCGGTACTCAAGAGCGACCGGGACCGGGAAATGCGCGCTACGTCGGTACTGCTGTCGGTGATGGCGCGGTGCCGGAGTTCGGCCGGAGACTCACGGCGGCGTTCGGAGCACCGTCGGGCCGTATGGAGACGTTCACCGAGGTCTCCCTGCCGCACGGCGATACACCGCGACGCCCTGACGGGGTGGTCCGTGTCGAGCGGGCCGGCAAACTGTGGACGGCGCTGGTGGAGACCAAGACCAACGGGAACGCGCTCAAGCCTGAGCAGGTGCAGGCATACGTGGACATCGCCGCACGCCGTGGCTACGAGGCCGTGATCACACTGTCGAACGACGTCGCGCTGGAAGGCAGCCCGCTCGTCGACGTCAAGATTGACGGACGGCGCAAGCACAAGGTGGCTCTTTGGCACCTGTCCTGGGCCGAAGTCACACACCAGGCACAGATGCTGATCCGGCACGAGGGGGGTCGGGGACAAGGCACATGCCTGGCTGCTCCAGGAACTGCTGTACTACCTGCGGCATGAGAACTCCGGCTGCCACGGCTTCCAGAACATGGGGGCGGCCTGGGTCCCCGTACGCAACGGAATCGATGACGAGACCCTGTGCCAGGGTGATGCGCGTGCCCAGGTCGGGGGGCCACGGGGCACGCTGGAACGGCTCCGCCCGGAGCCGGCGGACATGCTCCCGAAGAACAACGACACCCATATCAACGGCTTCCGCCTGTCCCTGTTCAACGGCATGGGAAGCAGCCGTGGGAACGCTGAATCCGGCTTCATCCGCAGCGTCGACGACGCCGTGCACCGCTTCTACACCACCGTGGTAGTCAACCTGGACCGCCCGACGCCCCGGCAAGCATCATCGAAGGAACGTGCCGGAACGGGGTGATGCCCGACCGTGGACAGTTGCACGTGGCCGAGGTTCACGTGCAACTGTCCACAGGGCGCGTGCATCCGCTGAGGAGTGCGGTTGACCTCTCCGGTGGGGTCGAGGAATCGCCGTCGGTTCAGGCCGACCGCAGCGAGGTGCCTGCTCACTGTTCTGCGGCTGATCGAGATGCCGGCGTGATTGAGCTCGAAGGCGATCCTGGCTGCAGACCACTTGTGAGTGCGTCGGAGTTCCTCGATGCGGGCGAGGGTTTCGGGAGCCGTGGTCGTCGGCTGACGATGCGGCGCCGAAGAACGATCGAGTAGGCCGAGGTCACCGTGGCGCCGGTAGCGGTTGACCCACTTGGACGCGCACGCTCGAGAGATGCCCATCTCGGCTGCCACGTGCGCGATGGGCCGCGTCCGGCACCGTTCGACGAGCCGACGGCGACCTTCGACGGACAGCGACGCATTCTTGTGCGTCAACGGGCGGACTTTCTTGCTCGAAGGGGAGCCGCAGGGCGGTACCTGGTGGCTATACGTCCCATGCGGTGGTTGATCACTGCTGGGTCAGCGAGTCCAGGAGTTCACAGCCGTGCCGCCACGAGCCCAGGCCGCTGGCGGAGTTGATGTGTCCGCACGCGCCCGCCAGGTGCCATCGCGCCTCCCACCGCGCCGCGAAGCCGGCGGCTGCCTCGGGGGTGCAGTACGGGTCGTTGGCGCTGCCCACCACCAGGGCCGGGCACGGCAACGGTTGTGCCGACACCTCCATGAACGTCGCGGCCGCCTGGCGTGGGAAGGCCGGCCCGTGCGGGTCGGGCGGCGCGACCAGGAACGCGCCGTCTGTCGGGCTTGAGGGGTTCTTGTTCAGCCAGGTGGACGCAGCCCAGCAGCCCAGGCTGTGGGCCACCAGCACAACGCGGCTGTCCTGCCGGGAAGCGTCGTCGTACGCCTCCTGGACCGCGTCGACCCAGTCATCCAGATCGGGGGCGGACCACGAGGCAGGGGAGATCCTCACCGCTGAGGTGCCCCACTGCCGCTCCCACAAGGTCTGCCAGTGCTGCCCGTCCGAGCCGTCGATACCCGGGACGATGACGTACGCGACCACTGCCCACCACCGTTTCACTCGTCGCTCCCTGCGATCCTGGGGGCGCCTGGCGCAGATTCTGTTGGATGCATCAGGGCAGCGGCGGTGAGGCAAGTGATCTCAAAGAAAGTGGTGCGGACGACAATGGAATCACTCGACCGGACAGACCGAGACATCCTCGCCCTGCTCCAGGCCGACGGCCGGTTGACCGGCGCGGAGGTAGGGCGCCGCGTCGGACTCTCGCAGCCCGCGGCCAGCGCGCGCATTCAACGGCTGGAGAAGAGCGGCGTCATCACCGGCTACCGAGCCGTGGTCGACCCGGCAGCCCTCGGGCTGAACATTCACGCGGTCATCCGGCTCCGCACCACGCACGCGCAGCTCTCACGCGCCCTGGACTTCGCCTCCCGGACCCCCGAGATCACCTCCACCCTCAGAGTCACCGGGGAAGACTGCCTCATCTTCGACGTCTACTGCCCGCAGGCAGGACGACTCGAAGGAGTTGTCGACGCACTTGCCCGTTACGGCCCTGTCACCACATCCCTCGTGCTCCGCACCTACCCCCAGAAGCCGCTGACCGACGCCACGTCAACAACGTCATGACCCGCAACACCGAGGCCACGCCCAGCGAGAAGTCCCTCGACGCCACCCGGGTCAGCTTCGGGGCGGCACGCCCGACGAACAGGAGCGGTTCGTGACGGCCGTACGCGAACTCGTACGGGGACGGTGAGAAGTGGAACCACCGTGCGGTGGTCGGCCGCTGCGTCCCCGCGGTCTGACCATGTGACCCTGGAGTACGTCGTACGATCCTCCCCGTCCGCCGGTCGGCGATCAAGCGATGGGGGAGTCGTGGACGTGCTGCGGCAGTCGGATCCGCGCCGGATCGGCCCGTAGGGTGGTGGGCAGACTCGGCGCCGGCGGCATGGGCGAGGTGTATCTGGCCGAGTCCTCGTCGGGGCTCCGGCTCGCCGTCAAGGTGGTGCGCGCCGAGCACGCCCAGGACCGTATGTTCCGGGCCCGCTTCCGGCAGGAGGTACGGGCCGCACAGAGGGTCGGCGGAGCCGGTACGTACACCGCGCGCGTCGTCGACGCCGACACCGAGGCCGAACGTCCTTGGATGGCAACGGAGTTCGTCGAAGGGCCGAACCTGCGGGACGCGGTGCTGGACCACGGCCCGCTCCCCGAGGACGCGGTCCTCACCCTCGCGGCGGCGCTCGGTGAGGCCCTCGGCGCGATCCACGGCAAGGGCATGGTCCACCGCGACCTCAAGCCGTCCAACATCCTCCTCGCGCCGGACGGCCCGCGCGTGATCGACTTCGGCATCGTACGGGCCTTGGAGGCGACCTCGCTGACCAGGACCGGCACCATCGTCGGCTCGGTCGGCTACGTCTCGCCGGAGCAGATCCGCAACGGCGCCGAGGTGGGGCCTGCCAGCGATGTCTTCTCGCTGGGCGCGGTCCTCGCGTACGCCTCCAGCGGCCGTGGGCCTTTCGGTGAAGGGCAGGACTCGGTGATCCTGCTGCGGATCCTGACCCGGGACTTCGATCTGACCGGGGTGCCGAAGCGGGTGCTGCCGCTCGTCGAGTCCTGCCTGGGTGCCGAGCCGGAGGAACGGCCCACCCCGCGGGCCGTGGTCGAGGCCGCCGGTCACACCGGCCGCTCACTGCGGGACAGCACCCGCCCGGGCTGGCTGGCCTTCGCCCCGGACCGTTCGGAGGGCGACGAACGGTGGCTTCCCGACCGGGACTCCGGGGAGGACCGGAGCCGCGTCGAGTATGTCGCTCCGGCCACGGTGGTCAGTGAGCCTTCGGCCGCGGATGTTCCGACCACGCCGCCCGGCGGTACCGAGCGGGGGCCATCACGCCGCAGCCTCCTGGCGATCGCCTCGGGCGGCCTGCTGGCCTCCGGGGTCGGTGTCGGCGGCTTCCTCTTCACACGGGACTCCGGTGGCGGGTCACCCGGCGGCAGCGCCTCGAAGTCGCCGTCGCCAAAGGGCAGTTCCGCTGCTCGGCCGACGGTGGCCTGGCGGTACGAGAGCGGGGAGCTGGATGCGGCGGGCGGGCCGTGTGTGGGCGTGTCGTCCGACGGTGGTGTGCTGTACGCGGCGGTCGACAGCGGCACGGTGTGCGCCGTTTCCGGCGAGGGCGAGGAGCTGTGGCGGGTGCGGCTCCAGGGGGGCGGGGCGTCGACGCCGGTCGTCACCTCGGACGCTGTCTTCTGCACCACGTGGGGCGGACACGAGGAAGCCCCCCGGTCCCTGCTCTGCGCGGTGGACCTCGAGGGTCGGCTCCTGTGGAGCAGGAACCTCGAAGGGTACGCCTCCGTGCCGGTCCTCGCCGGTGACGGCGTGGTCGTGGGGACGGGGACTTCCGACGCGGGCGAGATCCGGGCCTACTCGGCCGACGGCAGTGTGCAGTGGCGCAGAACGACTCCCGCCGGGGTCACCACCGACCCGCTGGTGGCCGGCGGCGTGGTCTACGCGGGCACGTACGGCGACCGCCTGGTGGCCCTGGACGCCGCCGACGGAACCATGCTCTGGTCCGTGTCCGCCGGGGCCGACGTCAACAGCCCCACACTGGTCGGTGGGCAGACCCTGGTGACCACGTCGGGCACCGAGTCGCGGCTGCACGGCTTCGACCTGGACGGCAACAGGATCTGGAGCAGCGCGGAACTGGGCGAGGCGGACGGATGCGTCGCGGCGGGTTCGCTGGGGATCGTCGAGATCGGGGGCACCCTTACGGCGATCAAGGCCGACGGCTCCAAGGCATGGACGTACGAGAGCGGCGCTGAGTGGTTGCCGGGAACGGCCGTCGCCGGCGAGACGATCTTTGTGCAGACCGACAGCGCCGTCCATGCGCTCGGACGGGACGGCAAGCGCCGCTGGTCGGTGCCGGTCGACACCTCCGAGTCCATGGTGGCGCCGGCACCCCACGGCACCCGCCTCTACGTCAACACACCGCGGAGCATCACCGCCCTGGACCTCAAGGTATAGCCAAGGGCTTGCCGCAGTCCGGGGATCAAGGTGTGGGTCAGGTCGCTGAGTTGCTCGGCGGCCGCCGCACGCACCTTTGTTTCTTGTACTCGGCGGCCCGTCAGCCCTCTGTGCGGGGGCGCAGGGTCACGTGATAGTTCTCCCCGCCGTAGAGGGACTCGTAGCGGATCTCCAGGTGCAGGCGCCGAGTTATCAGGTCTATGAACTCGGCATGAGCCTGTGGCTCGTACGGGTCCACGCTCAGCAAGAAGTCCTCATAGTCGGTGGCGATGGTCTGCGACTCGCTGAACGTCACAGCGTAGGGCCGTACGACGAGGCCTTCACGCGCTCTGTCCGCGCCGGCCTTGTTCCACACGCCGATCACTTCGCCGTCGACCGTCAGGGATGTGCTGAGGATGACGGCCGGGCCGAGACCGGCGTTGATGAGCCTGATCCCCGCCTTTTGCCCCTTGGACATCCTTCGTTGCAACTGGAGTATGGGCCGCACCGAGTGGCGGTTGTGCTGCCGTGTCGCGCGTACCTCGTAGACCGAGACGGTGAACGATGCCACGGCGATCACGACGGCACACGCCGCGACGACCGTCTCCCCGTCCATTCCGGGCCGCCCCCCTTCTCCGGCTCATCCCGCTTGGAATGCCCGAAGAAGGAAGAACCCATGCACACCGGCGCCGGAGAATTGAGGCCCGGCCGACTCGCCTACCGCGTGCCGAAGAGCGCGAAAATAACGGCTTGGGAGTTTTCCGAGCCCGGCGCGGAGGCCGGCGCGGAGGCCGACCGTGGGCCGTCCACCATCGACCTCGGCGAAAAAACCTGAGTGCCGCTCATGGACTCGTCCGGTCCCGGCACGACCTGGCGTCGATCGCGGCGTCGCTGGGGCGGTACTGCGTCTGCCAGTTCTTCTCGTTCGCCGGGATCAGGCTCAGCGACTCCTTGAGGTCCGCGAGCCAGGCGCTGCTGCCGACGTACTTCTTCACGATCTCGCGCAGCTTCCGGCAGTCGGCCCGGTGGTTCTTGGGCATGCCGATGCCGTAGTACTGCGGAGGGCCTATGGTCTCGCCGGGCAGGACCCGCAGCCCCTCGTCGGCGTACTGGCCGGCGAAACCGTAGAGGATCAGCTGGTCCGTGGAGACCGCGTCCGCCCGTCCTTTCCGGATGTCGTCGAGACAGTCGGAGGCATCGTCGCGTTCGTACGTCTCGAGGGCCTCGTAGGCCGGGCGGGCCAGGACCTCGGCCGAGGTGGTGCCCTTCCATGTGCACACGCTGCGCCCGTGCAGATCCTCGACGGTGTGGATGTCGCCGCCGTCCTTGCCCACAAGGAAGCCCTGGTAGGTGACGGCGTAGGGGCCGACGAAGTCGATCAGCTTCATGCGTTCGTCGGTGATCGAGAACGTCGCGATCACCAGGTCGGCGTCGTTCTCGGTGACCGCGGTGACCCGCTCGTCGGACGGCACGTCGACGGGGCGGCTCGCCTTGATGCCCAGTTCGTCGACTATGCGGCGGCCGAGGAGGTAGTCGAAGCCGGAGTAGTTGTAGGAGGGCTTGTAGGAGGTGCCCGGCTGGTCGTTCTTGTGGGCGATGGTGATGCGTTCCTTGCCGAGGAAGGTCGGCTCGGAATCGGAACAGGCGGTGACGGCCAGGAGACCGGCCGCGCCCAGCAGAGCCGTGGCCCACCGCGCCCGCGCCGCTCTTCGTGCGTTCCTGCCCGTAAGCCGGGTGGTCATCGGCCTGTCCCCCTCGTTCGCCGTCGTCTCGTTCGGCGTCATCTCGTTCGACGCCGTCTCGTTCGCCGTCTCGTCAGCCCGTCTCGTTCGCACGTCGTACTCCGTCCTCGCCGCGGTCGCCGCGTCAGTCGTGGAGGACGGCGCTGTCCACGGAGATGTCCATCAGGCAGCCCGGCAGCGTGTGCACGGTCACGACGACGCGTACGTCGGTCGACTGCCCGCCCAGGGCGATGTCGACGGCCGTGCCGGAGGTGAGCGAGCGGTTCGCGTCCTCGGGCTGCTGTCCGGCGAGCGCGACGTCGAAGGTGGTGTCCGGTGCGCAGGACTGCGTGCCGACGGATCCTTCCTCGACGCCGAGGGTCAGGCGCAGGTGGCGGCGGACCGTCTCGCTGTCCACGGTGAGCCGCAGGGTCGCGCCGTCGCCGGCCGGGGACTGGGGCTCGATCCTGGTGCTGCCCGTGACGTCGACCTCGCCGTGCGCGCGGAGGTACACCATCTGGGCCAGTCCGATGACCGCGAGCGCGACGGAGCCCCATGACACCAACGCCCGCCGCCATATGGCCCGGTCGCGCCCCCATATGGCCCGCCAGAACGTGGCACCCAGCGGAAGCACCAGGCACACGGCCGCCACGACGAACTGGTCCCAGGGCCCTTCCGGCATGAGCAGCACCGAGACGGCGCAGAGCACCAGGACGAACCCGCAGGGAACCCAGTTCCATACGCTCCACTTCTCCACGTTCCCCACGCCGGTGAAGAACTTGAGGACCAGGTTCCCCACGACCTGGCCGACGCTGAGCGCGTTGGAACCCTCGCTGTGCGCGCTGTACTGGCTCTGCCCGCTGGGTGAGGGCGCCGTCATCTCCCGTCCCCGGCCTCGGGCCGGTACCCCCCGTGCACGTCTCCCACGACCTGCCCGAACGCCTGGGCGCCCGGCCCGGTGGCCTGCACGCTGAAGGTGACCGGCCCCGACTGGACCAGCGCGGCCTGCCTGCGGATGTGCCGCTCCAGGACCGCCGCGCTCGGACGGCCCACGTCGTCGCGACCGTCGGGGTCGGCGAGCCACTGCCCCAACGCGGTCTCCAGTGCCGCCCGGTCGGCCGCGCTCAGCTTCTCGACGAGATCCCTGACCTCCCGGACCTCCCGGGCCGGCACGTCCGTCTCCCCCGTCTCCCCCGTCGCCTCGGTCTGCTGCGTCTCCTCCCCCGTGTCCTCGCTCTTCAGCGCACGCTCGAGGAAGAGCCGCCCCCGCTCCACCGCGCTGTCGGCGATCCGGGTCTGTACGGAGTTGAGGAAGCTCTGCCCCATGGAGGCGGCGGCGAGCGTGAGACAAGGGGCCATCTGAGCCGCCAGGGCCATGAGATCGGTCATGTGAGCGTCCTCCGCCACAGTTGGGCATGACGACATGGGGTCCGCAACGGACCTGTGGGGAAAGGGAGTTACCCATGTCCTGCCCACTCCACACCTGGAGGCCCAGGTCGTCGACCCGGGCCTAGGTGCTTGCTGTCAGCTGTGATCAGTTGTCGTGTGCCGGATGCGCGCCAGGAGGCCTGTCACCAGGCCAGGGCGTCGGCCATGGTCGACTGCCAGTACGAGACGCCGATCGAGTCGTCGACGTACACGCCCTGCGCGGGCAGCGACGGACGGGCGACGCTCGCGCCGAAGGAGACCGCGAGGGACTTGGCCGTACGGCCGCCCGAGCCGCTGCCGTCCGCGGCCGAGAGAAGGACGCTCGCATAGCCCGACTCGCCGGGGGCCAGCGTGACCACCGCCTGCGGCTTGGAGTCCTCGAAGGCCGGCGGGACGGACTGGGCCTGGTCGAATCGGACGGCCGGGTAGCCGGTGAGGTCACAGTTCTTCGAGCCGGTGTTGGTGATGGTGAGGAGAAGGTGGTTCAGAGGGCGGGAGACCACCGTGGCGGCCATCCGGGTGGAGGCGCTGGAGCAGGGGACGGAGGCGGACGCCGAGTCCTTCGAGCCGGTGGAGCCTGAGACGCCCGTCGAACCGGAGGTGCCAGAACCCGAGGTGCCAGTGGAACCCGACGAACCCGCGGAACCCGACGTGCCGCTCGAACCGGCCGCGCCCCCTGCCGAGCCTTCGGAGGTCGAGCCCGCCGGGTCGGTCTGTCCCTTCCCCGTGGACGTCCCCCCGCTCGCCTTGGCCGACGGCGTGGCGGAGGCCGTGGCCGTCGACGTGGACGCGGATCCCGCCGACGCCCCCTCGTCGTGGACGCCCTCTCCGCTGCCGCACGCCGTCAACGTCAGCGTGGCGGCCGTGAGCGCGGCGGCGACGAGCAGGCGGGTGCGGTGGGTGCGTGTGGACATGAAATCCCCCTGGTGCGGTACGGGTGTTGCATGGCCGCTCGACCGGGTGCCGGGAGCGGCGTGCTTGGATGGCCCCAGCTTGTGCGGCGATCCGTCCCAGCCGCCACGACTGCCGGGGCATCCGGGACGCTGGAACGCTCGCAACAGCTCTGACCTGGGGGAATGACCTGCCCCTGGAACGGGGTTCCGGGACGTGGGAGAGGGAGGAACGGTGGCGGGGGACGATTTCTCCGAGCTGTTGGGCCGGCTCAAGGAGCGGTCGGGGCTCAGTTACGGGGTGCTCGGGAAGCGCCTGCACACGAGCGCGTCCACGCTTCACCGGTACGTCAACGGGGACGCCGTACCGACGGATTACGCACCCGTGGAGCGGTTCGCGCGGGTGTGCAAGGCGACGCCCGAGGAACTGGTGGAACTGCATCGGCGGTGGGTTCTCGCGGATGCCCGGCGGGGACAGAAGGCCGGCGAGGCGCCTGCGGGGGAGGAACCGCGGGCGCGGACAGCGGCGGAGGCCGGGACCGGACCGAACGTCACGTCCGGGGCGACGGAATCCGGGGCGGCGGAATCCGATGCGGCGGAATCCGATGCGGCGGCCGAGCCCGTGCCCGAGGTCGAGCGACGGCCCCTGAAGGAGGCTCCCGTGGCGCGGCGGCGGCGTACCGTCGTGCTCGCCGGGACCGCCGTGGCCGCCGCCCTCGTAGCCGCCGCGCTCGTGGTGAATCTCGTGCCCGGCGAGGGCGGCGACGACCAGAGCGGGAAGCAGTCCGTGGGAGCCGCCTCCCAGTCCGCCGGCGGAAGTGACGACAGTCCCGACGCCTCCAAGCCGACCGACGCGAAGAGCAGGTCGGCCTCACCGTCCGCCCCGCGCAGCAGCAATCCCCCGGCTTCCGCCTCCGCCTCCCGGAGCGGCGGCGCCGGGGCGGCCCAGGGCGGCGATGCCGAGGACGGGGCATCCGCGCCCAAGGTCGCCGTCGATCCGTACAAGTGGGAAGGGCCGTGCAGCCAGCACTACCTGCTCGACCGGAAGCCCGAGGAGGTGCCTCCGCCGCCTCCTGAGCCCGACGCGCGCGGGTGGGTCACCGCGTTCGGCGGGGTCGCCGGCGGGCAGCAGATGCTCGAGCTGACCGTGCAGGGCACCGGGAAGGCCACCGTCGTCCTGGACGAACTCCATGTGCGGGTGGTGGAGAAGAGCGAGCCGCTCGCCTGGAACGACTTCGCGATGGGCGTCGGATGCGGTGGCGGCGTGGAGACGACGGCGTTCGGAGTGGACCTCGATGCCGGGCGGCCCGCGATCTCCCCCAAGGCCGGTCAGCGTGACTTCCCGTACAAGGTCAGCGAGTCCGACCCCGAGGTCTTCTACGTCTTCGCGGACGCGCGGGCGAACAACGTGAGCTGGTACCTGGAGCTGGAGTGGTCCAGCGGCGGCAAGAAGGGCACCGTACGCGTCGACGACAACGGCAAACCCTTCCGGACGAGCGGGAACGTGGGACGGCCCGCGTACAACCACCCGCTCGGGGACTCGCAGTGGCGGCGGGACGAGTCCGCCCCCGAGATTCCCGGCTGAGCGCCCTGCCTGCACGCACGCACGCAGGCAGGCAGGCAGGCAGGCAGGCAGGCAGCGGATGATGGCCGTATGCGCATCCGTATCGACGCCGTCGACCTGCCCGGCCGCACCAGCCGGGCCCCCTCCGACGGCAACGCCCCCGCGTACGCCGACATCCATGTCGCCGTGCAACGCCGCGACCGTCCCGCCGAACTCCTCGACCCGCAGCCCGGCGACGCGGCGTCCGCGACATGGACCCTGGAGTGCACCGCGCTCGCCTCACCGACCGGCATCGACGTCAAAGGCCCGTATGTGCAGGACCGTCTGGGCCGCCGGTTCATCTACCTGTCGTGGGGCACCGTCGACGACCAGGGCCGCTTCACCATGTTCCGCCGCGCCAAGCTGATGCTCGACGCCGTCCCCGCGGACACACTCGCCGCCGCCGCACGCGACGGCCTGCTGGTCGGCCGCCTCGGCCTGACCGACCACGACGGCAACCCCCTGTGCGCACGAGTCGAGCCCCCGCACATCACCTGGACCGCCGAACCCGCCGACTAGGGCGCCTGTCCCCGCCGTGGAGCCGTGGAGAACACCCGCTCAGTCCAGGTCCACGCCGAAGTCCTCCCCGTTCAGCAACATCAGCTCCAAGGCATCGGACGCCCCGTCCTCGCGGCTGTCCGGGCCGAGGAGTGCCTGCTCGGTCCAGATGCACTTTCCCTTCGCCGTGTAGCGCGTGCCCCAGCGTTGGGAGAGTGCCGTGATCAGTTGCAGGCCGCGGCCTCCCTCGTCGGTGTCCGTGGCACGGCGGATGCGGGGCATCGTGAGGCTGCCGTCGAAGACCTCGCAGACCAGTTCGCGGCCGTGCAGCAGACGCAGGCTGACCGGGCCCTTGGCGTGGCGTACGACGTTGCCCACCAGTTCGCTGGCCAGGAGTTCCGTGGTGGGGGTCAGGTCGTCCAGGCCCCAGGCGGAGAGTTGCTCACGGACGTGGCGGCGGGCCTGGCGGGCCGCCTTCGGGTCCTGGGGCAGCGGCCAGGAGGCCATCCTGTCGCCGTTCAGGGCGTGCAGGCGGGCGACGAGGAACGCGGCGTCGTCGGCCGCCTGGTGGTCGGCGGGGAGCAGCCCGTCCGTCAGGGTGTCGCACAGACGCTCCAGGTCTGTGCCGGTGCCGTCCTCCTGGGCGGTGCGCAGGAGTTGGGCCAAATCCGCCATGCCCTCGTCCATCTCGCGCTTGGCCGACTCGACCAGGCCGTCGGTGTAGAGCACGAGCAGGCTTCCCTCGGGGACCGGCAGTTCGACCGTCTCGAAGGGCGGTTCCGCCGCGCCCAGGGGTGGGTCCACGGCCAGGTCCGGGAAGTGGACCGTGCCGTCGGGGTGGACCAGGGCCGGGGGCGGGTGCCCGGCGCGGGCGATGGAGCAGACCTGGGTGGTGGAGTCGTAGAGCGCGTACAGGCAGGTCACGTACGACTCCTCGCCCATGCCGCCGACGATGTCGTTGAGGTGGCTCATGATCTCGTCGGGGGGCAGTTCCAGGTCGGCCAGGGTGTGGACGGCCGTGCGCAGGCGGCCCATGGTGGCCGCCTCGGGCAGGCCGTGGCCCATCACGTCGCCGACGACGAGGGCGACCTGGCCGCTGGAGAGCGGGATGATGTCGTACCAGTCGCCGCCCACGTCCATGCCCTGGCCGGCGGGGAGATAGCGGGCGGCGGCCTCGCACGCGGGCAGGTCGGGCAGCCCCCGGGGAAGCAGACTGCGCTGGAGTTCGCGGGAACGGGTGTGTTCGGCGTCGTAGAGCCGGGCCCGTTCCAGGGCCTGCGCGACGAGGGCGCTGATCGTGGTGAGGAGGGTGCGCTCCTCGTCGGTGAGGCGGCGCGGGCGGTCGAAGGAGACCGCGCAGACCCCGAACGTGTGCCCGGACGCGGTCAGCGGCAGAAACGCCCAGGCCTGTTTGCCGGCGTGGCCGGGCAGGTCGGCCCGTCCGGGGTAACGCGCGGCGAATTCCTGCGCGGAGGACAGGAACAGCGGTGTGCCGGCCAGGACCGTGTCCCACAGCGGGTTGGGCCGCATCCGCTCGCGGCTGCCGAGCCGGTCGAGAAAGTCGTCCGGGTAGCCGACGGATCCGACGTCGTGCAGCCGGTCGCCCTCACGCACCTGCACCACCAGCCCGGTGGCGGCGAACGGCGGCAGCACCCGTCGGGCGACCGCGTCCACCACGTCCTGTGAGGTCGTCGCCTTGGCGAGTGCCGTGGTCAGCTCCGCGATCCGGGCCGCTCGTTCGGATGCGGCGCGTTCGGCGGCCCGGTGCTCCTCCGCGAGGCGCCGCGGCTTGGTGACGTCGGTGAAGTAGAGGGTGCGGCCGTCGGGTCCCGGGACGAGCCGCAGGTGGTAGCGGCGCCCGGTGTCCGGAACGTGTACGTCGAAGCCGGCGGGCTTCTCCTCGGCCGCGGCCCGTCGGCAGCGGCTCTCCAGGCCGGGGACCTGCTGTGCGGAGGGCAGCTCCCACAGGATGCGCCCGAACAACTCCTCCTCGGAGAAGCCGAGCGTGCGTTCCGCCTCCAGGTTGGCGAAGGTGATCCGCCAGTCGTCGTCCACCGCCAGGAAGCCGTCGCTCATATGGCGCAGGGCCCGGCTCAGTGCGTCACGGGCGGTACGGGGCTCGTTGCTGTCCCACCCCACGCCGATCATCCGGTGGGCTTCGCCCTGTTCGTCGTACGTCGCCCTGCCGCGTGCCTGGGTCCAGCCCCAGGTTCCGTCCAGTTTGCGCACGCGGTACTCGGCCTCGTACACGCCGTGCTCCCGTATCGCCCGCTGCGCGGCCGCCAGCGTCGGTGCCAGGTCGTCGGGGTGGACGATCCGCATCCAGTTCTCGATCTTTCCGGTGAAGTCGGCCGTCCTGGTGCCGTAGAGCTCCAGGGCCGCCTCGTCCCACATCAGGTCGCCGGTCTGGATGTTCCAGTCCCACGAGCCGACGCTGACCTCCTTCAGCGCCTGCCGCAGGCGCTCACCGCCCAGCTCCGTCTGCGAGGGCCCGGACGGCGGCGGTGCCTGCACCATCCGCTCCTCGGTCCAGGCGACGACGGCCCGCAGGAACTCCCACTGCCGCGGGGTGGGCTCACCGCCGTCGCCCATCAGGAGGGTGAGCGCGCCGATGCTGCGGTCCCCGCTGAATACCGGTAAGGCGGCCAGGCCGGTGCCGGGCCATCTGACGTCCGCCGCTTGTGCCGCTTCCGCCGGAGGTGCGGCGGGATCGGTGGGATCGGCGGGTTCCAGCGGCACCCATACGCCACTGCCGTGGTGCAGGGCACGGGCCGGGGCCAGCGGGCCTTCCTGGTCGAGGATCTCCCAAGGGCGAGTGAGGGCGGGAGGGAGCCCGGCCGCAGACACCAGACGCAACGCGGACATGGGGCCACGGAGGTGAACCGTTCCTCCCAAGGCACCCAACTCGCCCACCGCATGCTGGAGGGCCAGCCGGAAGACTTCGCTTTCCGTGACACCGGGGACCACTGTGCTCAGCAAAGCCAACCGTGCGTTCATGCCGCGGACCTTATCGTTCTCATCTCGTTCGAAACCTTGCTTCGCAGGACTCTCACGGTTGTCCCCGGGCTGCCCCACAGAGCATCAACGTGCCTGCCCACGGGCAGCCTGGCGCCATGGATATCGGTGTCTTCATCCCCATCGGCAACAACGGATGGCTCATATCGAAGAGTTCTCCGCAATACATGCCCACCTTCGAACTGAACAAGGCCGTCGTACGCAAGGCCGAGGAGCACGGGCTGGACTTCGCCCTGTCGATGATCAAACTCAAGGGGTTCGGCGGCGAGACCGAGTTCTGGGACCACAACCTCGAGTCGTTCACCCTGATGGCGGGCCTGGCCGCCGCGACGGACCGGATCAAGCTGTACGCCTCCACGCCGATCCTCGCGCTGCCTCCGGCCATCGTCGCGCGCATGGCCGTGACGGTCGACTCGATCGCCCCCGGCCGGTTCGGCGTCAACATCGTCACCGGCTGGGCGCCCGGCGAGTACTCCCAGATGGGCCTGTGGCCCGGGGACGAGCACTTCGGCAACCGCTACGCCCGTGCCGCCGAGTACGTCACCGTGATGAAGGAGCTGTGGAGCGAGGGTGTCAGCGACTTCAAGGGGGAGTTCTACGAGATGGACGACTGCGTGCTGTCTCCCCGGCCGGCGAACGGGCACATCGACATCGTCGCCGCCGGACAGAGCAACACCGGCATGAGGTTCGCCGCCGAGCACGCCGACTACAGCTTCATCCTGGGCAGCGGCGTCAACACCCCGCTCGCGCTCTCGGACTCCACGGCCACGCTCGTGGACGCGGCGAAGGAGACGGGCCGCGACGTCGGAGCGCTCTCGCTGTTCATGGTCATCGCGGACGAGACCGACGAGGCCGCCCGGGCGAAGTGGAAGGACTACCACGACAACGCCGATCTCGCGGCGCTGGCGTACATGGCGGGGGAATCGGCCACGGACAACACCGCCGACGACTCCTCGACCGCCCGGACCATCTCGCTGCCCGAGGGCGCCGTGAACTTCAACATGGGCACGCTCGTCGGCTCCTACGAGACCGTCGCGAGGATGCTCGACGAGGTCGCCGGGGTGTCCGGCACCAAGGGCATCATGCTGGTGTTCGACGACTTCCTCGAAGGCCTCGAGAACTTCGGTACGCGCATCCAGCCGCTGATGCGGTCCAGGTCGGGCCACTCGACGGCGGGGTGAGTTCACCGGGCCTGTCCGGCGGATCAGGTCGCAGGAAAGTGGAGGCCCGCCTCCCCCACGACCCGCACCCCCGTCTCCTCCCCCGGGCGGACGGACAGCGGGCCCGCGACCCGGATGCCGACCGGGGTGTCGTGGCCCTCGACGGCCACGGTGACCATGGCGTCGTGGCCGTAGTACGAGACGTCGGTCACCGTGCCCCTGACCGAGCCGTCGGCGTCCGTGTCGGTGAGGCGGAGCTGTTCCGGGCGGAGCAGGACCGTGCCGGTGCGCACGCCCTCGGGCGGCGTGGCGAGGGGTACCGCGCCCAGGGCGGTCACGGCCGTGCCGTCGGCGTCGACCGTGCCGGGGAGCAGGACGGCGTCGCCGACGAAGCCGGCGATCCAGGGATCCGCGGGGTGGCGGTAGAGGTCCTGCGGAGTGGCGCACTGGGCGACCCGGCCGTCCCGTACGACGGCGACGAGGTCGGCGGTGGACAGGGCTTCTTGCTGGTCGTGGGTGACGAGGACCGCCGTGGCCCCGGTCGCCCGCAGCGCTGCCCGCACGTCCGCCCGTACCCCCGCCCGCAGCGCGCTGTCGAGGGCGTTGAACGGCTCGTCGAGCAGCACGAGCCCGGGTCGCGGGGCGAGGGCGCGGGCCAGGGCGACGCGCTGTTGCTGGCCGCCGGACAGCTCGTGCGGCATGCGGTCGCCGTATCCGGCCAGGCCGACCAGTTCGAGCATGTCGTCGGTCCTGCGCCGCCGTTCGGGCCGGTCGGTGCCGGTCAGGCCGAAGGCGACGTTGCGGGCGACGCTCAGGTGCGGGAAGAGGGCGCCCTCCTGGGGCACGATGCCGATGCGGCGCCGCTCCGGCGGGACGTGGACGCCGGGCCCGTTCAGGATCCGGTCGCCGAGTCGGACGGTGCCCGCGTCGGCGCGCAGGAAACCGGCGACGATCCGCAGCATCGTGGTCTTGCCGCAGCCGGAGGGGCCCAGGACGGCGGCCAACGCGCCCGCCGGGACGGTGAGTTCGAGGCCGCGCAGGACCGGCTCCCCGGCTCCGTAGGACTTGGTGAGCCCTTCGACGTGCAGTGCGTTCATGTCCGGTGCCTGCCTAGGAGGTACGAGGGGACGGCGGCCAGCAGGATCAGCGCGGCGGCGTAGGGGGCGGCGGCCGCGAAGGATCCGGCGCCGGTCTCCGTCCACAGCCGGGTGGCAAGGGTGTCCATGCCGGTGGGGCGCAACAACAGGGTCGCGGGCAGCTCCTTCATGCAGACCACGAAGGTGAGTGCCGCCCCGGCGGCCACGCCGGGCGCGGCCAGCGGCACGGTGATCTCGCGCAGCACCTGCCACGGCCGCCGCCCGAGCGAGCGGGCCACGTCCTCCAGCACGGGCGGCGCCTGGAGTACGGCCGCACGGGTGGCGGCCACCGCGACGGGCAGGAACAGCACGGCGTAGGCACCGACCAGCAGGGGCAGTCGCTGGTAGAGCGGGTACGCGTAGCGCACGGCGAAGAACACCAGGGCGAGCGCGACCGTGATGCCGGGCAGCGCGTGTCCCGCGTACGCCGCCTGCTCCAGCAGACGCGCGCCGCGGCCCCGGTGCCGGGCGGCGATCACCCCGACCGGCAGGGCGAGGACCGTGGTGAGGCCGGCGCCCGCCGCCGCGACCCCGAACGTCGCCCAGGCCGTCTCCGCGAGCCCGCCGAGATCCCAGTCCGCCGAGCTGCCGACGGCCAGCCAGTACCCGAGGGTGCCCAGCGGGAAGGCGACGGCCACGGCCGCCACCGCCCCGCACCACAGCAGGGCGAGCGGCCGCCACCGGCCGAGGGCGACCGGGAGAGCCGGGCGGGCGGCGCCCGTACCGGTCCTGGCGTGCCCGGCGCGTCCGCGTGTACGGGCCTCGGCGGCCACCAGCGCGATCGTCATCACGACCAGCACCACGCTGAGGGCGGCGGCCGGGGTCCGGTCGAAGGAGGCGCGGTACGAGGTGTGGACGGCCCGGGTGAAGGTGTCGTACCGCATCAGGGACACCGCGCCGAAGTCGGAGAGCACGTACAGGGCGACGAGCAGCGCTCCGCCCGCGGCCGCCGGCCGCAGCTGCGGGAGCGTGACCCTGACGAACGTCCGCAGCGGGCCGTGCCCGAGGGAGCGTGCCGCCTCCTCCTGCGCCGGGTCGATGCCCCGCAGCGCGGCGGCGACCGGCAGGTGGACGTACGGGAAGCTGACCAGCGTCAGGGCGAGCGCGGCGCCGCCGAACCCTGCGAGGCCCGGCTCGGCCGACAGCCAGGCGAACGCGGCGACGTAACTGGGCACGGCCAGCGGCAGCGTGGCCAGCACCGACCAGGCGCGGGCTCCGGGCAGCGCGGTGCGCACGGTCAGCCAGGCCAGCGAGACTCCCAGCACCAGGCAGGCAGCCACGACCACGACGGTCAGGCCGAGGCTGCGGCCGAGGAGGTTCAGGGTGCGTTCGTCGGCGACGACGTCCCAGGCGAAGGCCGGGCCGCGTTCCAGGGCGCGGACGGCGAGGTAGCCGAGGGGCAGCAGGGCGAAGAGGGCGGCCACGCAGGCGGGGACGAGCAGGACCAGGGGCGGCCTCCGGCCTGCCGTACGCGTCCTTCCGGGCCTGCGGAGCGAGCGGGCCGAGTCCCCTCGGTCGTCCCCGCGTTCGCGCCCGTCGGGGGCGGGGGCTCCGGCCGGGCGCGAGGTGGACGGCGAAGTACGCACGGCGGGTCAGACCAGTCCGACGTCCTGGAGCATGGCCAGCGTCTCCTGGAGGGAGTCCAGCTTGCCGAGGTCGATGTCGGGGGACTCCAGCGACTCGAACGCGGGCAGGCCCTCCACGCTGCTGGTGACGCCCGCGGCCAGCGGGTACTCCTTCGTCTTGTCCGCGAAGTAGGTCTGCGCCTCCTTCGACAACAGGTAGTCCACGGCCTTCTGCGCGGTCTCGCTCTGCCCGCTGTCCTCGAGGATGCCCGCGCCGGCGACATTGATCAGCGCGCCGGGGTCGTCGCCGGGCAGGAAGTGCAGCTTGGAGTCGACCTTGTCCTCGCCCTTCTCGGCGACCCGCTCGTACCAGTAGTAGTGGTTGACCAGGCCTAGGGAGACCTCGCCGGACTCGACGGCGTCCAGGGTGGCGAGGTTGTGGGCGTACGTCTTGGCGCCGTTGGCCTTCAGGTCCTTCAGCCACTCGCGGGTGGCGTCGTCGCCCTTGAGGACGCGCATGCCGGTGACGAAGGCCTGGAAGGAGGCGTTGGTCGGCGCGAAGCCGACCTTGTCCTTCCACTCCGGCTCGACCACGTCGAAGACACTGTCCGGGACGTCGTCCTCGGCGACCTTGTCCGGGTTGTACGCGATGACGCGGACGCGTCCCGAGAGGCCGACCCAGTCACCGCCGGAGCCGCGGTACGCCTCGTCGACCTTGTCGAGGGTGGCCGAAGGCAGCTTCCGCAGCATGCCCTCCTTGGACAGGGCGCCCAGCGCGCCGGCGTCCTGGGAGAAGAACAGCCCGGCCTTGGTGCGGTCGCCCTCCTCCAGGATCTGGGCGGCGAGCTCCGCGCTGTCGCCGTACCGCACCTCGACCTCGGCGCCGACGGCCTTCTCCAACTTGTCCAAAAGTGGCTTGACCAGCTTCTCGTTGCGGCCGGAGTAGATGACGAGGGAGGAGGCGTCGCCCTCGCCCCCGCCGTCCTTGCCGTCGGAGCCGCACGCCGCGAGGGCGGGGAGCAGCAGACCGGCCGCGACCAGCGCGGTCGTCCGGCGAACCGAGGGGCGTCGCATGGTGTGTGCCTTCCTGCGGGGCTCGCCTTGTTGCCGCCGCCGGTCATGTCGGTGGAGAGCGGGGGCGAAGCGGAACCTGTGACTCTTCTGTGGCTTGATTATGTCCCTGCTATGAATAAGGTAAGGATTACCTAAACGTCAAGGGTTCTGTGCTGAAGCGGACGTTGCCGCGGAAAGGGCGCGCCCCGTGCTCCACCCCTCCGAGCCCCTCCCGGCTCCGTCCCCCGTGCATCTGCTGCCCGCACAGCCCCTGCGGCCTGTACGGCCTGCACGGCCTGCACGGCCTCTGCGACCGAACGGCGTGCCCTTCGCGCGCGAACTCGCGGCCTACGGCGACCGCGTCGCGCTCGTCACGCCGGAGGGGGAGCTGTCGTACCGCGAACTGGCCGAGCGGGTGGCCGCCACCGCCGAGCGTCTCGGGCCCGTACGGCGGCTGGTGCTGCTGGCCGGGGCCAACCGGACCGACGCGCTCGTCATCCATCTCGCCGCCCTGTCCGCCGGTCACCCCGTCCTGCTCGTCCCCGGCGACAGCGAGAGCACGATCCGCTCGCTGACCGAGGCGTACGCCCCCGACGTCGTGGCTCGCCCGGATGCCGACGGGACGTGGATCCTCGACGAGCGGCACCGCGGCAGCGTCCACACCCTCCACCCGGACCTCGCCCTGCTGCTGAGCACCTCCGGCTCGACCGGCTCGCCCAAGCTGGTGCGGCTCTCCCACGAGAACCTCCAGGCCAACGCCGAGTCCATCGCCGCGTACCTCGGCCTCGACGACACCGACCGGGCGGCCACCACGCTGCCCCCGCACTACTGCTACGGCCTGTCCGTCATCCACAGCCATCTGGTGCGCGGCGCCGGGCTGATCCTCACCGAGCGGTCGGTGTCCGAGGCGGCCTTCTGGAAGGAGTTCCGCGCCACCCGCGGCACCTCGCTGGCCGGCGTGCCGTACACCTTCGACCTTCTCGACCGGGTCGGCTTCGACCGGATGGACCTGCCGCACCTGCGCCGCGTCACCCAGGCCGGGGGCCGGCTGGCACCGGAACGCGTCACCCGGTACGCCGAGTTGGGCCGCCGCTCGGGCTGGAGCTGTTCGTGATGTACGGCCAGACCGAGGCCACGGCCCGCATGGCCTACCTCCCGCCGCGGCTCGCCGCCGAGCGCCCCGAGGCGGTCGGTGTGCCGATACCCGGCGGCACCTTCCGGCTGCGGCCGGTCGACGGCCACGGTCCGGACACCGGTGAACTGGTCTACTCGGGGCCGAACGTGATGCTCGGTTACGCGGAGCGCCCGGCCGACCTCGCCCTCGGCCGGACCGTGGCGGAACTGCACACCGGGGACCTCGCCCGGCGCGCGTCCGACGGGCTGTACGAGATCGTGGGCCGCCGCAGCCGCTTCGTGAAGATCCTCGGGCTGCGGATCGATCCGCAGCGCGTCGAGTCCCTGCTGGAGGAGCGCGGGGTCACCGCGTACTGCGCGGGCGACGGGGAGGCGCTCGCGGTGGCCGCGCTCGGACCCGCCGGTGACCACGCACAGATCCGGCGGCTGGTCGCGCAGGAGTGCGGGCTCCCGTCCCATGCCGTACGGGTCCGGGTCCTCGACCGACTCCCCCGCCTGGCCACGGACAAGCCCGACTACGAGGCCGTACGGCGGCTGACGCGCCCCGCGCAGGGGGAGACCCCCGACCCCGGTGACGATCTCCGCCGCCTCTACGCGGAGATCCTCGACCACGCCGACGTCACCGAGGACAGCAGCTTCGCCGGCCTGGGCGGCGACTCACTGTGCTACGTCGAGATGTCCCTGCGCCTGGAGGAGGCCCTGGGCCACCTGCCCACCGACTGGCACAGGCGGACGATCCGCGAGCTGCGGACCATGGCGGCGCCCACGACCCGGGGACCGGAAGGACAGGGCGGAAACGGCGGACAGGGCGGACAGAACGGGCCGCAGTCGCGGCGGGCCCGCACGGCCACGGGCCTCCTGGAGGCACTGCGCTCCTGGACCAGCCCGACGTCCTGGCGGACCCGCCGCACCCTGGAGACCGGCATCGCCCTGCGCGCCGTAGGGATCGTCCTCATCGTCGGCTCGCACATACAGCTCTTCGACATCAAGGGCTTCGCCCACATCCTCCTCTGCGTCGCGGGCTACAACTTCGCCCGCTTCCAGCTGACCGACGCGGGACGCCGCGAGCGCGTACGGCACCTGTGGCGCAGCATCGCCCGCATCGCGGTACCGAGCATGGTGTGGATCACCGGCGCGGTGGTCCTGACCGACTTCTACGACCCGGCCAACGCCCTGCTGCTCAACAGCGTCCTCGACCAGGGCAACGACCGGTTCGACTGGGCCTACTGGTTCGTGGAGGCCCTGGTCTACTTCCTCGTCTTCCTCGCCGTCCTCATGGCCGCACCGCTGCTGGACCGGCTGGAGCGGCGGTACGCGTTCGGCGTGCCGCTGGCCCTCACGGCCGTCGGCCTGGTCGGCCGCTACGACCTGCTGGGCCTGGCGTCCGCCCGCCCCCAGCTGAGCCCCACCGTGGTCTTCTGGCTGTTCACGCTCGGGTGGGCGGCCGCGCGGGCCTCCACCGTGCGGCAACGGGCACTGCTGACGGCGGTGCTGGTGCTCACCGTGCCCGGCCTGTTCCATGACCAGCCCCTGCGCACGACCCTCGTGATCGTCGGGCTGGCGCTGCTGATCTGGGTGCCGACCCTGCCCAGCCTCGGCCCGCTCAGCGCGCTCGCGGGCGTGCTGGCGAGCAGTTCCCTCTACATCTACCTGACCCATTACCAGGTCTACCCCTACCTCCAGGAGGACTTCCCCCTCACCGCCCTGTTCGTCTCTCTCGTGGTCGGCATCGGCTACGCGGCGGTCGTGATCCGGGGGACGCGGACGGTCCGGTGGCTGTGACATGGACTCTGGTCATGACCATGCTGTTAGGCTCCGCTCACACGCGTGGGGGGAGCGGCCGGGGGGCCGACGGGGAAATGCCAGGGCGTTGCCGTATGTCCCGCCATGCCTTCTTCTTGCCTTTCAGGAGGAACCGTGGCCCGACTCGGCCGACGCCGGCACAGACACAGACCGGCACTTGGTTCACGCTCAGCACGTCTCGGTCCGCTGACGGCACGTACCGCGGCCGTCCTCGCGGCGGCACTGACGCTCAGCCTCCCGCTCGCCGCCGTACCGCCCTCGGCGGCAGCCGCGCCGCAGTCGGCCGCCGCGGCGGGAGATTTCGTACTGCCCGCCGCCCCGCGTGCCGTCCCCAGGGCCACGCAGATCCTCAACGCGGGGACCACCGGCTTCCTTTGGGCGCAGGAGGGCGACGACCGGCTCCTGTGGACGGATTACGCCACCGGCACCACGACCGCGCTGGAGCAGCACCTGGACGTCCCGGTGCAGTACGACATCGACAGCGGCTACTTCCAGCAGGCCGCCTCCTTCCAGCTCGGCCACTACGGGGACGGGTCCGACACCGTCGCCCTGTACTCCGAGGAGGACTCCCAAGTCACCCTCCTCCAGGGCGCGGGCACCTCGGGCGGCACCACCGTGGTGCCCGTGCCCGAGTACCACACCTACCAGGGCACCTTCGGCAGCACCGTCCTCACCAGCACCAGCCGCGGCACCGGAAACCCGAATGCCTACCAGCTGTGGCGCGTTCAGGACGGCGGCGGGGTCGGGCAGACGCCCGTGACCGGGCTGCCGGACGGCGCGGGAAACATCGTCGTCGAGGACGGCGACGCCCGGTCCGTCATCCTCCGCTACGACATCGACGGCGACGAAGGCTGGGGCCACTGGGGCATCGTCGACCTCGCCACCGGCGCGTTCAGCGCGCTCCCCGACCGGGTCGACCCGGACGACGGCTGGGAGGTGACCGGCTTCCGGCTGGGTGCCGACTCGGTGCTGCGGCTGCGCAGCGGGCGCTCCAAGGCGGACCTGTACGACCGCGCCGACCTGTCCGCCGCGCCCCGTGCGTTCGACACGGGCGCCCTGACCTACCAGGCTTCCTACGGGATCGTGGGCGACAAGCTGCTCGGCCTCGAACCGGTGGCGCCCGGCGACAGCAAGTACCGGGGCCAGCCGCTGTGGGCCCTCACGACCGACGGCACGGACACCGGCCTGACCAAGGTCATGGACCCGGCCGCCCACGGGATCGTCCAGGCGCCGGACGGCTCCGTGCTCGTTGCGGGCGCCCAGCAATACGTCGAGCAGGGCGACCTCGACTGGGGCGTGTACCGGATCGCCCGGGCCGCCGACGGCTCGCTCACCCGCAGCCGCCTGACCGCCGTGCAGCCGATGCCCGCGCAGGTCTACGGCCTCTCGCTCGGCAGCGGCATCCTCACCACGGCCGACAACAGCACGCTGTACGAGCCCGGCACGATCATCGGCGCCTATCGCAGCACCTGGCTCACGACGAGCGGCACTCCGGGCGTCGCCAAGGCCACCGTGGACGGGCTGGTCAACGGGTCGGACGGCGACTGCACCGCCGGCGCCACCCGCTGTATCCGGATGTTCGCCGACGGCACCGGCCACCACGGCCGCCACGACGCCACCGAGTCCGGCCTGACCATGCTGCGCGCCAACGGCGCCACCACCTGGGGCCCGACCCTCGACACCGGCGATGACGGCCCCCAGCTCAAGGATCTCTCGGGACGGTACGCGGTCGTCGACGGCGCCTCCTCCGGCTACCAGTACACAGGCGAGTTCGCCAGCGCCGCGGCGGGCAAGGTCCTGCAGAAGCGCGACCGGGTCGCCGCGGCCGTCTGGGGCAACACCCTGTGGAGCGGCGCGGCCACGGGAGGCAAGGTCACGGCCACCCGGCTCCCGTCCGGCACCGCCGTGGAGTCCTTCACCACCCGCAACGGCTGCACTCCGTCCAGCCTCCAGGCCGTGGGCCGCTGGGTGTACTGGACCTGCGTGGACGCCTGGGGCGACGTCCAGGGCTCCGGCGTCTACGACCGTACGGCCAAGCGCACCGCCACCGCCCCGGCGAGCAGGGTCCTCCTCGGTGACGGGTATCTCGTCGAGCGCGTCGGCGGAATCGAGTCGGGCAGCGGGCTGAAGCTCGTCGACCTGCACAACGGACTGCCGTCCAGCGGCGATCACACGGAACTGCCGAGCCGCAAGCTGGCCGACTGGACCGACATCGGCCGGGACAACCTCAGGGTGGGCCTGAACTGGACGGTGGACCGTTTCGGCGGCGGTGTCGCCTACACCGACCGCGAGCAGCGCGTCCACCTCGTACCGACCGGCGTTCCGGCGTCCGCGCTGTCCGCCATCGACTCCACGGTCACGTCCGGGGCAGCGAGCTGGTCCGGCACCTGGTGGCTGTCGAAGCCCGCCGCCTCCTGGAAAGTGACCGTCCGCCACAAGGCGTCCGGCGCCACCGTGCGTACCGTGTCCGGCTCCGCCGCCCGCGGTCTGCTGAAGGCCGCCTGGGACGGCAAGGACTCCGCGGGCCGTCTCGTCACCAACGGCACCTACACCTGGACGCTCACCGCCCAGCCCGCCGACGGCCAGGGCGCCGCCCTCACCCTCTCCGGCAACGTCGCCGTGACGGCCGGAGCGGCGGCACCGCGCGACTACGCGGGCAAGGACGGCGTCGGCGACGTCCTCACCCTCAACTCCTCCGGCACCCTCACCATCCAGAGCGGCACCGGCACGGGCACGCTGGGCAGCAAGGTCTCCGGCGCCGGCTGGCCGACCACGGCGAGGTTCGTGCCGTTCGGCGACCTCAGCGGCGACCGGTGCAACGACGTCCTGGTCCGGCTGAGCAGCGGCGCCCTGCGCGCCTACCGCCCGGCCTGCGGCGCGGCGCCGACGCCCTCGACGCCGTACACCACACTCGGTACCTCCGGATGGACCCAGTACGACGTGCTGACCTCGCCGGGTGACATGAGCGGTGACGGCCGCCCGGACCTGATCGCCCGCAACGCCTCGACCGGCACGGTCTACCTGTACAAGGGCACCAGCACGGGCAAGCTGTCGGCGCGCGTGAAGCTGTACGACAACTGGAAGACGTACAACAAGGTCGTCGGCGCCGGTGACCTGAACGGCGACGGCATCGGCGACCTCCTCGCCCAGGACAAGTCGAACAACCTGTACCGGTACGACGGCACCGGCAAGGGCACGTTCAAGGCCCGCGTGAAGCTGTTCTCGAACTGGGGCGCTTCCTACAACGCGGTCGTCGGAGTCGGTGACTTCACCGGCGACGGCAAGAGGGACCTCGTCTCGCGCGACACCAGCGGCAACCTGTACCGCAACAGTGGTGACGGCAAGGGGTCGTTCGGCGGCCGTACGAGGATCGCGACGGGCTGGCAGGGCTACAAGGCCGTCCTATAAGCAACATCCCGTGGCGCCCGGTGCCGGGCCCGGGTCTCGCGGCCCGGGCCCGGCACCGCCGCAGACCCGCGCGGATCAGCTCTGGAACTTCGCGGAGCCGCGGGGAGTTGGCAGAATGACGTGCGGAACGCACGCGGACGACCGGAACGACACGGCTCAAGCCGAGGTGGCACGCATGGCGATGTGGGATCGGATCAAGGACCAGGCCAAGGGTCTGCAGCAGCAGGCGCAGGGGACGCGGAGCGCCGGCGGACACGGGCGGCCCGGTGCGGGATCCTCCGGGGGATCGAAGGCTCAGCTGGTGAACACCCTCAAGTCCCAGCTCACTTCCCTCAAGACGGAACTGAAGAGCGGCGCCTACCGGGACGCCAGCATGGCCATGTGCGCGCTGGTAGCCGCCGCCGACGGGCATGTCGACCCGGCCGAGCGGCAGCATGTGGAGTCGCTGCTCCTGAACAACGATGTCCTGCAGAACTTCCCGCCGGACCAGCTGCGGCAGCGCTTCAACAAGCACGTCGACCAGCTCGCGTTCAACTTCCAGCAGGGCAAGGCCGAGGCCATGCAGGAGATCGCCAAGGCCGCGAAGAAGCCGACGGAGGCCAGGGCGGTCGTACAGACCGGCTTCGTCGTCGCGGGCGCGGACGGATACGTGGCGCCGGCCGAGGAGCAGGTCCTGCGTGAGGCGTGCTCGGTACTGGGCCTGTCCCCCCAGGAGTTCGGTCTCTGACAACGCTCGGGCGAACCCTTCGTGGGGCCGGTCCCGGGCGTCCTGCCTCGGCAGGACGCCCGGGACCGGCCGCCGGCGGTCACAGGGCCGCGGCCTCCTCGGTGGTGAGGAAGCGGAGGTTCTGTACGTGCTCGTTGACGAACATGGGCACGCCGTCCGAAGCCAGGTACCACCTCGGCTTGCCCGTGCTGTCGGCGATCACCCTGCCGTTGACGCGCAGGTTCTCGAAAGTGACGTCCTTGATGGCGTGGTCCTTGTCGAGACCGGTGATGATCGACAGGTCGGCGTTCTTCCCGTTGTAGCTGAGGTCCTTGATGTAGACGCTCTCGATGCCGCGGCCGGCCGAGGTGTTGTACTTCGGGTTGTACTCGACCCGCATGTGGATGAGCTGACCCCAGCGGAAGTCCTCCACGCGGATGTTGTCGAACGTGACGTCCCGGACAAGATTGCTGTCGCCGACCATGAAGGCGATGGCGCCCTGGTAGGTCACCTGCGGCTCGCGGTGGTCGAGGATGTCGATGTTCTCGAAGTTCAGGTTCTCCAGCATCTCCGGGGTGTCGGAGTTGCCGTGCACGCCGATGTTGATCGGGTGGGCGACGTCGGCCCAGAGGGAGCAGTTCTTGACCGTGATGTTGCGGGTGTCGCCGTAGAAGTCCCAGCGGTGGGTGTAGAGGGCGATGCAGTCGTCGGACGTACGCAGGAAGCAGCCGTCGATCGTGACGTTCTCGGAGCAGTAGAGCTGGATGCCGTCACCCCAGCCCTGGTGGCTGAAGGCGCGCAGGTTCTTGATGGTGAGGTTCCGCGACTCGGCGACCCTGAGGTTCTCGTAGCGGGGGTTGAGGATCGTGATGCCGTCGATCGTGACGTTCTCGCACTTGCGGATGAGCATCGCGCCCCACTTGGAGTTGTAGATCACGCCGCGGCCGATCAGCCGGGAGTTCTCCACCCCCTCGAACTGCACGAACGAGTTGAGGACCGCGCCGGGGGCCAGGTACACGGTGGTGTTGCTGGGCACCTTCAGCTCACCGTTGGCCGGCGTGTGCAGACCGGGCCCGAAGTACATGACGTTCTTGTCGCCCTCGGCGGGCGGGTCCTGCTCGAGCGGGTTCGCGAACAGGTGCAGGCAGTCGAAGATCTTGTCGTCGACCTGGACGACGACGTTGCGGGGGCGGTCCAGGGTGAAGCGCGCGGTGCTGCCGAGCACCTCGGGGGTGATGCCGTACGAGTCCGGACGGACGCGGAACTTCTCGGCGCCGCCGGGATTGTAGGTGACCTCGACCTCGACGGTGCCGGAGAAGTCGAAGGCGGCCCACGAGGAGTTCTGGGCTCTGTTGCTGCCGGTGGTGGCGTCGATCAGCGGGAGCTTGGCCAGGTAGACACCGAGCCGCTGCCAACTGCCGCCGAGCGACCGGACCTTGACGGTGAAGGCGTTGTTGACGGGCACCTGCGGGAGGGTCGGGTGGATGACAACGATGTCGGCAGTGCCGTTCTCCTCCGCCGTGGCGGCAGCGGCCTGTGAAGAGCCCGCGACACCGCCGGCCAGGCCGGCGACAGCGAGGGCGCCCGCGGCCTGGAGGGTCGTTCGCCGGGAGAGTGACGAGCTCATGATGACTCCTTGACGGAATGGGGGCGGGTGGGGCAGAGCACCATGCTTCGTAAATGTGGTGCAAAGGCGGGCTGATCTTGCAGCCGCGCGGAAATCTCCGTCAAGGCATTGGCTGGTTTTCGAAACTTCCGGTGTCGCGATCGCTGCGGCTGCTTCACGTGACACGGACGACGCCACCGGCCCGGCCGCGGAAGTGCGCGGCCGGGCCGGTGGCATCGTGGACTGTGCCTAATCGCGTCCTTCCGGCCGGGAGGACGGCCGCTGAGCGAGTGCCTCGTCCGGGGCGAGCCGGGAGAGGGCTTCGGACAGGCGCTCGCAGGCCTCCTCGATCTGCCGGAAGGTGCGGTTCCGCTCGGCGATGATCGCCGAGAGCAGAAGGGCTGTCAGTGAGACGGTGCCGTTGAAGGCCTGGAGGACGACCATCTTGGCGAGGAGATCCCGGCCGGCGAACGGTCCGGATCCGACGGCACCGGCGTGGACCGCGATCACGGAGGTGATCAGCACGCACGGGGCGGCCCCCGCCAGCTGGAAACGGAGGGCCGCCCAGATCAGAAAGGGCACGACGAGAAAGAGCAGGCTGATCGAGGTGTGAGTGGCCGCCGCGGAGACCGCCGCCGTGCCGCCCAGCAGGGCCACCACCTCGGCCCAGCGCAGGACAGGTGCGTCGCGTGGCCATCGGGCGGTGCGTACGGCCAGCAGGAGCGGCGCGATGACCAGGACCCCCATCGCGTCGCCCGTCCACCACACCGACCAGGTCGGCCAGAAGTCGTCGGCCGCCAGCGCCTCGGAGGCCACCAAGACTCCCGTGCCGATCGTCGCGCTGATCAGCATCCCGCTCAGGGCCCCGAGGAAGACCAGCGCCAGGGCGTCCTGCAGCCGGTCGAGCGCGGTGCGGAAGCCCACCCGCCGCAGGAGAAGGCAGGCGCATACCGGTGCGAGCGTGTTGCCGGCCGTGATGGCGAGCACGGGGAGGATCGACGGTCCGAGGGCCACGTTCACCAGGAACGCCCCGAGAGCGATCCCCGGCCATCTGCGCAGGCCCCACAGCAGCAGGACGACGACAGCGATGCCGGTGGGCGGCCAGAACGGCGTGACCTGCCCTCGTACCAGTTCCTGCTGGAGCCCGATCTTGGCGCTGACGTAGTAGACGGCCGCGATGGCGGCCAGCCGCAGGCCCTCGGCGGCGTACGGCTGGAGCCGCGCACTGCGTGCCGCAACGTTCATCCCCGCCGCTCACCCTTCGCCGTGCCGCCGCTTCCGGAGCCCTCCGTGACGAAGGCCCCTCCGTGACGGAGGACGAGGACCGCGGCATCGTCGTTGTGGCCGGTGTAGTCCGCCACCTTGATGATCTGCGCGGCCAGGTCGTCCGGGTCCGTGCGGCAGGCGCCGCCGGCCAGTGCGGCCACCTGTGCGAGCCCTTCGTCGACCGGGTAGCCGGGGCCTTCCACCACGCCGTCGGTGAGCAGCACGAACGCGCCCGCCTCGGTCAGCGACCGGCGGGTCGACGGGTAGCGCTCGCCGGCGTGGATGCCCAGCGGCAGACCGCCGTCGTCCAGCACGATGTCGCAGCGGCCGTCGCCCCTGGCCCAGACGGCGGGTACGTGCCCGGCGCGGGCGTCGGCTAGCTCGTTCGTGGCCGGGTCGAAGCGCAGGAACGAGCAGGTCACGAACAGCCCGGAGTCCATGGCGACGAGTACGTCGTTGGTGCGCCGGAGGACCTCCGCCGGGTCCGTGGTGGCGGTCGCGACGGCCCTGAGGCAGGCGCGCACCTGCCCCATGAGCGCCGCGGCCTCGACGTCGTGGCCCTGTACGTCCCCGATCGCGAAGCCCACCGAACCGTCCGCCATGAGGAAGCCGTCGTACCAGTCGCCGCCGATGTCCAGCCCGGTTCGCGCGGGCGCGTACCGGCCCGCCGCCCGCAGGCAGGGCAGCACCGGCATTTCGGCGGCGAGGACCTGACGCTGCAGCGCGGCAGCGAGCTCCACGCGGGCCTGCTGGAACCTGATCCGGTCCAGTATCCGGCCGGTCAGATCCGCGAGCGTGTGCAGGAGGACCCCGGCGTCACTGGAACCGGAGGAAACGGCGCGGCGGCGAGGCATGGCATCACCCTCCGGGTTCGTACGGAGTTGCGCCATATATGACGTTCTCACGGTACCTCCGTGAGGTCAGATGGGCCGCCGACGACCGGCGGGTCGGCGCCCGGCCCATGAAGAAACCCCAGGCCAGTGACCTGACCTGGGGGTTCCTCGGTGTCGGGCTCAGTCCTGCGCGGCCGACGACGCCTCGGCGTCGCCCGTCACGTCGGTCACCTTCCAGCGCTGGTTGGAGCCGGAGTTCGGCCACCACACACCGACGCCGGCTCCGTCGTTCGTGGCCTGCCCGTAGACGTCCGGGAGCCGGCCGGTGGCGGCGTTGACGAGGGTCCAGGTGCCGTCCCCGGTCGTCGACATGATCCACTGAGCGGCCCTGTCGCGGCTGCCCTCGTCGGGCTCGGCCACCAGGGCGCCGTCGCGGATGGCCAGGCGCTTGTCCGACTCGACCTCGGTGAACACGTACCGCGCCCGGTTGTCGGTGCCGCGGATCTGCTCCAGCCGCCAGTGCTGACCGCTGGGGTCGGCCGCGTCGGCGCTCTTGATGACGAGGCCGGTGCCGTCGGGGCCGACAGTGAGGTCCTTGCCGCTCTGGACGCCGGTCAGCCGGTAGGTGTGGCCCTTGCGCAGCTCGGGCGCGTCCTTGGCGACGCCGGACACCCCGTCGACGAGGAAGGAGGTCACGGACTGGGCGGGCACGGTGACGGTGGCCTGCTCGCCGGTGACACGGACGGGCTTCTGCCGTGCCAGCTTGCCGTCGGCGCTGGTCACCACCGGGGTGACGGTGGCCCGGGAGGAGATGTGGCCGAACTTCGACAGGTCGAGGGTGACGTCGCGGGCCTCGGTGGTGCTGTTGACGTGGACGACGGTCGCCTTGTCGCCCTTGCGGGAGAGCGCGGCGGTGCTGGAGGTGTCGTCGGTCTTGATCAGCCGGTCGCCGGGCTTGATGTAGTGGGTGAAGTTGCGGGCGGTGTCGAACTTGGTGTTGGTGTAGATCGGGCAGGTCTCGAGGGTGTCCTTCTTGGTGCAGCTGAAGGGGATCTGGATCTCGCCCCAGTTGCCGCCCTTCGCGGACTCGCCGCCCGGCTTCATGTTGTCGTAGTCCTCGACGGGCTGCCAGAACACCCAGGCGCGGGGCTCCAGTTCACGCAGATCGTCGACCATGCGCTGGGCGAGGCCGAGACCCGGCCGCATGTCGGTGAAGCTCTGGCCGTCGCCCCAGTCGCCCTCCACCTCGCTCATCCACAGCGGCTTGTCGGCCGCCTTGGCCAGGTCGCGCACGGTGGTGCGCTGGCCGGTGCCGTAGGTGTGGACGTTCATCTGGCCGACGAGATCGCGCACCTCCTGGGGGTAGGAGGTCCAGTTCGTGGCGAAGATGCCCGGGTTGGTCTCGTCCATCGCGGAGATCTCCGCGTTCGTCCGGGACTTCTCCAGGACCGGAGCCAGCTCGCGGAGCACCTTCTGCTGGAGCTCGGGACCCATGTGGGCCCCTTCCTGACGGCCGCCCGTCGGCTGCCCGTCCGGCCCCAGCTTGGTGCCCCAGTAGCCGGTGTTCGGCTCGTTGAACGCGTCCAGCGTGTCGACCTTGATGCCGTGCGCCTTCTCCAGGCGCTCGGTGGCGCCCACCAGGTACTTGGCGAAGTCGTCGACGGACTCGGTCTTGAGCTGGTCGGCGTTCGCGTCGAATCCGCCGGAGACATAGCCGCTGTTGGTCATGAACCACGGCGGCGAGTTGCTGAACGTCTCCCAGTGGGTGATGTCCTTCTTGATGCGGTCCACCCACCAGCGCTGCGTGGCGTCGGCGTTCTTGTTCCAGTCGGCGGGGTCGTCGGCGCTCCACCAGTCGACGTCCTCGCGGGTGGTGCCCGCCGGGGCCTTCCACCAGCCCTCGACCGCTCCGCCGGGGCGAAGGTAGTCCTTGACGTCCGGGGCGTTGCCGCCGCCGATGTTGTAGCGGGCGATGTTCAGGGCGAGGCCGTCGTCCCCGAAGAGGAGCTGGGCCAGCTTCTCCCGGATCTCGGCGGGGTAGTCGCCGGTGGCGTTGGCGAACCAGACCAGGCTGGTGCCCCAGCCCTCGAACTTCTCCTGCTTGTAGGAGGGATCGGGCCGGACGGTGACCGAAGCGGCGGCGGCCGTCGTCTCGGCGTGCGCGGCCGGCAGTGAGGTGGTGGCCAGGACGGTCCCGGTGGCGAGGGCGGTGACGCCGATCCCCATGAGCCGTCGCTTGCGGGTGCGGTGTGCCATCTCGAGTACTCCAACTCTTCTGCGTGCCGCGTCCCGGCGAGACACAGAAGTTCGGTTGGTCATGTTTACGTAAACATGCGCTGGCGCGATGTCTACACCGTTCGAATCTCGACGGTCAAGGAGTCGGACCGGATCGAAAGCTGCGCAGCCAGGGGACCTGGGAGACAGTTGAGGGACACCCGGGCGGCGAGCTGCTCCTCGTCGTAGTGCTTGGCGGCGCTCTCCCAGACCTCGTCCGTGACGCCGCCGGCCGCGTCCGCGATGCGGGTGCCCTGCTCGGTGAGCTCCAGGGCAGCGCGCTCGGCGTCGGTGAACACCTTGGCCTCCCGCCAGGCCGCGACCAGGTGACGGTTCTTCGATCGTACGAATGCGCAGGTCAGGCGTATGATGGGGGCGACACCCGGGTTGAGGGGTCGGCCCTTCCCAACCAACCTGTGCTATCGTGGTAAGAGTTGCAGTTTTGGTTACCAGAGACTTTTGAGTGCTCTTCCGACCTTCCGTCGACGAGCACTCTTTTCATGTCCGGATCTTTCCGGTCGGGTACTCGTTGTTGCGACGCCGGGTCCGCAAGGTGCGGACCCGGGCACTACCCTCAAGGGAGATTCAATATGGCATCTGGCACCGTGAAGTGGTTCAACGCGGAAAAGGGCTTCGGCTTCATCGAGCAGGACGGCGGCGGCCCCGACGTCTTCGCCCACTACTCGAACATCGCCACCCAGGGCTTCCGCGAGCTTCAGGAAGGCCAGAAGGTTACCTTCGACGTCACGCAGGGCCAGAAGGGCCCGCAGGCCGAGAACATCGTTCCCGCCTGACGCTGACGCGCACCACGTGGCCGGGGCCCGCACTCTTGGGGTGCGGGCCCCGGCTCATCGCATTCTCATCGCACAGCCAACCGCCGAAACGCACCCAGTTCTCGGCCGATCGGAAACCCGCCGGATCTCGCGCCCGGTCCCGGTCTTTTTTTCGTTTTCTTCGGCTCAGTTCTTGCGAATCCTCATACGGCCCGTCGCCGCTCGGAGGGATTCCTCGATACGTGTGCCGCATCGAGGAAGGTTCCCTTTGAACCGCACAGCTCGCACGAACAACGGCTCCTCCCGCTCCCGTACCGACAGGGGCACCGCCGGCTCCGCCCGGGGCAACCGCGCCCACTCTCAGGGGACGGACCGCCAGAGCGCTCCTTCCCGTTCGGCCAAGCCCGCGCGGAGCGGTCGCGGAGGCCGTCCCGCCGCGCCCGGCGGTGAGTTCGCCCTGCCGGTCACCCACACCGCGGCACTGCCGCCGGTCGAGGCGTTCGCCGAACTCGACATGCCTGAACGGCTGCTGACCACCCTCGGGGCCGAAGGCGTGACCGCCCCGTTCCCGATCCAGGCCGCGACCCTTCCCAACTCGCTGGCCGGCCGGGACGTCCTGGGCCGCGGGCGCACCGGGTCGGGCAAGACCCTCGCCTTCGGCCTGGCCCTGCTGGCCCGTACCGAGGGGCAGCGGGCCGAGCCCCGGCATCCGCTGGCGCTCGTCCTCGTACCCACCCGGGAACTGGCCCAGCAGGTCACCGACGCCCTCACCCCCTACGCACGCGCCCTGCGCCTGCGGATCGCCACGGTGGTCGGCGGTCTGTCGATCGGCCGCCAGGCGAGCGCCCTGCGCGCCGGCGCCGAGGTCGTCGTCGCGACACCCGGCCGGCTCAAGGACCTCATAGACCGGGACGACTGCCGCCTGGACCGCGTCGCCATCACCGTGCTGGACGAAGCCGACCAGATGGCCGACATGGGCTTCATGCCGCAGGTGACCGCCCTGCTCGACCAGGTACGGACCGACGGCCAGCGGATGCTGTTCTCGGCCACTCTCGACCGCAATGTCGACCGTCTGGTACGCCGCTACCTCCACGACCCCGTGGTGCACTCGGTCGACCCGTCCGCGGGCGCGGTCACCACGATGGAGCACCACGTGCTCCACGTGGACGAGGTCGACAAGCACGCCACCACGACGGAGATCGCCGCCCGTGACGGACGCGTGATCATGTTCCTGGACACCAAGCACGCGGCGGACCGGCTGGCCAAGCGGCTCCTGGCCGTCGGCGTGCGTGCCGCGGCCCTGCACGGCGGCAAGTCCCAGTCCCAGCGCACCCGGACCCTGGCCCAGTTCAAGGAGGGCCACGTCACGGTTCTGGTGGCCACCAACGTCGCGGCCCGCGGCATCCACGTCGACGACCTCGACCTCGTCGTCAACGTCGATCCGCCCAGCGACCACAAGGACTACCTGCACCGCGGCGGCCGTACGGCACGCGCCGGCGAGTCCGGCACCGTCGTCACACTGGTCCTCCCCCACCAGCGCCGCGAGATGACCCGCCTGATGGCCGACGCCGCCATCACCCCGCGGACCACCCGCGTCCGCTCGGGCGAGGCCGAACTGACCCGCATCACCGGCGCACAGGCACCCACGGGCGTGCCCGTCGTCCTCACCCCGCCGGTCACCGAGAAGCGCCCCGAGCGCTCGGGTTCCTCCCAGCGCGGACGACGCAGCCGCCCCGCCCAGGGCCGCCGCCGCACCTCCGCCAAGGGCACGGGCCGCTGAAACCGGCGCCCCCGGTGTCACACCGGGGGCGCCGGTGCCGGCTCGGTGTCAGTCTGTTCCAATCTCCTCCCCTCGCCCGGCGTTGGGCCCGAACCGGGTCCGGACGCCGGGCGCGGTGCTGCGTGCGGCATATGGCGAGTGGCGTGCGGCGTGTGGTGAGTGACGTTCGGCGAGTGGCGTGCGGCGAGTGGCGTGCGGCCTGTAGGTCAGGGAAGCCAATAACACCGCGTCATACATCTTCAGAATTTCATCAGCCATGCCCTTTCATCGGATACTTGGGATAGTCACCAATGGCCGACTTTCATTCCCCCAAATGCCCGATGCCTGCCGCTGCGCGGTGCTCGTTAGGTGGTTGTGACTTGGAAGGAAAGGCATGCAGGTGAAGCTCATCCGTTCCTCTCGCGTGAGGGAGGTTGCGGAGAACCGGAAAAGCGGATCTTCTTCCCAGCTGATCAGACCGCTACGGAAAACAGCACCGTCTGGCTCGAGTTGGCCGGCGGGAGAGTGACCCTCAAGCACTGCTCGGACCTGCTTGAGGACTTCCTTGAGACCATCAGCCGGATGGAGAGTGAATACCTGCGGGCCGCGATGGAGGGACATGACACCCCAGCCCAGTCGTCGGCCGGACCAAGGCTCGCGCTCTGAACGAAGCATTCTGAACCGGAGCGCGCAGGGGTCAAGGACGGACAGGATTCAGGATGAGAACCGACTATGACGCGGTAAACCAGTTCCCCAGTTTTACTGAGCCATTTGAGACGCAGCACATCTGGCACGTCCCTGATCCGGCGCTCCCGTCGGAGGCATGGGATCCGGATGAAGAACTGGCTCAGATGCTGCATACGACGCACGGCATGGATACCGTTCCTCCCCCACTGGACATCCATACGCGTCCGCGCCGCCCGGTCAGTCGACGGCGACCCCGGCCAGGGAATCACATCGCTCCCCGCAACCCCAGGATCATCACTGTTGCGATCCTTATCGCAATGATCACCACGTGCGCAGTGACGATGCTGAGCTGGTCCATCTCTTATTCGTACGAACAACTGCACAGCATCGCGCGGCTGGTGGTGTCGGAGAAGTTGGCGCAGTGGTGGCCACTGACAGTGTACGGGCCGTGGCTCGTGGCGGGTTTATCCATCCTGCGGGCATCCGTTCAGTACCGATCCGCCCGGCGGTCCTGGGCTGTGATGCTGCTCTCCTCCGGCACGGCGGTGGCTCTGTGCATCGGACAGTCACCGCATTCCCTGCTGGCGATGGTGATCGTCGGGATTCCCCCGATCACCGCCCTGGTCTGCTTCCGTGAACTCGTCGGCCAGTTCTCACCTCGACACGGCCCCCGGCACGCCGCCGACTCCGTGAACGGGCCCAAGCAGACAAGGCCGTAGACCGACCCGCCCGTGGCAACCGGGCCGGCCACCGCGAAGTTTCCGCCCGCCTGAGAACGAAGCAACCCCAGGTCAGTGACCTGGGGTTGCGTTCGTTGTCCAGGCGGACACGGCCCGCTCGCCTCCTTCGCCCGGTTCGTGGTGTGCGGCGGCGGTGACGCGGCGACCCCCGCGACCGGCTGTCCCGAGGGCTGGAGGAAGCTGGGACGCGTTCCGTTTTCTTCAACTCTCAAGGAGATACGCAGACATGACGAGCCATCTGCCACACCGCAGGACCGTACTCAGTGGACTGGTCGGCGGTCTGGCGCTGACCGCCGGGGCCGCCGGAGCCGCCGCAGCCGGAGCCGGCGCGGCATGGGCGTCGGGGCGGGGACACGGCAGCCGCGGGGTGACCGCGGAGCCGTATGTCCCGATACCGGTGGGCCGTGGCGGCGGTCCCGTCGGGACGGACCGGGTGCATGTGCTCAAGGTCGGGCCGGAGCGGGCGGGCACCGTGGTGGTCCTGGTGCCGGGCATGTTCGGCGCGGCCAACGACTTCCGGCTGGTGGCCAGGGACCTGGTGCGGGCGGTGCCCGGCGTCCAGGTGTGGGCGTTCGACCGGCGGGAGGAGAACCTGGCCGACCGTGCCGGGTTCGCCACCGCCGACCCGGCCGCGTACTACCTGGACGGCCACTACCGCTCACAGGACCCGGCCGCCTCCGGATACGCCGCCGGCTGGGGTCTGCGGCTCACCCTGGAGGATCTGCGTACGGTGGTGCTCGCGGCCGGTGCCGGGGGCCGGCGGCGGGTGGTGCTGGGCGGTCACTCCTGGGGCGCGACGACCGCGATGGCGTACGCCGCCTGGGACTTCGACGGGCACCCCGGGTACCGGGACCTCGCGGGCCTGGCGCTGATCGACGGCGGTGTCCTGGGGGCGTTCGACGGAACGGGCGCGCCGGTCAGCGACTCGCCGGAGGAGGTACGGGAGCGGCTCACGGCCATCGAGGGCGGTGCCGTCTTCGACATGACCCTCAGCGGGGTCGGCCTGGGCAGCCGCGCGGAGAGTTCGCAGATCTGGTACCAGCTCGCCGGCTGGTACGCGCATGTCGAGCCCGAGGGCCGGTCGGTCCTGCAGCCCCGGCTGCCCGACGCGCTGCGGCTGCCGTATCCGATCACCAATGCCGCGCTGCTGGGAACGCTGGTGGACGCCGGGTTCGGCTGGCCGAACGACATCAGCGTGCACTCGGGGCGCGTCGCCGAGAGCGGTGGCGGCGGTGACGTACGCGGCTGGATCGACGAGGGCATCACGCCCATCGGCCGTGTCGCGGCGGCGTACGCGGGCCCGGAGCCGACGGTCTGGGAGTGGTACTGGCCGTCCCGGCTGTCGGTGGACCTGGACGTCACCGATGCCTACGCCGATACGGACCTCGCCCGTTCCCTCGGGCTCCGGCTGCAGCACGGCGCGGGGATCGACGTACCGCTCTACGCCTTCCAGACGAGCTACGCCAGCGGGACGGTCGAGACCGGTGCCCGGCGCGTCGTAACCGGTTCCCATATTCCGTACGCCGTGTACGAGACGGACGAGGGGATGAACCATCTGGACCCGCTGTTCGCCGCCAGTGCCCACAACACGATGACCCGTGCCTTCGCCGGGTTTCTTGCAAGGGGGTAGTGAGACCTCAGCTCCGCGTACTACCGTCCCCCCGACGGAAACCGCTTACTACTCATGACTCAGGTCGGGGCCGGAGAGTGCGATGAGAACTTCAGAGGATGGGGCAACTTCAGAAGATGGGGCACTGTCCCGCCGCGGGATGCTCAAGGGCGCGGCCGTCACCGTCGGGACGGCCGCGGTGGGCCTCGGTGCCACGGCGCCAGCCCTCGCGGCGGACGCCCCGGCCGGTGCGCCCCGCGCGACCGCACGCATGGGCGGCACGTCCATCACCATGTCGGTGGTGGACGGGGCGCTCCGGTGGTCCGCCACCCGGAACGGCAAGACGGTGATCGACACCTCGGCCCTGGGCCTCAGGCTGGCCGACGGGACCGTCCTCGGCAGCGACGTGACGCTCCTCCGGGACGACTTCCGGACCACCCGCACCACCTGGTCCCCCGTGTACGGGCGCAACGCGACCGTCACCGACCACTACCAGGAGCAGCGCTGGACCCTCCAGGACACCGCCTCGGGGATCCGCTTCGGCGTCCGGATCCGCGCGTACAGGACCGGCGTGGCCCTGCGCTACATCCTCCTCGAAGAGGGCACCACGACCATCGCTGACGAACTGACGACGTTCGTCTTCCCGGACGACACCACCGTCTACAGCGCACGCGACGAGGACGCCTACCTCCCGGTCGCCCCCGACGCGATCCCCTCCACCGGAACGCCGAGCACGGACCAGGGCCCCCTGACCGACCTGCCCCTGACCGCCGCCCTCTCCAACGGGTACATCGCCTGCGTCTGCGAGTCCGCCCGCCTGGACTTCCCCCGCCTGATGCTCAGTTCGGTCCCCGGGCAGCCCGGCACCCTCTCCGCCTTCCTGATGGAGCACACCGCCCGCGGCTCCGGCCCGGTCGAGACGACCGCCACGGTCACCACCCCGTTCGCCACGCCGTGGCGCGCGGTCGTGATCGGGGCCACGCACGCCGAGCTGGTCGACAACGCCGAGCTGGTGCTCAACCTGGCCCCGCCCATCGCCCTGACCGACACCTCGTGGATCAAGCCGGGCAAGGTCTTCCGCTGCGAGCTCAGCACCGCCGCCGGCCTCGCGGGCGTCGACTTCGCCGTGGCCCGCGGCGTGGAATACATCGAGTACGACGCCGGCTGGTACGGCCCCGAGTTCACCACCACCGACGCGACGAAGCCGATCGCCGCCATCGACCTGCCGTCGGTCATCTCGTACGCGACCGGCAAGGGCATCGGCGTCTTCCTCTACGTCAACCGGATCGCGCTGACCGACGCGGACGCGCTGTTCGGCCTCTACAAGAGCTGGGGCGTCGCGGGCATCAAGCTGGGCTTCATCAACGAGGGAACGCAGTCGATGACGAACCAGATCACCGGCTGGGCGCGGACGGCCGCCAAGTACGAGCTGCTGATCGACATGCACGACGACGTCCGGCCGTTCGGCTACGAGCGCGCCTACCCGAACTACATCAGCCTGGAGGGCGTCCGGGGCAACGAGCAGTTCCCGACCGCCACCCACAACGTGACGCTGCCCTTCTCCCGCAACATCGGCGGCCCGATCGACTACACCATCTGCTACGGCCAGTCCCGCAACAAGACGACCAACGCCCACCAGATGGCGATGGCCGCGGTGTACTACCAGCCCCTCAACTTCCTGTTCTGGTACGACAGGCCGTCCAAGTACGCCAACCCCGCCGGCTGGCCCGGCCTGCCCTGGTTCAACGCGGTCCCCACGACCTGGGACGAGAGCAGGACCCTGGCCGGATCGATCGGCGAGTACGTGGCGGTCGCCCGACGGGGCGGCTCCGCCTGGTACCTCGGGGCGATGACCAACGAGACGGCCCGGACGCTGTCGATCCCGCTGTCGTTCCTGGGCAGCGGAAGCTACACGGCGACCGTGTACGCCGACGGCACGCCGGGCAGCAGCCCGTTCCGTACGCCGGTCGTGGTCGGTACGCGGACGGTCACCTCGGAGACCACGCTGGACGTGGGCATGGCCCCTGCGGGTGGCCAGGCGATCATCTTGAAGCCGAGCTGACGGGGGCGGGGGCCGCGTCAGCGGCCTCCCCGGCTTCAGTACGGGAGGGATGGTATCGAGCGAGATAGTATCGCCAGCGATACTATTCCTCCTGCTCTGGGAGTCGCGCCATGCACCGTTTCATCGGACGGGACCGCGAGCTGAACGTGCTCCACCGCGCCTTCCAGGAGGTTCGCGAAGCCGCGGGTTCCGCGAAGCCCGGCCGGTGCGTCCTCATGCGCGGAAGGCGCCGGATCGGCAAGTCCACCCTGGTGGAGGAGTTCATCCGGCGCTCCGAGACGCCGTATCTCTTCTTCACCGCGGCGGGCGGCTCGGCGGAGGACGAGCTGACGGAGCTGATCGACGCGGTCTCCAGGTCCAACCTGCCCGAGCGGGCGCTGTTCTCGGAGGAGACGCCGGGACAGTGGAACGCGGCATTCAGGCTGCTCGCGGACATCCTCCCCGACGACAGCCCGAGCGTGGTCGTCATCGATGAGGTTCCGTATCTCATGAACCGGATCGACGCCTTCGAGGGCATGCTCCAGCGGGCATGGGACCGCCTGCTCAGCCGCAAGCCCGTGCTCCTCCTCCTGGTCGGTTCCGACCTGTCGATGATGGAGGCACTGAACAGCTACGACCGCCCCTTCCACCAACGCGGGCGCGAGATGATCCTGGGGCCGCTGAACCCGGCCGACATCGGCGAGATGCTCGACCTGCCGCCGTCGTCCGCCTTCGACGCCGCCCTGATCACCGGCGGGCTGCCACTGATCTGCGCCGAGTGGCGCAGAGGTGCGGATGTCTGGGAATTTCTCCGCGACTCGTTGGACAATCCGATCTCGGCACTGCTGGTCTCGGCCGAGCGATCGCTGGCCGCGGAGTTCCCGCCGCAGGCGATGAGCCGCGAAGTGCTGCGAGCCATCGGCACGGGAGAGCGGACCTTCACGAACATCGCGCGCGCCGCCGGAGGCATCGCCCACACCACCCTCACGCGAGCCACGGACGTACTGACCGAGAAACGAGTAGTGGCAGCCGAACTGCCGCTCTCGACCAAGCCGTCCAAGGAGCGCCGCTACCGAGTGGCCGACCCCTACCTGCGGTTCTGGCTGATGTTCCTGGATCCGCACATGGCGGAGATCGAACGAATGCGGGGCGACCTCACGCTGAGCCGGATCAAGGAGCAATGGACGAGCTGGCGAGGCCGCGCCATCGAGCCACTCGTCCGGGAGTCCCTGGCCCGCCTACTGCCGGACGACGCCCTGCCGACCGCTCCAGCGATCGGCGGCTACTGGACCCGCAGCAACGACGTCGAGATCGACCTGGTGGGAGCCGACCGGCAACCGGTGGCCAAGCAGTTGCTCTTCCTCGGCTCGGTCAAGTGGCTGGAGAACTCCGCGTTCGACAGCCATGACTTGGCGGCATTGCAAAAACACCGGGCGGCGATCACGGACGATCCCGTACCGCTCGTGGCGGTCTCCCGCAGCGGAGTCAGCTGTTCGGGACTCCAGGCGGCGTACGGGCCCGAGGAACTGCTGGGGGCGTGGCGGAGGGCCTGATTAAGGGCGGACGGGTTCGCTCCCCGGGTGATCACTCGGGCCCGGCGGGGCGGGTGGCCGTCTCAGCCTGGCAGCAGCGCTTGACCGGGTCATTGAGACTCCACCGACCTTGACCTGAAGCGCTCACCGAAACCGGCGGCCGATCCCTCTTGCTCGCGCGTCGGCGGGACTACGCGTGCCGGGCCCGGAGGGGGCCCGGCACGCGGTTCCAGCGGCGGAGGAAGGGCGGCAGGAACCGCAGGGAGGTACTGGTACTTAGATAGGCGGCGTCTCGATGATCAAGCCGGCGACGTCGATGGCGATGGCGCTGGCGGGGGCGGCCATCAGGGCGAGCAGACCGGCGGTAAGGGCGCTGATCACCAGGGCCCGGGTGCGAGAAGTCATACTTCCGTTCCTTTCGAAGGGACGCGAGGGAGGGAGAGAGCTGGGATCAGCGCTTGTGGCCGAACAGCGCAGACAGCACGGAGGTGTTGTTGCTGTTGTTCTTGTCGATCTCCTGGTGGAGGACCGTAACGCTCGAGCAGCGGCTGCCGTCGATCTTGGTGCCGGGCGACAGGATGAGGAGGGGGTTGCTGCACCTGGCGTCGCTGCGGGGGTTGGAGGTGTTTTTGTCGGCGGCGGAGGCGGTCCCGGCAGCGGCGGCCATGAACGCCAGCGCGGCGGTGGTGGCCAGGGAAGCCCTAGCGATGTTCTTGAGCACAGAAATCCTTTGCCTTCTTTACTCGTGGTGGTGCGCAGACAGCCGCACCACCACACGGAGAGTACTCGCCCTTCACTGTAAGTAACGAATGGGGAAGTGGGCAGTAACGGACCCACCACGTATGGACGAGGCCGCCGCGCCCGTCGGCCCCCGTCAAGGACTGAGAGCAGCCTGCTGGCGCGCAGGCGCAACGGCCACGCAGTTTCCGCGCCCCACTCACCGGCCTGGCCAGCAGTTACGGGACAGTCCTTAGGCGAGGCCACTGACAACGACTGTCGGACGGGCCGTTCTCAGTTTCCGTCTCATTCAGGCCGGTTCACCGGCGTTCAGCCATGACCGGGAGCCGACCCCAGCCTGGTGACGAGTCGTCCATGAAACTGCATCTTCAACGAGCCGGCCCGCGATTGAACGCGGGTGCGCACCATAGGCGTTGAGCGTTAGGTTCCTGACAGATCATCGCTACTGAACAGGGGGCTCGGGATCATGAGCGCAACGGTGACCGCGGTCAGCAGCAACGGCGAGTATTCGTTCACCAAGCCGAACCGGGAGAGCATCACCTTGCTCGCAGGTCTCGGCGTCGAAGGGGACGTGCACGCCGGTGTGACGGTCAAGCACCGCTCACGCGTCGCGCAGGACCCCACCCAGCCGAACCTGCGCCAGGTTCACCTCATCCATGAGGAGCTCTTGGCCGAGGTGGGTGAGGCGGGATTCCGGGTGGCGCCCGGCGAGCTCGGCGAGAACATCACCACGCGCGGGATCGACCTCCTTGCCCTGCCTGTCGGTGCGGTGCTGCGCATCGGCGACGACGCGGTGGTGGAGGTGACCGGCCTGCGCAATCCGTGCCTGCAGATCGACAACTTTCAGGAAGGTCTGCTGAAGCAGGTCGTCGGCCGTGACCAGGCCGGCGGCATCGTGCGGAAGGCCGGAATCATGAGCGTGGTGAAGGTGGGTGGCGTGGTGCGTCCAGGCGATGGGATCAAGGTCGAGCTCCCGGAAGGGCCGCACCGCTCGCTGGACCGGGTCTGACCAGTGCGGTAATTGGCAGATCTGTTCCACCCCCGCGAGGGAAAACCGCAGGTCACGCGGCCGTGCCGGTGGAACAGATCTGCCAATTACTGAATTCAGGCCCCGTCCCCCTGACACCCCGGACACCACACCGTCCCCCGCCCCGCCATACGCGACCGCCGCAGATGGCCGCCGCAGCGCGGGCATCTCGGGTCCGGGTCGTCGCGGTGGCCCGTGAGCCAGGAGTCGCGGGGCGGGACGCAGCCGGCCGTGACCGCGGCGCGTAGGGTGCGGCGCATGGTCGTGTGGAGGTGGCGGCGTTGCGGTTCCGTGAGGTCGCTCGACCGGGTCGCGGGGCTCAGGCCGGCTCGCCACAGGATCTCGTCGGCGAGCAGGTTGCCGAGGCCGGCCAGGACCGACTGGTCGGTGAGGACCGCCTTGACGCGGCCTCGGTGTGAGGCCAGCGCGGCCTCGAAGTCGTCGCGGTCCACCGTCAGCGCGTCGGGGCCCTGATCGTCCAGCAGTCGTACGACCTCGGAGTCGTCCTCGGCCAGCCAGAGGCCCTGGAGTTTTCGCTGGTCGCGGTAGCGGAGCTGGCGGTCGGTGCCGACGGTGAACAGGACGCGGTCGTGGGGCTCGGGGGCGTCGTCGGCGTGGGCGCAGAGCAGTTGGCCGGTCATGCCGAAGTGGAGGATGAGGGTGGGGCCGCCGGTGTGGGCCAGCAGCCACTTTCCGTGGCGCTGCGGAGTGGTGAAGCGCCGGCCCTCCAGGGCCTCGCGCAGGCGCCGCTCGCTCACCCCGTGCAGGACGCCCGCGTCGCGGACGTCGACCTGGCGGATGACCCGGCCCTTCGCGCAGGATTCGAGCACCCTTCGGAATCCCTCGACGTCTGGCAGTTCAGGCATGGGGGTCACATCCTCTCTCCGGAACGCGGAGCACCCTCGCCCGGAACGGGGCAAACCCTCTCTCTTCAGGATGCCCGCAGCAGCCCCAGCCCCGCGAACATCTTCCGGCACCATGCCAGCGCCGTGTCCGTCGATTCCCACTGGCTGTCCTCCGGCGACAGGTAGGGGAGGACGTACGGGTCCGTGATGCCCTCCGGGAGATCCTCCGGGAAGCAGTCGTACGACGCGCTGCCGTACACCTCCTGCTTGAAGCGGCGGGCCACCGGCTCCGGGGCGCTGTCCCACACCGCGAACCACAGGCGGCGCAGCATCGCCGGATGTGCCATCACGAACATCAGCCGGCCGATGTCCAGCGGCTCCGCCGCCGAGACCACCCGCGCCACCGACGCGTACCGGTCCGTATCGCTCACGTAGGAGCAGAAGCCCGACCAGATCTCGACGCTGTGCCCGGAGGCGATGATGGACGAGCACAGGGCGGCCAGGGCCACGCCCCGGTGGTGCACGGCCGAGTGGGGGGTGGTGTTGACGTAGCCGGTCGGGACCAGGAACGTCACTACCCGGCCTCGTGCCGAGATTCGCTGTGGCACCGCGTCCACCATGCACTCCGGTACGCCGCTCAGGTAGACGCCGACGTCCACCTCGCTGCCGGTGACGTCCCAGGCGGGCACCAGGGCGGTGGTCAGCACCTGGTCCCCGACCCGTTCGCGCAGCTCGGCCACCTCGGCCTCCACCTCGGGCAGTACGGTCGTCCAGCCGTCCTCGGCCAGCCGCAGCGCCTCCTCCCACGAGGCGCCGGCCCACTCGTCGTCGGTGTAGTTGCGCCCGTCTCCGTTGTCGATGCTGTCGGGCTCGCGGGCCCGGTCGACGAACTCCTGCCAGGACCACATCACCGGCAGTGCGTGGACGGTGTCCCCCGGCTCGGCGTTGATCCGGCTCACTCCTCGCCGTCCTCTCCGCCGTCTCCCAGCCCCAGCGCCGAGCGGTGGGCCGCCGACATGCCCCGTACCACCCGCCACCGGATGGCCTGCTCCACGCTCGCCCCGGCCTGGAGCAGCTTCGCCGCGTCGATGCCGGCGCGGGGCGAGAACATCACCGGCAGCCGCTTCTCGGCCGCCGTGGCGCGCAGCCGCCGTACCTTCTCGATCACCCGCAGGGTGTCCTCCTGCCGTGCGGGCGCGTGCGCGAGTGCGAGGCGCTCCTCCAGGTCCTCGTCCACCGGTACGTCGATGACGACGAAGCGGTCGAGCGTGGCCGCGTCCAGCGCCTGGCGGCCCACGTACTGCCGGTCGCCGCCGGTGCCGTACGTGTTCGCTGTGGCGACGAGGCGGAACTCCGGGTGGGCGGCGACCATGCCGTCGGCGAAGGCGCAGGAGCGGATGGACAGGGCCTGGTTCAGTTCCGCGAGGAGCCCGGGGTGGCCGCTGTCCAGTTCGTCGAGCAGCATCAGGCCGCCGTGCTCGAAGGCGCTGCGGAAGGGCGTTCCGTGGTAGGTCCCGTGCGCGTCGTAGTAGCCGAAGATCTTGCTCATCGGCGTCGTCGGGCCGAGGGACAGGGCGTGGAACTCCTGGCCGAACCCCTCCGCCGCCTGCTGGGCCATCATCGACTTGCCGGTGCCGGCCGGTCCCACCAGCAGGACGTGGCAGCCGGCGCCGAGGGCGAGCAGTACGTCCGGCAGTACGGCGTGCGTGTGGCCGGTGACGCGGACCGGGTCGGCGTCCGCCACCCTGACCTCCACGACGGGCGGCACCTTCTCGGCGACGGTCTCGAGGACCGCGCGGACCGCCTCCTCCCGGGCGAACCGGCCGACGGTCTCCGTCACCTGATCCCGCGCCGCGATCAGGGCCGTCCAGGCCTTCGACAGCGTCTTGTCCAACTCCCCCTTGGCGTCCGCCAGGTCGACCCGGATCTTCGAGAGCGCCTTCTTCAGCTCCTCCTGCGCATCCTCCAGCTCCGTCCGCGCCTGACCCAGTTCCTCCTTCACCTCCCTCTGCGCCTGCCCGAGCGCTTCCTTCGCCTCCGTCCGGGCCTTGTCCAGTTCCTCCCTCGCCTCGCTCCGTGCCTGCCCGAGCGCTTCCTTCGCCTCCGTCCGGGCCTTGTCCAGTTCCTCCCTCGCCTCGCTCCGCGCCTTCTCCAGCGCCGACTTGGCCTCGCCCCGCGCCTTTTCCAGCGCGGCCTCGACCGCCCGGCGGGATTCCTCCAGCGCCTCCGCGACCGCTTCGCGCGCCTCCTCCAGCGACTTGGCCGCCGCCTCGGCCGTGAGACTCGCGGCTGTCTTCTCGGCGACCCGCTGCGCGGTCTCGGTGGCCGTGTTCCCGGCCGCCTCCTCGGCGGCCCGGACGATCTCGTCGGCATGGGCGACGCGTTCGTCGGCGATGGCGCGGGCGACCTCGGTGGCCACGCGCTGCGCCGTCGTCTCCATGGTCTGTTCGGCGTAGGGCGATCTGGCGAGGGCGTCGGCGTATCGCATGACGGTCTCGCTCGCTATGGCTCCCGCGATCTCGCGGACTTCGGCCCGGCTGGTCTCACGCATGCGAGGAATTCTGACCGTGCCGCACGGGACCCCTCCCAGAACCTCATCCGGCCGTCTCATTAATGATCTCGTGGATGTTTCGTGGATACCGCCCGGTAGAACACCTCGGCCACCTGGAGCGGCCACATCGGATTGATAACTTCCGCTGCACCGGCGTCGGGGGAACCGTCAAAGCCGGCACAGACCTTCATAAATGAATCCGGACGGAACACCTTGCGCACTTCTCGTGAAACCCCAGGAGGAAGGCACCGCTGGCGGGTGCCGAAAAGCCGACGGGGCCGAATACTCGCGGCCGGAGGGATATCCGTGCTGGCGATGGCGCTCATCGCCCCGCTGGCGTCGGCGGCCCTGACCGGCTCGTCCGGTCCGAACCCCACACCGTTGTCGGACCGGGTCACCGACACCTCCCAACTACCGTCCGGATGGCAGCGGTCCGACGACCGGATCGTCGCGTACGACGGGGACAGCACCGGACTGCACATCCTGACCGCCGACGCCGCGGACGCCTACGCCTGGCGCACCGCGGCCACCCTGTCCGAGCCGGGCATCGACACCGACCAGTGGATCGGCCAGAGTTGTATGACGGCGTCGGGGGACCGCGCCGTGGTGGTCTACGCACCCCGGCAGGTGATCAACGATCAGGAGGGCTTCCAGAAGGGCGCCTTCGCGGCCGTGGTCGACCTGGAGAACGGCGCGGTGACCAAGCTGCCGGAGCTGGTCTCCCTCGCCTACTTCAACCCCGGTTGCGGCGAGGGCGAGCAGGCCGTGCTCACCCGGCCGCAGGGCGACGACACACAGTTGCTGACCGTCGACGCGCGGCAGGGAAAGCTGACGGGGCAGCAGACCGTCAAGGGGCTCCTGACCTCCGCCGTGCCCTTCGGGAACGGGATCGCGGCGGCCACCGGTGACTCGGTGGTCTCGGTGAACGGCGACGGACGTATCGACACCCTGGCCCGTACGGAGGGAATGCCGTTCCGGCTGGTGCCGGACGCGGGCAGCGGCCTCGCCTACCAGGTCCCGGCCGCCAAGGAGCGGGTACAGATCCGCCGGGTCACGCAGGCCGGCTCCGACCGGTTGCTCGGCTCCGGCCTGCTCGGGGCCCTGTCCGTGCGCGGCAACGGCGGCCGGGTCTTCGTGACCGGGAAGGACGCGCGGGAGGAGATCACGGGCTCCGCTCTGCCCAAGAGCTGGAAGCTGCTCGACGTCCCCGCCTCGTCCGAGGTCTCCACCACCGGCTCTCTCGCCCTGACCAGTATCGGCAACGGCGCCGAAGCGGCCGGTGGCAAGAACATCACCACGGCCCAGACGCCCGGCACCGCGCAGCCGGTCGGTATCAACGCCCTGATACCGGGCACCGACCAGACCTTCGACTTCCGGGTGAAGCCGAAGGCGCTGCGGCAGGCGCAGGGCGCCGCACAGTCCCCTGCCCTGTCCGCCCCAACCGACGACCGCGGCAGCGCAAAGCCGTCGGTCGGCATGCAGCTGAACAGCGTCGACGACGGCCCGGCGCACACCACCACCGACCCGGACCGGGCCTGCGCCGTCACGCGCAACGACCCCGAGCTCCAGTCGCTCCAGCCGTCCCCCGCCATGGTCGAGTGGGCGACGGACCTCGCCGTGCAGGGCAAGCTGGACGTCCGCCGCCGGTCCGGCTGGAACGGCACCGACCTTCCGTCGTACACCCCGCAGGGATTCTTCCCGCCCGTCGACCTCAAGGGCGGTGGCCGGGTGCCCGCGCAGGTCATGCTCGGCGTGCTCTCCCAGGAGAGCAATCTGGTGCAGGCCAGCCCCAGGGCGGCGGCCGGCGAGAGCGGCAACTTCATCCAGGGCGGCTACTACGGCAACGCCGGCAGCGTCCACACCGTCAACTGGTCGGCCGCCGACTGCGGTTACGGCATCTCCCAGGTGACCACCGGCATGGCCCGCTCGGACGCCGCCTACACGGCCGAGCAGCAGAAGGCGATCACCGTGGACTACGCGGCCAACATCGCGGCCGGGCTGCAGATCCTCCAGGACAAGTGGAACCAGCTGTACGACCACGGCATGCTCGTCAACGGCGGGGACCCCCAGTACCTGGAGAACTGGTGGTACGCACTGTGGGCGTACAACAGCGGCTTCAACGAGCCGAACGCCTCGGACAGCGCCGCCCCGTGGGGCCTCGGCTGGTTCAACAACCCGGCCAACGGCCTCTACCCGCCGGACCGGAAGATGTTCCTGTCGTCCGGCCCGGACGACGCCCGCACCCCCAACCTGTGGACGTACCCGGAGCGGGTCCTGGGCTGGGCGGCGTACTCCCAGCAGAAGACAGACCCGACGACCGGCACGTCCGCTCCGGCCTTCACGGTCGGCGACTGGCCGACCGGCAACGCGCCGGACGCGCAGCCGCCGCACGACGCCTTCTGCAAGCCCACCGTCAACGAGTGCGACACCTCCAAGCCCCGCAAGGTCGAGGGGTCGAGCCAGCCCGAAGGCCCGTGCCAGCGGGACGACTTCAAGTGCTGGTGGCACGAGCCGGTGACGTGGACGGACTGCGCGGAGAAGTGCGGCACCGAGGTGCTGACCTACCAGGCGACCGATCCCGAGCCGGAGGTCACCTCGCCCCGCCCGGCCGCCTGCACCTCCTCCCTGCCCGAGAACGCGTTGATCGTGGACGACGTGCCCAACACGGTGAAGTTCCGGGTCGGCAACACCAACCCCTGCGCCGGCAAGAACTGGACCAGCCGGGGCACGTTGTCGTTCACCTTCGGCTCCGCGGAGCAGAACGGCGCGACCGTCTACCCGTCGAAGATCGACTTCCACCAACTCGGTGCGGGCTTCGGCGGCCACTTCTGGCTCACCCACACCCGGGATCCAAAGTTCACCGACTCGGTCGTCACCGGAACCTGGACGCCCGACCGGAAGGTCAGGGGCTGGGCGCGGGTCATGGTCCACCTGCCCGACCACGAGGCCAACACCGACCAGGCGACGTACCACATCGATCTCGGTGACGGCACCGTCGTGGACAAGACGATCTCCCAGGACACCGGCGGCGAGAACACCTGGGTGTCGCTGGGTTCGTACGAGTTCAAGGGCACCCCGAGTGTCTCGCTGAGCTCGGACACGGCGGACGGTACCGGCGACGACTCGATCGCCTGGGACGCCCTGGCCTTCGAGCCCCTGCCGGGCGAACCCGAGGACGCCGTCGACCCGTCCCCGTCTCCGTCGCCCGCCCCGGCGCCGCAGCAGTAGTCAGTAGGACGCGTTTCGGCCCCGGACAGGTACCTCACCTGTCCGGGGCCGAGCGTCAAGTCACCAGGAGCGGTCAGCCGTAGAGCGCCACCCTCGGGTGCACCGTGCCCTCGGCCTCCGGGTTGAGGACGGTGAGGCGGTAGACCTCGGTGAGGGTCTCGCCGGCGTGCAGGGTGCGCTGCGCGGTCGTGAGGTCGGTGAACAGGGTGCCGGTCTGGCTGCCGACCTCCACGGCTTCCCAGCAGCCGTGCGCGGTGCGCCGCTCCAGCTTGACGTCCGACGGGTTGAGGAACGGACCCGCGTCCGGTGACTCCACGAGGAGCTGCGGGGCGACCGTCTGGTCCGCCGACGATTCGTTGCGGTAGGTAACGGTGAACTTGTGCCGCTTGCTGTCGGCCGGGAGGGCGCTCGTGGGCAGGTCCACGAAGTCGACGGGTATGAGGGGCGCTTCATCCTGCGGAGCCGTGGCCGCTGTCGCGGAGGCTGTGGAGGTCTGGTGCGTGGCTGCCGCGGCGGGTCCGGCCAGGGCCAGGCCCGCCACCGCCACGGTGAGGGCCACCAAAGCGACCCTGAGACGACTGTTCTTGGACGACACGTTCGCTGTTCCTTCGGGTTCGCTCGAGTGAATCGGTCGGCCTCAACGGGCTGCCGGCCAGGGATGTTGCCAAGATTACGCAGCGCATCGTAGGCGGCTGCCGGGGCCCGTCGGATCGGCCGAACGGACGAGGGACGCGGGCCGACGATCGTCCGAAAGGTCGAGGATCCCCCGGACTGTGCGAACTCGGGTGGAACAGATGTGAAGTTGTTGCGCTTTCAGAGATCCCACCCTTCTCACAGTGATCTCTCAGCAGCCAAGATGAAAACCATCCCGGGGGACGTGACTACTCCAACGACCGTCATGCGCACCCCACTTAGCGGCGTGCGCAGGGGGAAGGCACCATCTTGTCCCAGCAACACCCGCGCCGACGCCGCCGCGTCGGCCGTAGAAGCGCTTTCCTGTTGGCCCCGGCCGTCGCCGGCGGCCTGATCTTCACCTACGGGCCCTTCGCCCAGGCCGCACCCACCGACGCGCCGCCGGTCTCCTCGGCCGACGCCGGTCGGCTGCCCTACAAGGGCGGCACGTACTTCGTCCAACTCGCCGACAAGCCCGTCGCCACGGCATCCGAGACGGCGCCCGATCCGGGTGAGCGGCTGAAGCCGGGGACGAAGGCCGTGCGCGACTACCTCGGCCACCTGAAGAAGGAACTCGACAAGGTGCTGGACGAGGTGCAGGGCGTGAAGCCGCTGTACAGCTACCAGTACGTACTGAACGGATTCGCCGCCAAGTTGACGGCGGGTCAGGCCAACGAGCTGGCCCGCACCCCGGGCGTCGTCTCGCTGAGCCGGAACGAGATGCGCCAGGTGACGGCCGCGTCCGACGCCGACGCGGCGGCGGCCGGGCAGGCGACGGGCGCGGCGAAGACGGCGGGCGGGAACACGGCAGTCGGGAACACTGCGCTCGGGAACACTGCGCTCGGGAACACGGCAGCCGCCGCCCGGCCCGCCGCCGCCCCCACCGACACGACCGCGGCCGGCTCGCTTCCCGTCCCCGACACCGCCGAGTTCCTCGGTCTGAAGGACCGCAAGGGCCTGTACTCCAAGTTCCCGGGCGGTCAGCGCAAGGCCGGTGAAGGGATGATCCTCGGTGTCCTCGACACCGGCATCAACACCGGCAACCCCTCGCTGCAGGCGATGCCGAACACGACCGACGACGAGATCATCGCCAAGAAGTGGAAGGGCAGCTGCGACCCCGGCGCGGACCTCGCCCACCGGGTCACCTGCAACAACAAGGTGATCGGCGCCCAGTACTTCAACAAGGGCATCCCCAGCCCCGGCCCCACCGACTGGGCGTCCCCGATGGACGCCGAGTCCCACGGCACCCACACCGCGACCACCGCGGCCGGCAACGCCCACGTGCCCGCCGCCGTGACCGACAGCGGCATCAAGGGCGACATATCCGGGATCGCGCCGGGCGCCCGCATCTCGGCGTACAAGATCTGCTGGAGCATGGGCTGCTCGACGATCGACATCGTCGCCGCCATGGACAAGGCCGTGGCCGACGGCGTGGACGTCATCAACTACTCCCTCGGCGGTCCCGCTCAGGACACCACCGACCCGGAGTTCCTGGCGATGTTCAACGCCGCCAGGGCCGGTGTCTTCGTCTCCGCCTCGTCGGGCAACGACGGGCCGAACACCACCGGCAACAGCGTGCCGTGGGTGACCACGGTCGCCGCCTCCACCCACGACATCGGCTACCGCACGACCGTCACCCTCGGCGACGGCAAGGCCTACACCGGCGTCGGCATCAGCGGCTCCGCCGTACCGTCCGCGCCGCTGGTCGACGGGGCGAAGGCCGCCAAGAGCGGTGTGGACGCCACCAAGGCCGGGCAGTGCCAGCCGGACGCCCTGGACCCGGCCAAGGTCAAGGACGCCATCGTGGTCTGCGCGCGCGGCGGCAACGCCCGAGTCGACAAGAGCGCCCAGGTCAAGGCGGCCGGCGGCGTCGGCATGGTGCTGTACAACGTCAGCGCGGCCGACGAGGAGGTCGCCGACGCGCACACCGTCCCGACCACGCACCTCGACAAGGCTTCCGGCGAGGCCGTCAAGGCGTACGCCGACGGCTCCGGGGCCAAGGCCGAACTGGCCGCGGCCAAGGCCGTCCGTCAGACGGCCCCCGAGATGGCCGGCTTCTCCTCCGGCGGCCCGGACCCGCTCAGCGACGGCAGCCTGCTCAAGCCCGACATCACGGCCCCCGGCGTCGACGTCGTCGCCGGCACCTCGCCGGGCGGCGAGAACGGCACCTTCAAGGGCGAGCAGGGCATCATGTCCGGCACCTCCATGTCCGCCCCGCACGTCTCCGGTCTGGCTCTGCTGCTCAAGGCGCTGCACCCCGACTGGTCGCCGATGGAGGTCAAGTCGGCGCTGATGACGACCGCGTCCACCAAGAACAGCGACGGCAAGCCGATCCAGCGCTCCGGCAGCGCGGCCACCCCGCTCGACTACGGCGCCGGGCACGTCGTCCCCAACGCCGCCGACAAGCCTGGCCTGGTCTACGACTCCACGTCCGCCGACTGGATCGCGTTCTCCTGCGCGGTCGGCGACAAGCCGGTGTACGGCGACGGATCCGACGCCTGTGCCACCGCCCGGAAGATCGACCCGAGCGACCTGAACTACCCGACGATCTCGTCCGGCAGGTTCACCGGGAAGCAGACCATCACCCGCACGGTCACCAACGTCGACGACACCACCGGCGTCTACACCGCGTCGCTGCAGACGCCGCCCGGCTACAAGGCCACGGTGTCGCCGAAGACGCTGACCGTGAAGCCCGGTGAGTCGGCCACGTACAAGGTGAGCTTCACCCGTACCGACGCCGCCTTCGGCAAGTGGTCGTACGGCTCGGTCATCCTGAGCGACAAGGACCACCGCGTCCGCAGCACCGTCGCCCTGCGCGCCGCGCCGCTCGCCCCGCCGGCCGACGTCACCGGCAAGGGCGCCACCGGCTCGGTCGCCCTCACCCCGAAGACCGGCTACGACGGCAAGCTCACCGCCGCCGTGAACGGCCTGTACGAGGGCACCACCAAGACCGGCACGCTCACCGGCACCAACCGCAACTTCGACCCGACGGCGTCGTCGCAGCCGGCCTCCGTGGCCAAGTCCGAGGTCACCGTGCCCGAGGGCACGAAACTGGCCCGCGTCGCGATCCAGTCCGCCGACCACCTGGCGGGCAGCGACCTGGACCTGTTCGTCCTCGACAAGGACGGCAACCTCGTCAACGACCTGCCCGGCGGCAGCAGCGACGAGCACGCCGACCTCAAGCCGGGCACGTACACGGTGTACGTCGTCCAGTTCGCACTGCCGGAAGGCAAGACGAGCCAGCCGTACACCCTGCACACCTGGCTGATCGGCCCGGACAGCAAGCCGGACCACCAGGCCACCGCCGCCCCGGCCGAGCAGCCGGCGTCCATGGGCGGCACCGCCGAGGTCACCGTCTCCTGGAAGGACCTCCCGACCGGCCACTCCTACCTGGGCCTCGTCGGCTACGGCGACGGAACCGACAGCGTCGGCAGCACTGTCGTGACCGTCACTCCCTGACCGTCGTTCCCTGACCGTCACTCCCTGATTCGGAGAACCGGTCACCGGGCCGGCCCCCGCCACACGTGTGGCGGGGGCCGGCCCTCTTGCATGTGGGCTGTTCCTTGCTTGTGGGACTGCTCGAGGCTACTTGCGGGACTGCTCGACGCTCTGTTCCGCCCATATCGTCTTCCCCTTGGAGGTCGGGCGCGTGCCCCAACGCCGGGTGAGCTGGGCGACCAGCAGCAGGCCCCGGCCGCCTTCGTCGAAGGTGCGGGCGCGGCGCATGTGGGGGGCGGTGCTGCTGCCGTCGGAGACCTCGCAGATGAGGCTTCTGTCATGGATGAGGCGGAGCTGGATGGGCGCTTCGGCGTGCCGGATGGCGTTGGTGACCAGTTCGCTGACGACCAGTTCGGTGACGAACACCGCGTCGGTCAGGCCCCACTCCTCGAGCTGCGCCATGGCGTTCTTGCGCGCCTCGGAGACGGCGGCGGGCTCGGGGGGCACGTCCCAGGAGGCGACCCGGTCGGTGTCGAGCCCCCGGGTGCGGGCGACGAGCAGCGCCACGTCGTCGGAGGGCCGCTGCGGCAGTACGGACGCGAGAACCGCGTCGCACAGGATGTCCAGGGAGGCGGCGGGGCCGGCGAGGGCGCGGCACAACCGGGCGATGCCGCCGTCGACGTCGCTTTCGACGCCGTCGTCGCGGGATTCGAGCAGACCGTTGGTGTAGAGGGCGAGCAGGCTGCCTTCCGGCAGTTCGACCTCGGCCGCCTCGAAGGGCAGTCCGCCGAGGCCCAGCGGGGGTCCCACCGGAAGGTCGAGCAGTTCCACGGTGCCGTCCGGGCTCACCATGGCCGGCAGCGGATGCCCGGCCCGGGCGAGCGTGCAATGGCGGGAGACCGGGTCGTACACGGCGTACAGACAGGTCGCTCCGACATCTCCCGAGGTCTCCCCGTCCCCGGCGGTCCACCCGGCGCCTTCCGCCTCGGTGGACAGCCGACCCACCAGATCGTCGAGGTGGGTGAGCAGTTCGTCGGGGGGCAGGTCGATGTCGGCGAGGGTGCGTACGGCGGTCCGCAGCCGGCCCATGGTCGCGGAGGCGTGGATGCCGTGGCCCACGACGTCGCCCACGACCAGCGCCACCCTGGCTCCGGACAGCGGGATCACGTCGAACCAGTCTCCGCCCACCCCTGCCTGGGCACCGGCCGGCAGGTAGCGGGAGGCGACGTCCACGGCGGCCTGCTCGGGCATGCTCTGCGGCAGCAGGCTGCGCTGCAGGGTGACGGCCGTGCCGCGTTCGCGGGTGTAGCGCCGGGCGTTGTCGATGCAGACCGCCGCCCTGGACGCCAGTTCCTCGGCCAGGACCAGGTCGTCCTGCTGGAACGGGTCGGGGTGCCGGTGGCGTACGAAGACGGCGACGCCCAGGGTGATTCCGCGTGCCGACAGGGGCACGGTCATCACCGAATGGATGCCGAACTCGCGGACGCGGGAGGCCCTGATCGGGCGCTGGACGATCCATTCTGCGATCGCGGGCTCGGTGACCTGGTGCAGCACGGCGCGTCCCGAGCGCAGACTCTCCACCGGCGGGGAGCCCTCCGGATACTCGTCCAGCTCACCCGGGGCGATGGCCGCCTCGGGGACCCCGGGATACACGGACTGTTGGGCGATGCGTCGCAGGGTGAGCGATCCGGCGGCGGCCGGGGGCTGCTCGCGTGGCTCCTCGAGGGACGCCAGCAGTTCGACGCTGATGAAGTCGGCGAGTTCCGGGACCGCCACGTCCGCGAGTTCCTGCGCCGTCCGCGTCACGTCGAGCGTGCTGCCGATGCGCCGGCCGGCCTCGGCGATCAGCTGGAGGCGCTTGCGGGCCCAGTGCTGCTCCGTCATGTCGTGCGCGGAGAGGCAGACACCCTGGATGCGGCCCTCCTGGTCGCGCAGCGGCGCCATGAAGACCGACCAGGCGTGCTCGCGGGTCTCCCCGGCGGCGCGCAGATAGTTCTCGTCGTACTGCGGATCACCGGTCTCCAGCACCCGCGCCATGGCCTGTTCCGCCCGAACGCCCGCATCGTTGTCGACGATCTCGGTCACCCGCAGCCCGCGCATCTCGGCCTCGGTGAGGGCCAAGGCCCGCTGCATGTCCTCATTGGCGCGCCGCAGCCGGAGCCGCGTGTCGTACAGCGCCTGGGCACAGCACGGAGACTGGGTGAAGCTCCAGCGCACCAGGGTCTCGTCGACGGGCTCGGGCTCCTCCCCGGTCAGGGGGGAGAGCAGCAGCCATTCGCCGCCGCCGTGCGCCGGCGCCGTGTGGTGGTGTGCCAGCACCCTGCTCTCGATACGGCGGCCGTCCCGGTGCCGCAGAGCGAGCGTTCCGTGCCACCTCGGCAGTTGGGCGAAGGGTGGCATCTCCCGTGCCGGGGGTGCCTCGGCGAGCAGGGAGGCCGCCGGCCGGCCCAGGATCTCCTCGGACGCGTATCCGAGCAGGGCTTCGGCGCCGTCGTTCCACCCGGTGACGGTGCCGTGTTCGTCGACGGTGGCGCGCGCGGTGAGCGCCTCACCGACGACGTGCGGGCCGGGACCCGCCCTCTGGTCGTCGACGATCCGCCGCTCCATGGCCCGCTCCATGGCCACTCATCTCGCTCTCGTGGAGCTCCTGAGGTACGGAGCTCCTGGGGTACTTGAGGGGCTCCATATGTCTAGCCATCTTCCGTTTCACTCTATTCCGCCGGAACACGGGGTGCAGCGGGCTACACCATGGGTTCGGGAGTCGGCTCCCTCGTGACCGCGGCGCGACGACGGGATCGTTGTTCTCGCAAGGTCAACGGCTCCCCGTCCGGGGAAGTCCACGGCTCTCCCCGAAAGGAAACTCCCGTGAAGGCGCTGCTCTCCTCCCGCCCCGTCCTGTGGTTCCTGTTCCTGTTCAACCTCGCCGTCGCCGCGGTCGCGCCCTTCGCCGTCGACGGCGCGCAGGGCCTCGTCACCAGCGCCGGCATGGGTGTCGTCTCCCTCGGCGCGGGCATGGGCCTCCTCCGGGGGCGGCCCGCGCGGCAGCGGGGCTGAGAGCCTGTGTCACATCTCCGGTCGGGCGGGTGGTCCGTCAGGCCGGGGGCCGGATGTCGACCTGCGCCTCGGCACGTCGTACGAAGTCGTCGTACAGCCGGTGGAAGAGCGTGGCGAGCTGCCGCCGATCCCCGGCCGACCAGTCCGCCAGGGCCACTTCGACCCCTCGGCGACTCGCCTCCCGTATGCGGTGGACGGCGGCCAGTCCGGCCTCGGTGAGCTGGACGCGCTGGGCTCGGCGGTCGTCCGGGTCCGGGACGCGGATCACGTAGCCGCACCGCTCCAGCTGCCGCAGAACGTGCTTGCCTAACTCAAGCAACCCACGCGGCGATCCCGCCGCACCACAGACCGGGGCCGCTTTGAGCGGAGGCGACCCCGTCGCGCCGAACTCGTGGGGACGGGCAACGGCGCGGTCGCCGGGTCCGGCGGGCGGAGCACTCCCCCCGTCCGCCGCCGGGCCCGGTGACACCCCTACGTCCCGTCAGATCCCGTACATATCGCCCATCTTGCAATCTCGCAATCTCATACATCTCGTACATCCAGAAAGCGAGCGCGTGAGGCGCAGGGCGACGGCGACCGAGACAGACCCTTCCGCAATCGCTTGCTTAACTCAATCAATCCTTTTCTTTGCGTAACTCAAGCAATCCAGTTGCTCCTGCTCCGACGGAGGCCCCGCCATGTCCCACGCCCCTGCCCAACCCGCCGACGCGGGCACGTCCGCCCCGCCGAGGCCGAATGCCGTGGTGGCGGTGCTGGCCCTCGCCGGGATCGTCGTCTCGCTGATGCAGACCCTGGTCATCCCGATCGTCCCGAGGCTCCCCGAGTTCCTCGACGCACCCGCGTCCGACACGGCCTGGGCGGTGACCGCGACCCTGCTGGCGGCGGCCGTGGCCACGCCGGTGGTGGGCCGGCTCGGTGACATGTTCGGCAAGCGCCGCATGCTGCTGGCCAGCATCGTCCTGCTGATCTCCGGTTCGGTGGTGTGCGCGCTGAGCGAGTCCCTGGTCCCGATGATCGTCGGCCGTACGCTCCAGGGCCTGGCCGCCGCCGTCGTCCCGCTCGGCATCAGCATCATGCGCGACGAACTGCCCGCCGAGCGGCTGGCCGGCTCCACCGCCCTGATGAGCGCCTCCCTGGGCGTCGGCGGTGCGCTGGGCCTGCCCGCCGCCGCCTTCATCGCCGACAACTTCGACTGGCACGTACTGTTCTGGACCTCCGCCGTCCTCGGTGCCCTCGCCCTGGCGCTCGTGCTGGTGATCGTGCCCGAGTCCAAGGTGCGCACCGGCGGCCGCTTCGACCTCGTCGGCGCCCTCGGTCTGTCCGCCGCGCTGATCTGTCTGCTGCTGGCCATCTCCAAGGGCGGCGACTGGGGCTGGACGAGCGGCACGACCCTGGGTCTGTTCACCGCCGCCGTCGTCCTCCTGCTGACGTGGGGCTGGTACGAGTTGCGGACCGCCCAGCCGCTGGTGGACCTGCGCACCACCGCCCGCCGCCAGGTGCTGTTCACCAACCTCGCCTCGATCGCGCTCGGCTTCTCGATGTTCGCGATGTCCCTGGTCCTGCCGCAGGTGCTCCAGCTGCCCGAGGCCACCGGCTACGGCCTCGGCAAGTCGATGCTCAGCGTCGGCCTGGTCATGGCCCCGCAGGGCCTGGTGGTGATGGCCATGTCCGCCGTGTCCGCCGGCATCACCAAGGCCAAGGGCCCGAAGCTCACGCTGATGATCGGCGCCCTGATCGTGGCCGCGGGCTACGGCCTGAGCATCGTGCTGATGTCCGAGATCTGGCACCTGATCCTGGTGGCCTGCGTCATCGGCGGCGGCATCGGCTTCACCTACGGCGCCATGCCCGCCCTGATCATGGGCGCCGTACCCGCCTCCGAGACGGCCGCCGCCAACAGCCTCAACACCCTGATGCGCTCCCTGGGCACCTCCTTCGCCAGCGCCATCGCCGGCGTCCTGCTGGCCCAGATGACCACGGACTTCGCCGGCCACGCCCTGCCCTCGGAGAACGGCTTCAAGGTCGTCATGGCCATCGGCGCCGGAGCGGCCCTCCTGGCTCTCGCCCTGGCCACGTTCATCCCCCGGCACCGTGCAGCCGCGCCATCTGCCGCCGACGGCCCGAAACGCCCGGCGGAACTCACCGACGCGACCGCGTAGATTCCTGGTGCTCGCGTAGGGGATCAAGGGGTAATTGGCAGATCTGTTCCACCCCCGTGAGGGAAAACCGCAGGTCACGTGAGTGCGGCGGTGGAACAGATCTGCCAATCACTTTCAGAGGGTGTGGGAGAACAGGTCCAGCAGGGCCGTCCAGCTGACAGCGGGCGGACGCGGAGCGTCTCAACGCCGGGGGCAGCCAAGCCAGTAGCCGAAGCCCCGGCAGGTGTGGAAAGCAGGGCACTTCTTCGCCGCCCGGGTCTCCGGCCGCGCAGCAGAGCCTGGGCGCGGGCCAGGACTTCGACGATGCCCAGGGGCTTGGTGACGTAGTCCTCCTGGCCCGGGCCGAGTTCGGGCACGAGGCAGTGGAGGGAGTCGCAGGTGGTCAGGAAGAGCAGCGGGGGGGCGGTCCGCGCAAAGCAGACGTGACGCAGCTCACGCCCAAGTCGCCCTGCCTTACCCCTTGTCGACGTGGCGAACGCGCCAACTACCGCCGGGTACTGGGAAGATCTGGTGGAAGGACGAACACACGGCCACTCCTGTCGCTATTTCCCCTCCAGTTGAGCTAGACAATCCCCGAACTCACCTTCATACGGGGGCTCTTAGAGCGTCACCGGGGTTCTGGAACAGGGGGTTCCAGAACCCCGGGTGGGTTCTTCAAAAGCACGGCAGCAAAAGCACGGCAGCATCAGCCCGAGGGGAAACACGCGGTGACCACGCAAGATCACGTCTCGCCCGGCCGGGGCAACCGCCTCACGCGCGGGCTCGGGTGCCGGACCGGTACGACCGGTACCCGAGCGCGCAAGCGCTTCACGCGCCTGAGAATCGCCGGAGCCGCCGCGGCCGCTCTCGCCATGGCCGGTACGGGCGTCCAGGTGATGGCCGCTGAGACGACCGGGACGGCCTCGGAGAAGACTCCGCCGGTGCCGTCCCTGTCCTGGTCCGACTGCCAGGGCGGCTTCGAGTGCGCGAGCGCCGACGTGCCGCTGGACTACCGCGAACCGCAGGGCCGCACCATCACCCTGGCGGTGATCCGCAAGAAGGCCACGGACGAGGCGAAGCACAAGGGCACCCTCTTCATGCAGCCGGGCGGGCCAGGCAACTCCGGAGTGGACTTCGTCCGCAACAACTACGCGAACCTGCCGGCCGGCCTGCGCGACTCGTTCGACGTCTTCGGATACGACGTACGCGGCGTCGGACGCAGCTCCCCGCTCCAGTGCTGGGACGACCAGCGCTACACCAAGGCCGTCACCGAGGCCAAGGGCGTCCCCGGCCCGGACGCCTACGGTCCGGCCCTGCGCCAGGCCGCCGAGTTCGGCCAGGCCTGCCTGGACAACTCGGGCGACCTGCTGCCGTACATCGGCACCGAGTACGTCGCCCGCGACATCGACCTGCTGCGCCAGGCGCTGGGCGAGGACCAACTCACCTACTACGGGCGGTCGTTCGGCAGCTACATCGGCACCGTCTACGCCGCCATGTTCCCGGAGCGGGTGCGCGCCCTGGCACTTGACGGCGCGTACGACCCGGAGCGCTACGCGAACCAGCCGTACTCCTACGACTGGCCCCAGTACCAGGCCCTGGACGGCGCGATGAGCCGCTTCCTCACCTGGTGCGCCGCCGACCAGGCCACCTGCGGGTTCGGCGACGGCGACCCGCGGGCGGCCTTCGAGAAGCTCAAGGCCGACCTGGACGCCAACCCGGTGCCGACCGCGAACGGCGGGCAGGCGAACGGCTACACCCTCGTCTACCGCATCCTGTTCAACATCAACGAGGGCAAGGTCATCTGGCCCTCCCTCGGCGAGGCCCTGCGCAAGGCCCAGCAGCGCGACAACACCTCCTTCCTGCTCCGGCCGCCGTCCCCGGCCAGCTTCGACTTCCTGGCCCCGAATGTGGCCGTCGAGTGCGTCGACCGGGACTACCCGAGCGACCTGAACCGGCTGGAGCGGAACGTCACGGCCAACGCCAAGGCGGCACCGCTGCTCGGCCCGGCCCTCGCCTACGGCCCGCCGACCTACGACCACCAGCACGCCCCCGCCTGCGTCCAGTGGCCCGGCGAGAAGGTCAGCCGCTACGACGGCTCCTACCGTGCGGAGGGCTCCGCGCCGATCCTCGTCGTCGGCACCACCGGCGACCCGGACACCCCTTACCGCGACGCGGTGGCCCTGTCCCGTGAGCTCGACAACGCCTCGCTGCTCACGTTCAAGGCCGAGGGCCACACCGCCTTCAACAGGAGCGCCTGCGCGACGGACGCGATCACCGGCTACCTGCTGGACCTGAAGGTTCCGGCCTCGGGCACGACCTGCGCCGACGAGACCCAGCCGCCGTCCTCCACGCCCACCGTGGCCCCGCCCGGCACGACGCTCGGCGAGCTCCTCAAGGGCGTCAACGACCGCCTCGACCTCCTCGGCACCCTGCGCTGACCCACCCCGCACCACCACACCGAGGCGCCGGACCCACCAGGGTTCGGCGCCTCGCCCCTTTTCTTCACCGATCAGGGCAGGTCAGGGCCGGGCCGACATTGCCACGGGTTCAGGCGGAAATGTAACGTGACCAGCCGCTTTGCTCGACCCTTGAAAGGCCTGCCCGGTGGGACGACGTGAGAAGCCGGTCGACCCCGACGCCGGTCCGATACAGCGGCTCGCCCATGACCTGCGCGCCCTCCGAGAGAAGGCCGGGAAGCCCACCTACCGCGAGATGGCGCGGCGGGCGAACTACTCGACGAGCGCGTTGTCTCACGCGGCGGCCGGCGAGCAGCTCCCCTCACTGGCCGTCGTACGGGCCTACGCGCAGGCCCTGGACGCGGACGCGGAGGAATGGGAGGAGCGCTGGCGGCTGGCGAAGGACGCGGTCGAGGAGGAGACGGAGACGGTCCCCGAGGCAGACGCAGGGGACGCGAGCCCGCCGTATCGGGGACTGGCCCGCTTCGAGCCGTCCGACAGCGATCTGTTCTTCGGCCGGGGCCGCCTGGTCGGCGAATTGCTGGACCTGGTGCGCGAGCACCGCTTCGCCGCCGTGTTCGGGCCGTCCGGCAGCGGCAAGTCCTCGCTGCTGCGGGCCGGGCTGATCCCCGCCCTGCGGGACGCCTCGGGCGACCGTCGTCCGGCGGTGGTCCGGGTGCTCACCCCGGGCGAGCGGCCCGCACGCACCCACGCGAAGGCGCTGGTCCCGCAGGACGGCGAGCAGGACACCTGGGTGATCGTCGACCAGTTCGAGGAACTGTTCACCCTGTGCCCGGACCGCGAGGAGCGGGAACGTTTCCTCGAACTGCTGCTGACGGCCCGCGAGCCAGGCAGCCGACTGCGGGTCCTGGTCGCGGTGCGCGGCGACTTCTACGGCCACTGCGCCGACCACCGCCACCTGGCCGAGGCGGTCAGCCGGGCGAACCTGCTGGTCGGCGCGCTGGGCCGGGACGAGCTGCGCGAGGTGATCACCAAGCCCGCGGCGGTCACGGGCCTCCTGGTGGAGCGGACGCTGACCGCCCGGATCATCGACGAGGTCAGCGATCAGCCGGGGGCGCTCCCCATGGTCTCGCACGCCCTGCTGGAGACCTGGCGCCGCCGCCGCGGCCGGACGCTGACTCTCGCGACGTACGAGGCGGCGGGCGGGGTGCGCGGCGCGATCGCCGCCACCGCCGAGCAGGTGTACGGCGAGCTGTCCGAGGACCAGGCCCACACCGCCCGCCGCATCCTGCTCCGCCTGATCGCCCCCGGGGACGGCACCGCCGACACCCGGCGCCCGGTCGGGCGGGACGAACTCGGCCCCGGCGCACGGGACGTCCTCGAGCGCCTCGCCGCCGCCCGCCTGGTCACCCTGGACGGCGACAGGGTGGAGCTCGCCCACGAGGCGCTGATCACCGGCTGGCCGAGACTCGCCGGCTGGATCGACGAGGACCGCGAGCGGCTGCGCGAGCAACGCCGCCTCGACGAGGCCGCCCGCGCGTGGGCGGAGCTGGGGCACGACCCGGGAGCGCTGTACCGGGGGACGCGGCTGGCTCGGGCGGAGGAGCTGTTCGGGGGGCGGCCGCCTGGGGACAACTCGGATGACAAGTCATATGACAACTGGGATGACAACTCGGATGACACCCCGGACGACACTCCGGACGGCACCCCGACCCGACCGGAGCAGGGCGCCTTCCTCCTGACCGGACCGGAGCAGGCCTTCCTCACCGCCTCCCTGGCCGCGCGCGCCACGGCGGCCAGAAGAAGGCGAACCTTCACGGCCGTACTCTGCGCTCTCCTCGTCCTCGCCCTCGCGGGCGGCCTGCTGGCCTGGCAGCAGAACCGGGCGAGTGGTCAGGAAGCCGCCAAGGCAGCCGCCCGCCGGATCGCCGCGACGGCCACCGGCCTGCGCTCGACCGACCCGCGCACCGCCGCACTGCTCGGCGTCGCGGCCTGGAAGGTCGCCCCGCTCACCGAGTCCCGCTCGGCCCTCCTCGGCGCCCTGTTCCAGCCGGAGCGGGACGCCTTCACCGACCCACAGACCGGGAACGACACCGCGCGCTTCCTCACCGACGCGGGCCGGACGCTCGTCAGCGTGGCAGGCCGCCGGGTGACCATGTGGGACGTGGCCACCCGCCGCCGTACCGGCTCGTCCGAGCTGCCCGCCGGCCTGGACGCGAGCCTGGTCGGCCCGGACGCGCGAACCGTCGACCTCTCGGGAGAGGACGGCGAACAGCTGTGGGACCTGGCGACCGGCAGGCCGCTCGCCGATCTGCGGGACATGGGGCTGATGGAGTTCGCGGCGGACGGGAACAGCTACCTCGTCGCGCCCTCGGACGACCGGAGCCCCATCGAGTTGCGCCGACGCGGCGACGGCGAGGTCCTGTTCCAGGCGCGGCTGCCGAGTGCCCTGGTCACCAGCGCCCTCGACGCGGACGGCGGCGTCCTCGCGCTCTGCGCGTCCGGCGGCGCGCCCCAGGTCTGGGACACCGTCCGCGGCGAGCGCCTGGCCGGCGCCTGGGACAAGGAGGAGAACCTCTGCGGTACCGGTACGGGCGCCGATGACGGCGAACGTCTGCTCCGCCTCAGCCCGGACGGCAAGCGGCTCGCCGCCGTCTCCGGCACCACGCTGAAGGTCTGGGACGTCCCTGGCGGCCGTCGCCTCTCCGAGGCCCTGAGCCTCGTCGACAGCGGCTTCACCCAGGCCGCCTTCACGCCCGACGGGCGTTTCCTCGCCACGGCGGACGGCGAGGAACTCACGGTGTGGCGCCTGACGGACTCCGCGCTACCGGCCTTCCGCACTCCATTGACCGGCAGGGAGGTCAGGAATCTGTCCTGGGTCCCGGGCCGCGAGCGCGTGCTGCGCTTCCTCGACGGCACGACGGTCCGCTCGTACGACGTGACGGCCAACCTGACGCCCGGTTGGCAGAGCACCCCGGCCGACGCGAGCGCGCTCAGCCCGGACGGCACGACTCTGGCCACCGCGACCCGCGATGGCGACGGGGGCGGGGGCGGGGACGGGGACGGGGACGGGGGCTTCCGTTTCGAGTTGCGGTCCACCCGTACAGGGGCCGTACTCGCACGGGCTGCCCTCGGCTCCCTGCCGACGGGTGTCGGCGACGCGCCGGTGATGTCGTTCAGCCCGGACGGCGGGTCGCTCGCGGTGAGCGACATCGTGGGGGCGAGTGCCGCCGGCTCCGACTCCGAACGGCAGCGGTTCACCGTATGGGACGTGCGGGCGCACAAGGTACGGACGACGTTCGACCTCCCGGGAACGTCCGCCGACCCGATGTCCCCCGTCGCCCTCGGCCCGGACGGCCGTACTCTGCTCCTCTCGCGCGCCGCGAGCGAGGGAGTCGTCACAGACCTGTGGACAATCGGCAGCCGTCCCCGCAGGACGGCGACCTTCCACCAGGGCTTCTACGGCGAGACCGTGGCCGTACGCCCCGACGGAGCCCGGGCGGTCGGCACCGACGACCAGTACGTCCAGCTGCCGTCCGGTCACGTCACCGGCCGGGAGCTGGCCGACGGCAGGGACGTCACCGCGCTGGCGTTCAGCCCCGACGGCAAGCGGCTCGCCGTAGGGGACGAGTCCGGCCGGATCACCCTGTGGGACGGCGACGTCGGTCACCGTACGGGCGTACTGACCGCGTTCGCCGACGGGAACCCGCCGGAGGCGGTGGCCGCGCTCGCCTTCTCGCCCGACGGCCGCACGCTCGGCGTGGGCGGCGGGAACGGCACCCTCCAGCTGTGGGACACCCCGTCGCAGCAGCCACTCGGCACGGATCTGCCCACGCCCGGCGGCGAGATCCGCTCGGTCGCGTTCGCCCGGGACGGCGGCACGCTCTACGCGTCCGGCCCGAACACCCCACTCCAGCGCTACCCCGTCACCCCGGACCACGCCGTGGCCGCCGTCTGCGACCGCGCGGGCGGCGGACTGAGCGAGGCGCAGTGGCGGACGTACGTCCCTGACGCGCCGTACCGGGAGATCTGCGAGGTGAGCTGAGCAGGACGGGATCGTCCAAAGGAATCCCAAGGAGTCCCAAGGAGCCCGAGGAGCCCGAGGAGCCCGAGGAGCCCAAAGGCGCAGGTCAGGCATGGTTGTCCACGTGATTGTCCAGAGGTGATGGAGCGGGTCGCTGGACAACCGCCGGGGCCGTGAGGATCGGGCAGTGGCCGTTCGGCCGTCCGGCACATCCCCGTCCTCTAGGGCTCTCGCATGCGCAAGTACTCGCTCGTCCCCTCGCTCATCCCCTCTCTCATCCTGCTCGGCTCGCTGGCCCTGACGGCGGCATGCGGGTCCTGGTCCTCGGACTCCTCCGGAAGGCAGCCGTCGCCGTCCGCCCTTCCCGGCGCGTCCGCCGCGGCCGCCGACCGGGGCGTCGACCCGTCTCGCATCAAGGGCCTGAAGATCGTCAACGACAACAGCGAGCACAGCTCCTGCCCGTACGCGACCAGCTATCCGGCCGTGCCGGGTGCCGAGGCCATGACGGCCGAGATGAAGAAGGACATCGAGCGGCGCCTCGCGGACTTCCGGCCGGCGGTGTGTGACGACGGTACGAGCGCGGTCGAGGGCGCGGAGCTGAACGTCAGCCACCAGTTCCTGGTCGCCTCCGGCGACGTCCTGGGCGTACGGCTGACCACACTGGACGTCCGCTCGGCCGGAGACGGGCTGATGACCCGCACGTACTGGTACGACGGCAAGGACCGCGCCCGCAGTTCCGCCGTCGACCTCATCGCGGACGGCTCCACGGACGCCTTCACCGCCGCCCTGAAGAAGCAGCTCGATGGCCGGGAGGGCATCGACGCGGCCTCACTCGACGACACGCTCGCCGACCCGGCCTCCCGCACGGCGGCCCTGGACGACATGGCGTTCACCGCCGACGGAGGTCTGAGGGTGGACTTCGACCGCGGTGAGGTGGGCGTCCCGCCGGCCGGGCGCTTCACCGTGACCCTCTCGAAGGCGACGGTCACCCCGTGGCTGTCCGACTTCGGCGGGCGCGTCCAGCGTCAGACCGTGCACCCGAGCGGCCGGCTCGACCTCGGCGTCACCGCCGAGCCCGAGCCGGCCGTACCGACGCACACCGCCCCGAAGGACGACCCGACGGACTGCCGGAGGGCGAAATGCGTCGCCCTCACCTTCGACGACGGCCCCGCCGCCCCGGAGACGGCGACGCTGCTGACGTACCTGGCGAAGTACGACGCGCGGGCCACCTTCTTCACCGTCGGCCAGAACGTCGCCGCCCACCCCGAGCTCGTACGCGCCGAGGCCCGCGCCGGACACGAGATCGGCAACCACTCCTGGAACCACCCCGACCTCACGGGTCTCTCCCCCGCGCAGATCAATTCCCAGCTCGACCGCACCAGCGCGGCCATCAAAGCCGCCACCGGCAAGGAGCCGACGCTGTTCCGCCCGCCGTACGGCGCGATCAACGCCAAGGTGAGGAAGGTGACGCGGCTCTCCCCTGTGCTGTGGGACGTGGACACGGAGGACTGGAAGTACCGCGACGCCGCGAAGATCGCCCAGACGGTCATCACCAAAACGGGCCGCAACGACGTCGTCCTCATGCACGACATCCACCCCACCTCGGTCGCCGCGGTCCCCGAGATCCTGCGCACCCTCACCGCCCGCGGCTACCGCTTCGTCACGGTCAGCCACCTGCGCGCGGGTCTTTGAGGCGGGTCTTTGAGGCGGGCCAAGCCTCAGCCTCAGCCGACGTCCGCCAGGCCCGTCGCCCGGCCCGTCGCCCGGCCCTCTTCCTCATCCCACCGAACCTCCAGAACACGCACGACGGCATCGCGGTTCAGCGGCCCGAACACATGCGGGAAGAGGACATCCTCGGCAACCCCGGGCGGCGGAGCGGGAGCAGCCGCCTCCCACTCACACTTGGCGGCGAGCCGCTCCTCGTCGAGCACCAGCGCCAGCAGCGGCCGGGGCGCGGTCCGATAGAACGCGTTGACGACGGCGAGCGTGGTCGCTTCGTCCGGGGAGCAGTGCACGAAGCCCTCCTCCGCGAGGGAAGCGGGCGCGTACGGCTGGTTCGGACGGGCGTGCCACTCATCGCGGGGGACGACGTGATAGATCATGGCCCCGGTTATACAGCAGCCGTTATACAGCCGTCGTATGCAACTTTCCGTGGCACCGGATCGTCTTACCCAATGCCAGCTTTAGGCAACAAAGGGGGACATCATGAGGCGAATGGGAGCGGCAGCGGCGGCACTCGCCCTCGCGGGCACGGTACTGGGAGCGGGCACGGCCACCGCGGCCGCCGCCCCGGTTTCAGGGGTCACGGCCTGCCCGACGGGCTGGGGCAGCGGCGTCAAGGGCAGTGTCACGGCCGGCGCCGTACCGCTGAAGGACATCAGGACGGGCAAGCACGACTGCTTCGACCGCATGGTCTTCGACGTCCCCGGCGGCGGCGACATCGGCTACTACGTCCAGTACGTCGACCGCCTCCACCAGGCCGGCTCGGGCGACTACATCCCGGTCGGCGGCGGGGCGATACTCGAGGTCCGCGTAGCCGCGCCGAGCTACAACCCGGAGACCGGCGCGGCCGTGTACCCGGGCAAGGTGGGCCGCCCCCTCCCCGGTGTGGACATCACCGGCTACCGCACCTTCAGGGACACCCGCTTCGCGGGCAGCTTCGAGGGCGAGACGCAGATCGGGCTTGGCGTGCGGGCGCGGTTGCCGTTCCGGGTGACGCAGCTGGCCGACCGCTTGGTGGTGGACGTGGCCCACAGCTGGACCAGCAGCCGCTGACCTCGCCGCGGCGTACTTGGCGGAGCCCAGACTTCACCGCCGTCGGCTCGCCGGGTCCGCCCGGACGGCGTCAGACCCAGGTGACCCAGGTGTGACCCGCCGGCGATCCGGCGGGTCACAGGGCGCGGCTGCGGGGCGCGCCTACAGGTGCCAGGTGACTGAGTCGTTGGCGGCGAGCAGGGCCGCGAAGACGGCGATGTCGGCGAAACCGAGGAACATGCCGAACCAGGCGCGCCGCGGCCGCCGCGTACCGCACCCCAGCGCGAGCGTCGAGAGCACGACGGCGGTGGGGCCCAGAATGAGGTTCCCCACCAGCAGTCCCGTGAGGCCGAACATGAAGGACGCCACGGCCATGCCGTCGGTGTCCCTGGCGCCAACGTCCCTCGTGCCGCTCGGAGCCTTCGCGCTCAGCTCGTGCGGGTTCGGCTCCTTCGAGAGCCTGCACGTCCTGCCGGGCGACGGCCGGGTTGCGGTCAGTGGCATGGGGGTCACACTCCGTTCAGCGTCCGGTGAGGTGCTCGCGCACCAGGAAGACGGTCAGCCAGGCGCCGATGACCGCGCCGCCGATCAGGCTGACGTGGACCGGTAGTTGGGCGACGGCGCCCAGCATGGTGCCCAGCAGAAGGAAAGTGGGGATCAGCACGTCCATGTCCGTCCTTTCGTCGGTGCCCTTGTGGGGATGGCCGGGGGCCAAGGGGGTCCCGCTTCGGCGCGTTCGGGTTCCGAGTCGGCTTCGGCCCTTGCGGCGGCCGGCCGCTGAACGGGCGCCCGGTCGCCGCGGCCGGGGAGCCACCAGTTCCAACGGCCCATCAGACGCATCGCCGCCGGCACCAGCAGGAGCCGTACGAGCGTGGCGTCCAGGAGGATGGCGACAGCCATGCCGAAGCCCAGCTGCTGGATGGGAACGATCCCGGCGAATCCGAACGCCCCGAAGACCGCGACCATGAGCACGGCTGCTCCCGAGATCAGGGGTGCGGTACGGGTGAGGCCGCGCGCCACGGACACCGTGTTGTCACCGGTCGTCAGGTACTCCTCGCGGACCCGGTCGAGCAGGAAGACCTCGTAGTCGGTACTGAGGCTGAACAGCAGCGCCAGCAGCAGCACCGGCACGAAGTTCTGCAGGTAGTCGGTCTGCTCGAAGCCGAGGAGCCCGGTGCCCAGGCCCTTCTGGAAGACCAGGACGAGAACGCCGTAAGTCGCGGCGATCGACAGCAGGTTCATCGCGATGGCCTTCAGCGGCAGCAGCAGGGACCGGAAGGTCAGCAGGAGGACGAGGTAGACGGCCGCGAGCATGATGAGGATGACCTGCGGCAGACCGTCCTGGATGACGCGGTTGGCGTCGATGCCCTCGGCCGTCTCGCCGCCGATCACCGGGGTGAGCGAGGAGGCGGGGAGCTTGTCCGCCTCGTCCTGGACGCGGCTGAGCAGGTCCCGCGCCGCGTCGTCGGAAGCCGTGGTGTCCGCGACGACCTCCAGGACGAAGGCGCGGTTGCCCTCGGCGACGTAGTGCCGCACCGTGTCGCGGGCGTCGTCGGGAAGCCGGTCAAGGGAGGGCGCGGCCAGGGCCTTGAGGGGCGCCTGCGGGGAGGCGGACTCCAGTACGGGCAGGGCGGAGTCGACCCGGTCGACGTGCGGCAGCTTCTCCAGACGGCTGCTGAAGCGGGTCAGGTCCTCGGAGTGCTCCGACTCCTCCAGCGGCGCACGGGAGGTGACGACCACCTGGATCGGGGAGGTGGTGCCGACCCCGAACGAGTCCTGCATGTGGTCGTAGCCGACCCGGACGGCCGAGTCCTCCGGCAGGATGCGGGCGTCGGGGGAGAAGGTGCGCAACTGCGCGACCGGAGCGGCGAGCGCGACGAGGACCACGCTGGTCGCGGTGAGGAACAGCACCGGCCTGGCCATGACCTTCAGGGACAGGCGGAACCAGCGACTGCTCTCCTCGCCGGGCGCCGACGTCGCGGCAGCCGCCCGGTCGTCCGCCTCCCCCACAGCCCGCCGGAACCGTTCGCGCAGGCTCCTCGGCACGCGGACGCGGCCCGCGTTGACGCGGTCTCCCAGCAGATGCAGCAGGACCGGCAGGAAGAGGACGGTGGTCAGCACACAGAAGGCGACGACCACGACGGCACCGAGCGCCAGGGAGAAGATGACGTTGAGGTCGATGAGGAAGAGGGTGCACATCGCCAGGAGGATGGTGGCGCCGGAGGCGACGACGGTGTGCCCGGACGTGCGCAGGGTCGCCGCCACGGCTGATTCGACGTCCTGCCCCCGGGCCAGCTGTTCCTTGAACCGTGTGATCACGAAAAGTGAGTAGTCGACCCCGACACCCAGTCCGAGCATGGTGGCGGCGTTCTGCACGAAGACCGACAACTCGTGGTTCTGGGCCACCGGGGCCAGCACGCCCAGGGTGAAGACGATGGCGGAGACGCCGACGGCCAGCGAGACCAGGGCGGCGGTGACGCTGCGGAACAGCAGCAGGAGGATCACGATGATCAGCGGCATCGTGATCAGCTCGGCCTTGGCCAGTCCCTCCTGGCTGAGCGTGTTGACCTCACCCCAGAAGGACGAGGGGCTGACCAGGGAGACGTCGAGGCCCTGCGCACCGAAACGGTCCTCCAGATCCGCCTGCACCCTGGGCAGTTCGCGGCGGGCCGTGCCGTCGTCGAGATCCAGGGCCAGGGAGTCGATGACGGTGTGGTGGTCGTCGCCGGCGTAGTCGGACCGGTTCTGACGGGTGAGGCTGGTCCAGCCGTGGCTGTCGGTGACCTTCAGCTCCGGTTCCGCCGTCACCTGCCGCGCTATGTTCCGGGCCCGCTGCTCGAACCGCGGGTCGTCGGACTCGTACCGCTTGTCGTGGATGACGAGGGTGACCGTGGTCTGTCCCCTGCCCTTGAAGCCGTGTTCGAGCTGCTGTGCCGCCTTGGTGGAGTCGGCTCCCGGTACGAACCAGCCGCCACCGCTGAGCGAGTCGGCGATGGACGAGGCGCCCACGCCGCTGATCGCCAAGGCTGCCAGCCACAGCGCGAGCAGCGGCCAGCGGGCCTTCTTGATCAGCCGGGAAGCGTGGTGGGCGAGGCCTTTTGAGGGCATCGGTTCGGCCGTGCGAGCGGGCGACATACGACGGCTCCCAGCGTTGGAGAAGTCAGGGGGCAGGCCGGATAATGACGCAACTCCGAGTCGTACTCCGACTCGGAGTCTGCAAACGACTCACAGTCGGTCAGTATTCTTTGGAGGAAACATGGCAGTCAAGTCACGACGTGAGGAGTACGCGGCGCTGACCCGCGCCGCGGTGCTGGAAGCAGCCGCGGAACTCTTCGCCGAGAAGGGCTTCGACGTCACCTCCGTCGACGACATCGCCGGCACCGCCCGCGTCAGCAAGGGCGCCGTCTACCACCACTTCGCGGACAAGCGCGCCATCTTCGACGAGGTCTTCAAGGTCAGCCAGCACGGCGTCCTCGACCAGGTCACGGTCGCCCTCAAGGCGCTCGGCGGCGAGGAGCAGTCGCCGGGGTCGGTCGCGAGCGCCGCCGTGCAGGGCTTCCTGGGCGCTTACGTCGCGGACGCGCGCCGGAGGTCACTGCTGCGTCAGTCCGCCGGCGTCCTCGGCGTGCAGCGCTGCCGGGAGATGGACAACGAACTGGCGCTGCCTCTGGTGCTGGGACTCCTTAACCAGTTGGCCGAGCGGGGGGAGTTGCAGCCGGTACCGATCGAGATGACCGCGACCGTGATCTTCGGAACGCTCTGCGAGGCGGCTACCGCGCTGGCCTTCGCCGAGGACCACGAGCAGGCGGGCAAGGAGGCGGCACAGGTGGTGGGCTACATGCTGTCCGGCCTGGTCAAGGAGGCTTCGTAGGACCGACGGGGCAACGACGCTCCCAGCTGCCGGACGGGACCGGGAACCGACGGTGCGCCGGGGGCAGGTTCCCCCGCCCCCGGCGATCCGGCACGTGGCACCCCGCGCGTCGCGTCTCGAGCTGCGCACCATCGAGGTCGTCACCACGATGACCGAGGACGATCTGGCCAGGCTGGTGACCGAAGCGTTCGGAAAGGGGTGATGCTGATGCGGCCAAACCTCCCAGCCGAGGCGTTCGGGGGGCGTGCGGCGTCTCATACCCGCTCAGGCGCCGACCGTGGCAGAGCCGGCGTCCCGGCGCGCTCCCACATTCAGGTGGACCACCGTCGGTCTTCCTGCCGGGCATGCCGCCTCACGCATATCCAGGACGTATGGATGAACTCCGCACCGCAGCCACCCATCCTCCGTTCTCCCGACGGCAGTTCACGACCGCCGCCGGTACGGCCGTAACCGCGACGGCCCTCGGTCTGGGCACCCTGGCTACACAGGGCACGGCCACCGCCGCCCCCACCACCGCCCCCGCAGCCACCCCCTGCCCACCCAGATCCACCGCCCCCTGGTCCACCTGCCTCGCCGTAGCCCGCGCCCTGCTCGTCGTCGACGACCACGACCGACCCCTCGTCCCGGAGTACGAGAAGATCCTCGACTCCGGGCTCCCCCGCGCCAAGACCAAGGACGCCAAGAAGATCCTCGTGGTCGGTGCCGGGCCGGCCGGGCTCCTGGCGGCCTGGCTGTTGAAGCGGGCCGGGCATCAGGTGACGTTGTTGGAGGCCAACGGCAACCGCGTCGGCGGCCGGATCAAGACCTTCCGTACCGGTGGGCACGAGCAGGCGGCGCAGCCGTTCGCGGATCAGAAGCAGTACGCCGAAGCCGGCGCCATGCGCATCCCTGGCAGTCACCCTCTCGTCATGAGCCTGATCGAGCAGCTCGACGTCGAAAAGCGGCGGTTCCATCTCGTGGACGTCGACGGCGACGGCAAGCCCGTCAACCGCGCCTGGCTGCACGTCAACGGCATCCGCGTGCGCCGCGCCGAGTACGCCAAGGCGCCGCGCAAGGTCAACCGGTCCTTCGGGGTGCCGCGCAAGTACTGGGACACGCCCTCCAGCAAGATCCTGCGCGATGCCCTCGACCCCGTACGCGACGAGTTCAGTACGGTCGGGCCGGACGGCAAGCGCGTCGACAAGCCGCTGCCCGAGCGGGTCAAGGGCTGGGCGCGGGTGATCCAGCAGTACGGCGACTGGTCCATGTACCGGTTCCTGACCGAGCGGGCCGGCTTCGACGAGCGGACCATCGATCTGATCGGCACGCTGGAGAATCTGACCTCACGGCTGCCGCTGTCCTTCATCCACAGCTTCATCAGTCAGTCGCTGATCAGCCCGGACACCGAGTTCTGGGAGCTGGTCGGCGGTACGGCGACCCTTCCGGACGCCTTGCTGAAGCAGGTCGCCGATGTCCTGCGGCTCGACCGGCGCGCCACCCACATCGAGTACTGGGACGAGGGCCGAAACCGTGACGGGCGCTCCTCCCACGTCGGCCCCGACGGCCCACACGTCTGGATCGACACCGTCTCCGAGGGACGTGACGGCAAGGTCGTGCGCGAGCAGTTCACCGGAGACCTCGCGATCGTCACCGTGCCGTTCTCGGGGCTTCGGCAGGTCCAGATCAGCCCGCTGATGTCGTACGGCAAACGCCGTGCCGTCGCCGAACTGCACTACGACAGCGCTACCAAGGTGCTGCTCGAATTCAGCCGCCGCTGGTGGGAGTTCGACGAAGGCGACTGGAAGCGGGAGCTCGACGCCGTACGCCCCGGGCTGTACGACGACTACCGCAACGGCAAGGCACCCGGCGACGGGAGTCTGCTCGGCGCGCATCCCTCCGTCCCGTCCGGCCACATCAGCGACGCGCAGCGCGTTCACTACGCCGCCAACCGCTGGGCCACCCGCGATCAGCCGGAGGCGGCGCACATCGTCGGCGGTGGATCCGTCTCCGACAACTCCAACCGTTTCATGATCAACCCCTCCCATCCGGTCGAGGGCAGCAAGGGCGGTGTCGTCCTCGCGTCCTACAGCTGGGCCGACGACGCCTCCCGCTGGGACTCCCTCGATGAAGAGGCGCGATACCCGCATGCGTTGCGGGGGCTGCAGCAGGTCTACGGCCAGCGCGTCGAGGTGTTCTACACCGGCGCCGGGCGCACCCAGAGCTGGCTGCGCGACCCGTACGCGTACGGCGAGGCGTCCGTCCTGCTCCCCGGCCAGCACACGGAACTCCTCGCCGCCATCCGTTCCCCCGAGGGCCCGCTGTACTTCGCCGGCGACCACACCTCGGTCAAGCCGTCGTGGATCGAGGGCGCCCTGGAGTCGGGCGTGCGGGCCGCGCTGGAGGTCCACAGGAGCTGAGAGAGCGGCGTTCGGCCCGGGCACCGTCGAGCGGCGCCCGGGCCGGAACACCGACCGGTCAGACGCGGTCTGCGGCGATCAGCAGGTAATGGAAGCTGCCCTCCTTGTACGCGGTGAGGAAGGCGTCCTCGATGCCGGTGGCGACCGAGGACTTCGCGCGCAGCTCCCAGTACGGGATCGTGTCGGGCGTCAGGTCGATGACCTGCATGGGGACGAGGTTGTTGGCGGCGAGGGCCTTGAAGTACTCGCTGCGGGGGTGGATGTTGCAGGTGTAGTGCTCGTCGATCCTGCTGACGGCCTTGGAGCGCAGGCCGGTGACGTCGTTGGAGCACCCGGTGATGCACACGTACCGGCCGCCGTACTCCAGCAGGCGGGAGAACTCGGCGAACAGCTCGAAGAGATCGACGTACATCGTCGTCTCGTTGGTCCAGATCGCGCGCCGCGAACCCGTCTCCAGACGGGTGTCGAGCATGTTGCGGAAGTGGAAGCGGACCTTGTCGGCCACGCCCCGCTTGTCGGCCTGTTCGTTGGCGAAGGCGACCTGCTGCTCGGAGATGCTGACGCCGTCGACGTGGCAGCCGAAGCGGGCGTTCGCCATGACGCTGGTGCCGCCGCGGCCGGAGCCGGCGTCCAGGAGGCGGTCGGTGGGCGTGATGTCGCCGAGGTGGTCGAGGAGTACCTCGGCCTGGGCGGTCTCCAGGCGGTGCATCTCCTCGATGATGCGCTGGTCGCGGGTCTCGGCCGGGCCCTGAAGGACGGCGGGGTCGAAGTCGCCGATGCCGTAGTGGTGGTGGTAGAGGCCGTCGACCTCGCCGAGGCGGATGTTGACCGGGTCCTTCTCGGCGTTCCAGTAGGCGGCCACGGACTTCTGGTATTCGGTGCGCAGGACGTCGCCCATGGCGATGTCCTCCATCTGCGTGGAGATCCGGGGCATGGGGATGAAGGGGTCCTTACTCGTGAGGGCGTGAAAGGCGTGAACGGTGTGCCTGGCGAGCTGGCCTTGCGGACTCTCCTGGCGAACTCGCCCGGCGTCAGGCGGCGTTCGCGTCGGCCGCGTGGTACCGGCCGCTGCCCGCGTGCCATTCGCGGCTGCCGCCGAGCCAGGCCCATTTGCCGGCCAGGAACCGGCGCAGCTCGGGGGAGCCGGTCATACAGAGGGCGGCGGCCTCGGCCTCGAAGGTGTGCATGAACTCGTTGTGGATCTCGACCGTGCGGTCGACCGCCTCCTCCATCGAGCATCCGTCCTCGGCGGCGATCAGCCGGGGCAGGCTGAAGTCCGTCGGGTCCTCCTTGCCCATGGAGTACAGGTCGTTGACGATCACGCTCGCGGTGCCCGCCATGGTGAACGCGCGGCGCACCCGGACATCGGCGAACTCGGCCTGCGGCACCTCGTACCCGGCGACCGCGTCGACGAGCACCATGCAGGGCACGAAGCTGTTCTCGTGCCGGTGCATCAGGAACTCCCAGACCGGCGGGGTCTGGCGGGCGGTGTGCCAGACGCCTTCCTGGTTGTAGGCGACGAACATGATGGCCAGCTCGTGCCGGAGCCGGCGCACCTGGGTCGGCGTCGCGTACCGGGCGAGGTTGTCGAGCCCGGAGCGCAGGGCGCGCATCACCGGATCGGCCTGGACGACGTCCTCCAGCTGCGGCGCGTACGCCGACGGGAGGTGGGCCTGGTCGATCACCGAGTGGGCGATCGCGAGGCCCTGCCCGAGGAGTTCGGGGCGGGCCTCCTCCACTTCGCCGTCGACGTAGTGGTCGTCGACGGACCACTCCGACAGCGCGCACTTCGCCGCCGCGAGCAGCCGGTCCGGGTCGTCCGACTCGGGGTGCGCGAGCATGATCAGCCGGCCGAAGCCGGCCTTGCGGACCTTGTCGAGCTGGCCGGGATAGATCCCGATCTCCTCGGCCCACTCGACCAGCCGCTCGTTGACGGTCTCGCCGAGCGCGGGGTCGTCACGGACGGCGGGCGGGCAGTGCAGCTTGCTGACCGGGTCCGAGGGGGCTGGGTCCGAGCAGCCCTACGTCACTTTGAGTAAGCGGACGGGAGGGCGCGCGGAGGGCGCCGACCTACGGAAGTGCGCCCTTCACGCCCCCACTCCGAGAGAACGGGCAGGCCAGGGCCGATGCCCGTCGGGGTGACGGTGACGCCGACGCGTCAACAGGGCGGAGAGCGTGCAGGTCAGGGCGAGGCCGCTCGGTTTCGCCCGCCACGACGCCCATCGTGTCCGAGCCGGTCGCGCTACGACGTCAGGCCGATCGCCGCGCAGTCGTCCTCGTACTGCGCGGTGCAGATGTCCTTGACGGTGTAGACGCCGTCCCGGATCACCGTGTCCTTGATGTTGTCCTGCGTGAGGGCGACCACCTGCACCAGCTGCGACGGGATGTCCTCCTCCGTCGGGCTGTCGACCTTGTCGGGGGTCAGCGCGTCGAACTCGATCGAGCGGCCCTGGACCTTGGCCACCGCGATCTCCGCTGCGGTGTCCGCCTCCAGCAGGAACGACTTGTACACGGTCATGTACTGCTCGCCGGAGACGATCCGCTGCACCGCGTCCAGATTCGCGTCCTGCCCGGTCACCGGCGGGATCTCGGTGGCGCCCGCCTCCTTCAGCGCGTCGATGACGGCGCCCGCCATGCCGTCGTTCGCCGAGTAGACGGCGGCGATGTTGTCCAGTCCGACGGACTGGATCGCCTTCTTCATGTTCGCCTTCGCGACCGAGGGCAGCCACTCCCTGGTGTCGTACTGCTTGGCGATGACCACTTGGCCGTCCAGCTCTTCGAGCGCGCCCGTCTTGAAGCGGGCCGTGTTGGGGTCGGCGGGCGAGCCGTTCATCATGACGATCTTGCTGGTCGCGGCCTTGTCCCCGAGCGCCCCGACGATGGCACGGCCCTGCACCTCACCGACGAGCTCGTTGTCGTGGGAGACGTACGCGTCGATCGGGCCCTCGGCGAGCCTGTCGTACGCGATGACGGGGATGCCCGCCTCCTTGGCCTTCTCCACGTCCGGCGCGATGGCCTTGGCGTCGACCGCGTCCACCAGGACCACGTCCACCTCCGCGTCGATCATCTGCTGGAACTGCTCGCTCTGCTTGTTCGCGCTCGCCCCGGCGTTGGCGTAGCGGACCTTGCCCTTGTTCCCGGTGAGGGAGGCGACCTTCTCCCTGATCAGGGGGTAGTCGAACTTCTCGAAGCGTGCCGTCTCCTTGTCGGGCAGGAGGAGACCCACCGTGATGTCGTTGCCCTTCGTCGGGCTCTCGGAGCTGTCGCTCCCGCCGACGGCGTCCATGACGCCGCAGGCGGCGAGGGAGAGGGCCGACGCGGAGGCGGCCAGGGCGATGGCGAGGCGACGCACGGCGGTGCTGCGGGGGGTACGAGCTTTCACATCAGGTGCCTTCCGGGGTGGGGGGAGTGGCGACCAAGTGGGGGAAAGCCAACGCCGCGACGGCCGCAGCGTCAAGCGGCACCCGTTAACGAGATAGCAACAGCACAATATTCGGCTGTCCTTCACCGCACCGCCGTGGGGCGGTGCGGCGAACTCCAGTACGTACACGTACACGTACGCACTCACACGTACACGTACGCACTCACGCTCACGGCGACGCGTCGGGTACCGGCCCGGAGGCACCCGGCTGTACATGTCGCTCGTGGGATGACCTGGTGACCTGCCGCCGTCTCTGCCGTCTCTGCCGTCTCTGCCGCCTCCCCGTCTCCGGCGTCTCCGACGTCTCCTCGTAAACGACGACGGCCTCTCCTCCAGTCAGAATCGACTATGAGAGAGGCCGTTCAGAGCGTTCCGCCCGGTCCGCGAACTTGGTGCCCTGGTCAGGCGCCCGTCCACAGGGGCGGCGTGGGTGCCGGGGAGGGGTCCTCGGACGCGGCCACAGGCGGAGTCGCGTGGCAGGTGAAGCCGAGGCGGGTCAGTGCCCTGGTCACCTCACCGGCGCTGAAGTCGCGACGGTCCTGGCGGGTGATCACCTCGCCCACCTGCTTGACCGGGTACAGCCGGCGCCCGATGACCACACAGGCCCCGGTGACATCCTCGGGGCGGACACCCTTCATCTTGGTCTCCACCTCGCTCTTGTCCAAGTCGAAGGGATAACGGGCGATCACAACGCGCATGGTGCCTCACCAAAGGTCGGGGTGAACGGTTTCTCGGCAGGGAAACGCACAGAAAAGCGTAAACAAACAGGGCCCGCACCCGAGGTGCAGGCCCTGTTTCGCCGTATGCGCGAATGGCTCGAACGCAAACGTCAAGCAAACATCAGGCGGGAACGATGTTCTCCGCCTGCGGGCCCTTCTGGCCCTGCGTGACGTCGAAGGTCACCTTCTGACCTTCCTGCAGCTCGCGGAAGCCCTGGGTGGCGATGTTCGAGTAGTGGGCGAAGACGTCAGCGCCGCCGCCGTCCTGCTCGATGAAGCCGAAGCCCTTTTCCGCGTTGAACCACTTCACAGTACCGGTGGCCATGTCATATCTCCTGAGGCAGTGCTGGAAGCCCGCACCGCGCGGACCTCCCCATCGCCGTGATGATCACCTGCCCGGAAAAACCGGCAGCAAAATGGCAACCACAACTGCAACTGACGTCCAGCCTAGCACGACACCCGCGAAACAAATGGGCGTCGAGAAGACGAGAAGGAAGAGCCTCGAGGCAGCCGGCATTGCCCGAAAATATCGGTAGAGGTCACCGCAGAATTATTTTGGGGGACTGCTCGAATTTCTACCCCGGCCGTGTCAGATATTCACTGGCCGCCCGGGTCGGACCCGAGCTCCTCCGGCCGGCGCAGCTCCTCGTTGTCGCGCAGGGCCTCCTCCAGCCGGTCCTCGAGGCCGATGATGCGGCAGGCCGCGTCGATCGGGGTCCCCTGGTCGACCAGCTCACGAGCCCGGGCGGCCAGGCGCAGCTGGTGGCGGGAGTAGCGGCGGTGGCCGCCCTCCGACCTCGTCGGGACGATGAACCCCGCCTCGCCCAGGGCTCGCAGGAACCCGGGCGTGGCACCGATCAGCTCGGTGGCCCGGCCCATGGTGTACGCCGGGAAGTGGTCGTCGTCGAGCCGGTCGGTGGCGTACTGCTGGTCTTCCGAGGGCATCTGCGCCTTCCCGCGGGCCGCCGGAGCACGGCCCGCCACAGGGGCTGGTTTTCCCCGCAGGGGAACTCTAGTCGCCCCGGGTGAAACTCTGCTGCGGCGGACACAGGTCTGCCGCCGCGATCACAGTCGGCCCAACAGCTCCGGCGTGCCCGGGTATGTGACGTCGGCTGCGTTCTGAGGCCTGCGTGACGAGGGTGTGTAAACCCGTGACCAGAGAATCCGCGCAGGAGTGTCACACAGGCTGCACACAGTCGTTCGATCGTGTCGTTAGCGTTACTGACCACTCGCTGCCGCGTGCGAACGCGAGTACTGCACGGCCCGGAGGGTCGTCGGCATGTCAACTCAGGAAGACCACAGATGGACTACTGCTCCACGTGTCGTCGGCATTTGAACGGCGCCCTCGTGTGCCCCGGGTGCGGTGCCTACGCTCCGGACATCGCACCGGGCCTCCTCGACGGTCACCCCGTGCCGGGCCCGGCCACCGCCGCGTCGACGGGTACGGCGGTATGGGGTGTCACCCCCTCGGACGCCCCGCGCGAAGCCCCGCCGGTCGACCCCACCGCAGATGACTTCGACCACGCGATACCCGCGCCGCAAGGGCGCGCGGCACGCCGTCGGCAGCAGGCCCGGTGGAAGAAGACCCAGCGCCGGGCGCTGGTCGCAACGGCCGTCGCACTCGTCGGAGGCGGCCTGACCGTCCTCTCGATGGACCGGCAGCCCACGGACAAGACGCAGGCGGCCACGGCCCCGGACGTCACGGGCATGGGCGGCGCGCAGGAGACGACGGACCAGCACACCCGCCCGGATTCGACACCGCCCACCACGCGTGGCACCTCGCGCACCCAGCGGGAGCAGGCGCCCGCGGCCGACGACCAGCGCCGCCGGCCCGCCCCCGCCTCGACCCCCACGACGCCACCGAACGCCCGGCCCGACGCCGCGACCGTCCCCCGGACGCCGGTGACTCCGCAGCCGCGGATCACTGTCCCGACCTCCGTCTCGGCCGGATCGGTCACCGACCAGACCGGCACCGGCAGCAACACCGGCAGCGGGTCCGACTCCGGTACGGCGGCCCAGCCGACGCCCGCTCCGCCCGCCGCCGGCGACAACGGCGGCTCGGACTCGGGCAGTTCGCAGACGAGCCCCGACCCGGCGGCGACTTCGCCGACCTCACCGCAGCTCTGCGTCCTCGTGATCTGCCTCGGCTGACCCAGGGCCCGTCCACGACGCCGACACGACGGCCGGCTTCGCCGCCAACGCCCGTGAGGGCGTCGGCGGTCAGGTCTCGCGCTGCCACGCGGGGTCGCGGCCCGACAGGCCCAGGGCTCGGTCGAACAGCGGGGCGGTCGGCGGTACGGGGACTTCCGGGCCGAACGCCCCTAACTGCCTGGCCATCTCGGCCCGGCCGGCGACGTCCTCGTACACGGCCGCCGCGAGATCGCTGTCCACGGTCAGCTTCTGTCCGGTGGCCACCGCCAGGTCCCAGCCATGCAGCAGCCACTCGCACAGCAGGATCCCGCCGACGAAGCCGGCCGGCATCAGGCGGCCGTTCCCGGTCAGCGCCGTCTCGCCGGTCCAGGCCCGCGGGTCGCTCCCCCGCGGCAGCGGCTTGTGTCGCTGTAGGTGCGTGCTCTCGGCGTGCCGGGCGCAGACCCTCGTACTGGTTGTACGTGGGTCTGCGCCCGGTGCGGCGAGTGGGGGCACCTCCCACGCCCTCAAGGCAGTGGGGGAGCGTGCATGGCGTCGCGACGGCTGTCGGAGCGGGAGCAGCGGCGGATGGCGAAGACGGCGTACTGACGTGATGGCGGCGCGCCGAGCGGACCGCTTCCGCATGGCGTGTCGCCTCCGAAAGGAGCCGGGGCTGGAACCCCGAGGGGCTCGAGCGGGTCTAGAAGGCTAGAGGGTCGAGCGGGTCCAGCGGGTCCAGCGGGTCCAGCGGGTCCAGCGGGTCCAGCGGGTCGAGCGGGTCGAGAGTTCCACACCCGGTTCTACGCCCTCCCGGCAGTCCCGCACCGGTCGGCCACAGGGACCCGCTCGCAAGCCCCGGCGCACGAGGCGCGAGACTCGGAGGGCGCTCCGCTCACAAGGCTCCGGCGTACGCCCCCTGCCCACAGGCCCCTGTTTCACCACACACCCGACCCCAAAGCCGCCACCCTTCGTCACACCCCCGACCCCAAAGTGCCCTCACCGCACCCCAGACTCTCAAGCCCCTCACCACCACGGCCCCACTCGCAAGACCTGCTCGCAAGACCCCGCCCGTAAGGACTCCCCGTGCCCAAGGCTCTCCCTGGCCCGCCGCAGGACGCGCCGGCCGCACAGGCGCCACCGATACCGACCCAGACCGCACACGACGATCCCGCGCCCCACATATCCCCGCCGGTCACCCACCCCCCAGGTGACCGGCGCCCCCACCCGCCCGGCAGCCGCGACCCCTACTTCCTCGCGGCCGCCCTCTTCCTCGTCTACGCGGCCGTCTCCATCTCGCGCTTCCGGCATCTGGCGACCATGTCGTGGGACCTGGGCATCTTCGAGCAGGCCATCCGCGCCTACGCCCACCTCCAGGCGCCCGTCGTCGACCTGAAGGGCCCGGGGACCAACGTCCTCGGCGACCACTTCAGTCCGGTGACCGCGCTCCTCGCGCCCCTCTACCGGCTCTTCCCCTCCCCCATCACGCTGCTCGTCGCCCAGGCCGCGCTGTTCGCGCTGTCGGCCGTACCGGTCACCCGCGCGGCCGCGAACCTCCTGGGACGCCGCAGAGGGCTCGCGCTCGGTGTCGCCTACGGCCTGTCCTGGGGCGTCCAGCGCGCCGTCGACTTCGACTTCCACGAGATCTGCTTCGCCGTACCGCTGATCGCCTTCTCCCTGGAGGCCGTGCTCGCCCAGCGCTGGCGCCGGGCCCTGCTCTGGGCGCTGCCGCTGATCCTCGTCAAGGAGGACCTCGGCCTGACGGCGGCGGCGATCGCCGTGGTCGTGGCCCTGCGCGCCCGCGACAGCTCCCCCCGCACGACCCTGTACGCCCTCGGGGCGGCGGCCCTGGGCGTCACCGCCACTCTGCTGACCCTCACCGCGGTCATCCCGGCCTTCAACAGCGTCGGCGACTACGACTACTGGACCAAGGTCGACAGCGGATTCGCCCTCTTCGACGGCGTCGACACCAAGCTGCGCACCCTGGGCTGGCTGCTGATCCCCACCAGCGGCCTGCTCGCCCTGCGCTCCCCGCTGTTCGCCGTCGCCCTGCCCACCCTCGGCTGGCGCTTCGTCTCCGCCGACGACCACTACTGGGGCACCGACTGGCACTACAGCGCGGTCCTGATGCCCGTCGTCGTACTGGCCCTCGCCGATGCCCTCACCACCGCCCGCCGCAGCTCCCGCCCTTGGCTGCGCTCGTACGCGTTCCACCTGCCCACCGCCGTGGCCGCGGCGGCCCTCGCCCTCACGACCGCCCTCCCCGTCGCGGCACTGACCGAATCCGCCGCCTACGAGAAGCCCGCGCGCGTCACCGCCATAGAACGCATGCTGAACCGCAGCATCCCGGACGACGCGACCGTCGAGGCCAACATCGGCCCGACCAGCCGCCTCACCTCCCGCTGCCGCGTCTTCTGGGTGGGCGACACCCGGGGCGTCACCCCCGACTACATCGCCCTCGACAACACCGACGGCGGCATCCGCGACGTCGAGGAATACGCCCGCCAGCTCCACCCGGACGATCAGTACGCGATCGTGGGAGCCACGCAGGGTTACGTGGTGCTCCAACACCGCACCTGACCCGAGCCCCGCGAACACGAGTGGGCGGGCAGTGCGACACGAGGCGCACTGCCCGCCCAAGCGGTCTCCGGTTTACGGAACTTACGGAACTTACGGGACTTACTTGGCGTCGATCAGATCGTGCGGCGGCACGTCGACGGTCCGGGCGCCGGGCTCACCGCCCAGGATGACCTTGCGCAGGGCGACGTTGTTGTCGGTGTTCGTCTCCTGGAGGCGCTTCTCCGGGTTGGCGATCACCTGGATGTAGTACGTGCCGTTCGGCAGGTCGGTGATGTCGAAGGACTGGCCGGGACGGTACTGGGTGTACGTGTCGCCGGAGCCGACGTCGAGGACCTCCCGCACGGAGATCGAGTTCTGCTCACCGCAGGCGGTGGACAGATCCGTGTTGTACGGGTGCCAGTTGGCGTTCTTCACGGTGTAGTCGATGGCGTCGGTGTTGGCCAGGCAGAACGCCTCCTTGCCGCTGCGCACCTCCTTGGTCTGGTCCTCGCTCAGCAGCCGGTAGCTGGCGAAGTCCGTGAAGTGCCAGTGCTCGTGACCCTCCCGCGGGTCCCACTCCATGGTGCCGGTGGGCGTGTACCCGACCTGCTTGCCATTGGCGTCGTAGAAGTACTGGTAAGCGTCCATCAGGTCCTTGCCAGGACTGCGGAATCCGTCCACGACGAGGGGCGCGGGGCCCGCGTTCCACACGTTCGCGGAGAAGGCGAGGTAGTCCTTGCCCGCTACGTCCCCGTCCTCGCCGTCGGTGATGGCGATGTCCCAGGCGGGCAGCGAACGCAGGTCGGGCTTGGGCACGTTGGCGGGAGCGCCCGCCCGACCGGTGGGCCGCTTGGCGGCCGGCTCCAGCGCGGGCGCGACACGCGAACCGTCGGTGTGCCCCTGCCCGTCGCCGAGGTGGTGGGCCGTGCCACGGTCCTCGAGGGCGTTGGAGAGCTCGGGCGCGGGAGGAGCGTCGGCGCCGCGAGGGCCGTAGTGGTGGCCGGTGGACTGGGAGTTGGAGTGGGAGTCGGCGTGGGCGTGGGCGTCGTGCCCACCTGCGTGGTGAGCGGAGGACCGCATGGAGGAGGCCAGACCCGCCCCGTTCTCGTCACTCATGTCCCGTACGGTCACCTTGATGGTCGGGCGATCGTCCGGAATGCCGAACAGGTCCCGGTACACCTTGGCCACCGCGACCTTGGCCGTGTACTCACCTGCGGGCAGGTCCACCGGGTTGTCCCAGTCGACCCTCGTGGAATTGGCCGCCCAGCCCTTTTCGACGCCCCAGACCGAGCCCAGCGTCCAGGGGTTGGTGGAACAGCCCTCCGGATAGTGCGAGGTGGCCGGCGCGTCGGGACGAAGCCGCCCGGACGCGTTGTTGGGACAGAAGGTCCCGTCGACCTTCTTCATTTCCTCACCGGCGGCGTTGGTGAGGGACATCTCGAGAAACCCGGGAAGCCCGGAGAAGTCCTTCACCAGCCCGGCGGGCAGTTTCTTGGTCTTCGTACGCGTCCCGTCACGCAGTATCTGCTGGGCGACGACGGGATCCTTGTACGACTTCCGCGTCACCTTGAATTCCAGCGGCGCGCCGTCGACGGTGACGTACGTGCCGAGGTCCAGGAAGACACCCCTCTCGTCCCACCGGTCGAGGGTCACGGAGTTGGACGCGGCGACGAGCTTCAACTGCGGCTGCCCGGCCGCACGCTCAGCAGCCGCCGCCCCGCTCCCGGGAACGGCCCCGGCCCCCGTGACGACGACGGTGAGCGCGGCCCCCGCGGCGAGCGCCGAGCGCTTTAAGCGACTTCTGTGTTCCTGACTGGTCATCGGTTCCTGGTCTCCCACGCGATCTCGATCGAGTATGTGAGCACCCTGTGAGAGATGTAAGAGCCGTGTCGAGGTTGCCTGTTGAGGCGGAATTGCCGGCCGTTGAATGCCAGATGACGTTTGGTTTATATGCCAAATATGGGCAATTAGCCAAGAAGCTCTCCGGCGGCGAGGCGGTTGGCCGTACCGGGAGCATGAGTAGCTGTATGATGCTCGGCATGACGGTCAACATGACGATGAGTCTCCCGGACGACGTGGCCGCCTTCGTGAAGGCCAAGGGGAACGCCTCGGCGTACACCGCGCGGATACTGCGCCGTCAGATGCTCGTCGAGGAGCTGGAGAAATCCGCGCGCGTGCGGGCCGAGGCCGGGATCGTGAGCACAGCCGCGGAGCCCGCCGAGAGCGAGGACGCCACCCTTGAGCGATGGGGTCGGGTGGCGGGCCGGTGAAGCGTGGGCACGTCTACACGCTGTCCTTCGCCGGAGGCCCGGCGCACGTCCTGGTGATCTCGTCCGACGCGTTCAACGCCCAGAACAAGACCGCCACGTGTGTCTTGATCTACCCACAGCAGGTACGCGAGGCAACGCTGGTCGACATCCCGGTCAGCTCCCCCTCCGTCGGCACCATCGTGCTCGGCGAGTTCCGCACCCTGTCCGCCCCTCGCTTCAGCGAAGACCTGGGGCCGGTGGACGAGCGAGTCATGGAGGCCGTCGACATCGGGCTCCAAGCCATCTTCGACCTGTAGCCCGAGCCCTCCCGGCCACACGATCGCCACTTCCTCGGCTTCGCCTCGCTGCTCCATCGGTCACGGCACCAGAGGCCGCAGACCGGCATCCTGGTGGATTTCCGTGTCACCCGGCCGGAGATTCGTCCTTGGCGGCCGTCGGCTGACGCACCGTCAAGCCGCGGTCGTCGGCGCCGAAGCCTGCCGGAGACGAGGAGGCCGTGCCGCGATCCAGCAGGAGGAGGAGAAGACCGAGCGTGCAGGCGATCGCCGGCCAGTAGACGTAGCGGTAATTCGTCGCCGGCATGATGGGCAGGTAACCGAGCACGTATGCCGCCGCACTGACCCCCAGCGCCCGGATCAGCATCGAGAACGGCCCCCTGCCCGGGCGGAGGCAAAGCACCAGCGCGAGTGCGAGCCAGAACCACCCCCTGAAAAGCGGCCGCAGATCCGTGACCGCACCAATGACGTACGTTTCGAGCGTCTCCTCCAATCGATCGTGCGACACCTTGAGCCCCAGCTCGTTGTCGCGGACCCCCGGTTGATACGGATAGCCGGTCTCGAAGAGCAATCCCGTGAAGAGCCGCAGCCGGTACTGGACATAGCCGGGAACGTGGCCGCTCATCTCGCGCATCCACAGGGACGTGATCTGATCCGCGTGCCCCACCAAGCCGTTCGCCGGGCGTTCGTAGCAGGTCCAGTAGGCGTCGGACAGAGAATTGACGCGGTCGCACTTCTCCGCCGCGGACACGAGGCGGTTCCGCAGGTCCGGTGACACATCTGCCGACCGCAGTTCCTTCACGGTCAGTACGTGGACCAGGTCGTCGAGCATGATCTGCGCGCCTTGTTTCGTCGGTACGGGCCGTGCGATCCAGGAGATCGCGGTGGCCGGCACGACAAGGCCGACAACGAGCGCCGCCCCGCACATGGCCCACGTGCGGCGTCCGGGCTTGCGCCACAGCGCGAGTACGAGCATGAAGAAGACCGGAATCGCGGCGAAGAACGCGTTCTTGCGAACCAACATGGCATAGGCGAGGAAGAGCACGCCCAGCCAGAGGAGGCCCCACCGCAGTGCGGGGCTAGGCCCTGTCGTCAAATTCCCGTCGTCCGCCCGGAGGGCGGGCCTTGCGGCGTCAGGTGCGTGCTCTCGGCGTGCCGGGCGCAGGCCCTCGTACTGGTTGTACGTGGGCCTGCGCCCGGTGCGGCGAGAGTGCGTGCATGGCGTCGCAAGGCAGGCGGGAATTTGACGACAGGGCCTAGGGCGGCCGTCTCGCAGACGCAGGCCGACGAACGCGACCGCGCAGGCGGCGAGAAGCGCCAACGCCGTGTGGACGTCCTTCCACACCACCCCGACGAACGTCAGAACGTGGGGCGTCAGCCCGAGGCCCAGGACGGCGAGCGAACCGGCACGGCTCGCGGTCAGTTCCCAGACGCACCAGGCCATCACCCAGAGCGCCCCCCAGAAGACGACGGACTGGAGGACGGCCATGGACGCGGGCGAGCCGGTCACCGCGATGAGCGCACGCCATACCAGGCTCAGGACGGGTGGGTGCCAGTCGGTCAGGGGCGTCTTTCCCATGGCTTGCCGGAGCTGGTCGATGCTGTCGGGACTCATGTACCCGGGGGCGAAAACGACGGTCGTGGCCAGACAACAGACCGCGGCGACAGTGGCCAGTACCCCGATCCAGCGCCCGTCGCCCCGGATCCATCGACTATGTCCCATATGTCGGATGCTAACAGCGCTGGTGGGACCGGCCGGATCAGGGCGCGATGAAGACGTAGCGCCGGTAGGCGAAGAAGCGGAACAGCGTGGCGAGAACCCAGCCGAAGACGCGGGCGACATTGTCACTGAGGGCCGATTCGAGCCCGATCACGTGCCGTGCCAGGAAGACCGTGCCCGCCGTGATGGCGACGCCGACGATGTTCGCGAAGAGGAACAGGGTCAGCTCCTGGGTCACCTTTTCGCGACGCTGATGACGGTAGGTCCAGTAGCGATTGCCGACCCAGCTGAAGAGCGTTGCGGCGCTGGTCGCGATTACGGACGCCTGGACGGGCGCGGTCCGCATCGATCCGCCACCCGCGGCACCGGGGAGGCCGAAGACCAGCAGGTTGTAGCCGCCGTTGTCCACGACGAAGGCCAGCGCCCCGACGATCCCGAACTTCGCGGCCTCGCGCCAGACGCCTCTGACGGCGTCACGCATACGGAGCGTCAGACACGCGAGAACCGGCACAAAACGAGAGTAACGACACGGCGCGCCCTCCCCTCCCGGACTCGCCCATAACGCATCATTTCTTCTTATATACGGCGCCTTTGTCATGCGGCACCTGTTCGCGCAAGGGAGCGTTTCGCGTAAGGAGCGCAAGGAGCGTAAGGAGTGGTCGTGAGACCGACGATCGCGTGTGTCGTGCCGTGTCACAACGAGGAGGCGGCCGTCGGCAAGGTGGTGCGCGATCTGCGGGCGGCGCTCCCCGAGGCCGACATCTACGTGTACGACAACGCCTCGACCGACCGCACGGTGGAGGTCGCCCGCGAGGCGGGTGCGATCGTCCGGGAGGAGCCCCGCAAGGGAAAGGGCAACGTCATCCGGCGCGCCTTCGCCGATGTCGACGCCGACGCGCTGCTCATCATCGACGGCGACGACACGTACGACGCGTCACGGGCGCGCGACTTGGTGGACCTGCTCTTCGAGGGCCCCTACGACCAGGTCGTCGGCGCTCGTCGCCAGACGGTCAGCGGTGCCTACCGGACGGGGCACACCGTCGGCAACAAACTGCTCACCGGGGCGGTGCGCTCTCTGTTCGGCAATGACGTGACCGACATGCTGAGCGGCTACCGGGTCTTCTCCCGGCGCTTCGTCAAATCCTTCCCGGCACTCTCCCGCGAGTTCGAGACCGAGACCGAGATGACCGTCCACGCACTCCACCTCCGCCTCCCCACGGCGGAGGCGGTGGTGGACTACAGAGTCCGGCCCGACGGAAGCGAGAGTAAACTGCGAACATGCCGGGACGGCTGGCGCATCCTCCGGCTGATCCTCGATCTGGCCCGGCGCGAGCGGCCCTCGCTCGTCCACACCGTGATCGCGGGTGCGCTCGCCCTCGTCTCGGTCATTCTCGGTATCCCCGTCATCACCGACTTCGTCCGGACCGGCACCGTGCCACGCTTCCCGACGGCGATCCTCGCCGCCGCGATCATGACCATCGCGACGCTGGTCCTGCTCGTGGGCTACATCCTTGAGTCGGTCATGTACATGCGCCAGGAACAGTTGCGGCTCGCGCACCTCGCCTATCCGGCACCGCACCCCTCGCCACCGCACCTCCGCCAGGAGGCCGACGCCCACGGCCCGGCGGCGATCACGCAAAAATAATGTGGTCGGCGTCCACGTCGCTCAAAGCCTCATATCGGCGATAATCGGAATATGAGTACGGCGATGTATGAACTAGCGGCCGCGGGGAGCGATGTGCTCAACGTGATCGCCGCCTTTGTCGGAGGCCTGTTCATCGCCGGTGCCTTGATCTGGGCCGTGCGATTGGGCATGAAGGCCATGGACCAGGAGCTGCCCCACCCCCGCCCGGAGGAGCAGCCGAAGCTGCCCGAGTCCGGCCCGATCCGCGAGGTCCGGGAGCTACGGGAGCCGGACGAAGTTCCGGTGCCCCCGGACGGGCGGGAACGGCTCATGCCGTATCAGCTCCACCACTCCGCAAGCAAACGAGGTAAGGACCAGCACCGGAAGCGCTGGCTGCCGGGTTCCAGCGGCTCCTTCGGGAGCGGAGGACTGGGGCATACATGATCGCGGCCTCGGCTGCGCGTGATCATCTACGACGTGCGGGGGTTGCCCCTCTACAGGGCGGCCCCCGCCGTCCTGGGCCGGTACACCGCCAGTGCCCAGATCACGAAGAAGTTGATGGCGATCATGATGACCGACCAGACCGGGGCGTACGGCAGGAACAGGAACTGGGCGACCATGCTCAGGGACGCCAGGAAGATGCCCGTCATCCGGGCCCAGGCGGCGCCCTTGAGGATGCCCCAGCCGGTGGCGGCGATGACCGCGCCCAGGACGATGAGGATCACTCCCCAGCCGGTCAGGTTGATCTTGTAGACGTAGTCGCCGAGGCGGGCCCAGACGTCGTCCTCCGCGAGCGCGGAGATGCCCTGGAAGATCGCCAGGACGCCGTTCATCAGCATCAGCACACCGGCGAAGACGACCCCGCCCGTGACCCAGCCGGCTTGGGTCGGCGTCATCGCGGGGCCGGCCTCGGCGGACGCGGGACCGGCCGGCCGGAAGGTGTCGTCCCGGGCCGGGGGCGTCTGCTCCCGGCCCGTGGGCGTCCGGCCCCCTCCGGTCGGCGGCGGTGTCGCGTGCGGTTGCTGGGTCATGGCGGTATCCCGTCTCTGCCGGGGCGGGCGGCACGGTGAGCCGTGAGCTGTGAGCCGTGAGCCGTCCGCCAGGGTCTCGTCCTTCGACTCGACGATCGGGCGAGACGAGAGCCGCCGCCATGGGGGCGCGGCTGTCCGGGTGAAGCCCGGCGTGGAGCGGCCGGGTCCGTCAGTCCGCCACCGGCCAGTTGAGCTCGGTGCGCAGGTCACGCGGGTCCATCTCCGGCGTGGGCTGTGTGACGTAGGTTTCCCACCTGACCTCTCCGGCCGACAGCCCTTGGGCACGCAGCCAGGAGTGCAGCCGCTGCCAGGAGGAGTCGAGAGCGTCGTACGACCCGACGTGCGTCAGCCGCGCGACCAGGCCGCCGGGCAGCGAACCGGCGACGACGTCGCCCTGGGGCCGCACGGCCCGGTCCGTGGCGAAGCCGACCTCGAGGTCGACGGTCTCTCCGGGAAGTCCGTGTCCGGGAAGTCCGCGGTGGACGCAGAAGGCAGGGCTCGCCACGGCGATCCGCTGAGCGTCGATGGTCAGGGCCAGGGTACGGAAGGAGGAGTCGAAGAAGTCCCGCAGCTGAGCCATCGGAACGACGCCGCGGATCACCGCTGTCATCGCCGGGTCGAGTCTCACGAGCTGCGGCTCGGTTCCAGGAGTACTCATGACGTGTGGACCGGGCCCGCACCGGAATCTCATCGCCCAGCCTTGGACAACCCCTTCGACGACGTGCCGCCCACCATGATCTGGATCTGCTCGCTCGCCGCACTCACACCGTTCAGGGAAGCCGTCGCCTGAAGCCGCCCCGCGCCGGCCGCGAGCGCCGGGCCCGGTAGGCACGACCAGGTGCCGTCGGTGCCGGCCGTCGTCGCGCAGACCTTGTTCTCGGCCGCGTCCCGGACGGTGACCTGGGAGCCCGGATAGGCCGTACCGGAGATCTCCGGCCGGTCGGGCAACGGCACCCCCGACTCGGGGCGGGTCAGCTTCGGCTCGGGCAGGCCGACGATCACCGCGCACGCGCCCCGCTGCCGGACCATCCCGCTCACGTCCGTGAGCCACAGCGCACAGCCCCGCAGCCGTGTGCCCGGCACGGCGTACGCGGGCACGGCCAGGACGAAGGGGAAGGCCCGGCCCCGCCACGCCTCAGCCCCGGCGGAACCCGTCAAGGTGTACATCCCGCTGCCCCTGTCGCGCGCGAGAGCGCCCCGGTAGCCGGCGGCGTCGAGCGGCACGCCCGTGACCGCGACCCCGTCCGGCGCCGTCAGCGTCAACGCCGACCCGGCGCCCAACGGCGGCCCCGCGTACCCCGCGACCTCGACGACCCCTGCCCGCCCCGGGCCGATGGTCACGGCACCCCACAGCTCACGGCCGGGCTCACCGGCGTACGCCACCGCGGGCGACGAACCGCACAGGACGGCGATCGCGCCCGCCAGGGCTATGCCCACCAGGGCGACTGACTTCCTGGACCTGCTCATCGTCGGCGAACTCCTCACGGCCTCACGACGGACGTCGGCGACACCGGCGACACCGCTGCGAGCGATTCTCCCGGCCTGTTTCCGCAGGTGGCATGTGGTGCACGGCCGTATGGGCGACCCACCGCCGAATGGGGGCCGAGAGACAGTCAGCCGATCCAGACGGTCGTGTCCGGGCCCAGCAGCCCGTCCTCCAGAGGGGCGCTGCTCAGCAGCACCTCCCCCGCCGGCAGCCGTACGGCCGTCCCCGACAGGTTGGTGACGCACCGCCAGCCGTCGTGCCGGGTGAAGTCCAGTACCCCGGCCGGGGTGTCGTCCGCCCAGACCAGTGACTCGCCCTCCAGCAGCTTGCGGCGCAGCCGCAGGGCCGTGCGGTAGAGCTCCAGGGTGGAGCCCTCGACACCGTCCTGGGCCTCGACGGCGTACGCCGCGAAGCTGTCCGGCTGCGGCAGCCAGGCACCACCCGCCCCGAAGCCGTACGACGGTCCCGTCGTCGTCCACGGCAACGGCACCCGGCACCCGTCGCGCCCCTTGCGCACCCGACCCGTCTGCTCCCAGATCGGGTCCTGGAGGACCTCGACGGGCAGTTCGGCGACCTCGGGCAGGCCGAGTTCCTCGCCCTGGTAGACGTACGACGATCCGGGCAGCGCCAGCATCAGGAGCGTGGCCGCCCTGGCCCGTCGTAGGCCGTGGGACTCGTCCACCGCGGGTGCGTGGCCGCCGGACAGCAGCCAGGCGTTGTCGTCGGTGCCGGGCGGGAGCATCAGCCGGGAGGTGTGCCGTACGACGTCGTGGTTGGACAGCACCCAAGTGGCGGAGGCGCCCGCCTGGTGCGCGCTGTCCAGGGAGTCGGTGATGACCTGGCGCAGTTCGTCCGCGTCCCAACCGGCCTGGAGATACTCGAAGTTGAAGGCCTGGCCGAGTTCGTCCGGGCGGGCGTACAGCGTGCGTCGGGCGCCCTGGACCCAGGCCTCGGCGACCGCCATGCGGGGCGGGCGGTAGGAGTCGAGGATCTTGCGCCAGTCGCGGTAGATCTCGTGGACCTCGTCGCGGTCGAAGAAGGGGTGGGTGCCGGGCGGGAACTGGGGGAGCGCGTCCTCGCCGCTGAGTTCGGGGGCGCCGAGGTCGCGCAGCGGCTCGCTCAGGTCCTTGGCCAGGGCGTGGGCGACGTCGACGCGGAAGCCGTCGACACCGCGGTCGGACCAGAAGCGCAGGGTGGTGCGGAAGTCGGCGCGGACCTCCTCGTTCGCCCAGTCGAGGTCGGGCTGTTGGGGGGCGAACAGGTGGAGGTACCACTGTCCGTCCGGCACCCGCTGCCAGGCGCTGCCGCCGAAGACGGACTGCCAGTCGGTGGGCGGGAGTTCGCCGTGCGTGCCGCGGCCGTCGCGGAAGACGTAGCGGTCGCGGGCGGGGGAGCCGGGGCCGGAGGCGAGGGCCTCCTGGAACCACACGTGCTGGTGGGAGGTGTGGTTGGGGACCAGGTCGACGATCACTTTCAGGCCGAGCCGGTGGGCCTCGGTGGCCAGCGCGTCGAAGTCGTCGAGGCTGCCCAGGCGTGGGTCGACGTCCCGGTGGTCGGCCACGTCGTAGCCGCCGTCGGCGAGTTCGGAGGGGTAGAAGGGGCTCAGCCACAGGGCGTCGACGCCGAGCGCGGCGAGGTGGGTCAGCCGCCGGGTGATGCCCTTGAGGTCCCCGAGTCCGTCGCCGTCGGCGTCGGCGAAGCTGCGGGGGTAGACCTGGTAGACGACGGCCTGGCGCCACCAGTTGGGGTCGCGGGAGGAGAGGTCGGCAGTGGTGTCGGAGCGGTCGGAGCGGTCGGGGTGGTCGGTAACGGGGTCGGTCACGTGGTCTCCCTCGTGGCAGTGGCGCGGGGCACTCAGGTGGGCAATCGGACGGGCACTCAGGTACCTGTCCACATTGTCGGGAAAGCGAACTCGAACGCTGTCCGGAGCAGTTCATTCCCCGTGTGACGAAATTGTGATGGCTTTCTGAAGTCGCCCTCCATAGCCGCAGGTTGACAGCGTTCTGCCAGGAGATCCACGATGTGCGGACACCGTGGCCCATGTGACCAATGGGCCCAGTGTTTTCAGACCCTGTGCATCACTCTGTGTATCTCAGGGCTCTGTGTGCGTTTTTCAGACCCGGTGTTCTTCGGAACACTCGCCACCCCCCTCACCCGATGGGATCCGCATGTCCATAGCTAGACGTGTCACCGCGCGCCGCCTGCTGGGGACGGGCGCCGCGGCGCTCGTCCTCTGTGCCGCCCCCGCCTCGGCCGCCTGGGCCACCGGCACCCCCGGCGGCGACGGCTGGAAGTCCGGCGGCAGCTACAAGCCCGGAACGGGCGCGGGCACGGAAACCGGTACCGACCGCTGCCAGTTCTCGCTGGACGGATCGAACTTCTACGACTCGGTCAAGGTCGACGACCAGAACCTCAAGCCCACCGACGACGGCAAGGTCCACATCAAGGTCCGTGCCGCCGGTGACGCCTCCACCTGCACCGCCTCCCTCGCCTCCTACCTCGCCCACGGCGCGACCTTCGCGACCTCCGGCGAGCAGGTCTTCGTCGACTTCGACACGGTGACCGTCAAGCCGGGGCAGACCGAGTCCCTCGACATCGCGGTGCCGGACGCGGGCTGCTTCGCGCAGATCGACCTCTACCGCGGCGCGGTCAAGTTCGACGGCAAGCTCGACGCGAACGACGGCTTCCAGCACGGCGACCTGCCCAAGGGCCCGGACCGCCCGGTCATCAAGGACAAACTGATCGCGGCCTGGAACGGCGGCACGAAGAACTGCACGACGCCTCCGGCCACGGAGGAGCCCCCGGCCACGCCGACCCCGCCCCCGTCGACCCCCGAGGAGCCCACCGAGCCCTCGACACCGACGGCGGAGACGACGCCTCCGGCGACGGAGCCCCCGGCCTCGGAGACCCCGTCCACCGAGACCCCGACCCCGACCCCCTCCGACTCCACCACCGCCCCGGCCCCCCAGCCGAACGGCGGCGGCGACAACCTCGCGGAGACAGGCGGCAGCAGCGCGACCGGCCCGATCGCTATCGGCGCGGCCGTACTCCTGGCGGGCGGCGCGGGCATCGTCCTGACGACGCGACGCAAGCGAGCCGCTCGCTCGTAAGCATCACCCGGTAATGGGCAGATCTGTTCCACCGGCACGCCCGCGTGACCTGGGGTTTCCCCTCGCGGGGGTGGAACAGATCTGCCCATCACCACGTCCCCCGTGTGATCTTGGATACCTGCGCAAGTACGCAGCTATGCAGGAGACCGCTTGCCGCCCTACGGTGGGCGGGCCGTGGTGCTCGGGAAGCCGGTGACGCCCCCTCAGGACACTCAGGAGGCCATTCCGGAGCGGCCCTCGCCACTGTGATCGGGGAGTTCACGTCCCGTCCGGCACGAGCCGGGCCACTGGTCGTACGACTGGGAAGGCAGGGACGGCGGACGCACGACCCTCCCCCACTCTCGACTTCGCTCGAGCGGGAGGTACCCCCAAGCCAGGAGACCGGCCACGGCATCTCACGAGTTGATCCACGAGGTGCTGGAGCGTGACCGTATGACCCTGCCCGAGCCCACATCCTCCTTCCGCTGGCGGCGCGAGGACACCCTCAAGACCGCCGGTCTGATGGCGGTGATCGCCGCCCTGCACGTCGTCGCCTTCGGGGTTCTCTTCCTGCTCGTCGTGCCCGGTCACTACGAGGTCGGCGACAAGGCCTTCGGCATCGGCCTCGGCATCACCGCCTACACCCTCGGCATGCGGCACGCCTTCGACGCCGACCACATCGCCGCCATCGACAACACCACCCGCAAGCTGATGGCCGACGGCAAGCGGCCGGTGTCGGTGGGCTTCTGGTTCGCCCTCGGGCATTCGAGCGTGGTGGTGGTCATGGCCGCACTCGTCGCGGGCGGCGCCGCACTCGCGGGCACGCTCCTGAACGACGAGTCGCGTACCCACCAGACGCTCGGGATCGTCGGTACGACGGTCTCCGGCACGTTCCTCTACCTCATCGCCGCCCTCAACCTGGTCGCCCTGCTCGGGATCCTGAAGGTCTTCCGGGCGATGCGGGCCGGCGAGTACGACGAGAAGGAGCTCGAACAGCACCTGGATTCAAGGGGGTTCATGAACCGCGTCCTGGGCCGCCTCACCAAGTCCATCAGCCGTCCGGGGCAGATGTTCCCCCTCGGCTTCCTCTTCGGCCTCGGCTTCGACACGGCCACCGAGGTGACCCTGATGGTGATGGCGGGCTCGGGCGCGGCGGCCGGTCTCCCCTGGTACGCGATCCTCTCCCTCCCTCTCCTCTTCGCCGCCGGCATGAGCCTGTTCGACACCCTCGACGGCACGTTCATGAACTTCGCCTACCAGTGGGCGTTCTCCCACCCCGTCCGCAAGGTCTTCTACAACCTCACGATCACCGGCCTGTCCATCGCCGTCGCCTTCTTCATCGGCACGATCGAACTGGTCGGCGTGCTGCACGAGAAGCTCGACCTGACCGACGCCGTGACCACCTGGATCGCCGAGATCGACCTCGACAACGTCGGGTACGTCATCGTCGCTCTGTTCGTGGTGGTGTGGGCGGCGGCCATCGCCTACTGGCGACTCGCGAGGGTGGAGCAGCGGTGGGCGGTGCGCCCCGCCGCCGACACCCGCTAGACACCCTCCACCGTCGCCAGCCACAGCTTCACGTACCGCTCCACATCCACGCCCAACGCCACATTCACCAGCGGCTGTTCACGTACACCCTCGTGAATCTCGGACTCGCCGGGCCGCGGGCGGCGGTCGACGATCGTCTGGCCTCGGGTGGGGCCCGGGGACAGGCTCACCTCGACCGGGAGGCTCTCCGTCGTGATGCCGTCCGGGTCGACGACCGCGCAGACCGCGCCCGCGTCGCCGAGGCCGCCCATGGGGGTGGGGTCGCCGGAGGTGGCGGGGTCGCGGTGGGCGAGGAGTTCGCCGGCCATGCGGAGGCGGGGTTCCGTGCTCGCGCGCAGGCGCTGGACGTCCCCGGCCGGGACCAGGACCTGCTTGAAGACGTCCAGGCCGTACATGGTGATCGGCACCCCGGCCGTCAGCAGGATCGCGGCGGCCTCGGGGTCGTGCCACACGTTGAACTCCGCGACCGGGGTGGCGTTTCCGGTCGCCACCGCGCCGCCCATGAACACGATCCGCTCGATGTTGCGGACCACCTCGGGGTGCGTGCGCAGGAGCAGCGCGATGTTGGTCAGCGGGGCGGTGGGGATGAGGGTGACGGGGCGGGGGGACGCGAGGATCTCCTGCCTCAGCAGCGTGACCGCGTCGACGTCGACCGGGACCCGGGTCGGCGCGGGCAGGCCGAGGTCGCCCATCCCGTCCTGGCCGTGGACGTGCCGGGCTGTGCGGACGGGCTCGATCAGCGGGCGTTCGGCACCCCGCGCGACCGGGATGCCGGGCGCCCCGGCCTGCTCCAGCACGGTCAGGGTGTTGCGGACCACCCCGTCCACGTCGGTGTTGCCCGCCACGCAGGTCACCGCGCGCACGTCGAGACCCGGGTGCCGTACGGCGAAGAGCAGGGCCAGAGCGTCGTCGACACCCGTGTCGCAGTCGATGATCACCGGGATGGGCTGATCTGTCACGGCAGTCATGGCGGTCACGGTTGAGATCCTCTCTCCACGGGCTACGAGAGTGACCTTACGCAGCCCGCCACAGTTCGGCGCCGCGCTCCTCCACACAGGCACCGACCCGACGCAGCAGTTCGGCCACCGGTACCGCCCCGGGGCGCCTGCCGTCCCGCAGCCGTACGGCCGCCAGGTCGCCGTCGGCCTCCCGCTCCCCGATCACCGCCTGGTACGGCACGAGCCGCGCCGCCCGGATGCGGGCGCCGAGGGTGCCGTCACCGGGGGCGGCCAGCTCCGCCCGCAGCCCCCGCGCCAGAGCCCGCCGTACGACCTCCTCCCCCTGCTCCACCTGCGCCTGAGCCACCGGCAGCACCACCAGCTGCACGGGCGCGAGCCATGCCGGGAACGCGCCGCCGTGTTCCTCGATGAGGTGCGCGACCGCACGCTCGACGCTGCCGATGATGCTGCGGTGCACCATGACCGGCCGGTGTTTCGCCCCGTCGGCGCCGATGTAGTGCAGGTCGAAGCGTTCGGGCTGGTGGAAGTCGATCTGGACGGTGGACAGGGTGGCTTCGCGGCCGGCGGGGTCGGTGATCTGGACGTCGATCTTGGGGCCGTAGAAGGCGGCCTCGCCCTCCACCGCCTCGTAGGCGATGCCGGAGCCGTCCAGGACCTCCCTGAGCAGTGCGGTGGCCCGCCGCCACAGCTCCGGGTCGGCGACGTACTTGCCCTTGCCGTCCTCGCCGGGGAGGGAGAGACGGTACCGGGCGGCGCGGATGCCCAGGTCGGCGTAGGCGCGGGCGATCAGCTCCAGGGCCGCGCGGGCCTCCTGGACGGCCTGCTCCAGGGTGCAGAAGATGTGCGCGTCGTTGAGCTGGATGGCCCGGACCCGGGTCAGGCCGCCGAGCACGCCGGACAGCTCGGAGCGGTACATGCCGCCCAACTCGGCCATGCGGAGTGGGAGTTCGCGGTAGCTGTGGGAGCGGGAGCGGTAGATGAGGGCGTGGTGGGGGCAGAGGCTGGGGCGCAGTACGACCTCCTCCGCTCCCAGCGCCATCGGCGGGAACATGTCGTCGCTGTAGTGGGACCAGTGGCCGGACATCTCGTACAGCTCCCGCTTGCCGAGCACGGGCGAGTACACGTGCCGGTAGCCGGCGGCGCGTTCGGCCTCCCGGATGTACTCCTCCAGGGTGTGCCGTACGACGGCCCCGTCGGGGAGCCAGTACGGCAGGCCCGCGCCCATCAGCGGGTCGGTGTCGAACAGGTCGAGTTCACGGCCGAGTCGGCGGTGGTCGTACATGCGGTGGTCGTACATGGTGAGCTCCCTCGCTCGGGGGGCGAGGTACCAGGGGAACCAGGAAACGACGCAGCCCCGGGGCACTCGCCCCGGGGCTGCGGACATGCGGTCCAGTGGTCAGCGCGCCGGGACACTCTCCGGCGTCGTCGTGAGAGACGGGTGTGCGGGAACACGGGCGCGCTGCATGGGGGGACGGTAGCAGCGGGGCGCGGGGACGGACGACCGGTTTTCCTGCCGGTTCCTCCACATCACTCCTATCGCCTCACCCCTCATCCCTCAGCCCTCACCCGGTCACCCGGACGGCCCGGCTCACTGGTGGCCCGTCCGGCGTGGTGGTGCCGTAAGAGGGCGTACTCGATCTTGGCCGCCCCAAGGAGACACCCCCGATGACCCGACCGCCGGTCCGCGCCCTCCTCGCCTCCGCGCTCTCGCTCGGCGTCCTGCTCACCGCGACCGCCTGTTCCTCGCTGATCCCCCACCCGCAGACCGCCCCGAGACCCGCCGTGACGCCCACGACGACCCCGTCCCCGGCCACCACCCACCGGCCCACGAAATCCGCGTCCCCGACCGCCGCCCCCGCCCTCACCCGGGCACAGGCAGAAGCCGCCCTGGTCACGGAGGACGACCTGGATGAGCCGTGGGCGTCGTCGCAGGGCCCCGCGACCTGGCGGGACGGGCTGCTCAAGGCCACGACGAAAGCCCCGGACTGCCAGCGCCTGCTCGACGCCCTCTACGCCGAGGAACTGTTCGGCGCGGACGCCCGGCCCCGGGCGGTGATCGGCCTCGACGACCCCTGGAACGAGGCCCAGATGCGCTACCAGATCCTCGCCCCGCGCCCGGCCGACATCGACCGGACCCTGGCCTGGATGAAGACGCTGCCCCGGAAGTGCGACCGGTTCACGGCGAGGACCGCCCACGGCTACGTGCAGCGTGTCCAGGTCAGCGAGGCGCCCCTGCCGGACGCCGGGGACGCCCGCCAGGGCCTGCGCGTCAGCCTGTACGGCGAGACGGAAGACGGCGACACCACCCTGCTCAGACTGGAGGTCGCCGCCGTCCGCGTCGGCGACGACGCGATCAGTGTCTCCAACGGCGGCCTCGGCGAGGTGTCGTCCGACGTCACGCAGGGGGCCGTGGAACTGGGGGCGAGGCGCCTGACGGAGGTCCGTAAACACGGGCGGGTGGAGGTCTGAACAGGGGCGGGGCATCCGCCGCCGCTGCGCCGAGACCGGTTTCAGTCCCGCTCGAACCTCGTCCGGTGCGCGACCACTTCGCGCGCCACATCGAGGGCCGTACGGTTCCGCGCGAAGGCGTGGGCCCTCAGCCGGGCCAGCGCCTCCTCGGAGCCGACCCCGAGCTGGGCCATGATCATGCCGACGGCCTGGTAGACCTCGTCCTGGTCGGCGGCCAGGCCGCTCAGCCAGGAATCCGCGCCCCGGCTGCCGTTCTCCTCGCCGCGCGGCAACGCCATCAGGGCCACCGTCATCACGCCGGCCACCAGCAGCGCGGTGCGCAGTTCGCGGGCCGTGAGCTCGCCAGGGGTGTCGCGGTAGAGGTCGAGCGTGCCCACGCACACGGAGTCGTTGCCCAGCGGCAGCGCGTACACCGCCCGCACCCCGGCGGCCGTGGCCTGCTGTGCGAAGACCGGCCAGCGGCCCGCGTCCTCGCCGGACGTCAGGTCGCAGGCGAGCACGGGCGCGCCGGTCCGCGCGGCGTGCAGACAGGGTCCGTCGCCCAGGGTGGCCTGGATCTCCGCCAGGAACGCGGCCTGCTCGCTGCTCGCGCTCACCCGTACCGGCATGCCGTCGCTGTGCAGCGCCACGCTGGCCCCTACCACCGGCAGCAGCTCGACCGCCACCTCGCACAGCCGCTCCGGGATCTCCCTGGGCTCGGCGTCCCGCACCTCCTCGGCGATGACGTCGACGGCCCGCATCCGGTCCTGCCGGTCCTCGCGCTCGTCGTCCACATCCGGCCGGCGAGGGCCCGGCGTCCGGGGGCCCGCACTCGGGCAGCCGCCACCCGCCGCACCGCGCCCGCCGGGGTCGTCACCGGGGGCACCCTGTCGATCGTTCCTGGGCCGCACGGCCACCGCCTCCTTCGACCACAGCGCGGCCAATGTCGTGCGTGGGCGCCGCCCGACTACCCCTCGCCCATGGGGCGAAACCCGGGGCGTTCAGGGCAGCCCCACCGCTGCTCGTACGGGTCCGCCGGCTGCCGCACCCGCCGCACCGACGTGGCGTCGAGGACCGGCGGCCAGGTGCGGTCATCCGGACCGTACGGCCCTCCAGGGAGCGCCCCCTGTCATAGATCACCCGGGTGAACCGAACTCCGCGAGCGTGAGCTCGACCGGGTCCCCTGCGGGGAGCGCCGGGAACGTGCCGACGCCCTGAGCGGCCCGCTGGGCGGCCTCGCAGCCGCTGTGCGCCGCCCCGGTTTCGTCACATACGTCACAGAGGAGGCTGTGCGGGTGCGGGCCCGAGGGTGGTGGTGCCGGGGGCCGTACGGTGTCCCAGTCCCGTCCGGTACGCGTCCAGCGCCGCCTCCACCCGGCCGGTACGGCGCAGCAGGTCCCCCAGCATCCGGCACAGGTCGGCCAGGTCACCGGCGGCGCCCGCACGCTCCAGCAGGCTCAGCGCCCGGACGTAGTGCTCCTCGGCGGTCTCGGTGTCCCGGGCGTCCTCGGCGATGATGCCGAGGAGGCGGTGTGCGGCGGCGGAGTGCAGGGCGCCGCGTTCGGAGCTGAGGTCGCTGAGCACCTCGTGCAGCAGCGCGGCGGCCTCCTCGGACCTGCCGCGCCGGTGCAGTACGTCGGCCAGCTCGACGGCGACCTGGCTGGAGTAGAGGGAGGCCCGCTTGGCGGAGAGCATGGTGAGGGCCTGGCGCAACTCGCCCTCGGCGGACTCCAGTTCACCCTTCTGGGCGTAGACGTAGCCGCGCATCCAGTGACAGTTGGCGAGCTCGGTGCGCAGCTGCAGCTGCCGGTACAGCTCGGCGGCCTTGGCCAGCGAGGCGTCGGCCTCGGCGACGCGGCCCTCGGCGAGCAGGGTACGGGCGACGGACCGGTGCATACGGGCGACCAGAGCCGGGTCACCGGCCTGCGGCGCGAGGGCGAGGGCGAGCTCGGCGGCCTGCGCGGCGCGGGCGTGCGCGCCCATGTCCATGTACGGGCCGATGACGCTGGCGTAGAGGAGGAGCAGCGCGTCGGGGTCATGCAGGCCGCCGCGGTTGAGCTCGTCGAGGGTCGACTCCAACAGGTAGACCGAGTAGCGGAGTTCGCCCGCCAGGTAGTGCGAGACGGCACGTCCGCGCAGGGCCGGGACCCGGGCGGGCAGCGGCACGTCCCCGAACGCCTTCTCGGCCCGCTCGAAGAACAGCCGGCCCGCCGCCAACTCCCCGGTCTCCAGGGCGCATTCCCCGAGCCCGAGCAGCGCGGCGGCCCGCACCTCGTCGAGGTCGAGCGTCTCCGCCTCGGCGAGCAGCCGGCCGTACTGCTCCGCCGCCGCCTCGGCCTTCCCGGTGGCGAGGGTGCGCTGGGCCTCGGTCAGCCGGAGCCGCAGGTCGGTGACGAGGCGGGCCGGCCGCCCGGTCGCCAGCTCGTCGAAACCGACGCCGAGCCGCTCGGCGAGGTGCTTGAGCGCGTCGTCGGAGGGCCGGACGCGGCCTGCCTCCAGCGTCGAGATATAGGCGGGCGTGTACGCCGGTTCGGCCAACTGCTTCTGCGTCAGCCCGCGTTCGACTCGCAACTGCTGCAACCTGCGCCCGATGGTCACCGGGTCGTCGCGCTCCGACATGCCCAACTCCCCTAGCGCCTCTTGCCGTTCGGCTCCGTCAGCCCCTAGGTTAAACGGCGTATTAAGCACGCTTAAGTTACCGCTGCCGCGAGGTCACCGTGCTCGAACGCACCAGCACCACCCAGCGTTACACGAGGGGATTCGCCGCCGCCGTGATCGCCGTCGTCGCCCTGGTCCTGGCGGCGAACGCGGGGCCGGCGAAGGCTGTGGAGCCACAGCAGGCGCGACCGGCCGCCCACTTCGGGAGCGCGGCTCCGGCCGACCGCTAGACACAGCCGTACAACCGCCGCAGTCTCGCCACGGGCGACGGTCGCCCCCGCAGTGCTCAGAATTCAGCCGTGTCCAGCTCGAACCCGAGGGGCGCGGGCAGCGGTACGGCCAGGCCGAGCTTGCGCTTCGGCGCCTTGGTGTAGTCGTCACCGGACGGGTCGGAGTAGACGGTGACCTCGCCCGCCTCCCGGTCGATCAGGAGATAGACGGGGATGCCCGCGCGGGCGTAGCCGTGGATCTTCTTCTCGCGGTCGCGCTCGGCGGTGCTGGTGGAGGTGACTTCAGCTACGAGGATGACACCTGCCGGTTCGTGCCACTCCTCGTTGTCATCGAAAGTGCCTTTGGGGGCGATGACCATGTCGGGGACGACGTGACCGGTTTCGGATGCGCCGGGGACATTCAGGCCGATGCCGGTGTAGTTGCGCAGGCGCCGGTCACGTCGTCGTTCATAGGCCTGCGCACTGAGCTCGGACACGAACTCCTCGTGCTCCCCGTTGGCCGGCGGTGTCACGTAGATATCCCCTTCGATCAGCTCCACGCGCCAGCCCCTGGGGGCCGCCGCATTGATGCGCTCGAAGGCTGTCTCCACGCTCGAATCCGAGTCGTCGGGCATATCGCTGCCCGCGTCGCTGTCGCCGTCAGGGTCATCGTAGGGACCGTGAATGGCCTCGCCCTGGTATCCAGGCATGATGATCGGCTCCGCCGTCGCCATGACAGACCTCCTTCGCTCGACGCGACCCTCCCAGCGTAGACCGGCAGCAGGTCCGGGGAACCCGGAGCCATTCACTCGAACGAGTGTGCTGGTACGTTTCCGCAGGCCGGGGCCTGTCAGGCGCTGCCCGCCCACTGAACAGCCCCGCCGACGAAACAGCCGGCGTGCCGCGTTGCCGTTGGGCCACTCGCTTCTTGGCCAGTGTCGCGTTTCCACGACCCGAGTAAAGGGCGCTCCGCTGACGCTCCGCGTCGCCTTCGGGGAGGTGACCGACACCGATCCCCGACCACCGCAGTCACCGTCGTCCACAGCTGTGGACGAACCCGCATCCGCACCCACAACCGAACTCGCCGACGGCGGTCGCGGGCTGCTCATCCTCGATGCCGTCACCGACCGATGGGGATGGCATCACCTCCCCGACTCCCGCGACCGCCCCCACCACTCCGGAAAAACGGTCTGGTTCGAATGCGACACCAAGCCGACAGATTGATGGGCCTGCACTTCCGTGTTTCGCCGTTTCGCCGTTTCACCCGTTTCGCCAACGCGAGATGGACGGCGATCGACGTGAGAGGCACGGCCGGTGACGCCCGCGAGAACAGTTATTCGAAAAGCCGAGCTGAATGAATTGTCCTGATGAAAGGACCTTGCCGATCAACCCTCTGCTTGCCAGCCTCGGTCGCGCCACGCCGGAGCACCTCACGTCGCGGCACCACCCCTCACGGACCGAGCCTCTGGAGAGCCCCCGCATGTCTCAGGCAGTCAAGAAGAAGAGATCGAAGTCCCGTCTCGGCAAGGCCGCGCTCGTGGCCGCCACCGCCACCGCCCTGACCGTCGGCCTGACCGGCAGCGCCCACGCCGCCCTGCTGACGCCCTTCCCCTACATGGGCGACGGCGCCCCGAAGCAGGAGATGTTCCAGCCGTTCTTCGACTACGACTCCGACGGCTGCTACCCCGCCGCCGCCGTCGACGCGAGCGGCAGGCTCAACGGCGGCCTCAACAACTCCGGAGCGCTCAACGGCGGCTGCGGGCGCGACCACCTCGGCAAGGCCAACACCTACTCGCGGGCCAAGTGCGACAACGGCAGCGGCTGGTGCGGCATCGTCTACACCCTCTACTCCGAGAAGGACCAGGGCAACCTCGTCTTCGACATCGGGCACCGGCACGAGTGGGAAGCCGCCGTGGTCTGGTACCACGGCAACGACGAGTGGCCCAGCTACGTGTCCACCTCCGCCCACGGCAACTACACCACCAAGCGGTTCAACGACGTGGAGCGGGAGGGCAAGCGCTTCAAGGTCGTCTACCACAAGGAGGGCGAGCTCGGCACGCACTCGTTCCGCTTCGCCGGTGCGGGCGAGCGGGCGGAGGCGTGGGGCAACGGGGCCTGGGACCGTCCGGCCCTGGTCCCCTACGACACCCTGTGGAGCAGGAACCGCACGGCCTTCAACGCGCTGGCGAACTCCGACTGGGGCCAGGCCAACTTCCCGCTCCAGGACAAGAACGACCGCTTCCGGAACACCCTGAACAAGGCCAAGCCGTCCGGCATCACCTTCAACGCCTGGAGCTGACGCCCGGCCCGCACCAGCGGCCCTCGGCGGACCACTCCCCCCTGTCCCGCCGGGGGCTTTTCCTCCCCTTTACACCGCCCCCACCTACGCTGCCTCCATGACGTCTCCCGCCGCCCGCACCGCGCTGGACCTCACCGCCGACCTCCCGATGTCCGCCCTGGAGGACTTCTACCGGGACCTGCACCGCCATCCCGAGCTGTCCTTCCGGGAACACCGGACGGCGGCCAAACTCACCGAGCGCCTCACCCGCGCGGGATACGAGACGGCGGAGGGTATCGGCGGCACAGGAGTCGCCGGTCTGCTGCGCAACGGCGACGGGCCGACGGTGCTGCTGCGCGCCGACATGGACGCGCTGCCGGTCCAGGAGCTGACCGGGCTGCCGTACGCCTCCGAGACGCCGGGCCTGATGCACGCCTGCGGGCACGACCTGCACGTGACCTGGCTGGCGGGAGCGGCCGAGGCGCTGGCCGCCGGCCGGGACACCTGGTCCGGGACGCTGCTGATCGTCGGACAGCCCGCGGAGGAGACCGGCGAGGGCGCGGAGGCGATGGTCGCGGACGGGCTGTACGACCGTTTCCCGCGCCCGGACGTCCTGCTCGGCCAGCACGTGGCGCCGGGCCCGGTGGGCCGGTACGCGCATGTGCCGGGGCTGATCCTGTCGGCGACCACGGACGTCGACATCCTGGTGCACGGGCGGGGCGGACACGGGTCGCGCCCCGAGACGACCGTGGACCCCGTCGTCACGGCCGCCTACATCGTGACGCGGCTGCAGACCGTCGTCAGCCGGGAGATCGCCCCGCGTGAGCCGGCCGTCCTGACCGTGGGACGCATCGAGGCGGGCACGGCCGCCAACATCATCCCCTCCACGGCCCGCATCTCCCTCAACCTCCGTACGCAGTCCGAGGCGGTCCGGGACCGGATGGTCGCCGCGATCAGCCGTATCGCCGAGGGCGAGTGCCGGGCCGCGGGCTGTCCGCGCGACCCCGAGGTGACCCTGGGCAACTCGTTCCCGGTGACGGTGAACGACGCGGAGACCGACCGCCGGGTCGCCGCCGTGCACCGCGAGGTCTTCGGCGCCGATACGGTCTTCGACCCGGGCCCGGCCATGGGCAGCGAGGACTTCTCCCGGCTCGCGGAGGGCAAGCTGCCGTACGCCTTCTGGTTCGTGACCTCCACCCCGCCCGAGCTGTGGGACGCCGCTCCGGGTGCCGACCTGCTGACGCGCTCCGAGTCCGTGCCCAGCAACCACAGCCCCCACTTCGCGCCGGACCTGTCGACGGTGGCGCCGGGCGTGCGGACACTGGTGTCGGGGGCGTTGGCGATGCTGGTCAGTTCTGGGTCTGCAACTGGCTCAGCTGCTGTTTGATGTTCTCCAGTGCACCCTCGCGACGGCCGGGCACCCGGCCGCGCAACTGCGCGAGCGCGAACCCGAGTTCACGGGCGGAGTCCGCGTCGCGGATCTGCCCCCACTGGTGGTGGGCCCGGTCGACGGCCGCCTCGACGGCGGGCGTGTCCGGCGTCTGACCGGCGCCCAGCCTGGCGGTGGCCACGGCCAGCCAGGTACGACAGCTACGGACCGGGTCCCCGGCGAACATCGCCAGGTCCGCGCGGACTTCGGCCCAGTGGAGGGCCTGTTCGGAGCCGGCACCGTGGGCGCGCACGGCGGCCTGCTCGTGCTCGGCGGCGAGGGCGTCGGCGTCGGTGTGGCGGCCGGACTGAACGGCTGCGGTGATGTAGGCGTGGGGGTCGTCATGCGCGGGCCGGGCGGCCTCGCTGTCCGCCTGCCGGGCGGCGGCACCTGCCACGGACCGGGCGGCAGCCGCTGCCACGGACCGGCCGGTGTCACTTCCTCGGGACCGGCCGGTGTCACTTGCTCCGGACCGGCCGGTGTCACTTGCTCCGGACCGGTCAGCGTCACTTCCTCCGGACCGGTCAGCGTCACTTCCTCCGGACCGGCCGACAGCACCTTCTCGAGACCGGTCAGCGTCACTCAGCCCGTCGTGGGGGTCCCCCCGCTCGAGCGAAGCCGAGGGTGGGGGAGTTTGAGGACGAGGCCGTTCAGGCCGATACGGGGGTCTGGGGGCGAAGCCCCCAGCAGGGACGGCAACCCCAACACCAGGCACCCCAACACCAGGCACCCCGACGCCCGGCACGCCCAGCACCACGTCCCTGTACACCTCATCGCCCAGCCGAGCCAACACCTGCTGATGCAGCTCCGGTACGGCAGGCCGGTGCCCACTCCGCAAAATCGTCGCCACGGCCTTCATGTACGTCGGCGCACCCACCGTCCGCCGAGAAGGCGGCGGCGCCACACGGCCGTACACCGCGATGTTGCGACCGCAGTCCAGCGGATGCGACCGCAGCCACTCCCAGGTCTCCGCGTCCGCGTGCAGGTCGAGCACGAGTGTCGTCGTCCCCGCCTGCCGCAGCCGCAGTTCCTCCCGGATCCATTGCCAGGGGAGGCCGGTGTAGCGGACCGTGGCCGTGGTCGTGCGGGCCAGCGCCAGATGGGGCAGATGCTGACGGCGGTCCAGAAGAAGCTGCCCGGTGACGAAGACGGTGAGCGGCCCCGGGGCCGCCGCCGCGGCACGCAACCGCGTGAGGACGGCCTGCGGTTCCAGCGGGTCGGCGAGTTCGACGACGTTCGCGGTGTCGGTGCCGGACAGCACGGCGGGCGGCACGGCCGCGAGGACGGGGAGCACGGAGGCCGCGTCCACCAGACAGCCCTTGCCCACTGGCGCGGCGGCGAGCAGCAGCACGGTTCCGGGCATCGGTCCCTCCCCAATTCCCCGTCGATGTCCCCAGTCGATCTCGTACGTCAGCACCGTAACCGCTGCGGCTGCAAAGGGGGGCCTCAGGACTGCAAACGTCCCTTTCGAGCGGACTCGTCAGCGGACTCGTCGGCCCGGCGCACGGCGAACACCGTCGTGTCGTCGGCCAGCCGTCCGCCGCAGTGCCGCAGCGTGCCGTCCCGCACGAAGGCGACCAGTCGGCCGGGATCGGCGGCGCGCGGGTCGGCGGCGACGGCGCGGGCCACCTCGTCGGTGAGCGGGTAGAACAGCCCGTCACCGTCGCGGGCCTCGGTCACGCCGTCCGTGGTCAGCAGCAGGGTCGTGCCGGGGGCGAGGGGCACGCGGTGCACGGGCGGCAGGCCGGCGGCGAGTTCTCCCAGGCCCAGCGGAAGGCCGCCGCCGGGCGGCAGGGGCCGTACGCCGTCGGGACCGACCGCCAGCGGCGGTTCGTGGCCGAAGACGACGGCCTCCACCTCCTCGCGCCCGTCCGCCGGGAAGCCGAGCAGCACGGCCGTCGCGAACCGGTCGCCGTCCTCCCGGCCGAGGGCCGTGACGAGCAGGTCGTGCCGGCGCATGCGGATCTCCAGGCGTTCGGCGACCGTCGCCAGGTCCGGCTCGTGGTAGCCGGCCTCGCGAAACGTGCCGAGCAGCGCGGCCGCCGCCTCGACCGCGCCGAGCCCCTTGCCCTGCACGTCGCCGAGGAGGACGCGGGTGCCGTGCAGGCCGGGCTGGATGTCGTAGAAGTCGCCGCCGACGCGGGCCTGGCTGTCGGCGGCGAGATAGACGGCCGCGTGCTCGAGGCCGCCCCAGACGGGCGGAAGGTCCCGCAGAACGGTACGGCGGGTGGTGTCGGCGATGTCCCGCATGTGCAGCATGCTGCGCTCGCCGCGCAGCCGTACCTCGCAGGCCAGCAGGGCGAGGACGCCGCCGACGGCGACGAGGATGAAGTCGGGCAGACCGGTCTGGTACTGGTGCGGCCAGGCGCTGTCCGCGAGGACGTACGTGACGACCGCGAGGACGGCGAACCCGGCCGTGCCCCACATCCCGCAGATCGCGGCGGCGATGCCGGGCACCAGCACGATCCAGGAGATGATCCGGAACTCGCCGCTGGTGTTGAAGTCGACCGCCGCGATCGCGCCGAGCAGCAGCAGCGGCGGCATCCAGGCGACGCTGCGGCCCCGGACGCGCAGCATCTGGTGCGGTCCCAGGACGTCCTCCTGCCCCACGCGGGGCAGCCGGGCGAGGACACTCCGGCGACCGCCCGCCGGTCTCAGTACTCGGCCGCTCACGGGCTCAGCGAAGCATGGGCCCGCGGCGCCCGCATCCCTTCCCGCGTCCTTTCCACGGACTTGCCAGGGCGTGTCCCCAGGTGTGCTCTGGTAGGCGGGGGCGAGGAGAGAGAGGAGTGCTCTCATGGCTCACACGGCACCCACGCCCGGCGGAACACACGGAACCCACGGAACCCACGGAATGCCCGGTATACGCGGCACGCGCGAGACGCGCCGTACGGTCGTCAGGCCGGCCCGCCCGCCCGACATCTTCAGCGAGCGGTTCCACAGGGTGGCGAGGTATGCGATACCCGTCGCCCTCGGGCTCCTCTACGGCTACTGGGCGGCGGCCAACCGGCGCGACGGCGGGCCGATCACCGGCGAGAACGTGCTGTTCGGCTTCGTCACCGCGCTCGCGTTCATCGTGCTCTGCATCGCCGTGGCGGTACTGGCCCCGCGCCTGATGCGCGAACTGCACTCACTGACGAAGTCGGCCTTCGCCGGGGCGGCGATCGGCTTCCTCTACAGCCAGGGCGGCGCCGGCGTCTGGGCGTCCGTGGTCCTGGGTCTGGTCATCACGGCGGCGATCTTCGCGGTGTTCTTCTACCGCTACTACACACGCGAGGACGCGGAGGGGAACCGCATCCGCTGAGCCGACGGGGCCGGCGGTTCCAGACCGCGCGACCCGGGCGGGCATAGTGCAAGGACCCCTTATCCACCCGTTTGCAGTCCCGCAGCTCGCACACCCGCCCCCGCGGGTCTTGCCTGGAAGGGTGCCCTCGGCTCCGGAAGGGACTCCACGTGCTCGACATCGCCGCTGTCTGGCTGCCCGTCACGGCCGCCGTGCTCGCCGTCGCCGGCATCGCCCTCGCGGCCTGTCGCCGCCGCGCGGTCACGGCCACCGCGCTCGGCACGGCACTGGGCGGCGCCTTCCTCGCCCTCGCGGTCGCCGTCGGCCGCCGCCTCACCCTGGCCGACCTGCACGACCCGGCCCACCAGCCGGCCGCCGGCGCGCTCTACGACGCCCTCACCTCCACCCTGCGCACGGTCTCCCGGCTGCTGGTCGCCCTCGGTCTCACGGTGGCCGTGACCTGCCGGCTCAGCGGACCTCTCGTGCGACGCCGGCGAGCGTCCGCAGCGCCCGCCGCAGATCCGGTACAGCGGCCGATGCGAGTCCGAGCCTGACCGCGTCCGGCGTGCGGCCGGGGTCGACGGCGAAGGCCGGGCCGGGCGTGACGGCGATGCCGTGCGCCGCCGCGGCGGCCGTGAAGGTGTCGGCGCGCCAGGGCGCGGGCAGCTCCCACCAGGCGTAGTAGGCGCGCGGATCGGACCGTACGGAGAAGCCGTGCAGCTCCTCCCGGAGGATCCGCTGCCGGTGCGCCGCGTCCGCCCGCTTCGCCGCGACCAGCCGCTCCACCGTCCCGTCCTCGATCCACCGTACGGCCGCCTCCATCGCGAACCGGCCCGCACCCCACCCGCCGGACCGGATCGCGTCCGCCACGGCCTCGCCCCGGTACGGCGGTACGACGGCGAATCCGACGGTGAGCCCGGGAGCGACGCGTTTCGACAGACCGTCGACGACGTGGGTGAGGCGGGGCGCGTGCACGGCGAAGGGGTCGCCGTCGGCCAGGAAGGACCAGATGCGGTCCTCCACGACGGGGATGCCCAAGTCGATGACGACGTCCGCGAGGTGACGTCGCCGCTCCTCGCTCATGGTCAGGGACGTCGGATTGTGCAGCGTCGGCTGGACGTACAGGGCGGAGAGGGGCGCGCTGCGGTGAGCGGCGGCGACGGACTCGGGGCGCGGGCCGTCCTCGTCCGCCGTGAGCGGCACCAGCGTGATGCCGAGCCGTGCGGCGATCTCCTTGACCACGGGATACGTCAGCGGCTCGACGCCGACGCGGCCACCGGGGCGGACGAGGGAGGCGAGGGTCGCGGCGATGGCCTGGCGGGCGTTGCCCGTGAAGAGGAGCCAGTAGGGGCTGGGGTGCCATCCCGCAGTCGCGAGGAGGGATGCGGCGGTCTCCCTGGCCGACGGGGTGCCATCGGCGGGCGCGGGGCGCATGGCCTCGGTCAGGACGTCGGGGCGGAGCAGGGGCGCGAGGGTGGGGGCGAGGAGCTCGGACTGGCCGGGCGCGGAAGGGTAGTTGAGCTCCAGGTTGACGGGGGCGGTGGTCGCGGGCTCGGTGAGTCCCCGCCCGGCCCCCGGCTCCGCCGGAGTCGCCCGCACGAAGGTGCCGCGACCGACCTCCCCGACGACCAGCCCCCGCCGCACGAGTTCGCCGTACACCCGCCCCGCCGTCGACCCGGCGATCCCGCGCCGCCGCGCGAACAGCCGCTGCGGAGGCAGCCGTTCGCCGGGCCCCAGCCGTCCGGCGGCGATGTCGTCGGCGAGCCGGTCGGCGATGCGCCGGTAGTCGTCCACAAGGCCCCCTTCGGAAGAGCAGGTCGGACAAGCAGGTCGGGCAGGCAGGTCGGGCAGGCAGGTCGGATTGCACCGAGGGCAAAGATCTTATTGCACCGATGAGTTGAGGCGGCCTAGGGTCGTCCACATGACCCCTTTCCCGGTGTTCCTCGCATACGAGGACAAAGGCGCCGATCATGCCATGGCACCCCTCGTCCTCGTCCACGGCCACCCCTTCGACCGCACGATGTGGGCCCCGCAGATCGAGACGTTCGCCACCGAGCGCCGGGTGATCGCCCCCGACCTGCGCGGCTACGGCGCCTCCCCGCGGACCTCCGGCGTCACGGGCTTCGCGCAGTTCGCCGAGGACATCGAGGCGCTGCTCGACGAGGTGAAGGTGGAGACGTTCGTGCTGGTCGGCCTGTCCATGGGAGGCCAGATCGCGATGGACTGCTACCGGCAGTTCCCGGACCGCATCCGGGGACTGGTCCTCGCCGACACCTTCCCGGCGGCGGAGACACCGGAGGGAGCGAAGGCCCGCAACGCCATGGCGGACCGTCTCCTGCGGGAGGGCATGCGGGGATACGCCGACGAGGTCCTAGAGAAGATGGTCGCCCCGTACGCGGACGCGCGCGTCAAGGAGCACGTCCACCGCATGATGACGACCGCTCCCCCGGAGGGCGCCGCCGCGGCCCTGCGCGCCCGCGCCGCCCGCCCCGACTACCGCGACCTGCTCACCCGCGTCACGGTCCCCGCGCTGGTCGTCGTGGGCGCCGACGACGCGTACACGCCGGTCGCCGACGCGGAGGACATGCACGCCGTCCTCCCCGACTCGACGCTGCGGGTGATCGAGGGGGCGGCGCACATGCCGAACCTGGAGCGGGCGGAGGCGTTCAACCGGGTGCTCGGGGAATTCCTGGCACGGGTGGACGGCCGCTCGTAACCTCCTCTCCGTGACCGACCCCGGACGATGGCTCGCCGCCCTGCTGTTCGCCGGGGTGAGCCTCGTCGTCGTATGCCGGGCCGCCGACACCGACGGAGTCACCGACGGAGTCACCGACCACCGTGCGCTGGTCGTGGACATCGCGCTTCACCAGCGGGGATGAGGATGAAATGGGCAGCTCATAATGGGCGCATGTCCCGAGAGTTCCCCATCGGCCTCACACCTCCCGACTGGCTGGTGAGGAACCTCCAACCACAGCCGGCGCCGGTCAACTGGCCCGCCGTCGCCCGCGCCGCCATCGCGATGGCCCTCCCCCTGGCGATCGGAATCGCCGCCGACGAGCCGACGTACGGCGCCATCGGCTCCATGGGCGCCCTCTCCGGCGTCATCGGCGACACGGCCGACGCCTACCGCATGCGGATCCTCAACATCGCGATCCCGCAGCTCTTCGGCGCCGTCGGCATCACGCTCGGTTCGCTGGTCTACGGCCACGGCTGGCTCGCCGTCGCCGCCGTCACCGGCGTCGCGCTCGTCTCCGGGATGATCTCGACGATCGGCGCGGTGGCCTCCGTATCGGGACTGCTGCTGCTCCTGAACTCCGTAGTGGGCGCGGGCCTCGCCATGCCCGGCGAGTGGTGGCTGGCCCCGGCCCTGATGACCGGCGGCGGCCTGCTCGTCCTGGTCCTCGCCCTGCTGGCCTGGCCGCTCAGGTCGGGGGTGCCGGAACGGGCGGCGGTCGCGGGCGCGTACCGGACGGTGGCCGACCTGCTCACCGTCAGCGGGACGGACCGGACGGAGGAGTACGACGAGGCCCGCCATGCCGTCACCCAGTCCCTCAACCAGGCGTACGACCTCATCCTCGCCCGCCGCGCCCGCCACCACGGCCGCAGCCCCGAGCTGACCCGCCTGCTCGCCCAGCTGAACGCCATCACCCCGGTCGTCGAGGCCGCCCCGGCCGCCCACCTCGCGGGCCACGCGCTCCCGTCCGAGGCGCAGGAGGCCGTTCGCCACCTCGCCCAGGCCGTGGAGACCGGCTACACCGGTCCGATAGGCCTCAAACTCCCCGTCCCGGTGACCGAGACCTCGCGGGCGGTCGACCACGCCCTGCGCCATGCGGCCGAGGTCGTGACCTCGCCGGACGTGGACCCGCGAGGCATCGACGACCGTCTCGGCAGGCCCGCCGCCCTGAGCATCCGCGCGGCCCGCGCCGCCCGCAACGTGGCCCTCTCCGCGGCCTCCTGGCGCTACGGCCTGCGCCTCGCCCTGTGCATCGGCCTGGCCCAGGCCTTCGTCTCGATCATCTCCGTCCCCCGCTCCTACTGGGTGGCCCTGACCATCACCTTCGTACTGAAGCCGGACTTCGGTTCGGTCTTCTCCCGGGCGCTGCTGCGCGCGCTGGGCACGGTGGCCGGGCTGGTGATCGCGGCCGCGGTCCTTTCGCAGGTGCCGCGGGGCTGGTGGGACGTACCGGTGATGCTCCTGCTCGCCCCGCTGATCCCGGCGCTCACGCCACGCGGGTACGGCTACCAGACGGCGGCGATCACCCCGGTGATCCTCCTCCTGTCGGACGTCCTGAACCACCAGGGCACGGCCCTGCTGCTGCCTCGCCTGGTGGACTCGCTCATCGGCTGCGGAATCGCACTAGTGGCGGGCTATCTCCTCTGGCCGGAGAGCTGGCACACGCGGGTCGGCGACCGCCTCGCGGACGCGGTCGCGGACACCGCGCGCTATGTGGAGGGCGCGTTCGGCGCGCCGGGGGTCGAGGCCGTCGACCCACCCGCTCGCGCCCGTATGCGCCGCCGCCTCTACCGCGACCTCTCCGTCATCCGTACGGAGTTCCAGCGTGCCCTGACCGAGCCGCCGCCGACCGGTCGCCGGGCCGCGGCCTGGTGGCCGCTGGTCGTCGCCGTCGAACGCATCGTGGACGCGACGACGGCGGCCCGGGTGCGGGTACGGCACGGGGCGCCACCACCGTCGGAGGCCGAGGTAGGTCAAGTGGCCTTGCAGCTGCGGGAGTTGGCGGAGGGCCTACGGGAGGTGGAGGTGCTGTACGCGGTGCGTACGGACCTCACCGGGCCGTCCGGCAAGTTGCTGGAGCCGCTCAGGCAGGAGGTGGCGGCGGCGAGGGCGATCGCGTCACCGCACTGAGACCTCTCAGGGTGGGGACGCGATCGCCGGGAGTGCTGCTGCTCAGACTGCTCTAACCGCTCAGACCGCTCAGACGCCGATGTCGCAGCCGTCCTTGCGCCACACCGCCACGACCGACGGGCGAACGATCTTGCCGGGCCCGTCGGGCCAGGTGCTGGCGGGCTTCTCGAGGGACGCGCCGTCGAGCTCGCCGGGGTGCTGTACGGCGACCAGCACGCGCCGGTCCTGGATGACCGGACCGCAGGTCTCCGCACCCTTCGGCACGGTCAGGAACTGCTTGAGCTCACCACGCCGCTCACCCTTCGTGGCAACCCCGAACAGCCCGTCGTGCGAACCGAGCTGGGCGCCGTCGGTGGAGATCCACAGGTTGCCGTACGAGTCGAAGGCCACGTTGTCCGGGCAGGAGATCTGGCTGACCTTGTCCTTCGGGAAGCCGGCGAAGTAGGTCGCCGGGTCCTTCGGGTCACCGGCGACCAGGAACAGCGACCAGGCGAACTTGGTGCTGTCGGCCTGGTTCCAGCGCTCGGTCAGCTCCAGGACGTGCCCGTGCTTGTTGGCGTTGCGCGGGTTGGCCTCGTCGGCCTTGGCGTTCGTACCGACACCGCGGTTGGAGTTGTTGGTGAGGGCGACGTACACCTTGCCGGTGTGCGGGTTCGGCTCGATGTCCTCGGGCCGGTCCATCTTGGTGGCGCCGACCTTGTCACCGGCGAGGCGCGTGAAGACGCAGACCTCCTCGGCGGTCATGCCCTCGACGTGCGAGACGGCACCCTTGGCGGTCGCGGTGACCAGCGGGATCCACTCGCCACTGCCGTCGAACTCGCCGTCGGCCGGCAGCTTGCCCGTGCCGTCGATCTCGATGGCGGGGGAGTCACCGGTCAGCTTGGCGACGTACAGCGTCCCCTCGTCGAGCAGCGAGAGATTGTGCTCCCGCACGGCCCGCGAGTGCCCCTGCTTCATCCGCTTGCTGCCGACGAACTTGTACATGTAGTCGAAGCGCTCGTCGTCACCGGAGTAGACGACCGGCCGCCCGTCGTGGGTGAGCCGCACGGTCGCGCCCTCGTGCTTGAACCGGCCGAGCGCGGTGTGCTTGCGGGGCGTGGAGGTGGGGTCGTACGGGTCGAGCTCGACGACGTACCCGAAGCGGTGCACCTCGTTCGGCTCCTGGGCGACGTCGAACCGCTTGTCGAACCGCTCCCACTTGCGCTCACTCGCGGCGGTACCGATGCCGTACCGCTTGTCGGTGGCACGGCCGGCGTTGGCGAAGTACTGGTTGAAGTTCTCCTCGCCGTGGAGGGTGGTGCCCCAGGGGGTCGTGCCGCCCGCGCAGTTGTTGAGGGTGCCGAGGACCTTGCGGCCGGAAGGGTCGGCGGAGGTCTTCAGCAGCTCGGACCCGGCGGCGGGCCCGGTGACCTTGAACTCGGTGGTGGCGGTGACGCGGCGGTTGAGGTGGTGCCGGGGCACGGGGGTGAGCTTCCCGGTCCTGCGGTCCTCCTCGACGACGACGGCGGACAGTCCGTGGGCGGCCCAGGCGATCTCGACCTGCTCACGGGTGGGGTTGACGCTGTCGTACCCCCGGAACATGAGCACCTCATCGGTGTACTCATGATTGGCGACGAGCAGCTGCCGGTTCCGCTCCCCCGGGAGGGGCAGCAAGGCAAGGAAGTCGTTGTTGTACCCGAACTGACCGGCCTGGGCGGCGGCGGTCTGCTTGTCCGGGTCGAAGGCGGGCGCGCCACGCAGGATGGGCTCGCCCCAGCGGATGACGACGTTCTGCTGGTACCCGTCCGGCACGGTCACGACGTCGGCGGTGTTGGGCGCGACGGCGGCGAACCGCAGCCCGCGCGCGCCCTTGGAGGTGCCCGGCTTGTGCGTCGTCGTTCCGGTGGTGGCGCTGTTTTCGGCCGCGGCGACGGGCTGGGCCACGGCGGCACCGGCGGCGGTGGCCACGGTGACGACGGCGGCGGCCCGCATCATCGAACGGCGGCTGAGCGCGCCGGCGATGACATCGCCGACGTACGTGTTGGCGGAGGTGTTGGGCACCTCGTGGAAACAGGCGTCACCACACCGGAAACGGCAGGTCAGGGCGGATCGTCCGCCGGGATGCGACTCGTTCGAGGTGCTGATCAACGGCAACTGCATGCGCACTTTTACTCTCCCCATTTGCTTCCCCTTTAATCCAGCGTGACGGACGGTAGGCGTGCGTTTGTGCGGGAGCGGGGCGCGACGGTGAACTAAGAGTGAACCCGGGGTGGATGTAACCCAGTTGGCCGTCCTGCCGAGCTGCCGACCGACGGCGTCCTGATGTAGGCCTTGACGTCAGGGGCGGTCGGCGCCCGCCCCTGCCCAAGATCGCCGTCTGGGGCCGCTAACCTTACGTGTCCGTCCTGGCCAGCGATTGACGGGCTTCAACTCACGCGAAGGGTTGCGCACATGGGCATTCTCACTCTCTTGCGGAACGCATTCGGCCGGTCACGCAAGGTGACTGGGTCCGAGGCGGTTCCTTCGCAGGAGGCCGAGCGGACTGTTTCGCCGGAGGCGGAGCGGACTGTTCCGCAGGTGGCGGAGCGGGCTGTTCCGCAGGAGGCGGAGCACGTTGCCGCGCAGGAGGCGGCACCGAAGGTCCCGTCCCCGTCGACGGAGCCCACCCCCGACCCGAAGCCGACGGCACCGGGACCCGAGCCCCGGACATCCACGCTGTCCACGAAGGAGGAACACGACCTGGTCGCGGCCGCCTTCGACAAGGTGACGGTCCCGGCACCGACGAAGCCGACGGAGGCGCCTAAGGCGGAGAAGGCGACGGCGGAGAAGGCAGCGGAGGCAGCGGCGGAGAAGCCCGAGCCGACGCCGGAGCCGGTCGCTGAGGGGCCGGTGAAGGCCCAGGCGCCGGTAGAGGCCCAGGCGCCGGTAGAGGCCCAGGCGCCGGTAGAGGCCCAGGCGCCGGTAGAGGCCGAGGCGCCGGTAGAGGCCGAGGCGCCGGTAGAGAAAGCAGCGGTGTCCGAGGAGCCGCTGGAGGCTGCGGAGGCCGTTCCCGAGCCGGAGCCGACCGCCGAGCCGGAGCCGGAGCCGACCGCCGAGGTCACCCCCGAACCGGTCCCCACCCCAGAGCCGTCAGCCGCCGACGGCGAGGACACCCCACCGGGGCCACCCGCACCCGACAACGAAAGCAGCACGGGTGGTGCGGGTGGGAACAACAAGGCCGAAGGCGAAGCCGAGGCCGTAGCGGAGGCCCCGCAGCCGCAGGCAACCCGCGAAGCCGAGGCCGTAGCGGAGGCCCCGCAGCCGCAGGCAACCCGCGAAGCCGAGGCCGCAGACGACGCCCCGCTGCCGCAGGCACCTGGCCTGGCCACCGCCTACAAAGCCGCCGCCACCGCCCTCGAGACAAAGAACCTCACCGGCACCCGAGCCAAGGTCTACCTCGTCCTCGACCGCTCCGCCTCCATGCGCCCGTACTACAAGGACGGCTCCGCCCAGGCCCTCGCCGAGCAGACCCTCGCCCTCGCCGCCCACCTCGACCCCGAGGCCCTCGACGCCACCGTCCACGTCACCTTCTTCTCCACGGAAGTGGACGGCACCGCCGACCTCACCCTCACCGACCACGAGAACAAGATCGACGAGGTACACGCCACCCTCGGCCGCATGGGCCGTACCAGCTACCACGCAGCCGTAGAAGACGTCCTCACGCACCACACCAAGGAAGCAGCCGGCCACCCCGCCCTGGTGATCTTCCAGACGGACGGCGCCCCCGACGCCAAGACCCCCGCAACCCAGTCCCTCACGGACGCGGCGGCCAACCACCCCTCCGTCTTCTTCTCCTTCGTCGCCTTCGGCGAGCACGACAACAAGGCCTTCGACTACCTCCGCAAACTGAAGACCGACAACACGTCCTTCTTCCACGCGGGCCCGACCCCCCGCGAGCTCACGGACGCCGAGCTCTACGAGGGCGTACTCGCAACCTGGCGCCCGTAACCACGCCACCGCACCCCCACCACTACCACCACGGCCACCACGACCACCACCGGCACCACAGCTCCCCGCACCACCCAGGCCGCCCCTTCCCACCCCGCAAAACGGGAAGCGGGCGGCCCACCCATGTCGGATACGATTTCAAGGTTCGTACGCAAGCCTCGTAAAACCACCCGACCTGGGAGCAGCCCCCGATGGCTCGACACCTCATCACCAGCGCCCTTCCGTACATCAACGGGATCAAGCACCTGGGCAACATGGTGGGGTCCATGCTCCCGGCGGACGTGTACTCCCGGTACCTCCGCCAGCGCGGCCACGACGTCCTCTACATCTGCGCGACCGACGAGCACGGCACCCCCGCCGAGCTGGCCGCGAAGGAGCAGGGCATCCCGGTCGACGAGTTCTGCGCGCAGGCCCACGACGCCCAGAAGGCCGTATACGACGGCTTCGACCTGGCCTTCGACTACTTCGGCCGCAGCTCCTCCCCGCAGAACCGCGAGATCACGCAGGAGATCGCCCGCGAGCTGAAGGCGAACGGCTTCATCGAGGAGCGGGCGATCCGCCAGGTGTACTCCAACGCCGACGGCCGCTTCCTCCCCGACCGCTACATCATCGGCACCTGCCCGCACTGCGGCTACGACAAGGCCCGAGGCGACCAGTGCGAGAACTGCACCCGCGTCCTGGACCCCACCGACCTGATCGACGCCCGCTCGGCGATCAGCGGCAGCAGTGACCTGGAGGTCCGCGAGACCAAGCACCTCTTCCTCCTCCAGTCGGCCCTCGCCGGCGAGGTCGAGACCTGGGTCGACGAGCGCGCCGACAACTGGCCGATCCTCGCCTCCTCCATCGCCCGCAAGTGGCTCACGGAGGGCCTGCACGACCGCGCGATCACCCGCGACCTGGACTGGGGCGTCCCGGTCCCGGCCGACACGTGGCCGGACCTGGCAGCCGAGGGCAAGGTCTTCTACGTCTGGTTCGACGCGCCGATCGAGTACATCGGGGCGACGAAGGAATGGGCGGACCAGGACCCGACCGGCAACCGCGACTGGCGCTCGTGGTGGTGGGAGTCGGAGGCGGACGTCCACTACACGCAGTTCATGGGCAAGGACAACGTCCCCTTCCACAGCGTGATGTTCCCGGCGACCCTGCTGGGCACCCGCGCGCCATGGAAGAAGGTCGACGTCATCAAGGCCTTCAACTGGCTGAACTACTACGGCGGCAAGTTCTCCACCTCGCAGCGCCGCGGTGTCTTCACGCACGACGCGCTGGAGATCCTGCCCGCCGACTTCTGGCGCTACTTCATGATGGCGAACGCCCCCGAGTCCGACGACTCCTCCTTCACCTGGGAGCACTTCACGGCCACGGTGAACAAGGACCTCGCCGACACCCTCGGCAACTTCGTCAACCGCGTCCTGTCCTTCTCCCGCAAGCGCTTCGGCGACGACGTCCCAGCGGGCGGCGAGCCCGGCGAGGCGGAGGCCAAGCTGGGTGAGGAGATCACCCGCCTCCTCGCGGAGTACGAGGAGCAGATGGAGGCCATCCAGTTCCGCAAGGCGGCGGCCGCCCTGCGCGCCCTGTGGTCGGCCGGCAACTCCTACCTGGAGGAGAAGGCCCCCTGGCTGGAGATCAAGACCAACCCGGAGGGCGCGGCCCTGACCCTGCGTACGGCGATGAACCTCATCCACCTCTACTCGGTGGTCTCGGAGCCCTTCATCCCGGCCTCGGCGAAGGCCATGCGCTCGGCGTTCACCCTGCCCGACGACACGGCCCAGTGGGTCACGGCCGACGAGGCCCGCGCCCTGTCCTCCGTCCCGGTCGGCACGTCCTTCACGGTCCCCCCGGTCCTCTTCACCAAGATCACGGACGAGGACCTGGAGACGTACAAGGAGCGCTTCGGCGGCGCCCCGGAGTGACCTGGCACTGGCCTCTCCGGGGCCACCGCTCCAGGGCCCTCAGGCGAACGCGGGCATGATCGTGTCGTGGATCAGCCGCAGCTGGGTGTTCACATCCGCCACATCCTCCAGATCACGGCCCGTGAAAGCCTTCACGAGAGTCCGGTCGGTGACGGCACAGATCATGTGGTTGACACCGGCCGGGGCGATCTCCCGCTGAATCTTGTCCCGGCACTCCTCGGGGGTGCCGGCGATGGAGAGACGTTCGGCGATCTCGGGGGTGGTGAGCTCGATGCCGCGGGCGAGGTCACCGGCCGCGATGGCGTCGATGACCGGTTTCAGCTCGCCGGGGTCCACGCCATTGCGGCGCAGTTGCTCCTCGGGCATCGAGGTGGCGTAGATGCCGACCATGCTGCGGGCCGCGTCCTTGGCTGCGACGGAGTCGGGCCCGGTGGCGAAAACGACCCAGGCACCGATGTCCAGCGACCGCCAGTCCTTGCCCGCCCGCTCGGCTCCGACCTGGATGTGCCGCACCGCGTAGTCGTATGCCTCGCGCGTGTAGCTCAGCGCGTGGTGGCAGCCGTCCGACAGCTCACCCGCCGCCTCGAAGGACTTGGGCCCGCGCATCGCCCCCAGCTTCAGCGGCACCCGCTCCTGCACCGGCCGGGCGAAGGTGAACAGTCCCTGGTAGGAGAAGAACTCCCCGTCGTACGAGATGGCCCCCTCGTCCAGCAGGGTGCGTACGACGTGCAGCGCCTCCTTCACCCGGGACAGCGGGCGCGTGCGGGCCCAGTCGATGCCGTACTGCGCGAGGAGCCCGAAGTTCCCGCTGGACAGCACGCCCTCCGCGCGCCCGCCGGACAGTTCGTCGAGCGTGGCCAGCGCCTGGGCGATCAGCGTCGGCTCGCGGAGCGTGACGGGGGAGACGCTCGGCCCTAACCGGATCCGGCTGGTCTGCCCGGCCGCCGCGAACAGCAGCCACATGTCCTTGTGCCAGGTCTCGTCGGCGGCGTAGCAGGCATGGAAGCCGAGTTCGTCGGCGACTCTGATCGAGGCCAGCGACTCTGGAGCGGGTAGTCGGGGAGCATGGCGTAGCTGAACTTCACGGGCGCCGCCTTCCGTAGCGGGACTGAGCGGTTGTGCTGACGGTTCCCGTGCCTAGTGAGCGGGGCCCGGGACGTCAAGTCCCAGGCCCCTCCCATGAGTTCATGTGGTCAGGGGAGTCAGGAAAGAACCCCGGCGCCCGTGGTCTTCAGCAGGTCCGTCGGCAGGCTCTTCGCGGACTTCTCCAGACCCGCCGTGAGCGTCGGCGTCCAGTTCACCGTCGTCTTCAGCTTCTTCGAGTTCGCGGCGTTGTACGCGGCGACGATGTCGGTGGCCGTGCCGTTGACGAGGTTGCCGCCGCCCGCGACCGACCCCGTGCCGTCGCCGCTGAGCAGCTTGGCGACCTTCGCGCCGGACGGCAGCTGCCAGGCGTTGTGCTCGGCGACGACCTGGGCCTTGGCCCGCGAGTCGAGGCTGTACTTGGCCGCGTAGCCGTTGAGCGTGGTCGTGTCGTAGAAGTTGTTGTAGAGGTGGATCTGGCCGATACGGGCCAGGGGCGCCCTCTGCACGATCCCCTTCCACACGTTGTGGTGGATGGAGACACGCAGCTTGCCGGTGCTGTCGGTGTCGCTGCTGCCGATCAGCATCGTCTTGTCGTGGTTGGTGAATTGATTGCGCTCCACGGTCACCAGGTCGGAGCCGTTGGTGATGTCGAGGGCGCCGTCGTGGATCTGGTACTTGCGGCCGAAGTACGTCTTCTGAGCGCTGTCGAAGAACGGGGCGTCGGTGAACGTGTTGTGGTCGGCCCAGACGTGGGTCGCCCCGCGCAGGGTGACGGAGTCGTAGTTGGAGTTCCACTCGCCCGCCGAGCCGTCCGTCGGGTCCCACTGCGGGAAGCAGTCCTCGGTGGCGGCGAAGGTGAGGTTGCGGACGATGACGTTGTCCACGTTCTGCACCTGGAGGCTGCCGCCCTTGATCCCGGCGTTCGTACCGGGGACACCCACGATGGTGGTGTTGGCGGGCACCCTGAAGACGATGTTCTTCTTCTGCTTGGCCGCGGCGGCCGCGCGGGCGTCCTCCTGGCCGCCCGACGGCGCCTTCTTGCCCCAGGTGCCGGGGTCGTACGCCTTCAGGTACGAGTCCAGCGAGTACCCGGTACCGGCGGCGTAGTCGGCGCAGCTCAGCTTCTTGCCCGAGTCGTCGGTGTTGGCGTCGATGGTGCCCTTGACCTTGATGATCCGCGGGGTGGTGTCGGAAACCGACCCCAGCGCCTTCACGAGCTGCGCGCGGGTGGACACGGTGTACGTGTGCGCGGAGTCGGCCTTGGCGCCACCGGTCGTACCGGACCCGGAGGCCGCCCAGCCGTCCTTGGCGGGCAGGGCCTGATGGTACAGGTCGACGGCCTCGGCGTTCGCGTTCACCACTAATAAGCCGGCGCCGACACCGGCCGCCGCGACGGCGGCGGTGACGACGACGGTGCGCCGCTTGCGGAGGGACCGGCGGTGAGTAGGGGATGCCACGGAGGAGTCCTTTACGTGGGTGTGTGCTGCTCGTGCTGTTCGTGAAGCTCCCGTGAACGGGGCTTACGACTCCTCAGTGGCCGCGGAGGTCATTAGGGTTGCCGCAGCAGAGAAGATTTACGCATCGGCGTGAATCGGCTGAGGGGGATCCATCCATGGCACTGTTCGGCAACGCGCACACCGTCGATCCGGGTCAGGCGCAGCAGGACTTCGCGCGGCTGCTGGGCGCCGGGGAGCAGGTGCAGGCGGCGTACCAGCTGGTCCGTGACGTCATCCTGTTCACCGACCGCCGCCTGATCCTGGTCGACAAGCAGGGCATCACCGGCAAGAAGGTGGAGTACCACTCCATCCCATACCGCAGCATCACCCACTTCGCGGTGGAGACGGCCGGCACGTTCGACCTCGACGCCGAGCTGAAGATCTGGATCTCGGGCAACTCGGTGCCGGTGCAGAAGACGTTCACCAAGGGGGTCGACATCTACGAGGTGCAGGCGATCCTCACGCAGTTCGTGGCGCGATAGCTCGCCGCCACCGCTTCCGTCACGCAGGGCGCCCGGGACTTCAGCTCGAGTTTTGACCTCTGCCGGGCGCGCAAAGATCTGGCGCGGGGGCCCGGACGCTCGCCCAGTGATTGGCAGATCTGTTCCACCGGCACGGCCACCTCACCTGGGGTTTTCCTTCGCAGGGGTGGAACAGATCTGCCAATCACCCCCGATCTCAGCCCTTCCGGCTGTCGTGGCCCGGGTCGGCTGGGAAGCGTGTACGGCGCACGCCGGACTCGACCGCACCTCGTAAACGGTGGACCTATCCGCCGCACGCACTTGGATTGCACGCGGACCCACTGGGCCTCCGCGGCCGCGCTGCGGCTGTGCTACGCCATGGTTGACCTGACGGACGCGGCCCTTGAAGCTCCCGTGAATCACCCGGAGAGTTCGGCCTGCCAGGGTCGTGGCCACTCACCCGACGGCGGCGGATCTCCCACGATGCCGAGGTCCCGCCGCGCGCTCTCGTAGAAGGCATCACGCGCCGCACTCGCCAGCTGATGGGCCTTGGTCCACATCTCCGCGTCGACTGGCCCCTCCCGTACGAGCAGCTCGATGGTCCAGATCGTCTCGTGCCAGCGCCGCGCCGCCGCGATCGTCGCCGCGTCCCCGACGAGCAGGACGGACTCCCACTCTGTCGCGCGGCGGGACTCCGCATCGGCGAGGAGAGGCAGACCGTCGGCTGGCGACAGCGGATCGGCCACGTCCGCGAAACCAAGAGCGGCGCCGATGCGCTGGGCGAGGCGAAGCTGCGCCTTGAGGGCATTGGCGTAACGGCCATACGTCTCGAAGCGTTTCTCGTCCCACCGCTCCTCCCGCTGCCGCTGCCACCGCCGACGCTCGGTCAAGCTCTGAACCGCGTACGAGCCGAGCGAACCGACCACGACGCCTATCAGAGCGGGCAGTTGATCCAAGAGCGCCACAGTCCCTCCCCGACCGATTCCCTGATGTCGCACGCTCATCGCTCTACGACCGGGAACCTCTACCCACCTTCGCCGCGGAGCACCTCTGCTTGGTGGAATGCCGAACGGTTCGTTCCCCTCATCCCTGGTGGACGAACGGGGTACCGACACAGCACGGGACGACTCTGATGCACGGCGCCGGATTGGCACGGGCGCCCACGGAAGATGCGTTGGACCGCCGACCTGGGCATTCCCAGCGGTCAAACTTCGGTGACACGAACTGCTCGGTGGTCAAACTTCGCTGACATTCGGGAAATGGACCCGTCGCCGTACCGGTACGCGCTCACTCCTCGAAGAGCTGCGGGTAACACACCGCCGCGGCGGGCCCACCCCGTAACCGTTCCGCGCCATCCACAGGCGTCTCCCTCTCGTCGGAGGCTCCCCGGTCCCCATCCTCGGAGTTCACCGGAGTCTTCAAAGGCACTTCACTTGTTCTTGGACTGGGGCGCGCAAAGCGTTACAGAGCGAACCCGAGCTCTTCCGCCTCCGCCTGACGACATACGTCAACATCTGTCGCCACATCACCCCGAAGACGTCAACTAGCCCCATTCTCGTGGGATTTGTCCCTAAGATGTCGGCCCTGCACAGCGTCATGAGAGAGGGGTGGAGCGTGGATGCCGAACTGATGGCACTCGCCTCGACAGCCGGTACCGCGGTCGTGACCGCGCTCACCACCAATGTCTGGGAGCGAACCAGGACTGCCGTGGGTTCGCTGTGGCGGCGGGCCTGCCCGGACCGCGCCGAGACCGTGGAGGCCGAGCTTCTGGAGACCAGGGAACTGCTCGAGGCCCCCGGTGCGGATGACCTCGCGGAAGCAGTGGCCGACGACTGGCGGGGCAAGTTCCTCCGCCTGCTCGCCGCACGCCCGGACGTCGCCGAGGAGGTGCGGCGCATGCTGGACGAGGTGCTCGCCCCCACCCAGACCCAGCCCGCCGCAGTCGTCTTCAACGCCAGCCCCACGGGCAACGCCCGTGTGTACCAGGCCGGCCGCGACCAGCACATCACCGAGCGATGACCGGACGATCGACGGGGCCTGCGGGGGCGGGCCCGTCGTCCTTCACGTCGTCACCGTCCGACAGCGGCCGGGCGTACCAGGCGAGCGGCGACCAGAACTTCCACGAGCACCACTACCACGGGTCGGCCCCGCCGCTTCCGCCGAGCGCGCCCAATCGGCGGAAGCCCGCCCTGTACGCGCTGACCGGTTCCCTGACCGCGATGGCTGCCGTCCTGGTCCTCCTGGGAGGAGCCGGCGGAACATGGTTGTTGCTGCGATCGGTCTCGTCCGAGGACAGCAAGGCCGCGGCCGATGCGCCGCGCCCGGACGCACCGGCCAGGCAGACCGCGTCGGTCGCGCCGTCGTCCGCCTCGCCCTCCGCTTCCCGCTCGACCACGTCGCGGCCGTCCACCCCTGCGGCGCCTGCGGCCCCACCGACCAAGGCCACGGCAGAACCCAAGCCGTCACCGACACCGGCGACCCGGAACCCGAGTGCGTCGGCGCTTCCGTCCTGGAAGAACCCGGCACCCGACAAGCAGTGCCGTGCCTGGGTTGCGGCCGGCGTGGCCGACGTGGAGACCCGCCCTTGCTGGCGGCGCGAGGGCGACCGGGTCTTCATGATCGCGGAGTGGCGCACCACCAAGGGGACCGTGCTGGTGGACGTCCACCTCTGGCTGAAGGACAAAGACGGCTACCACGCGGTCTACCCGACGGACACCAGCCTGAAATTCCCCGGCGAGGTCGCCTCACCACAAGGCACCGGCAAGAAGCAGTGGGGGGAGCGGGAGATCCATACCGATCTGGTGCAGGGAGCCACGTATCAGGTCAACGTGAGGGTGCAGCTCAAGGAATCCACCCCGCCCAACGTCAAGAACCCGGATGTGGACGGCGCCCAGTTCCCGTTCGTCTACTAGGGCCTGTCTGGAGTCCTGATCAATGCGGTCTGTTTCGGACCCGAGGATCACGCCGAGCTGATAGAACGCTCCGGTGACGCGCCGTGAACTGAGCGATGCCGAGTGGGAACTGATAGAGCCGTTTCTGCCGATAGGGCAGTACGGCCCTTTCCCGCAGCGCCTGCGAGAGCAGTTCGAGGGCGTCATCCGGCGGTGCCGCACTGGCAGCCAATGGCGAGAGACGCCAGAGGAGTTCGGGGCCTGGCAGACGGTCTACGGCCGCTTCACCCAGTGGCGCGACGTCGGCATGTTCGCCGCGCTGATGGAGGGGATGATCGCCGAGCCCGCTCGGCGCGGACAGGCCGACATGTCCCTGATCAGCGTGGACTCCACGGTGGCCCGTGCCCATCACGACGCGGCCGGGATGGTGGTGGAACCGGAGGTCCTGACGGCGCTGGAAGAGGCCGCGCCGCAGGAAAAGGGGCCACGGAAACCGGGCAAATCGCCTCGGCGACCGTCGACTCGCTGGCTGGGGAGTCCGAGCGGGCCGAGCGCCGACGGCTGCGTCGGCGCCGCCGGGCCCGGCTCAAGGCGGCGGCGCTGGGTCGCTCGCGGCAGCCTCAACCCGGGGCCGCAGTCGCGGCGCCTGGCTGGCAAGCCGGACGCCGCAACCGCGCACGTCAGGCCGAGGCGGTGACCGCTCCGCCGAGGTGCCGGGCGAAGAACCGGACCGCGCTGTCGGCCTCGAACCGGGGCAGCTCCTTGTGCTTGCCCGAGTTCACGTGCAACGACTTCTCCTTCGAGGCGAAGGCGTCGAACAGCGCGAGACCCTCCTCGCGCGAGATGTGCTCGTCGTCCCACTGCAGGTCGAACTCGATCGGGATGGTGATCTGCTTCGCCTTCTCGGCCAGGACATCGGGCCAGTGCTGACCGAAGACCGCGGCGGTGATCCTGGGTTCGATCGCCACGAACGGTACGCCGATCGCGGTGCCCATGTTGATGCCCCAGAAGCCGACCGGCCCGTCGGTGCCGATCTCCGGGAGTTCCTGCAGGGCATCCAGAGTCGCCTGGTACTCGGGTACGGCGAGCTCCGCCAAGTGGTCGTTGTAGCGCACGACGATCGGGCCTTCCGGCTCGCCCGCCGCCCTCGCCCGGAACAGCTCGGCGATTTCCGCCTCGTCGTGTGCCGTGCGCGGCCGGTCGCCGTGACCGGGCGCGTCGATGACGGCGACGTGGAAGCCGTAGCCGGTCACGAGGAGCTGGGCGCGGCCGGACATCGCCGGGTGCTTCTTGTGGTTGCCGCCGCCGTGGGCCATCAGGATCAGGGGCGCGCGATGGGCCGCATTGGAGGCCGGCGACCAGAGGACGCCGGGGACGTCACCCACGGTGAAGTCGCGTTCGAGCATGCCGTTCGACGACGACTGCGCGGTGAACTGCAGAGAGTGCATAGGTGTTGCCCTTCGGGAGTGCCTTGTTGGCGAGGCGCTCCCGGCGACACCTACGTCAATCGCCGGCCGTGATGGGAAGGGGGAGCACCCACGTCGATACAACGTTCATGGGTCTCACCTCCTCGGGCGGTGTCACGGTCGACTGAAAGCTACCAGCCCGATGATCATCCCTTCAACCCTTTTGGAGTGTTCGCATGGCGCGGAGTTGAGCGGCGGCATCCAGGAAGGCCGATCCGTAAGGAGTGTCCCGCTGCACGGTGTCCAGTGCGGGAATGGGACCACCCGCGTACACCAACGACGAACTCGCTCCACCGAATCCGTCGAAGTCGAAGGGGATCACCCGCACTGTGACGTTCGGGCGTTCCGACTGACGTAGCAGTTCGTCGAGTTGGGCACGTGCAACCCGCCGGTCCGCGACGCGAGTCCGGAGCACGGACTCGTGCAGGACCGTCTCGTACGGAACCACCGAGGTCGTGGGCGGCTGGTGGAACCGCCAGTTCTCCCCGGAGATCCATCTGATCGGCGCCGACCGCGCACCCGTCGCGAGCACGCTCTACTTCGCCGGCTCCGTGAAGTGGCCGGCCTCCCCCTTCGACCAGCGCGACCTGACCGCCCTCCGCACGAGCGCTCCCCACGTCCCCGGCTTCATCCCGGGCACCACGGGTCTGGCGGGGGTCTCCCTGTCCGGGACGACGGAGCCGCTGAACGACGACGGCGTCCAGCTGGTGTGGGGGCCGCAGGACGTGCTCCGCGCCTGGAGCGCCTGACGTGCGTTCTCCGGTGTACGGCCGCGACGCAGACCCGCGCCGCAGACCCGCGACACGCACAAGCACGCCGGCATGCGCACCCCCGCGATAATCGCCCCATGAACACCCCCCGCACACGGGCGACTACGTGAACAACACCACAGCCCCCCGCCTCCTCCACGACCTCCTGACCATCGGCGCCGCCTACCCCCTGCTCCTGGCCGGCGACCACGCGGTCCGCGCGCACGGCCTGGTCGACCGGCGGGTGCAGGACCTGGAGCTGGCGACCGAATCCGCCGAGCCCATGGAGCGCATCGCGGCCACCGTCCTCGCCGGACTGGCGGAACGCGGCTGGCCCGTGCGCTCCCTGGAGACCGACCCGCTCTCCGCCCGCCTGCTCGTCACCGACCCCGCCACGGGCGAGGAACAGACGGTCGATCTCCTGAAGGAGACCCTCTGGCACCCGCCGGTCGAGACCGGCCTCGGCCCGGCCCTCTCCCTCGAGGACGTCATCGGGACCAGGGTCCGTGCCCTCGCCGATCGCGGTGCCGCCCGCGACCTCGTCGACGTCCACGCCGCCGCGGCCCACTGGAGCCCGACCGAACTGGAGGAACTGGGCCGCCGCCACGCCCACGACGCCTTCGACCTCACCGACCTCCAGTCCCGCCTGGAGGGCATCGAGTGGCTCGACGACCGCGACTTCACCGTCCACGGCCTCGACGAGCAGTCCGTCCAGGCCCTCCGCCAGTGGGCCCAGAGCTGGGCGAACGACATCGCGGAACGCCTCCTCGAAGAGGAGGCGTCGGAGCCGCCGGCCGACGAGTGATCGCACCACGTAGCCGAGGGACCAACCGCCCGTGAACTCACAGGATTCTACGGGCGGTTCGTCTGTGTGACCTCTGTGAAGGTTGGGTTTGTCTGAGACTTCAAGATTCTCAACTGCGGTGACTTCTGTTGCTATTGGGGTCTGGGGGAAGTACAGCTCACCAAATCGACCAATATGGATAAGAGTTGTCACACAACAAAAGACATGACAGGGCATCCGTCAGACTCCTGACGCCCCTTCTGACCGGGGCCCTGGCCCTCGCCGGAACGGTGGCCCCCGCCCACGCTGATACCACCGGCAACCCCGGCTACCGCGCCGGGACCTACGTGGTGAAGCTCGCCGACCAGCCCGTCGCCACCTACCAGGGCGGCGTGGGCGGCCTGAAGCGCACCGCCCCGGCCCCTGGAGACCGGCTCAAGACAGGCACGAGCGCGGTCGGGGCCTACCTACGGCACCTGGACTCCCGCCGCGACGAGGTGCTCGACGAAGTCCCCGGCATCAAGAAGCTCTACGAGTACGACTACGCCTTCAACGGCTTCGCCGCGAAACTCACCGCCCGTCAAGCGGCGGAACTGGCCGCCACCCCCGGCGTGGTCTCGCTGACCCGGGACAAGGCCGACCGCCTTCCCCTGACACCCGGCCGGACCACCACACCCACCGGCATACCGTCAGCGGCCGGAGACGACCGCCGCCCGACAGCCGCAGCGGACCACCGCGGCCCGGCAGCCGCAGTGGACGGCAGCGGACCGGCAGCCGCCGACGGCGAACACTCCCCACAGGGAGCCCCACAGGGGTCACCCGCACCCGACAACGAAAGTCGCACGGGCAGTGCGGGTGGGAACACGAACAAGGCCGAAGGCGAAGCCGCGGCCGCAGCACCCCCACCCGACATCCCCCGCTTCCTCGGCCTGGACGGCAAGAACGGCCTCTGGTCGAAACTCGGCGGCCCAGGGCACGCCGGCGAAGGCGTGATCGTCGGCGTCGTGGACACCGGCATCGACCCGACCAACCCGATGCTCGCCCCGCTCTCCGAACCCCGCCCCGACGCCGACGTCATCGCCAAGAAGTGGCGCGGCACCTGCGACGGGGGCGACGACCCCGCCCACAAGGTCACCTGCAACAACAAGCTGATCGGCGCCCAGTGGTTCCGCGCCGGCGTCCCCGATCCCAGCCCCGAGGACGTCTCGTCCCCCATGGACATGGACAGCCACGGCACGCACACCGCCACGACCGCCGCCGGCAACCACGACACCCCGGCGGAGATACCGGGTCTCGGTCTGCGCGGCAAGGTCAGTGGTGTCGCGCCGGCGGCCCGGGTGGCCGCGTACAAGACCTGCTGGCACGACGGCTGCTGGTACTCGGACACCACGGCGGCGATCGACAAGGCCGTGGCGGACGGCGTGGACGTCATCAGCTACTCCATCGGCGGGACGCTCACCAGTCCGACCTCCAGGGAGGCCATGTTCAACGCCGCGAAGGCCGGCGTATTCGTCTCCGCCGCCGCCGGCAACAGCGGCCCCGACACGGTGGAGAACACCGCGCCGTGGATCACCACCGTCGCCGCGGAGACGCACGACACCGGCTACAGCTCGGCGCTGGTCCTGGGCGACGGCCGCCGCTTCACCAACAACAGGCTGCAGTCCCCGGTTCCCTCGGCCCCGCTGGTCAACTCCGGTGACGTACGCGAGCCGGACGCGGACGCCGCGCAGGCCACGCTGTGCGCGCCGGGCACGCTGGATCCCGGAAAGACGAAGGGGAGGATCGTCGTCTGCGACCGGGGCGGCGACAACCTGTTCATCGAGGACAAGACCAAGGCGGTCACGGACGCGGGCGGCGTGGCGGTGGTCCTGGCCAACACCGCGACCAGTTCCCAGAACTTCTACCCCGACAACTTTGACCTGCCCCTGATCCAGCTGACCCAGGAGGACGCGAAGACGGTCAAGGAGTACGCGGCCGGCTCCGGCGCCACGGGAGAGTTCACCCCCAGCAGCATCACCCAGATCCGCGCTCCGCAGGTCACCTCGTTCTCCTCCGGCGGCCCCGACCGCTACAGCGGCGGCGACATGCTCAAGCCGGACATCGCCGCACCGGGCAGCATGGTCCTCGCGGGCACCGTGCCCGGCGGCGGCGCCGGGTTCCCGGACCGCTTCGGCTTCTGGCAGGGCACCTCGATGGCGACCCCGCACATATCCGGTCTCGCCGCGCTGCTGAAGCAGCTGCACCCCGACTGGTCGCCCATGGAGGTCAAGTCGGCGCTGATGACCACGGCGACGACCACCGACAACGAGGGCGAGCCTATCGGCCGGGAGGATGCCGACTCCGCGACCCCGCTCGACTACGGCGCCGGCTCTCCCCGGGCCACCCTGGCCGCCGACCCCGGCCTGGTCTACGACTCCACGTCCGCGGACTGGACGTCGTACCTCTGCGGCCTGAGACTGCGGCCGACCACCAAGGACGGCGGCGACGCCTGCGCGACCACCCGTCCCATCGACCCCAGCGACCTGAACTACCCGTCGATCGCGGTCGGCGACCTGGCCGGGCGGCAGACGGTGACCCGCACGGTCACCAACGTCGGCAGGGACATCGCCACGTACAAGGCGACGCTCCAGACGCCGCCCGGCTACCAGGCCGAGGTCACCCCGAAGCGCCTGACCGTGCTTCCGGGCGGCTCGGCGACGTACCGGGTCACCTTCACCCGCACCGACGCCGCCTACGGCGCCTGGTCCTCCGGCTCCCTCACCTGGAGCGACGCCCACAGCCACCATCGGGTCACCAGCCCGATCGCGCTGCGCGCCGCCCACGTCGCCGCACCGGTCGAGATCAACGTCAAGGGTGAGCGGTCCACTCAGCTCGCCGTACGGGCGGACTGGAAGGGTGACTTGACCGCGCGGGCGGAGCTGTACAAGGCCGAAAAGATCCACGGCACCCTCACCGGCGAGGACCAGTCGGACTTCCTGGCGGACCCGCACACCGGTGACGCCGCCGCGAAGATCCCGGTCCACGTCCCGGAGGGCGCCCCGTTCACCCGGGTCGCGGTCGACGCGGCGGATCACGTGCCCGGTAGCCAGGTCTTCCTCTACGCCTTCGACAAGGATGGCGTTCCCGTGCTCGCCCAGCCGCAGATCGGCTCGGACGACTACGTCGACCTGCCGCCCGGCGACTACGACGTCTACGTGGTGCAGTACGACATGCCGGAGGGCACCGACAGCCAGCAGTACACGCTGCGCCTGTGGAAGGTGGGCCAGACGACCCCGGCCGTCCGGCCCACCGTCACCCCCGCCACCCAGCCCGTCACCCCGGCCGCCCTGCGCGGACTGACGGTGGCGTGGCCGGATGCGGCGCGAGGTGAGCGGTACGTCGGCATCGTCGAGTACGGCGACGGGTCCCAGGCGGTGGGACTCACCAGGCTGGCCGTCACGCCGTAAGACCCGGCGACAGTCGTGGGCGACCGCCCGTGAACCCCGCAGGGTTCACGGGCGGTTCGCACTTTCCCGTCACGTACGGTTCGCGCTTTCCTGCGCCACCGGCACGGACTCCGACGAGAGCGGAGCGGCAGCCCCCCTCGCCCGGCGGATGAAGGTGACCCCGACCACCGCGAGCAGCGACGCCGCGGACAGCGTGTACAGGCCGCCGTTCGTAGTGCCGGTCGTGTCCTTGAGGTAGCCGAAGAGGGTGGGGGAGACGAAACCGCCCAGGTTTCCGATGGAGTTGACCAGGGCCAGGCCCGGCGCGGCGATCCTCAGGTCGAGGCCGGCCTGGGACATCGGCCAGAACATGCTGGCCGAGCACTTGCTGCCGACCGCGGCGAGCGTGATGGCCGCAAGGCCGAACCAGGGGGAGCCCAGCGTGGCGAGGAACGTGCCCACGGCCGACACGACCAGGGCGATCGCCAGGTACGGGCGGCGGTCCGGGGCGCCGTCGGTGAAGTGGCTCAGCGTGTACATCGCGATCACGGCGCAGATCCACGGTACGGCGGTGAGCAGCCCGACCTGGAAGGACGACAGGCCGCCGATGTCGTCGACCAGGCTGGGGAGCCAGAAGGTGATGGCGTAGCCGGTCAGGGTCATCGCGAAGAAGACGCCGGTCAGCAGGGCGACCTGGGGGTGGAACAGCAGCCGGAGTCGCGAGACCTCGGGCTCTCGGCTGCGGGCCTTCTTGTCGCGGGCGATCGCCGCCCCCAGCGCGTCCTTCTCCTCCCGCGAGAGCCAGCGGGCGTCGTCGATGCGCGAGACCAGGAAGAAGCCGGCGATGAATCCGACGAGGATCGAGATGGCGCCCTCCAGCCCGAACATCCAGCGCCAGCCGGCGATGCCGCCCATGCCGTGCAGTTCCAGCAGCGCGCCCGTGATCGGACCGGTCACGATGTACGCGGTCGCCGAGCCGCCGAGGAAGATCGCGCTCCCCCGGCCCCGGGCGGAGTCGGGCAGCCACTGGGTCAGGTAGAGCATCACGCCAGGGAAGAAACCTGCCTCGGCGACGCCGAGAAGGAAGCGAAGGCCGTAGAACATCCACACGTTGTGGATGAAGCACATCGCCACGACCACCAGACCCCAGGTGATCATGATGCGGGTCAGCCACACCCGGGCGCCGAAGCGCTCCAGCATCATGTTGCTCGGGATCTCGAACAGGGCGTATCCGATGAAGAACAGGCCCGCCCCGAGCCCGTAGGCGGTGGCGCTGACGCCGACGTCGGCCCGCAGCTCGTCCTGGATGAAGCCGACGTTCGTCCGGTCCATCTGGTTGACCAGCAACATCAGGACCAGCAGCGGCATCATGCGGCGCAGGAACTTGCCGACGGCGCGACGCTCGGCGTCGGGCACCTCGGCGTCGGGCATCACGGCTTCCGACATCGTTGTCTCCCCTCAGTGGACACATACGTGAACAGCAATCACGTACGCGGGCACCTGGGCACGCTACGGAGGGGTTGCTTCCGGGTCAATGGGTTGAGCAGATGTCCATACATGTGAACGGGGCGGGCGTGAACGCGCACGCCCGCCCCACACACCGACTACGTCCGTCAGCTCCCCTGCCCCGTATGCGTCGCCTCCGGATCCACGCCGACCGTGAGGGTGGCGAGGACGCCCTTGGCGATGTCGTTCTTCTTGTACTTCAGCTTGAGCAGACCGCCCTGGGTGCCGCTCTGGTCGTAGATCGTGTCCTCGGTGAGCGTGGTGCGCTCCGTCGTCGACGTCGAGTACGGCTCCACCTCGGCGGACGCGAGAACGGACTCCTCGTCGAAGAAGAACTGGCCGGTGTGGCAGGTGTTGCCTCCCTCGTAGCCGGCGTCGGTCCACTCGCCGCTGACATGCACCTTGGTGTGGATGTGGACGCAACGGCCCCGGTACCAGCCGGGGAAGATCGTCTTGAAGGTGACGACGCCCTTCTTGTCCGTCTTCCAGGTGCCTCGGAGGTAGCGCGTGTCGTCGGTGGGCTCCTCATGCACGCCCCCGCCACCGCCACCCGGGGCGCCGGTGGGTTCCCCAGACGGCGGCTCACCCGTCGGCGTACCCGAGGGAGCGTCCGTCGGGGTGTCCGTCGGGGCGCCGCCACCGCCGCTGCTCATGGACTCGTAGCCCGAGTAAATGCCCAGCGCGTCGCAGTGCCAGATGTCGACGGCCGCGTTCCGGATCGGCTCGCAGGTCTCGGAGTCGATCACCTTGAGGGTGAGGGTGAGCGGGATGCCCTCCTTGTCCTCGGTGATGTCCTGGCGGATCTTGTCGGCGTCGATGTAGTAGGGGCCTTCGGTGGTTTCCGAGGTGAGCTTGTAGCAGACCTCGGCGGAACTCGAGGAGCTGGAGGGGCTCGCGGCGCTCGCGGCGCTCGCGGTCTTGCTCGTCTCGCCCGCGCTCGCGGTCGCGGCGATGGCGCCGCCCACTCCCACCGCGGCCACCGCGCCGGCTCCCGCCACGACGACCTTACGGCGTGTCAGATCCCGCTTGTGTTTGGGCCCTTGGGCCTTCTCGTTTCCCGTCATGGGGCAGGACGCTAGGAACGGCGCCTGTCAGGAACATGGGTAAGAGTTAGGTGAGAGCCCTGCATACGCGAATGGCTCGGAACCGACGTCGGTTCCGAGCCATTCGCAGACGTACTGGTGGACGTACCGGTGTGCCCTACTTCGGCTGCGGCTTGCGCACCGACAGGTGCAGCTCCCTCAGCCGCGCCTCTTCCAGCTCCGTCGGCGCGCCCATCATCAGGTCCTGGGCGTTGCCGTTGAGCGGGAAGGCGATCGTCTCGCGGATGTTCGGCTCGTCGGCCAGCAGCATCACGATGCGGTCGACGCCGGGCGCGATGCCACCGTGCGGCGGGGCGCCGAAGCGGAACGCACGCAGCATGCCGGCGAACTCGCGCTCGACGGTCTCGTTGTCGTAGCCCGCGATGTTGAAGGCCTTGAGCATGATGTCCGGCTCATGGTTCCGGATCGCGCCGGAGGACAGCTCGACGCCGTTGCAGACGATGTCGTACTGCCAGGCCAGGATGTCCAGCGGGTCCTGGTTCTCCAGGGCGTCCATGCCGCCCTGGGGCATCGAGAACGGGTTGTGCGAGAAGTCGATCTTCCCGGTCTCCTCGTCCTTCTCGAACATCGGGAAGTCGACGATCCAGCAGAACCGGAAGACGTTCTCCTCGAAGTGCCCGGCCCTGCGAGCGGCTTCGACCCGCACCGCGCCCATGATCTTCGAGACCTCGTCGAACTCGCCCGCGCCGAAGAACACGGCGTGACCGGCCTCCAGACCGAGGCGCTCGGTGAGGACCTTGACGTTCTCCTCGGTGAGGAACTTCGCGATCGGGCCGGACAGCGAACCGTCCTCGGCGACCCGCACCCAGGCCAGACCCTTGGCGCCCTGCGAGACCGCGTAGTCCCCGAGCTGGTCGAAGAACTTCCGGGGCTGGTCCTGCACGGCCGGCACCGCCAGCGCGCGTACGTGCTTACCGGCGAACGCCTTGAACTCCGAGCCCTCGAACACGTCGGTGATGTCGACGAGCTCCAGCTGGGCGCGCAGGTCCGGCTTGTCGGAGCCGTACTTCAGCATCGCCTCGCGGAAGGGGATGCGGGGGAACGGGGAGGTGACGTGGCGGCCGCGCCCGAACTCCTCGAACAGCTCGGTCATCAGCTGCTCGATCGGCTGGAACACGTCCTCCTGCTCGACGAAGCTCATCTCGACGTCGAGCTGGTAGAACTCGCCCGGCGAACGGTCCGCGCGGGCGTCCTCGTCGCGGAAGCAGGGCGCGATCTGGAAGTAGCGGTCGAAGCCGGAGATCATCAGCAGCTGCTTGAACTGCTGCGGGGCCTGCGGGAGGGCGTAGAACTTGCCCGGGTGCAGACGCGAGGGGACCACGAAGTCGCGGGCGCCCTCGGGGGAGGTGGCGGTGAGGATCGGCGTGGCCATCTCGTTGAAGCCCAGCGCGGCCATCTTGTGCCGGATGGCCGAGATGACGGCCGTACGCAGCATGATGTTGCGGTGCATGCGCTCGCGGCGCAGGTCCAGGAAGCGGTACTCCAGGCGCCGCTCCTCGTTGACCCCGTCCTCGGTGTTGATCGTGAAGGGCAGCGGCTGGGCGGCGCCGAGCAGCTCGACCTCGCCGACCTCGACCTCGACCTCGCCGGTGGGCAGGTCGGGGTTGACGTTCTCGGTGCCTCGGGAGACGACCTTGCCGTCGACGCGGACCGTGGACTCCTTGGTCAGCTTGTCGAGGGCCTCGTACGCCGGGGTGCCGGGGCGGGCCACGAGCTGCGTGATGCCGTAGTGGTCGCGCAGATCGATGAAGAGGATGCCGCCCAGGTCGCGCCGATTGTGCAGCCAGCCGCTCAGCCGGACGTCGGTGCCGACGTCAGAGGCGCGGAGCTCGCCGCAGGTGTGGGACCTGTACCGATGCATCGTCGTTTCATCCAGTCTTCGCGGATCGGGGGCTCGTTTCTCGTGAAGGTTCGTTTCACGTGAAACTCCCCCAAGCGTACCGGGCACCCCAAGATCGGCTCCCCACCATTACGGGCCGCGACATCACGGGCCGCGACCGTGAGAGTCCCGGGAGAGTTCCGGGAGAGTTCCGGGAGAGTGCCATGGCCATGAACAGTGGCACTCTCCGACCGCCTCTTCTTAAGGTGGGGCAATGCGCACTGGTGAGCCCCTGCCCGCCGTGGGGCAGGTCCTCGCCGCCCTCGCGACCGGCCTGTGGCGTTGGGACAACACCGCGGGCCTCGTCATGCTGGACGCCGAGGCCGCGCGGCTGGTCGGGCTGCCCGCCGAGCCGGTCACCCTCACAGAGGCCGGGATCCGCTCCCGCTTCCACCCCGTCGACTGGAACGAGATCGACGGCATCGTGCAGCTCGCCGCCGCCGAGGGCACCCTCGCCGAGGCCCGGCTGCGGATCATGGACGAGCAGGGCCGCGTGATCCGTTCGGTCCGCAGCCGCTCCAAGCCGGTCATGGACCCGGCCACCGGGGAGTACGAGCTGATCGGCACCCTCCAGGAGATCACCGAGCCCCCGCCGGGCGCGGCCGCGCGCACCCCGGTCACCGGCGACTGGCGCCGCTCCCGCGAGGCGTTCCTGCTGGACGCGGGCCGCGCCCTGGCCGAGGCCCGGTCGACGGCCGAGGTCCTGCGGGTGGCGGCCGGCCTCGCCATGCCCGGCTTCTCCCCGGACGGCCTGGCCGTCTTCGGCGTCGAGGGCGACCGCCTGACGATCATCGGCAATCACGGACATCAGCCCGGCGACGAGAACCCCTTCTCCCACATGTCGCTGTCCACGGACTACCCGGCCGCCGAGGTCGTCCGCACCGGCCGCGCGGTCTACCTCTCCTCCCCCGAGGACTACAAGTCCCGCTACCCGGTCACCTGGCCGCTCGCCCAGCACTTCGGCCGCCAGTCCTGGGCGTTTCTGCCGCTGACGGTTGCCGGCCGCACGATGGGCGCCTGGATGGCGGCCTTCACCTACCCGGTGGCGTTCACGCCGGACGAGCGGTCGGTCCTGACGACGGTGGCGCGGATGCTCGCGCAGGCGCTGTCCCGGGCGGGGATCACCGAGTCGGAGCGGGAACTGACGGACGGCCTGCAGCGCAGCATGCTCCCCACGCTGGGCCCTCGGATTCCCGGCATGAGCGTGGCGGCCCGCTACGTCCCCACCGGCGGCGGCCTCCAGGTCGGCGGCGACTGGTACGACATGATCCCGCTGCCTGGGGGCACCTCCCGGACGGAATCCGGGGGAGGTCGCTTCGCCCTGGTCATGGGCGACGTGCAGGGCCACGACGTCAGGGCGGCGGGCCTGATGGGCCAGCTCCGCATCGCACTGCGCGCCTACGCCTCGGAGGGCCACCGCCCCGACGCGGTGCTCTCCCGCGCGTCCCGCTTCCTGCACGGCATGACATACGGCGACGAGGACCCCTCGGATCTCCGCTTCGCGACCTGCCTGTACGTGGAGGTCGACCCCACGACCGGCGTCCTGGACGTCGCCCGCGCCGGGCACCCCGACCCGGCGATCCGCATGGGGGACGGCACGGTCCTCACCCGCCCCACGGCCGGCGGCCTGCCCCTCGGCATCGACCCGGACGCCGACTACCCCACCACCCGGATCACCCTCGAACCCGGCGAGACCCTGCTGCTGTGCACCGACGGCCTGATCGAGACCGGCGGCCACGACATGGAGACCGGCTGGAAACGGATCCGCGCGATCCTCGAGAGCCACGAGGGCGACCTGGAGGAACTCGCCGACGCCCTGGTCCAGGCGGTGCACGGCCCGTCCTCCCACCACACCACCGGCCCCCTGGCCGACCGCCGCGAGGACGACATAGCCGTCCTGCTCCTGTGCCGGGAGGGCGAGGGCTGCGGCTGCGGCGACTCGATCGCCGTACGGCCCCGGATCCGCCGCACGATGCTGTCGGTGGCCCAGGCGGAACCGGAACTCGTGGCGGTGGCCCGCCAGCACCTGAGGGAGCTGCTCCACGACTGGACCTCGCCGGACCAGGTCGACTCGGCGGTCCTGCTGCTCTCCGAAATGCTGACCAACGTCCTGGTCCACACGGACGCCGACGCACTGCTGCTGGCCGAGGTGAGGGGCGAGCCGGGCGCGCGCCGGATGCGGGTCGAGGTGACGGACACCAGCGACGACCTCCCGCACAGGCGCAGACCCGGCGAGCTGGCCTCGTCGGGCCGCGGGCTGATGCTGATCGAGCTGCTGGCGGAGGTGTGGGGGGTGGATCCGCGGGGCGAGGGGAAGAGCATCTGGTTCGAGCTCTATGAGTCCTCTGCCGACGAGTCCTTTGCCGACGAGTCCTCTGCCGACGAGTCCACGGCGGATGCGGAATAGCGCGTACGCAACTCGTGTACGACCCCGAATACGGCGGCGGTGAGCGGCACGGCGAGCAGCATCCCGAGAACGCCGGCGACGGAGGCCCCCGCGGTGATGGCCACCATGACGACGGCGGGATGCATCTGCACGGTCCGGCTCTGGATCATGGGCTGCAGGACATGCCCCTCCAGGACCTGCACGGCGAGCACGATACCGAGCGCCCACAGCGCGATCACGAACCCCCGATCGGCCAGCGCCACGAGCACGGCGACCGCACCGGAGAGGAAGGCGCCGAGGTAGGGGATATAAGCCCCCACGAAGACGAGCGCTCCCAACCCCACGGCCCCCGGCACATCAAGAACCAGCAGCCCGACGGTGATGCACAGGGCATCGATGAGCGCGATGAGGGTGGTCCCGCGCATGAACCCCTCGACGGCCTGGTAGGCCCGCCGGGCCATGGCTTCCAGGAGGTCGCCCCTGTGATGCGGAGAGAGGGCCCGCAAGGTATCGGCGGCTTTGTCGGAGTCCCGCAGAAAGAAGAAGACGAGGAGCAGGGCGAGTACGGCCATGGCGATGGTCTCGCCGACGACGCTGACGCCACTGATGACCCCGGACGCGGCCGTCCCCCCGAACTTGGTCAGCAGCTCCTTCGCGTTGGAAGCGAGGTCGTCGAGCGAGGTCCCGGCGGCCCCGAAGTGGTCACTGAGCCCCTGCGCCGCGTCCTTGAGCGAGGCGACGATCTCGTCCCCGGTGTCGATGAGCGCGGCGACGACGATATACACGGCCCCACCGACGACACCCAGCACGGCGACACAGGTGACCCCGGCGGCGACGGACCGATTGACCTTGGCCTTGACGAGTCGCCGGTGGAAGGGCCCGAGCAGGGCGGTCCCGAGCAGCGCGAGCAGTACGGGCACGACGGCCGTCCGGAACTCCACGGCCAACCGGATCCCGACGTAGACGACGCCGGCTACGAGCAGGAGTACGGCACACCAGGCGGCGAAGCGGCGGACGGGGTCCGGAAGTAGAGACGGTTGCGGTGCCTGCACGTTCCCATCTGGCCATACGTCAGCTGGGGGCGTCGCGCTGAGGGGGCCGAACGCCGTATGCGGGGAAGGCGGGGGGGGGTTGCAGCTGAGCGTCCCCAGCAGAATCGATGCCTCTATCCACTATCGGGTGAACATCCTTGCTATGGACGTGAGCCGCATCCATGCGTGCCTAGCTTCCGAGGCGGAGGTGAGCTCGATGAGCGAGCAGAACAACACACCGCCGGACCAGTCGGCGGCACAGCGGCAGGACGCGATCGACATCAACGACTTCGTGTTCGCGGCCACGGGGGCGCGAGTGCGGAGGCTGACGTTGCCGGACGGGACTCACTGGTTTCCGGCCGTGGATGTTGCAATGGCCTTGGCTACACCAACACAAGAGACGCGTTGCGCCATGGGGTCGCACAAGAACACACAACATCCCTTGGCGATCTTGCACGAACCGTCGACAGGATCGACGGTTCGCGCAAGATTGCAGCTCACGGGCTCAAGAAACACATGAGGATGGTGAATGCGGCTCGAAGTGAGGAACATCCAGGCCGACGAGATGATGGCGGCCTTCCAGAGGGAGCAAACCGATCTCCTACGAGACATCAGCCAGAGCCAGAGCACAATCGCCCGCAGCCAGAGCGCGATCGCTCGCAGCCAAACCCTGATCGCAGACGCCCTACAGGACATCGCCCAGTCCCTCAGGTTCCGTCACTCGGAACCGAAGCTGACGCCCCAACAGCTCCTCGCCACCTGGAAGGCGAAGAACCTCGTCTTCACCGAGGACATCCATGCGGTAGCCGCCTACCTGGCGCCTGCGCTCGTTCGGGGCGAGGCCACTTACCGCCTGGAAGAGATCGCCACGCGTACGGGGCTCACCGTCGCCCGCGTCCACGACTGCCTCCGCACCCTGCTCAAGCGCGGCTGCATGCGGCAGACGGGCTGCGCTGCGGACGGAGCGCCCATCTACGTGCTGCCGTAGCAGCGTCCTGACAAGAGAGGCCCGAAGCCGCAAAACGAGGTTGCGGCTTCGGGCCTCGTCGTACCGTACCCGAGATCTACAGCCCACCGAGGGCGTTACTCGACATGTGCCTGAACCGGCATCACCAACGTTGTGAAACTTCCCTGGTCGGCCGAGCGGACCGCCACCGGCTGCACCGGCGACGAGGTCAAGCACGGACGTCAAGCCGGAAGATCCCCGCTCGAAGCGCGAACTGCGCGAACTACATGCCGCCCTCAGACATCCCGTGCACCGCCGGGATCGTCCCCAGTCGGCCCTTCTGGAAGTCCTCGAACGCCTGCTCCAATTCTGCCCGCGTGTTCATCACGAAGGGACCGTAGTGCGCCATCGGCTCCCGGATCGGCTGACCGCCCAGCAGGACGACCTCCAGATCCGGCGCGTTGGAGTCCTGCTTCTCATCGGCGCGGACGGTCAGCGAGGAGCCCGCTCCGAATACGGCCGTCTGACCGAGGTGGATCGGCCGGCGCTCCGCGCCCACCGCGCCACGTCCCGCCAGCACGTAGGCGAGCCCGTTGAAGTCCTCGCGCCACGGCAGCGTGATTTCCGCGCCCGGCGCCAGTGTCGCGTGAACCATCGTGATGGGCGTGTGCGTGATCCCCGGTCCCTGGTGGCCGTCCAGCTCACCGGCGATCACCCGGAGCAGCGCGCCGCCGTCCGGCGAGGTGAGGAGCTGAACCTGACCGCCTCGGATGTCCTGATAGCGCGGCGGCATCATCTTGTCCCTGGCAGGCAGGTTGACCCAGAGCTGGAGCCCGTGGAACAGGCCTCCGGACATGACGAGGGACTCCGGCGGCGCCTCGATGTGGAGCAGGCCCGCGCCTGCCGTCATCCACTGGGTGTCGCCGTTGGTGATGGTGCCGCCACCGCCGTTGGAGTCCTGGTGGTCGAAGATGCCGTCGATGATGTAGGTGACGGTCTCGAAGCCGCGGTGCGGGTGCCACGGGGTCCCTTTCGGCTCCCCGGGCGCGTAATCCACCTCGCCCATCTGGTCCATCATGATGAACGGATCCAGATGGCGGTAGTTGATCCCGGCGAACGCACGGCGCACCGGGAAGCCCTCGCCCTCGAAACCGCTGGGCGCGGTCGTGACGGCGAGTACGGGACGTGCCACGGCATCGGCGGATGCGGCGACGCGCGGCAGCGTCAGCGGGTTCTCGACGGTCACTGCAGGCATGTCGGTACCTCCTTGTGCTCCGAGTTTAGTTGAGCGTTGAACTTTCTGCCACCCCTAACCGGGAAGGCCAACAGGGCATTCCCGCCGGAGAACGGGCCGGCGGACGCGGACAACGCCGGAGGCCGGTGCCCCGCGCAGGGCACCGGCCTCCCGGACCACTCAACCAGGGTCAGGCGACCAACTCCGCCTCCTTCGCCGAGTCCGAGTCCGAGTCCGCTCCCGGCGCCTCCCCGGCCTCCGCCTCCGACGGCTTCCCGTCCCGCATCACCAGCGTCGCCAGCACCGCCGCCGCCGGCACACCGATCGCGCTCACCGTGAAGGTCGTCGACATGGACCTCATGTCCTTCTCCGAGCGCCTGGCCGCCCTGTTCACGGCAGCCGGATTCCCCGAGCCGTCCGGCGCGATCGACACGGTCCTGTCGTACGTGATCGGCATGAGCACCACGGAGGCCGCCTGGCTCACCACGGTCGCCCGCTCCGGCGAGACCGAGGCGGAGTTCATCGCCCGCCTCGCGCCCGCCGCCCAGCAGGCCGCCGCCGACTACGAGCACCTCGCCGGCCCGCACGACGTCCTCACCGCCGCGACCACGGACCCCGTGGCCCAGAGACACCAAATTCGCCTACGGCCTGGAGGTCGTCCTCGACGGACTGGCCCTGCGGCTCCCCAACTGACCCAGCTGACCCAACTGAAGAGAATCAGCCATACATCCGGCGCATCGCGAACTCGACCATCTGCTCCACGGCCTTCGAGTCGAAGACCATCCGGTGCTCGCCCTCCATGTCGAGGACGAAGCCGTACCCGGTCGGGAGCAGGTCGATCACCTCGGCGCCGGTGATCACGAAGTACTTGGACTCCTTGCCCGCGTACCTGCGCAGCTCTTTCAGCGACGTGAACATCGGGATCACCGGCTGCTGGGTGTTGTGCAGGGCGAGGAAGCCCGGGTTGTCACCGCGCGGGCAGTAGACCTTCGAGGTCGCGAAGACCTGCTGGAAGTCCTCGGCGGCCATCTGCCCGGTGGTGAAGGCCCGCACCGCGTCCGCGAGCGAGGGCGGGGACGGCTCGGGGTAGAGCGGCGGCTGCTGGCCGTAGCCGCCGGACATGGGCTGCTGCGGCGGGGCGTACTGCTGCTGCGCGCCGCCGCCCACGTTCTGGTCGTAGCCGTACATGAGCGTAAGCGTACCGAGAGGACCGGGGCGGCCGAGGCGGTATGGGCGCGCGCACGTTCCACAGCGAGTTGACAGCTGCGGGCCCTGGTTTCGCACAGCTGGTAGCCATAGCGTCCGACGTATCAAGAGCGCACCACGGAACGGCAAAGCGTGAGCAATCACCGGCAAGGGGACACGGCCATGAGCGGACACCACCACGGCGACGACGTCCACGAGCACGACAGAGGTCTCTCCTACGACCTCCCCGTCCTCGCCCGCCGCCGGATGATCCGGTTGCTCGCGGGGGCGAGCCTGGTGCCGCTGGTGGGGTGCTCCGCCGAGGACGACACCTCTGCCGGCGGCGACTCGTCGAGCCCGGCTTCCTCGGGCTCCTCGGGCTCCTCGTCGTCCTCGTCCTCTTCTTCCTCCTCCTCGTCCTCCTCGTCCGCCGAGTGCGCGACGATCCCGGACGAGACGGCCGGCCCCTTCCCCGGCGACGGCTCGAACGGCGTGAACGTCCTGAAGGAGAGCGGTGTCGTCCGCAGCGACATCAGGAAGAGCTTCGGCGACTCCGCTGGCGGCACCGCCGAGGGCGTGCCCCTGACCGTCACGCTCACGGTCGTGGACGCCGCCTCCGGCTGCGGGACCCCGAAGAAGGGCGCCGCCGTGTACATCTGGCACTGCGACCGGGAGGGCAACTACTCCCTGTACTCCGAGGGCGTCACGGAGGAGAACTACCTGCGGGGCGTCCAGGAGACGGACGACAAGGGCCAGGTCACCTTCACGAGCATCTTCCCCGGCTGCTACGCCGGTCGCTGGCCGCACATCCACTTCGAGGTCTACGGCAGCCTGGAGGACGCCACGGCGGCCACCTCCATCACGAACACCTCCCAGCTCGCGCTGCCGAAGGACGTCTGCGACACGGTGTACGCGACGGACGGCTACAGCGAGAGCGTCAGCAACATGGGCCAGCTGTCCCTGGAGTCGGACAACATCTTCAGCGACGGCTACGAGCAGCAGCTCGCGGCGATGTCGGGCAGCGTCGGCAAGGGCTACACGGCGACGCTCACGGTGCCTGTCTGAGGCGACGCTCACGTGCCGGTCTAACGCGTCACACCTGTCCGTTTGGGGTTGCTTCTTATTACCGACGGGTAGCATCATCGGAGCTACTTATTGGTACGTGAACTAGCTGCGAGGAGTCAGTGCCTCGCCGAATCCCTCAACGGAGCCGTCGCCATGGGGCACTACAAGTCGAATCTCCGCGACATCGAGTTCAACCTCTTCGAGGTGCTCGGGCGCGACAAGCTGTACGGCACCGGCCCGTTCGCGGAGATGGACACGGACACCGCGAAGTCCATCCTGGAGGAGCTGACGCGCCTCTCGGAGAAGGAGCTCGCGGAGTCCTTCGCGGACGCCGACCGCAACCCGCCGGTCTTCGACCCCGAGACGAACACCGCGCCGGTCCCGGAGTCCTTCAAGAAGAGCTACCAGGCCTACATGGACTCCGAGTACTGGCGCCTGGGCCTGCCCGAGGAGATCGGCGGCACGACGGCACCCCCGTCGCTGATCTGGTCGTACGCCGAGCTGATCCTGGGCGCGAACCCGGCCGTGTGGATGTACTCCTCCGGTCCGGCCTTCGCCGGGATCCTCTTCGACGAGGGCAACGACGTCCAGAAGAAGATCGCCCAGATCGCCGTCGAGAAGCAGTGGGGCTCGACGATGGTCCTCACCGAGCCGGACGCCGGCTCGGATGTGGGCGCCGGTCGCACCAAGGCGGTCCAGCAGGAGGACGGCTCCTGGCACATCGAGGGCGTCAAGCGCTTCATCACGTCCGGTGAGCACGACATGTCGGAGAACATCCTTCACTACGTGCTCGCGCGTCCCGAGGGTGCCGGCCCCGGCACCAAGGGCCTGTCCCTCTTCCTCGTACCGAAGTACCTGTTCGACTTCGAGACCGGCGAGCTGGGCGAGCGCAACGGCGTCTACGCCACGAACGTCGAACACAAGATGGGCCTGAAGGCCTCCAACACCTGCGAGATGACCTTCGGCGACCGCCACCCGGCCAAGGGCTGGCTGATCGGCGACAAGCACGACGGCATCCGCCAGATGTTCCGGATCATCGAGTTCGCGCGGATGATGGTCGGCACGAAGGCGATCTCCACACTGTCGACGGGCTACCTCAACGCCCTCGAGTACGCCAAGGAGCGCGTCCAGGGTCCGGACCTCGCCAACTTCATGGACAAGACCGCGCCCAAGGTCACCATCACCCACCACCCCGACGTCCGCCGCGCGCTGATCACGCAGAAGGCGTACGCGGAGGGCATGCGCGCGCTGGTCCTCTACACCGCCTCGGTCCAGGACGCGATCGCGGTCAAGGAGGCGAGCGGCGAGGACGCCTCCACCGAGCACGCTCTCAACGACCTCCTCCTGCCGATCGTCAAGGGCTACGGCTCCGAGAAGGGCTACGAGCAGCTCGCCCAGTCGCTGCAGACCTTCGGCGGCTCCGGGTTCCTGCAGGAGTACCCGATCGAGCAGTACATCCGCGACGCCAAGATCGACACCCTGTACGAGGGCACGACCGCGATCCAGGGCCAGGACTTCTTCTTCCGGAAGATCGTCCGCAACCAGGGCGCGGCGCTGAACTCCCTCGCCGAGGACATCAAGAAGTTCCTGGCGCTGGGCACGGGCGGCGAGGAGCTCGCGGGTGCGCGTGAGCACCTCGCGAAGGCCGCCGTCGAGCTGGAGGCCATCGTCGGCCTGATGCTCACCGACCTCGCGGCCACCGAGCAGGACGTCAAGAACATCTACAAGGTGGGCCTCAACACCACCCGCCTGCTGATGGCCTCCGGGGACGTGGTCGTCGGCTACCTGCTGCTGAAGGGCGCCGCTGTGGCGGCAGACAAGCTGGAGCGAGCTTCCGCGAAGGACAAGGCCTTCTACACCGGCAAGATCGCGGCGGCGAAGTTCTTCGCGGCCAACGTCCTGCCCGGCGTGACCCTGGCCCGCAAGGTGGCCGAGGGCGTCGAGCTGGACCTGATGGAGCTGGACGAGGCAGCGTTCTAGTCCCGGTCCCCATCGACACCTCACGAGGGCCCGCTCCCGGCGGACGGGAGCGGGCCCTCGTACGTCGCTGACCGGTCCTCGTACGTCGCTGACCGGTCCTCGTACGCCGCTGACCGGTCCTCGTACGTCACTGACCGGTCCTCGTACGTCACTGACCGGTCCTCGTACGCCGCTGACCGGTGCTCGTACGCCGCTGACCAGTGCTCGTACGTCGCTGATGTGCCCCTCGTACGTCGTTGAGGTGAACCGCATCATCGTCCAGGTGAACCTCGTCGTCGTTAAGGTGAACCCATGAGCGCACCCTCCCGCTTCGACCGCGGCCACACCGACGACCTCATGTCCTTCCTGACGGCGAGCCCCTCGCCGTACCACGCCGTGGCGAACGCCGCCGAGCGGCTGGAGAAGGCCGGCTTCCGCCAGGTCGCCGAGACGGACGCCTGGGACGGGTCGACCGGCGGCAAGTACGTGCTGCGCGGCGGAGCGATCATCGCGTGGTACGTCCCCGAGGGCGCCGCTCCGCACACGCCGTTCCGGATCGTCGGCGCGCACACCGACTCCCCGAACCTGCGGGTCAAGCCGCTGCCCGACTTGGGGGCGCACGGCTGGCGGCAGGTCGCCGTGGAGATCTACGGCGGGCCGCTGATGAACTCCTGGCTCGACCGGGACCTGGGCCTCGCGGGCCGGCTCACCCTGCGGGACGGCTCGACGCGGCTGGTGAACGTGGACCGCCCGCTGCTGCGCGTCCCGCAACTCGCCATCCACCTGGACCGCTCCGCGTCGTCGGAGGGGCTGAAGCTGGACAAGCAGCGGCACCTGCAGCCCATCTGGGGGCTGGGCAACGACGTGCGCGACGGGGACCTGATCTCCTTCCTGGAGGAGGAGACCGGGATCGGCGCGGGCGAGGTCACCGGCTGGGACCTGATGACCCACTCCGTGGAGCCGCCGGCCTACCTGGGCCGCGACAGGGAGCTGGTCGCCGGTCCGCGCATGGACAACCTGCTGTCGGTGCACGCCGGTGCGGCCGCGCTGGCGGCGATCGCCGGGGGTGAAGACCTGCCGTGCATCCCGGTGCTGGCCGCCTTCGACCACGAGGAGAACGGCTCGCAGTCGGACACGGGCGCGGACGGGCCGCTGCTCGGCAGCGTGCTGGAGCGTTCGGTGTTCGCGCGCGGAGGGTCGTACGAGGACCGGGCGAGAGCCTTCGCGGGGACCGTCTGTCTCTCCTCCGACACGGGCCACGCGGTCCACCCCAACTACGCGGAGCGGCACGACCCGACACACCACCCGCGCGTCAACGGCGGACCGATCCTGAAGGTCAACGTCAACAACCGCTACGCCACGGACGGTTCGGGCCGGGCCGTCTTCACCGCCGCCTGCGAGAAGGCGGACGTGCCCTTCCAGCACTTCGTCTCCAACAACTCCATGCCGTGCGGTACGACGATCGGCCCGATCACCGCGGCCCGCCACGGCATCCGGACCGTCGACATCGGCGTGGCGATCCTGTCGATGCACAGCGCCCGGGAGTTGTGCGGCGCCGACGACCCGCACCTGCTGACGAACGCGCTGGTGGCGTTCCTGGAGGGGTAAGGCCTTCCTGGAAAGCACTGCTGTCGCATGGGCGTTGCCGGCGGGGGTACCCGGGCGGCGGACCGGAACGACCGGACCGCACAGGGAGGCGACACTCATGGGCCTCGGCGGATGCATCATCCTCATCGCCGTGGGAGCCATCCTCACGTTCGCGACCGACTGGGAGATGCAGGGGGTCAATCTCGACCTGGTCGGCATCATCCTGATGGTCGTCGGATTGATCGGCGTCAGCACCTTCAGCAGCATCGCGCGTCGTCGGCGGGTCGTGATGCCACCCACAACGCCGGTCGTCGAGGAGGAACGGCACCACAGCCGTCGGGACGGATACAGGGACGGTTACGGCATCTGAACCCGATCCGATGACCGGATCCGATGACCGGATCCGATGAATCGGATCTGATCCGTCGTCACGAACAGGGCTCACAGGGCAAAAAGAGACAACCGTGAGCAGTCCGTTACTCGGGACGACTTGTCGGATTGTAGGGAAATCGTGAAGAGTAGGGAGGTCCCAGGGGCCCGGGGGGTGTGCGGTACCGGGTCCTGCTTGTTGCGCATGCTTCGTACCAGGGGGGTACCGCCATGCTCGACCTCGCGGTACCCGGCGGCCCTCGGCCGCGCGGCGCGCGTCGGCACGCCGCCCGCCGTGCCCACGCCGCCCCCGAGCAACCGGTCGGCAGACCGCGCCTCGCGGTCCTGATACCGGCCCACAACGAAGCGGACCGCATCGCCGCCGCCATCGACGGCCTGTGGCAGCAGACCCGGCGCCCCGACCTGATCGTGGTGGTCGCCGACAACTGCACCGACGACACCGCCACCGTCGCCATGGCCCACGGCGCCCAGGTCTTCCACACGCAGGGCAACGCCCACAAGAAGGCCGGCGCCCTCAACCAGGCCATCGCCTGGATGCTGCCGCACCTGGACGACCGCGACCTGCTGCTGGTGCAGGACGCCGACACCGTGCTCAACCCGTGGTTCGCCGAGACCGCCCTCGCCACCTTCAACCGCAGGGTCGGCGCCGTCGGCGGGATCTTCTACGGCGAGCAGGGCGGCGGCTTCCTCGGCCTGCTCCAGCGCATGGAGTTCCACCGCTACGCGTGGGAACTGGAGCGCACCGGCGGCAAGGCGCAGGTCCTCACCGGCACCGGCACGATGTTCCGCGCCCGCGTCCTGCGCGAGGTGCGCACCGCCCGCCGCGCCGGGGTGATCGGCGGCGGCACCGGCTACTACAGCCTCGCCTCGCTCACCGAGGACGACGAGATGACCAAGGCGGTCAAGACCCTCGGCTACCGGGCCATGTCCCCGGTCGGCTGCGAGGTCACCACCGAGGTCATGCCCACACTCGGCAAACTGTGGCACCAGCGCCTGCGCTGGCAGCGCGGCGCCCTGGAGAACCTGCGCGACTACGGCTGGACACGGGTCACCGCCCGCTACTTCCTCCAGCAGTTCCTGATGGGCTTCGGCGCGCTGTCGTTCCTGATCTACCTCGTCTACATGACGACCTACACGACGCTGTACGGCTGGCCCGGCTTCTCGCCGTTCTGGACCGCGATCGGCCTGATCTTCATGGTCGAGAAGACCGTCTCCGTGCGCCGCGCCGGCCCCAGGGCCGTCCTGGTAGCGGCGCTGATGATCCCGGAGATGCTCTACGACCTCTTCCAGCACGCCGTCTACTTCTCCTCGCTGTGGGGGCTGTTGCGCCGCAGCGAGGAGAAGTGGGTGGCCACATGACCCACCCCCCGCACACCAACACCCGCTAGGAGAAACACGATGTACGGAAGAGTGATCGGCGCCGGCACCACCGGCGCGGGCGGCGCCACCCTGGCCGCCACCGGCCTGTGGCTGAACAGCCTGGCGCTGCTGGTCACGGCCACCACGATGGTGGCCGCGGGCATGGCGCTGTACAAGCTGGCACCGCGCCCGCGGCGCCGCTAGGGCCTCGCCCGCGCCGCCGCCGGGCCTCGACGGCTACGGGGTCAGGCCAGCGCGTGCCCCGTAGTCGCGTCCACATGGCCCGGTACCTCGTCGTGGCGGTCGCCGACGGTGGAGGTGCCGGTCGGTTCGAGGACGAGGATCTCGGTGGGGACGGGAGCGTACGGCTTGTGCTCGGTGCCGCGCGGGACCGTGAAGACGGCGCCCCGGGGCAGGACGACCGTGCGCTCGCCGGCCGTCTCGCGCAGGGCGATGTGCAGCTCGCCGTCCAGGACCAGGAAGAACTCGTCGGTGTGGTCGTGGACGTGCCAGAGGTGCTCGCCCTCGACCTTGGCGACGCGGACGTCGTAGTCGTTGACGGTGGTGACGATGCGGGGGCTCCAGCGGTCGGTGAAGGTGGCGAGGGCCTGGGCGAGGGAGATGGGTTCGCTGCTCATGTCCGTCATCGTCGGGGGTGGTCCGGGGCGCGCACGAGTGCTAGGAATCGCACATGCCGCAAGGATCCTCGCACCGCCCGCACAAGGTCGCCGTGATCGTGGACGAAGGCACCAACCCCTTCGAGGTCGGTGTCGCCACCGAGCTGTTCGGACTGCCCCGTCCCGAGCTCGGGCTGCCCGGGCCGCTGTACGAGGTCATGCTGTGCACGCCCGTGCCCGAGGTGCGGATTAACCACGGCTTCTTCACCGTGACCGGTGTGCACGGCCTGGCCGCCGTGGACAGGGCCGACACCCTCGTCGTACCGGGCCGGCCCGACAACGTCGTACCGCGCGGCCCCGCCGTCCTGGACGCCATCCGGCGCACCCACGCGCGCGGGGCGCGCGTCATGAGCTTCTGCACGGGTACCTTCGCGCTCGCCGAGGCCGGTCTGCTCGACGGCCGCCGGGCCACCACCCACTGGATGTGGGCCGACACCTTCCGGGAGCTGCACCCGAAGGTGCGGCTGGAGCCGGACGTGCTCTTCGTCGACGAGGGCGACGTCCTGACCGCCGCGGGGAGCGCGGCCGCGCTCGACCTGGGGCTGTACGTCGTACGGCGCGACCACGGCGCCGAGATCGCCAACATGGTGTCCCGCCGGCTGGTGTTCGCCGCGCACCGGGACGGCGGACAGCGGCAGTTCGTGGAGCGGCCGGTGCCGGACGTGCCCGACGAGTCGCTGGGGCCCGTGCTGGCGTGGGCGCAGGAACGCCTGGGGGAGCCGTTGACGGTGGCGGACCTGGCGGCGCGGGCGGCGGTCAGCCCCGCGACGCTGCACCGGCGCTTCCGCGCCCAGCTCGGTACGACCCCGCTGGCCTGGCTGACGGGGGAGAGGGTGGCGCTGGCCTGCCGGCTGATCGAGCGGGGGGAGGAGCGGCTGGACGTGGTGGCCGAGAGGAGCGGTTTGGGAACAGCCGCGAACCTCCGGGCGCGGCTGCGGCGGGTGACCGGGCTGAGCCCGTCGGCCTACCGGCGGCGTTTCGGACCGGGCGGCGGGGAAGCCCTGGTGTCATGAGATTCCTCGTACGCGACCGGATCCTCGGCATCGGTGACGACTACTGGATCGAGGACGACCGCGGCAACAGGGTCTTCCTCGTCGACGGCAAGGCCATGCGGCTGCGGGACACCTTCGAGCTGAAGGACACGCACGGGCGCGTCCTGATCGACATCCACCAGAAGATGTTCGCCCTGCGGGACACGATGGTGATCGAGCGGGACGGCGAGCCGCTCGCGCGGATCAGGCGGAAACGGCTGTCGTTGCTGCGCAACCACTATCGGGTGTCCCTGGCGGACGGCAGCACGGAACTCGACGTCAGCGGCAAGATCCTCGACCGGGAATTCGCCATCGAGTACGACGGTGAGCTGCTTGCCGTCGTCTCGCGGCGGTGGCTGCACGTGCGGGAGACGTACGGCGTGGACGTCGTACGGGAGGACGCGGACCCGGCCCTGCTGATCGCGGTGGCGGTGTGCGTGATCCATCTGGCGGAGAAGGAGCGGGAGTCGGACTGAGGACTAACGGCTGGGGGGCTGCAGCCCCAGCACCCGGTCCTTCAGCGCCGGGAACTGCTCCCTCGTCGTCGTGACCTTCCCCGGGTCGAACTCCACCGTGAGCACCTCCTCATCCCCGCCCGCCTCCGCCAGCACCTCACCCCACGGATCCACCACGATCGAGTGACCGGCCTGCGGAACCCCCGCATGCGTCCCGGCCGTTCCACATGCGAGCACGAACGCCTGGTTCTCCACCGCCCGCGCCTGAGCCAGCAGCGTCCAGTGCGCCCGGCGGCGCTCCGGCCAGCCCGCGGGGACGACCAGGGTCTCGGCGCCGGCGTCGACGAGACCGCGGAAGAGTTCGGGGAAACGGAGGTCGTAGCAGGTGGCCAGACCGAGAGTCGTCTCGGGCAGGCGGACCGTCACCAGGTCCCGCCCCGCACCCATCAACACGGCCTCACCCTTGTCGAAGCCGAAGCGGTGGATCTTGCGGTAGGCGGCGGCCAGGTCGCCGGAGGGGGAGAAGAGCAGGGAGGTGTTGTAGAGAGGCCCGTCACCCGCGGCGGAGCCGCTGTCGGATGCAGTCCGCTCGGGAATCGAGCCCGCGTGCAGCCATACGCCCGCGTCGCTCGCCGCCTTCGCCATGGCTTCGTACGTCGGCCCTTCGAGCGGCTCGGCCTCGCTTCCGAACTCCTCGTAGGCGAACGCTCCCGTGGTCCACAGCTCCGGCAGGACGACGAGATCGGCATCGGCCTGATCCCGTACCAGAGAGGCCACGCGTCGCCGACGCGATTCGACCGATTCACCCTCATTCACGGCGATCTGCATCAAAGAGGCGCGCACACTACCACCGTCCTGGCATTCGAGTCGTCCACACGGGCCTACGATCGTCACACGAAAGCACTGCCGGGGTGCCTCACAGCAGCGTAACTTAGCGTTCCAAGACACCCGCCGACAGCCACCCTCCACGCTGGCAACGCCGCCGCCACAACCGCCCGAGTACCGACCGCCGAGGGGTCCCGTTCCGTGAGTCTGCATCCCACTCTCCAGCCCTACGCCGACGCCTGGACCCACTCCATCGAAGCGATATCCGAGCTGGTGCTGCCGCTTGTGGAGGGCGAGTGGAACCGGCGCACGCCCTGCCCCGGCTGGTCGGTGCGCGACGTCGTCTCCCATGTCATCGGCCTGGACTGCGAGATGCTCGGCGATCCGCGCCCCATCCACTCGCTCCCGCGCGACCTGTTCCACGTCACCAACGACCACCAGCGGTACATGGAGATGCAGGTCGACGTCCGCCGCCACCACACGGCGCCGGAGATGACGTCCGAGCTGGAGTACGTGATCATCCGCCGCAACCGCCAGCTGCGCAACGAGTCCCGCGACCCCGGCACGAAGGTGCGCGGACCGCTGAGCACGGAGCTCACCCTCGAGGAGTCGATGCGCAGCCACGCGTTCAACGTGTGGGTGCACGAGCAGGATCTGCGCACCGCCCTCGGCCGCCCGGGCAACCTCGACTCGCCCGGCGCGCACATCGCCCGTGACGTGCTGCTCGAAGAACTCCCGCGCATCGTCGCCGAGGACGCGAGCGCGCCGCGCAGCTCGGCGATCGTCTTCGACGTGCACGGCCCCATCGAGTTCCTGCGCACGATCCGCGTCGACATCCAGGGCCGGGGCACCCTGGAAACGGTCCCGGCGCTCGGCCCCGCCGCCACCCTCACCCTCGACTGGGAGACCTACGTCCGCCTGGCCTGCGGCCGCACGACGCCGGAGGCGGTGGCGGACCGGGTGAAGGCGGAGGGGGATCTGGAGCTCACGGCGGCGATCCTGCGGAACTTCTCGGTGACGCAGTAAGGCCCGCAGCAAGGCCGGGCCGGACAACCGCTGTCGTCACAGCCGACCAACCGCTGTCGTCACAGCCGAATAACGGCTGTCGTCCGTCGGTCACGCCGCACTACCGTGCGCCCCATGCCCGACACCGACACCACACCCGAGACCGTCCCGGCGCCGCACCGCCCCGACGGCCCGCCCCGCCTCACCCGGCTCGCCTTCCACGGCCCGTTGTCCGAGGCCCGCGCGGCCGGGCTGGTCCGGCGGCTCGCGGCGACCGCGCCCGACACCGTGCTCGACCTCGGCTGCGGCTGGGGCGAGTTGATGCTGCGCGTGCTCGAGGCCGTCCCGGGCGCCCGCGGTACCGGCGTGGATCTCAACGCGGAGGACCTGAGCCGGGGCCGCCGCAACGCCACGGCGAGAGGGCTCGCCCACCGGGTGGAGTTCGTCGAGGAGTCGGCGGTGGGGGCGGCGCACGGACCCGCCGACCTCGTCCTGTGCCTCGGCGCCAGCCACGCCCTCAGCGCGGCCGAGCCGCCCCGCCACACCGACGAGGCCCTGAGCGCGCTGCGCCGACTCGTGACCGACGACGGCCGCGTCCTGCTCGGCGAGGGCTTCTGGCAGCGCGCCCCGAGCCCTGCGGAGCTGTCCGGCATGTGGCCCGAGGCCTCGGCCGACGAGCACTACGACCTCGCGGGCCTCGTCGACACGGCCGTACGGGCCGGTTTCCGGCCGGAGTGGGTCGAGACGGCGAGCCTGGACGAGTGGGAGGAGTTCGAGTCGGCGTACCAGGCCGACGCCGAGGTATGGCTCGCCGGGCACGGCGACCATCCGCTGGCCGCCGAGACCCGCGAGCGCCTCGACCGGCACCGCGCCCAGTGGATGAACTACCGCGGGCTGCTGGGGTACGCCCACCTCACCCTCGTGCCGGTCCGGTGAAACGCCCGCTCACGCCGGCACGTGCACCGTCTCCACCCGGCTGGCCACCAACCGCTCCCGCTCCCTGCGCGCCGCCCGCTTCCGCAGCCGCAGGATCTGGCTGATCCCGAGGGCCTGGAGCACGAACACCGCCGAGAAGGCGACCGTGTAGTCGTCCCCGGTCGCGTCCAGCAGCACCCCGATCGCGAACAGCGTCGTCATCGAGGCGACGAAGCCGCCCATGTTCGTGATGCCGGAGGCGGTCCCCTGCCGCTCCGGCGGGTTGGCCGGCCGGGCGAAGTCGAAGCCGAGCATCGACGCCGGTCCGCACGCGCCCAGCACCGTGCAGAGCACGATCAGCAGCCACATCGGCGCCCGTTCACCGGGATACGCCAGCGTCGTCGCCCACAGCAGCGCCGTCGCCGCCACCGTCCCCAGCGCCAGCGGCAGCCGCGCCTCGTGATGCCGGGCGACCACCTGGCCGTACACCAGTCCGATCATCATGTTCGACAGCACGACGAGAGTGAGCAGTTCGCCGGCCGTGGCCCGCGACAGGCCCTGCGCCTCCACCAGGAACGGCATCCCCCACAGCAGCAGGAACACCATCGCCGGGAACTGGGTCGTGAAGTGCACCCACAGCCCCAGCCGCGTCCCCGGCTCCCGCCAGGAGGCGGCGATCTGCCGTCGTACGTACGCGGCTCCCTGGTGCGGGAACGGCTCCGGCTCGTACCCGTCGGGGTGGTCCTTCAGGAACAGCAGCAGGAGGACGAGTACGACGACGCCCGCGAGCGCGCTGCCGGCGAACGCGGCCGTCCAGCCGATGCCGTGCAGCAGCCGGGCCAGGACGAGGGTGGAGACCAGGTTGCCCGCCATGCCGGCCAGCCCCGCGAACTGCGCGACCATCGGTCCGCGCCGGGCCGGGAACCAGCGGGTGCCGAGCCGCAGCACGCTGATGAACGTCATCGCGTCACCGCACCCGAGCAGGGCGCGCGAGGCGAGGGCCATGCCGTACGACGGCGAGAAGGCGAAGGCGAGCTGACCCGCCGTGAAGAGCACGACTCCCAGGCCCAGCACCTTCTTGGTGCCGAGCCGGTCGACCAGGAGGCCGACGGGTATCTGCATGCCCGCGTAGACCAGGAGCTGGAGGATCGAGAAGGTCGACAGCGCCGAGGCGTTCACATGGAAGCGGTCGGCCGCGTCGAGGCCGGCCACGCCCAGGGACGTACGGAAGATGACGGCGACGAAGTAGACGGAGACGCCGATGCCCCAGACGGCCATCGCGCGTCGGCCGCCCGGCGGATCACCGGGCAATGTGGCGGTCCTCATCGGACCTCACCCCGGGCCAGATGGGAGAACCAGCTCACGTGCCGGTGGACCAGGCCGACGGCGGCCTCCGCGTCCCCGGAGCGCAGCGCCTCGAGGATCTCCTCGTGCTCCACAAGGGTCTTGGCGATCCGGTCGGGGTGGGAGTGCATCACGGCGACGCCCATGCGCAGCTGGCGGTCGCGGAGTTGGTCGTAGAGGCGGGAGAGGATCTCGTTGCCGCCGCTGCGGACGATCTCGGCGTGGAAGCAGCGGTCGGTGACGGCGGCCGCGGCGAGGTCGCCGGCGGCGGCCTGCGCCTTCTGCTTCGCCAGCAGTTCCTCGAGCCGCTCGATCAGCCCGGCGGGTGCGGGTACGGCCTTGCGGGCCGCGTGCTCCTCGACCAGCAGCCGGGTCTCCACCACGTCGGCGATCTCCTGGGCGGAGACCGGCAGGACGAGGGCTCCCTTTTTCGGGTAAAGCTTGATCAGCCCCTCGACCTCCAGCCTGAGCAGCGCCTCGCGCACCGGTGTGCGCGAGACCCCGACGGCCTCGGCGAGCTCGCCCTCGGTGAGGAGAGTCCCGCCCTCGTAACGTCGGTCCAGGACACCCCGCTTGACGTGGGCGTAGACACGGTCGGCGGCGGGGGGCTGCTTGACGGGGGCGGGCGGAGCGGAGGGCATGGGCACATCTTAGATACAACACGTACGCATGTGGGCGGCCGTCCATCATGCGGACCTCGCACCGGCCTCCGGGCCCCCATTGACCACACGGCACAACCTTCTGTGCTAGTTACATGTCACACACGTGCGGCCCCACCTTCTCTGCAACACCTCAACCCGGCCGCGCTTCAGGGGCATTCGAGACAATCGGGGATTCTCAGTTGATAACCGGAATCAAGGGCGGCATTCAGGGCGTCCGTATCCGCAGAGCCGCGGCCGTCACCGTTACCACCGGCGCGATGCTCGTGACCGGAGCCCTCACCGCCGCGCCCGCGCAGGCCGTCACCGCGCCCACGATCGTCGCCAAGGGCGGCTACGTGATGAACAACGCGAACGGCGGGACGCTGTACACCAAGGCCGCGGACACCAGGCGTTCCACCGGCTCCACGACGAAGATCATGACCGCGAAGGTGGTGCTCTCCCAGGCGAACCTCAACCTCGACGCCAAGGTGACGATCCAGAAGGCGTACAGCGACTACATCGTGGCGAACAACGCGTCGTCGGCCCGCCTGATCGTCGGTGACAAGGTCACCGTGCGTCAACTGCTGTACGGCCTGATGCTGCCGTCCGGCTGCGACGCGGCCTACGCGCTCGCCGACAAGTTCGGCTCCGGCTCGACGCGGGCGGCGCGCGTGAAGTCGTTCATCGGCAAGATGAACACCACGGCCAGGAACCTGGGTCTGACGAACACGCACTTCGACTCGTTCGACGGCATCGGCAACGGAGCCAACTACTCGACGCCGCGCGACCTGACGAAGCTCGCCAGCAACACGATGAAGAACTCCACGTTCCGCACGGTCGTCAAGACGAAGTCCTATACGGCGAAGACGATCACCAAGACCGGCACCATTCGGACGATGGCCGCGTGGAAGAACACCAACGGCCTGCTCGGTACCTACAGCGGCGCGATCGGTGTGAAGACCGGCTCCGGCCCCGAGGCCAAGTACTGCCTCGTCTTCGCCGCCACCCGCAACGGCAAGACGGTCATCGGCACGGTCCTGACCTCGACGTCGATCACCCAGCGGGAAACTGACGCGAAGAAGCTCATGAACTACGGCTTCGCCAGGCTCGGCTGACGGAGAGACACGTAAGGGAAGGGTCCGTCGCCGCCGGCGACGGACCCTTCATCACATCTCCACAAAACCCGGGGATCGACCACCGCGCGCCACGCGACCGTGACGCAGGGCATTGATCCGGGGGCCACACACGCGAAAAAGAGAAGAACCCTCATCTTCCAAAAGGCTGCCAATTCACATCTGCATTCATCCAGGGATTTGTTACCTGTGAGTCGCAAGTGGCGGATGGTACCGTGCGGCACGAATTCACCCTTGCAACACCCCTTGCAAGGCCCCTTGTTGCAACACCCTCCCCCCGCACCAGAACAGCCTTTGGGACCCCCATGAGTGAAATAAAGGCGGAAGTGACCGAGCGTTCTTTCGTCCCGGGCGGACGGCGCCGCCACCGCAAGCCCAAGGAGTCCGGCATAGGCAGTCGGCGGGCCCTCGTGCTCGCCGTGACCGTGCCCGTCGCCTCGGCGGCTCTCGCCGGTACGTCGGCCTTCGCCGCCGACCAGAACACCGCCGCGACAGCCACGGACCAGCCCGACAGCCTCGACACCAGCGACCAGCAGATGGCCGCCAACCTCGACACCCGCGTCCTCGACAAGCGCCTGGGTGACGAGGTCAGCGGTGTGGTGATCGACGCGGAGTCGAACCGCACCCTCTGGGGCCACAACGCCTCCACCGCGCTGATGCCGGCCTCCAACCTCAAGCTGGCCACCTCGACCGCCGCCCTGACCGTGCTCGGCCCCGACCACCGGTTCACCACGAAGGTCGTCTACGGCAACGGCACCCTCAAGCTCGTCGGCGGCGGCGACCGTACGCTGACCAGCGACGACCTCGCCGAGATGGCGAAGACCGCAGTCGCCGGACTGAAGTCCGCGGGCCTGACCACCGTGAAGGTCGCCGTCGACGACAGCCTCTTCCCCGAACCGACCCTGGCCAACGGCTGGAACACCGGCTACTACCCCACCGACGTCGCCCCGGTGCGCGCCCTCGTCGTCGACGGACACGGCGTCATGGACACCTCCGTCGACGCCGGGCAGGTCTTCGCCAAGCAGCTCGCCGCGGACGGCATCACCGTCGACGGCGACGTCACCCACGCCACGGCGAGCCGCAACGACGTACCGGTCGCGCAGCACAAGTCGGGGAAGCTGTCCGAGATCGTGCACACGATGCTCAAGACCAGCGACAGCAACATCGCCGAGACCCTGCTGCGGATGACCGCCCTGGGCGCGGGCCGTCCCGCCACCTTCGAGGGCGGCACGGAGGTCGTCCGTGAGGTGCTGAGCCGGCAGTACGGCGTGTCGCTCGACGGCTTCGAGATGTACGACGGCAGCGGCATGTCCCGGGCCGACCGCATGCCGGCCGCCACACTCGCGCAGATCCTCGACCTGCTGACGGACCCCCGCTACGAAGACACCCTCAGCTCCATCCTCGACGGCCTGCCCGTCTCCGGCGAGGCCGGCGGCACCCTCGGCCCGGAGTGGGGCCGCTTCGACGACGCGAACTCCAAGTGCGCCGTCGGCAAGGTCCACGCGAAGACCGGCACCCTCACTGGCGCGATCGCCCTGAGCGGCCTGACCCAGGGCAAGGACGGCAAGTGGAAGGTGTTCTCCTTCATCGAGAACGGCTCCACGGCGAACACCAACGACATCAGGGACGCCATGGACGGCCTGGCCGCGACGGTGAACGGCTGCTGGGCGTAGGAGGAGCGGCATCGCGGGTTTCCCGCACCCGCAACCGCAGTGCGGCCCGGCCCTGGACACCGGTTCGGGGCCGGGCCTCGGTCGTGAACAGGGCTGCTCCCGCCAGCCCCCAGTGATCTCGGCGCGCTCCTCCCATTGCCGGACTCCCGGACCGCTCGGGTCCCACCGCCGACAGAACTCCCTGTACGAGGCGCACTTGGCCAGCATGTCTCAGTGCACGTACGACATGCGCCGCTCGGTGGCGTCGATGTAGGCGTGGAGGGCCTGGCGGGAGCGGCTGAGCGTGTCGATGCGGGCGTCGAGGCCGTCCAGGCGGTCCCGCAGGGTGTCCACGAGTTCGGCGCAGGGTGCCAGGTCGGGGGCCGTGCCGGTGGCGCAGGGCAGGAGGTAGCGGATGTCCTGGGTGGAGAGTCCGGCTTCGAGCAGTCTCCTGATCTGGATGACGGTCACGACGGCGTCGTCGGCGTACTCGCGATAGCCACTGGGATGGCGGCGAGGCGTGAGCAGGCCCTGGGACTCGTAGTAGCGCAGTTGGTGGGCGTGGACTCCCGTCCGCCGGCTCAGCTCTCCGATCAGCATGGGCGATCCCCCTTGACCTTCATACCGATGTGAAGGTTCACGATTCTTCCATGACCACCACCTCACTGCGGGGGAAAGCATGATGCAGAACCACGACGCCGGCCACGCTCCCGTGACCGTCCTCGGCCTGGGTCTGATGGGACAGGCGCTGGCGGGTGCGTTCCTGCGGGGCGGGCACCCGACGACCGTGTGGAACCGTACGAAGGCCAGAGCCGAGCCGCTGGTCGCCCAGGGCGCCCGGCTCGCCGACTCGGCGGCCGACGCCGTCACGGCGACTCCGCTCGTGGTCGTCTGCGTCTCGGACTACACGGCCGTGCACGAACTCCTCGACCCGCTCGGGGACGCCCTCGACGGCCGGGTCCTGGTCAACCTGACCTCGGGCACCTCGCAGCAGGCCCGCGAGACCGCGGCATGGACGGCCCGGCGGGGCATCGCCTACCTGGACGGCGCGATCATGTCCGTACCCCAGGCCGTCGGTACGGCCGATGCCGTCATCCTCTACAGCGGTCCGCGGTCGGCATTCGACCCGCACGAGTCGACGCTGAGGAGCCTCGGCGCCGGAACCACGTACCTCGGCGACGACCACGGCCTGTCGTCGCTGTACGACGTGGCCGCGCTGGGCCTGATGTGGAGCATCCTGAACGGCTTCCTGCAAGGTACCGCCCTGCTCGGCGCCGCGGGGGTGGACGCCTCGGGCTTCGCCCCGCTCGCGAAGCAGACCACCGAGACCGTGGCCGGCTGGCTGACCGGCTACGCCCAGCAGATCGACGATGGCGCCTACCCGGCCCTCGACGCCACCATCGACACCCACCTGGCCGCGATGGAACACCTCGTCCACGAGAGCGAGTCCCTCGGCGTCAGCGCCGAACTCCCGGCCTTCATCAAGGCCCTCACCGACCGGGCCGTGGCCGACGGGAACGGCGGCGCCGGCTACGCGGCCATGATCGAACAGTTCCGTAAGCCCAAGGAGGTCCGGTCATGACCACCACGCCCTTCGACCCCCGCACGCTGCTCGCGGAGAGCCGGATCGGTGTCCTCGCGACGATCAAGTCGGACGGCCGCCCCCAGCTCTCCCCCGTCATGCCCTTCTACGACCGGGAGGCCGACGTCCTGTACGTGTCGATGACCGAGGGCCGGGCCAAGACGGCCAATCTGCGCCGGGATCCCCGGGCCGCGTTGGAGGTCACCCGCCCCGACGGCTGGGCGTGGGCCACCGCCGAGGGCACGGTGACCCTCACCGGACCGGGAACCGACCCCCACGGCCCCGAGGTCGAGGCCCTGGTGGACTACTACCGCCGCGCCGCCGGGGAGCACCCGGACTGGGACGAGTACCGGGCGGTGATGGTGTCCGACCGCCGGGTGCTCATGACCATGATGGTCGACCACGTGTACGGCGAGAGGATCCGCTGACCGCGCCGCGCGACCGCTCGGCCCCCGTTCGCGGACTTCGAGGACGGGGGCCGAGTCCGGCTCACGCCCAGGTGATCAGCTTCTTCGGCTGCTCCAGGATCGCCGCCACGTCCGCCAGCACCTTGGAGCCCAACTCCCCGTCCACCAGCCGGTGATCGAAGGACAACGCCAGCGTCGTCACCTGGCGCGGCTTCACCTTGCCCTTGTGGACCCACGGCTGGAGCTTGATCGCGCCGACCGCGAGGATCGCGGACTCGCCGGGCGGGAGGATCGGCGTGCCGGTGTCGACGCCGAAGACGCCGACGTTCGTGATCGTCACCGTGCCGCCCTGCATGGCGGCGGGGGACGTCTTGCCCTCGCGTGCCGTCGACACCAACTCGCCCAGTGCCTGAGCCAGTTGCGGGAGCGTCTTAGTCTGGGCGTCCTTGATGTTCGGGACGATCAGACCGCGCGGGGTCGCCGCCGCGATACCCAGGTTCACGTAGTGCTTGACCACGATCTCCTGGTTTGCCTCGTCCCAGGACGCGTTGATGTCCGGGTTGCGCTTGATCGCGACCAGCAGGGCCTTGGCGGTGAGCAGGAGGGGGTTCACGCGCAGGCCCGTGAACTCCTTGTCCTGCTTGAGGTCCTCGACCAGTTTCATCGTGCGGGTCACGTCGACCGTCACGAACTCCGTGACGTGCGGCGCCGTGAACGCCGATCCGACCATCGCCGCGGCCGTCGCCTTGCGGACGCCCCTGACCGGGATGCGGGTCTCCCGGGCGGCGTCGTACGACGCGGCAGGGGCGGGGGCCGGGGCCGCCACCGGCGGGGCCTGCGTCACCGGCTCGGGCGCCGGAGGCGTCGCCACCGCCGCGTGTACGTCCTCGCGCGTGATGATGCCGTCCGGGCCCGACGGGGTGACCGTCTCCAGGTCCACGCCGAGGTCCTTGGCCAGCTTGCGCACCGGGGGCTTGGCGAGGGGGCGCGGCTTCGCGGCCGGGGCGGAACCATGGCCGTTCAGCTCCGTCTGGAGGGCCTTCGACGCCTCCTGGACCGGAATCTCCGGGCCCTGGACCGGGATCTCGGGGCCCTTGCGGGGGCGGCGCTTGGTCGAGGAGGTCGCCACGCCGTACCCGACGAGGACCGGCTGGCGGCCGGACCCTGCCGACTTCGGCTCCTGCTCGCCTGCCTTCCCGGGGGCCTCCTTCTGCGCTGCGGGGCTCTCCGCGGGCGCCTTCGCCGGTGCCCCGCCCGCCACGTCCACCGCGATGATCGGCGTGCCCACGTCCACCGTGGTGCCTTCGGCGAAGTGCAGCTCGCGGACCACACCGTCGTACGGGATGGGGAGTTCGACTGCGGCCTTGGCCGTCTCGACCTCGCACACCACCTGGCCGTCGGCGACCGTGTCGCCGGGCTGGACGTACCACTTGAGGATCTCGGCCTCGGTGAGCCCCTCGCCCACGTCCGGCATCTTGAACTCGCGTACGGACGCTTCCGTCATCGTCGTCACGACCCTCTCCTCAGTACGCCAGGGCACGGTCGACGGCGTCGAGCACCCGGTCCAGGCCCGGCAGGTACTCCTCCTCCAGGCGCGCCGGCGGGTACGGGGCGTGGTAGCCGCCGACCCTGAGCACCGGGGCCTCCAGGTGGTAGAAGCAGCGCTCCGTGATCCGGGCGGCGATCTCCGCGCCCGAGCCGAAGAACACCGGGGCCTCGTGGACCACCACCAGTCGGCGGGTCTTCTCCACCGAGGCCTGGATCGAGTCGAAGTCCAGCGGGGACACCGAGCGCAGGTCCAGGACCTCCAGGGACTTGCCCTCCTCGGCGGCCGCGTCGGCGACCTCCTGGCAGAGCTTCACCATCGGGCCGTAGGCGGCGAGGGTGAGGTCGGCGCCCTGGCGGACCACGCGCGCCTTGTGCAGCGGGCCGGGGATCGCCTCGGTGTTGACCTCGGCCTTGTCCCAGTACCGCCGCTTGGGCTCGAAGAAGATCACCGGGTCGTCGCTCTGGATGGCCTGCTGCATCATCCAGTACGCGTCCGACGCGTTGGAGGGGCTGACGATCTTCAGGCCCGCCACGTGCGCGAACAGTGCCTCGGGGGACTCGGAGTGGTGCTCGACCGCGCCGATGCCGCCGCCGTACGGGATCCGGACGACGACCGGGAGCTTGACCTTGCCCAGTGAGCGGGCGTGCATCTTCGCCAGCTGCGTGACGATCTGGTCGTAGGCCGGGAAGACGAAGCCGTCGAACTGGATCTCCACGACCGGGCGGTAGCCGCGCAGCGCGAGACCGATCGCCGTGCCGACGATGCCCGACTCGGCGAGCGGCGTGTCGATGACCCGGCTGTCGCCGAAGTCCTTCTGCAGGCCGTCCGTCACCCGGAAGACGCCGCCCAGCTTGCCCACGTCCTCGCCCATGATGAGGACCTTGGGGTCGGTCTCCAGGGCGCGGCGCAGGGACTCGTTGATCGCCTTCGCGAGAGCCAGGTTTTTGGATGTCATCGTCTCGGCCATGTCAGTTACCCCCCTCTGCGTCCGCGAACGACGCCTGGTAGGCGGCGAACTGCGCTCGCTCCTCGTCGACCAGCGCGTGCCCGTCCGCGTACACGTTCTCGAAGATCGCGAAGTGGTCCGGGTCCGGCATGGCGCGGACCGCTTCGCGCACTCGCCTGCCCAACGCCTCGCTCTCGGCCTCCAGTTCCGCGAAGAATCCCTCGTCCGTGTGGTTTGAGGCCTCGAGGTGGCGGCGAAGGCGCAGGATCGGGTCCTTCGCCTCCCAGGCGGCCCGCTCGTCGTCGTGCCGGTAGCGGGTGGGGTCGTCGGAGGTGGTGTGGGCGCCCATGCGGTACGTGTACGCCTCGACCAGCGTCGGGCCCTCGCCGCTGCGGGCGCGCTCCAGCGCCCACTTCGTCACGGCCAGGCAGGCCAGCACGTCGTTGCCGTCGACGCGGACGCCCGGGAAGCCGTAGCCCTGCGCGCGCTGGTAGAGCGGGACGCGGGTCTGCTTCTCGGTGGGCTCGGAGATCGCCCACTGGTTGTTCTGGCAGAAGAACACCACGGGGGCGTTGTAGACCGCGGAGAAGGTGAACGATTCGGCGACGTCGCCCTGGCTGGAGGCGCCGTCGCCGAAGTAGGCGATGACCGCCGAGTCCGCGCCGTCCTTGGCCACGCCCATCGCGTAGCCCGTGGCGTGCAGCGTCTGGGAGCCGATGACGATCGTGTAGAGGTGGAAGTTGTTGCTGTTCGGGTCCCAGCCGCCGTTGTTCACGCCGCGGAACATGCCGAGCAGGTTGGACGGGTCGACACCGCGGCACCAGGCGACGCCGTGCTCGCGGTAGGTCGGGAAGACGTAGTCGTCCTCGCGGGTGGCCCGGCCGGAGCCGATCTGGGCGGCCTCCTGGCCGAGCAGCGAGGCCCACAGACCGAGTTCTCCCTGGCGCTGCAGGGAGGTCGCCTCGGCGTCGAAGCGTCGGGTGAGCACCATGTCGCGGTACAGGCCGCGGAGCTCTTCAGGGGTGATGCCGGCGACGTACTTGTCGTACTCGGCGCTCTTGACGCGCTTGCCCTCGGGCGTCAGCAGTTGGACGAGCTCGGGCTCGCCGTGCGGCGATTTCCTGGCGCTCGCCGTCGCCTTCTTGGCGGTCGTACGCTTGCCGGCCGTGCTCTTCGCACCGGTCGTACCTGCGCTGCGTCGCGGTGTGCGCGCGGCAGTGCTCTCCACGGTCACGTGTGCTCCTCCGTCGGTCCGGCTACCCGGGTTCGCCGGGCGCCAGTGCGGCTCACCTGTGGCCTCACGGACGCACGGGGTGGGTGCGGCTCGTTCGGGAACAGGCGTGACAGGTGCCCCGGCGAGCGCCCTGCAAAAGGCACGTTACCCAGTGCTCCACATTTCTGTGAAACCCCTCCTGACCTGCGTTTTTGATTGGATTTCCAAGTAAAAACGCAAAATCGGGAACAGTTCCTGGTCACAGCCTTGCAGGGGGCCGGAACAACGGCACGTTATCCCGGTGACCCAGGTCACGGGAAGGGTTCTCGTGTCGTCGGGGCCGGCGGTTCGGCATCTTGCACTCGACCGGCAGAGCCTTGGCGCGCCACTTCGAGCACATCCCGTGATCGAAAGCGACTGTCTGTGACAACGCCCAGTTCGCGGGCGCTTTCCCTGTCCTAGCATCGGGCAGCGTGCCGCGCTCTTGTGTACCACCCCTCGTGTCTCACGCGCCCCCGCTGGGCGCTCTCCTCCGCCAGTACGCCGCCGCCGGTTCCGCCCTCGCCTGCGAGCCCGTCGACCAGGGGCTGCTCAACCGCGGCTACCGGCTCTGTACGACCCGCGGCCGCTACTTCCTCAAGCACCACTTCGACCCCGAGACAGCCGACCCACGCGCGGGCGCGCGCCGAACGGGCGAACGGTGGCCCTCGCGCCGCCGACAGCCCCGACCCCGCCGACACCTGCACCCTCATCGACGACCTGCTCGCCCGCGTACGCCGCCACCGTCCCGCCGACTCCTTCGACGAACTGGCCCGCCACCGGCTCCTGGAGCGCCGCGCACTGCTGGAGCGGCACGCCGACCGGCGGCCTCCGCGCGGGGGCTCGGTGGGCTGGGTGCACGGCGACTTCCACCCGTTCAACCTGCTCTACCAGGGGGACGCGCCCGCCGCGATCGTCGACTGGGACCGGCTCGGGATGCAGCCCCGCGCGGAGGAGGCCGTACGGGCCGCCGCGATCTTCTTCGTGCTGCCCGTCGGCGCCCTCGACCTGCCGAAGGTGCGGGCCTACGCGCGCGCCTACCGGCGTACCGCCGGGGCCACGCCCTCCGAACTGGCGGCGGCCGTGCACCGCGTGTGGTGGGAGCGCCTCAACGACTTCTGGATGCTGCGCTGGCACTACGAGCGCGGTGACACCCGCGCGGACTCGCAGTTCCCGGCGGCCTCGGCGCTCGCGGTGTGGTGGACGCGGGAGTACGACGCGGTGTGCGACGCGTTCGCCGACTGAGCGAGCCTCAGGGGCCGTGGAAGCCGACTGAGACGAGCTCAAGGGGCCGTAGAAAAAGGGACGTAGAAGTGGAAACAGAGCACGCGCGCGTGGAGCCCGTTTCCCGGGCCGCACGCGCGCGTGGAGGCTGTTTCGGTCAGCCGGTCAGAGGCCGCCGCCCGTGCCCCCGACGTCGCCCGTTTCGCCGCCCGTCGGCCCCGAGGTCGTAGGCACGTCCGTCGGCGCGCTCGTCGTCGGTGCGTCCGTCGGCGCGCTCGTCGTCGGCGTGTCCGTCGGTGCGTCCGTGGGCCCGCTCGTCGTCGGCTGATCCGTTGGCTCGTACGAGGGCGTGTACGACGGCGTGTAATCCGAGCCGGAACCGGTTCCGGTGTCGTTCTCCGTGGCCGTGTCCGTGGGCTCGTCGGTCGTGTCGTCGGTCGGCGCCTCACTGGCCGTCGCGTCGTCGGTGGTCTGCGAGGTGGTGGTCGGCGACTGCGTGGGGTCCGTGCCGGGGTCCTTCTTGTCGCCGCTCTGGAGCGCCAACGCCACACCCGCGGCGATCGCGATCACCGCGAACACGGCGAGGATCCACAGCTTGCCGCGGCCACCGCCCTTGTTGCCGTGACCCTCGAAGCCGCCGTCGTCCCCGCCGCCGTAGCCGGCGGGCAGGATCGGCTGCGGGATCTGTGTGGTGCCGGAGGAGTCACCGCCGGGGTGCGGCAGCACGCTCGTGCCCGCCATGCCCGCCGCCGGGGTGTGCCGGCCGTCGTGCGTGTCGACGGGGCCGGTGTTCCAGGTGCCGGTGTGGCCGCCCTGCTCGTACAGCATCTGCAGGCCGTACTGGACCAGCCCGCGCATCTCCTCGGCCGTCTGGAAGCGGTCGTCCGGCTCCTTGGCCAGCGAGCGCATGACGAGGCCGTCGAGCTCCGGCGGACAGGCGTCGGACGCCTCGGACGGGGGCGTCGGGATGTCCTGGACGTGCTGGTAGACCACCGACAGCGGCGTCTCGCCGGTGAACGGGGGCCTGAGCGCGAGGAGTTCGTAGAGCAGACAGCCCGTGGCGTACAGGTCGGAGCGGTGGTCGACGGCCTTGCCGAGGGCCTGCTCGGGGGAGAGGTACTGCGGGGTGCCCATGACCATGCCGGTTTGAGTCATCGTCGTGGACGCCCCGTGCAGGGCGCGGGCGATGCCGAAGTCCATCACCTTCACCGCGCCGTTGTGCGTGATGATGACGTTGGCCGGCTTGATGTCGCGGTGCACGATGCCGTGCTGGTGCGAATAGGCGAGCGCCTCCAGCACACCCGAGACGATGATCAGGGCCTGCTCGGGGCCGGGCGCCTCGGCGTTGAGGAGCAGGTCGCGGATCGTGCGGCCCTCGACGATCTCCATCACGATGTACGGCACGGACTGGCCGCCCACGAAGTCCTCGCCGGAGTCGTACACGGCGACGATCGCGTGGTGGTTGAGGCCGGCCACGGACTGGGCCTCGCGCGTGAAGCGGGCCTTGGAGACCGGGTCCTCGGCGAGGTCGGCGCGCAGCAGCTTGACCGCCACGGTGCGTCCGAGCCGCACGTCCTCGGCGGCGAACACCTCGGCCATGCCGCCCCGGCCGAGTCTGCGGGTCAGCCGATATCGGCCGTCCCCGACAAGCCCGCCATTACCCCACATTTCCGGCGCATCTGACATCCCGCCGCCAGTCGCCTCGGGGTCGGACGGGCCCTGAGCGCGCTGCTGCTGTGCCATCAGTCCTCGCCGTCGTTTCTGCCCGCGGTGCGCGCGGTGTTGTTACGGTCTCCGTCGGCCACGCTACAGCCTCCGCGCAAGCCGCCGGTCCGGGAAGGCCCCGGGGATCGGCCCGAGACGGACCGGCCATGAAACCTGTAGTGAGTGTCGGCGTGCAAATTCTGTGTACCAGCGGTACGCCCGCGGTAACGCTTCCGCGACGCTTCTTTCGCGTACGGTCACGGAACGGGCACCGAGCTTGACGTGTCAGTGCCCTCCGGCAGACTTGGCCGGGAATGGCACATGGGATCAACGACAGTCGGCGCCTGAAAGGCCATGGGGGACGCAGAGAATGAGCCAGGACGCCGCACACGGCCGGTATGCGGGGCGGGCGCTCGCCGGTGGCCGCTATCAGCTGCGTGACCTGCTGGGCGAGGGCGGCATGGCCTCGGTGCACCTCGCCTACGACGCCGTGCTGGACCGGCAGGTCGCGGTCAAGACACTCCACACCGACCTGGGCCGGGAGCAGGCCTTCCGAGAGCGTTTCCGCCGCGAGGCGCAGGCCGTGGCCAAGCTCACGCACACCAACATCGTCTCGGTCTTCGACACCGGCGAGGACACGCTGTCCGACAGCGGCTCCGCCGCGGGCGACAGCATGCCGACGCCGTACATCGTCATGGAGTACATCGAGGGCCGCCCGCTCGGCTCGGTGCTCGACGAGGACGTACGGCAGCAGGGCGCGATGCCCGCCGACAAGGCGCTGAAGATCACCGCCGATGTGCTCGCCGCGCTGGAGATCAGCCACGAGATGGGCCTGGTCCACCGGGACATCAAGCCGGGCAACGTGATGATGACCAAGCGCGGGGTCGTCAAGGTGATGGACTTCGGCATCGCGCGTGCCATGCAGTCCGGCGTCACCTCGATGACCCAGACCGGCATGGTCGTCGGCACCCCGCAGTACCTCTCGCCGGAGCAGGCTCTGGGGCGCGGGGTGGACGCGCGCTCCGACCTCTACTCGGTCGGCATCATGCTGTTCCAGCTGGTCACCGGGCGATTGCCGTTCGACGCGGACTCGCCGCTGGCCATAGCTTACGCACACGTCCAGGAGGAGCCGGTAGCTCCTTCTTCGATCAACCGTTCGCTTCCGCCGGCCGTGGACGCGCTGGTCGCCCGCGCGCTGAAGAAGAACCCGAACGAGCGTTTCCCGAGCGCCGAGGCCATGCGCGACGAGTGCCTGCGCGTGGCATCCTCCTTCCAGGCCGCCGCGCCGAGCATCGTCCCGGGCGCGCACACGCCGAGCGGCGCGGGCGTCGGCTCCGCGGTGTTCCCGCCGGTCGACCAGGCCACGCCGGGGCCCGCGGGCAACGTACAGATGCCCTACCAGCCGACCCCGCCGCCGAACCCGTACGGCACCCCGGCGCCGGCGGCGCCCTCCCCGGCGTACGGCTATCCGCAGCAGGGCGGCTACCAGACGCCGGGCCCGGCCGGGTACGCGCCGCAGCAGACCCCGTCGACCCCGCCGCCGTACAACCTCACGCCCCAGACCACCGTCCCGTCACCCTCCGGTGGCGGCAAGGGCAACAAGCCGGTGGTCATCGGCTCGATCGCGGTGTCGGTCGTCGCGATCGGCGGCCTGATCGCGGCCCTGCTGATGAACAGCGGCGGGGACAGTCCCGAGGCGGGCGGGGACAGCAGCGCCAGTGCCTCGGTATCGGCGACCCAGGCGGCCGGCTACCGCGGGCCGGACAAGACGCGGACCATCGAGAACACCGAGTGCACCGAGCCGGAGGAGTCGTACAACGACCCCAAGATGGTGCGGATGCCGGACTTCACGTTCAAGAACTGGGACTCGGTTCGTTCGTGCCTGCAGGCCGCAGGCTGGCGGTACGACATCCGCGACTACGACGAGAACACGTACGGGGACGACACCGTGATGCGCCAGTCACCCACGGTGGGGACGGACTTCGACCCGAAGAACCCGCCGGAGATGCAGTTCGACGTCTCCACAGGCAACCCACCCCAGTAAGAGGTGTGGGGCGGAACCACATGAACTCCACCCTCACACCGGGGTTGACTCACCATCGAATCGGCCGCCGCCGGCGAGGCCATGAGGGGTATCGACAGGCAGGCGAGGGCGCCTGCCGTGACGAGCGCCGAGTTTCGCATCTTCACGTGGGTCCTCCTGGATAGTCAGGAGGGCCGAGAGTAGATCTTCCGCGCTTTTGACATGCCCACAGTCGTCTTGATCTCCTGGATCCCGCCCCGCACGTCGCGCGGGGCGGGATCCAGGTTCTCCTACAGAGCGGGATCCGGGCTTTCCTACAGATACGGACCTCCCGAACGGCCGCCCGCGCGCGGGTCGTCGCCGTCCTCGTGGCCGCCGACGCCCGGCGGGAGGGCGCGGCGCATCTGCTCCAGCTGGGCCCGCGCGGCCATCTGCTGGGCGAACAGGGTCGTCTGGATCCCGTGGAAGAGTCCCTCGAGCCAGCCGACCAGCTGGGCCTGCGCGATGCGCAGTTCCGCGTCGCTCGGGGTCGTCTCGTCCGTGAAGGGCAGGGAGAGCCGCTCCAGCTCCTCGACCAGCTCCGGGGCCAGGCCGTCCTCCAGCTCCTTCACCGAGCTGGCGTGGATCTCCTTGAGCCGGACCCGGCTGGCTTCGTCGAGAGGTGCCGCGCGCACCTCTTCGAGCAGTTGCTTGATCATGCTGCCGATCCGCATCACCTTGGCCGGCTGCTCGACCATCTCCGTCACCGGAACCTCGCGGGAGTCCTCGTCTCCTCCGCCGCCGAGCGCCATGCCGTCCTGGCCCACGACCAGGATCTGGGGGTTCTCCGGCGACCTTTCGTTCCTCGGCATCTCCATGCCGCCATTCTCTCGCACCCCTACACCTCACCACCGTGGTGCCCCCGGTGAAGGCTGATCCACCCTTTACGCGGCACATCAGCGGCACATCAGCACTCTGGCGGAACCCTGAATGCCAGGCTATGCGTCGAATGCCAGGATTGCTCCGTGACTCCAAGGCGGCGCACACGGCGAGCACTGCGCGCGACGGGACTGCTGATCGTGGTCCTGGGGGCGGGCGTGACCGTTTCGCCGTACGGCACCGGCTGGTCGTACGGCGTCGAGGCGGCGCCCAAGGTGGCTGCCTCCCCTTCCGCCGCCGAGCCCTCCCGGGCCGGGAGTCGGGCGGGTGAGGGGCGGGAGCGGCCGGGGCGGCGGGTTCCGGAATCGGCGCCCGAGGACGCCGATGACACCGGGGCCCCCGAGGACGAGGGCGGCCAGGAGGCCGGCGGCGACCTCACCGCCGTACCGGAACCGCCGCGTGCGACCGGCGGCGTGCCGTCGGGGCACCCGCTGCGGCCCGCGGAGCAGGGACAGCCCGCTGGGCGGGACGATCGGTCCGCCGAGCCCGGGCTGAAGATCCTGCCGCTCGGCAGCGGGCTGATCCTCGTCGGGCTCGGTCTCGGACTCGCCTTCGTCGCGCTGCGGATGCGGCGGGGTCTTTCGTAGGGGTTCTACGGTCGTGAGGGTTCTACGGTCATGAGGGTTCTACGACGTGACGAGCAGCAGCTTTCCGATGTGGCCGCTCTCCTCGACGACCCGGTGTGCGGTGGCCGCGTCGCTCATCGGGAGCTCACGGTCGACGACCGGGCGTACGTGGCCGGCGTCGACCAGGGGCCAGACGTGTTCCCGTACGGCCGCGACGATGGCCGCCTTCTCCTCGAGCGGCCGGGCGCGCAGGGTGGTCGCGCTGATGGCGGCGCGCTTGGCGAGGAGGGCGCCGATGTTCAGCTCGCCCTTGATGCCGCCCTGCATGCCGATGATCGCGAGGCGGCCGTTGACGGCGAGGGCCCGGACGTTGCGGTCCAGGTACTTGGCGCCCATGATGTCGAGGATGACGTCGGCGCCCGCGCCGCCGGTGGCCTCCTTGACCGCGGCGACGAAGTCCTGCTCCCGGTAGTTGATCAGCACGTCGGCACCCAGCTCCGCGCAGCGGTCCAGCTTCTCCTTGGTGCCCGCCGTGACGGCGACCTTGGCGCCAACGGCCTTGGCGAGCTGGATCGCCATGGTGCCGATGCCGCTGGAGCCGCCGTGCACCAGCAGCGTCTCGCCGGGGCGGAGGTGGGCGATCATGAAGACGTTCGACCAGACCGTGCAGACCACCTCGGGCAGTGCCGCGGCCTGTACGAGGCCGAGTCCCTTGGGCACGGGCAGCAGTTGGCCGGCCGGTACGGCGACCTTCTCGGCGTAGCCGCCGCCCACGAGCAGCGCACACACCTCGTCGCCGACGGCCCAGCCGGAGACGCCGGGGCCGAGCGCGGCGATCCGTCCGGAGCACTCCAGGCCGGGGTAGGGGGAGGAGCCGGGCGGCGGGTCGTAGAAGCCCTGCCGTTGCAGGAGGTCGGCGCGATTGACGGCACTCGCCACCACCTCGACCAGCACCTCACCCTCACCGGCCACGGCATCCGGGACCTCGCCCCACACCAGCGCCTCGGGCTCACCAGGTTCAGGAATCGTGATCGCATGCATGAGGGGGACGCTACTCCTCGTTTGCCGGGCGGCTGCCTGTTGGTGCCGGGCGGCTTCACGTCGGTGCCCGGCGGCTCCCTGTCGGTGCCCGGCGGCTTCACGTCGGTGCCCGGCGGCTCCCTGTCGGTGCCCGGCGGCTTCACGTCGGCCACCGATCAGCTCCTCGCCAGGCCCGGGCCGCGCTTCTCACCGGCCGCCTGGCGGCTCCTCGCCCACCTCAGAACCGGCCACCGATCAGCTCCTCGCCAGGCCCGGGCCGCGCTACTCGCCGGTCGCGGGCCGACTTTTCGCCGGCTGCCGTCGTCCCCTCATCGGTCCCCACCCGAACTGCTCATCCGCCGCCACCCGAACTACTCACCGCCCTCGCCCGCGCCCCTCACCATCCGCCACTCGACCCACTCACCGACCCCGCCCGCGCCTCCCGAACCACCGACCGCCTCCTCGCCAGCCACCCGGTGCCCCTCATCGGTCGCGGGGCGGCCCCGCGTAGACCGTAAGACGGTGGCGGCACCTTCTCGGGCTCCGGTCGGGCCGCCCTCGGTCCCCGGACCGTCTCCCCTCCGCCTCCGGTCCCCCTCCCCCTACGCCCTTCGACCTATCCGCCGAGAAATCCCTGTGCGCGACCGATGAGTTTGCGCGACGGTAAAGGTCTCCCCATGCGTAACCCAAGTACGCGGAAGGACATCCCACCATGAGCCAGCACACGTCCGGCCTGGCCATCGAGACCGCGGGGCTGGTGAAGACGTTCGGCGAGACACGGGCCGTCGACGGAGTCGACCTCGCGGTGCCGGCCGGCACGGTCTACGGCGTCCTCGGTCCGAACGGCGCCGGCAAGACGACCACCGTCAAGATGCTCGCCACCCTGCTGCGCCCCGACGGCGGTGAAGCCCACGTCTTCGGCCACGACGTCGTGCGCGAGGCCGACGAGGTCCGCAGCCGGGTCAGCCTCACCGGCCAGTACGCGTCCGTGGACGAGGACCTCACCGGCACCGAGAACCTGGTGCTGCTGGGCCGCCTCCTCGGCCATGGGAAGCCCGCCGCGCGAAAGCGTGCCGCGCAGCTCCTGGAGGCCTTCGGGCTGACCGAGGCCGCTGGGAAGCAGGTCAAGAACTACTCCGGCGGCATGCGGCGCCGTATCGACATCGCCGCCTCCATCCTCAACACCCCCGATCTGCTCTTTCTGGACGAGCCGACGACCGGGCTCGATCCACGCAGCCGCAACCAGGTGTGGGACATCGTGCGCGCCGTGGTCGCCCAGGGCACCACCGTGCTGCTGACCACGCAGTACCTGGACGAGGCCGACCAACTGGCGTCCCGGATCGCCGTCATCGACCAGGGCAAGGTGATCGCCGAAGGGACGAAGGGCGAGCTGAAGGCGTCCGTCGGCGCCGGTTCCGTACACCTGCGACTGCGCGATCCGGCGCAGCGACCGCAGGCCGAGGAGGTACTGCGGCTGGCCCTGGACGCGGACGTGCAGCGGGAGCCGGACCCGGTGGCGCTGACGGCCCGCGTCGGGGCGGGGGCGGCGAACGGGCAGGGCGCGGCCGAGCAGGCGGCCCGCGCGCTCGCCGAACTGGCCCGCTCCGGCATCGTCGTCGACAACTTCGCCCTGGGTCAGCCCAGCCTGGACGAGGTCTTCCTCGCCCTCACCGGACACGACACGAAGGCCTCCGAGACGAAGGCCGACGACACGACAAGCGAGGCAGCAGCATGAGCACCGCGACGACCCCGGACACCAAGGACCTCGCCCCCGTCAGCACCGAGTCGCTCGCCGCGCTGCTCGTCTCAGGCGAGCGCCCGCCACGCCCCAGCGCGTGGTCGGCCTCACTGACCTTCGGCTGGCGGGCCATACTCAAGATCAAACACGTGCCGGAGCAGCTCTTCGACGTCACCGCATTCCCGATCATGATGGTGCTGATGTACACGTACCTGTTCGGGGGCGCACTGGCCGGCTCCCCGAAGGAGTACATCCAGTTCCTGCTGCCGGGCATCATGGTGATGTCGGTCGTGATGATCACGATGTACACCGGCGTCTCGGTGAACATCGACATCGAGAAGGGCGTCTTCGACCGCTTCCGGTCGCTGCCGATCTGGCGGCCCTCGACGATGGTCGGCTATCTGCTCGGCGACGCCCTGCGCTACTCGATCGCGTCGGTCGTGATGCTGACCGTCGGCCTGATCCTGGGCTACCGCCCGGACGGCGGGGTCATCGGCGTGCTCGCCGGGATCGCGCTGCTGGTCGTCTTCTCGTTCGCGTTCTCGTGGGTCTGGACGATGTTCGGACTGCTGCTGCGCACCGAGAAGTCGGTGATGGGCGTCAGCATGATGGTGCTGTTCCCGCTGACCTTCCTGTCGAACATCTTCGTCGACCCGAAGACCATGCCGGGCTGGCTGCAGGCCTTCGTCAACAACAGCCCGATCACCCACCTGTCGACGGCCGTGCGCGAGCTGATGGCGGGCGACTGGCCGGCCGGCGACATCGCCTGGTCGCTGGGCTGGGCAGGCCTGTTCGTGGTGGTCTTCGGTCCGGTCACGATGCGGCTGTACAACCGCAAGTGACAGCGTTGCCGTCGCAAGGGACAGCGGTGCCGTCGCAAGTGATCAGCGGCACCACCGCGGTGATCAAGCGTGAGGAAGCGGGCGGACGTCGGGGGCGACCTGCGTACCCGGCGTCGCCCGCACGATGGTGATCAGCCGGTCCGTCAACTCCAGCTTCCCGACGGCCGGATCGTCGTATCCCAGCACCCGGTGCCCGCGTACGACGCTCACCACCAGGTCCTGCGTCTCCCGCGGGGTCTTGCCCACCTCGGCTTTTATGACCGGCCGTTCGACTATGTCCAACCCGCTGCCCTGCTGGATCAGGTCCTCCATCACCATGCCGGCCGCCGGGCTGAGCACGGAGAGGCCGAGCAGCCGGCCGGCCGCGCTGGCGCTGGTGATCACCGCGTCGGCACCGGACTGCTTCAGCAGCGGTGCGTTCTCCTCCTCGCGCACCGCGGCCACGATCTTCGCGCCCTTGTTGAGCTGCCGGGCCGTCAGCGCCACCAGCACGGCCGTGTCGTCGCGCTGCGTCGCGATGATGATCTTGCGCGCCTTGTGCACCTCGGCCCGCTTCAGGACGTCGCTGCGCGTCGCGTCCCCCATGACTGCGGCGTACCCCTCCGCGGTCGCCGCGTCGATCACCTTGGAACTCGGGTCGACCACGACGACCTGTTCCTTCTTCAGCCCCGTCGCGCAGACGGTCTGGATCGCCGAGCGCCCCTTGGTACCGAAGCCGACGACGACGACGTGGTCGCGCAAGGTGGACCTCCAGCGGTTGAGTCGCCATTCCTCACGGGTGCGTTCGGTGAGGACCTCCAGCGTGGTGCCGACCAGGATGATAAGGAACAGCACACGCAGCGGCGTGACGACGAAGATATTGGTGAATCGGGCGGCGTCACTGACCGGGGTGATGTCGCCGTAGCCCGTGGTGGAGAGGGTGACGGTCGCGTAGTACCACGCGTCCAGGAAGTCGACGGAGCCGTCGGAGTTGTCGTTGTAGCCGTCATGGTCGGCATAGACGATCAGGGCGGTCGCCACCAGGACCAGCAGGGCCATGGACAGCCGTTTGGCCACCTGCCGGAACGGGTGCTCCACCACTTTCCGCGGGAGTTTCACCCGATGGATCACGAGATGTTCGTCCGCCTCGCGGGCGATCACGTCACGGCCCGGAAGTTTCACGTGAAACACACCCCGATTCCGGCTGCCGCCCAGGGCAGGTCGAGAAGTTCCGTCTCCTGACCCGGCCGTGCCCCGCCCGGCGGTACGACGGCCAGGGCGTCGGCCACCGCGATGCCACGCAGCATCGCCGGGCCGTTGTAGTGCAGCGGCACGGCACGGTCACCGCGCAGCACCACGGGGATGAGCCGGGTGTCGTACGGATGCCCGTGCGCCTCGCCCATCAGGGGCAGCGTGTACGGCTCGGGGACGGGGCGTGCCGCCAGGGTACGCAGCAGGGGCTCGGCGAGCGTGAGCAGGCCGGAGACGGCCGCGAGGGGGTTGCCGGGCAGGCCGACGAGGTGCTGGTTCGCCTTGGTGCGGGCCAGCAGCATGGGGTGGCCGGGACGCACCTCGACGCCGTTCACCAGGAGTTCCGCCCCGAGGCGCTGGAGGGTGGGGTGGACGTGGTCGACCGGGCCCGCGGCGGTGCCGCCGGTGGTGACGATCAGGTCGGCGTCGGAGCTGGTGATCGCCTTGCGCAGGGCCTTGGCGTCGTCGCCGAGCCTGCGTACGGCGGTGACCTCGGCGCCGAGTGCGCGCAGCCAGGGCGGCAGCATCGGGCCGAGCGCGTCGCGAATCAGGCCGTCGTGCGGTGTGCCCTCGGTCAGCAACTCGTCGCCCAGGACGAGGACGTCGACGCGGGGGCGGGGTACGGCGGTCACGGTGTCGTATCCGGCGGCCGCGGCGAGGCCGAGTACGGCCGGGGTCACGACGGTGCCGACCGGCAGGAGCTGGTCGCCGCTGCGACACTCCTGGCCGCGCGGGCGGATGTCCTGGCCGTGCACGATCTCGCGGGTCGCGTGCAGGTGGCCCTTGTCATCGGTGCGGCCGTGCTCGCTGCGGAGGACGGCGGTGGTGTCCGGGGGGATACGGGCGCCGGTCGCGATCCGGACAGCCTCGCCGTCGGTCAGGGGCTCGGGCTCGCTATGGCCGGCCAGGACGCCCTCGTCCCGTACGTCCCAGGGGCCGGGGCCGGCGACCGCCCAGCCGTCCATCGCGGAGGTGTCGAAGGAGGGCAGGTCGGTGAGGGCGGTGAGGGGGGCCGCCAGGGTGAGGCCGAGGGCGGCGTCGAGCGGCACGGACGCGGGGGCACGGCGGGCGCCGGGGGAGGCGGAGTGCGGGGCTCGGGCGGCGATCTCGCGGGCCTGGGGCCACGGGGTGGCTCGGTGACGGGCGTCCTGTTTGTGTTCCGGCTTGTGCGGGGCGCCGTGGTGGCCGCCTTGCGCCGCGTGTGCGGACATGTGATCAGCGGCCGCGTGGCCGTTGTCTTCCTTCACGAGGGCGAGCACTTCCTCGACGTCGAAGTCGTCGGCGTCCTCGGTGTCCCGGGCGTCCTGCCCGGTGCGGATGCCACGGGCGGTCATCCGGCGTCCGGTCGGGTGTCGGGCGTGGCGTCGGGGGCCACGTCGGGCTTGCCATCGGCCGTGTCCTCGTCGGCCCAGCGCAGGGCCAGCGCCGCGGCCTTGCGCGAGGCGTCGGCGACGGCCTCGGGGCCGCCTCCGGCCTGCGCGGCAGCGTAGCCGACGAGGAAGGTGGTCAGCGGGGCCGCGGGCCGCGCCACCCCGTGGGCGGCGTCGCGGGCGAGGTCGAGCAGGACGCCGGTGTCGACGTCGAGGTCGATGCCCAGCTCGTCCTTGACTGCGGAAATCCATTCATCCAACACGTGCCCATGCTCCCTGATCCGTGCCCTGGCTGTGGCGATGTCGTCCCAGGTGTCGCAGTCGAAGGACGCGACGGGTTCCAGGACGCGGGTGAGGTCGAGCGCGGCGGTCAGCCGGCGCAGGGGCAGTCCGGTGAGACCGCTGTGCTGATCGCTGAGTGCGGCGAGTTCGCGGCGCAGTGCGGGTGCCTGGTACGCGGCGACGAGCGGCTGGTCGCGGCCGTCGGCGTCGGTGAGCAGCACACCGTCGGCGCCGCACGCCCGCAGGGCGGTCAGCAGCCGCCGTACCGTCGCGCCGCCGAGGAACGGCAGGTCGGCGGAGAGTACGACGACCTCCTCGGCCGTGGTGTGCCGCAGCCCGGCGTCGAGGGCGGCGAGCGGTCCGCCGCCGGGCGGGTCCTCACGCGCCCAGGTCACGGGCCGCGCGGTGGGCCGGGGATCGGCGACGACCACGGTGGTGTGCGCGTCGGAGCAGGCGGCGAGCACCCGGTCGAGCAGTGCGCGCCCGCCCACGCGCACCCCGGGCTTGTCCACGCCGCCGAGCCGCCGGGCGGCACCTCCGGCGAGTACGACGGCGTCGTAGATCTCGGATCCGGGGTCGTCGAGGGCCTCGTACACGGTCACCCTCCGAGTATGCGTGCCGCCGCGATCACAGGGAACGCAGGGAGGCAGCGCAATCCCGGCGCGATCCCGGCGCTATCAGAGGGTGCGGAGCAGGACCGCCGGCTGTTCCACGCAGTCCGCCACGTATCGCAGGAAGCCACCCGCCGTGCCGCCGTCGCACACCCGGTGGTCGAAGGTGAGCGACAGCTGGACGACCTGCCGCACCGCCAGCTCGCCCTCGTGCACCCAGGGCTTGGGGGCGATACGGCCGACGCCGAGCATGGCCGCCTCGGGGTGGTTGATGATCGGCGTGGAGCCGTCGACGCCGAACACGCCGTAGTTGTTCAACGTGAAGGTGCCGCCGGTGAGTTCCGCGGGCGTGAGGGTGCCCGCGCGGGCGGCCTCGGTCAGCCGGGCGAACTCTGCGGTCAGCGACTCGGCGTCGCGCGCGTGCGCGTCCCGTACGACGGGCACGACGAGTCCCCGCTCGGTCTGCGCGGCGAAGCCGAGGTGGACGTGGTCGAGTTGGACGACCTCCCTGGCCTCCATGTCGACCGTGGAATTGAGCTCGGGGAAGCGGGCCAGGGCTGCCGTGCAGATGCGGGCCAGCAGGGCGAGGAGGGAGATCTTCGGTCCGCCGGTGGCGTTCATCGCCGTTCGCGCCCGCATGAGCTCCGTCGCGTCGGCGTCCACCCAGCAGGTGGCGTCCGGTATCTCGCGGCGGCTGCGGGAGAGCTTGTCGGCCACGGCGCCGCGGACGCCCTTGAGGGGAATGCGGGTGCCGGTGGGGGTGGTCGCGGGGGCCGGGGCGGGTGTGGTCGTTGTCGGCGTCACGCGCGCGGGCGGCGAGGCAGGCTCCGTCACGCGTCCCTGCGCGGCCGCCGCCCGCAGCGCGTACTCCACGTCCGCCCGCAGGATCAGTCCGTCGGGCCCGGAACCGGTCAGCTCCCGCAGGTCGAGGCCGTTCTCGCGGGCGAGCCGGCGAACCAGCGGCGAGATCACGGGAACGGGGCCGTCCGCCACCTCGGGAGCCGCGGGAGCAGAGGGAGCCGAAGCCGAGGGAGCCGCGGGCCGCCCGTTCGACGCGGCGCCGACGGGCGCCGACTGTCCCGGCCGTACCCTGCGCCTGCGCGCGGGTGCCTCCGATGTGCCGTACCCGACCAGCACGTTGCCCGAGCTCTCGGTGTCACCGCCGGAGGCCGGCGCGCCGACCGCCACCGTGATCAGCGGCGCCCCGACGGGAAGCTCCGTGCCCTCCTCGCCGAAGCGGGCGGTGACGACGCCGCCGTACGGACAGGGCACCTCGACCATCGCCTTGGCCGTCTCGACCTCCACGACCGGCTGGTCGACGGCGACGACGTCGCCGACCTGGACCAGCCAGCGGACGATCTCCGCCTCGGTGAGTCCCTCCCCGAGATCCGGGAGCTTGAACTCCAACACTTGTGCCATCAGCTCTCGGCCTCCCACTGCAGACGCCCCACGGCGTCCAGGATCCGGTCCACGCCGGGCAGGTGGTGACGCTCCAGCATCGGCGGCGGGTAGGGGATGTCGAACCCGGTCACGCGCAGCACCGGCGCCTCCAGGTAGTGGAAGCAGCGCTCCGTGACACGGGCCGCGATCTCCCCTCCCGGGCCGCCGAACCCACCCGACTCGTGTACGACGACCGCTCGCCCGGTCCGCCGTACCGAGGCGCAGACCGTCTCGTCGTCGAAGGGCACCAGGGAGCGCAGGTCGACGACTTCGAGGTCCCAGCCCTCGTCCCGTGCCGCCTCGGCGGCTTCGAGGCAGACGGGCACGGACGGTCCGTACGTGATGAGCGTGGCGCTCCGGCCCGAGCGCCGCACCACCGCGCGGCCAATCGGTTCAACGGTCTGCGGCTCGTCCGGGTTCCAGGAGTCCTTCGACCAGTACAGGCGCTTGGGCTCCAGGAAGACGACCGGGTCGTCGGAGGCGATGGCGGCGCGCAGCAGGCCGTAGGCGTCGGCGACGGTCGCGGGCGTGACGACATGGAGCCCCGGAGTCGCCATGTAGTACGCCTCGGACGAGTCGCTGTGGTGCTCGACGCCGCCGATGCCGCCGCCGTAGGGCACGCGGATGGTGATCGGGAGCGGCATCGCGCCGCGCGTGCGGTTGCGCATCCGGGAGACGTGGCTGATCAGCTGCTCGAAGGCGGGGTACGCGAAGGCGTCGAACTGCATCTCCACGACCGGCCTGAGCCCGTACATCGCCATGCCGACGGCCGTGCCGAGGATGCCCGCCTCGGCCAGCGGGGTGTCCGTGCAGCGGTCCTCGCCGAACTCCTTGGCGAGGCCGTCGGTGACCCGGAAGACCCCGCCGAGGGTGCCGACGTCCTCGCCCATGACGTGCACGGCCGGGTCGGCGGCCATGGCGTCGCGCATCGCGCGCGTGAGGGCCTGCGCCATGGTGGCGGGCTTGAGGGCGACGGTGGTCATCGGTGCGTCCCCTCCCGCTCGGCCTCGATCTCGGCCCGCAACTGGTCCTGCTGCTCGCGCAGTTGCTCGGTGGGCTCGCCGTACACGTGCGCGAACAGGTCCATGGGGTCGAGCACCGGGTCCTGGTTCATGCGCTCGCGCAGGTCGGCGGCCATGGCCTCGGCGGCGTCCCACGCGGCTTGTTTCGCGTCCTCGTCGAGCAGGCCGCGCTCGGTCAGCTCGTGCTCCAGGAGTGCTATCGGGTCGTGTTCCCGCCAGGCGGCGACCTCGGTGTCCTGGCGGTAGCGGGTCGCGTCGTCGGCGTTGGTGTGGGCGTCGACGCGGTACGTGATCGCCTCGATCAGGGTGGGGCCGCCTCCCGCGCGCGCGTGGCGCACGGCGTCGGTGAGGACCTCGTGGACGGCGGCGGCGTCGTTGCCGTCGACCAGGCGGCCGGGCATGCCGTAGCCGACGGCCTTGTGGGCCAGCGACGGGGCCGCGGTCTGCTTGGCGAGCGGGACGGAGATCGCGAAGCCGTTGTTCTGGACCAGGAAGACGACCGGGGCCTGCCAGACGGCGGCGAAGTTCAGCGCCTCGTGGAAGTCGCCCTCGCTGGAGCCGCCGTCGCCGACCATCGCCAGCGCGACCACGTCGTCGCCCTTGAGACGGGCGGCGTGCGCGAGGCCGACGGCGTGCGGGAGCTGGGTGGCGAGCGGGGTGCACAGGGGGGCCACGCGGTGCTCGCGCGGGTCGTACCCGGTGTGCCAGTCGCCGCGCAGGAGGGTGAGGGCCTGCACGGGGTCCACGCCGCGGGCCACGGCGGCGAGGGTGTCGCGGTAGCTGGGGAAGAGCCAGTCGCGCTCCTGAAGAGCGAGCGCGGCGGCGACCTCGCAGGCCTCCTGGCCGGTGCTCGAGGGGTAGACGGCCAGTCGGCCCTGTTTGGTGAGCGCGGTGGCCTGCGCGTTGTACCGACGGCCGCGCACCAGCTCGGCGTACAGGCGGCGCAGCAGGCCGGGGTCGGCCTCGGCGGCCGCCTCCGTGCCGCAGACGCGGTACGGCTCCGCGTCGGGCAGCAGCGGCGCGGGGTCGGTGCGGGGCTGCCAGGCGGGCGGCGGCGACGGCCGATACGCGCCTCGCTGCTCCATGACCGTCATGACGGCACCTCCTCGTGGGAGCGGCTTCCGGCGCACCACGGGTGTGATGCGCCTCACCTACCGATTGTTCGGTCGTCGGCACATTTTGGCTACAGGCACCCTCAGGCTGTGGACAAACGGTTCTCCACAGCCTGAGATGGACGCAGTACGTCCACGGCGGAGAGGCGGGAGGACATGGCACCTGAACAAATGGCCGAGAGCCCGGACGGCAGCGGCCCCTTGTCGGCCCCTCGTCCCCTCGACGCCATTGATCAGGACATCCTCCACATGCTCCAGGCGGACGGCCGCGCCTCGATACGGTCGGTCGCCGAACGGGTCCACGTCTCCCGCGCCAACGCCTACGCACGGATCAACCGCCTCATCGAGGACGGCGTCATCCGCGGCTTCGGCGCCCGCGTGAACCATGAACGCGCCGGGCACGGCACTTCGGCGTACATCACTCTGAAGATCGTCCAGAACTCCTGGCGCACGGTGCGCGAGCAGCTCAGGCAGTTGCCCGGCGCCTCGCACATCGCCCTGGTGGGCGGCGACTTCGACGTCCTGCTGCTGGTGCACACGCCCGACAACAGGGCGCTGCGCGAGCTGGTGCTGACCCGGCTCCAGGCGATTCCCGAAGTGCTCAGTACGCGCACGCTGCTGGTGTTCGAGGAGGAGGACCTGGAGCCGCAGGGCTGAGATTTCCGGTCCCCCTGTACTCCTTGCGGCCCTTCAGTGCTCGTTTCAGTGCTGGTTTCAGTGCTGGTTTCCGTGCTCGTTGCGCAGTCCCGAGAACACCAACTGCACGACGGCATCGGCGACTTCCCGCTCGCTCATGCCCCGCCCGTCCGGCCGGTACCACTCCACGATGGAGTTGATCATTCCGAAGACCAGCCGGGTCGCGAGCCGCACCTCCACGTCGCCGCGCACGTCCCCGTCGGCCGCCGCCGCCTTCAGCAGCTCGGCGACCCGATGGTCGAAGTCGCGGCGCCGCTCCAGCGCCCATCGCTCGGTGCCCGTGTTACCGCGCACGCGCAGCAGCAGTGTCACGTACGGCAGTTCGGCTATGAGCACCTCGACCATGCGCCGTACGACGTACTCCAGGCGCTCGGCAGCGGGCCCCACGCGCGCGTGCTCCTCGTCGAGGATCCCGAAGAGCCCGTCGATGGCCCGGCTCACGGCCCGGCGCAGCAGTTCCTCCTTACCGGCCACATGGTGGTAGATCGACGACTTGGAGATGCCGGCCGCCTTGGAGAGGTGCTCCATGGAGGTGCCGTCGTAGCCGCGCTCGTTGAAGACCCGGACGGCGACGGACAGCAGCGTCTGAGGGGTGTACGTGTCGCGCTTGGCGGTCGTCATGAGGTGCTGCCCTCCCGCTTGTCGGTGGCGTACGCGTGGCGGTACAGCGCGAGGGACGGCGCGTAGCGCCCCGAGGGGTCGCGCAGGTGCAGGTCGTCGAGGAGGGCGTAGGCCCAGTTGCGGCCGAGTCTGCGGCTCCATTCGAAGGGCCCGAGCGGGTAGTTGACGCCCAGGCGCATGGCGGTGTCGACGTCCTCCTCGGTGGCCACGCCCTTGGCGACCGCGTCGTGCGCCAGGTCGACGATCCGCGCGACCGTACGGGCGACGATCATGCCGGGGACGTCGCCGATGACGCTGACCTGCTTGCCGAGCGCCTGGAAGAGGCCAATGGCCTCGGAGAGCGTCTGGGGCGAGGTGTCCTGGGATGCGGACAGGGCGATGCGGGTGGCCCGGCGGTAGTCGAGCGCGAGGTCGAAGTAGACGACGTCCCGGAACTCGACCGAGGTCTGGCCGTCGGCGAGCGCGAGCTGGCCGCCGCTGGGCAGCACCAGTCGGCTGCCGTGGTCCTCTTCCTCCTCACGGACCTGGATGCCCGCCTCGCGGATCAGGGCCGGCAGTTCGCAGGCGGGGCCCAGGTCGCCCTCGGCGACGACGTACGCGGGCGGCTGGGCCCGCTCCGCGGTGTGCGGCTCGGCCCCCTCGGAGCCCTCGGAGTAGTCGTACCAGCCGTGCCCGGTCTTGCGGCCGAGGCGGCCCGACTCCACGAGGCGCCGCTGGGCGAGCGAGGGCGTGAACCGCACGTCCTGGAAGAAGGACTGCCACACGGAGTGGGTGACGGACTCGTTGACGTCCTGGCCGATGAGGTCGGTGAGTTCGAAGGCGCCCATCTTGAAGCCGCCGCACTCGCGCAGCACGGCGTCGATGGTGGCGGGGTCCGCGCCCTGGGCCTCGTAGACCGCGAAGGCCTCGGCGTAGAAGGGCCGCGCGATGCGGTTGACGATGAAGCCGGGGGTGTCGGCGCAGGCGACCGGCGTCTTGCCCCAGGCGCGTGCCGTCTCGTACGCGCGCGTGGCCGACGTGACGTCGCTGGCGGACCCGGAGACGACCTCGACCAGCGGCAGCAGCGGCGCGGGGTTGAAGAAGTGCAGGCCCACGAAGCGGCCGGGGTTGCGCAACGCGCCGCCGATCGCGGTGACCGACAGGGAGGAGGTGTTGGTGGCGAGCAGACAGTCCTCGCCGACGACGTCCTCCAGCTCCCGCAGCAGCTCCTGTTTGACGTCCAGCCGCTCCAGGACGGCCTCGACGACCAGGGCGCAGTCCGCGAGGTCGGCGAGGCGCTCGGCGGGCAGCAGACGGGCGCGGGCGGCGTCCCGGTCGGCGGCGCCGAGCCGGTCCTTCTCGACGAGCCGGTCGAGCCGGGCGCCGATCGCCGCGGCGGCCTCCCGCGCGCGGCCGGGGACTGCGTCGTACAGCCTTACGGAATGGCCGGCGACCAGCGCGACCTGGGCGATGCCCTGGCCCATGGTGCCGGTGCCGACGACGGCCACGGGGCTGCTGAGGTCGAGTGCTGTCATGTGCGCGATCCTCCCGCACGGGGTTTTCCACAGATGCGGCAGGCCCCCTTGTCCCGACCGATCGTTCGGTTACTCTAACTCTGTCGGACTGTCCCTGCCCAGGTTTCTGCCCAGGTCATGAACTCGACGAAGAGTTCTTGAGACGAGGAGTTGGCACCATGACCGCCGCACTCACGGCGCACGAGCTGATCGCCCGGCACCGGCCCACCCTCGACCAGGCGCTGGAAGCGATCCGCACGCGCGCGTACTGGTCCCCGCACCCCGAACACCCCAAGGCCTACGGCGAGAACGGCAGCCTGGACGCGGCGGCGGGCAAGGCCGCCTTCGACGCCCTCCTGGGCAACCGCCTCGCCCTCGCCCAGCCCGGCACGGACGACTGGGTGGGCGGCGAGGTCTCCCCGTACGGCATCGAGCTGGGCGTGGAGTACCCGCACGCGGACATCGACGTGCTGCTGCCCGCCATGAAGGCCGGCCAGCGGCAGTGGCGGGACGCGGGCGCGGAAATGCGCGCGGTGATCTGTCTGGAGATCCTCAAGCGGATCAGCGACCGGACGCACCAGTTCGCGCACGCGGTCATGCACACCTCCGGCCAGGCCTTCATGATGGCCTTCCAGGCGGGCGGCCCGCACGCGCAGGACCGCGGCCTGGAAGCGGTGGCGTACGCGTACGTGGAGCAGGTCCGCACGCCCGACACGGCGGAGTGGACCAAGCCCCAGGGCAAGCGCGACCCGCTGGTGCTGAACAAGCAGTTCACGCCGGTCCCGCGCGGGATCGCGCTGGTCATCGGCTGCAACACCTTCCCGACGTGGAACGGCTATCCGGGCCTGTTCGCCTCCCTCGCCACCGGCAACGCGGTCCTGGTGAAGCCCCACCCGCGCGCGGTACTGCCGCTCGCCCTCACCGTGCTGGTCGCGCGCGAGGTGCTCGCCGAGGCCGGCTTCGACCCGAACCTGGTGGCGCTGACCGCCGAGCGTCCCGGTGAGGGCATCGCGAAGACGCTGGCCACGCGCCCGGAGATCCGGATCATCGACTACACGGGCTCGACGGCGTTCGGCGAGTGGCTGGAGGAGAACGCCCGCCAGGCGCAGGTCTACACGGAGAAGGCCGGCGTCAACACGGTGGTCGTGGAATCGACCGGCGACTACAAGGGGATGCTCGCCAACCTCGCCTTCTCACTGTCGCTGTACAGCGGCCAGATGTGCACGACCCCGCAGAATCTGCTCGTCCCCCGCGACGGCATCCGCACCGACCAGGGCCCCAAGTCCTTCGACGAGGTCGTCGCCGACCTCGCCCGCTCGGTCGAAGGCCTCCTCGGCGACGACGCGCGCGCGAACGCCCTGCTGGGCGCCATCGTCAACCCGGACGTCAAGGCCCGGCTGGAGTCCGCGGCGGGTCTGGGCGAGGTCGCCCTCGCCTCGCGGGAGGTCGCCAACCCGGAGTTCCCGGACGCGGTCGTCCGGACGCCCGTGATCGTGAAGCTGGACGGCGCCAAGCCGGACGACGAGGCCGCCTACATGAGCGAATGCTTCGGGCCGGTCTCCTTCGCCGTAGCGGTCGACTCGGCGGCGGACGCGGTGCAGCTGCTGCGCCGCACGATCCGCGAGAAGGGCGCGATGACCGTAGGCGCGTACACCACCGACGAGGCGTTCGAACAGGCCGTGCGGGAGGTCTGTCTCGAGGAGGCCGCCCAGCTGTCGCTGAACCTCACGGGCGGCGTGTACGTCAACCAGACGGCCGCCTTCTCCGACCTGCACGGCTCGGGCGGCAACCCGGCGGCCAACGCGGCGCTCACCGACGGGGCGTTCGTGGCGAACCGCTTCCGGGTGGTCGAGGTACGCCGGCAGGCCTAGCGGAACTACACGTCCAGGTCCTCTCGTCACAGCTCAGGAGCTAGCTGATCGCGCCCCCGGTGGCGCTCCAGTGGTACAGCGTCATGGCCACGCTGGTGGCGAGGTTGTAGCTGGAGACATGGGGGCGCATCGGCAGTGCCACCAGGTGGTCGGCACGCGCGCGTAGTGCGGCGGACAACCCGATGCGCTCGGAGCCGAAGGCGAGGACGGCGTCGTCCGGCAGCTTGGTGCCTCGGATGTCGTCGCCCTCCGGGTCGAGCGCGAACACCGGCCCGGACGGCAGTTCGTCGACGGTCAGCCGTTCCACGGCGGTCGCGAAGTGCAGGCCGGCTCCGCCGCGTACGACCGTGGGGTGCCAGGGGTCGAGCGTGCCCGTGGTGACCACGCCGGTCGCCCCGAAGCCGGCGGCCAGCCGGATCACCGCCCCCGCGTTGCCGAGGTTGCGCGGGTTGTCGAGGACCACGACGGGCGCGGTGCGGGGGGTGTGCGCCAGCTTCTCGAGGTTGGCCGCGCGGGAGGGCCGTACGGCCAGGGCGGCCACCGCGGTGGGGTGCGGGCGCGGGACCAGACTCCGGTACGTCGGCTCCGGCACCTGAGCCAGGAGGGCGTCCAGCATGCCCCGTACGTCCGGCGCCAGCTCGTCGGCGAGGGCGAGTGTGGCTTCCAGGTCGGCGGTGACCGCCACCGGGATCTCGGCCCCGAAGCGCACGGCGTGCTTGAGGGCGTGGAAGCCGTCGAGCAGCACCGAGGAGTCGGCGAGCCGGTGCCAGGCACCGACGGGATCCGTGACCGTCATGCCGTGAAGCCTACGTGCGTGTGCTCGGGGTTCTCCGAGGTGCGCGGCTTCGGCAGCGTCGTACGGTCCCTGCCGGCCGGCAGCCGTCCACGCGCGCGTGCCGCCCAGCCGCCCAGGCGGCGCAGGAACGATGTCGGCAGGAAGACCGCGTCGGCGGCGATCATCGCCAGGGAGAAGAAGGGCAGCCCGAGGATCACGGCTATCGCGGCGTGCTCAGTGATCATGACCGCCAACAGGACGTTCTTGACTCGCCTGTTGAACACCGTGAAGGGGAAGGCGACCTGCACGATGACGGTGCCGTACGTCATCAGCATCACCATCGTGCCGCTGGCCGAGAACAGGTCGGCGAGGGCGGGCCAGGGGGAGAAGGAGTCGAGGTGGAGGGGGTAGTAGACGGCGGTGCCGTCCTGCCAGCGTGAGCCTTGGATCTTGTACCAGCCGGCCGTCGCGTAGATCAGACAGGCCTCGGCCATGATCACGAGCAGGGCGCCGTTGTGGACGATGTTGGCGATGACGTCGAGCAGGACCCGGGGCTCGCCGTTCCTCGCGCGGCGGTCCACCACCCACCACAGGGCCTGCGCGAGCCAGAACGTCCACAGCAGCAGGGGCACGAACCATTCGGCGTCGAACAGTCGTCCCGACAGGGTCACCGCGACCAGAGCCAACCCGAGCACGCCCCACAGGGCCGGACCGACCCGGTCCGCGACGTGCTCCCCACGCGCGCGTGCCTCTCGTCCACGCTGTGCCCGCCGCGCGTCCAGCGACCACACCTGGCCGCAGCGGGTGAACGCCAGGTAGATACACATCAGGTGCAGGACGTTGTCGCCGCCGTCCCCCATGAAGATGCTGCGGTTCTGCAGGGAGAGCACGCCGACCATGAAGAGCACGGACATCGTGCGGGTGCGCCAGCCCAGCAGCAGCAGGACGCCGGTCAGGATGGAGAGGGCGTACACGGTCTCGAACCAGAACTGGCCGTCGGACCACATCAGGGCCGTGAAGGCGCCGTTGGTCGAGACCAGCTGCTGGGCGAGGTCCCAGCTCCAGGGGCCGTCGGGGCCGTACAACTCCTGCCGGTGGGGGATCTCGCGCAGCAGGAACAGCAGCCAGGTCGCGCTGAAGCCGATACGGACCACGGCGGTCTGGTAGGGGCCGAGGGCCGCTTCGGTGACGCGGGCGATGGCGGTGGAGACACACAGGGCGAATCGGTTCACTTCACGCCCCCGTCGGTCTCGTCCGCCGGGAGCGACCACCAGGGCAGCACCCGGTAGACCGGCTGGTCCGAGACCCGCTCCTCGCTCCACTTGGGCGGCGGCACATTGGTGGTACGGGAACGGACCTGGACGAGCTCGACGGTGCCGCCCTCGCCGGCCAGGTCCTCGCGATCGAGGCGCAGCGCCACTATGCGGCGCAGATACGTCTCGGAGAGGGCGCCGCGCAGGTCGGCCGGACGGTTGTCGGTGTCGTGGGTGGCGACGTAGTAGTCCCAGGCCCGGCGCAGCTCGTTCTGCTGGGTGTGGCTCGGCAGCAGATTGCCGTCGATGGCCCGGCCGTCCTGGGCGGAAAGGTCGTACCAGCCGGTGGTCCGTATCGCGCCGTCCGTGGTGCTGATCTGCGCGCGCACCTGGACGGCGATGTTCTGCTGCAACGGGTTCGGCGCGAAGAGCTTCCAGTTCTGCTCGAACTCCGGGTAGATCCAGTCCTCGATCGCCCCGCCGTGCTGCTTGGTCAGCGTGTTCGACGGCGCGACGTGCAGGAACATCATGCCGACGTGCGTACAGACGGCGACCGCGACGACCGCCAGGGCCACGGCGACGCCGATCTGGTAGCGGAGTGAGAGGGCTGCGACACCGGTTCGGGGAGGCCGGTCGACTGTCGGGGCAATGCCGGGCGGGGAGCCCTGTGGGTCGGCGGGCGCAGCGCCCGGCTCGCCCGGCCCCTGTCGGGGGTTCGAGCCTCCGTCGTACGCGTCCATTCCGCCCCGATTCCCGATCCCGGTCCCTGCTTTCGGCCGCCACGCTGCCAGACCGCCCGGCCGCAGGCCCGCCGTACCGCCCCCGGCGCCCACCGCTCCCGCGACGCTCGCACGGAACGGTACTCAGGCCGTGCGCCCGGCACAGCCCCATCGGGCCCGCCTCCAAGCCGTCCCGGTCGAACCGCCCCGGTTTTCCACAGGGGGCGTCCGCGGGCGCCCGCAGGTTATCCACAGCGGTTGACACCTTACGGCGCCCGACCGACCATGGAATCGCACGAACCGAACGATCGGTCGGGAGCAAGCTCCGGCAGAGCCCAGGTCGAGGGGATCTCATGGCGACAGCAGCCGCGCACGACACGGCCCGCACACAGGCGGACGAGGCACGGGACGGCGCCGACAGCACCGTCGGCGACACCGCCGCCTACGAGCGCGCCTTCGACTCCGCCGTTGCCGCCGACGAGCGCATCGAGCCGCGCGACTGGATGCCCGACGCCTACCGCGCGACCCTCGTCCGGCAGATCGCCCAGCACGCCCACTCCGAGATCATCGGCATGCAGCCGGAGGCGAACTGGATCACGCGCGCCCCCTCACTGCGCCGCAAGGCGATCCTGATGGCCAAGGTCCAGGACGAGGCCGGGCACGGCCTGTATCTCTACAGCGCCGCCGAGACCCTCGGCACCAGCCGCGACGAACTGCTCGACAAGCTCCACACCGGCCGCCAGAAGTACTCCTCGATCTTCAACTACCCCACGCTGACCTGGGCGGACGTCGGCGCGATCGGATGGCTGGTGGACGGCGCCGCGATCACCAACCAGGTCCCCCTGTGCCGCTGTTCGTACGGCCCGTACGCGCGCGCGATGGTCCGCATCTGCAAGGAGGAGTCCTTCCACCAGCGCCAGGGGTACGAGCTGCTGCTGGCCCTCAGCCGCGGCACCCCGGAGCAGCACGCGATGGCGCAGGACGCGGTGAACCGCTGGTGGTGGCCGTCCCTGATGATGTTCGGTCCGCCCGACGACGAGTCCGCGCACTCCGCGCAGTCGATGGCGTGGAAGATCAAGCGGCATTCGAACGACGAGCTGCGCCAGCGCTTCGTCGACATCTGCGTCCCCCAGGCCGAGTCCCTCGGCCTCACCCTCCCGGACCCGGACCTGAAGTGGAACGAGGAGCGCGGGCACCACGACTTCGGCCCGATCGACTGGACGGAGTTCTGGGACGTCCTCAAGGGCAACGGCCCGTGCAACGAACAGCGGATCACGCAGCGCAGGCAGGCCCACGAGGAGGGCGCCTGGGTACGGGAGTCGGCCGCGGCCTACGCGGCCAAGCGTACGAACGGGACCACCGAGACAGGAGCGCCGCGAGCATGACGAACACCGACTGGCCCCTGTGGGAGGTCTTCGTGCGCTCCCGCCGAGGCCTCGCCCACACCCACGCCGGCAGCCTGCACGCGCCGGACGCGGAGTTCGCCCTGCGCAACGCCCGCGACCTGTACACCCGGCGTGGCGAGGGCGTCTCGATCTGGGTCGTCCCCTCGTCCGCGATCACGGCCTCCTCGCCCGACGAGAAGGACCCGTTCTTCGAACCGGCCGCCGACAAGCCCTACCGCCACCCGACGTTCTACGAGATCCCGGAGGGGGTGAAGCACCTGTGACGACCACGACCGTTCCCACGACGGCCGCCCTCGCCCTCGGCGACGACGCCCTGGTGCTCTCCCACCGCCTCGGCGAGTGGGCGGGCCACGCCCCCGTGCTGGAGGAGGAGGTCGCCCTCGCCAACATCGCGCTGGACCTGCTGGGCCAGGCCCGCGTGCTGCTGTCGCTGGTCGGCGACGAGGACGAACTGGCATACCTGCGCGAGGAACGCGCCTTCACCAACCTCCAGCTGGTGGAACAGCCGAACGGCGACTTCGCCCACACCATCGCCCGCCAGCTGTACTTCTCCACCTACCAGCACCTGCTGTACGCCGAGCTGGCGGCCGGCGACGGCCCCTTCGCCCCGCTCGCCGCGAAGGCCGTCAAGGAGGTCGCCTACCACCGCGACCACGCCGAGCAGTGGACCCTGCGGCTCGGCGACGGCACGGACATCGGCCATGAGCGGATGCAGCGGGCGTGCGAGGCGCTGTGGCGGTTCACCGCAGAGATGTTCCAGCCCGTACAGGGGCTGGAGGCGGACCTGCCGGGGATGGAGTCGGCCTGGCTGGAGTCCGTCGGGGACATCCTGCGCCGCGCCACCCTGACGGTCCCCGAGGGCCCGCGGTCCGGGGCGTGGACGGCCGGCGCGGGCCGCCAGGGCCTGCACACCGAACCCTTCGGGCTGATGCTCGCCGAGATGCAGCATCTGCACCGCAGCCACCCGGGGGCGTCATGGTGACGACCACCCCGCTGGAGGCGGAGCTCCTGGAGGTCGCCGGTTCGGTGCCCGACCCCGAACTGCCCGTGCTCACCCTGCGGGAGCTGGGCGTGCTGCGGGCCGTGCACGTCAGCGGCGCCGACTCGGTGGAGGTCGAGCTGACCCCGACGTACACCGGCTGCCCGGCCGTCGAGGCGATGTCCCTGGACATAGAGCGCGCGCTGCACGCCCGCGGCATGCGGGAGGTCACCGTGCGCACGGTGCTCACGCCCGCCTGGTCGACGGACGACATCACGGACGAAGGGCGACGCAAGCTGCGGGAGTTCGGCATCGCCCCGCCGCGCGTGGGGCCTGGGTCCGGACCGGTCGCCCTGCGACTCGGACCGACCCGCACCCTCGCCGCGGAGCCGGACCCGGAACCCATCCGCTGCCCGCACTGCGGGTCCGCCGACACCGAGCTGCTCAGCCGTTTCTCCTCCACCGCGTGCAAGGCGCTGCGGCGGTGCCTGGCGTGCCGTGAACCGTTCGACCACTTCAAGGAGTTGTGATGGCCCGCTTCCACACGCTCCCCGTGGCCGCGGTCGACCGGCTCACCGACGACTCCGTGGCCCTGACCCTCACTGTGCCCCCGGAGCTGCGCGAGGAGTACCGGCACGCCCCGGGCCAGCACCTCGCCCTGCGGCGCAGGGTGGACGGCGCGGAGATACGGCGCACGTACTCGATCTGCTCCCCGGCCCCGGCACCGGACGCCGAAGGGCCCCGCGCCCTGCGCGTCGGAGTGCGGCTGGTGGAAGGCGGGGCCTTCTCGGCCTACGCGCTCAAGGAGATCAACGTCGGCGACGAGCTGGAGGTGATGACGCCGGCCGGACGCTTCACCCTCGACCCCGCGCCCGGCCTGTACGCCGCGATCGTCGGCGGCAGCGGCATCACCCCGGTGCTGTCGATCGTGGCGACGCTGCTGGCGCGGGAACCGCAGGCCCGGTTCTGTCTGGTGCGCAGCGACCGTACGTCGGCGTCGACGATGTTCCTGGAGGAGGTCGCCGACCTGAAGGACCGCTACCCGGAGCGGCTGCAGCTGGTGACGGTGCTGTCCCGGGAGGAACAGCAGGCGGGGCTGCCGTCCGGGCGGCTCGACCAGGAGCGGCTGACCGGGCTGCTGCCGGCGCTGCTGCCGGTGGAGCGGGTGGCGGGATGGTTCCTGTGCGGGCCGTTCGGGCTGGTGCAGGGGGCGGAAAGGGCACTACGGAAGCTGGGGGTCGCTCGCACGCGCATCCACGAGGAGATCTTCCACGTGGACACCGTCGCCCCCACAGCCGGCACCCCCGCGCCCGCGCACAGCACGGTGACCGCGCGGCTGGACGGCCGGGGCGGCAGCTGGCCCGTCCAGGACGGCGAGTCGCTGCTGGAGACGGTGCTGCGCAACCGGCCCGACGCGCCCTACGCCTGCAAGGGCGGGGTGTGCGGGACCTGCCGTGCCTTCCTGGTCTCCGGTGAGGTGCGGATGGACCGCAACTTCGCGCTGGAGCCGGAGGAGACGGAGGAGGGGTATGTGCTGGCGTGCCAGTCGCATCCGGTGACGGAGAAGGTGGAGCTGGACTTCGACAGGTGAACGTCACCAGCCCGTTCCCGTTCCCTTCTTCTAGAACCTGTTCTATCTTGACGGTCCGTCAGATCAGCTGACCCGCCGGGAGGGCAGGGACCGTGGACTTCACCTTCACCGAGGAGCAGCAGGCGGCGGCCGAGGCGGCGCGGGGGGTGTTCGCCGGAGTCGTCCCCGACGCGGTGCCCAGTCCGGCCCTCACCGCGGGCGCCGTCGCCGACGACTTCGACCGTGCGCTGTGGGCCAAGCTCGCCGACGCGGACCTGCTGGGCCTGCTGTCGGCCCCGGAGTACGGCGGGGCGGGCCTGGACGCCATCGCGCTGTGCCTGGTGCTGCGCGAGGCGGCGAGGGTGCTGGCGCGGGTGCCGCTGCTGGAGAGCAGCGCGGCCCTGGCCGCCGTACAGACCTTCGGCGGGGAGGAGCTGAAGTCGGCTCTGCTGGCGCGGGCGGGCCGGGGGGAGGTCGTGCTGACCGTCGCCGCGAGCGGCCGCACCGGCCACGATCCCGCCGAACTCGCCGTGACCGCACGGCAGGAGGGGGACGCGTGGGTGCTGGACGGGGTGCAGACGGCGGTTCCCTGGGCGCACAACGCCGACTTCGTGGTCGTACCCGCGCACACGGCCGCCGACCGGACCCTGCTCGCCCTGGTCCCCCGGACCCACACGGGGGTCGAGCTCGCCGAGCAGATCTCCACCACCGGCGAGCGCCTCGGCGAACTGCGCCTGGACGGCGTACGGATCGCGGACCGGGACGTCATCGACGCCGGCGGCGCGTGGGAGTGGCTGCGCGATCTGCTGACCACCGGCACCTGTGCGCTGGCGCTCGGTCTCGGTGAGCGGGTCCTGCGGATGACCAGCGAATACACCAGCAAGCGGGAGCAGTTCGGCTTCCCGGTCGCCACCTTCCAGGCCGTCGCCGTCCAGGCCGCCGACCGCTATATCGACCTGCGGGCCATGGAGGCCACGCTCTGGCAGGCCGCGTGGCGGAGCGGCTCGGGAGCCCAGGGCGCGCTGCCCGCCTCCGGTGATGTCGCCGTCGCCAAGATCTGGGCCTCGGAAGGTGTACGGCGGGTCGTGCAGACGGCGCAGCATCTGCACGGCGGGTTCGGCGCCGACGTCGAGTATCCCCTGCACCGGTACCACGCCTGGGCCAAGCACCTGGAACTGTCCCTGGGCCCGGCGGCGGCCCACGAGGAGACCCTGGGCGACCTGCTGGCGGCCCATCCGCTCGGCTGACCGCCCGGCGGCGGCGAGGGCCGGAGGCACTCCTTGGCTGGGCCCCTGTAGGAGGCCCCCTTGGCTGGGGCCCTAGAGAACGTGCCCCGGCTCTCCCGCGTCGGTCACGACAGGACGGCCCGCGGCCGCCCAGACCTGCATGCCGCCGTCGACGTTCACGGCGTCGACGCCCTGCTGGACGAGGTACATCGCGACCTGGGCCGAACGCCCGCCGGATCGGCAGATCACATGGACCCGCCCGTCCCGCGGCGCCGCCTCGGTCAGCTCGCCGTACCGGGCAACGAACTCACTGATGGGAATGTGCAGCGCCCCTGCGGCGTGACCCGCCTGCCACTCGTCGTCCTCCCGGACGTCCAGCAGGAAGTCGCCGTCCTTGAGGTCCGTGACCTCGACCGTGGGCACACCAGCTCCGAATTGCATGTCCCCGACGCTACCCGACACAACGGCCGACCAGCCCGACCAGCCCTGCCGACCAGCCCGGCCGACCCGGCCTGACCGGCTACCCGAGCAGCTCCGCCAGCTCCGCCTCGCGCTCGGCGAGCTGGGCCAGAAGCTGTTCGGCGACCTCGTCCAGGAGACGGTCGGGGTCGTCCGGGGCCATCCGGAGCATCGAGCCGATCGCGCTCTCCTCCAGTTCCCGGGCGACGACGCTGAGCAGTTCCTTGCGCTGTGCGAGCCATTCGAGGCGGGCGTAGAGCTCCTCGCTGGGCGTCGGCCCCTGCTCAGGGGGCTTCGGCCCGGCGGCCCACTCCTCGGCCAGCTCCCGAAGCAGCGCCTCGTCGCCACGGGCGTAGGCGCCGTTGACCCGCGTGATGAACTCCTCGCGCCGCCCCCGTTCGGACTCGTCCTGCGCCAGGTCGGGGTGGGCCTTGCGGGCCAGCTCGCGGTAGAGCTTGCGGGCCTCGTCGCTGGGGCGCACGCGCTGCGGGGGCCGTACCTGCTGATCGGTGAGCATGGCCGCAGCCTCCGGGAACAGTCCCTGGCCGTCCATCCAGCCGTGGAACAGCTCCTCGACGCCGGGCATCGGCATGACCCGGGCCCGCGCCTCGTCCGCCTTGCGCAGGTCCTCGGGGTCGCCGGTGCGGGCGGCCCTGGCCTCGGCGATCCGGGCGTCCAGCTCGTCGAGCCGTGCGTACATCGGGCCCAGCTTCTGGTGGTGCAGCCGCTCGAAGTTCTCGACCTCGATACGGAAGGTCTCCACCGCGATCTCGTACTCGATGAGCGCCTGCTCGGCGGCCCGCACGGCCCGCTCCAGCCGCTCCTCGGGCCGGGGCGCACCGCCCTGTGGCGTCACCCGGCCCTCACCGGCGACACCACCCTGCTCAGCTTCCGGGGTCGTCACCCGACCAGCGTAGGCCACGACCGACGGGGCCCTCCGAGCACACCGACTTCACCTTGATCACCCGGGCGCCCACCTGCCGTATCCCGGACTCCCCGGCTCCCCCTCACATCCCGCCATACCCCCGTCACACCCCCGTCTCCGCCGCGACCCGTCCCGCCCGCACCGCCGCCAGCAGCTCCGCGTGGTCCGCCTCGGTCCGGTCGGCGTAGGCGACGGCGAAGGTGGCGATCGCCTCGTCCAGTTCCTCGTTCTTGCCGCAGTAGCCGGCGATCAGGCGCGGGTCGGCACTGTGGGCGTGGGCGCGAGCAAGAAGCGCGCCCGTCATCCGGCCGTAGTCGTCCATCTGGTCGGCGGCCAGGGCCGCGGGGTCGACGCTGCCCTTGCGGTTGCGGAACTGCCGTACCTGGAAGGGCCGTCCGTCGACCGACGTCCAGCCCAGGAGGATGTCACTGACCACTTGCATGCGCTTCTGACCCATGACCACACGCCGCCCCTCGTGCGCCACCTCCGGCGCCTCGAACCCGGCGCTCACCAGATGCGGCACCAGCGCCGAGGGCCGGGCCTCCTTGACCTGGAGGACGAGCGGTTCGCCCCGGTGGTCCAGGAGCAGCACGACGTACGACCGCGTACCGACGCTGCCCGTGCCGACGACGCGGAACGCCACGTCGTGCACCGAGTGGCGGGCCAGCAGCGGAAGGCGGTCCTCGGAGAGGGAGGTCAGGTACTCCTCCAGGGACGCGGCCACCGTAGCGGCCTCGGCGTCCGGAACGCGCCGCAGCACCGGCGGGGCGTCGACGAAGCGGCGCCCGCCGTCCTCGGTCGGCTCCGTCGACTTCGCCGCGAAGCGCCCGCTGGTGTTGGCCCGCGCCTTCTCGGAGACCCGCTCCAGCGTGCCGAGCAGGTCGTGGGCGTCGGTGTGGGAGACGAGCTCCTCGTCCGCGATGGCGTTCCACGCGTCGAGGACCGGCAGCTTGGCGAGCAGCCGCATGGTGCGGCGGTAGGCGCCCACCGCGTCGTGCGCCGCCTTGCGGCAGGTGTCCTCGTCCGCGCCCGCCTCGCGCCCGGCGAGCACGAGCGAGGCGGCGAGCCGCTTGAGGTCCCACTCCCAGGGGCCGTCGACCGTCTCGTCGAAGTCGTTCAGATCGATGACCAGGCCGCCGCGCGCGTCGGCGTACAGGCCGAAGTTGGCGGCGTGGGCGTCGCCGCAGATCTGGGCGCGGATCCTGGTCATGGGAGTGCGCGCCAGGTCGTACGCCATGAGGCCCGCCGCGCCGCGCAGGAAGGCGAGCGGCGTGGCCGCCATCCTGCCCACCCGTATCGGCGTGAGCTCGGGAATCCGGCCACGGCTGGACTCCTCGACCGTGCTCACCGCGTCGGGCCGGCCGCCGTCCAGGTCGAGGGTGGCGTGCGCACCGCGCGGGACCCGGCGCCGCAGTGCCTTGCCCTCCTCCTTGGGCGTCCCCCGAGTCGGCCACTCGGCGAAGCCCCGCACCCGAGGCATCCGGCGAGCGCCGCCCTTCGCCCCCGCCGTCTCCGCTGCCGCCTCAGCAGCCGTCCCAGCACTGACCTCGGCCATTGCGACCGCCTCCCCCGCACACGCACGAACATCAACTCGTGCCGACCGTACAGCCGGTCACGGAAACGCGTCAGGCCCTGTGGACAACTCCACGCCTGTGGACAACGCGGCTGGGCATCAGCGCCCGGCAGCGCCCACCCCACCCCTGAACCCCCTGAATCCCCGCTGACGGGCCGCCTCATACAGCGCCACGGTCCCCGCGGCCGCCGCGTTCAGGGAACTGGCCGCACCCCCGATCGGAATCCGCACCGTCTCGTCACACAACGCACGCCAGGACGCGCTCATCCCGGACGTCTCGTTGCCGATCACGAGCAGCACCGGGCCGGTCAGGTCCACCTCGGTGACGTCCCGTTCACCGTGCTCGTCGGTGCCCAGGATCCGCACCGGCAGGCCGCCCTCGCGCAGACCGTCGGCCCAGTCCGCGACCGTACGCGGAGCGGGAACCCTGACCGTCGGCACCGCGAAGACCGACCCCGTGCTGGCGCGCAGCGCCTTGGGGTCGTACACGTCCGCCGCGTGACCGCACACGATGAGCCCCGACGCCCCGAACGCGTCGGCGGAGCGGATGAGCGTCCCGATGTTGCCGGGTGTGGTCGGACGGTCGAAGACCACGCCCAGGAAGTCGGGCTCGGGGGCGAGGCGGTCCAGGTCGTCCGGGGGCAGCTCGGCGACGACGAGGAGCTCGGGCGTGGCCTCGTCCTTCCCGCCCAGCTCGCGCAGCAGACCGGAGTCCATCTTCACCCGCTGCACGTCCCGGCCGACGCGGCGCAGCGTCTCCTGCGCCCACTGCGACAGCTCGCGGTCGGCCGCGTACAGGACGGCGCGCAGCGACCAGCCGTGGTCCAGCGCCAGGGTGATGGGACGCACGCCCTGGACGACGAACTCGCCGGCGCGCTGCCGCTTCGTACGGTTGCCGAGGAGCGCCTCCCACTGCTGGAAGCGGGCGTTACGGGTGCTCACCCGAAGAGTCGCGGGCGTGCTACCCACTGGATGCCCCTCTCTGGAACGGACCGCCGTGTTCGGCAAGGCTAGGCAGGATCAGGCAAGGTCAAGGTTAGGCAACGTCAGGCCTCCAGCACCGCCGAAGCCCTGACCAGCACCGCCGAGCGCGTTCCGATCTTCAGCCGTTCCAGCGGTCGTACGGGTGCGACGGGGATCTTGCGGGCGCGGTCGGTCACGGCGATGACGGCGTGCGGCGGCAGCACCGACGCCAGCGACCGCAGCATCCCCGTCACCGGCTCACCGGGCACCTCGCCCGCCCACTGGGTCCGCTCCCCGTACGGCAGGTCCGTCACCACCAGGTCGGGCGGCGATCCGGAGACGACCCGGGCCAGCGCCTCGGCATCGAAGACGTCCGCCGTTTCCACAGTGCAGGGCAGTCCGCCGCCGTCCGCGGTCAGGCGCTCGCGCAGCCGCCGGGCCGCGTCGGCCGCCTCCAGGTACGACGGCTTCGCGAACCGTTCGCTCTGCTCGCGCCGCTCCCGCTCGCGCGCGGCCAGCCCCTCCGGCGTGAGCAGGGCCAGGTTCTTGCGGGCGAGCCCGACCGGCTCCGGATCCACGTCGGAGGCAATCACCCGCCGCAGCGAACGGCGCTGGAGCAGCCCGAGCACCGTCACCAGGTAACCGCTGCCGCAGCAGGGGTCCCAGAGGGTCACCGGCCCGTCGTCCGGGAGATGGTCCAGGCCCCGCAGAAAGATCTCGACGGCCAGCCGCACGGGAAAGGCTGGGTACCCCGGGGCGGAGTGCAGGACCACTCCGCAGGCGAGGTCGGTACTGTCCACCCGCTCCGTGGCGTGACGGTAGGGCACCTGCTTCCTCTCCCCGGGCCTCTCGGACCGTACGGACGACGGCCTCTCGGACCGTACGGACCGCGGCCTCTCGGACCGTAAGACGACGGCCTCCCGGACCGCATGACAGCCCTCTCGAACCGTATGACAGCCTGAGACGTTCCTCACAGAACGCAAGCGTCAGAATCAACCGTGAATCAACCGTTGAAAGATCCACACAGCAGAACGGACGGCATCGTGATCACGATGCCGCCCGTCCCGTCTGGTGCGCGAGGGGGGAGTTGAACCCCCACGCCCTTGCGGGCACTGGAACCTGAATCCAGCGCGTCTGCCTATTCCGCCACCCGCGCATTGGGTGTGTCTTCGGGCCCAAACCCCTTGGGGTTGCTGCCCTCCGACACCCAGAACATTAGCACGCTGGAAGGGGTGGATTCACATCCCTTTCGCCCGGGCAGCCGCCGACCAGCGCGGTCGGCATCTCCCCCGACCGGCTCCCCGCCGGACCGACCCGACCGCCTTGCGACCAACCCGCCGGACCCCCCGCTACGTATCAACGTGTGCCGGTTCACGTATCAACCTCGTACCGGTCCGGCCCGTCTGCCCAGGAGCCGGTCGGGGTCCACAGCCCGGTGCGGGACACTTGTCTGCGGCCGCCTCTACGATCCTTGGCAGGACGAGTCCGCGAGAGGAGTTCGAAGGGGAGCTCCGGAGGGAACTTCGGAGGCGTCGACACCCGTCGACCGGGCCGACAGGGGGAACCAGCCGATTTACCGGCGCGTGGATACGATCAGTAAGCAGTACCAGCAGTACGAAGCAAGGCAGCGCCCGCTCAGCGGGACACAGGACGGCAGCAGCTACGGAGGAGGTGCCCCATGGGAGTCCTGAAGAAGTTCGAGCAGCGTCTCGAAGGTCTGGTCAACGGCACCTTCGCCAAGGTGTTCAAGTCCGAGGTCCAGCCCGTGGAGATCGCCGGAGCGCTCCAGCGCGAGTGCGACAACAACGCGACCATCTGGAACCGCGACCGGACGGTCGTACCCAATGACTTCATCGTGGAGCTGAGCACGCCGGACTTCGAGCGGCTCAGCCCCTACTCCGGCCAGCTCGGCGACGAGCTCGCCGGCATGGTGCGCGACTACGCCAAGCAGCAGCGCTACACCTTCATGGGCCCCATCAAGGTCAACCTGGAGAAGGCGGACGACCTCGACACCGGCCTGTACCGGGTGCGCAGCCGTACGCTCGCCTCCTCCACCAATCAGCAGGCCTCCGCGCCCGCCCCGGCGGCCCCGGCCGGACGTCCGGGTTCCGCGGCCCCCGGTGCCCCCGGCGGCTACGG
>NZ_NTGE01000060.1 GCF_002291145.1 Streptomyces sp. SA15
ACCGCTGCGCACCGCCTGAGCGGCCTGGTGCAACGCCACCAACGACGACGAACACGCCGTGTCCACCGTCACCGCAGGCCCCTCCAAGCCAAGGAAGTACGCCAACCGACCCGACGTAACGCTCCCGCTGGTACCGGTCAGCAGCAGCCCGTCGGCATCCGCCGAACCCTCGTGCATCGGTGGCCCGTAGTCCTGGAACATCACGCCGATGAACACGCCCGTGCTGCTGCCGCGCAGCGAGCCGGGATCGATCCCGGCATCCTCCAGCGTCTCCCACGCGGTCTCCAGCAACAGCCGCTGCTGCGGATGCATCGCCAGCGCCTCGCGCGGCGAGACCCCGAAGAACCCGGCGTCGAACTCCCCTGCGTCGTCAAGGAAGTAGCCCTTGTCGACGTAGCTCTTGCCGGTCCGTCCCGGGTCCGGGTCGAAGAGATTCTCCAAGTCCCAGCCACGGTCCTGCGGCAGCCCGCCGATGACATCCCTGCCCGACCGCACGAGGTCCCACAGGCCCTCCGGCGAACGAACACCACCGGGATATCGGCAACCCATGCCGATGACGGCGATCGGATCGTCGTCCGCCGCCGAGGCGGGCGCTGCGGCGGCCCGGCTGACGGCCAGGGTGCTCGCACCCAGCAGCTCGTCGCGCAGGAACGCGGCGAGGGTGGTCGGGGTGGGGTGGTCGAACACCACAGTGGCCGGCAACCGCAGTCCGGTGACCTCGCTGAGCCGCTTGCGCAGCTCCAGTGCGGAGAGCGAGTCGAGGCCGAGTTCCCGGAACGCGACGGTCGGCGACACGGAGCCGGCGCCTGCATGGCCGAGCACAGTGGCGGCGTGCGACCGCACCAGGTCGAGCAGTTCGCGGTCGACGTCCTCGGCCGGGAGGCCGGCCAGCCGGTCGGCGAGCGTGGAAGCCGTCGCCGTGATCGCGGTCGCCGTCCGCCGCGTCCGGACCAGCCCGCGCAGCACCTCCGGCAGGGTCGCCTGCGCGGCCTGGGCGCGCAGGCGGTCCAGGTCGAGCGCGGCCAGGACCGTGGTGGCGTGACCGGCGGCGAACGCAGCATCGAACAGCGCGACCCCTTCGTCCGAGGGCAGCGGTTTCAGACCGGTGCGTGCCATTCGGGCGATGTCCGCGGCGGCCAGGGCACCGGTCATCTCGCTGCGCTCGCTCCAGAATCCCCACGCGAGGGAGGTCGCGGGGAGTCCGGCGCCGTGGCGGTGTTGGGCGAGCGCGTCGAGGAACACGTTCGCGGCGGCGTAGTTCCCTTGGCCCGCGTTGCCGATCGTGCCCATGATCGAGGAGAACAGCACGAACGCGGACAGCCCGAGATCCCGCGTCAGTTCGTGCAGGTTCCACGCCGCGTCCACCTTCGGCGTCAGTACGGCGTCGAGCTTCTCCGGCGTCATCCCGGAGATCAACCCGTCGTCCAGGGTTCCCGAGGCATGGACCACGCCGGTGAGTGGCCGGCTCGCCGGGATCTCCCTGAGCAGCGCGGACAGCGCGGCCCGGTCGGCCGCGTCGCACGCGGCGACCGTCACGTCGGCGCCCAGCCCGGACAGCTCGGCGACCAGGTTCGCGGCTCCAGGGGTGCCCGGCCCTCGCCGCGAGACCAGCAACAGGTTCCGTACCCCGTGCTGCGTGACCAGGTGCCGGGCGAACAGCCCGCCAAGTGTTCCGGTACCGCCGGTGATCATCACCGTGCCGGTGGGGTCCCACCGGGACGACGGCTCCGGCCGGTACAGCGACTCCGGCCGGTACGGCAAGTTCGACCCGGACGGCGACTCCGGCCGGTACGGCGACTCCGGCCGGTCCTTGGAACCCGCCCGGGCCAGTCTCGGTACCAGGACCTGGCCGGCACGCAGCGCGAACTGGGTGGCGTCACCGGCCAACGCGGACGGCAGCGCGGCGAGCGAACGGTCGTCGTCGTCCACATCGACCAGGACCAGCCGCCCCGGACTCTCGTTCTGCGCGGAGCGGAGCAACCCCCACAGGGGTGCGCTGGAAAGGTCCGGCACGGGCTCGCCGGCCCCGGTCATCACCGCACGCCGGGTCACCACGACCAGCCGGGCATCGGCGAACCGGTCGTCGGACGCCCATGCCTGGACCAGTTCGAGCGCCCCGTACAGGATCGCGCGGGCGGCTCCCGCGACGTCCGGCCGATCGTCACCTTCGATGCACACGACCACGTCGTACAAGTCGCCGGGCAGAGCGGACAGTTCGTCGAACTCACGCCAGTCGATGTCGGCTCCGGCCGCCGAGCGCAGGCCGAACCGGTCAGGGCCGAGCTGCACGAGCTTGCTGGGCGGCACTGTGTCCGCCGACGGCACGGGTATCCATTCCAGGCGCAGCAGGGAGTCCCGGTTCACGGCCGAGGAGCCGAGGTCGCCGAGGTCGGCCGGAAGCATGGCCAGCGACGACACCTCGGCCACCGGCAGACCGGCGCCGTCCGCCGCACGCAGCAGTAGCGCGTTGTCCCCCACCGTCGTCACCGACACCCGCAGCGCGGAGGCGCCGCCCGCGTGCAGCGTCACGCCTTCCCAGGCGTAGGGCAGCCGGATCCGGCCGTCGTCCGGCAGGACGTGACCCACCAGCGCGGCGTGGAGTGTGGCGTCGAGCAGGGCGGGGTGGATGTTGTAGGGGTCGGGGTCGGAATCGGGATCGGTGGGGAGGGTGACTTCGGCGTAGATGTGGTTGTTGTGGCGCCACGCCCGCTGGAGCCCTTGGAAGGACGGCCCGTACTCGTATCCGCCTGCGGCCAGGGTGTCGTAGGAGATGTCGAGGGGTTGCGCGCCGGACGGGGGCCAGGCGGTGAGGTCCCAGTCCGGGGACGGTGTGTCGGTGTCGAGGACGCCGGTGGCATGGCAGGTCCAGGTCGTACTGGTGTCCGTGTCGGGGCGGGCGTCGATCCGTATCGGACGTACGCCGTCGGCGGTGGTGGCCTCGCCGACCTCCACTCGGAGGCGCACCGCGCCGTGTTCGGGCAGGAGCAGCGGGGTCTGTACGGTCAGCTCGCGGATGCTGCCGCATCCGACCCGGTCGGCCGCGTGCACCGCCAGTTCCACGAACGCCGCACCGGGCAGTACGACGGTGCCGGCCACCGCGTGATCGGCCAGCCACGCATGCGTGGACAGAGAGATCCGGCCGGTGAAGACCACACTCGCCGCACCCTCGATGACAGCGCCCAGAAGCGGATGACCGGCCGCCGTCAGCCCGACAGCACCGATGTCGCGAGGGCCGGTGTCAGGAGCGAGCCAGTAACGATCCCGCTGGAAGGGATAGGCGGGCAGCGTGACATGGCGGCCAGCACTCTGATCTGCCGGATTCCAGCGGGAGATGGCGCCGGCGGTGAAGGCATCGCCGACCGAGCGCAGGAAGTCGACCAAGTCGCCGTTGTCCCGGCGCAACGTCCCGATGCTGCGGGCGGGGCTGCCCGAGCTGTCGATGGTCTCCTGCACACCCGGAACCAGTACCGGGTGCGCGCTGGACTCGACGAAGGTGTCGTAGCCGTCCGACAGCAACACCCGGGTCGTCGACTCGAACTCGACGGTTTCACGCAGATTGCGGAACCAATAGCCCGCATCAAGTTCGGTGGTGTCGACCTGCTGCGCGGAGACCGTCGAGTAGAACCGGATATTGCTGGCCCGAGGACGGATCGGCGCCAGCAACTCCAGCACCTGGTCACGGATCGCATCGACATGCCAGGAATGCGACGCGTAGTCAACGGGGATCCGCCACGTCCGCACGCCATCAGCCTCGAAGGCTTCCTGCAGCCGGTCCAGGGCTGACGCGCTGCCGGAAACCACCGTGGAACCCGGACCGTTGATCGCCGCGATGCCGATATCACCGCCCCACTCCCCCAAACGCGACCGCACGTGCTCGACCGGCAGCGCGACGGACACCATGCCGCCCTGCCCGGCCAGCGCACGAATCGCCTGACTGCGCAACGCCACCACACGCGCCGCATCCTCCAGCGACAACGCACCGGCCACACACGCCGCCGCGATCTCCCCCTGCGAATGCCCCAACACCGCATCCGGCCGCAACCCATACGCCTCCCACAAAGCGGCCAGCGACACCATCACCGCGAACAACGCCGGCTGCACCACATCCACCCGCGCCAACAGCGCTGCACCCTCATCGGTGAGCAACACCTCCAGCAAGTCCCACTCGACAAAGGCAGACAAGGCGTACGCGCATTCGTCGAGGCGCTCCCGGAAGACCGGCGCAGTCACATACAGCTCACGAGCCATCGCATCCCACTGCGAACCCTGGCCCGGAAACACCAACACCGTCTTCCCGGCCCCAGCCGTCCCCGTCACCACGTCCTCAGCGGGAACACCATCCGCCAGAGCCCTCAACCCGGCCAGCAACTGCTCGCGGTCGGTACCGACCA
>NZ_NTGE01000132.1 GCF_002291145.1 Streptomyces sp. SA15
AGTGGCGCCCGCCGCGGCCGGAGCCGGCCGGTCAAGCGGTGGCGGCTGTCAGTGCCCGTGGCCGTCCGACGACTCGTGGGCGTCCGGGGCGCCTGTGGGCTCATCTGTGGACTCGTCGCCCTCGACTGCCGTCCCCCCGGCCCGGACCGTGAACGCCGCCGTGTGGACCTCCCCCGCGTGCTTGAAGTCGAGGAAGAGCCGGTAGGTGCCGCTGCTCGGTGCCGTGGCCGTGAACGAGATGTCCGGGCCCGGCTTGGTCGTGCCGTCGCCGGGTTCGCCGTTCGGGTGGACGTGGAGGTAGGCGAGGTCGCCGGAGCGCAGGGCCACCAGGTGGCCGTACGCGCCGAGGTAGGGCTGGAGGTCGGTGACGGGCCTGCCGTTCCGGGAGACCTTCAGCTTCAGTTCGCCGGCCGTGCCCGGCCGGAGGGTGCCGTCCAGCTCGACGTCGTAGCCGTGGATCTTCGCGGTGGCCCTCGGCGCCGGCAGTTGCTGCGGCTGGTAGGGGCCCGAGGCCGCCAGGTCCGCGCCGAGGGTGAGGTTCTCGGCATTCTTCTTCGCCGGGGTGAAGTCGGCGAAGACGCGGTAACCGCCGGCGCGGGGCAGCTCGACGGGGATGCTCCAGGTGCCGTCGGCGGCGCGGGTGGGGTGCAGGTGGCGGTAGGTGACCAGGTCGCGGGAGGCGACGATGAGGTGGAGTTCCTTGTCGTGCTCCCGCTGGTAGGCGGTGACGGCGCGGCCGGCGCTGTCCCGGATGACGAAGCGCAGGTCGGCCTGGCGGCCGGCCGCGACGCGCGGTGTCCTCAGGTCGAGGGTGTAGCCGCTCTCGGAGATCTGCAGCCCGCCGGCCGGGGACTGTTCATGCCCTCCATGGCCGCCGCCTCCCCCCGATTGCGGTGACGCCTCGCTGTGGCTCTCGTGGCGTGCGGGCGCGGCTTCGTCAGCGACGGGGCCGACGCCCTTGCCCACGCCGTAGGCGGTGCCGAAGGTCGCGGCCAGCGCGGCGGCGAACGCGGTGATCTTCATTCCGGCATGCATGGCGATCTCCTGGGCTCCAGGGCCTGCGGTACGAGGCCTCGACACGGCCAAACATACCCCTAGGGGGTACTAAGTCAACCCCTGCGAGCGACTTGCCTTACATACCCCCCAAGGGTATACAGGACTGCACGAGGAACAGTACCCCCACCCCGTATGAGGAGCAGCGATGTCCACCACCGGGATCGGCGCCGAAGTAGAACTCGCCATCGGCGGCATGACCTGCGCCTCGTGCGCGGCGCGCATCGAGAAGAAGCTGAACCGCATGGAGGGGGTGACCGCCACCGTCAACTACGCCACCGAGAAGGCGAAAGTCAGCTACGGCGACGACGTCTCCGTGCGGGATCTGATAGCCACCGTCGAGGCGACCGGGTACACGGCGCAGGAGCCCGTGCGGACCGAGCCGGAGAGCGAGGACACGACGGCGGACGACGAACTCCGGCCGCTGCGGGAGCGGTTGGTCACCGCGGTGGTGCTGGCCGTGCCGGTCGTCGCGATGGCCATGATTCCGGCCCTGCAGTTCGAGTACTGGCAGTGGCTGTCGCTGACGCTGGCGGCACCGGTGGTGACGTACGCCGGATGGCCCTTCCACAAGGCGGCGTTCACCAACGCGCGGCACGGCGCGGCCACGATGGACACGCTGATCTCGGTCGGTACGACGGCCGCGTTCGGTTGGTCACTGTGGGCGCTGTTCTTCGGGACCGCGGGCACGCCCGGCATGACCCACCCCTTCGAGCTGACCATCGCCCGAGGTGACGGCGCCGGGAACATCTATCTGGAGGCCGCCGCCGGAGTCACCGCCTTCATCCTGGCCGGGCGGTACTTCGAGGCCCGCTCCAAGCGCAAGGCGGGCGCGGCCCTGAAGGCGCTGCTGGAGCTGGGCGCGAAGGACGTCACCGTGATGCGCCCCGACGGCGGCGAACAGACCATCGCCATAAAGGACTTGAAGGTGGGCGACCGCTTCCTCGTCCGCCCCGGCGAGAAGATCGCCACCGACGGGTCGGTCGTCGAGGGTTCCTCGGCCGTGGACGCCTCGATGCTCACCGGCGAGTCCGTGCCCGTGGAGGTCGGTGTCGGCGACGCGGTCACCGGAGCGACGGTCAACGCCGGCGGGCGGCTCGTCGTCGAGGCGACCCGAGTGGGCGCCGACACCCAGCTGGCGCGGATGGCCAAGCTGGTGGAGGACGCCCAGAACGGCAAGGCGGCGGCCCAGCGGCTCGCCGACCGGATCTCCGCCGTCTTCGTCCCGATCGTGATCGCCCTCGCCCTGGGCACCCTCGGCTTCTGGCTCGGCAACGGCGCCGGACTGACGGCCGCCTTCACCGCCGCGGTCGCGGTCCTGATCATCGCTTGCCCGTGCGCCCTGGGCCTGGCCACGCCGACCGCGCTGCTGGTCGGCACCGGGCGCGGAGCCCAGCTCGGGATCCTCATCAAGGGTCCGGAGGTCCTGGAGTCCACGCGCAAGGTCGACACCGTGGTCCTCGACAAGACCGGCACCGTCACCACCGGCCACATGACCCTGGTGGCCGTGCACACCGCCGACGGCACCGAGGAGGCCGAAGTACTGCGGCTGGCGGGCGCGTTGGAGCACGCCTCCGAGCACCCGGTGGCCCGGGCCGTGGCCGAGGGGGCGTTGGCGAAGCTGGGTTCCCTGCCCGCGCCCGAGGACTTCGCGAACGTGCCTGGTCTCGGCGTGCAGGGCGTCGTCGAGGGACATGCGGTTCTGGTCGGGCGGGAGCGGTTGCTGGACGAGTGGGCCATGGAGCTTCCGGAGGCGCTCGAGCGAGCCAAGGCGGAGGCCGAGGCGGCCGGCCGTACGGCCATCACGGTCGCCTGGGACGGCGAGGCGCGCGCGGTCCTCGAAGTCGCCGACGCCGTGAAGGAGACCAGCGCCGAGGCGATCACACGGCTGCGCGCCCTCGGCCTGACCCCGATCCTGCTGACCGGCGACAACAAGGCCGTGGCCCAGGCGGTCGCCCGCGAGGTCGGCATCGCACCCGAGGACGTCTTCGCCGAGGTGCTGCCGCAGGACAAGGTGGATGTCGTCAAGCGCCTTCAGCGCGAGGGGCGTTCGGTCGCCATGGTCGGCGACGGCGTCAACGACGCGGCCGCCCTGGCACAGGCGGACCTGGGCCTCGCCATGGGCACGGGCACCGACGCGGCGATCGAGGCCGGCGACCTGACCCTCGTACGGGGTGATCTGCGCGCCGCGGCCGACGCCGTCCGCCTCGCCCGCAGGACCCTCAAAACCATCCGGTCCAACCTGTTCTGGGCCTTCGCCTACAACGTGGCCGCCCTGCCGCTGGCCGCGGCGGGCCTGCTCAACCCGATGCTCGCCGGGGCGGCGATGGCGTTCTCGTCCGTGTTCGTCGTCGGCAACTCCCTGCGGCTGCGCTCCTTCCGAGCCACGGACTGAGGCGCCCACCTCGGGGGCCGCCGCTGTACGCGGCGGCCCCCCGAGGGCTGACGATCTATCAGCCGAAGGCCTTGACCGCCTGGTAGTACGTCCATGCCGTGCTGTTGCAGGCGGTCTTCGTGCCGCCGCTGTACTTGGCGCACACGCGCTTGAGGTCCTCGTAGAACGCGCTGTCGAGGCGCGTCTTGTTGGCGCTGAAGGTGCCCGCGGCCTTGTAGTTGCGGTAGCCGAAGTCGTGCCGGGCGCAGGACATCTGGAAGGGGAAGCCGAACGGGTTGTCCGGCGAGGAGGAGCAGTAGTCGGTGGACCAGTCGAACGCGTAGGCGCTCCAGGCGGCCTGGTTCGCGCGGGCGGCGGTCCAGGTGTTGTAGCTGGACGCGCTGGTCTGCGTCCAGCTCGCGAGGACCTGGGGCTTGTCGGCGGGAGCGGCGCCGGCGGCGGTGGCGGTGCCGACGACGGTGATAAGGGCCAGCGTTGAGGCGGCCATACCGGTGGCGAGTCTGCGGTGCATCCCACACCTCCATGAGGCTGCGACCTCCCTCGGGCCGCAGGTTCATGACAAGATGATTGACACCGCAACGGTGCTTTCACACCGCATGTACTCCAATCGCCCCTTAACACTTGGACATGCCAGGAGATCGGAACATGAACAGGGCGGAATCTCCTGGCCGGTGATGTCCCGTCAGGCCTACCGTCCGGCGCTGTGCCGTACGTCGACCGCCGTGAGCGCCAACGCCAGCGGCCCCGGCGCCAGGAAGGCGAGCGGCACCAGCATCCAGGCGCACGCGGCGGCCGTCGCCACCGCGAACAGCACCAGGGCGCTGCCGCCCGCATCCCGTACGGCGTCCCTCGCGGCCTCGCGGACAGCGGCGGGCCAGTCGGTGAGCGACTCGGGGCGCGCGCACGCCCTGAGGCCCACCACCAGGGC
>NZ_NTGE01000015.1 GCF_002291145.1 Streptomyces sp. SA15
AGTAGCACTCCGACCGCGCCGCCAGCTCCCGCAGCAACAGCCCGTTGCCCACACCCACCTCCAGCACCCGGCCCGGACCCAGAGCACCGATCCGCGCCACCGCCGCCGCACGCCACTCCTCCATCTCTGCCACCGCAATCGGCGCCCCGTCATAACTGCTGTTCCACGCGGCGTAGGGGTTGTCGGGGTCGTCGCGGTAGAGGGTGTCGTAGACCTCGCGCCACTCGCGTTCCTGTGCGGCCTCGCGGGCGCGTCGGTCCTCCGCGCCGGCGGCGGGGACCACGTAGCCGGCCAGGTGCCGGCCGCCGTGCGCGTCGGGGAGCGCGACGACGGCGGCCTCGGAGACGGCGGGGTGGGCGCGCAGCACGGTCTCGATCTCGGCGGTCTCGACACGGAACCCGCGGATCTTCACCTGCCCGTCCGAACGCCCCGCGAACTCCAGCACCCCGTCCGCACGCCACGCCACCACATCACCCGTGCGATACATCCGCCCCCCGCCACCGGAGAACGGATCCGCCACGAACCGCTCCGCCGTCAGCCCCGCACGCCCCGCATACCCCCGCGCCACACCCGCACCCGCCACATACAACTCACCACGCACCCCCACCGGCACCGGCCGCAACGCCCCGTCCAGCACATACACCCGGGTGTTGACCATGGGGCGGCCGATGGTGACGGGGGTGCCGGGGCGTACGGGTGCGGCGGTGGACCAGATGGTGGTCTCGGTGGGCCCGTAGAGGTTGGTCACCTCGGCCGCGGCTGCGGTCAGGTGCGCCGCCAGGTCCTCGGGCAGGGGTTCACCGCCGGTCAGGACGCGCAGGCCGGCCAGGGCCTCGGCGTGGTCGGGGACGAGGGTGCGCCACAGGGTCGGGGTGGCCTGCATCACGGTGGCGCCGCAGGAGGTGACGGCCTCGGCGAGGGCCTGCGGGTCCAGGACGGTGTCCCGGTCCGCGAGGACGACCGTGGCGCCGGTGATCAGCGGCAGGTACAGCTCCAGGGCGGCGATGTCGAACGACACGGTGGTGACGGCGAGCATGCGGTCGCCCGGCCCGAGCGGCACCCGTTCCGTCAGGTCGGTGAGGAAGTTGGTGAGGGCCCGGTGGGGGACGACGACGCCCTTGGGGCGTCCGGTGGATCCGGAGGTGTGCAGGACGTAGGCCGTGTGGTCGGGGGCGGGCGCGACCGGTTCCGCCTCGGGGGCGTCGGGCGCGGGCTCGTCCAGGCACAGTACGGGGATGTCCCGGGGCAGTTCGGTGGCCAGGTCCGCCGTGGTGAGCAGGCACACCGGCCGGACGTCGTCGAGGACCTGGCCGATCCGCTCGGCGGGGTGGTCCGGGTCCAGGGGCGCGTAGCCCGCCCCGCTGCGCAGGACGGCCAGGAGCGCGGCCGGCAGGTCGTGGGTGCGGGGCAGCAGCAGCGCGACGTGCGTCTCGGGCCCGGCGCCGAGCGCGCTGAGCCGCCGGGCCAGCCGGGCGGAGCGCCGGTCGAGTTCGGCGTACGTCAGGGTCTCGCCGGCGGCCACCACGGCGGGGGCGTCCGGAGAGCGGCGGGCCTGGGCGGCGAACAGTTCGGGCAGGCAGGTCTCGGGCAGTGGCCGGGCGGTGTCGTTGCGGGCCACCAGCAGGTCCCACCGCTCGGCGGCGGGCAGCGGATCGACGCTCGCGGGGGTGCGGTCCAGTCCCTGGGCGAGGAGTTCTAGCAGGCCGGTCAGGCGCGCGGCGAGCGCGGCGACGGTGTCGCGGTCGTACAGGTCGGTGCGGTAGCTCAGGCGCAGCCGGAACGGGCTGCCGGGCACCACCATCAGGCACAGCGGGTAGTGGGTGGCGGCGTGTTCGCCGACCTCGGTGAGCCGGATGTCTCCCGCGGTGACCTGGAGGGTGTCGGGGTCGAGCGGGTAGTTCTCGAAGATGACCATCGTGTCGAACAGTTCGGCCGGTTCCGCCAGGCTCTGGACGGCGGCCAGTCCCAGGTGCTGATGCGGCATCAGCTCGGCGTGCTGGTCCTGCAGCCGGTGCAGCGCCGCGGACAGCGGCTCGCCGGGTGCGGTGCGCAGCCGTACCGGCAGGGCGTTGGCGAACATGCCGACCATGCGCTCGGCACCGGGCAGGTCGGCGGGCCGCCCGGAGACGATCTCCCCGAAGGTGACGTCGTCCCGGCCGGTCAGGTGGCCCACGAGCAGGCCCCAGGCGCCCTGCACCAGGGTGTTGAGGGTCAGGCCGTCGGCGCGGGAGCGGGCGACGAGCGCGGCGACCAGGTCCTCGGGCAGGTCGGTGACGAGTTCGTCAGGGGTGCCGGTCGCCCGGCCCCGGGCCGGCCCGGCGACAAGAGTGCCCTCGTCGAGGCCGTCCAGGGCGGCCCGCCAGGCCGTGCGGGCGGTGTCGCCGTCTTGCCGGGCCAGCCAGGCCAGGTAGTCGCGGTAGGGCGTGGTGCCGGGCAGGGCGGAGGGGTCCGCGCCGCCGCCGTACAGCGCGAACAGTTCCTTGATCAGCAGGCCCATGGACCAGCCGTCCAGGAGCAGGTGGTGGTGGGTGAAGACCAGGCGGTGGGCGGCGGGGCCGAGCCGGAGCAGGGTGAACCGCATCAGCGGCGGGGTGGCCGGGTCGAAGCGGTCGGCGCGGTCCGCGGCGAGCAGTCGCTCGGTCTCGGCGGCACGTTCCGCCTCGGGCAGCGCGGACAGGTCCACGTTCCGCCACGGCAGCTGTACGGCACGGGGTACGACCTGGACGGGCCGCCCCTCGCGGCGCTGGTGCCGGAAGCCGGCACGCAGGTTGGGGTGGCGAGCCAGCAGGGCCTCGGCCGCGGCGCGCATGCGGTCGGCGTCCAGGGGGCCGGCGATGTCGAACCGGAACTGCACCACGTAGACGTCGTCGCCGGCCGGGTCGTCGTACCGGGAGAGGAAGAGCAGGCCCTCCTGCAGCGGCGACAGCGGGAGCACATCCTCGATACGGGACACGGTCACAGGGTTGCCTCGCCTTCCTGGCCCAGTTCGCTTTCGAAGTCGTCGATGTCCGCCTGGCTGAGGTTCACCATCGGCAGGTCGGAGGGTGAGCGCCCGCCCGCGCCCCCGGTGGCGGTGTGCGTGACCAGGGCGCGCAGCACGGCGAACCACTCCTCGGCCAGCTCCGTGATGTCCCGTTCGGTCCACAGCGCGCCGGGCCAGGACCACAGGGCGGCCAGGCGGGGTCCGTCGGGACGGTCCTGGGTGTACGCGTTGAGCTGGAGCGGCCTGCCGAACGGCAGGGCCCCGTCGACCGAGCCGCCCAGCGGCGGCGACTCGGGCGCGGGCGCCCAGTCGGCGCTGTCGGGCGGGGCGAACCGGCCGAGGTAGTTGAAGCAGATCTGAGGCCGGGCGCCTTCCGCCAGCTGCGGCGCGGTGGTGTCGTCGAGATGACGCAGCAGACCGTGGCCGATGCCGTGCCGCGGCAGCGCGCGCAGCTGCTCCTTGGCCCGTTTGACGGCCCGGCCGAGGGCCAATCCCTGGGCTCGGAGGCCGGCGGGGTCGACCCGGCCGATGTCGAGCCGGACCGGGTGCAGGCTGGTGAACCACCCGACGGTACGGGAGAGGTCCCCGCCGGTGACGTTCTCGTCGCGGCCGTGGCGCTCGACGTCGACGACGAGGGCGGTGGACCGCGAGCCGCGTGCGCGGCGCCAGGCGGTGACGGCCGCGGCCAGCGCGGTGAGCAGGATGTCGTCGATGTCCGCGTGGAAGGCGGCGGGGACGGCCGTGAGCAGCGTGCGGGTCGTCTCGGCCGGCAGCTCCAGGGTGACCAGGCGGCCGGTGGCGGCCGTGTCGCGCGCCGGGTCCGGGGGGACGGCGGTGGGCAGCGGCTCGGCCGGGCGGACGACGGA
>NZ_NTGE01000133.1 GCF_002291145.1 Streptomyces sp. SA15
CCACCCCCCCCCCCCACCCCCCCCGCGGCCCCCCCCCCCCCCCCCCCCCCCCCCCCCCCCCCCCGCCCCCCCCCCCCCCCCCCCCCCCCCCCCCCCCCCCCCCCCCCGCCCCCCCCCGCCGCCGGCGCCGCCGCGGCCGGTACCGCTGCCCAGCCGCCCCCGGCGCCCAGCGCCACGAGGGCGACCGTCGCCGCGCCACGTCTCAGTCGGACACGGCGCAGCTCAAGGGAATCCCGCTTCATCAACCACTCCATAGCTCGGGCAAGCTCCCCCCAAGGAGCTCCTGAAGGTGATCGGAGATCATCACCGAATCACCACGACTGAGACCGTGAAGCGGAGAAAAAGGTTGTACGTAAAGCGGCGGAAGCGACAGAAGTGACCCGCCCGCCCATTGCCCGGGCAAACCTCTATGACTAGCCTGTGTTCGTCATGCCGATCGTCTGTTGAAATTTCGAACACAGGCGCCTTAGAAACAAGGGAGGGGGCCGGTCGTGGGACGCCTTGTACCTGCCGTGACCCGAGCTCTCGACATTCTTGAGCTCTTCCTCGACGGGGACGGGACGCTCTCCGCCCCCGACATCGTGCGCAAGCTGCAGCTTCCGCGCACCACCGTGCACGAGCTGGTCACCACACTCGCCGCCCGGTCGTACATCGTCCAGGTGCCCGGCCAGCCGGGACGCTACCGGCTCGGAGTGCGCCCGTACCAGCTGGGCAGCCGGTACGCCGAGCAGCTCGACCTCGCCGCCGAGGGCCAGCAGGTCGCCCGCTCGGTCGCCGAGACCTGCGACGAGACCGTGCACGTGGCGATCCTGGAGGGCACCGACGTCATCTACATCGCCAAGGTCGACTCCACGCACGCCGTACGCATGGTGTCGGCGGCCGGCCGGCGGCTGCCCGCCCACTGCACCTCCGTCGGGAAGATGCTGCTGGCCTCTCTCCCCGACCACGAGCTCAGCTCGCGCATCCCGGACGACGCCGACCTGGTCGCGATGACGCCCAACAGCATCACCGAACCGGACGCCCTGCGCGAGGCCCTGACCGAGATCCGGCGGCGGGGCATCGCCGTGGAGAGCCGCGAGTCCAACCCGGACGTGTCCTGCGTGGCCGCCCCGGTCCACGACCGCACCGGCCGGGTCGTCGCCGCGCTGTCCATCTCCGTGCCGATGATCCGCTGGAGCGACGAGCGCCGCGTCGAGCTGGAGCAGCTCGCCGCGAAGGGCGCCGCCGAGCTGTCGGAGCGCCTCGGCCACCGGAGGGTGGCATGACGACGTACGCGTACGAGGTGGCGGTACGCGCGGAGGCGGAGCTCGGCGAGGGCCCGACCTGGGACACGGCGGCGGGGCACCTGATCTGGATCGACATCCTGGGCTCCCGGATCTACACCTACGACCCCGTCTCAGGCCGTCGCACGTCCCGTACGACCGAGCAGCACGTCGGCGCCGTCAAACCGCGCGCGGGCGGCGGGCTGGTCCTCAACCTCCGCGACGGCGTCGGCCTCCTCGACCCCGACGACACCTTCCACTGGCTGCACCACGAGCCGGTCCCCGGCCGCCGCGCCAACGACGCCGCCATCGCGCCCGACGGCTCCCTCTGGGCCGGCACCATGCGCTACGACGAGGCACCGGGCGGCGGCACGCTCTCCCGTCTCACCGCCGACGGCTCGGTCGAGGTCGTCCTCGACGACGTGGCGGTGAGCAACGGCACGGGGTGGAGCCCCGACGGACGGCTCATGTACTACATCGACTCGCCGACGCGCCGGATCGACGTCTTCGACTTCGACTCCGCGGACGGGCGCGCGCGGGGCCGGCGGCCGCTGGTCGAGATAGAGGAGGGCGCGGGTTTTCCCGACGGGCTGACGGTCGACGCGGACGGGTGCGTGTGGGTGGCGCTGTGGGACGGGGGAGCGGTGCGGCGCTATACGCCGGGCGGCGAGCTGGACCGGGTGATCGAGCTGCCCGTGCCCCGGGTTACGGCGTGCGCGTTCGGCGGGGCGGACCTGAGCGACTTGTACGTCACCACTGCTCGAGTGGGGCTTTCGGCGCCGCATCCTGTGGCGGGGTCGCTGCTGGTGGTGCGGGGCGCCGGGAAGGGTCTCCCGCAACCGGCGTTCGCTGGCTGAGGCTGGTTGGTGCTGGGCGGGGGTGGGCCGCGCAACCCGGCGCTGGCGGGGTGCCGCCCTCTTTGGGACGGGTGCTAGGCGGCACGAATGCCCGCGGATTGCGAGCAGTGGTTGCCCACGGATCGCCCGCAGCCGACGCCGTCAGGCTGCGGGCAGTCGTGCCGCTGGGGCGGCTCCCGACCCAAAGAGGGGCGGCAACCCGCCAGCGCCGGGCCGCGCGGCCCACCTCCGCCCAGCCCTATCCACCCTCAGCCATGCAATCCCGCTCGCTTAAGTTCATCTGCCGTCAGCGGCGGCTGCCGAAGCGCCGGCTTGAGTGGACCCACCGCCGCCGCCAGCAGAACCGACGGCGCCAACAGCACCTCCGCCCCCCGCTCCAACGACGTCACGTCGGTCACCTGCCGGGCGATTCGGCCGTTCCCGGTGGCCGTGTACATCAGGCGGCCGACATACGCGGCCACCAGCCGATCCCTGAGCGTCGGCCCGTTCTCCGTCGCCCCCGGGTAGAACACGTCCTGCCCGATCGCCAGGTCCCAGGCCGCCCCGACCGGCCGGGCCGCCGCCTTCTGGATACGGCGGGACAACCCGGGCGAGGCCCACCCCTGACGCCGTATCGCATCCCGCAGGATCACCGCACTTTGGGCCCCGACCGCCAACCCGTGCCCGTACACCGGGTTGAACGCGGCGAGCGCGTCGCCGAGGACCGCGAAGTTCTCGGGCCACGCCGGCATCCGCTCGTAGAAGTGCCGGCGGTTGACGGTCGTGCGGGTGAACGACACGTCGGACAGCGGCTCGGCGTACTCGAGGAGCTCGCCGATCACCGGATGCCGCAGCTCCTCGCGGGCGTACCGGACGAAGTCGTCGTTCGAGGTGGAGGGTTCGCCGCCACGGGTGCCGTTCAGGGTGACGATCCACCGGCCGTGCTCGATGGGCAGCAGGAAGCCCGCCCGGCCCGGTCCCGCGTCCCGCGGGTCGGGCTGCACGTTGACGACCGGGAAGCCGTCCCGGGCCTGCTCGGGAGCGAGGTAGAGCCGACTCGCGTACGCCAGGCCCGAGTCGACCTCGCGTCTGTCCACCTCGGGCAGCCCAAGAGCCGTCAGCCACCGGGCCGCCCCCGAGCCACGGCCGGTGGCGTCGACGACCATGCCCGCCTCGACGACCCGTTCGCGGCCGTCGAGCAGCCCGCGCACCCGGACCCCGGTGACAGCCGCCGAGGTGCCCTCCAGCCCCACCGCCTCCGCGCCCCCGACCAACTCGATCCGCTCGTCCGCGAGGACCCGCGCGCGGATCGTCGCGTCCAGCAGGTCACGCCCGGCCAGGATCACGTGATGGGACTCGGGCCACCGCCGGAACCAGCCCCGCGCCCCCAGGGCGACCATGTCCGTCGTCACCGGCAGCCGGCGCGCCCCGGCGTCCCGAAGCGCGCCGGTGACACCCGGCAGCAGCTCCTCCATGGCCCGCACCCCGCCCGACCACAGCATGTGGGCGTGCCGCGCCTGCGGCAGTCCCTTGCGGGGCTCGGGCCCGGCGGGCAGTTCGTCCCGCTCGACGACGACGACCCGGTCGACGAACTCGGCCAGCGCGCGCGCCGCGAGCATGCCCGCATGGGATCCCCCCAGGACTACGGCGGTTCTGGCGGGGGTGGGTCTGTCACTCATGCACGGACACGCTCTCTGCCGGGGCGGCCGCGCGGGCGCGTACCGCCTTGATGTCGTCGGGGCGGCGAAGGGCTTCGGACACGCCCTGGATCTCGCGCAGCAGATACGTGGTGTCCGCGGCGGAAGGGGCGGACGGGCCCGAAGGATCGGACGAGCCCGACGAATCGGACCGGCCAGAAGGATTGGACCCGCCCGACGAATCGGACCGGCCCGACGAATCGGACGGGGAGTAGCCGCTGTCGCCCTCCGAGGACCGCTCCCCGGCCGCCGCGTCCAGAATCATCACCGCGGCGGCGACAGCCTGCGCCCGCTCCCGCTCGAACCCCAGCGCGAGGGCCGCGTCGTACGACCGCCCGCGCAGCTCCTCGTCGAGGTGCCGGGACAGTTGCAGAACGCCGTCGCGGATGAACGTCTCGCGGCGGATCAGACGCAGTTCCGCGGTGGTGCGCAGCGCGAAGGGCTCGCGGCTGCCGGTGACGGTCCGCATCAGCCGGGAGAGGGGCTTCAGGCTCCGGTGACGGCGGCGGACCAGCCAATGCTCCCGTAGGTACTGGCCGGCGTGCGGGACGATGAAGCCGATCGCGACCAGGGTGGCGGCGATGCTGGCGGCCGACGGCGCCACGTTGGTGTTGAGCCAGTCCAGGTCGTGCCCGGTCCACCGGGCGACGACGGCCGTCAGCTTGGCCGCGCTGAAGAGCAGGTTCGTCGCGTAACCGACCCCCAGGAACCGCAGCCCCCAGCGCAGCCAGGCGTCGAGGCCGTCCGTGCGGATCCAGTTCCAGATGAGCCTGGCCGTGATCGAGCAGGCCACCGTGTGCGCGAGCAGGTAGAGCAGGATCTCCTCGCGCATGAACGGCGTGTTGGCGTAGTACGTGTCCAGGTCCCGGATCCGCTCCACGGGGACGTCGGCGAGTGCGAAGAGCACCCACAGGGCGACGACCACACCCGCGTAGACGGAGACGACCCACCGGGTCGCGCGCCGGGTCTGTGCCGAGCGCTCGGTACGGCCGTTGCGCCAGGCGATGATCAGCAGCAGCCAGGACGCGGAGAGCGCGGTGAGCAGGGAGTACACCCAGGGTGCCGCGATGTTCGGCACCCCGGTGACACGGTTGGTCCAGGCGATGGTCCCCGGAGCCGCGAAGACGAACACCGCGCAGGCGAACACCAGCAGGCCGCCGACGGCGCGCAGCAGCGGGTCCCGCCACAGCTTGACGATGCTGGGCAGTTTGATCGCCAGGGCGGCGGCCAGCACCACGGTCGGCAGCCAGAAGGAGATGTAGATCCCGCGGAGGGACGCCTCAAGGGCGAGCAGGGAGCCGGCCTCCGGTGCGAAGGCGGTGGTCACCGGGGCCTACCTCCGCGTCCGCGGTAGCCCAGCGTCCGCTGCACCGGGTCGAGGGGCGCCTCGGCCCCGTCGGACACCAGGGGCCGGAAGACGGCGGCCAGACGGTGGCCGAAGTCGTCGGCCTCGGCCTCGTCCCGCTTACGGGAGCCGTCGCGGGCCGCCACGGTGAGGGCCACGTCCCTCCAGCCGGGCCTGCGGGCCAGGGCATGCGCGGCCGCCGTACCCGCCACGTGGTGGTGGCTGTGCGCGGCGTGCATGTGCCACAACTCGTGGCCGAGAATGACCAGTTGCTGCACGGCCTCGGCCCGCTCCTCGACGATGACGAGGTCGAAGTCCTGGAACTCGACCCACAGGCCGGTCACCTCGATCTCGTCGGGGAACCGCTCGAAGCGCAGCTCCACAGGCCGTCCGCCGCGGCGGACGCTCATCTCCTCGCACAACGCCCCGCACAGCTCGCGGACGTCGGCCGGCGGCCGGGGTCTGGCGCGCAGGGCGGTGGCGAGGTCGGCCACGAGGCCCCGCATCGCCGAGCCGCGCCGGGAGCTTCGCAGCGTCGCGGCGATCCGGGCCGCCGCCGTGCTGCGCGCGCCCGAGATGTCCATCGCTCCCCCTTCTCACCGCCGTTCGAACGGCTCGTCCGAAGATTACTCACCCGGCTGATTTCTGTCCGACCCATTGACGTGCGGGAGCTTCGATTTTACGGTCCCGTTCGAAGTTACGAGCGCAATTCGATATATCGAACATCCTTGAGTTAATGATCTCGAACAGTTAGGGCAGGGCATGGGACGACCTGACCTGAACCGCAGGCAACTTCTGGCCACCGCGGGCGGCCTGACAGTCGCAGGTGCCTTCGGTTTCGCCGCACTCGGCACGGGCGCCGACGCCCTCGCCTCCGACGCCAGCACCCGCGTGCGCTACTGGAACCTCTTCAGCGGCGGCGACGGCTCCAACATGATCGCGATGCTGGACGCCTTCCGTAAGGAGCACCCCGACATCGCGGTGAAGGACTCCACTCTCCAGTGGGGCAACCCCTTCTACACCAAGCTCGCCATGGCCGCCGCGGGCAATCGTGCCCCCGAGCTCGGCGTCATGCATGTGGGCCGGGTCGCGGGCTTCTCGCCGGGCCGCCTCCTCGACCCCTGGGACGTCGCACTGCTCGCCAAGTACGGCGTGCGGCAGGAGGACTTCAACCCCGCGCTGTGGAGCCGCGGTGTCATCGACGGCAAGCTCTACGCCCTCCCGCTCGACATCCACGTCCAGCTCTGCTTCTACCGCAAGGACGTGCTGAAGAAGGCGGACCTGCTCGGCGACGACGGCCGGATGATCCCGGTCACGTCCACCGACGAGTGGTTCGACGTCCTGAAGAAGGCCAAGCAGGTCCAGAAGAAGGGCCTGCAGACGATCGGTCTGTGGACCAACGACCAGAACTTCCAGTGGTGGTTCTTCGTCGCCTTCTACACCCAGCTCGGCGGCGAGTGGTTCAACGACGCCCGCACCGAGGTCCTCTTCGACGCCGACAAGGCGACCCAGGTCCTGGAGTTCCTCCGGCAGCACGTCACCGACGGCTACGTCATCCCCGGTGCACCCACCGGCGAGCAGTTCGTCAACGGCGCCCCCTTCACCTGGGAGGGCAACTGGTCCGTGCCGGTCTTCTCCGGCGCCAAGCTGGACTACGGCGCGACCCCGCTGCCGCCCGTCTTCGGCAAGCAGGCCACCCACGCCGAGTCGCACGCCTTCGTCCTGCCCCACCAGGCCGGCCGCGGCGGCGCCACCAACGAGGCCGCGCACGAGCTGGCCGCGTACGTCGTCACCCACGCCCAGCAGTGGGCGGCCGGCGGCCACATCCCCGCCTACACGCCGACGCTCTCCACGCCCGAGTACCAGAAGCTCACCCCGCAGAACGAGTACGTGAGCGCCATGGACCACCAGGCCACCGAGCCCAAGGTGTGGTTCGCGGGTTCCACCGGTGTGCTCGCCCAGGACCTCGGCCCGGTCGTCGTCTCCTCGACGATGGGCTCCGCCAAGCCGGCCGCCGTCGCGCGGACGATGAAGAACCGTCTCACCAAGCTCCTCGCCTCGAAGAACCCGATGGACGGCAGGACCGCCGCGCAAGGAGGTGCGGTCGCATGACGACCAGTGCTCAGACCGTCGTCGCGCCGGCCCGCGCGAAGACCGCGACCGCGGTCGCGACCGTCCGCCGCAAGCAGGGCTTCCAGCACGGGGGCTGGTTCATCGCCCCGTTCCTGCTGCTCTTCGCCCTGTTCGTGATCTGGCCGCTGCTGCGCGGCGTCTACCTCAGCTTCACGGACGCCAACATCTCCGGCGAGGGCGCGAGCTTCGTCGGCCTCGACAACTACCGCGAGGCCCTGCGCGACTCGGCGATGTGGGACGCCCTCGGCCACAGCGCGTACTTCACGCTCCTCGTCGTACCGTGCATCACCGTGCTGGCCTTCCTGCTGGCGATGCTCGCGCACCACATCGAGCGCGGGAAGTGGCTGTGGCGGCTGTGCTTCTTCGTGCCGTTCCTGCTGCCGTCGACCGTCGCCGCCAACATGTGGCAGTGGCTGTTCACCCAGGGCATCGGCCTGTTCAACGAGACCCTCGGGCTCGACACGCCCTGGCTGACCGACAAGTCGTACGCGATGCTCGCCATCGTCATCCAGACCCTGTGGTGGACGGTCGGCTTCAGCTTCCTGCTCTACCTCGCCGCGCTCCAGGGCATCCCCGACCACCTCTACGAGGCCGCCAAGCTGGACGGCGCGAACGCCTGGCACCGCATGGTCCACATCACGCTGCCGATGCTGCGCAACATCACCGGCCTGGTGATCGCGCTGCAGATCCTCGCCTCGCTCCAGCTCTTCGACCAGGCCGTCGTGATGATGGACTTCACTCCAGGGCCGGAGCTCAGCACCAGGTCGTTCGTGCAGTACACCCTCGAACAGGGCTTCACCAGCTACCGCGTGGGCTACGCCTCCGCGATGTCCATCATCTTCTTCCTGATCATCGCAGTCGTCGCCCTGGCGCGGATGTGGCTGCTGCGCAACCGTGAGGAGGGCGGCCGATGACCACCGCCGAGACGACCGTACGCACCGTACGCACCAAGTCCCGCAAACCTTGGACGCCCAGCCAGATCGTCCTCACGATCATCGGTGTCGCCGTCTCCGCCGTCTTCCTGGCGCCGATCGTCGCCGCCCTGCTCACCTCGTTCAAGTCCGAGGCCGAGGCGGCCGAGATCCCGCCGCACTGGCTGCCGGAGGTCTGGACGGGCCAGGCGTGGAAGGCCCTCTACGAGACCGGCAACGTCACCGACTGGTTCGTCAACTCCCTGGTGGTGTCGGTCTGCGTGACCGCCATCGTGCTGACGGTCAGCGCCCTCGCCGGCTACGGCTTCGCCCGCACCGAGTTCCGCGGCAAGAACGCCCTGCTCGGCCTCATCATGGCGGGCCTGATGATCTCCCCGGCGGTCCTCGGCGTACCCCTCTTCACCACCGTCCAGCAGATGGGCATGGTCGACACGTACTGGGGCATGATCCTGCCGCAGTGCGCCCCCGCCGCGATGGTCTACATCCTCTACAAGTTCTTCCAGGGCATCCCGCGCGAACTGGAGGAGGCCGCCTTCATCGACGGCGCCGGCCGCTGGCGCGTCTTCTTCACGATCGTCGTCCCGCTCGCGAGGCCGTCCCTGGCGGCGGTGGGCATCTTCACCTTCATCGCCTCATGGAACAACTTCCTCTGGCCGTACATGGTCACCAACAACCCCGACCTGATGACCATGCCGAACGGCATCGCGACCGTCATGAACTCCTACGGCATCCAGTGGGCCCAGCTCATGGCCGGCGGCCTGATGGCGGGCCTGCCCCTGATCGTGGTCTTCGTCTTCTTCCAGCGGCAGATCGTGGCGGGCGTCGCCCACACGGGTCTGGCCGGTCAGTAACCCTCTTGAGGAGAGCCTGAGTTGAAGCGATTCAGACTCGCCGCGTTGGTAGCCGCGGCAGTGGTCGCCCTGCTGCCGAGCACGGCGACGGCCGATGTGACCTACCCCGATCCCCAGCCCATCACCGGCCAGCAGATCATCCACGACCCCACCGTCATCCGCCTCAAGTCCGGTGGCTACGTGGCCTATTCGACCGGCGGCGTGATCGGCGCCCGCCTGTCGAAGGACACCAAGCACTGGGACGACGCGGGCAACGCCTTCGCCGAGCCGCCGAGTTGGTGGTACGAGTACAACGACACCGGCGACCCGTGGGCGCCGGACATCTCCTACCGCGCGGGCAAGTACTGGCTGTACTACGCGGTTTCGTCATGGGGCACCAACCACTCCGCGATCGGCGTCGCCACCTCCCGCACCGGCCTCCCCGGCACCTGGACCGACCACGGCAAGGTCTTCACCTCCGAGACGACCGACTCCTGGAACGCCATCGACCCGGCGATCATCAGGGCGGACGGACGGCTGTGGATGTCGTTCGGGTCGTACTGGACGGGCATCCGGATGGTGGAGCTGGACGCGCGGACGGGCAAGGCGGTCGAGGGAGCACCGGTCCACCACTTGGCGACGCGTCCAGACGCGCCGTACGCCGTCGAGGGCCCGTACATCGTCAAGCACGGCCGCCACTACTACCTCTTCGCGTCGTACGACGCGTGCTGCGCGGGCGTGAACTCGACGTACAAGATCAAGGTGGGTAGATCGACGAAGATCACCGGCCCATACACCGACAGCACGGGCAAGCCGATGCTGGAGGGCGGCGGCGACCTGTTGCTGGAGGGGCACGGCAGGTACATCGGCACGGGAGGCCAGTCGGTCTTCCAAGACCGGGGCAGCGACTGGCTGGCGTACCACTACTACGACGCAGAGGACGAGGGCACGCCGAAGCTGGGGCTCAACAGGCTGAACTGGACAAGGAACGGCTGGCCAATCGTCCCTTAGGGGCGCGGGGCCGTATCAATTTGCGGCTCCGCCGCGTGGGCGCGACCAGCCCCCACGCACCCGCGGCCGCCGGCGAAACAGAACCACGCACCTCGAAAGGCGCACATGCAGACCGCACGTTTCACCCTCGACCCCGCCTTCACCATCGGCGAAGTAAACCCCCGCCTCTTCGGCTCCTTCGTCGAACACCTCGGCCGCTGCGTCTACACCGGCATCTTCGAACCGGACCACTCCTCGGCCGACGCCGAAGGCCTCCGCACCGACGTCCTGGACCTGGTCCGCGAACTCGGCGTCACAACGCTCCGCTACCCCGGCGGCAACTTCGTCTCGGGCTACAAGTGGGAGGACTCCGTAGGCCCCGCCGAAGACCGCCCCCGCCGCCTGGACCTGGCCTGGCACTCCACAGAAACGAACCGCTTCGGCCTCAGCGAGTACATCGACTTCCTCCGCAAGGTCGGCCCCCAGGCCGAGCCCATGATGGCCGTCAACCTCGGCACCCGCGGCGTGGCCGAGGCCCTCGAACTCCAGGAATACGCCAACCACTCCGAGGGCACCGCCCTGTCCGACCTCCGCGCGAGCCACGGCGACAAGGACCCCTTCGGCATCAAACTCTGGTGCCTCGGCAACGAGATGGACGGCCCCTGGCAGACCGGCCACAAGACCGCCGAGGAGTACGGCCGCATCGCCGCCGAAACCGCCCGCGCCATGCGCCAGATCGACCCGAACGTCGAACTCGTCGCCTGCGGTTCCTCCAGCCAGAGCATGCCCACCTTCGCCGAATGGGAGGCGACGGTCCTCAAGGAGACGTACGACCTCGTCGACTACATCTCTCTCCACGCCTACTACGAGCCGCACGACGGCGACCTCGACTCCTTCCTCGCCTCCGCCGTCGACATGGAGTCCTTCATCGAGAACGTGGTGGCGACCTGCGACCACATCGGCGCACGCCTGAAGTCCAAGAAGAAGATCAACCTCTCCTTCGACGAGTGGAACGTCTGGTACCTCTCCCGCTGGGAGGAGCAGGCGAAGACGTTCACGCAGGACGACTGGCCGGAGGCCCCCCGCCTCCTGGAGGACAACTACAGCGTCCTGGACGCGGTCGTCTTCGGCTCCCTCCTCATCGCCCTGCTCCGGCACGCCGACCGCGTCACCGTCGCCTGCCTCGCCCAGCTGGTCAACGTCATCGCCCCGATCATGACCGAGCCGGGCGGCCCGGCCTGGCGGCAGACGACGTTCTTCCCGTTCGCGCAGGCCTCGAAGTACGGCCGCGGCGAGGTCCTCGACGTCCGCGTCGACTCGCCGAGGTACGAGACGAAGAAGTACGGCGAGGCCGACCTGCTGCACGCCACCGCCGTACGCGCCGAGGACGGCACGGTCACCGTCTTCGCGGTAAACCGCAGCCGGACCGACGCCCTGCCGCTCGAAGTCGGCCTGAACGGCCTCGACCTGACGTCGGTCGTCGAGCACAGCGCCCTCGCGGACGCCGACCCGGACGCCCGCAACACGCTCGACGCCCCCGAGCGGGTCGCCCCGCACACGGTCGAGGGCACGGCCCTCCAGGACGGCACGCTGAACGCCGTCCTGGAGCCGCTGTCCTGGAACGTCATCCGGCTGGCGTAGTCAGCTCCGCGGTCACCGCTCGATGCGGACCTGGGCGGGCGGATACGGCGAGGAGGACGTCGTACCGACCGCCCAGTAGTCGCCGCCCGAGCCGGGCACGGAGACAAGGGAGCTGATCAGCACGGGGGTGTCGGCGGCCGGACCGCGTTCGCTCACCCAGGCCGCGCCGTCCCACCGCAGGTAGTGGGCCCGCTTCTGGTCCCAGAAGTCCCAGCCCGCGATGCGGTCGGACCGGCCCCGCGCGTCGCCGACGATCGCGGTGAGCATGCCGACGCCGAAGGGCGCCGTGACGCTCTGCCAGGTGCTGCCGTCCCCGTGCAGGAGGTGGACGCCCGGGGGCTTGCCGGGCGGGCCGCCGACCCCGTAGCCGTAGCCGGTGAGCCAGATGTCGTCGTCGGCGACGGGGAGCAGTCCGGTCACGGTGGCGCGGATGCCGCCGGGTGCGGGCAGTTCGGTCCACGTGTCGCCGTCCCAGCGGGCGACGAGCTCGCTGCCGTAGACCCACACGTCACCGCACCGCGTACGGCACAGGCCCGACGGCGTGGCGGTGGCCCCGCTCGGGAGCGGTGGCGACCACGTCCAGCGGCCCCGGTGACCGTGCAGCAGCACGCAGCCGTCGCTGTTCCGGCCGGAGATCCACACGTGGCCCTTGGGCTCGGTCGTGACGCCGGTGAGGGAGGTCCCGGCCGCCCCGCGTCCGGGGAAGTCGGCGTCCTGCCAGGTCTGCCCGTCCCAGGCGAGGAGCCGTGCGGCGCTGGTCGCTGCACCGCCGACGGCCCAGGCGGAGCCGTCGGAGGCGCCGGCGACGGACCACAGCGATCCGGTCAGTCCGAGGTGGCCGAGGCCGGTGCGCGTCCAGGCCGTGCCGTCCCAGACGAGCGCGAGAGGCGTGCCGCGGGTGCCGCCGTCGCGGCCCTCCTCGCCCACGGCCCAGGCGAGGCCGGGACCCGCGGCGGCCACGTCGGTCAACTGGGCGGCCGGCGTGCCCTCGGGCGCCGGTACGGCCTGCCAGTCACGGGGTTCTGCGACGGCCGGGGCGGCCTCAGCTGCCCCAGCCGTTCCGCCGCTCGCCGAGGCCAGGCCCAGCCCGGCCCCGGCACCCATTAATCCGCTGATGAAACGCCGTCTTCGCACGAGGTTCCCCCTTCTTCTTCGGCGATCTGGGGGCAATACGGTTCACCAGCAGGCCGGAGAAGGCAATGCACGGGACGGGCCGTTCGGTCATACCGCTTCCACGGGCACCCCACCCGCCGCGCTCCCCAGCAGCGTCAGCCGTACATCCCGCGGACCGGACGGTGTGGTCCCGTCGGACAGGACCGCCAGAGCCAATGTGTTGGCGCCACGTGTGCGGAGGATCCCGTTCGGCAGGACGAAGGTGTGCTGCGGGCCCACGTCGTTGATGTACTGGCCCATGTTCCAGCCGTTGAGGAAGATCTGGACGCGGTAGGCGTGAGCCGGGTCGTCCTCGAGGACGAGCCCGATCGAGGCGTCGACGCCACTTTCCACGGCGAGGCTGAAGGTCGTCCGGTACCAGGTCACGCCCTGCCGGCGGTCGGACCAGGGAAGGTCGACGGTCTCCCAGTCGCCGTCGGCGAGCTCCGGCAGGTGCCAGCCCTTCCGCTCCCCGAACAGCCCGCCGTTGTTCAGCGGCCCGCGCACGGGATCGGGTGCCGCCGCTCCCTGCAAACGCCAAGCGACCTTCGGGGAGGCCCCCTTGAAGGTGACCGCCGTCAGCCCGCGGGCCGCCTCCTGGGTGTCGCGCGCCATCCGCCGGACGAGGACGGACAGGACGCGCTCGGAGCCGCGCTCACGCACCCTCTCGGGCACGGAGAACGTGGCCGTCGCCGCCCAACTGCCCTGCCGTACCGTGCCGTTGTCCGGCACCGGCATCCGGTGCGTGCCCAGCGGCTCCCCGTCCAGCCATGCCATCAGCAGCCCCTGCGTACCGGTGCTGTAGGCGAGGGACACGGACTCGAGGTCATCGGCGTCCGTGAAGCGCCCCCGGTACCAGACGTCGCCGTAGTGGAAGCCGTAGTCGTCCGCGAAGAGGACGGGCTGCCCCTTGGGCACAGGGGTGACGCTGTACGCCGTCTTCTTGTCGGCGACCGCCCAGTCAGAGTCGTCGAAATCCGGAGCGGACTCGGGGTTCTCGTCCCGTCGCCGCCACCCGCCGTCCAGCGCGGGCAGGCTCACCGGGCGTACCCCGGGCAGCAACTGCTCCACCAGCAGGCTGTCGGTGGCGCTGGCCCGCGTCCGCAACGGGCGCCGGTTCCAGGTGACCTGGCCGATACCGCGCGGCCCCCACACCTCCAGCCCGGTCTCCCCGACCGTGTCACCGGTGACGTGCGCGGTGGCGCCGCGCAGGGTGACGTCACGCACCAGCGCCGGGCCGTACACCAGCACCGAGCCGGACGGGGTGTCGTACGGCCACAGCCGCAGGGTGGTGGCGTCGTCGGCGAAGAGCAGCAGCAGCGGCCGGTCGCCCCCGCCGCCCTCGACCAGGACCCGGGTCAGTCCACCGGCGCCGAGCGGAGCGGTCACCCGCAGCACGCCGCGGTCGTACACCCACGCGCCCTCGGCGTCCAGCCGGGTCGTCGTCGGCTCCTGAGGGCAGTCCAGCGCGATCTGAGCCATCTCGCCGCGCGGGCCCGCGAAGACCGCGATGTCCTGCCGCCCGGCGGTCAGGCACATCATGGGCTGCACGGTGGAGTACCTCAGCTTCCGCTGTCCGAGGGCCAGTCCGGTCGCCAGCAGGCGGGCGTCCCGGGCCGGGACGGTGACGGGTACGTCGAAGTCGGTGCCGGGCAGCGTCGAGGTGACCTTCTCGGCGCTGTCGTTGCGCAGGACGTAGACGTGGGCGCCGGTGTCCGGGTTCCTCAGGTTGTACACCTTCAGCCGGTCGTGCGGGGCCCTGACCGCCGCCGCCCGGTGCAGCTTGGCGAAGTCCGGCTGGCGTTGCAGCAGATGCCCGATCTGGTGCGTCGGGGTGAGCTTCGCGGTCGGCTGGCGGCCCTCGTCCATGGCCGCCCCGTAGTCGTACGAGGTGTAGACGGCCGGCGCGGGCAGCCAGCCCCACGAGGTGCCGCCGAAGGTCATGTAGGCGTTGTGCAGCGGGCTGCCGCCCGCGAGGTCGGTGAGGAGGAGACGCCGTTCGTACGCCGCGTCCCGGATCCGCCGCGACTGCGCGTACCCCTTCCCGCCCCACGGGTCGGGCCGCCCGTCCCTCTTCCTCCACTGGTCGCCGTGGAGGAGGGGCACGTCGATGCCGTCGGCGCGCGCCTTGCTCCGGAACCGGTCCTCGAGCTCGTACAGCAGGACCGTGCCCCTGCCCTTGGTGAACAGATGCCGGGCGGCTATGGAGTTCACCCGCGTCAGCCACTCGTCGGCGTGCGCAAGATAGGCCGGGTCGGCGGTGTCGGCCCGGGCCCCGGTGGCCGTCAGCCAGCCCGGGAGGCCGCCGCCGTCGACATCCGCGTCGATGTACGGGCCCGGCCGCAGGATCACGTACAGGCCGGTCTCGGCGGCCGTGCGCAGGAACAGGTCGAGGTCGCGGACGCCAGTGAAGTCGTACTCCCCGGGCGCGGGGGAGTGGTAGTTCCACGGCAAGCAGGCGCTGACCGCGTTGTGGCCGTGCGCGCGCATCTTCTGCAGCACGTCCCGCCACAGCGACGGACTCGGCAGCCGGAACGGGTGCATCTCGCCCGACCACAGCACCAGCCGCTTGCCGTCCACGAGCAGCGAGTACCGGTCGAAGCCGACCGTGTGCCCGAGCCCGTCGGCGGCCGGCGGACCCGGCGCGGGGCCGGTGGCCACACTGCGGGACGAGGAGGCGTTCGTCCGGGCGCCGCCGCTGCCGCCCAGCGCGAAGCCGAGCGCCGTGGCGCCGGCGAGGGCGCTGAAAGTACGTCTGCTGAGCCCCAAGGGAGCGCCTCCTGTGTTGCCTGTTCGTCCCGCGACCGCCCGTGGTGGGTCATTCTGTACGGCCGGACACCGCACAATTGTCATATGAGGATCTCGGCGCGAGCGGACTACGCGGTACGAGCGGTGCTGGAGCTCGCCGTACGGCAGGACGACGGACCGGTGAAGGCGGAGACCATCGCCACCGTCCAGGACATTCCGCACAAGTTCCTCGAGGGGATCCTCGGCGACCTGCGGCGCGGCGGCGTCGTCGACAGCCGACGCGGCGGGGGCGGCGGCTACCGTCTCGCGCGCGAAGCCTCGGCGATCACCGTAGCGGACGTGATCCGGGCCGTCGACGGCCCCATCGTGTCGGTGCGCGGCGAGCGCCCCACGGGCCTCGCGTACACCGGGACCGCCGAGCCCCTGCTGCCGCTGTGGATCGCGCTGCGCGCCAACGTCCGCCGGATCCTGGAGGGCGTCACGGTCGCCGACCTCGCGGCGGACGCCCTGCCCGAGCCGGTACGGCAGCTGGCGGCGGAACCGGCGGCTTGGGAGAACCCCTGAGGACGCTGTGAACGGGCCTCTGTGAATGGCCGGAGAGCGACCTGGCCGCTCGCGGTGGGGCTGCGTACGCTGCGAGCGCTCCGGCCTTCACAGCTTCTTCATGTTCCTCTCATGGGCCGGGGCGCGTGCACCCGTCTATTGACATGTACATGACTTAGTAGTGCATGACTTGGTAACCCCCCACTGAACGGATGGGAGAATCATGGCCGGTGGCCTGCTCCTCGGCGGCGCGATCGCCGCGCTCCTCACCACCGCCCTGCCCGCGCAGGGCCCGTCCTCCGGGTTCGACGACCCGCCCCCGGACAAGATCGTCATCAAGGTCGCCACGGTGAACGGCTCGGGCTGCCCGCAGGGCACGACCGCGGTCGCCGTCTCCGAGGACAACACCGCCTTCACGGTGACCTACAGCGACTACCTCGCCCAGGCCGGCGGCAACTCCGACCCCACGGCGTCGCGCAGGAACTGTCAGCTCAGTCTCATCGTCCACGTACCGCAGGGCTTCACGTACGCCATCGCCAGCGCGGACTACCGGGGCTACGCCATGCTCCAGCCAGGGGCGAGCGCGGTGCAGAGAGCCTCGTACTACTTCCAGGGCTCTTCCGGCACGGTGTACAAGACCCACCACTTCGCCGGCGCGTACAACGACAACTGGCAGGCCACCGACACCACGGACTGGGCCCAGCTCGTCTACGCGCCCTGCGGGGTCCAGCGCAACTTCAACATCAACACGGAGCTCCGGGTCAACGCGGGCACCCAGTCGCCCGGCAAGGTCAGCTTCATGACGATGGACTCGACCGACGGTGACATCAGCACCAAGTACCACCTCGCCTGGAAGAAGTGCCCGGGCAAGTGAGAAGGGTGGGGCCGTCCGCTCGGCGGGCGGCCCCTTCGTCCGGTGATCGGGGTAGCGTAAATCAGGTCAAAAGTATCACCAGGCATCGAAGTATGTGAAAAGGAGTGCGCATGGCGTTGACCGCGCGCATGGTGAAGCGCATCGCCCAGGACTTCTCCGGGCGGCACGGCCAGGTCGTGGAGGGGCTCCTCGCCGAGCTCGTGCACCACCTCACCGAGATGGGCGAGAGGGAGGACAAGGAGCGCATCGCCGCCGCCACGCTGCTGTGCGGCCGGGGAAGGCTGGACCGCCTTCTCGACGCGGTACAGCTGGCCAAGGAGGACTGGCGGGACGTGCTGGTGGGCGCGGGGCTGGCGGACGCGGACTGGAGTGAGCGCCTGGAGGCAGAGCTCGGCCCGGCTGCGTGAAGTTTTCCGGGCGCGTGGAGAGTTGAGGCTGCGCGGGCCATTGACGCGCAAGGGGTTCGATTCTACGGTCCCGTCCGAACAGGCGATCACTGTTCGAAATCACGGACATATCGCGGACCCTCAGACCCCCACACCTGCAAGGAGCGTCAGCGTGAGCCGCACCTCCCGCAGAACCGCCCTGCTCGCCGTCCCCGCCGCCGTCCTGCTCGCCCTCGTCCCGAGCTCGGCGTCCGCGTACCCCAACCCCGGCCGGGTCACCGGCGACATCGTCACCCACGACCCGACGATGATCCGCACCTCGTCCGGCCAGTACCTGCTCTACGCCACGGGCGGCGGCATCGCCAGTAAGACCTCCAGCGACCGCACCGCTTTCAGGAACGGCAGCGACGCCTTCTCCAGCAGGCCGAGCTGGTGGCGGAACTACTCCTCCGTCCCGGAGGCCTGGGCGCCCGACATCTCGTACCACGGCGGCAGGTACCTGATGTACTACTCCGTCTCGAAGTTCGGCTCGAACACCTCCGCCATCGGTCTCGCCACCTCCAGCACCGGGCAGCCGGGCAGCTGGACCGACCAGGGCACCGTCTACACGTCGAGCTCGTCCAGCGACTACAACGCCATCGACCCGAACCTCTTCGTCGACAGCGACGGCAAGTGGTGGCTGTCGTTCGGGAGCTGGTGGACCGGGATCAAGATGATCCAGATCAATCCGTCCACCGGGAAGCAGCTCTCGAGCAACACCACCCGGTACTCCCTCGCCTCCCGCCCGACCGGAACCAAGGCCGTCGAAGCGCCCTACATCGTCAAACGAGGCAGCTACTACTACCTCTTCGCCTCCTACGACACCTGCTGCAACGGCACCAGTTCGACGTACAAGGTGAAGGTGGGCCGGGCCACCAGCGTCACCGGGCCGTACCGCGACAAGAACGGCGTCTCGATGATGAACAACGGCGGGACGCCCGTCCTGGAGTCCCACGGCAGCGTCATCGGCCCCGGCGGGCAGTCGATCATGAACGACGCCGACGGCGACCTGATCGTCTACCACTACTACGACGGCAACGACAACGGCACGCCCAAGCTGGGCATCAACCTTCTGAACTGGAGCAGCGGATGGCCCGTCGCCTACTGACCCTGCTGGCCGCGCTGCTCCTCGCCCTGTCGCTCGGACAGCCCTCCGCGAGCGCGGCCTCCTTCTCCAACCCGGTCAAGGCGCAGAAGGGCGCCGACCCCTGGATCTCGTACCACAACGGCAACTACTACATGGTGTCGACGAGTTGGACCGACGTCATCACCATGCGCAAGTCCACCACCCTCGCCGGGCTCAACACGGCCCCCAGCGTGCAGGTGTGGAAGGGCGACGCGGCGAACCGCTGCTGCAACATCTGGGCGCCGGAGCTGCATTTCCTCAACGGCCGCTGGTACCTGTACTACGTCGCCGGACAGAACGTCTCCGACTACAACCCGACGCAGCGCACCCACGTACTGGAGAGCGCGGGCTCCGATCCCATGGGGCCGTACACCTACAGGAACCAGCTCAACTCCGCCTGGATGCTGGACCCGACGGTCGCCACCATCAACGGCCAGCTGTACCTGTTCGGCAGCGCGAGCGGTGGGACGCAGAACCTCGTCGCCGCCCGGATGTCGAACCCCTACACCCTCGCCACCGGCTTCTCCACCATCTCCCGGCCGACCAACTCCTGGGAGACGTCCGGCGGCACGGTGAACGAAGGCCCGGAGATCCTCCAACGGGGAGGCAGGACCTTCCTCATCTACTCCGCCAGCGGATGCTGGACCCCCGACTACAAACTCGGCCAGCTGACCCTGACAGGCTCCGACCCCCTCTCCGCATCCTCCTGGACGAAGAAGTCGACGCCCGTCTTCCAGCGGAACGACGCGAACGGCGTCTACGGGCCCGGCCACCACGGCCACTTCAAGTCGCCCGACGGCACCGAGGACTGGATCGTCTACCACGCCAACGACTCCTCCTCCGACGGCTGCGACAACGGCCGCACGGCCCGAGCGCAGAAGCTCACCTGGAACTCCGACGGCACACCGAATTTCGGTACGCCTGTCCGGCTCGGGGCGAGCATGACCGGTCCGTCGGGTGAGCCGTCGGCCGCCTCGACGACGTACACGATCACGAACCGCAACAGCGGCAAGTGCCTCGACGTCGCCGGAAGTTCGACGGCGGACGGGGCCAACGTCCAGCAGTACACCTGCAGCGGCGGCAACAACCAGAGGTGGCGGATCGAGGACCAGGGGGACGACACCAGCCGCCTGGTGAACGTGGCCACCGGCAAGGTCCTGGACACCGCCGACTGCTCGTCCGCCGACGGCGCCGATCTGAGGCAGTGGTCGTGGCTGAACAACACCTGCCAGCGGTTCCGGTTCCTCGCCACCGACGGCGGCTACGTCCGGATCGTCAACCAGGCCACGGGCAAGGTCGCGGATGTCGCGAACTGCTCAACGGCGGACGCGGCAGATGTACGCCAGTGGACGTGGCTGAACAACAACTGCCAACAGTGGCGCCTAAACCCGGTTTAGTACAGCTAACCCAGGGGCGCGGGGAACTGCGCGACCAGCCACAACGGGTCCGCAGTCGCCCGCACACAGCACCACTTACGGCGAATAGGCGTCTGTCACCCGGCCTGCCCCATCCCCGCAGCGTTAGGCCAACTCTGCGCATTGGGCCACCCGGTCGCCGGAGCCGTCTGAAGATCCGCCGCAGCGGCCGGGCCGGTCATGCCGCGGACCTGGGCCGCGGTGAGCCCGCCCCGGGCGGGGACGCCGGGCGGCGTCGGGCCGCCCATCGGGCCCGGCGCCTGGGCCGCAGCCGGCACCGGAGTCGGCATCGGGGCCGGCATGGGCGCAGGCATGGGCGCCGGCGCCGGTACCGGAGTCGGTGCCTGCATCGGAGTCGGCGCCTGCATCGGAGTCGGCGCCTGCATCGGAGTCGGTGCAGGGGCCGGGAAGCCCACCGCCTGCGCCCCCGCCTGAGCCGCCGCAGGCATTGGCATCGGCATGCCGGTCCCGGCGGCCGGGGCGGCTGCGATCCCCTGCCCGCCGGAACCCATGGCCTGAGCGGCAAGGCCCTGCATGCCGGAGCCGTTGGTGGAACTGACCAACCGGTCAACTGCCGCCGTACCCGAGCTGTAGCTGGTCCCTGTAGCCAGCTCGGGCACGGCGGCTCCCCTCCTGGTCCCGTAGAGCACCTGTTCCAGGCCGGACACCAGGCGACGCACGTCCACCTGGGGGCGCACCACGAGTCGCAGGAAGCGGCTGGAGGAGCCGATCTTGTTGCCGCACTCGCGGACCAGGATCCGGTGCTCGGTGAGCATCCGGTCCCGGACCACGGTGCCTTCGGCGCCCACGGGGAGGCGCACGAAGAGGAAATTGCCCTGGGACGGGTACACCGTCAGACCAGGCAGCGCGGCCAGCTGGCCGGCCATGTCCAGCCGGTCCCGTCGCACCTGCTGGAGGCTCTGCGCGTACTCGGCGCCGTGCTCCTTGAGCATGAACACCACGTGCTCCGCGAAGGAGTTGAGGTTCCACTTGGGGAGCATCGACCGCACCCGTCCCGCGAGCGCCGGGTTGGCGACCAGGTAGCCGAAACGTATGCCGTGCAGACCGAAGTTCTTGCCGAGGCTGCGCAGAACGATGACGTTGGGCCGCAGCATCGCCTCCTGCACGACGCTCGGCTCGGCCTCGGCGTCCGCGAACTCCAGGAACGACTCGTCGATCACCACCAGGTCCAGGTCGGCCATCGCGTCCATGAACTGCACGATCGCGTGCTTGTGCAGAAAGCCGCCGTCGGGGTTGTTCGGGTTGCAGATCACGGCGACCCGGGTGCCGCGGGCGCGGATGAACTCGGCGTACTGCGCCAGGTCCAGGGCGAAGCCGCTGGACTCCTGGAGCGGGAACATGTCGACCCGCTTGCCGGTCTCCATCGGCTGGTCGGTCCAGCGGCCGAAGGTGGGGACGGGGATGGCGAGGGACTCGCGGACCAGCAAGTGGTCGATCCAGGTGATGAGTTCCGTCGAGCCGTTACCCATCGCCACGCACTGCGGGGGAAGCTGGAGCAGGCTGCACAGCTCGGCCGTGATGGTGTCGGCGCTGCTCGGGTAGTACGTGATGATGTCGCGAAGGCGGCCCGCCATCTCGTCGAACATGGCGGGCGTGGGGAAGTACGGGTTGCAGGGAATGCAGAAGTCGACCGGACCGGCTCCTTCGCCGCCCTCCCGCGTCAGCGCCGCCATCGACGGGCTGTGCGCCGCGGTGCTGCGGAACAGCGAGGTGACGTTGTCAGCCAAAGGAGCCTCCGTATGGGGCGGGCTCGGCGGGGACGACCGGGCCCGTCGTCTTGGGTGGCCCGCGCGGGGGAGCACGGGCCGCCCTTACATACGGAGGCTGGGGTGGCGCTGTTCAGCCGCTGAGAGATCGGTGAGAACTTGTGTGCCACCTGTGAAGACGGGTCAGCAGTCGAACGAGTGCACTGTCGTCGTCCGGTACGTCTGCCCCGGCTTCAGCACGGTCGACGGGAACGACGCGTGGTTCGGCGAGTCCGGGAAGTGCTGCGTCTCCAGGCACAGGGCGTCGCCCTGACGGTAGGTGCGGCCGCCGGGGCCGGTCAGGGTGCCGTCGAGGAAGTTGCCCGAGTAGAACTGCAGGCCCGGCTCGTTGGTGGCCATCTTCAGGGTGCGGCCGGAGGACGGGTCGCGGAGTGTGGCGATGTGCGCCGGCTGGGCCGTGATGCCCTTGTCCAGGACCCAGTTGTGGTCGAAGCCCTTGGCGGTGATCAGCTGCGGGTGCGCGGCGCGGATGTCCCGGCCGATCGGCTTGGCCTTGCGGAAGTCGAAGGGGGTGCCGGAGACCTTCGCCAGTTCGCCGGTCGGGATCAGACCCGAGTCGGTGGGCGTGTAGCGGGAGGCGGCGATCTGGAGCTCGTGGTCCTCGATCGTGCCGCTGCCCTCGCCGGCGAGGTTCCAGTAGACGTGGCTGGTGAGGTTGACGACCGTGGTCTTGTCGGTCGTGGCCTCGTAGTCGATGCGCCAGTCGCCGTGCTTGGTGAGGGTGTAGGTGACCTTCACCTTGAGCGTGCCCGGGTAGCCCATCTCGCCGTCGACGGACGTGTAGTACAGGTACAGGCCGACGTCCGCGCCCTTGGTGAACGGCTCGATGTCCCACACGCGCTTGTCGAAGCCCTGGGCGCCGCCGTGCAGGCTGTTGGCGCCGTCGTTGACGTTCACCTGGTACTTCTTGCCGTCCAGGGTGAACTGGCCCTTGCCGATGCGGTTGCCGTACCGGCCGATCAGGGCGCCGAAGTACGGGCTGGAGGCGACGTAGTCCTCGATGTTGTCGAAGCCCAGCGACACGTTCTTGTACCGGCCGTGCCGGTCGGGGATCTCCAGGGACTGGACTATGCCGCCGTAGGTGAGGACCTTCATGCGGGTCCCGCCGTTCTCCAGCGCCCAGCTGTAGATCTTCGTGCCGTCGGCGAGCTTGCCGAAGAGCGACTTCACCGGCTTCCTGCCTCCCGTGGCGTGGGCCGTGCCACCGACGGTGGCGGCGGTGATGCCGGCGGCTGCGGCCCCGGCGATGACGGTACGTCTGCTCAGTTCCATGTGCGGCTCCTGCAATGGAGAGAGAAAGGGCCCCGCCTTCTGGCGGGGCCCCAGTTCGTTACGAACCGACCTTGCGCTTGTTCCACACGTCGAATCCGACCGCCGCCAGGAGCACCAGGCCCTTGATGACCTGCTGCCAGTCGGTGCCGATGCCGACGAGGTTCATACCGTTGTTCAGCACGCCCAGGACCACACCACCGATGATCGCGCCGAGGACGGTACCGACGCCGCCGCTCATCGACGCGCCGCCGATGTACGCGGCCGCGATCGCCTCCAGTTCGAAGTTGAGGCCGGCCTTGGGCGAGGCCGCGTTGAAGCGGGCGGCGAAGACCAGACCCGCCAGGGCCGCGAGCATGCCCATGTTCAGGAAGAGCAGGAAGGTGACCTTCTTGTCCTTCACGCCCGACAGCTTGGCCGCGGCCAGGTTGCCGCCGATCGCGTAGACGTGACGGCCGATGATCGCGTTGCGCATCACATAGCCGAAGCCGACGACCAGCACACCGAGGAGCAGCAGCACGATCGGGGTGCCCTTGTAGCTGGCGAGCAGCAGCGTGACCACGAGGACGGCGCAGACCAGCGCGACCAGCTTCAGCACGAAGAGCTTGGTGGGCGGCACCTCCAGCGAGAACTCCTGCTGCCGCTTGCGGTCACGGACCTCCTGGAGCACCACGAACGCGAGCACGGCGAAGCCCAGCAGCAGCGTCAGGTTGTGGTAATTGGTGTCCGGACCCACTTCAGGCAGGAAGCCGTTGGAGACCTTCTGCAGACCCTCCGGGAACGGGCCGAGCGTCTGTCCCTCCAGGAAGATCTCGGTCAGACCGCGGAAGACCAGCATGCCGGCGAGGGTCACGATGAACGACGGAATGCCGAGATAGGCGATGAAGAACCCTTGTGCGGCACCCCCGGCCGCGCCGATGGCCAGGCACAGCACCACGGCGAGGACCCAGGGTATGTCGTTCTTGACCATGAACACGGCGGCTATCGAGCCGACGAACGCTGTCAACGAGCCGACCGACAGGTCGATGTGGCCCGCGATGATGATCAGCATCATGCCGATCGCGAGGATCAGGATGTAGCTGTTCTGCAGGACCAGGTTCGAGACGTTGCGCGGAAGCAGCAGGTCGCCGTCGGTCCACACGGCGAACAGCGCCACGATCAGGCCGAGGGCGATCAGCATGCCGTACTGCCGCATGTTGCGGCGCATGCCGTCCAGCACCAGCTGGAGCAGGCCGTCGCCCGCGGCCGAACCGCCCTTGCCGGGCGGCGCCGGGGCCGGCGTCTTGGCGGTCACATCCGTGCTCATCGGGTTACCTCTTTGTCCTTCGTCATCTGACGCATCAGCGATTCCTGTGAGGCCTCGGCCCGCGAGAACTCACCGGTCAGCCGTCCGGCGGCCATCGTGTAGATGCGGTCGCACATACCGAGCAGCTCCGGCAGCTCGGAGGAGATGAAGACGACCGCCTTGCCGTCGGCCGCCAGCTGGTCGATGACCGTGTAGATCTCGTACTTGGCGCCGACGTCGATCCCGCGTGTCGGCTCGTCCAGGATCAGCACCTCGGGACCCGAGAAGATCCACTTGCTGAGGACGACCTTCTGCTGGTTGCCGCCGGACAGCTTGCCCACCGGCTCGAAGACGGTCGGGGCCTTGATGTTCATCGACTTGCGGAAGCTCTCGGCGACCTGCCGTTCCTCGTGCTCGTCGACGACACCGCGCTTGGCGACTTTCCCCAGGGCGCTGAGTGAGATGTTCCGGTTGATGGTGTCGATGAGGTTGAGGCCGTAGTGCTTGCGGTCCTCGGTGACGTACGCGATGCCGTGCTTGACCGCCTCGGAGACGGTCTTCGTACGGATCTCCTTGCCGTCCCTGAGGACCGTGCCGCCCGCGTACCGGCCGTAGGAACGGCCGAAGACGCTCATCGCGAGCTCGGTGCGCCCGGCCCCCATGAGGCCCGCGATGCCGACGATCTCGCCGCGCCGCACCTGGATGGACACGTCGTCGACGACCTTGCGCTGCTGGTCGATCGGGTGGTTCACGGTCCAGCCCCGGATCTCCAGGGCGGGCGCGGTGCCCTCCTCCGGCTGGTGCGGCGTCCGCTCCGGGAAGCGGTTCTCCAGGTCGCGGCCGACCATCCCGCTGATGATCCGGTCCTCGGTGGTCTCCGGGGCCTTCACGTCCAGCGTCTCGATGGTGCGGCCGTCCCGCAGGATCGTCACCGAGTCGGCGACCTTGCGGATCTCGTTGAGCTTGTGGGAGATGATGATCGAGGTGATGCCCTGCTTCTTCAGCTCCAGGATGAGATCCAGGAGCTTGCCGCTGTCCTCGTCGTTCAGCGCGGCGGTCGGCTCATCCAGGATGAGCAGCTTCACCTTCTTCGACAGCGCCTTCGCGATCTCCACGAGCTGCTGCTTGCCCACGCCGATGTCGGCGACGCGGGTGTCCGGGTGGTCGGTCAGACCGACCCGGCGCAGTAGTTCGGTGGCGTGCCGCAGCGTCTCGGTCCAGCTGATGATGCCCCGCGTGGCGTGCTCGTTGCCGAGGAAGATGTTCTCCGCGATGGAGAGGAAGGGCACCAGGGCCAGCTCCTGGTGAATGATCACGATGCCGTGATGCTCACTGGCCCTGATGTCCTTGAACTCGCAGACCTCTCCCTCGAAGAGGATCTCGCCCTCGTACGTGCCGTGCGGGTGGAGGCCGGAGAGGACCTTCATCAAGGTCGACTTGCCGGCGCCGTTCTCCCCGCAGATGGCGTGGACCTCGCCCTGCTGGACGGTCAGTGTGACGTCCGACAGCGCCTTGACGCCGGGAAAGGTCTTGACGATCGAGCGCATTTCCAGGACGGGTCCCGCCATGGTCGTGCCTTCCAATCAGTGGTGAATCGTCGGTCGGGCGGCGGCGGTTACTTCAGGTCGCTTGCCTTGATGTAGCCGGAGTCGACGACGACCTTCTGGTAGTTGGCCTTGTCCACGGCGATCGGGTCGAGCAGGTAGGCCGGGACGACCTTCGCGCCGTTGTCGTAGGTCTTGGTGTCGTTGACCTCGGGCTTCTTGTCGTTCAGCAGCGCGTCGACCATGTTCGAGGACACCTTGGCGAGCTCGCGGGTGTCCTTGTAGACGGTCATCGCCTGCTGGTCGGCGATGATCGACTTCACCGAGGCGACCTCGGCGTCCTGACCGGTGACGATCGGCAGCGGCTTGGCCTTGGAGCCGTAGTCGTCGGACTTCAGCGCGGAGATGATGCCGATGGAGATGCCGTCGTACGGGGAGAGGACCGCGTCGACCCGGCCGCTCTTGTACGTGCCGGTGAGGATGTCGTCCATGCGCCGCTGGGCGGTGCCGCCGTCCCAGCGCAGGGTGGTGACCTGGTTGAGCTTGGTCTGGCCGGACTTGACGACGAGCTGCTTCTTGTCGATGTAGGGCTGCAGGACGTTCATCGCGCCCTGGAAGAAGTAGCGGGTGTTGTTGTCGTCGTTCGAGCCGGCGAAGAGCTCGATGTTGAACGGGCCCTTCTTGCTGCCGTCCTTCAGGCCGAGCTTCTCGACGATGTAGTTGCCCTGGAGCTCGCCGACCTTCTCGTTGTCGAAGGACGCGTAGTAGTCGACGTTCTCCGTGCCGAGGATCAGGCGGTCGTAGGAGATCACCGGGATGTCGGCGTCCTTGGCCTGCTGGAGGACGTTGTTCATCGACTTGTTGTCGATGGCCGCGATGATCAGGGCCTTCACGCCCTGCGTGATCAGGTTCTCGACCTGGGAGACCTGCTGGTCGGGGTCGTCCTCGCCGTAGACCAGCTTGGTCTTGTAGCCCTTCGACTTCAGGTCCGCCTCGACGTTCTTGCCGTCGGCGATCCAGCGCTCGGAGGACTTGGTGGGCATCGCGATGCCGATGGTGGCGCCTTCGGAGCTGCCGGAGCCCTCCTCGCTGCCGCCCTCGCCGCTCTGGCCGCAGGCGGACAGGGTGAGGGCGAGGGAGGCGGAGGCGGCTATGGCGGCGAATGCGGCTCGGCGAGTACGCATGATCATCATCCTTGATGTGTGGGGCCGGGCTCGGTCTGGCGGTGCGGGATGCTCCGTGGCGCGATGGCGTGCTGTGACCGAGAAGAGGGTGTGTCGGATTGTGTGTGGCTGCGTCTGGTTTTGTGAAGAGGCGTTGTCCGGAACGTTATGAGGGCGTATCGAACCGACGCAGAGCGCCCGGCAGCCGCGAGCCCAGCGGCGCCATGTCGCCGTCCGCCCCGTGCCGGGCGAGCAGGTCCAGGGCGAGCCGTCCGCGCCGCACCCGTTCCCGGGCCGTGGACAGGGTCAGGTCGCGCATGTGGTGCCCGTACGGGTAGATCCCCGGTGCCTTGGACAGGCCGAACTTCAGGTAGAGCGGTGCGCCGCGCCGGATCAGCTCGGCGACCTCGTACATCCGCACATAGCCGCCGAGATCGTCGGGGGCCTCGATGTACATGTCCATCGGGGCGGCGGACACCCGCCGGATCTCGGTGAGGTGATCGAGCGTCAGATCGCTGGGCACGTTGACGGAGTCGGCGCCCAGGTTCTCGTACACCGCGTACGCGGCCGGGTTGACCGGCCCGATGAGCGCCGAGACCTTGAGCGTCGTGTCGGCCGGGATGATCCCGGCGACCCGCGCCCGGTGCAGCGTCCACAGCACGCCCTCGTCGGCGACGAGGAGACACTTGACTCCCAACTCCGTTGCCCGTACGGCGTCTTCGACGCATCCGGCGACCGCGTCGTGGCCGCGGGCCCTGAGGCCCCCGCCGCGCGAGTCGGTCCGCGTCGAGCCGCCGATGTCCCACGTGCCGCGCGGGCCCGTGAAGAGGCAGAGCTCGATGTCACGTTCGGCGGTGGCCTCGACCATCTCGGTGATCTCGGCGTCGGTCAGCATCCACACGCCGCTGCCCTGGCTGATCCGGTGGATCGGCACATCCAGCCGCGAGGCTTCCTTCAGGACGACGGCCAGCGCTTCGGGACCCTCGCACGAGGGGATCTCGGTGCGCCATCGGCCGCCGCCGGGGAAGGCGTGCGGCGAGGCGTCGGCGGGGTCGAGGGCGGGCGCACCCAGGCCGAGGGAGGTGAGCGCCTGCTCACCGGGCCTACGGGCTGCCGTGGCGGAAGCGTCGGTCACAAGCTGTCCTTCTGTTCGGTATGTCGGACGAGGTTCGCGGCTCAGCGCGTGCGGGGCTTGGAGTACGCCGGTACGGGGGCCGTCAGGTCGCTCCCGTACCGGCGTACGTCTAGGGGCGGAGCAGCACCTTGCCCACCTTCGGATCGCCGGACCCCACCAGCTCGATGGCCTCGGGGAACTCGGCGAGCGGCAGCTCATGGGTGACCAGCGGCAGCGGATCGAGCAGTCCGGCGCCGAACACCCGCACCGTGTGCGCCCACGCGTCCGGCGGCGCACCGAAGACGGTGTGCACCTCCAGCTGCCGTACGACCAGATCCGTAGGGTCGAGACCCTCGGCGCCCGGCGCCGGGATGCCCGTCAGGACCAGGCGCCCGCCGCGCCTGAGCAGACAGGCGGCGGTGCGCGCGGCGGAGGCGGACCCGGCGGTCTCGATGACGACGTCGAAGTCGTCGGGGAGCGGCTGGTCCTTCGTACGGAAGTCCGTGGCGCCGTACTGCCTCGACAGCTGCTCGCGGTCGTTGCGCGTGCCCACGACGAGCAGCTCCGCCGGAGAGCCCGCCTTCAGGAACTGAACGGCGAACATGCCCAGCGTCCCGGTGCCGACGACCGCGACCCGCTCGCCCGGCCGGGCGTTCGCCTTGATCGCGGCGGCCGCGATACAGGCGGCCGGCTCCAGCAGGGCCGCCGCCGTCAGGTCGGCGTCGTCCGGCAGGGCGTGCAGCAGCCGCGCCGGGAGCGTGAGCGTGGTGGCCATGGCACCCGGCTGGGTGAACCCGGTCTCCTCGTACCCCGCCGTGCACAGGGTCGTCTCACCCGCGTGGCAGCGGTCGCAGACCTGGCAGTTGCGGAAACCCTCACCGACGACCTTGCGGCCGACGAGCGACTCCGGCACCCCGGCGCCCACCCGCTCGACCGTCCCGGACCACTCGTGGCCCGGCGTCAGCGGGTACCGCACGTACCCCTCGGGCCGATTGCCCTGGTACACCTCGCGGTCACTGCCGCAGATGCCCACGGCGTGCACGCGGACGAGCGCCTCGCCGGGCGCGGGCTCGCGCGGCGTGTGCTCGGCGAGCCGGTGCTCCCCGGGCGCCTCGATGACGACGGCGGCGCCGCTCACTTCTCGGCGCCCTTCGGCTTGCGCTGCTCCCAGCCCTCGGCCCACAGGTCGAAGCGGGCCTGCTGCTGCGGGAACTCGGCGGCTGCGTCGACGTCCAGCTCGACGCCGAGGCCAGGGGCGTCGGAGAGGTGGAAGCAGCCGTCCTCCGGGTTCACCTGGGGCGCGCCCTTGACCACCTTCTTGATCTCCGCGTCGGCGAAGTCGTTGAAGTGCTCCAGGATCTTGAAGTTGGGGGAGGTGAAGCCGACCTGGAGGGAGGCGGCGGTGAGCACCGGGCCGCCGACGTTGTGCGGGGCGACCAGCATGTAGTGGGTCTCGGCGGTGGCGGCCAGCTTCCGGGTCTCCCAGATGCCACCGATATGACCGACGTCCGGCTGGATGATGTCGACGGCCTGGCTCTCGAAGAGCTCGCGGAACTCGATGCGATCGTGAATCCGCTCACCGGTGGCGACCGGGATGTCGACCTTGGCGGCGACCTTCTCCAGGGCCTTGAGGTTCTCCGGCGGAACGGGCTCCTCCAGCCAGGCGGGCTTGAAGGGCGCGAGCTCCTTGGCCAGCCGGACGGCGGTGGAGGGGGAGAAGCGGCCGTGCATCTCCAGCATCAGCTCGGCCTCGGGGCCGATGGCGTCGCGGACGGCCTCGATGAGGGACACCGCGTACAGGCTCTGCTGGTGGTCGAGCTCGAAGTGGCCGGTGCCGAAGGGGTCGATCTTGAGGGCGCGGTAGCCGCGCGCGACGACCTCCTGGGCGGCCTTGTGGTACGCCTCGGGCGTCCGCTCGGTGGTGTACCAGCCGTTGGCGTACGCCTTGACCTTGTCGGTCACCTTGCCGCCCAGCAGCTGCCACACGGGTACGCCGAGCGCCTTGCCCTTGATGTCCCAGCAGGCCATCTCCACGACCGCGATGCCGGACATGACGATCTCGCCGGCGCGGCCGTAGTCGCCGTACTTCATGCGCTTGACGAGGTCCTCGACAGCGAACGGGTCGGATCCGAGAATGTGGTTGGCCTCGGCCTCCTTGAGGTAGCCGAGGAGGGCGTCGGTGTGGCCCAGCATCCGGGTCTCGCCGACTCCGGTGATGCCCTCGTCGGTGTGCACCTGGACGTACGTCAGGTTGCGCCACGGCGTCCCGACCACGTGTGTGCTGATTCCGGTGATGCGCACGGCGGTTGCCCCTCGCTACTTCGTCGGCTTTTTTCGGCTCAGTTCGCGCGTGTTCGAAATTTCGTCACACGTTCGAAATGCTGGCGTGACAGTAAGGATGGTGTGAGGGGGGTGTCAATGGGTCGAACGCATAACGGCCGTGTAGAGCACATAACGGTTTCGACACTACTTTCGACAACACTTTCGGTGGCGGGGTGCGATCGCGGGTCCCCGTACCGGAATCGACGGTTCCCTACACAACTTTCACACCTGCGACTATGAACGTTACCTGTGGGGAACTTAGTCTTCCCGCGTCATGGACTACTGCCACCCGTGCCGACGGCACCTGAATGGCGCCCTCGCCTGCCCGGGGTGCGGCACGTCGGTCGAAGAGATCCGCGCGTACGCGGGGGAGGCGTCCGCCTACGGGCAGACAGGCGCGGTAGGGGGCGGTGTCGGGGCGTACGAGGCGTACGGGGCCGACGGGACGTATGGCGGCGGGTACGCGGATGACGGCCATGCGGGAGCGTACGGCGACGGGTACCCGCAGGACGGCCAGGCGGGTGCGTTCGGAGGCGGGGACACCGGCGACGGCCATGAGGGTGCGTACGGCGGCCGAGATGCGGGCGACGCTCACGCGGGTGCGTACGGCGGCGGGGACAGCGGCGACGGGCACACGAGTGCGTACGGCGGCGGAGATGCGGGCGACGCTCACGCGGATGCGTACGGCGGTGGGGATGCGGCCACCTCGGCGCACGGAGACAGCCACGGGGTCGCCCGGTACGGCGACGAGCGCGAGGACGGCCAAGGCGATGGCGGCGCGGCGGAGGCCGGGTCGGCCGTCGGTCCGGCCGAGACGGCGGCGGAGCCCTCGGGCGGCCGGGCCGCCCGTCGGCGCACGCGAGGGCGCGGTGGCCGGGCCACCGGCGCTCCCGAGGACCCCGAGGGCTACGACGACCTCACCGACGTCCCGGAGGCCGACGAGGACCTCGACGGCCCCGCGGCCGGTGCGAGCCGACGCGATCGCAAAGCCGCCGCGCACCGACGCCGTCGCCGCCGGACCCTGCTGATCGCCGCGGGCTTCGTCCTGGCGGCAGGCGGACTGAGCCTCGCGGAACTCGGCATGGACGCACCGGGCAAGGCCCCGAAGCCGGCGGCGGCCGGGGGCGATTCGGCGGAGGGCGCGGCGTCGGGGGAGGCCGGCGAGACGACGGGGCCGCAGGACGACACGCCGGGCACGGGCTCGAGTCCTTCCCCAGGCGCGTCGACGTCCCCTTCCCCCTCGAAGTCCCCGAAGGACGACAAGGCCGACGACGACAAGCCCACCAAGGCCCCCCAGCCGGCCCCCACCGGCACCGTCCCGGACACGTCCCCCACGACCCCGGGCGCGACGACCCCACCCAGGGACCCGGCCCCCACGACCAAGCCACCGAAGCCGGACCCGACCCCGGTCCCGACGCCGTCGGAGACATGCAGTCGGTTCCTGTGGTGGTGCGCGTAAGGACTGCGGTCCTCAATCGCCGGGCGGATCCGAAGAGACTGGCGTCCCGCTTTCATGACAGCGGCAGCCGCACCGCAGGATCAGGACCGGGTGCTCCCAGGAGGCGGCGCCCTGCCGTCTGATCTCGCGCGAACCTGGCGCCTACTCAGCGCGCCAGCCGGGCCCTCATTTCGATCTTCAGGCGAACGGTATCCGTTATGCCATTGTTCATTGATTAAACTCTTTGAAGATTCAATCTTCCCTGGTTCATTGATCTTCCTCAAGGACGCGGCTGGGGAGCCGCGCCGGAGGGGAAGACGGTGAGACTCAATCGGGCGCTGGCCGGCGTGTGTGTCGGCGTGTTGGCGGCTGTGCTGGGGGTGGCGCCAAGTGCGCAGGCCGAGCCGAAACCGAACGGTAAGAGCCGGACCGTGGGCTCACCCCGTTCGTTCCACGAACTCGTGATCAAGGGCGCTGGAGCCACGCCGGAGATGAAGGGCACGGTCAAGCGGGACCTGGAGGCCCTGGCCAGGGACTCCGGCAAGTCGCTGGACGCCTTGGAGCGCAGGCACCGCGGGCAGGAGAAGTTCGATGACCTGACCGCCGAGCTCGCCGCTGACGATGGCCTCGGCTATGTCCAGGCCGGATACGTCGCGGATGACGATCCTGCCGCCGATGGCGCCGAGTTGTGGATGCGCTTCACCGAGAAGCCGCCGCAGAAGGTGCTCGATCGGCTTCAGGAGTTGCCGTACGCGGTGCGGGTGCAGTACGGCGCCCCGCTGAAGTGGAAGGGCCTGGAGAAGGTTCAACAGGCCCTGTTCGAGGCGGCGACCGACGTCGCGGGGACGGCGGAGGTTGTCTCCGAGATCGACCCGGAGACCGACGGGATCACGATCTCCTACAGCGTGGAGCCGGGCTCGCAGGTGGACCAAGACGCTCTGGTGACCGCGGCCATGACGGCCGGCGCCGCGGCCAGCCCCACCGGAAGCGTTCCGGTGCAGGTGCGTTTCACCGAGGACTCCACGGTCGGGGCTGGGACCGAAGCGACGGTCAAGGGCGGCCACACGCTCGATGCGACCGATGGCAGTGGCGCTTGTACGTCGGGGTTCACCGTCCGTGTCGGCGGCGTCAATGGGGTCGCGACCGCGATGCATTGCAACAACTACATGAAGTACGACGGAGCCACCGGCGTGATCGCCTACGAGAACGCCGCCAGCACCACCTCGTCCGGTGCACACATCGACCTGCAGTGGCACAGGACTCTGTCGGGCAACAGCACCAGCGCGGCGTTCCGGGCGGACTCCGGGGAGGAGCGGACCGTCTCGTACGCGAGCAACGCCGTGGTCGGCGACTCGGTGTGCCACTACGGGATCGGCAGCGGGTACAAGCGCTGTTCCACCGTGCGCAGTCTCGCTGTCTGCTACACGCCCGACGATCTCCGGTTCTGCGGGCTGGCCGCCACCGAGGAGTACGTGTCCACCGCCGGTGACAGCGGCGGTCCGTGGTTCTTCAATTTCAGCGCCAAGGGCTTCCACAGCGGCTATTACACTGAAGGAGGCGCGAGGAGAAGCCTCTACACGCCGCAGACCCGGGTCGCGGAGAACCTCGACGGATACGTGCTGACCGGCTGACCTGGGAGGAAGGCGAATCATGCGGGTACATATCGCCGCGCTGCTTCTGCTCGGTGCCGGCCTCCTCACCAGTTGCGCCGACAGCGGGACGGATCCGGTGGACAAGCCGCCAAGTGCCGCGCATACGACCGCGAAAGCGCACGGACAGGGCTCAGACTGCATCCCGTCGACGACCTCCCGGTCCGCACGCTCACGAGAGGACCTCGTCGGGCGCTCCCTGAGCGATGTGAGGGCCGCCGAGACGGCGGACGGCCATGACATCCGCGTTCTGGGCGAGAACGGCGTGTGCGCCGACGGCCACGACGACCTCAACCGCAAGCGCGTCAATGTCGTCGTGCAGGACGGCAAAGTCATCTGGGCGAGTATGTACTGATCGCTCGTCGAGGCGGAGGACCCTGGTCTCAGTCAGGGTCCTCCGCCTCTCCTGGTCGTCCATCAGGGGGCGCCTGCTCGTGCGCCGGACAGTCACGTGAAAGACGGCCACCGATCGGCGGCCCACTCGAGCCAGCCCGGCCAACCAGGAGGCGGACCGCCGATTTGTGTCCCTCGAGTTCCGCGGCGTCGGGCTCCTCGAACAGCGTCCTCCAACGCAAGAGGTCCGCCTCGCTCATCGGGAAGGTCTGATCGGGAGTGGTCGACTGGCGATGGACGATCCGAGCGCGTTGGGTCCGAAGTCCAGGACCACGTTGGTTCCGAGCCTCAGTGCCTCCAGAGCAAGCGAGAGCAGCCGTCCTTCCAGGACATCGCGCTTCCCGTCCGCCTCCGACTCGCCGAACAGCGGAATCATCCACTCATCAGGCGTCAGCCGCAGCGCGCTGTGCTCCTTGGCCAGTTGCCGAGCCCTCGTGGTCTTTCCGGCCCCCGGCAGGCCGACTGTCAGGAACAACGTGGTCACACCCGGATCGTTCATGGAAACCACGCGGAGGACAACTGCTCGCTTCGAGGATGCACGCGCGCACCGCACCGCGGGGGTTGGTGCCGGCGGTCACCCCCTAGCGGCACCGGCTCCCGCCCCGGGGGACCTGCCGCCCAGCCCCGGGATCAGCACCGCCGCCACCGCCAGGTGCATCAGAGCGAGGGAGACCCGGGTGCCGCCGTCCATGCCGTCGCCGATGAACGGCAGGAAGGACACGGCCAGTACGGCGCCGGCCACCCCGGTCCAGATCGCGCGGGCGCGCCGCGCCCCGAACCGCTCCAGGGCGGCCAGCAGTCCCCAGCCGGCAAGCGACGCGAGCAGTGCGACGACCGCCACGGGCACGGCGCCGATGTCGAGCGTCTGCTCGCCGTCGGCGATCCGCAGCCGGTGTCCCAGCAGTGGGTCCGCGACCAGCCACACCAGGACGGGGGCCAGGACGGCCAGGGCCGTAACCCCCAGGCGCCTTCTCCGCGCGCTCACTTGGCGCCCCCCGAGAGCGCCCCGTGCAGGAAGACCTCCACCAGCTCCTGCGGGGTCAGGTCGGGCTCGTCCTCCGTACGCGGCTGGGTGAAGAGCAGCCCGAAGAAGAGGGCCGCGATCTGCTCCGGCGGCCGACGCAGGGCGGCCTTGTCGGGCTCCAGCAGCTCCGCGAGGGCCGCGTGGATACGGGTCGTCGACTCGTTGCGGCCCGCGCCGCGCACCGTTCCGGGGTGCTTGCCGCCGCGATGCCCCAGCGAGCCGGCGATCGCACCCATCCTGGACATGTGCGCCTGCAGCGCCTCGGCCGCCTCCGCGAGCCGGTCGGGCAGCGGCTGGGATACGTCGATCGCGTCGAGCTCGCGGACCGCGTGCTCGGGGGAGAGCGCCTCGGCCATGCAGGCCTGCAGCAGCTCGTCCTTGTCGGCGAAGACCCGGAAGATCGTGCCCTCGCCGATGCCGGCGGCGCGGGCGATCTTCGCGGTCGTCACCGCGGCGCCGTACTCGGCGATCAGCGGGATCGCGGTCTGGATGATCATTTCGCGGCGCTGCTGCGGCGACATGCCGGGGGCGCGGCGGCGGGTGGCCTGGTTCTCCTTAGGTGCTGTCATGACCGCGAGAGTACGGAGTGAGTGCTCACTCCGTCAATGAGTGAGCACTCACTCCGCTCACCTTTCCCGTACTCGGCTGCTTGTCGAAGGCATCGCCGAGTAACGGCCGCATCTGACTGGCAGTAGTTGACCGCAAGGTCAGTGGACGGGGACTGCGCACAGCGGACGCTCGTCGCCGTCGTCGGGCTTGGTGGCCTCAACGGGCTTGCGGAGGGCGCGTCCGAGAAAGTACGGACTTCGCCCAAAACGCTAAGCGGTCGCCCCCAGCATCCGCCGCAGCAAATCCCGCAAAGCCAGCCGCTCCCCCTCGGACAACCCCGCAAGCGGCTCCCGCGCGAACCGCAACCCCTCCCGCAGCTCCCGGGCCACCCGTCGCCCCTCCTCCGTCGCCGCGGCCACCTTCACGCGGCGGTCCGCCGGGGCCGCGCGCCGCTCCACCAGGCCGCGCGACTCCAGCCGGTCCACGATCCCGGTCACGTTCGACGGCTCGCACTTCAGTTTCTGCGCCAGCTTCCGCATCGGCAGCGGCTCCAGCGACAGCAGGCTCAGCAGTCGCGCCTGCGCGCCGGTCAGCGCGTGCTCGGCCGCCGCGTCCTCGTAGTCCTCGTAGAAGCGCGCCACGACGTCACCGATGAGTTCTACGACCTCCATGGTCAGCGCGTCGGGTCGGCGGGTCTTCTCGGGTGTGGCCATGGGATCCAGGGTACCCGGTTACTTGACATCCTGAAATATTTAGAGGCATGGTTGTTTCAGGTACTGAAGTAAATGGAAAGGCTCCGTCATGCTCAACCGCGAATGGCACCTGCTCAGCCGTCCCGTCGGCTGGCCCAAGCCAGAGGACTTCGCCCTGGTCGAGACGGAGGCCCCGACGCCGGGTGAGGGCCAGGTGCTGGTGCGGAACAAGTACCTCTCCGTCGACCCGTACATGCGCGGCCGCATGAGCGACGCCAAGTCCTACGTCGCTCCCTTCGAGCTGGGCAAGGTCATGGAGGGCGGCGCGGTCGGTGAGGTCGTTGCCTCCAACACCGAGGGCATCGCGGTCGGCGACCACGTCCTGCACATGCTCGGCTGGCGGGAGTACGCCGCCGTGGACGCCAAGAAGGCCGTCAAGGTCGACCCGGAGGCGGCGCCGCTGAGCGCCTACCTCGGCGTGCTCGGCATGACGGGCCTGACCGCGTACGCGGGTCTCCTGCGCGTCGGCGCCTTCAAAGAGGGCGACGCGGTCTTCGTCTCCGGCGCCGCCGGTGCCGTCGGCAGCCAGGTCGGCCAGATCGCCAAGCTCAAGGGCGCCTCCCGCGTCATCGGATCCGCCGGCTCCGACGAGAAGGTGAAGCTCCTCGTCGAGGAGTACGGCTTCGACGCCGCCTTCAACTACAAGAACGGCCCGGTCCGGGAGCAGCTCAAGGAGGCCGCCCCGGACGGCATCGACGTCTACTTCGACAACGTCGGCGGCGAGCACCTCGAGGCCGCGATCGGCGCGCTCAACCTGCGGGGCCGGGCCGTGATCTGCGGCATGATCTCGCAGTACAACGCGACCGAGCCGACTCCCGGCCCGCGCAACATGGTCAAGATCCTGCAGAACCGGCTCCGCGTCGAGGGCGTTCTGGTCGGCGACCACTACGACCTCCAGCCGGAGTTCGTCCAGGAGGTCGGCCCCTGGGTCGCCTCGGGAGCGCTCAAGTACCGCGAGACGGTCGTCGAGGGCATCGAGAACAACCTGGAGGCGTTCCTGGGCGTCCTGCGCGGCGACAACACGGGAAAGATGATCGTCAAGCTGTGAGCATGACCGTGACGCCCGGCTGACCGCGTTCGTTGCATACGACGAGAGGCCGCACCCCTGGACGTGGGGTGCGGCCTCTCGTCGTATGGCAGTACGACTGTGAAGGCGTCGTACGTCGATCAGCTCGCCAGCGCCGCGCTGTGCACCGCCCTCACCAGCCGCTCGTTCTCCGGCGCCGCCCCGCCCGGGTAGGCGCACCGCCGCCGCGTGTAGCCGTACGCCAGTCCGCTGCGCGGGTCCGCGAAGGCCTGTGACCCGCCGGCTCCGCTGTGCCCGAACGTGCCGGCGCCCAGGAACGGGTACCAGGCGTCGGCCGTGGCCTGGAAACCGAGGCCGAACGAGCGGTGCGTGCGGGCCACCAGGTCGTATCCGATCGAGTGGATCTGCCCGACCTCGGCGACCGTGTCCGGCTTCAGCAGCGGCGGACGCCCGTCCACCTCGCTGATCGCCGCCGCGTACATCCCGGCGAGCCCGCGCGCGGCGGCGACCCCGCCCGCCGACGCCGGACCCTTGGCGCGCACGGTACGGGAGTTGGCGTGATCCACCAGCTCACCCGGCTGAGGCACATGCGTGTTGTACGCGATCGAGGTGAGCGTGTGCGGCCCCTTCGGCACCGAGTCCAGTACCGCCTGCTGCTCCGCGGTCGGCGTCATCGGCTGCACGGACCGGAAGCGGATCTCCAGCGCCTCGGGCAGCCCCAGGTGGAAGTCCAGCCCGTACGGCGCCCGCACCCGCTCCTCGTACACCTCCTGGAGCGTATGGCCGGTGGCACGCCGTACGACCTCGCCGGTGAGCGCGCCCAGGGTGAGCGCGTGATAACCGAAGGCCGTGCCCGGACGCCAGAACGGCCGCTGGTCCGCCAGCCGTTCGGCGACCGCACGGTCGTCGGCCAGTTCGTCCCGGGTGAACCCGGCATCGATCCCGATCAGCCCCGCCCGGTGCGTGAGCAGGTCGCGCAGCGTCAGCGCGCCCTTGCCCTCGGCCCCGAACTCCGGCCAGTAGTACGTGACTTTGCGGTCGAGTTCGAGCGTCCCGTCCTGCACGAGGAGCGCGGCCACGAGGTGCGCGGCACCCTTGGTCGACGAGAACACGCCGTAGAGGGAGTCGGCGGTAACGCCGTCGCCCACCCACAGGTCGACGACTTTGCGACCGTGCGCATACGCGCACAACTGCCCCTCGTAGTCCGGCCGCTCCTCGGCAACGAACGCGGCGAACTCCTCACGTACCGCCTCGAAGCCGTCCGCGACGGTGCCGTGGATCTCTTGCGTCATCCGCTCTCCTCACCTGTACCGCTGCTCGCGGGTGCCACTGTAAACAAGGCCCGTGCGACCTGCGCGAATTGCCCCTTGGGATGGTCCCGGAAAAGGGGCTCGGTGCCGAACAGGACGGCCTGCGGACCGCTGACGACCGAGGCCTGCCCCGCGGCCTGCGCGGGACCGCCCGAACCGTCCTCCGACGGCCGCCAGTGCCCCGAGGCGAGCGGGTTTCCGGTCGCATACGACTGCTCCACCCGGACCTCGGGCCCGAGATCGGCGAACCAGACGGGCGCGTAGACGAACCCGTGGTCCGGCGCCCCGGCCGTGACCGGCCCCGAATTCACCACGCGCACCACGCCGTTGGCGTCCCCGTTGCCCTCGACCGGCTTGGCGGCCAGGAGCCCAGTCGCCGCGTTGAGGTCCGCCCCCGTGGTTCCGCGCCCGACCAGACCGTGACCGGCGGCGAGGAACGCGTCCAGGGCTGTGCGGGCAGCCGTGTTCAGGGAGCCGTGATCCAGCCCCGCCGAGACGAACAGCACATCCGCCGTGGACCAGTCGAAGCCCGCGTTCAGTACGGCCGTCGAGACCGGCGTGACCTCGAAGTTCATCTCCCGCAGCGCGAACAGCTCACCCGGCGTCACGGCCGCGGCCACGCGGAGGCGGCGCAGCTCGGTGGTGCCGGTCGCCCTCGTCGCGTCGAAGGAGACGTCGTACGTCCGGGCCGCGACCGCCGCGCGGGAACGCGCCGCCGCCGGCACGATCGCACTGCCGTCGGCGGCCTGCCGTACCCGAACGCCTTGCTGAAGAAGGGAGTTGAGCGCCGCGATCTCCCGCGGGTCGTCGAGCCGCAGCCGCAGGTCGCCGCGCGGGGCGACGTAACCGACGTCCGCGGCCTCGTGAACCGCCCGCAGCGGCGCGCCGTACAGGCTCCCGGACGTCACCGGCTCCACCGTGGCGCCCCACAGGCGGCCCAGGCTCCAGCCCGAGATGTCGTACATCACCGAGACCTTGTCGCTGATGTCCCGCCCGTCGGCGAGCAGCACGTTCGCCAGCCCCCGCTTGGGCTGGCGCATGTCGACGACGTAACTGCCCTTGGCGTACGTCCGTCCGGCGAGCCGAAAGGCGTGGGTCGCGCGGGTGACGCGGACGTCGTTGGCGAAGAGGTGGTCGACGAGACGGGCGGCGGCGGTGGCGGAGCGCTGGGAGCCACCGGTGCCGGTGCCGGTTCCGGCCGGAATGACGTACGCGCGCGGGAAGTCCGTGGTGTAGACGTCCTCGGGGCCGATGCCCGGGACGCCGGGGACGGTCTCTTCCGACACCGGGACCTGCTCGGCGCCCGCCGCCCCGCGCCGGAAGACCTCGATCTGGTCGGCGACGAGGGAGGTGCGGTGGGTGCGGACGAAGTCGAGGGTGGCGTCGATGGCGGCGCCCGCCACGTCCACGTTGATCGCGGACCGGCGGCGCAGTTCGGCCTCCGGGAGGCTGCTGTAGGCGGCGTTGTTGACCGCCAGCGGTATCTCCACCGTGTGCGCGGCGACCGTGCCGTGGAAGGCCGCGTACTGCGGGGTGAAGATCGGCGGCCAGTCGTCCCAGCCCTCCTCCTGGTCCCGGAACGGGATCTGCGCGGGCTGCACGCCGTCCTTCGCGGGCGTGTAGCCGAGGCCGTTGACGGCCGCCTCCATGCCGAGCGCGTTGGCGTAGGTGTTCTTGAGGAAGAGGTCGTACTCGTAGTTCTCGCCGTGCGGGGGAGTGGTGGGCTCGATGAGCGTGCCGTTGACGTAACCGTGCAGGTCGAGCATGACGGCCGGCTGCTTGTCGATCTCGATTTGCCGCATCGCCCGCACCTCGGGCTGCGAGGCGGTGACGAAGTCCCGGTTCATGTCGAAGCCGTTGGCGTTGGCGCGGGTGCCGGCGATACGGCCGTCCGGGTTGGCGGTGATGTTGAAGTACAGGCGGCTGTGGGAGAGGAGGTCGCGCGTCTTCCGGTCGTCGGCGGTCGCGAGCCGCTCGATGAGCTTCAGGGAGGCGTCGGTGCCCTCCCACTCGTTGCCGTGGATGTTGTTGTTGACGAAGACGGGCGTCTTGTAACCCGCCTTGATCGCGGGGTCCTTGGCGGCCCGGGCCGGCGCGTTCTCGATCAGCTCGCGCATCCGCTCCTGGGCGCGGGCCTGGTGGGCGCTCTCCGGGGCGGTGACAGTGACGAGGTACAGCCGGTGCCCGCCGGCCGAGCGGCCCGCGACCTCGACGCTCACCCGGTCGCCGAGCCGCTGCAGGGCGTTCAGCTTCGGGGCGATGGCGTGGTAGGGGGTCAGGCCCAGCTTGATGGACTTGTCGGCGGGGTTCACCGGATCGGGGGTCAGCACCTGCTCGCGGGGATAGCCGCGCCCGGTGCCGGTGGTATCGGTGATGTCGGCGGTCGGGGCGGTGATGGCTCGCTCGGCGGCGCGCGCGGGGGCCTGGGCGGCGTGCCGGTCGATGGCGGGGCCCTCCCGGGTGACGGGGGGCTGGGGATCCGCACCAGCGGTGTGGGCGGCGAGGAGCAGTGAACTCGCCGTGGTGACGGCGAGCGTGGCGATCAGAACGGGTCTCGCAGGAACGGGTCTCGCAGGAACGGTTCTCGTGGTGCGCACGCGTACCTCCTCCGGGGCTTCCTGAGATCGGTACGGCGAGGTGTACCTGTTCGACTCAACCGCAACAAGAGGGACTTGGTGTCGTTGATGCCCCGGATGGCGCATCCCGAGGGGCTCGGACGGGGCATGCTGAGGCCAGAGGAACACAAACCGCGGCGACGGCGTGTGAGGCGAGGAGAGAGCCCGTGGCAACGATCCCTTCGCTCCCCAGCAGGGACGACGTACTGCGCATGGCCCGCAACACCACCGACATCACCGGCCAACTGCTCGACACGGCCGGGAACATCACCAGAATCGCCCTCAACACCTTCGATCCACGGGACGGTTCGGGCAGCGAGGCGCTGCGCGTGCTGCGCGAGACGACCGCGGAACTGGCCGAGGCGAGCGCGTCCCCGCAGGCCCAGGAGGCCTTCTACCGGATCATCGACACACTGATGCGGCTGGGTACGAGCGGGGCGCCGCTCGCGGTGCACCCGGTGAGCGAGCCGGCCCAGGCGCTGCTGGCGGCGCTGGGCGACAGCCTGCTGCCGGTCCTGGACGCCGTGGAGCCCGCGGTCGAGGAGTTCGCGGCGGCGCTCGGCGACCTGGTCGAGGCGACGTCACCGCTGCTGCCCGCGACGGCGGGCGTGGCCGCGGGCGTGCTCCTCGCGCTCACGCCGGTGATCCGGGAGGCGGCCGAGGTACTGCGCGAGTCGTCCCCCGAGCTCAACCGCATCGCCGACGCCCTGACGGCCGCGCTGGCCCCGCTGATGCCGCTCCAGGTGGCCCTGGCGGAACGCGCGGCCACGGCCGGCGCGGGCGTGCTCCGGGCGACGATCGCCCCGCTGGCCGACCTCACGGAGGCGGCAGCGGCGACGACGAAGGCGGCCCGCCCGGTGCTGATCGCGGGGGAGGAGCTGGTGGTGGCGGGCCTGGAACAGCTCCAGCCCATGCTGCTGGCGACGGCGTCCCGGGCGGGGCGGGTGGCGAGAGCGGCGGCGGTACGGGTGTCGGCGGCGGTGTCGCCTGCGGCGGACCAGGGTGTCGTGGTGGCGATGACGCCGGCGTAGACCTTTCAGCCCGGCCGGCACCACTCAGCCCGTCCGGCGTTTGAGGACGAGGCCCGTTCAGGGCCGACAGCGGGGGTCTGGGGGCGCAGCCCCCAGGAACGGGACGGGAAGGGGCGGAGGGGGCGAAAACCCCATCCCGGAGCCCCCGCAGCGGAACGGTAAAGTGCCCCCCATGCGCGATCTCGGGGCGGGCTTCAACTACTTGCTACGGGGCCAGAAGTGGGTGGCCCGGCACGGCAAGCAATACGGCTTCGGCCTGCTCCCCGGCCTGATCACCCTCGTCCTCTACGCGGCCGCGCTCGTCGCGCTCGCGCTCTGGGGCACGGACGCCGTCGCCTGGGCGACCCCGTTCGCCGACGACTGGTCCAGCCCCTGGCAGGGCCTCTTCCGCGGCTTCCTCACGGCCGTCCTGTTCGCCCTCGCCCTCCTCCTCTCCGTCCTCACCTTCACCGCGGTCACCCTCCTCATCGGCCAGCCCTTCTACGAGAGCCTCTCCGAGAAAGTCGACCGGGACGTCTCCCCGGACGGCACCGCCCCCGAGTCCGGCCTGCCCCTGTGGCGCGAACTGTGGATCTCGGCCCGCGACAGCCTCCGCATCCTCGTACGCGCCGCCCTCTGGGGCATCCTCCTCTTCGCCCTCGGCTTCATCCCCGTCCTCGGCCAGACCGCCGTCCCGGTGACCGGCTTCTTCGTCACCGGCTTCTTCCTCACCCAGGAACTCACCTCGGTCGCCCTCCAGCGCCGAGGCGTCGAACTCCGAGACCGCCTCACCCTCCTCCGCTCCCGCAAGCCCCTGATCTGGGGCTTCGGCACGCCGCTCGCGGTGTCCTTCCTGGTCCCGTTCGTGGCGGTGTTCCTGATGCCGGGGGCGGTCGCGGGCGCCACGCTCATGGCCCGCGAACTCCTCGGCGAGGAGACGGAGGAGACCGGGGCGGACGACGGGACTCCGAACGAAGTGCGTTCTTGACCTCAAGCAAGCTTGAGCTTCTACGTTCGTGACATGACGACCACACAGATCACGCCGCTCAAGACGTACTCCCACGAGGAACTGGCCGCCCAGCCCATAGGCTTCTGGAGCTCCGAGGCAGGCCGCCGCATGGTCGGCGCCCTGCGCGAGCAACTGGCGGTGGAGGACCTGACCCAGCCCCACTGGTGGACGCTCAACCACATCGCCGGCAAGCCCGGCACCTGGACCCGCGCCACGCTCACCGCCCGCCTGACGACTTACGACGACCAAGGCACCGACTTCGACGGCGTCTACGACGACCTGATCGCCCGAGGCTGGATGGCGGAGGAAGCGGGCGGCATGACGCTGACCGAGGAGGGCGAGGCCGGCCGACTGCGCGCCCGCGAGCGGAACCTGGGAGTCCACGAGCGGGCGCACCAGGACGTCGACCCGGCCGACTTCGTCACCACGATCAACGTCCTGCGCCGCATGGTCGCCAACCTGGGAGGCAACGGCAACCTGCCCGACTGACGGGTCAGCCTCCGGCCGCCACCGTCAGGATCGACCGCACCTGCCCGATGATGTCCAGCCGATTCCGTACGAACTCCGGATCGGTCACGGAACCGGTCGCCGGATCGGTATTGCCCGCCCCGAACTGCAGCACAGGCGTGTGCACATGCCCACCCGGCAGCGAGTCCCGCAGCCCCAGCCGGTCCCGCAGCAACGTCGCCCGGTAGGCGATCTCGTTGGAGAGATAGTTCCCGCCGCCCCCTTGACGGGCCGTCGACCCTTCCGTCGGCCCGTCAGGCCGTACGACGGCCTCGGTGCCGCCCGCCGGGATCTCGGTCACCTGCGTGTTGTCGTACACGGGGAACCGCCCGGTGTCCGCGGCCATGATCCTCTCGTACGGCAGGGTCGTCGTCGTCCACTGCGGCTGCGAGGCCGGGTCGCTGACCGGGACGGTCTCGGTCCGGCCGATGTTGTCGTTGTCAGGGAACCCGCCCCGCCAGGCCCCGTTGGTCCGCTCGACGTCGAACCGGCCTACACGCCCCTGGCTGACAGTGGCGAAGAGATCCACCTTCTTCAGATACGGCCGCAGCGTCCGCTCCACGGTCCCTTCCGCGAAGTCCTGCCACCGCACCGGGAACACGACGGTCTCCACGCGCGCCGGCCCGTCCGCGGTCTCGATCACCGTGCCGTCGAGCGCCAGCGCGGTGGCCCCTGAGGGGTTGGAGATCCGGATGTCCCGGTCCAGCGTGAAGGGGTCGAACCCGGTGACCAGGATCCGCTTGACCCCCTCGCCCCGCGGATAGCGAACAGCGGTCTGCCCACGCGAGGTCCGCTCCAACGCATTCAGCAGCGAAGCCCGTTGAACGTCACTCAACCCGAACCCCGGCTCCCAGGTACGCACATCCCGCGTCATGGCGAGCCGCGCCCAGTACAGCGGCCGGTCGTCGTCCCGACTGAGATCCCCGCCCGCCGGCCCCCGCCCCTGCGCCCGGTCGACGGCCCGCCGCCACAGCGAGGACCCTTCGCGTACGACGACCCGACGCGCCTCGGCATAGGAGCGGGCCGCGTCGAGCGTCTCCGCGAACTCCCCTGCCGTGGCGTCGAATCCGGAACGTTTGAGGATCTCCTGGGGCACAGCCCGGTCGAGCCGCTGCTCCTCGACAGTGGGCGAGGGTCCGGTGTCGGCCGTCGCCGTGGTCGTGGGGGCCGCCAGCCCCGCCAACAGGGCCAGTCCGAGTACGCCGATCCGAACGCGTATGAATGTCAAGACAGTTCAGGTCCTTGTGTCGCCGTGGGGAAGCGCTGATACCGAACGGCGGCAGTATCGCGTGACGGAAGTGGTCTACGCCATGGGGTGTGGCTCAGAGGGCAGCATCAGCATGGCGAGAATGAGCAACGGAACCACCTGGAACACAGCGGCTCCACGCAGCCGGACCAGCCACAGCACGACACCGACGGCCGCCACCACCCCGCAGGTCGTACCCAGTTCGGCCAGCGGCGGCTCGTACGGCTCGTCGTCATAGCTCGCCGCCCACCCGGTCATGCCCGCCGCCAGCCACCCGTAGCCCACGGCCAGGATGTTGACGGGCAGCAGACCGAGTACCGCGATGATGTTCCTCCCCCTCATGCCGCTCATCCTCGCCCTGGGGGCCGGCGAGCGCCTGAGTACCCGTACCTAGGCCAGCAGGCGGGCGGCCGCCTCCCGCAGTGCCCCGAGGAAGGCCTCCGCGGCCGGTGTGAGCGACCGCCCCCGTATGGTCGCCGCGTATACGGCCCGCGCGGGCGCCCCTTTGTCCAGCACCGGCAGCAGGGCGACATCCGGGCGCACCGACTCGGCGGCGAGCGCCGGCACCAGGGTCACGCCGAGCCCGGCGGCGACGTATCCCTGCTTGGCGGTCCACTCGCCGACGACATGCGCGATCCGAGGCCGAAAGCCCTGGCGCACGGCCGCGTCGAGCAGCGTGCCTTCGGGGCGCGCACTGCCGGAGATCCAGTCGGCGTCGGCCAGTTGGCCGAGCCGCACCGGTCCGCCGTCCGCCAGCGGGTGATCGGCGGGCACGGCGACGTACAGCGACTCGTCGAGGAGGTGATGGAGTGCGTACGCCGACGGCAGGGCGCCGCCCGTCGAGGAGACGACCGCCAGATCGAGATGCCCGGCGGTCAGCCGTTCCAGCAGCACGGGCGTGAAGCCCTCCTCACGGGAGACATGGACGCCGGGGTGACCCGCACGGAAGGTGGCGAGAGCCTGCGGCACCAGCGCGGCATCGGCCGAGGCGTACGCCCCGAACCGGAGCCGCCCACCGGCCACTTCGCGCAGGGCCGCCAACTCGCGCCCGGCCCCCTGCAATGCCTCGACGACCGCCTCCGCGTGCGGCACGAGCAACCGCCCGGCCTCGGTCAGCCGCACGCCCCTGGGCAACCGATCGAACAGCGGGCCTCCGCCCAGCGCCCCCTCCAGTGAGGAGACCTGCCGCGACACGGCGGATTGGGTCCACCCGAGTCTCCGCGCGGCCACCGTGAACGAACCGTGCCGGGCGACTTCGAGGAACACGCGCAGCCAGACCGTGGAGACATCCGGAACGTCGGTCGAGGGATGCGAGTTCGGCATGACTGCCATGCTAGACATTCGCTTGTCGCATTCCGGGTCCCGGCCTAGCGTCGATGGCATGCAGATCACGTTGGATAACCCCGCCTCCGCCCCCGGCCCCCTCAGTCCCTACTACTCCCAGGTCGCGCGCGTCGAACACGCGGACGGCAGCGCCCTGTTGTTCGTCTCTGGGCAGATCGCCGAGGGCGCCACGCTCGCCGAGCAGAGCCGGGGTGTCTTCGAGACGCTGGAAGCACTGCTGAACGCACACGGGGCGAGCCTGGCCGACGTCATCAACATCCGCACGTACCTCACGGACATCGGCAGGCTAGAGGAATACGGCGCCGTACGACGGGAGTTCCTCACCGGGACCCCTCCCACCAGCATGACCTTCGAGGTGCCCCGGCTGTTCCGGCCGGAGGCGCAGATCGAGATCGAAATCGTGGCGGCCGTACCGGCCGGGCAGCGGTAGTTCAGGGGGCATGATGCCGCCTCGGTGGCGATCGGAAGGCGCGCCCTCGGGCACCCGATCCGGCTGGGGGCACCTCCCAGGCCCTTAAGGCACTGGGGGAGGACGGCACCGCCCCGCACCCACCAGAGCGATGGGTGTGGGCATCGGACCGTCCAGGCCGGATACGGCGCCCGGGGGCGTGAGGCTCTGCCCATCAGCGGCCTCCGGCCGCGGGCCGCCCCCGCGTTCCCGGACCACGGACACGATCCGTGCGTGCCGGACGCGGAGCGAAAGCGGGGGACCAGTGTGCCCAACACCGTTCGGGGCACGCGGCTGAGCATGGGTTCTGGCAACAGGACTCACTCCCGCTCAGTCTCTAGGAACGGTCTCGCCCATCAACCCCAGAAAGTCCCGAAACGCCCCCGCCATGTCCACCGACTCCGGGTCCAGCAGCCACTGGTACTGCAGCCCGTCCATCACGGCGACCAGCAGGGGGGCCGCGCGCTCGGGTGTGAGGCCGTTCGGCAGCCGGTCGCCGTACTCGGTGCGCAGGACCGTCGCCATCGACTCGCGTACCCGGCCGTACCGCTCGGTGAAGTACGCCCGCGCCGGATGTCCCTCCGTCACGCTCTCGCCGAGCAGCGCCGAGAAGGTCTGGATGATGCCGGGCCGCATCGCGTTGTACTCGACGAGTGAGGCGAGCAGGTCGGTCCGCCACGGCCCGGCGGGCACCGCGTCCCACTTGTCCCGCTCCTCGAGGACGGCCACGAGCAGGGTGTCCTTCGTCGGGAAGTAGTGCAGCAGGCCCTGCTGGGTCAGTCCGACCCGTTCCGCCACGGCGGCCAGGCTCGCCCCCCGGTAGCCGCGCTCGGCGATGACCTCGAGGGCGGCCTGGACGATCTCAGCGCGTCGTTCCGCGCTCCTGGTCCTGGCGTTCATGGCGTCACCGTACGGCATCCCGAACATCGAAATATAACGCCAGCGTAACGAAACCTACCGGCCTACAGGCGGCAGGTGCACGATGGGTAGGGCACCGAACGGACTTCAACGAGGAGGCACCGATGGCGGCACCGCAGGAAACGGCCGACGAGACCCGCGAGGCGGCCGTTGAGGCCGCCCTCCGCAAGCTCGACCTGGACGCCAAGGCCCGGCTGCTGGCCGGCCAGGACATGTGGTCCCTGCCCGCACTGCCGGAGATCGGCCTGAAGTCCCTCGTCATGTCCGACGGCCCGATCGGCGTCCGGGGCGTGCGCTGGACCGCCGACGACCCGTCCATCGCGCTGCCCTCGCCGACCGCCCTCGCCGCCACCTGGGACCCTGAACTCGCTCGCAGGGCCGGGGTGCTGCTCGCCCAGGAGGCCCGCCGCAAGGGCGTCCACGTCCTGCTCGCCCCCACCGTCAACCTGCACCGCTCCCCGCTCGGCGGCCGCCACTTCGAGGCCTACAGCGAGGACCCGTACCTGACCGGGGTCATCGGTACCGGCTACGTCCAGGGCGTTCAGGCCGGCGGCGTCGGCACCACCGTCAAGCACTTCGTCGCCAACGACGCCGAGACCGACCGCCTCACCGTGAACAACCTGATCTCCGAACGCGCCCTGCGCGAGCTCTACCTCGCCCCCTTCGAGGCGATCGTGGAGAACGCCCACCCCTGGGGCATCATGACCGCCTACAACTCGGTCAACGGCACGACCATGACCGAGCACCGCTACCTCGTGAACGAGATCCTGCGCGACGAATGGGGCTTCGACGGCGTCAACGTCTCCGACTGGACCGCCGCCCGATCGACCGTGGGGGCCATCGAGGGCGGGCTCGACGTCGCCATGCCCGGCCCGAAGACCGTGTACGGCGAGGCGCTCGCGCAAGCCGTACGGGACGGCGAGGTCGAGGAGGCCAAGGTCGACGCGGCCGTGCGCAACGTCCTGCGGCTCGCCGCCCGCGTCGGCATCCTGGAGGGCGCCGAGCCGGCGGTGACCGAGCTGCCGGACACCGTCGACGGCGAGGCTCTGGCCCGCGAGATCGCCCGCCGCTCCTTCGTCCTCGTCCGCAACGAGCGGGACGCCCTGCCCCTGAAGCCCCACGGCACGGTCGCCCTCATCGGCGCCGCCGCCCGCGACGCCCGCGTCCTCGGCGGCGGCTCCGCCACCGTCTTCCCCGCCCGGATCGTCTCCCCGCTCGACGGCCTCACCGCCGCCCTCCCCGACGGCAGCCTCAGCTACGCCGTAGGCGCCGACCCGAACACCGAACTCGCCGTCGCCGACCAGGGCTTCGAGCTGCGGGCCGTCTGCCGCGCCGCCGACGGAGACGTCATCGGGACCGGCTCCGCCCCGAACGGCCTCATCCAGTGGATGGGTACGGACCTCCCCGACGGCGTCACCCACGACCGCCTGCACACCGTGGAACTGACCGGCACCTTCACCCCACGCGAGACCGGCCCCCACACCTTCGGCATCAAGGGCATGGGCGCGTTCACCCTGCGGATCGACGGCACCACGTACTACGACGACGTCCAACGCCCCGCCGAGGACGAGCCCTTCGCCGCCTTCTTCGGCGCCCCCGTGCCCCGGGCCCAGCCCGAACTCACCGCAGGGGAACCGGTGGAGGTGTCCCTCACCCATGAGGTCGCCGTTTCCGAGGACCACCCCATGAAGGTGATCGGTTTCACCCTCGCCCACCAGGAGCCGCAGCGCGACCCCGAGGAACTGTTCGCCGAGGCGGTGGCCGCCGCCCGGGCCGCCGACACCGCCGTCGTCGTGGTCGCCACCACCGAACGCGTCGAGTCGGAGGGCTTCGACCGCACGGACCTCACCCTCCCCGGCCGCCAGGACGACCTGGTCCGCGCGGTCGCCGCCGCCAACCCGAACACCGTCGTGGTCGTCAACTCCGGCTCCCCGGTGGAACTGCCCTGGCGCGACCAGGTCGCCGCCGTCCTGCTCGGCTGGTTCCCCGGCCAGGAGGGCGGCGCCGCCCTGGCGGACGTACTGACCGGCGAACACGAGCCCGGCGGCCGACTGCCGACCACCTGGGGCTCACTCGCCGACGCCCCGGTCACCCAGGTCGTCCCGCGAGACGGCGAACTCCCGTACCGCGAGGGCCTGTTCATCGGCTACAGCGCCTGGGAGAAGGAGAGCAGGACACCCTCGTACCCCTTCGGTCACGGACTCGGCTACACCGACTGGACGTACGAATCGGTCGAGGTGAAGGGCACGACCGTCCGGGTCCGCCTCCGCAACTCCGGTACACGCGCGGGCCGCGAAGTCGTCCAGGTCTACCTGGCGCCCGCCGAAGCCGAAGCCGAAGCCGAAGCCGGAGCCGAGCGCCCGGCGCGCCGGCTGGCCGGGTTCGCGGCGGTGGAGGCCCCTCCCGGCGAGGTCGTCGAGGTCACCGTGGAACTGCCCCGCCGGGCGTTCGAGATCTGGGACGAGAAGACCGACGAGTGGTCGTTTGTGAAGGGTTCGTACGAGATCCAGGTCGGGCGCTCGATCTCCGACCGCCGCCTCACCGCGACAACTAACGTCTGATCCGGGACACGTCCCACGAGCAGCCCCGGCCCGGGACCTGACACCTTGGGCCGGGGCTCGTGTCGTACCGACCTAACGAACCGAGAACCCGTACACCGTCTCCGACCGGAACACCTCGCCCGGCCGCAGCACCGTGCTCGGGAACTCCGGCCGGTTCGGGGAGTCGGGGAAGTGCTGGGTCTCCAGCGCGATGCCGTCGCCCGGCGCGAAGGGCTCGCCGAGGTGGTCGGCGGTGTACAGCTGGAGGCCGGGCTCAGTGGTCGCCACGGTCAGGACGCGGCCGGACGCGGGGTCGTACAATTCGGCGACCTCGACGGGCGCTTCGGTCACACCCTTGTCGAGCACGAAGTTGTGGTCGTACCCGGCACCGACCTTCCGCGCCTCACGGAAGTCGAAGCGCGTGCCCCCCACCTCGTCCAGGACGCCGGTCGGGATCAGGTCCGCGTCGACCGGGGTGCGGCGCGAGGCGGCGATCCGCAGCTCGTGCCCGCCGGCGTTCGGGGACCCGCCCAGGTTGAAGTAGCTGTGGTTGGTGAGGTTCACGACGGTCGGCGCGTCGGTGACGGCCTCGTACGCGATCCGCAGCGCGCCGGACTCCGTCAGCGTGTACGTCGCCGAGACCTCCAGCCGGCCCGGGAAGCCCTCCTCGCCGTGCGGGCTCACCCGGCTCAGGCGCACGCCGTGTGCGACCGGCTCCATGTCCCACACCCGCTTGTCGAAACCGCGCTCGCCGCCGTGCAGGGAGTTGGGCGGGTTGTTGGGCGCGAGCGCGTACGTCAGGCCGTCCAGCCGGAAACGGCCGCCCGCGATCCGGTTCGCGTACCGCCCGACCAGAGCGCCGAAGTACGGCTCCGGGTGGGTGAGGTACCCGTCCAGGTCCGCGAACCCCAGCACCACGTTCCCCGCACGCCCGTCACGGTCCGGGACCTCCGCCGACTGCACGATTGAGCCGTACGACAGAATCCGTACGCGGACGCCCGCCCGCTCCAGGGTCCAGCGGTGGACGGGGGTGCCGTCCGAAAGTGTGGCGAAGAGTTCGTTCATGTGCGGAACTTTAGGTCACGCCTCTTGCGTCACGCCTTCTTCCCCGTGACCGTGCGGTACGCGATCTCCGCCAGCCGTGCCTGTCCGTTCACACTCGGATGGAACCAGTCCCACTGGCTCAGCTGGCCCGTGCCGAAGCGGTACTCGTACACAGCGCCCCCGTCGAAACGGCAGCGGCGGTCCTTCGCGCAGACCTCCTCCAGCACCTCGTTGTAGTCCTCCACCCGTTTCTGCACGGTGTCCCGGCGCTCGGTCGCCGCCGCGTCCAGGGCCTCCGCGTCGCCCAGCATGGACGGGCAGATGCCCAGCTTCCACACCTGCTTGCCCATCGGATTCGTACGGCCCTGTGACCACAGCCGCTTCAGGTCCGGCACACTCGCCACGAACACCTGCGCCTTGGGCGCACCCTTGCGCAGTGTGCTCAGCGCGTCCTCGAAATCGGAGCGGAAGTCGGCCACCGAGGTCATCGCCGCCGTGGTGGCCCGGCACGCGTCGTTCGCCCCGACCATCACCGCCACCAGCCCCGGCTTCCGCGTCGCCGCCCGCGCCATCTGGCCGGGCAGGTCCGCCATCCGCGCCCCGGTGACCGCGTAGTTCCAACTGTGCTGGGCGGCCTTCGTCTTCCCCAGCAGCCGTACGGCGAGACTGTCGACGTCGGCGCTGCTGCCCGTCGCCCAGGACACCTCGGGGCAGTCCGCCAGCACCGAGCACGCGTCGAAACCACGGGTGATGGAGTCGCCCACGGCGGCGATCGAGTCGGGGCTGGTGTCCCAGAGGGGAGTCGGCTTCGGTGACGGCTTGGCCTTCTGCGCCTGAGTGCCGCTCGGCGCCGGCGAGTCACCACCGACGGCGTCACAGCCGGCTACGCCCAGGACGGCCGCCGCCAGGGCGGCGAGAGCGGTCCGCGAGCGGCGGCTTGGTTTCGGCATCCGGTGGTGGTCCCCTCGGTCGTGGTGCGATGTCGCGAACGCGAAAAAGGTCGTCCGTTCATAACAACGCGCAAGGGTTCCCGACCGATCGCATCGATCACTGTGCAACGGATCGCACCCGTACAAGCGTCCTGCCGGGTGAATGGCGGGCGTTTCACGGCACTGGGACCGACGGTACGTCACACTCCTTGCGCCGCCGCACGGTAGCCTCGCCATCAACGTGGCTGCCTGGCCACTGCCGTCCGACAGTTCGCAAGATGTCCCGCTCTGCCCGGAGGTCCCGGTGACGACACGTGGAGTTCTGTACGTGCACTCCGCGCCGCGCGCGCTGTGCCCGCACGTCGAGTGGGCCGTCGCCGGGGTGCTCGGTACGCGCGTCAACCTCGACTGGATCCGGCAGCCCGCCGCGCCCGGCACCTGGCGCTCGGAGTTCTCCTGGCAGGGCCAGGTCGGCACCGCCTCGAAACTGGCCTCCGCACTGAGAGGCTGGCACCTCCTCCGCTTCGAGGTCACCGCCGAGCCCTGCGCCACCGCCGAGGGCGAGCGCTACAGCTGCACCCCCGACCTCGGCATCTTCCACGCCGTCACCGGCATCCACGGCGACATCCTCATCCCCGAGGACCGCCTGCGCGCCGCCCTGCTCCGCTCCCAGCGAGGAGAGACGGACCTGGAGGCGGAGTTGGCGAAGCTGCTCGGGAAGCCGTGGGACGACGAACTGGAGCCCTTCAGGTACGCGGGTGAGGGAGCGCCGGTGCGCTGGTTGCACCAGGTCGTCTGATGTCCGCTCAGCACGTTCCAGTAGTTCCTCAGTACGCACGAAGGGCCCCACCAGCCGGTGGGGCCCTTCATACACGTACAAGCAAATCTCAGACCGTACGGAACGCCAGCACCACGTTGTGCCCACCGAACCCGAACGAGTCGTTCAGCGCGGCGATCCGCCCCTCGACGGGCAGCTTCCGCGCCTCATCCCGCACCACGTCCGCGTTGGCTTCGGCCTCCGGGTCGATGTTCTCCACGTTGATGGTCGGCGGAGCCACCCGGTGGTACAGGGCGAGCACGGTCGCGACCGTCTCGACACCACCGGCACCACCCAGCAGATGGCCGGTCATCGATTTGGTCGCCGACACCGCCATGTGGTCGACGTCGTCGCCGAACACCTTGCGCAGCGCCTTCAGCTCGGCCACGTCACCGGCCGGCGTCGAGGTCGCGTGGGCGTTGACGTGCATGATCTCGGCCGGGTTCAGATCCGTGCGGTCCAGCAGGTTCTGCAGGGCGTGCGAGATGCCACGCCCCTCCGGCTCCGGCTGCACGATGTCGTGGCTGTCGGCGGAGATGCCCTGCCCGACCGCCTCGGCGTACACCCGCGCACCGCGCTTCGCGGCGTGCTCGGCGGACTCCAGGACGATCACACCGGCGCCCTCGCCGAGGACGAAGCCGTCACGGGCGACGTCGTAGGGACGGGAGGCGCCCTGCGGGTCGTCGTTGTTCTTGGACATCGCCATCATGTTGCCGAACGCGGCGATCGGCAGCGGGTGGATGGCCGCCTCCGTGCCACCCGCGACGACGATATCGGCGCGGCCGGTGCGGATCATCTCGATGGCGTAGCCGATGGCCTCGGCACCCGACGCGCAGGCGGAGACCGGCGTGTGCACGCCCGCACGGGCGCCCACGAGCAGGCCGACGTTCGCCGACGGGCTGTTCGGCATCAGCATCGGGACGGTGTGCGGGGAGACGCGGCGGACGCCCTTCTCCTTCAGCACGTCGTACTGGTCGAGGAGGGTCGTCACGCCACCGATTCCGGAGGCGATCACCGCACCGAGCCGGTCGGGGTCGACGCTGCCCGCCGCGGTAGCGGCTGATGTCGCCGTTTCACCGGCCTTGGCCTCGAAGCCGGCGTCCTTCCACGCCTCCTGAGCGGCGATCAGCGCGAACTGCGCCGAACGGTCCAGTCGGCGGGCCTGCGGCCGCGGGATGACCTCGGTCGGCTCCACGGCGATGGGCGCGGCGATGCGGACCGCCTGCTCGGCGGCCCACTCCTGCTCCAGGGCCTTGACGCCGGAACGTCCGGCGACCAGGCCCTCCCAGGTAGAGGCTGCGTCGCCACCCAGCGGTGTGGTTGCGCCGATACCGGTGACGACCACGGTGCGATTGGTCGAGCTCACGGGAATTCTTTCTCCAACGGATCGGGATTCAGCGGCGCCACCGCCGGGTGGCGGGGCCAGGCAGCCGGCCTTGGATCAGGCCTGGTGCTTGAGGATGTAGTTGGTCGCGTCGCCGACGGTCTTGAGGTTCTTGACGTCCTCGTCGGGGATCTTGACGTCGAAGCGCTCCTCGGCGGCGACGACGACCTCGACCATGGACAGCGAGTCGACGTCCAGGTCGTCGGTGAAGGACTTGTCCAGCTGGACGTCCTCAACCGGGATGCCGGCGATCTCGTTCACGATGTCGGCGAGACCGGCGACGATCTCTTCCTGAGTGGCGGCCATGTCGGGCGCTCCTTCGTAGATATCCAGAGGGTGTTGGCAGGTACTCACCGCACCGGATCCGATGATCCGGCACGGAGTGCCTAGGGGAGGGTAACGACCGTAGCGGCGTACGCGAGACCCGCCCCGAATCCGATGACGAGCGCGGTGTCGCCGCTCTTCGCCTCGCCGGTCGCCAGGAGCCGCTCCATCGCGAGCGGAATCGAGGCGGCCGAGGTGTTGCCGGTGGTGCGCACGTCGCGGGCGACCGTGACGTGCTCCGGCAGCTTGAGAGTCTTCACCATCGAGTCGATGATCCGCTCGTTGGCCTGGTGGGGAATGAAGACGTCCAGGTCGTCCGGGATGATCCCGGCCGCGTCCAGCGCCTGCTGCGCGACCTTCGCCATCTCGAACACGGCCCAGCGGAACACCGCCTGGCCCTCCTGCGTGATTGCGGGGAACTTGACGTTGCCCTCGCTGTCCAGCGGAAGCTTGTCGAGGTCGCCGATGCGATATTCGTTCCACGGCACGGTCTGCTTGATCGTTCCGGCTTTGTCGCCCTCGGAACCCCACACCGTCGGACCGATGTGCGGCTCCTCGGACGGGCCGACCACGACCGCGCCGGCGCCGTCGCCGAACAGGAAGGCCGTCGCCCGGTCCTCCAGGTCGGTCAGGTCGCTCAGCCGCTCGACGCCGATGACCAGGACGTACTGAGCCGAGCCCTCGACGATCATGCCCTTGGCGAGGGTGAGGCCGTAACCGAAGCCGGCGCAGCCCGCCGAGATGTCGAAGGCCGCGGCCTTCGCCGTACCGAGCTTGTCGGCGATCTCGGTGGCCACGGCCGGGGTCTGGCTGAAGTGCGAGACGGTCGAGACGATCACGCCGCCGATCTGCTCGGCGGAGATCCCCGCGTCCGCGATCGCCTTGCCCGACGCCTCGATGGACATCGCGGCGACGGTCTCCTCGTCGTTCGCCCAGTGGCGGGTCTCGATGCCGGAGCGCGAGCGGATCCACTCGTCGGACGAGTCGATCTTCTCGAGGATCACCTCGTTCGGCACGACCCGGATGGGACGGTAGCCGCCCACGCCGAGGATGCGCGCGTACGGGGCGCCCTTGCTGGGCTTGATCTTCGACATGCTCTCGGGCTCCTTGTCAGGCACTGTGCTCGGCGATGAGCTCGCGGGCCGCGTCGAGGTTGTCGGGGGTCTTCAGGGCCAGCGTCTTCACGCCGGGCAGCGCGCGCTTGGCGAGACCGGTCAGCGTGCCGCCGGGGCACACCTCCAGCAGAGCGGTGACGCCGAGCTCCTTGAAGGTCTCCATGCACAGGTCCCAGCGGACCGGGTTGGCGACCTGGCCGACAAGGCGCGAGAGGACCTCCGCGCCGGTGGCGACGGCCTGTCCGTCCTTGTTCGAGACGTACGTGATCTTCGGGTCGGCGGGCGTGAGGGCCTCGGCGGCCTTCGCCAGCGTGTCGACCGCGGGGGCCATGTGGTGCGTGTGGAAAGCACCGGCCACCTTCAGGGCGACGATCTTGCGCACGCCCTCGGGCTTGTCGTCGTTCAGCGCGGCGAGCTGCTCCAGCGTGCCCGCGGCCACGATCTGACCGGCGCCGTTGACGTTCGCCGGGGTCAGGCCCAGCTTCTCCAGGTGCGCGACGCTCACCTCGGGGTCGCCGCCGAGCAGCGCCGACATGCCGGTCTCGGTGACGGCGGCGGCCTCGGCCATGGCCAGACCACGCGTGCGGACGAGGGTCAGCGCGGCGGTGTCGTCCAGGACGCCCGCGAAGGCGGCGGCGGTGAACTCGCCGACACTGTGGCCCGCGACGACGGCGCCGGGCGCACCCGCCGCGTCAGCGGCAGATGGTGCGGCACCGAGTGCCGAGGCGGACAGGAGACCGGCCGCGACCAGCAGCGGCTGAGCCACGGCGGTGTCGCGAATGGCGTCCTCGTCGGCCTGCGTGCCGTAGTGGACGAGATCCAGTCCGATGGCGGCCGACCACGCGGCGACGCGGTCCGCGGCACCGGGGAGTTCGAGCCAGGGAGTCAGGAAGCCGGGCGTCTGGGCGCCCTGGCCGGGAGCGACGAGTACGAGCACTCTCACACTCTCTCTTGGGGACGGGCACGGCCGCCCGTGGGGACAAGGACGAAGAACACGAAGGGGTTTTGTGGAGCCTCGACAAAAGCTAGAGCTGGAGATCGCCGTCGACCAGACGCCCCAGGATCAGCGCGATGCGCAACGTGAACGCCGAACGTACATCGGACGGTGACCAGCCGGTGACGTCAGTCACACGTCGAAGCCGGTAGCGCACGGTGTTGGGATGGACGAAGAGCATCCTGGCCGCCCCCTCCAAACTACTCGCCTGTTCGAGATAGACGGAGAGCGTTTCCAGGAGCGCGGAGCCGGCTTCCTCCAATGGTCTGTAGATCTCCTCCACCAGCTGCTCACGGGCCGCGGGGTCACCGGCGATCGCGCGCTCCGGCAGCAGATCGTCCGCGAGTACCGGCCGCGGGGCGTCCTGCCAGGCAGAACACGCCTTCAGCCCGGCGGCCGCGGCCTGCGCGGAGCGGGTCGCGGCGAGCAGATCGGGTACGACGGGACCCGCCACCACCGGCCCGGCGGCGAACGGCCCGATCAGCGACTTGGCGACCGCGAGCGGATTGTCGCTGCCCCCCGCGATGACCACGAGCCGGGTCCCGAGCACGCCGGTGAGGACCTGCAGCTTGGCGTGCCGGGCGGCCCGCCGGATGGCCTCGACGGTCAGTTCGCTGTCACCGTCGGGAGCGGTGCCCAACACCACGCACACATGCTCGGGCGAGTTCCAGCCGAGCGCGGCGGCCCGGCTGACGGCCCCCTCGTCGGCCTCGCCGCTGAGCACGGCGTTCACGACGAGCGACTCCAGCCGCGCGTCCCAGGCACCGCGTGCCTCGGCGGCCTGCGCGTACACCTGGGCGGTGGCGAAGGCGATCTCCCGGGCGTACACGAGCAGCGCCTCGCGCAGGATGCCCTCGTCCCCCGGAGCCGCCACCTCGTCGATGGCGGACTCCATGACCTCGATGGTGGTGCGCACCATCTCGACGGTCTGGCGCAGCGTGATGGCCCTGGTCAGCTCGCGTGGCGCGGTCCCGAAGACATCGGTGGAGATGGCCTGCGGGGCGTCCGGGTGCCGGAACCACTCGGTGAAGGCGGCGATACCGGCCTGCGCGACGAGCCCGATCCAGGAACGGTTCTCCGGGGGCATCGCCCGGTACCACGGCAGCGTCTCGTCCATGCGCGCGATGGCCTGCGCGGCGAGACGGCCGGACGACTTCTCCAGCCGCTTCAGGGTCGCGGTGTGTGCGTGGACGTCGGGCGCTGTGGAGCCGTTGCGGCGGGTTTCGGGTTCGGGCACGGGACAAGACTGCCTTATCCGGACGGGAGTGCGCGTCGCCGGGTGGCAGGTGAGGGCTACGGTGGTCCACGTGATGGACGTACGGCGCGCCACGCAGCGCTACCCAGGCGGCGACCCGGGGACCGGAATCCAATCCCTCCACGCCTTCTCCTTCGGCCCGCACTACGACCCCGACAACCTCCGCTTCGGCGCGCTGATCGCCTGCAACGAGGAGCGGCTCGCCCCCGGCGCAGGCTTCGACGAGCACCCGCACAGTCACACCGAGATCGTGACGTGGGTGGTCGAGGGCGAACTGACCCACCGCGACTCCACGGGCCACGAGACGGTCGTACGCCCCGGCGACGTCCAGCGCCTGAGCTCCGCGGCGGGCGTCCGGCACGTCGAACGCAACGACGGCCCGGCCCCCCTGACCTTCGTCCAGATGTGGCTGGCCCCGCTGGAGCCCGGCGGCGACCCCTCCTACGAGATCGTCCACGGCATCGCGGACTCGACGCCGTACGCGGTCCCCGAGGCGGGCGCGATGCTCCACGTACGGCGCCTGACGGCGGGGGAGCGGACGGCGGTGCCGGACGGGGTGTACGTGTACGTGCACGTCGTACGGGGGGAAGTGGGCCTGGACGACGAGCGGTTGGGGCCGGGTGACGCGGCGCGGATCACGGAGGCGAAGGATCTGGAGGCGGTGGGGGTGACGGAAGCGGAACTGCTGATGTGGGAGATGACGGCGCTCTCCGGCGCGTCCGGCCTTTGACGACGAGCGGGCGAACTTTCGGCGCCGGTCCGCATCATCCAGCCCGTCCGGCGTTTGAGGACGAGGCCCTTTGGGCCGAAGCGGGGTCTGGGGGCGGCAGCCCCCAGGGACGGGACGGGTAGGGGCGGAGGGGGCGAAAAACCCCCGCGGTACCCCCCGCCGACCTCAGCCCCGCAACTCCGCCAGCACAGCATCCGTGAACACCGGCCACGCCTCGATCGCCCAGGGTCCGAAGGCACGGTCGGTCAGCGCCACGCACGCCACGCCCGCGTCGGGGTCGATCCACAGGAACGTGCCGGATTGCCCGAAATGCCCGAACGTACGCGACGAAGACGAAGCCCCCGTCCAGTGCGGCGACTTGCCGTCCCGGATCTCGAACCCCAGTCCCCAGTCGTTCGGGCTCTGGTGCCCGTACCCCGGCAGCACCCCCTTCGTCCCCGGGTACTGCACCGACATCGCCTCCGCGACCGTACGAGGATCCAGCAGCCGCGGCGCCTGCACCTCCGCCGCGAACCGCACAAGGTCCTCCACACTCGACACGCCGTCCTTCGCGGGAGAGCCCTCCAGAGTCGTCGAGGCCATACCCAGCGGCTCCAGCACCGCCTGCCGCAGATACTCGCCGAACGGAATGTCCGTCGCCTTGGCGATATGGTCCCCGAGCTGTTCGAACCCGGCGTTGGAGTACAGCCGCCGCTCCCCGGGCGCCGCAGTCACCCGGTGCTCGTCGAAGGCCAGCCCCGAGGTGTGCGCGAGCAGATGACGCACCGTCGCCCCGGGCGGCCCGGCCGGCTCGTCGAGGTCGACCGCCCCCTCCTCGTACGCGACGAGAACGGCGTACGCGGCGAGCGGCTTGGTGACCGAGGCCAGCGGAAAACGCCGCCCGACCGGACCGTGGGTCCCCAGGACCGTCCCGTCGGCCCGCACCACACCCGCCGCCGCGGTGGGAACCGGCCAGTTTTCGATCAACGCGAGGCTCTGCAAGGACATGCGTCGAGCCTAAGCCGCTCAGAGCACCAGTCCCATCGCGGGGTCCGGCTTGCGGACGAAGCCGAGGGCCGCGTACAGCGGCTCGGCCTCCTTGGAGGCGGTGAGGAGGACCTGTCCGGCTCCCCGCTCGCGGAACCACGCGAGCAGTTCCTCCATGCACGCGCGCGCGTACCCGCGGCGCCGCGCGTCCGGGTCGGTGGCGACGCTGAAGACGTACCCGGACAGCCCGCGCGGATTGCTGGCCTTCCCGATCCGGTAGTCGATCGTCCCGACCACCAGCGCCGCGAGCGACCCCGGCCGCTCCGGATGGTCGACGACGAACGCCGCGAAGTCCCCGTCGGGCTCGGCCAGTCGGCCCCGCAGGGCCGGCAGGGACTCCGCGTGCCACGCCGTGTCCGCGGCATCCGGTCGGTCCATCGAATCGATCATCACCTGGCGCAGACGCAGCACTTCCTCCGCGTCCTCGGCCGCAGCACGTCGTACAAGACTCATGTCCCGCACGCTAGTCAGGCACCTTGTGACGTGTCCTGCCGATTTCTTACCGGTTCCGCTTGCTTGGAGTGCACTCCAAGGTCCTAGCGTTGAGGCCATGACGGTGATGGAGACCACGGGTACCAGGACCGACAGCTGTGCCGCCCCGCAGCAGGCCGGGCGGCGTCCGGAAGGCCAGGACAGCTACACGATCAGCGAGGTCGTCGCGATCACCGGTCTGACCGCGCACACGCTGCGCTGGTACGAGCGCATCGGCCTGATGCCGCACATAGACCGCTCGCACACGGGGCAGCGCCGCTACAGCAACCGCGACCTCGACTGGCTCGACCTCGTCGGCAAGCTGCGGCTGACGGGCATGCCGGTCGCCGACATGGTGCGGTACGCGGATCTGGTGCGCGAGGGCGACCACACCTACGGCGACCGGTTCGAGCTGCTGAAGGCGACCCGCCAGGACGTCCTGGCCCGGATGGCCGAGCTTCAGGACACGCTCGCCTTCCTCGACCGGAAGATCGGTTTCTACGCGGACGCCGGGCGGGCCCTGGCGTCGGAGAGGTCCTGATGACGGACAGCAAGATCCCCGCGGTCCAGCTCGGCGACGGTGGCCCCGAGGTCGGCGTACAAGGCCTCGGCTGTATGGGAATGAGTTTCGCGTACGGCCCCACGGACGCGGGCGAGTCGCGGGCCACCCTGGAGCGCGCCCTGGAACTCGGCGTCACTCTCTACGACACGGCGGACGCCTACGGCGCGGGGGAGAACGAGAAGTTCCTCTCGCCCTTCTTCAAGGCGCACCGGGACGAGGTCGTCATCGCCACGAAGTTCGCCCTGTCGATCCCGCCGGACGACCCGACGACACGGGTCATCCGCAACGACCGGCCGTACATCCGCCAGAGCGTCGAGGCCAGCCTGAAGCGCCTGGACGTCGATGTGATCGACCTCTACTACATGCACCGGCGCGATGTGAACGTGCCGATCGAGGAGACCGTCGGCGCGATGGCCGAGCTGGTGCGCGAGGGCAAGGTCAAGCACCTCGGTCTGAGCGAGGTCACGGCCGACGAGCTGCGCGCCGCGCAGGGCGTGCACCCGATCGCCGCCGTGCAGTCGGAGTGGTCCCTGTTCAGCCGGGACATCGAGGCGTACGTGGTGCCGGCGGCCCGTGAACTGGGCGTGGCCCTGGTGCCGTACTCGCCGCTGGGCCGGGGCTTCCTCGCGGGCACCTTCGTGAACGCCGAGAAGGACCTGACCTCGGACGACTTCCGCCGCACCCACCCCCGCTTCACCGGCGACAACGCGACCGCCAACGCGGCCCTCCTGGAGCCGGTACGCAAGGTGGCCGAGGCCCACGGGGTCTCGCTCGGGCAGATCGCGCTGGCGTGGGTACAGCAGCAGGCACGGATGCACGGCCTGCCGGTCGTCCCGATCCCGGGCACCCGCAAGGTCACCCGCATCGAGGAGAACACGGCGGCCACGAGGATCACGCTGAGCCCGCAGGACATGGCCCTGCTGGAGCCGATCGCGGCACAGGTGGCGGGCACGCGCTACCCCGACATGTCCTTCGCTTCCGCAGGCAGGGAGTAGGAGCCTTCTACAGCTCCGCCAACAACTCCGCCTTCTTCACCGAGAACTCCTCGTCCGTCACCAGCCCGGCCTGGTGCAGCTCTCCCAAGTGACGGATCCGCTCGGCGATGTCGGCGGGGTCCCGGCGTGGCCCTCCGGAGGGCAGTGCGGGAACCGCCCCGGACTCCCGTACGGCCGCCAGCACAGCCGCGGCGAACGGCAGCGACTCGTGCACCGGACCGTACCCCAGCCCGAACACCACAGCCGCCGGATCCTGATCCGCCTGCGCGGGCGGCGCGGCCACATCGCGCCGCAGCAACCGCAGATGCCCCTCGAAGACCTCGGGGGACCGCCACTCGACGCCCGTCAGGTCGGCGACCGGGAAACTCTGGTCGCCGGCCTTCCACTTCGCCGACGACGCCCCCGTCCAGAACCACCGGTAGTGCACGGTCCGTCCGTCGAAGGACGCCTTCCCGTCGTACGCCTTGAACTGCAACGGCACTTCAGGCGCCGGCACCAGAAACCGCTCGGCCGGCTCGTCGCCCGCCTTGCTCAACTGCGCCCGCAGTTCGTCGGCGTAGTACTCGGCGAGCGTCTCCTTGTCGGCCGGCAGCACCAGCCGATACGGATCGGAGCTCTCCTTGAGCTGCCCCGCGGCCGCCTCCATCAGCGGATCGGCGCCGGGCCTCGGCTCGGCACGCAGCACCACGGTCCCGCGCCTGCCCGGGGTGAGCGTCACCCCCGAGAGCGCCGACAGCGGGACACGGCGCTCGCCGAGCGCCTGGAACAGCTTGGGTGTTCGCATCCCCCGTTCGTAGCGGATGAGCACGGAGTCGGACTCGAACTCCCAGGCGGCATGAAATCCGGCCAGTACGTCACCCATGCGGCTCATCGTATGCGGCACGAGCACCTTCGTCCCCTCCCCGTACAGACCGCAGTTCCTGCGCCTCTACGCGCGTCCGGCCGTCGTCGTGTCGGACAAACCCTCCCGGCAGGCCGCCGTATCGCCCGCGCAGTGCACCGAGCGGTATGCGCCAGTGCCGATCTCCGCGAAGTTCAGCAGGCTCTCCGTGCCCGGTTCGAAATAGCCGCTGTGCCCGTCCGCGCCGCGCGCCGACAGCACTCGCGCGCCGAACGCCGAGGACATCGGGTCGGCCCCGTGGCCGAACCCGCCGACCTCCAGGTACGGCACGTCCTGGACCCAGTCGTCGGCGTCCCGCATCGCCCATACCTGGGCTGAGGTGTGCAGGTGGGAGGCCGTCGCGGCACGCATTCCGGGGCTTCCGGCCACCGCTATGTCGGCCACCCGGTCCGGCAGCGTGCGGGCGGCGAGGCCGCACACCACGGAGCCGTAGCTGTGGCAGAACAGGGAGACGGGGGAGCTGCCGGGCAGCCCGCGCAGCAGCGCGTTCAGCCGGACGGCGCCCTCCGCCGCGCGCATCGCGGTGGCCGAGTCGATGCCGAGTCCGTCGGGCGCGGTGTAGTCGGCCCAGGCGATCACTGCCGTAGGCGTCGTGGGGCTCGCGGCGCGCTCGGCGGCGTACAGGGACTCGGCCATGCCGACGGGCGCGGAGTACTTGCGGTACGTGCGCTGGAAGGTGAGCAGGTCGGTGTCGACGCCGGGGACGACGACGGAGACCCGCTCGGCCTTGTTCAGGCTGCCGAAGACCTCGGCGACCCGGCCCTGGCCGGCGGGGTCGAAGGCGAGGATGCGGCGGCCCTTGGTCAACAGCGCCTCGTAGCGGTGCATACGGCGGCCCGCCTCCCGCTGCCCGTCCGGGGTGAGCCGGGTGTCGTGCATGCGTTTCAGCTCGACCTTGCGGGCCTGCCCGAGCGCGATGCGGTTGGCCTGGTAGCGCAACTCGACAGGGGCGCCGTTCATGTTGCCGACCGCTAGCGGGTAGCGCCGGGCGAGATCCGTGCGCTCGTGTGCGGTGAGCGAGGCGAAGAAACGGGAGAGCAGGCCGGGGGCCGCGTCCGGGTCCGGCAGCCGGTGCCCGTGGAGGCGTCCGTCCTCCCATTCGCTGAGCGAGGACTGCAGGGCGGTGGTGCTCCGCTGGGTGCGCAGTGCGGTCCAGCCGGTGGTCGCCAGCATCACGAACACGACGGCCAGCGCGAGCAGTGCGCGCCAGACGTTCAGTTGCGGAGAGGTATCGAAGGAAGTCACTGAAAGGACACACTAGGAGAACGACAGGGTCTCGCGTTAACCGAGTGGTACGGATCACGTTTCGATATCGGTGACGCGGATCTCACGTCGTACGCCAGTTCCCCAGGAGCGGCGGACCCACCTGATCGAGGTACGACGCGGTCAGCTCGCGCATGGCCTCCATGCTGAAATCCTCCCCCACCGACCACATCCGCTCGGTCACCCGGACCACGCCGCTGAAGACGGCCACCACGAGGCGCGGCCGCGGGTCCGCGTCCACGTCGAGCCCCTCGCGCGCGGCGATGATGCGCGCGGTCTCCTCCTCCAGCTCCGCCGAGCGCCGCAGGTGGGCGGCGAGCAGGGCGGGCGACGACTCGATCATCCGATAGGTGCGCATGTGGAGTTCGAGCGGCACCACCCGCTCGATGGCTTCGCCGATGGTGTCCCAGCTCTCCAGGACGGCCCGGCGCATCGCCTCCAGCGGGGCCTCGTGCGGCGGGCGGCCGCGCAGGGCCTCGACGAAGTGCGACTCCGCGATCCGCGGCACGAAGAACGCCACGTCCTCCTTGCTCGCGAAGTAACGGAAGAAGGTGCGCTGCGAGACGTCGACGGCTTCGGCGATGTCATCGACGGTGGTCTGTTCGTAGCCGCGGGTGGCGAACAGTTCGATGGCGGCCCGCAGCAGCGCGTCCTGGGTGCGCTGCTTCTTGCGCTCGCGCAGACCCGGTGGCGATGCCGTGTCCATGGTTCCTCTCCTTCGAACTGTTTGCCCAGTTCAGACTATCTGTAAGTGACGTGTCAGTTACCGACTTGTGAATTGGTTTGTCAACTGTCAGTGGCTGTCATTAGCCTCGACCGCATGACTAGTCAGACCACCATCGACACGACGGGGTCGGGGGACAAGGCACCATCACTCCCGTCGGACGGCTCGCCGGCCACCGGGCTGCGCGGCCACCCTTGGTTCACCCTCATCACCGTGGCGGTCGGGGTCATGATGGTGGCCCTCGACGGCACCATCGTGGCCATCGCCAACCCGGCCATCCAGAAGGACCTGGGCGCGACCTTCGCCGAGGTCCAGTGGATCACCAACGGCTATTTCCTCGCCCTCGCGGTCTCCCTGATCACCGCGGGCAAACTCGGTGACCGGTTCGGCCACCGCCAGACCTTTCTGATCGGCGTGGTCGGCTTCGCGGCCGCCTCCGGTGCCATCGGCCTGTCCAGCAGCATCGCGCTGGTCGTCACCTTCCGCGTCCTGCAGGGCCTGTTCGGCGCGCTGCTGATGCCGGCCGCGCTCGGCCTGCTGCGGGCCACCTTCCCGGCCGAGAAGCTCAACATGGCCATCGGCATCTGGGGCATGGTCATCGGCGCCTCCACCGCGGGCGGCCCGATCCTCGGCGGTGTCCTGGTCGAGCACGTCAACTGGCAGTCGGTGTTCTTCATCAACGTGCCGGTCGGCATCCTCGCCGTCGTCCTCGGCGTCATGATCCTGCTCGACCACCGCGCGGAGAACGCGCCGCGCTCCTTCGACATCCTGGGCATCGCCCTGCTGTCGGCCGCGATGTTCTGCCTCGTCTGGGCGCTCATCAAGGCCCCCGAATGGGGCTGGGGCGACGGCAAGACGTGGACGTTCATAGTCGTGTCGGTCGTCGGCTTCGCGCTCTTCTCCTTCTGGGAGACGAAGGTGAAGGAGCCGCTGATCCCGCTGGCGCTGTTCCGCTCGGTCCCGCTCTCCGCGGGTGTCGTGCTCATGGTCCTGATGGCCATCGCTTTCATGGGCGGCCTGTTCTTCGTGACGTTCTACCTCCAGAACGTGCACGGTATGAGCCCGATCGACGCCGGCCTGCACCTGCTCCCGCTCACCGGGATGATGATCGTCGGCTCTCCGCTCGCGGGCGCGATGATCACCAAGTTCGGTCCCCGTGTCCCGCTGGCCGGCGGCATGGCGCTCACCGCGATCGCCATGTACGGCATGTCCACGCTGGACACGGACACCGGCAGCGCCATCATGTCGGTCTGGTTCGCCCTGCTGGGCCTCGGCCTCGCACCCGTCATGGTCGGCGCCACCGAGGTCATCGTCGGCAACGCGCCGATGGAGCTGTCCGGCGTGGCCGGCGGTCTCCAGCAGGCCGCTATGCAGATCGGCGGCAGCCTCGGTACGGCCGTCCTCGGCGCCGTGATGGCCTCCAAGGTCGACAGCGACCTCGCGGGCAACTGGAAGGACGCGGGGCTCCCGCCGCTCACGGCGGCCCAGGAGCACCAGGCCTCGGAGGCGGTCCAGGTCGGCGTGGCGCCGATCGCACCGGGCACGCCGGAGGCGGTCGTCACGAAGATCAACGATGTCGCCCACGACACCTTCATCTCCGGCATGAGCCTGGCGTCCCTGGTCGCCGCCGGAGTCGCCGTGGTCGCCGTCCTGGTCGCCATGCTCACCAAGCGCGGCGAGAACGCGGAGGCGGGCGCGGGCGTCGGGCACATCTGAGGCGCCGAACTCCGGGAGAGGGGCCTGGAGTTCCCCTATCCGGGTGACAAAGCTAAAGGTTCCCTCCCGCTCGGCAGGCGTCGCGGGCCAGAGTGTGCCAAGCCCTCCGTACGGCATGTTCCCCAGGCAAGTTCGGGAGCCTGCCCAGGACATGGAGGGCGGCCGGTGCTGCGGCGCGCTGCCGGAGGGGGGCGGCGCGCCGCAAGGCCGGAGGGATTGTCGGAGGGATTGTCGGAGGATTGTCGGAGGATTGGGAATCGCAGCGGGGGTACTCGCCTCGTCGAACCCGGAACGAACCCGAATCAACCAAGGGGTTCAGGGAGTTGATGATGGCGGGCTTCGGACACGGAACGCGCAGGTACCCCCGCTCACGTGGCCGGACGTGGTCACGGACCGGGCCGGATCGCGCGACGCTCGGAATCATCGGAGTCATCTGCGCGATCGCCGGATTCTTCGTGCTGGGGATCATCCTCGGCCCCGTGGCGATCGTCTGCGGCTGGCTCGCCATGGGCCGCACCTGGGCGGGCAACCGCCCCGCACCGGCCCTGGTCGCCCTCGTACTGGGCGCTATCGACACGCTCCTGGCGGTCATCTGGCTGGCCGGAGCGGCAACCCCGGGCAACGGCATGTTCTGACCCGGGGCGAGTGAGGGAAGGGCCCCCGGTGGGACGACCGGGGGCCCACCTTCGTGTAAGGCTCCGTCAGTGTCGAGCCGACCGCTCCTGCAACACCGCGACCTCGGCCCGAAGCGCCCGCACCTCATCGGTCAGCATCCGGATCGCCTCCGTCTGCCGCCGCTCCTCCACATCGTCCTTCTCGAACCGCGCGATGAACCACGCGGCGATGTTCGCGGTCACCACACCCAGCAACGCGATCCCGGACAGCATCAGCCCCACCGCGATCATCCGCCCCAGCCCCGTGGTCGGCGCATGGTCCCCGTATCCCACGGTCGTCATCGTCGTGAACGACCACCACACCGCGTCACCCAGCGTATGGATGTTCCCGTCCGGCGACTCCCGCTCCACCGACAGCACCGCCAGCGACCCGAACATCAACAGCCCCACCACGGCCCCACCGACATACGTCGTCAGCCGGATCTGCGAGGCCATCCGCGCCCGCCGCTGCACCAGCACCAGCGTCGACACCAGCCGCAGCAGCCTGAGCGGCTGGATCAGCGGCAGCACCACCGCACACAGGTCCAGCCAGTGCGTCCGTACGAACACCCGCCGGTCCCGCGCGAGCGCCAACCGCACCAGATAGTCGACGGCGAACGCCCCCCACACCATCCACTCGACCACCGTGCACGCACGCGTCAGGGACCGGCTCGCCGAACTGTCCACTATGGGCAGGGCATACGCGACGGCGAACACCACGGCCAGCGCCAGCAGGGGCCGCTGGGTGCGCTGTTCCCAACGCACCTGCGCCGATTGCTCTTTCATGACCGCATCGTAAAGAAACGGTGAGGGTGGTGAGGCCACCAGGCCCCACCACCCTCCGCCGCTCAAGCCGTGCAGCGTGTTGCAGCACTACGCAGCACTACGCAGCGCTACGCGTCGCCGCCCGCCGCCCCCGGGTCCGCCGCCGAGACGTCGAGCAACTGGTACCGGTCGATGGCCTGCTTCAGCGCCGAGCGGTCCACCTTGCCCTCCCTCGCCAGCTCGGTCAGCACCCCCACCACGATCGACTGCGCGTCGATGTGGAAGAAGCGACGGGCCGCCCCACGGGTGTCGGCGAAGCCGAAGCCGTCCGCGCCCAGCGACTGGTACGTCCCCGGCACCCACCGCGCGATCTGGTCCGGAACCGATCGCATCCAGTCGGACACGGCCACGAACGGTCCCTGAGCCTCGGCCAGCTTGCGCGTCACGTACGGCACGCGCTGCTCCTCCTCCGGGTGCAGCAGGTTGTACTCCTCGCACCGCACGGCCTCGCGCCGCAGCTCGTTCCACGAGGTCGCCGACCAGACGTCGGCCCGGACGTTCCACTCCTCGGCGAGGATCCGCTGGGCCTCGACCGCCCACGGAACCGCGACACCCGACGCCATGATCTGCGCCGGAATCGACCCCGAAGTGCCCGCCGAGAAGCGGTGGATGCCCTTGACGATGCCCTCGACGTCGACGTTGTCCGGCTCGGCCGGGTGCTGGATGGGCTCGTTGTAGACGGTTAGGTAGTAGAAGACGTCCTCGCCGTGCGGGTGCTCCTCGGAGCCGCCGTACATCCGGCGCAGACCGTCCTGGACGATGTGCGCGATCTCGAATCCGTACGCCGGGTCGTAGGCCACACAGCCCGGGTTCGTCGAGGCGAGCAGCTGCGAGTGGCCGTCGGCGTGCTGGAGACCCTCACCGGTCAGCGTCGTACGGCCCGCGGTCGCGCCCAGTACGAATCCGCGCGCCAGCTGGTCGGCCATCTGCCAGAACTGGTCGCCGGTGCGCTGGAAACCGAACATCGAGTAGAAGACGTAGACCGGGATCAGCGGCTCGCCGTGCGTCGCGTACGCCGAGCCGGCGGCGATCAGCGAAGCCGTGCAGCCCGCCTCGGAGATGCCGTCGTGCAGCATCTGCCCGGTCGGCGACTCCTTGTAGGCGAGGAGCAGGTCCCGGTCCACGGCCTCGTACTGCTGGCCCAGCGGGTTGTAGATCTTCGCGCTCGGGAAGAAGGAGTCCATGCCGAACGTGCGGTACTCGTCCGGTGCGATCAGCACGAACCGCTTGCCGATCTCCTTGTCCCGCATGAGGTCCTTGAGCAGCCGCACGAACGCCATGGTGGTGGCGATGGACTGCTGGCCCGAGCCCTTCTTCACGGTCGCGTACGTCTTGTCGTCCGGCAGCGCCAGCGGCTTGGAGCGCACGACGCGCGTGGGGACGTAACCGCCGAGGCCCTTGCGGCGGTCGTGCATGTACTGGATCTCTTCGGAGTCCCGGCCCGGGTGGTAGTACGGCGGCAGGCCGCTCTCCAGCTCCTTGTCGGAGATGGGCAGGTGCAGGCGGTCGCGGAAGTGCTTGAGGTCGTCGACCGTCAGCTTCTTCATCTGGTGCGTGGCGTTGCGGCCCTCGAAGTTCGGGCCCAGCGTCCAGCCCTTGATGGTCTTCGCCAGGATGACCGTCGGCTGCCCCTTGTGCTCGACGGCCGCCTTGAATGCCGCGAAGATCTTGCGGTGGTCGTGACCGCCGCGGCCCAGGTGCAGGATCTGGTCGTCGGTCATGCCCTCGACCATCGTGCGCAGCCGTTGGTCGTCGCCGAAGAAGTGGTCGCGGATGTACGCGCCGGTCTCGGTGGCGTACGTCTGGAACTGCCCGTCCGGCGTGATGTTCATCTTGTTGACCAGGATGCCGTCGCGGTCCTGCGCGAGCAGCGGGTCCCAGGTGCGGTCCCAGATCAGCTTGATCACGTTCCAGCCGGCGCCCCGGAACACCGACTCCAGCTCCTGGATGATCTTGCCGTTGCCGCGCACCGGGCCGTCGAGGCGCTGGAGGTTGCAGTTGACGACGAAGGTGAGGTTGTCCAGGCCCTCGCGCGCGGCGATGGTCAGCTGGCCCAGTGACTCCGGCTCGTCCATCTCGCCGTCGCCGAGGAACGCCCACACGTGCGACTTGGAGGTGTCGGCGATCCCGCGCGCGTGCATGTACCGGTTCATCCGCGCCTGGTAGATCGCGCCGATCGGGCCGAGGCCCATCGACACGGTCGGGAACTCCCAGAAGTCCGGCATCAGCCGCGGGTGCGGGTAGCTGGACAGCCCGTACGGCGCCTTCGACTTCTCCTGCCGGAAGCCGTCCAGGTGCTGCTCGCCGAGGCGGTCCAGGAGGAACGCGCGGGCGTAGATGCCGGGGGAGGCGTGGCCCTGGAAGAAGACCTGGTCGCCGCCGTCGCCCTCGTCCTTGCCGCGGAAGAAGTGGTTGAAGCCGACGTCGTAGAGCGAGGCGGAGGAGGCGAAGGTGGCGATGTGGCCGCCTACGCCGATGCCGGGCCGCTGGGCGCGCGAGACCATCACCGCGGCGTTCCAGCGAGTGGCGTTGAGGATCTTCCGCTCGATCTCCTCGTTGCCCGGGAAGAACGGCTCACTCTTGGTGGGGATGGTGTTGACGTAGTCCGTGCTGCGCATCTCGGGCACGGCCACGCGCTTCTCGCGGGCCCGCTCGATCAGCCGGAGCATCAGGTAACGGGCCCGCTCCCGGCCGCGCTCGTCCACGGCGGCGTCGAGGGAGTCGAGCCACTCCTGGGTTTCCTCGGGATCGAAGTCAGGAACCTGACTCGGAAGGCCGCCAATGATGATCGGGTTGCGATCGGATCCGGAAGCCACGCTGTTCCTTACCTGTCAGAGGGCTGCTTTTCGAGGTGTTCTCGGGGGTTTGCGCTGTGCCTGCACCGTTCCCCATCGTGTACCTCGGGGGCGTAAACGTCATCTCTACTGTGAGGTAACCGGTCCTTCGTAAAGCGTCCGGTACCCACGGAAGGTTCCCAAAGGCACAAACGGGGCAGAAGGGTGTGGTGTGCATCACTGTCGGGTCGTGGCGGCATGCCTCGAGTTGCGGCGACACGGCCCGGAACGTCACCGTTTCGGCGGTCTGAACGGCCGGGTACTTGCGCGATCCGCCCCGCCCGTGTGGACTACGGCCAATGCTTCGCGCACGCGCGTGGCTGAGTTATTCACCAAGACATGATCAGGAGGCAACCCGTGAGCGCGACCGCGGACCACGCGGAGGAGCGGACGAACCCTGCCGTCAGGCTGGGGTTCCAGCCCGAGCAGGTGGTCCAGGAGATCGGCTACGACGACGACGTAGACCAGGAACTCCGCGAGGCCATTGAAGAAGTCATCGGCAGCGACCTTGTGGATGAGGACTACGACGACGTAGCCGATGCCGTGGTGCTGTGGTTCCGCGACGAGGACGGCGACCTGACGGATGCGCTGGTGGATGCCACCACGTACATCGAAGAGGGCGGTTCGATCCTGCTGCTGACGCCGAAGACCGGCCGGGACGGCTACGTGGAGCCCAGCGACATCTCCGAAGCCGCGACGACCGCCGGGCTCTCCGCGTCGAAGAGCGTCAGCGTCGGCAAGGACTGGAGCGGCAGCCGGCTGGTGACGCCGAAGGCCGCAGCCACCAAGAAGAAGTAGCCACAGAACGCCGGACGGGCCGGGTACGCGACCTCGGCCGCCTCACCCAGCCCGTCCGATGGTCCCCGGTGATCGCTGCGTAGGGTGGTCTCACCCGAACAGCCCCACCGAAGGGACATCCACGAGATGGCGATCCAGGTCGGCGAGAAGGCCCCCGACTTCGAGCTCAAGGACAACCACGGCAGGGCCGTGAAGCTGTCCGACTTCCGCGGCCACCAGAACGTCGTGCTGCTCTTCTACCCCTTCGCCTTCACCGGCGTGTGCACGGGCGAGCTGTGCGAGCTGCGCGACAATCTGCCGGAGTTCTCCGACCGCGACACACAGCTGCTCGCCGTGTCGAACGACTCCATCCACACCCTGCGCGTCTTCGCCGAGCAGGAGGGCCTCGAGTACCCCCTGCTGAGCGACTTCTGGCCGCACGGCGAGACCTCGCGCGCGTACGGCGTCTTCGACGAGGACAAGGGCTGCGCGGTGCGCGGCACCTTCGTCATCGACAAGGAGGGCGTCGTGCGCTGGACCGTCGTCAACGGTCTGCCGGACGCGCGCGACCTGAACGAGTACGTCAAGGCGCTCGACACCCTGTGATTGTTCGGTTCCAAGGCCTGCGTGGTACGGGAACCCGTCACTAGGATCGAGTCGTTGATCCGACAGGAAACGCACGGCGGGGCTCCCCGCCCCTGGACACCAATGGAGGACTCGTGGGAGTCAGCCTCAGCAAGGGCGGCAACGTATCACTGACCAAGGAGGCCCCGGGCCTGACCGCGGTCATCGTCGGTCTGGGGTGGGACGTCCGCACCACGACCGGTACGGACTTCGACCTCGACGCCAGCGCGATGCTGACGAACGCCGAGGGCAAGGTCGGCAACGACGCGAATTTCGTCTTCTTCAACAACCTCAAGAGCCCTGACGGCTCGGTCGAGCACACCGGCGACAACCTCACCGGTGAGGGCGAGGGCGACGACGAGCAGATCAAGGTCAACCTCGCCGGCGTCCCGGCCGACGTCGAGAAGATCGTCTTCCCGGTGTCGATCTACGACGCCGAGAACCGCCAGCAGTCGTTCGGCCAGGTGCGCAACGCGTTCATCCGCGTCGTCAACCAGGACGGCGGCACCGAGATCGCCCGGTACGACCTCTCGGAGGACGCCTCCACGGAGACCGCCATGGTCTTCGGCGAGCTCTACCGGCACGGCGCGGAGTGGAAGTTCCGCGCCATCGGCCAGGGCTACGCCTCGGGCCTGCGCGGCATCGCGCAGGACTTCGGTGTGAACGTCTGAGCCGACGTTCGACCGACGTCCGAAGGGGCTCACCGTCCGGCGCCGTGCGGTTTGCGTGCGGCGCCGGACGCGCAGGACAACCAAAGAAGCACCGTCTCGGGGAGGGACCAGCAGCATGGGCGTCACGCTCGCCAAGGGAGGCAATGTCTCCCTGTCCAAGGCCGCACCGGACCTCACCCAGGTGATGATCGGGCTCGGCTGGGACGCGCGCTCCACCACCGGAGCACCCTTCGACCTCGACGCCAGCGCCCTGATGTGCAACAACGGGCGGGTGCTGGGGGACGAGTGGTTCGTCTTCTACAACCAGCTCAAGAGCCCGGACGGCTCGGTGGAGCACACCGGCGACAACCTCACCGGTGAGGGCGAGGGCGACGACGAGTCGATCCTGGTCGACCTCTCCAAGGTCCCGCCCCAGTGCGACAAGATCGTCTTCCCTGTCTCCATCCACATGGCGGACGAGCGCGGCCAGACCTTCGGCCAGGTCAGCAACGCCTTCATCCGCGTGGTCAACCAGGCCGACGGCCAGGAACTCGCGCGCTACGACCTGAGCGAGGACGCCTCCACCGAGACCGCGATGATCTTCGGCGAGGTCTATCGCTACCAGGGAGAATGGAAGTTCAGGGCGGTGGGCCAGGGGTACGCGTCGGGGCTGAGGGGCATCGCTCTAGACTTCGGAGTCAATGTTTCGTAAAGCCGGGTACGGCGCGCGGGGGAGACCCGTACACCCCGTACACAAGGGATTGGGTAGCCAGTGGTTCTGAAAACCTTCGGCTGGTCGTTCGCGGTCACCGCGCTCGGCCTCGTCGCGGCGGTCTTCATCGGGGGGTGGACCGCCTTCGGTATCGTGGCGATCCTCTCCGTCCTTGAGATCTCGCTGTCCTTCGACAACGCAGTGGTCAACGCCGGAATCCTGAAGAAGATGTCCGCCTTCTGGCAGAAGATCTTCCTCACGATCGGCATTCTGATCGCCGTATTCGGTATGCGGCTGGTCTTTCCTGTCGTCATCGTCGCCGTCAGCGCCTCGATGGGCCCCATCGAGGCCGTCGACCTCGCGCTGACCGACAAGGACCGTTACGAGCAGCTCGTCACCGACGCCCACCCGGCGATCGCGGCCTTCGGTGGCATGTTCCTGCTGATGATCTTCCTCGACTTCATCTTCGAGGACCGGGACATCAAGTGGCTCGGCTGGATCGAGCGGCCGCTGGCCAAGCTCGGCAAGGTTGACATGCTCTCGGTCTGTATCGCGCTGATCGTGCTGCTGATCTCCGCGATGACCTTCGCGACCCACGCCCACCTGCATGCCGGGAGCGCGGACAAGGCGGAGACGGTTCTGCTGTCCGGTGTCGGCGGTCTCATCACGTACATGATCGTCGGCGGTCTCTCCGGCTACTTCGAGGACAAGCTCGAAGAAGAGGAGGAACGCGAGCACGAGGCGGAGGAAGCTGCGGTACGCGAGGGCAAGCCACGCTCGGCGGTCGTCCTGGCCGGCAAGGCCGCGTTCTTCATGTTCCTCTACCTCGAGGTCCTGGACGCGTCCTTCTCCTTCGACGGCGTGATCGGCGCCTTCGCCATCACCAACGACATCGTCCTGATGGCCCTCGGCCTCGGCATCGGCGCCATGTACGTCCGGTCGCTCACGGTCTACCTGGTCCGCCAGGGCACCCTCGACGACTACGTCTACCTGGAGCACGGCGCGCACTACGCGATCGGCGCGCTCGCCGTGATCCTCCTGGTCACCATCCAGTACGAGATCCACGAGCTCATCACCGGCAGCATCGGTGTCATCCTGATCGCCTGGTCCTTCTGGTCCTCCGTGCGCCGCAACCGGGCACTGGCGGCTGCCGAGGGAAAAGCGGCGGGCTCCCCGGACGAGAAGACTGAGGTCTCATCCGGGGTGTGACACCCCCGCGAGTGAGGAACGCTCTGTGCGGGGCGGCCGACGAGGATGTGTCCTCCGGCCGCCCCGCCTGTCTGTCGAGTGAACGTGGGGGCGGGAATGGGCTTCTTGGACGGACTCTGGCGTGGTCGGGCGGCCGAGTTCGACTCGGGCAACGCGGCGACGAACTCCATCGAGCTGACCAAACGGCACAGCCAGGTCTCCCTCACCAAGCAGGGCGCGGCCACCGGCCATCTGCGCGTCAACCTGAACTGGCGGATGCGGACGTCCGACATCGGCGGGTCCCAGCGCGAGAGCCTGCTGCGGCACCCCTTCAAGGCGCTCAAGCCGCCGGAGGTCCTCGGACACAGCCAGAGCATGGTCAACGTCGACCTCGACCTGGGCGTCCTGTACGAGCTCCAGGACGGCACCAAGGGCGTGGTCCAACCGCTCGGCGGCTACCTCGGCGACGCCAACGGACCGCCGTACGTGAAGCTCAGCGGGGACGACCGGTTCGGTTCGGCGTCCGGTGAGACGCTCTACGTCAACCTCGACCACCGGGACGCCATCAAACGGCTGCTGGTCTTCGTCTACATCTACGACCAGACCCCCGCGTTCGACCGCACCCACGCGATCGTCACGCTGTACCCCAGCAACGGCCCGCGCATCGAGATACATCTCGACGAGCGACACCCCCAGGCCCGCTCCTGCGCGGTCGTGATGATCGAGAACGTCAAGGGGGAGATGATGGTCCGCCGCGAGGTGAAGTTCGTGTACGGGTTCCAGGCGGAGCTGGACCGGTTGTACGGATGGGGGTTGCAGTGGGGGCGGGGTTACAAGGCGAAGGCGGAGCGTTGAGGCTGTGGCGTTTTTCCGGCGCCCGCTTCTCTGACGCCCGCTTCTCTAACGCCCGATGAACTGCGGACCCTGCGGCGGCATCCGGAACTCCTGGTCAGGTGCGGCCGTGACCGGCGGCGGATAGCCGTAGCCGCCCTGCGCCCCTGTGGCGGCAGCCGCAGCGGCCGGCGCCTGGGGGTAGCCGTACGCGGGCGGGCTGGTGGGATGCGGATAGCCGTACGCCGGCTGCGTCGCCGGCGTCTGCTGCGGGTAGCCGTACGCCGGCTGCGCCGGGACCCCCGTCGGCTGCTCCGGCGGCAGCGGCTGGGCGGGGGTGGTCTGGACGGACGTGGGGGGCGGGCTCTGCGCGGGCTCCTCGGCGCCCTCCGACTCGTCCACCGAGATGCCGTAGTCGGTGGCCAGGCCCTGCAGCCCGTTCGAATAGCCCTCGCCCAGCGCCCGGAACTTCCAGCCCTCCCCGCGCCGGTACAGCTCACCGCAGATCAGCGCGGTCTCCTCGCCCGTCTCCGGCTTGACGTCGAAGTAGGCCAGCGGCTCACCGTCGGCGACCGTCGCGTCGTACAGCAGGATGCGCAGGCCCTGTACGCGGTCGAAGGTGACGCCCTCCGCCGAAGCGACCAGCAGAATCCGGCTGACGTCGGGCTCGACACCTGCCAGATCTGTCTGGATCGTGTCGGTGGGACCTTCGGCGACGCGTTTCTTGCCGAGCCGCCAGCACTTGCCGGAGGGGTGCCGGGGCTGGTTGTAGAAGACGAAGTCCTCGTCGGACCGCACACGGCCGTCGGGGCCGAGGAGCAGCGCCGAGGCGTCGACGTCCGGGACTCCCGGCCCGGGCGCCCAGCGCAGCACGGCGCGTACCGTCGTGGCTTCGAGCGGGACGTTCGACCCCTTCAGCATCGCGTGCGTCATGCGATCATCCTGCCCTCTCGGTCCTGGTCACGACAATGCGGGGGGAGCCGATCCGCGTGTTTGGGCGTGCTTGCCTACGCTTGGCTGTGCTTGGACGTGCTTGGCTGTGCTTGTCCGCGTTACCTGAAATTCATGCCCGACGGGAACCCCAGACATGGATCCCTACGTACTATTACCGGCCACCTGCGAACGGATCACAGGGGTCGTTCAGCCACCACGGGGGAGTTCTATGCGTCATTTCGGGCACATCGCCCCTGAGGTGCGGCAGCGCCTCTTCCACCAGGAGCCCTGCCGGTTCACCGCGGATTCCCCGTCCCGGCTGCTCTCCGTGGCCCTGGGCGCCACGCTCTACAGTCCGGCCACGCGGCCGCGGCTCGCCGACGACATCGTCAAGCAGACCGGACGCGGCGTGGTCTCGATGGTGCTGTGCCTGGAGGACTCGATCGGCGACGAGGACGTCGCGGACGCCGAGGAGAACCTCGTACGACAGTTCACGGCCCTCGCCGAACGGGCCGGGCTGGACGGGCGGGGCGAGGCCGCCGTGCTGGACCTGCCGCTGCTGTTCATCCGGGTCCGCGGGCCCGAGCAGATCCCCGACCTCGTACGACGACTCGGCCCCGCCGCCCGGCTGCTGTCCGGATTCGTGATGCCGAAGTTCACCGAGGAGCGCGGCATCCCCTTCCTGGAGTCGCTCACGACGGCCGAGGCCGAGAGCGGGCGGCGGCTGTTCGCCATGCCGGTGCTGGAGTCGCCCGAGCTGCTGTACCGCGAGTCGCGCGTGGAAACCCTCGAGGGCATCTTCCGCGCCATCGACAAGTACCGCGAGCGGGTGCTGGCCCTGCGCCTCGGCGTGACCGACTTCTGCTCCTCGTACGGCCTGCGCAGAGCCCCCGACATGACCGCCTACGACGTCCAGATCGTCGCCTCCGTGATCGCCGACGTGGTGAACATGCTGGGACGGGCCGACGGCACCGGCTTCACGGTGACCGGGCCGGTCTGGGAGTACTTCCGCGTGCAGGAACGTATGTTCAAGCCCCAGCTGCGCCGCAGCCCCTTCCTGGAGGGGCAGGCGGAGGAACTGCGCGAGGCGCTCATCGAGCACTCCATGGACGGGCTGCTGCGCGAGATCACCCTCGACCAGGCCAACGGCCTGCTCGGCAAGACCTGCATCCACCCCTCCCACGTGCTGCCGGTGCACGCACTGTCGGTGGTCAGTCACGAGGAGTTCAGCGACGCCCAGGACATCCTGCGGCCCGAACGCTGCGGCGGGGGTGTGCTCAGGTCGGCCTACACGAACAAAATGAATGAAGTGAAGCCGCATCGCGCATGGGCCGAGCGGACCATGCTGCGCGCCGAGGTTTTCGGCGTGGCGAACGAGGACATCGGCTTCGTGGAGCTGCTCGCCGCCGGAATCCCCGACTGAACATCGCCGAACATGGGCGACCGTCGCCGAATGGCGCTCAATACCCGCTGAATACCAAGGGACGCATGAACTACGCAGTGAACAACGGGGTCTGGTCCGGCAGCTGGGTCGCCGAACGGCTCGGCGTCGAGCTGGTGGGCGACGACGAGCTGACCGACCTGCTGGGGCTCGCGCTGCGCCGCAACCCCAAGCGGGCGCACCTGCTCGTCTCGAACGTGCTCGGCAAGCACGTACCGCAGTCGCCGTCCGTGGTCTACGGCCACGGCTTCGCCCTCGGCCGCCGCGTCCGCGACCTGCTGGGCACCGACGAGGCCCGTACGGCGGTCGTCCTCGGCTATGCCGAGACCGCCACCGGCCTCGGTCACTCCGTCGCCGACGGCCTGGGCCTCGCCCCCTACCTGCACTCCACCCGCCGCCCGGTCCCCGGTGTGGCGACGGCGGGCGGTTTCGAGGAGTCCCACTCGCACGCCACCTCCCACCTGCTGCTGCCTCAGGACCCGGCGCTGCTGGTCGGCGACGGGCCGCTGGTCCTGGTCGACGACGAGTTCTCCACCGGAAACACGGTCCTGAACACCATTCGTGCCCTGCACGAGCGCTATCCGCGACGCCGGTACGTGGTCGTTGCCCTCGTCGACATGCGCTCGGCAGCGGACGCGGGCCGGCTGGAGGAGTTCGCGCGGGAGATCGGCGCCCGCGTGGACCTGGTGGCGGCCGCCTCGGGGACCGTACGGCTCCCGGAGGGCGTGCTGGAGAAGGGGCAGGAACTGGTGGCCCGGCACGAGTCCCCGCCGATGCCCTCCACCCGGTCCTACGGGCAGATGGCCCGAGTCGAGCTGCGCTGGCCCCGTGGGCTGCCCGACGGCGGACGGCACGGCTTCACGCCCGCCCACCGCGAGCGTCTGGAGGGCGCCCTCCCCGCCATGGCCGCCCGGCTCGCGGAGGCGCTGCCCCCGGGCGCCCGGCGCGTGCTCGTCCTCGGCTTCGAGGAGCTGATGTACGCCCCGCTGCGGCTGGCCCGCGCGCTGGAGCAGCTCGCAGACACCGCTGACACCGTCGGCGCCGAGGTGTGCTACTCCACCACCACCCGCTCACCCGTCCTCGCCGTCGACGACCCCGGCTACGCGATACGCAGCCGCCTCGTCTTCCCCGCGCACGACGACCCGGCCGACGGCCCCGGCGAGCGCTACGCCTACAACGTCGCCGGCGGCGGCTTCGACGCGGTCGTCGCCGTGGTCGACTCGGTCGCGGACACCCCCGCGCTGCACGCGCCCGACGGACTGCTCGCCCAACTGGCCGCCCACACCCCGCAGGTCGTCCTGGCGGTCGTCCCGTCATACGTCCCCGAGCCGCTGTACGCCCCCGAAAGGCCCCTCCCCATGCTGCCCGAGCCCCTGCGCGGCCCCGCCTTCTCCTCGTACGCGCCCGAAGAGGTCGGCTGGCTGCTCCAGGACCTCTCGGACGTGACGCTGGAGGCGCCGACCGAGGAGCGCGAGGAGGCCATCCAGAGCGGCGGCGCGCACTACGCGGAGTCGCTGCCGGTGGAGTACCAGCCCAGCGAGCAGTACCAGGCGCTCTTCCACGCCGCGCTGGACGATTCGGCGGCACGGCTGGCGCAGGCGGTCGGCGCGGTCACCGAGCTCGTGCTCGCCGAGCGGTCTCCCCGGCCCGTCCTGGTGTCGCTGGCCCGCGCGGGCACCCCCATCGGCATCCTGATGCGCCGCTGGGCCCAGTACCGGCACGGCCTCGACCTGCCGCACTACGCCGTGTCGATCGTGCGCGGCCGCGGCATCGACGCCAACGCGCTGCGCTGGCTCGCCGGCCACCACGACCCGCGGGACGTCGTCTTCGTCGACGGCTGGACCGGCAAGGGCGCCATCACCCGAGAACTCGCCGACGCTCTCGAGGAGTTCGAAGCCTCCGACGGCATCACCGGCTTCGATCCGGAGATCGCGGTCCTCGCCGACCCTGGCTCCTGCGTCCGCACCTACGGCACCCGCGAGGACTTCCTCATCCCCTCCGCCTGCCTCAACTCGACGGTGTCCGGCCTGATATCGCGCACGGTGCTCCGCGCCGACCTGGTGGGGCCCCACGACTTCCACGGCGCGAAGTTCTACCGCGAACTCGCCGGCACGGACGTGTCCGTGGCGTTCCTCGACGCGGTGTCCGCCCGCTTCCCGGAGGTCGAGGACGCGGTCGACGCACAGGCCAAGGAACTGCTGTCCGGCGAGCGCGCCCCGACCTGGGAGGGCTGGGCGGCCGTCGAACGCATCAGCGAGGAGTACGGCATCCACGACGTCAACCTCGTCAAGCCCGGCGTCGGCGAGACCACGCGCGTGCTGCTGCGCCGCGTGCCGTGGAAGATCCTGGCTCGCGCCGGAGCGGGCGCCGACCTGGACCACGTCCGCCTGCTGGCCGAACAGAGAGGTGTCCCGGTGGAAGAGGTCACCGAACTCCCCTACACCTGCGTCGGGTTGATCCACCCCAAGTACACCCGGGGCGCGACCGGCGCCGACGGCAAGGCGGTGACCGTCTGATGCCGGTACTGGTGGCCAGCGACCTCGACCGTACGCTCATCTACTCCTCCGCGGCCCTCGCGCTGACCATGCCGGACGCGCGGGCGCCCCGGCTGCTGTGCGTCGAGGTGCACGAGAGCAAGCCCCTGTCGTACCTGACGGAGACGGCGGCCGCACTGCTCACGGACCTCGGCGACGCGGCGGTCTTCGTGCCGACGACGACCCGGACCCGCAAGCAGTACCAGCGCATCAGCCTCCCGGGCCTGGAGCCCAAGTACGCGATCTGCGCGAACGGCGGTCACCTCCTGGTGGACGGCGTGTCCGACCTCGACTGGCACGCCCGGGTGACGGCCCGGCTGGCCGACGAGTGCGCGCCGCTGGACGAGGTGCGCGAGCACCTGATGACGACGGCCGACCCGCTCTGGGTCCGCAAGCACCGGATCGCCGAGGACCTCTTCGCCTACCTGGTCGTCGAACGGGAACTGCTCCCCGAGGACTGGGTGAAGGAACTCGCGGTCTGGGCGGAGAACCGGGGCTGGACGGTCTCCCTCCAGGGCCGCAAGCTCTACGCCGTCCCCAAGCCGCTCACCAAGAGCGCGGCCATGCACGAGGTCGCCCGCCGCACCGGCGCCGACCTCACCCTGGCCGCCGGCGACTCCCTCCTCGACGCCGACCTGCTCCTCGCCGCGGACCAGGGCTGGCGCCCGGGCCACGGCGAACTCGCGGACGTCGGCTGGACCGCTCCGGCGATCAGCGCCCTGCCCGAGCGGGGAGTGCTGGCGGGGGAGCGGATCCTGCGGGAGTTCCTGCGCGTGGTGCGGCAGGGGGTGGCCTGAGCGGCCGGGTCGGTGCCCGCACCTGTCGACTTCTGGTCTACGGGTGTGGGCTCATGTCCCGCTCCCGCCTGCGGCGGCCCGCCCCCGGCCGCCGCAGCACCCGTATCAGGACGAACGCCAGGACCGCCAGGGCGGCCACGACGAGGACCACCTTCGAGTAGGTGGAGACGATGTGCGTGACCTCGGGCCAGTTGTCGCCCAGCGCGTAACCCGCCATCACGAACGCCGTGTTCCAGATCGCACTGCCCAGCGTGGTCAGGCCGAGGAACACGCTCAGGCGCATCCGCTCCACGCCCGCCGGCACCGATATCAGGCTGCGGAAGATGGGGATCATCCGGCCGAAGAACACCGCCTTGGTCCCGTGCCGCAGGAACCACGCCTCCGTCTTCTCCATGTCCGAGACCTTCACCAGTGGCAGCCGGCCCGCTATCGCCACCGTACGGTCACGGCCGAGCAGCGCACCGACTCCGTACAGCGCGAGTGCGCCGATCACCGAACCGGCGGTCGTCCACAGCAGGGCGGCGAGCAGGCTCATCTGCCCGGTGCTCGCGGCGAATCCCGCGAGCGGCAGGATCACCTCGCTGGGCAGGGGAGGGAAGAGGTTCTCCAGGGCGATGGCGATACCGGCGCCGGGCGCGCCCAGCGTGTCCATGAGGGAGTTGATCCACTGCGGTGCCGGGTCCCCGGCCGCGGCCGTCCGCGCTGCGATGGCTGTCATGTCGATCACGGTAGAAAATCGCGGCTGAAGAATCCCTGAGGAAAACCGCACGGTCCGTTGCGGTTCACCTCAGTCGGGAATTGCGGTTTTCCGCAGTGTGCACGCACCTTCCGCCCGGCTAGCCTCGCGATCATGCGAGATATGGCACGACGTGGGACGCGGTGCGCGGTGGGGCTCATCATGGGAGCCGCCACGGCGGCCGTCGAGCTGCCCTTCACCCTCCTGGCCGGCCTGGCCCTGGCGCCCGTCGCGGCCTGGCCGTCCGGCCGTCGCGCCGTGCTCCCCCTCTTTCTCGCGGGCGCGCGAAGACTGGCGGACCTGGAGCGCGCCCGGCTGAGGATCTGGCTGCGGGTCCACGTCACGCCCCCGTACCAGGACGTGCAGGCCCTGCGGTACGTGGCCTGTCGCTGGGCCCTGGGCCTCCTGGGCGCGGTCGTGATGCTGTCGGTGGCGGTCGGCCTCGCGTACGGCTCCCTGTGGACGTACGCATGGCTGCTGCCGGGTGACGTCCGGTACCCCTGGGCCATCACCGTCACCAGCCTCGGCGGACTCTTCCTGCTGTTCCTCGCCGTGCAGGGGATATACGGAGTCGCCGAGCTGGAGGGGCGGTTGGCGCGCCGTCTCCTCGGCCCCCGCCACCAGGAGGAACTGGAGCGGCGGATCGAGGAGCTGTCCGCGAGCCGGGCGGCGGTGGTCGACGCGGTGCACGACGAGCGGCGCCGCATCGAGCGCGACCTGCACGACGGCGTGCAGCAGCGTCTCGTCGCCCTCGGCATGCTCATCGGCCGCGCCCGGCGCAGCCAGGACCCCGACCGGCTGGACCGGCTGCTGAGACAGGCACACGAGGAGAGCGGCCGGGCCCTGGACGAGCTGCGCGAGGTGGCCTGGCGGATCTATCCGACGACGCTGGACGAGGCCGGCCTGCGGGCGGCGCTGGAGACGGTCGCCGAGCGGACGTCGGTGCCGGTACGGGTGGAGTACGACCTCACCGCGGAGCCGGAGCGGGCCGTGGCGACGGTCGCGTACTTCGTCGTCTGCGAAGCCGTCACGAACGCGGTCAAGCACGCGGCGGCGAGCCGGATAACCGTGGCCGTGGGAGCGGAGGACGCGTTCGTGTACGTGTGTGTCGAGGACGACGGCCACGGCGGGGCGAACGCCGGGGGCAGCGGGCTGTTCGGGCTCGCCCGGCGCGTCGCCGCCCTCGACGGCCGCCTCGATGTGACCAGCCCGCCGGGCGGGCCCACCGTAGTGACCGCGGAGCTGCCATGCGCGTGATCCTGGCCGAGGACTCGACCCTGCTGAGAGAAGGCCTCGTCCGCCTGCTCGCGGAGGAGGGACACGAGGTGATCGCCGCCGTCGGCAACGCCGAGCTGCTGCTGAAGGCTGTCGCCGAGGACCGGCCGGACGTGGTCGTCGCCGACGTGCGGATGCCGCCCACGCACAGCGACGAAGGACTGCGCGCGGCCCTGGAGATCCGCGAGCGCTGGCCGGGGGTCGGTGTGCTGGTGCTGTCGCAGTACGTGGAGAAGCGTTACACGACGGAGTTGCTGACCGGCGACTCGGAAGGGGTGGGCTATCTGCTCAAGGACCGGGTGGTCCAAGTCGACGAGTTCCTGGACGCGTTGGAACGTGTGGCCCGCGGACGCGCCGCCTTCGACCCCGAGGTCGTACGACAGCTGCTCGGCCGCACCACGCACACCGACCTGCTCGGCCGGCTCACCGCGCGGGAGCGGGACGTGCTGGCCGAGATGGCGCAGGGACACACGAACGCGGCGATCGCGCGGCGGCTGCACATCTCGCAGAGCGGGGTCGAGAAACACATCAACGCGATCTTCGACAAGCTGGAGCTGGCAGGGGGTGAGGGCTACTCGCGCAGGGTGCTGGCCGTGCTGCGCTACCTGGGCAGCTGAACCAGGAGGAGACGAGGCGGGCGGCCGTCGGCCGTCAGCCGCAGCACCCCCCGCCGCAGCAGCCGCCCCCGCCGCCACCCGCCCGGGGCGCCGGGGCCGGGGCCGACGCGGAGGCCGAGCCGCCGACCGCCACCGTCGACAGGAGCTTCACCGTGTCGTCGTGGCCCGAGGGGCAGTCGGCGGGGGCGGAGGACTCCGCCATCGGACGGCTCAGTTCGAAGGTGTCGCCGCAGGTCCGGCAGCGGTACTCGTAGCGAGGCATGCGCACAGGTTAACCGGCGTGCGCGGTCCTTCGTAGGCTTCCGCTGCCGTGGGCCACTGCCGTCGTAGGCCAGTGGCACCGTAGGACGGGTGCCGGTGCCGGTCAGTGCCCGGCGCCGCGCTCCTCGCGGATCTGGGTCACGACCCGGGCCACCGCCTGCCGTACCGCTTCCGTCTCCGTCAGGAAGTGCCAGTAGTCGGGGTGGCGGCCGTCCAGCGTGCCGATCGCGCGGTCGAGGCGGGCGACCGCGTCGTCCAGCGGGCGGGCGTGGCGGGGGTCGGGGGTGTTGCGGCCGGCCATGGCCAGTCGCTGGGCGTCCCGGATGGCGAAGCGGGTGCGGTCGACCTCCTGCTGCGGGTCCTTCTGCACGGCGTTCAGCCGGCGCAGCCGGTCCCCGGCGGCGGAGACGGACTCGTCGGTCGTGTTCAGCAGTGCCCGCACCGTCGACAGCAGGGCGGTCGAGTCCGGCCACCGCTGCTCGTCACGTGCGGCCTGTGCCTCGCGCAGCTTCACCTCGGCCTGCGCGACGCTCTCCGCGGCCTGCTCCGGCACATGCTGGAGATCCTGCCAGCAGGCCACAGTGAACCGTCGCCGCAGTTCGCTCAGCACCGGCTCGACCTGGCCGGCGCGGGTGGTGAGCGCCTGGGCGCGGGTGCGCAGGGAGACGAGCCGGTGGTCGATCTCGGCGGCCCGCTCCGGCAGCCGTTCGGCCTCCACGCGGACCGCCTCGGCCTCCCGTGCGACCCGCTCGGCACGCTCCAGCGTCTGGGGGACGCCGTGCGCTCCGGCGCCCTGGTTCAGCTTGGTCAGTTCGGGCGCGAGGGCGGCGAGGCGGGCGGCGAGATCGTCCGCCTTCAGACCCGATCCTCGTACGGCATCGAGGGCGTTCGACGCGGCGAGCAGCCCCTGCCTGGCCCGTTCGACCGCCGGGGCGAGCCGGGCCAGCTGGGTCTCGGCCTTGCCGAGCAGCGACCCGAGCCCGGCCGTGAACCGGTCCAGGTCCTGCTTGACCCGCCCCAGCTCCTCCTTGGCCCCGGTGAGGGCGGTGCGCGCCTGCGCGGCGGCCGAGGCCTCCAGGTCGTCCCGGTCGAGGTCGTGCGCGTCGACGGCCTGGATGTAGCGGTGACTGGCCTCGTCGATCCGCTGCCCCAGCGCCTGGAAGTCGGCGACCGCGCGCCGGGCGGCGGGGGAGTCGTCGACGGCCGTGATGGTCTCTATCGAGATCCGCAGATCCCGCTGAGCGGTGTCGAGCTCATAGAAGGCGGCCGCGGCGGCGTCCTTCGCGGCCTGCGCCTCGGCCCGCTGGCTCTCCGCGCGCCCGCCGAACCAGCGCCGGGTGCCGCCACCGGCGAAGGCGGCGGGCAGCGCGAGCGCGACGACGAGCGGCAGGCCGATCAGGGTGAGGGTGTCGCGGAGCGCGGGGCGCACGGAGCGGGGTGCGCGCGGCACCAACGGCGAGTACGGCTGCGATGGTGTCGCCGTCACATCCCTCTCCCGTGCTGTGGTCGTCCTGCCCGGTTGTCATTCTCCCACCGGTTAAGGACGAACACACGGGCCGGTCAGTTCGCTGTTCGGACCATGACTTTGCCGTCGCCGCTCCGGGCGGACACCACGTGGGAGCTGGAGTCGTCCCGGGGCACGGACACGTCCTGCACGCCGTCGCCGGTCTCGGTCGTCACGCGGTAAGTGGCCCGGGGCAGTGCGACGGTCACCGATCCGTCGCCGCTGCGCGACTCCACAAGGTCCGGTACGGCGCCGAGTTCGAGGTGCACCGAACCGTCCCCGGTGGGGGTGCGGACCCGGCGCGAGGAGACCTCGGTGCGCACGGACCCGTCGCCGGTACGCAGCTCCAGCGGGCCGGTGGAGTCGGTGACGCGGACGGAGCCGTCGCCCGTACGGATGCTCAGCGGCGACTCGAAGCCCCGCGCGCACGCTGCCGTCACCGTCCTCGACTTTCACTGCGACACCGCGTGGCACGTCGTTCCGGTGCTTGGCCGCGCAGTCGACGACCACGCCGGAGCACGTCATCCGCAGGACGAGCCGGCCGCCCTTCATCGACCAGGTCACCTTCGGGTCCTTGGCGACGGCGACCGACCACCGGGGTCAACCCCCGCACTCGGCCCGCGATACGGGTTTGCGGGGCACTGTCCCGGGCAAGGTAGGCTGTCGACTTGTCTCGGGTGCGTAGCTCAGGGGTAGAGCGCCTGCCTTACAAGCAGGATGTCGGCGGTTCGAAACCGTCCGCGCCCACACCAGGAGAAGACCCCGGCCGATCGTGGCCGGGGTCTTCTCGGTTCAGGACTTCGCTTCCTCCGATTGCTCTCGAGCCTCGTGCGCGTGCTTCAGCCGCATCCGGGCGTCCACGCGCTCCGCCGTCGCGACCTCCGTCCAGAAGCGGTGGCCGCTGACGAAGATCGCGAGTTCGTGCTCGCGCTGCCGCAGCTTCTCCACCTCGGCCTGTTCGTCGGCCGTCCAGCCGGGGGATGCGGGGCGCTCCACCTTGCGCCAGCCGCCCGCGTCACTGAAACCGTCCAGCGGCTCGACCGACCAGGGGAGCCGCTTGAGCAGGGCCGACAGCTCGGCCCGGACCTGATGCAGCTCCTCCTGACCGGCGAGGAGGTCACTCGGAAAGTCATAGGTCGTAGCCACGGCGCAATGCTACGCCTGTTCGAATTTGGGTGGCGAGTTCCTTCCGGTGGTTCATGCGAACGGGTGTGACTGAGCGACTTCGATCACCCTCCGGGCAGGATGCTCCTGCGAACCATGTCCTGTGCGGGCTCGCCGCCAGCCCGGCGCTGCCGGCAGAGCTGGTCAACCGGCTGAACGAGATCGCGGACGCCGATGTCGCCTCAACGCTCGCCAGCCGCGAGGACCTCAGCCATGCGCAGGCGGTTGCACTGGCTGGACTCGGTGAGGAGACCGCTGTGCAGCTGGCTTACGAGGGCAAGCTGACGGCCGCCGATATCGCCCCGGTGACACAGCCACACGCCGCACTTGCCCTGCTCGACGGGGGCGTCGGCAGTCAGGAATGGAGGGCGAAGGGCTGCCGCCGGCTCAGCGGTGCCCTGCTGCCCGGCGCCGCTGGACTGCGCGTCGTGGGTCGCCGGCGGGTTCTGCGAGGGCCGGAAGCGCCCGTCCCAGGCGGGCGAGCGGGGACAAAGCCATCACCACCGGGGACAACATCATGCCTGCGGCCGTCACCAGGAGGCTGGTGCGCAGCCCCCACTCCATCGCGAGAAACCCGCCGAGCAGCGAGCCGAGCGGGGCCATCCCCATGCCGACAAACGTGATCGTCGCGGCCGTGCGGCCTTGCATGTCATCCGGAGTGACGGCCTGCCGCACCGCCATGACCGTGACATTCACCAACTGGCCGGCGGTCCCGAACACGAAGTTGATCACCAGGAGCGCGGGAACCGTCACCGCAGAGGAGCCGTGCAGCGCGGGCACACACAGGAACACGCCGTCGCCGAGTGCGGCCGCGGACACGAGCACCGGGCCGTATCCGAACCGGCTCGGCAGGCGGGCGGCCAGCATCGCGCCCAGCAGCGCGCCCGGCCCCGTCGCCGCGAGCGCCAGCCCGACGGTGGTGCCGGACAAGTGCAGTTCCCGCGGCAGGAAGAGCAGATAGACGGTCATCATGGCCGCCAAGGAGAATTGGAAGGCCGCCGAGGCGAGGCACACGGTCCGCAGCGAGGTGTCGCCGACGACAAAGCGGAGGCCCTCATGGATCCGCCGCCATACCCGCGGGGGACGTTCCGAGCGCTCCGGGATCGATTCGGTCCGACGGATCCGCCGGATCGACAGGAACGACAGCGCGAAAAACGACGCGCTCAAGGCAGCAGCGATCGGCGCCGACAGCAGTGACACCGACGCACCGCCGAGGGCGGGCCCGCCGATCTGCGCCGCGGACCGGCTGCCCTCGAGCGCGCTGTTGCCCCGCAGTAACTGATCGCGTTTCACCAGTCGTACGACAGACGCCTGATAGGCCACGTCGAAGAACACGGACAGCGCCCCGACGGCGAAGGCGACCACGAGCAGCGCGGGCAGACCGAGCCACCCGAGGAGACCGGCCACGGCGGCGGCGCCCAGTATCAGGGTCCGGCCGGCGTCCGTCACCACCATCACCGTGCGGGTCCGCCACCGGTCCACCCACGCGCCGACGAAGAGCGAGAGCAACAGCAGCGGCGCCTGCCCCACCGCGCGGAGGACGCCCAACTCGCCGGCGCCGGCGTTGAGCGTCAGGACGGCGAAGAGCGGGAGAACGATCAGAGTGGTGTGTTCGCCGAGTTGGGAGGCCGTCTGACCCACCCAAAGTCTGCGGAAGTCGCGATCCCGCCACAGACTTGGCGGAACAGATCGACTGGAATCGGATACGGCGGAGGAAGCGGACGGCACGAAGATCCCTTGGATTGCCGACGACGAGGCCCATCACCCGGCGCACACCAGGTGCGCCCGCGATTCAGGCAGGGGAAGGCTCGCTGTGCCGCAACATCAAGGGCAGCACGCGATGACAGGCCGATCACGGCCTACAACGTCAACGCGCGCTCGGACGACCGGGCATGTCTGCAACTCCTCGTGGGTCACTCGCTGCACCCGAACACTAGCCTTCGGCGGCCGGGCAGGAAAGACGATTGATGCCGGGGCGGACGGCCGAAGTGACTCAACGCCACTCAAACTTCGCCGGCATGCGCTCAAGGTTCGGTGGCACAGGACAGCCTGCCGCCACGGGAGCGGTCCCGGGACCGGCGGGTTACCAATGCCGGGCGGGAATCCCCCACAACAGGAGGTCCAACTGATGAGTACGGGTATGCGCAGGCGAGCCGCGACGACCGCCACGACGCTGACCATGGCGGGCGCACTGGGGTTCGGCCTGATGACGCCGGTGGCGCATGCCGCCCAGAGACCCTGCTACGACGGGCGGTGCGAGGGCACTGTGTCGGCGCCCAAGACCATCAAGGTCGACAGCCGCAAGTTCGGGTTCGGGAAGCTGAAGATCACGCACATCAGCTCCGGAGCCGTGAAGATGTCGGCCACCACCACGGGCGGAGGGTATCTGAGCGGCAGCACCAGTCCGGGTGGCACGGTCAAGTTCAACAACCTGAAGATCTGGGTGAAGTGGGTCTCCGGCAGCAAGGCCAGGCTCGCCTTGTTCCCCACCAAGTACTGAGAGCCGCCCGTCGGGACACGGGCGGCGGTGCTCAGACGGTCGGCAGGGAGGTCAGCCAGTCGAGCAGGTGGCGGTTGACCTCCTCGGGGCGTTCCTGCTGGATCCAGTGGCCGCAGCCTTCGAGGATGTGCGAGGCGCGCAGGCCGGGCAGGGTCGTCGGGAAGGCGGCGATCGCGTCGGAGAGCCAGGTCGTCGAGGCGTCCAGGGCTCCGCCCAGGAACAGGGACGGCTGGGTGACGGGGGCGCCGGCGAAACCGGCGAGGTCCTTCCAGTCGTGGTCCATGGCGCGGTAGCGGTTGAGCGCGCCGGTGAGTCCCGTGCGCTCGAACTCCCCTGCGTAGACGTGCCGCCGGAGAAGCCCTCCTCTCACCCGGCGCCACCCGCGCCCTCATCACCCGTTTCCTCACCGCGCCGGCGCCCGGCGCCCTCCTGGCACCCCCGGAGCGCCTGAACGACCTCACCCCGCGCGAACGACAGGTCACCGCCCTGGCCGCCGAGGGAAAGTCCAACGACGAGATCGCCGGGCAACTCGTCCTCAGCGTGCTGACGGTCCGCACCCACATCCAGCGCGCTCTGACCAAGCTGGGCGCCCGCGACCGCGCCCAACTCGTCGTCATCGCCTACCAGACCGGCCTCGTCCGACCGACACGCGCCGGGTAGGGCACGCGGAGCGTCAGTGCCCGGCGTCCGTCAACTCCCTCATCAGGCGGGCCGTCACGGGCACGTCCACCCCGTGTCGCGCCGCCGCGCGCAGCAACGCGCCGCCGATCGCGTCCAGTTCGAGCGGGCGGCCGGCTTCCGCGTCGCGCTGCATCGACGACTTCATCTGCGGCGGGAAGGCGTCGTAGCGGGCGAGCGCCTGGGCCGGGTCCGCCGGGCCGCCGCACGCGGCGCTCACCGCCGCCGTCTCCTCCACCAGGGTCGTCAACTCCTCGCGGTGGTGCGTGCGTACGTCTCCCAGCGGGAGTCCGTGACGGGTCGTCAAGAGCGCGAAGGGAGCGAGGAACGACATCTTCGCCCACAGCGCCGCCGACTCGTCGGCCAGCACGCGGGTGGTCGGACCGGCGGCCGTGAGCGCCTGCGCCAGGGCGTCGAGGCGCTCCTTGGGCACGTCGTCGCCGGCCAGGTCGACCTCGGCGAAGGGACTGCCGTGCTCGATCACCCCCGGCGCGACACGCGTCGACTCGACGCGGATGACGGCGGGGGCGACGCGGTCCGGGCGGTAGCGGGCGCGCAGGGTCGCCGGGTGTTCGACACCGTTCAGGAGCGGTACGACCAGACCGTCGCCGAGGGTCTCGGGCGGGAGTCGGTCGAGGGCGGCGTCGAGGGAGGTGTGCTTGACCGCGACCAGGCAGGCGTCCACCGGCTCGCGCAGCGCGGTGTCCGCCTCGACGCGGGCCGTGAAGTCGCCGAACTGCCCGCTGCGGACCCGGATTCCGTCCGTGCGCAGGGCCTGGGCCGTCTCGTCGCCGGCCAGGCAGATCACCCGGTGCCCGGCCCGGGACAGGAGTGCGGCGAGCAGGCCGCCGGTGCCGCCGGGGCCGAGGACGGCCACGGTGAGTTCGTCGTACGCGTCGGACGCCATGATGCGGGTTCCTCTCGTCGGTCGGCCCCGGGACGGTGGCCGCCTCGGGGAAGATCATCGCAGGGCGTCAGAGGGTGACGGAAGCCCGCTGCCGCCGCTGACGCAGATCTTGGGCGGTGGTCTTGGTGGTCATGCTCGGAACAATTGCGCGGACGGTTGGGGGTATTCCCAGGCGGTCTTCGCCGCTGGGAGCGAGACTGGTCGTATGTGCCGCAGTATCAAGACGCTTCGTCCGCCTGTGTTGCCCGAGGAGGCGACGGAGGAAGAGATTCGGGCCGCTGCCCTGCAGTACGTGCGGAAGGTGTCCGGCTTTCGGGCGCCGGCCGCGCACAACCAGGAGGTGTTCGACCGGGCCGTGGACGTGATCGCGGAGGCTACGGCTGAGTTGCTGGCCGGGCTGGAGGTGCGGGGGGTGGCTGGGCGTAAGGCCGGGTAGCGCGGGGCGGGGTTCGCGGTGGCCTGGCGTTGGTGCTGGGGGGTGTTCGCGCAGCCCGGCGCTTGCGGGGTGCCGCCCTCTTTGGAACGGGCGCCGCCCATGGAGGTCCCCCAGGCCCCTAAGGCACTGGGGAGGCACGACTGCCCGCGGGCTAGGCAGGTTGCCGGCGCATCACATACGCCGCCCCCGCCCCAGCCCCGAACAGCGCCAGTACCGACACCCCTGTCGCCAGCCACGTCGTGCCCAGCCACTGGGCGCCGAAGTAACCGAGGGCGACGCTGTAGGCGGCCCAGGAGAGGCCTGCCAGGGCGGACCAGGGGAGGAAGTCGCGGGCGCGGCGGTGGGCGGCGCCGGCGCCGAGGGAGACGACCGAGCGGCCGGCCGGGGCGAAGCGGGCCAGGACGACCAGCGCGCCGCCACCGCGGGCGAGGGCCGTGCCGAGACGTTCCTGCGCGGTGGTCAGCCGACGGGAACGGGCGATCGCGCGGTCCAGGCGGGCCCCGCCGCGCCAGGCCAGGCGGTACGCCACCAGGTCGCCCAGCACGGACGCGGTGGTCGCGCAGAGTATGAGGGCCAGGATGTCGGGGACCTCGTTCGGGACCTGGCCGGTCGCCGCACCGGAACCCGCGGCCGCCGCCGTGGCGGCCGTGATGACCAGGACGCCGCTGGGCAGCACCGGCACGAAAACGTCGAGGAGGACCGAGAGGGCCACCGCCGCGTAGATCCAGGGGCTGCCGGTCAGCAGCCCCACACTCTCCATACTTTCCAGCACCGCAAGCTCCCCGTGATCCCCCGTGGCCGCCGGAACCCGGCCTTGCCGCGATGTCGCGGGAGAGCGGCAGGAGCGGCCCATAACAGCCATACAGCGTACGCGTGGGGTGTGGCAGGAGATTCACGGGGGGCTCGTGTGTTCGGCACGGCATGTTCACCCGGCCGAAGCCGTCATGAGGCCCAAGCCGCCATGAGGCCCAAGCCGTCATGAGGCCCAAGCCGTCATGAGACCCAAGCCGTCACGAGAACGGCGCGGGGCGGCCGTGGATCAGGCCGCCACCGGCCTGTGTTCCGCCGCCCGCTTCTCCGTCGCCGTGGAGCGCTTGGCGAGCAACTGGTCCACGCCGAGGGCTCCGGAGCCGGTGAAGACCAGCAGCAGGAAGGCCCAGCAGTACATCGCCGCGGACTCGCCGCCGTTCTCCATGGGCCACAGCGCGTTGGTCTGGTGCATCTTGAAGTACGCGTACGCCATCGAGCCCGAGCAGATGAACGCGGCGGCCCGCGTGCCCAGACCCAGCAGCACTAACGAGCCGCCGACCAGCTCGATCACACCCGCGTACCAGCTGGGCCAGGTACCGGTGTCGACCGTGCCGCCGTTACCGTCGGCGCCCCCGAGGACACCGAACAGCTTGGCGGCCCCGTGGCAGACGAAGAGCAGGCCGATCACGATCCGGAACAGGCCGAGCGCGTATGGCTGGGCGCTGTTGAGGCGTGCGGTCATGGTGGGGGGTACTCCTTCGGATGGGCCGGTCCGTGGGGTGGTGGACCGGTCTGGGGACAGAACCGAGTGAGCCACCCACGTTAGGTGTCCCTAACCAATGCTTTCAAGTTCAACATTTGGCCACTGGTTTGCCTCTCCTTGCCCTTCCGTTTCAGCCGCCGCCGCACGTAGAGCCGCTCTCGCCACCGCATCCGCGTCCGAAAGCGTGACCGAATCCACACCTGGCCTGGCCCCCGCCGCGGTCACCCAGTGCACGCCTTCCGTGGGCACCCCGAAGGCGAACCGCCTTGGATGCGCGCGGCCTTGACGGTCGACCAGACGGTACGGCCGCTCCGTCACGTCCAGTCCGCCTGTTTCGTACCCGTCCACGGTGTGCGGCCGGCACTGGCCGGTCTTCAGCAGCCCGGCGAGCAGATCGTCGGCCGTCCGCCGCAGATCCGGTTCCGGAAGCCGCGCCTCTATGAGCGTCGTCACGCGTACGGCGGAGCCCGGCACGTCGGGGGAGTGCGCCACCCACGCCCCGTCCTCCTCGCGGACCTCAAGACCGGGCCCGAGCACCTCCACCACACCCGCCTCCACCAGCGCGACCAGCTCCTCGACGCGCCGCCGGGGCGGGCCGATGGACAGGAAGGCGTTGAGCGGGGTGTACCAGCGGTCCAGATGATCCCGGTGGGAGGCACCCGCCAGCCCGCCGTGATCGACGATCTGCCGCAACTCGTTGCGCAGGTCCCGCAGCACGTCCAGGGCCGCCTTCAACGGACCGGCGACATTGCCGAGGGCGGCCTGGGCGGCGTCCTCGCGCAAATGCGCCAGCAGCCAGTCCCGCCAGGCGTCCGGGCCGGCGAAGTCCTGCCCCGCGTACGGGCGGGACATCCGGTCCCACGACCAGCGGTCGGCCCTCGGCACGCCGAACTCGTCCAGTACGGCGGCCTCCTGAACGCTGCCGTGCGCGGTGGCCAGGAACCGGTCCCTGAAGCCGGGAGCCCGGACCAGCGCCTCGTAGTAGACCGTCTCCACCTCCTTCGCCACCAACGGCCATATCTCCGCGAGGAAGTCCGGGGCCTCGCCCGAGTCGGCGCGTTTGCGGAAGCGGGCGATCACCTCGTCGGTGAGGACGAGCGGGAGGTGACGGCCGTAGGGGCCCTTCGCGTTGTCGCCGCGCGCCTGGTACGGGATGCCGCGCCGTGAACCGGCGTACAGGCGCGGCTCGCGGCCGGAGGACAGGTAACGCAGGCCCGGGCCGCCGTCGACGAAACGGCCGCCGCGGCCGGTGGTCAACAGGGCCGTGTGGTCGAAGAAGTTGAGGCCCAGGCCGCGCAGCAGGACCGATTCGCCCGGCGGTACGGCGGTCAGGTCGACGTCGGCCGGGTTGGCGGGCGGGACGTAGCACAGGCCGTGGCGTTCGGCGTACGCGGCGAGCCGCCGCCCGGTGGTGTCCGCGACCACCGGCAGATGGCCCTGGGCGAGGACGACCGCGGACAGGCCGGGCAGGGTGCGGCCGTCGTCGAGGGCGATCGACTGGCGGCCGTCGGGGCCGTCGTCGAGCCGTACGGCCCGTGCCGCGTGCGTCTCGACGCGCACGGCGGGCGGCGCCTCGCGCACCGTCCGCGCGAACACCCACTCCAGGTACCGGCCGTAGTGCGCGCGGGTCGGGTACGCGTCCGCGCCCAGCGCGCCGGCCGCCCACTCGTACAGGCTCGGGCCCGGCCGGATCGGGCCCGAGCAGTCCACGCTGTCGTCGGTGAACAGGGTCACCTGCGAGGCCACGGTGTTCATCAGCAACTCGGGCGACTGAGCGGTGCGCCAGACGCGGCCGGGGCCGGGCGGTGCCGGGTCGACGACGTGGACCGTCAGTCGTACGCCGGGCGGGAGGAGCTCCGGCGCGGAGGCGCAGAGGCGTTCCAGAACGCTGGTGCCACGGGGGCCGGCGCCGACCAGGGCGACGGAGACGGGCACGTGGTCCGTGGTCGGTGCGGGCAAGGGTGTTACTCCCGGGCGTGGGGGGCGCGTGGCGGAGCCGGCTGGTGGCCGAGGGGGGCGGCAGACCGCCCACGGGAAGCGGACGGTCCGCCTCATCATGCCGTCGGGAGTGGGGGGAGCCGAGACCGGGGGACCAGGACTGTGGGACGCGTCACGAGCATCTCGTGTCACGGGCGCAACAAACGGACCCAACAGGCGGATTACGGGACGAGATCGGACTCCGTGACCGTCACCAGCCGCGGCTTCCCGTCCCGGACCTCGCGCGCCTGATCCAGCCGCAGCCGGGCCGAACGCCCCCGCAGCGTCAGTGTCATGAGCTGGTTGCCGAACCAGGGCCCGCCCGTCCGGCGCCAGTCGACCGGCGGCTTCGGACAGCCGCCGTGCCCGGCGAAGCGCCGGCCGAGGGCGCGGGCCACCGCGCTCCAGCCGAAGCGGAAGCCGAGCCGGATCGACAGGGGGATGGAGTTGTGGACGGGGGAGCAGGTCAGCTGGAGGACGCGGGCGTCCGGCGGCCCGGAAGGCGGCCGGGAAGACGAGCCGGAAGACGAGCCGGATGCCGAGCCGGAAGAAGAACCGGAAGCCGAGCCGGATGCCGAGCCGGAAGAAGAACCGGAAGAAGAACCGGATGCCGAACCGGCAGGCCACTTCGGCTCGGCCACGTACGCGTGATGCACGTCCCCGGACAGCACGAGCACCGTCGCCGGCGCGTCCGGCCCCGTGCCGGCCTCGGCGAGCAGCGCCGCCAGCGCGTCGAAGGACGCCGGGAAGGCGGCCCAGTGCTCCAGGTCGGCCCGCCGCCGCAGATCCTCCCCGAAGCGGGCCCAGCGGGCGCCCTTCTCGCCCCTGCACAGCGCCGCGTTCCACGCCTCGGCGTCGTGCACCAGGTGCGGCAGCAGCCAGGGCAGAGAGGTGCCGATGAGGAGGTGGTCGTACGATCCGGGCTTGTCCAGCGCCTGCTCGCGCAGCCACTCGGCCTCGCCCGGGTGGAGCATCGAGCGGCTCTCCTCGTCGAGGACGCGGGCCGCCCGGGTGTCCACCATCAGCAGGCGGACGCGGCCGAAGTCGCGGCGGTAGCTCCAGCGGACCGAGGCCGGGTCGGCGTCGGCTCCGGCGGCGAAGGCGCGCACCGCGTCCGTGCCGTCAGGCGTCTCGCGCACGGCCGCGTACAGCGGATCCGCCGCCAGCTCATCCGGCGAGAGGTTGCCCAGGTGCTGGTGCACCCAGTACGACATCAGGCCGCTCAGCAGCCGCTCCTGCCACCAGTCCGTGGCCCGCATGTCGGCGAGCCAGGCGGCGGAGGTGTTCCAGTCGTCTATGACGTCGTGGTCGTCGAAGATCATGCAGCTGGGCACGGTGGACAGCAGCCAGCGGACCTCGGGGTCGAGCCAGGACTCGTAATAGAGGCGGGTGTACTCCTCGTAGTCCGCCACCTCGCTGCCCGGCGGGTCGCTCAGGTCGCGGCGGGCGGCCAGCCAGCGGCGGGTGGCGTTGGAGGTCTCGTCGGCGTACACCTGGTCGCCCAGCAGCAGCAGGACGTCCGGCCGTTCGCCACCGGGGTCGGCGGCGATCCTGGCCGCGAGGGTGTCCAGGGCGTCTGGGCCGACCGGGTCCTTCTCGTCGGCCGGCGGGGCGGCCCAGCGGCAGGAGCCGAAGGCGACGCGGACGGGGTCGCCGTCGGCCGGGGTGCGGATGACGGAGTCGGGGAACGGCGAGTCGGGCAGCGGCCACACGCGCGTGCCGTCGAGGAAGACCTCGTACGACTGTGTCGTGCCCGGGGTGAGGCCGGTCACCGGGACGAGGGCGTAGTGATGGCCCTCGACCTGGAAGGTGCGCATCTCGCCGCCGGCGCCGTCCGCGCAGCGCACCTCGGTGGCGCACGGACGGCTCGTCTCGACCCAGACGGTCGCGGACGAGCCGTCCGCGTATCTCAGCAGTGGTCCCAGGCGCAGTTCCGCCACGTGATCACCCGCCCTTTCTCTGGTCGGGTTCCCCTCCGGGGCGCCTCAGCCGGTGTCGAGACGGCGAACGTGCTCAGCCCTTCGGGCCTCCGCGCGTTCGCCGTCTCGACACCGGCGCGCCCCTTCGGCTCACCCTCCGCCATCGCCCCGTACGGTACGGAACGACGGAGGTGAGCGGGGAGGTTCCGCAGGTCACGGTTTGCGGAACCTGAGATCAACAGTTGGCGAAAGCGGGTGGGTCAGCAGCTCGCGAGGTAGTTCGTGAGCGCGCTCTTCTCGGCCGAGTCGACCGAGAGGTCGTAGTAGTACTTCACCTGGACCCAGGCGCGCACGTAGGTGCAGCGGTAGGTGGTGCGCGACGGCATCCAGGTGGCCGGGTCCTGGTCGCCCTTGGCCTGGTTGACGTTGTCGGTGACGGCGATGAGCTGCGGGCGGGTCAGGTCGTTGGCGAAGGACTGGCGGCGGGAGGTGGTCCAGCTGTCGGCGCCGGAGTCCCAGGCCTCGGCGAGCGGGACGAGGTGGTCGATGTCGACGTCGGAGGCGGCGGTCCAGGTGGCGCCGTCGTACACGGAGTACCAGCTGCCGCTGGTGGCGGCGCAGGAGGAGTCCTGGACGACGTTCGTGCCGTCGCGCTTGAGGACGACCTCGCGGGTGTTGCAGGCGCCGGACTGGGTGATCCAGTGCGGGAAGAGGTCACGGTTGTAGCCGGTGCGGTCCTCGGTCGCCACGGTGAGCGAGGCGAGGTAGGTGCGGGCGGTGGTGGCGCTGACCGGGGTGGGGAGGGCGGCGGAGGCGGTCGGGCTGTTGAAAACCGCGACCGAGGCCATGACTCCGGTGAGCGCCGCCAGTATGCTGAACCGTCGACGCGCGTAGAACTTCGGCATGCGAACTCCCTTGGGGTGTGGGGCGTTGCGGTGCGAGCGAGGGAATGCTCGCCGGGCCGTGTTGCGGGGAGGTGTGCGTGGGGTTAGAAGGTAATGACGCGTACATGACACGACAAGTGTTCGGGCGGTGTGGGTTCCGGTACGGCTTCCGGCGCGGGGCTTCCCGTACGATGGACGGCGCAGAAGGGGAGTAGCTCTTCGCCGGACCGTCGACATACTGCTCAGCTCGCCTGAGCCGGCGCCCGGAGGCGGATCCTTTTACGGATCGGCCAGCGAGACCTTCGGCAAGCAGTGCACGCCCGTGCCGTACGGCACGGGCGCCGAGTGTGCTGCCGTGCCGAGGTGTCGCAAAGGCGGTCGTGGAGACTTCGCGGAGACTCTCGGTGGGGCAGCCCCTTACCGATTGAGGAACCCTTGATCAGCTTCAGCGTGACGGCGCTCGTCTTCGGCGTCGTCTTCCTCGCCGAACTGCCGGACAAAACCGCGCTCGCCGGGCTCGTCCTCGGCACCCGCTATCGCGCCTCGTACGTCTTCGCCGGCGTCGCCGCCGCCTTCGCGCTGCACGTCGCCCTCGCCGTCGCGGCCGGCAGCGTGCTGACGCTGCTGCCGCAGCAGATCGTGCACGCGCTGACGGGTGTGCTCTTCCTGGGCGGCTCCGCGATGCTGCTGATGAAGAAGGACGAGGGCGAAGAGGAGATCCGGGGGCCGGAGAACCAGTCCTTCTGGAAGGTCGCCGGGGCGGGGTTCATGCTCATCCTGGTCGCGGAATTCGGCGACCTCACGCAGATCATGACGGCGAACCTCGCGGCCCGTTACGACGACCCGCTCTCCGTCGGCCTCGGCGCGGTGCTGGCGCTGTGGGCGGTGGCCGGGCTCGGCATCGTCGGTGGAAAGGCGCTGATGAAGAAGGTGCCGTTGCGGCTCATCACCAAGGTCGCGGCGCTGTTGATGCTGGGGCTCGGGGTGTGGAGCCTGTGGGAGGCCGTCAGTGGTTGAGTCCGCCGGCTGAGCTGAACGGTGAGTGAACTGTTCCGGGAGACGGTGGCGTAATGCGGCCCGGTTTTGTACCGTGAGGGAACAAAGTGGCCCCGCCCGTTTTCCCTGACCGGCGGGCGGGACCACCTTGTTCCTACGAGGGCCACCTGTACCCCTTGTTCTCGCGCCTTGGAGCTGCCGATGACGGCCACCGCCGTGCTCACCGCCCGCGCCCTCCTGCTGGACATGGACGGCACCCTCGTCAATTCCGATGCCGTGGTCGAACGGATCTGGCGGCGCTGGGCCGAGCAGCACGGGCTGGACAGCGACGAGGTCATGAAGGTCGTCCACGGCCGGCAGGGGTACGCCTCGATGGCGCTGCTGCTGCCCGGCCGGCCCATGGAGCAGAACTACGCGGACAACGCGCGCATGCTGGCCGAGGAGACGGCCGACATGGAGGGCGTCGTCGCGGTGCCCGGTGCGCCGGAGTTCCTCGCCTCCCTGCGCGGGCTGCCGCACGCGCTCGTCACCTCCGCCGACGTCCCGCTGTCCACGGCGCGGATGGCTGCGGCGGGCCTCGGCCTGCCCGACGTCCGCGTCACCGCCGAGTCCGTCGGCGCGAGCAAGCCGGACCCCGAGGGCTTCCTCAAGGGCGCCGCCGAACTGGGCGTCACGCCCGCCGACTGCGTGGTCTTCGAGGACTCGGGCGCGGGCATCGAGGCGGGGCGCGCGGCGGGGATGCGGGTGGTGGGGGTCGGGGCGAGGGCCGGTTTCCATGGGCCGGACGCGCTGGTGGGGGATCTGCGGGAGGTGCGGGTGGAGGCTTTGGGGGACGGGACGATGCGGGTGTATGTCGGCTAGGTGCGCAGGTAGGGCCTGTTGCGAAAGTTCCGTCGTCCGCCCCTAGAGCGTCGTGGGCAGGCGGGACTTTCGCAACAGGCCCTGGGGGCGCCAGGTTTCCTACGGCGTTTCCTACGGCTCCTTCGTCTCCGACTCGAGCCTGGTGCGGGTCGGGTGGTCGTACACCCCGAGGTTGTCGGTGCCTACGCCACGGGACCACTGGTAGTTGCGCAGGGCGTCCTCGACCTGGGTGCTGAAGTTCCCGTCGATCTCGCCGTTGTAGAGGTACAGCTGACGCAGGCGCTGCTGGAGTTCGGTGACTTCGGGGCCTTGGTCGCCGCGGCGCAGGACGGGAGCGCCCTGGCGGCCGTCCTCGGCGCCCTCCGCCGAACCGCCGCCTGCCTCGGGGCCGCCGCCGGGGGAGCTGGTCGGGGTCTGCGTCGGTTCGGCCGACCGGGTGGGGGTCGGCGAGGCGCTGGTCGCGGACACCGACGGTGATGCGGAGGGTGACGGGCTGGTGCTGGCGGACGGGGACGGAGAGGCGGACGTCGGCGGTGCGGACGGGGTCTCCTGGGACGGGGACACGGACGCCGCGCTGGTCGAGGGGGCCGGGATGGCCGCCCGTACGTCCTCCGGCGGTGCGCCTTCCCGCGACGGGGTCTCGTAGGAGAACAGCCCACTCGCCAGCCCGGCGGCCGCCACCACCGCGACGACGGCTCCACCGACGCCGAGCAGGGCGGTACGGCGTCGGCGCCGGGGTCGCTCGTCGTGCCCGGTGGGTCCGGAGACGGTGAGTCCGGAGGCGGTGGACGCGGATCCGGCGGCGCCGGTGCCACCGGCCGCCTCGAAGAGAGGCAGGCCGGTGGCGTTGGGCCCGGCCGCCGGGGGTGCCAGGGGGGTCGGGAGCACGGAGGTCGCGTCGATGGCGGGGAGCGCGGTGGTGGCCTCCGTGCCGGGGTGCGTGGAAGCGGTGTCCGGGCTGGGGCGGGTGGTGGGGTGTGCGGCGGGCGCGTGCGTGGTGGGGAGCTGGGCGGTGGTGTCCGCAGCGGGGAGCGCCGTGGTGGCGTCCGTGCCAGGGCGTGAGGAGGTCGCGTCCGTGACAGGGAGCGCCGTAGTGGGGTCGGTGGCGCGATGCGCGTCGGTGTGGTGATGGGCGGTGGGCGCGTGCGTGGTGGGGAGCTGGGCGGTGGCGTCCGCAGCGGGACGCGTGTCGGTGCCCTCTACGCGGGGAAGCGCGACGGTGGCGTCCACATCAGGCGTTGCAGCGGGCGGCGCCGCAGGCGACGCTACGTGGGCCGCGGTACGCCGTGCGGAGGGCGATGCGGCACGCGGTGCGCCGGGATCGACGGCGCGCAGCGGCATGGTGGCCTCGGCCGGCGGCACGTCGAGCGCGCCGACCACTCCGGTCCCGCCCGGAGCCTGATGGGCCTCGCCCACTCCGGGCAGCTGGATGTGCCGGTTGCTGTCGGCCGTCCGGCCGGGTCCGTTGCCTGCGGGTGTCGGGCCGCTCCCGTTGCCCTCCGGCGCCGGATCGGCGCCTCCACCCCCAGTCGCCTGGTCAGTTGAGCGTCCCTCAATCGTCGGGTTGGCCGGGCGTCCCGTGGTCGTCGGATCGGCCGGGCGCCCACCCATCGCCGGGTCAGCCGGGCGTCCCGCGGCCGTCGGGTCAGCCGGGCGTCCCGCGGCCGCCGGGTCGACAGCGCGTCCCTCAACCGCCGTGTCAGCCGGGCCTCCCCCAGTCATCGGGTTGGCCCCGCGTTCCCCACCAGCCGGGCCGGCCGCGCCCCCTTCACCCACCCGGTCAGCCGACAGACCCTCACCCGCCGGGTCAGCCGACAGACCCTCACCCGCCGGGTCACCAGAGCGCCCCCCAGCCACCGAACCAGCCGCGCGCCCCGCACCCCCCGGATCGGCCCCGCCGCCCTCGACCCTCAGGTCCTCCCCCTCAGCCGGCGCCGCCAACTCCACATACGGCCGTATCCGCAGTGGATCGAAGTCCTCCGCCGCGGCCGCCTCCGCCGTGCGCGCGTCGCGCAGGGCGTCGGACGCTCGTCGGCCGCAGGCGCACGACGGGGTGTTGTCCGCCCCCCTTGGTGCGCCGCACTCCGGGCACAGGTGTCCCTTCGGCTCGGTCACGCGTTCGTCCCTCCCCTCGCGAACATCCCCCCGCGAACTCCAGAGATTATGCAGATCTCCTCCACACAGTCTCCCGCGCGCCCCCGGAACGCCGGCTTCCAAAAGGACTCAACAGGCCATAACTGGTCACACCGATCACGATGGAGGTTGTAACGAGACCGGCGGGAGGTCTTCATGGCCGAGGACGCACACGGTATGACGCATGGTGTGACCGGACAGGTGCGAGACGCGCGGGACGAGCACGTGCCCGGCAACGTTCTCGTCTCGATCGGCGCCCTGCTCCTCGGGATGCTGCTCGCCGCCCTCGATCAGACCATCGTGTCGACCGCGTTGCCCACCATCGTCAGCGAACTCGGCGGCATGGAGCACCTGTCCTGGGTGGTCACCGCGTATCTGCTGGCCTCGACCGCCGCGACCCCGCTGTGGGGGAAGCTGGGCGACCAGTACGGACGCAAGACGCTGTTCCAGATCGCGATCGTGATCTTCCTCGTCGGCTCGGCGCTGTGCGGCGCCGCTCAGAACATGCCCCAGCTCATCGGCTTCCGAGCCATCCAGGGCCTCGGCGGCGGCGGGTTGATGGTGCTGTCGATGGCGATCGTCGGCGACCTCGTGCCGCCGCGCGAACGCGGGCGCTATCAAGGGCTGTTCGGTGCCGTCTTCGGGGCGACCAGCGTCCTCGGCCCGCTCCTCGGCGGGCTGTTCACTCAGCATGTGAGCTGGCGCTGGGTCTTCTACGTCAACCTGCCCGTCGGCGTCGTCGCCCTCGCCGTGATCGCGACCGTCCTGCGCATCCCACGCAAGTCCATGCGGCACGTCATCGACTACCTCGGTACGTTCCTCATCGCGTCCGTCGCCACCAGCCTGGTGCTCGTGGCCTCCCTGGGCGGCACGACATGGAACTGGGGCTCGCCGCAGATCGTGGGCCTCGCGGTCCTGGGTGTCGTACTCGCCGTCGTGTTCGTGGCCGTCGAGCGGCGGGCGGCCGAACCCGTCCTGCCCCTCAAGCTGTTCCGCGTCCGCACCTTCACACTCTCCGCCGTCATCAGCTTCGTCGTCGGCTTCGCGATGTTCGGCGCGATGACCTATCTGCCGACGTTCCTCCAGGTCGTCCAGAACGTGAGCCCCACCCTGTCCGGTGTGCACATGCTGCCGATGGTGCTCGGTCTGCTGCTGGCGTCGACCGTCTCCGGGCAGATCGTCAGCCGTACCGGCCGCTGGAAGGTGTTCCCGGTCGTGGGCACGGGGGTCACCACGTTCGGTCTGCTCCTCCTCCACCAACTCGACGGGTACAGCTCCACCGCCGAGATGAGCAGCTACTTCTTCGTCTTCGGCCTCGGACTCGGCCTCGTGATGCAGGTCCTGGTCCTCATCGTGCAGAACGCCGTCTCGTACGAGGATCTCGGCGTCGCCACCTCCGGCGCGACCTTCTTCCGGTCCATCGGCGCCTCCTTCGGCGTCGCCATCTTCGGCACGATCTTCGCGGGCCGCCTCGGCGAGAAACTGGCCGACGCCTTCCGGGGCACCCAACTGCCGCCCGGAGTCTCGGTGGACGCCCTGGAGGCCGACCCGCGGGGCATCGCCGCCCTGCCGCCCGCGCTGCGCCCGCCGGCCGTACAGGCGTACGCCTCGTCCATCACCGACGTGTTCCTGTACGCCGCTCCCGTCGCCCTCCTCGGCTTCGTACTGGCCTGGTTCCTGAAGGAGGACCGGCTGCGCGGCTCGGTCACCGCGCCCGACGTCACCGAGACGCTCGCCAGCAACCCGGTGGAGCGGTCGTCGTACGACGAGGTGTGCCGGGCGCTGTCCGTGCTCGGCACACGGGAGGGCCGGCGCGAGATCTACCGCACGATCACCGAGCGGGCGGGCTACGACCTCCTGCCCGCCGCGAGCTGGCTGCTGCTGCGGATCAAGAAGTACGGCCAGGTCGAGCCGGGCGTACTCGCCGAGCACAGCACCGTCCCGCTGACCGTCGTCATGGAGGCCGCCCGCCAGCTCGAGGAACGCCACCTCGCCCTCCGCGAGGGCCTCGACCTCGTCCTGACCGAACAGGGCCGCGAGGTCGCCGAACGCCTCGCACGGACCCGCGAGGAGTCCCTGGCCGAGCTCCTCGGCGACTGGTGGGGCCCGGACCGCCCCACCGACCTGATCCAGCTGGTGAAGGAGCTGAACGACGAGCTGTGCGGCTCGACCGCGGAACGCCCGCACGAAGAGCGCACGGTGCCACGCCTCAGCTGAGCCGCTCGCGGAACCAGTGCTCGGCGTACTGGCCCCGTTTGAGCGGGCCCGCCCCGGCTACCCGATCGGGGCACCGGCTCGTACGGAGTCGGTTGGGTCGAGAACCCGGAAGGCATTCATGTCCACTGGCGTGATCATCGCTCTGATCGTGATCGTGGCGGTCGTCGTCATCGCCGCGGCTGTCCTGATGACCCTGCGGGCCCGGCGTGGGCCCGGCGGCCAGAACCTGAAGCGACGCTTCGGGCCCGAGTACGACCGGGCCGTGGCCCGGCACGACGGGGACGCCAAGGCCGCCGAGCGCGAGCTCGCCGAGCGCCTGGAGCGGCACGGATCGCTGCGCGAGCGGTCGCTGGAACCGGGGCAGCGTGAGCAGTACGAGGCCCGCTGGACGGCCGCCCAGGAGCGCTTCGTCGACTCGCCGCGCGAGGCCGTGGCCGAGGCGGACCGGCTGCTCGCCGAGCTGGCCGGTGCGCGGGGCTTCCCGGACGGCGGGCAGTACGAGGAGCAGCTCGCCGCGCTGTCCGTGCACCACGCGGACCATGTGCACGGCTATCGGCGCGTGCACCGTGTCGCCCGCGCGGGCGTGGGCGTGGGCGGGGACGGAGGTCAGGCCGCCGACGGCCGGGCCGGCACCGAGGAGATGCGCGAGGCCATGGTCGAGGCGCGGGCCCTGTTCGAGGACCTGGTGAGCCCGGCCCGGCACCGGGCGGAGTCCCGGACGTCCGTCGTCAAGCCGGCCGTACGGTCCCACGGCGGCCCCTCGCACGCCCGCACCCACCACATGCCGTGGGGCTTCAACCGGCGTCACGCCAAGGGGAGTTGAGCGACATGACGGACGCGACGACGGGCCCGGGCGCCGAGGGCACCTCGCGCGAGGGCAAGTCGAGGGGCGATACGACGGTTCCCGGGGCGGTTCCGGACCGTGACCGGACGATGGGCGGTCCCGCATCGGGCGGTCCCGCGACGGGCGGTCCCGCGACGGGCGGTCCCGCATCGGGCGGTCCCGCGACGGGCGGTCCCGCGACGGGCGGTCCCGCGACGGGTGGCCCGGCGACCGGCGTCCCCCCGACGCCGCGACGGGCGGTCCCGCGACGGGCGGTCCCGCATCGGGCGGTCCCGCGACGGGCGGTCCCGCGACGGGCGGTCCCGCGACGGGTGGCCCGGCGACCGGCGTCCCCCCGACGAGCGACCCGGCGACGGT
>NZ_NTGE01000156.1 GCF_002291145.1 Streptomyces sp. SA15
GCGCCAGCGTCCCGGCCCGGGCCTGGAGCGCCGGGCGCAGCGCGGAGGCCGTGCGTGAACTGGCCGCCGCCGGGCACCGGGTCGTGGTGACCGGCGGCCCGGACGAACGGGACCTGACCGCGCACGTCGCCGGTGAGCACGGCCTCGACCTCGGCGGCCGTACCGGCGCCGCGGAGTGAACTGGCCGCCGCCGGGCACCGGGTCGTGGTGACCGGCGGCCCGGACGAACGGGACCTGACCGCGCACGTCGCCGGTGAGCACGGCCTCGACCTCGGCGGCCGTACCGGCGCCGCGGAACTCGCGGGCGTCCTCGCCGGGGCCGACGCCGTCGTCACCGGCAACACGGCCCCGGCGCACCTCGCCGCCGCCGTGGACACCCCGGTCGTCTCCCTCTTCGCGCCGGTCGTGCCCGCCGAGCGCTGGCGGCCGTACGGCATCCCCTACGTGCTGCTCGGCGACCAGCGGGCGCCCTGCGCGGACAGCAGGGCCCGGGAGTGCCCCGTACCGGGACATCCGTGCCTGGAGTCAGTGACCGCGCACGACGTGGTGGCCGCCGTCGAGAAGCTGGTCGCGAAGGTGGCGGACGTGGCGGAGGCGGTGCAGACATGAGGATTCTGCTCTGGCACGTGCACGGGTCGTGGACCACGGCCTTCGTGCGGGGACCGCACACCTACCTCGTCCCCGTCACCCCGGACCGCGGACCCGACGGACTGGGCCGCGCCCGTACGTACGACTGGCCCGACTCCGTCGTCGAGGTCCCGCCGGAGCGGCTGCGGGAGACGGACATCGACGTCGTCGTGCTGCAACGCCCGCACGAACTCGCCCTCGTCGACCGGTGGCTGGGCCGCCGTCCGCCGCTGGTGTACCTGGAGCACAATGCCCCGCACGGAGACGTGCCCGACACCCGGCACCCGGCCGCCGACATCCCCGGCGTCACCCTCGTCCACGTCACCCACTTCAACCGGCTGATGTGGGACGCGGGGGCCGCCCCGACGACCGTCGTCGAGCACGGCGTCGTCGATCCCGGGCACCGGTGGACCGGCGAGCTGGAGCGCGCGGCCGTCGTGGTCAACGAGCCCGTGCGGCGCGGCCGTACGACCGGAACCGACCTGCTGCCGGCGTTCGCCGACGCGGCCCCGCTGGACGTCTTCGGCATGGGCACCGAAGGCCTCGCCGGCCGGCTCGGCCTCCCGCCCGACCGCTGCCGCACCCACGAACTCGTTCAGCGCGACCTGCACACGGCGATGGCGCGGCGGCGCGTCTACGTCCACCCAGTCCGTTGGACCTCCCTCGGACTGTCCCTGCTGGAGGCGATGCACCTGGGCATACCCGTGGTCGCGCTGGCGACCACCGAGGCGACCGAGGCCGTGCCCGTCGGAGCCGGAGTGGTCTCCAACCGAATCGACGTACTGACCGATGCCGTACGGGACTTCGTGACCGACCCCCTGCACGCTCGCATGATCGGCGAGGGGGCGCGGGCGGCGGCGCTCGCCCGCTACGGGCTGTCCCGCTTCCTGGACGACTGGGAGCGGCTGCTGAAGGAGGTGACCCGATGAGGATCGCCATGGTGTCCGAGCACGCGAGCCCGCTGGCCGCGCTCGGCGGTGTCGACGCCGGGGGCCAGAACGTGTACGTGGCCCGCCTCACCGAGGAGTTGGCCCGCCGCGGCCACGACGTCACGGTCTACACCCGCCGTGACCGCGCCGACCTGCCCGACCGGGTGCCGCTGCCCGGCGGCGCCGTCGTGGAGCACGTGCCGGCCGGACCGCCCGAACCCGTCCTGAAGGACGAGCTGTTCCCCTACATGCCCGGCTTCGGCGCCCACCTCGCGCGCGCCTGGAACCACGACCGGCCCGACGTCGTGCACGCCCACTTCTGGATGTCCGGCATGGCCTCCCGGATCGGCGCGCACGCCCACGGCATCCCGGTCGTGCAGACCTTCCACGCCCTGGGCACCGTCAAGCGGCGGCACCAGGGCCGACGGGACACCAGCCCGTTCGAGCGCATCGGCATCGAGCGGCAGATCGGCCGCGACTGCGAGCGCGTCCTGGCGACCTGCACCGACGAGGTGCGTGAGCTGGCCGAGATGGGAGTGCCCCCACGGCAGGTGTCCGTCGTGCCCTGCGGAGTGGACGTCGAGCACTTCCACCCCGCCGCGGATCCCGGCAGGAGCCCCGCCGCCCCCGCCCGGCGGCAGCGGTACCGGCTGCTCTCCTGCGGCCGGCTGGTCCGCCGCAAGGGCTACGACCAGGCGATCCGCGCGCTGGCCAAGATCCCGGACGCGGAACTCCTCGTCGCCGGCGGCCCTGCGCCCGGCCTGCTGGACGCCGACCCCGAGGCTGGGCGGCTGCGGCGCCTCGCCCGGCGCACCGGCGTCGCCGACCGGGTACGGCTCCTCGGCGCGGTCGACCCGGCCGACATGCCCGCGCTGATGTGCGGCGCCGATCTCGTCCTGTGCACGCCGGTGTACGAACCATTCGGCATCGTGCCGCTGGAGGCGATGGCGTGCGCCGTTCCCGTCGTCGCCACCGACGTCGGCGGGCACCGGGACACGGTCGCCGACGGCGACACCGGCCGACTGGTACCTGGCGACTCCGGGGCGATCGCCGCCGCCGCGCGCGACCTCCTCGCCGACGAGGACACCCGCCGCCGCTACGGCAGGGCGGGCCGCGCCCGCGTCCTCGCCCGCTTCACCTGGCAGCGGGTCGCGGACGGTGCCGAACAGGTCTACCGCCAGGTGGCGGTCGGACACGAACTGCCGAGGGAGGTGGCGTGATGACCGTGCACCCGCCCGTCGTCGGACACTGCGACGAACTCCTCGAGGCCATGGGCGCGTTCCGCGCCTCGGCCCACATCACCGAACGGTGGGGCGAACGGCTGGCCGCCGTCCTCACCCGCGGCGGCCGGCTGCTCGCCGCGGGCAACGGCGGCAGCGCCGCGCAGGCCCAGCACCTCACCGCCGAACTCGTCGGCCGCTACCAGCACGACCGGCCGGCGTTCTCCGCGCTCGCGCTGCACGCCGACACCTCCAGCACGACGGCCATCGCCAACGACTACGGCGTCGACCAGGTGTTCGCCCGCCAGGTCCGTGCCCACGGCCGGCCCGGCGACGTCCTGATGCTGCTGTCCACCAGCGGTGCCAGCGCCAACCTGCTGTCCGCCGCCGACGCGGCCCGCTCGGCCGGACTGCGCGTGTGGGCGCTGACCGGACCGGCCCCCAACCCGCTCGTGGCGGGCAGCGACGAGGCCCTGTGCGTGACGGCCTCCTCCGCGGCGACGGTCCAGGAACTCCACCTGGTGGCGGTGCACATGGTGTGCGCGGCCTTCGACGCGGCGGTGGAACGGGAGGCGGCATGACGTGGGGCCGGGGGGGGGGGGGGTGGGGGGGCGGGGGGCGTGGGGGGCGGTGGGGGTGGGGGGGGGGGGGTGGGGGATGCCGGGGGCGGCCTCCTCCAGCAGGGGGCGTACGGCCTCGGTGTAGAAGCGGCGGGAGAGTTCGAGGCCGGGGATGAAGGTCGGCATGTTCGTGACGCTCCTGCGGGCAGCCGTGTCC
>NZ_NTGE01000196.1 GCF_002291145.1 Streptomyces sp. SA15
CCCCGGCTCTCGCGGGCCGCACGCGCGCGTGCCCGCTCGGCCGGCGACGGGCTGCCGCCGGTGGACTCGGAGTCCGATCCGTCGGAGCAGCCCGCCAGCAGGGCGGCGCCCGCGGCCGTGGCGAGCAGGCTTCTTCGGCGCGGTCCCGTCAGGGCGCGCGAGGGCGGGGGGAGGGGCACGGCAGACGTCCTCGGGGAACTCGTACGAAAGAAACACCAAGAAGGGCGGCACGCCCGTGATCACCGTACCCGTGCCGTCACCCCGCACCACTCAGCGGCACCGTCCGGGCCCCGGCCGGGCCCAGGTGGCCGTCCACCGGGGCGTCCGAGGGCCGCCCCGGTGGACGGCAACACCCCCGGGACCGGATACCCTTTGACCAGACACGCGACTTTCCCACAACAGCACACGCGGCCGAGGAGTCACCCGGATGAGCACCACCCAGAGCGAGAGGCTGCGAAAGCTCCTGGAACCGCTCGTCAGCTCCCAGGGCCTGGATCTCGAAGAGATCGCCGTGGACTCCGTCGGACGCAAGCGTGTGCTGCGGGTCGTCGTCGACTCCGACACCGGTGCCGATCTGGACCGGATCGCCGATGTGAGCCGCGAGCTCTCGGCGAAGCTGGACGAGACGAACGCGATGGGCGAGGGCGAGTACACCCTCGAGGTCGGAACCCCGGGCGCGGAGCGCCTCCTCAAGGAGCACCGGCATTACGCGCGAGCCGTCGGACGGCTGGCGAAGTTCCAGCTGGCCGAGGGCGAGGAGCTGGTGGCCAGAATCCTCACGGTCGACGACGACGGACTCGACGTCGAGGTGCCCGGAGTCAAGGGACGCAAGCCCACCGCACGCAGACTCGCCTTCGGCGACATCGACAGGGCGCGCGTGCAGGTCGAGTTCAGCCGTAAGGACAAGAAGGACATGAAGGAAGAGGAGGAGGCGTAGCCGTGGACATCGACATGAGTGCCCTGCGGGGCTTGGTACGGGAGAAGGAGATCTCCTTCGACCTGCTGGTCGAGGCGATCGAGGCGGCCCTCCTCATCGCCTACCACCGCACCGAGGGAAGCCGCCGCCACGCGCGCGTGGAGCTCAACCGGGAGACCGGACATGTGACCGTGTGGGCGAAGGAGGACCCGGACGACCTCGAGGAGGGCCAGGAGCCCCGCGAGTTCGACGACACCCCGACCGGTTTCGGCCGGATCGCCGCCACCACCGCCAAGCAGGTCATCCTGCAGCGGCTGCGCGACGCCCAGGACGACGCGACGCTCGGCGAGTACGCCGGCCGCGAGGGCGACATCGTCACCGGTGTCGTCCAGCAGGGGCGCGACCCGAAGAACGTGCTCGTGGACATCGGCAAGCTGGAGGCCATCCTGCCGGTGCAGGAGCAGGTGCCGGGCGAGACGTACGGGCACGGCATGCGGCTGCGGTCGTACGTCGTCCGGGTGGCCAAGGGCGTCCGCGGTCCGTCCGTGACCCTGTCCCGTACGCACCCCAATCTGGTGAAGAAGCTCTTCGCCCTGGAGGTGCCGGAGATCGCCGACGGCTCCGTCGAGATCGCCGCCATCGCGCGTGAGGCCGGTCACCGCACGAAGATCGCCGTCCGCTCCACCCGCTCCGGTCTGAACGCCAAGGGCGCCTGCATCGGCCCCATGGGCGGCCGTGTGCGCAATGTCATGGGCGAGCTGAACGGCGAGAAGATCGACATCGTCGACTGGTCCGACGACCCGGCCGAGATGGTCGCGAACGCGCTGTCTCCGGCCCGCGTCTCCAAGGTCGAGGTCGTGGACATGGCCGCCCGCTCCGCGCGCGTGACGGTGCCCGACTACCAGCTGTCGCTGGCGATCGGCAAGGAAGGGCAGAACGCCCGGCTCGCGGCCCGGCTCACCGGCTGGCGGATCGACATCCGTCCGGACACCGAGCAGCCCGGGGAATAGATCCAGGCCGCAGATCGCTTGGATCACGACAACAGCCGTTCGATTTCTGCCCCAAAGGGGTGAGGTCGGTACGGGGAGGTAGACTTAACTGTGTCTGGCCGGACGCCCGCCCGAGCATGCCCTGAGCGCACCTGTGTGGGGTGCCGGGAGCGAGCGGCCAAGAAGGACTTGCTGCGGATCGTGGCCGTCGAGGACGAATGCGTCCCCGATGATCGCGGTACGCTGCCCGGCCGGGGTGCGTATGTGCACCCCGCCCTGGTCTGTCTCGACCTGGCGGTACGCCGTCGGGCCTTCCCACGGGCGCTGCGCGCCCCGGGACCGCTCGACACAAAGGCGTTGCGCCTCTATGTCGAGCAGGCAACACCGTAAGACGCGTCGCACGGAACCCCGTGCGGCCCTGGTACCTCGCGAGTCGGAAGTAGGTCGAGATTGCGATGAGCACTCGATGAGTACGCGATGAGTACGCCCATGAAGTAGCGACGGTCCGGCCGCAACCCGGACCTAAAAGGAGCGAAGTGGCTAAGGTCCGGGTATACGAACTCGCCAAGGAGTTCGGGGTTGAGAGCAAGGTCGTCATGGCCAAGCTCCAAGAACTCGGTGAATTTGTCCGTTCGGCGTCCTCGACGATCGAGGCGCCCGTAGTCCGTAAGCTGACGGACGCCCTCCAGCAGGGCAACGGAGGCGGCAAGCCCGCCCCCCGCAAGGCTGCCCCGGCGAAGCCGGCAGCCCCCTCTCCCGCGCAGGCCGCCCGTCCGGCT
>NZ_NTGE01000135.1:0-1588 GCF_002291145.1 Streptomyces sp. SA15
CTCGGACAGCAGCCGGGCCAGCCCGGCCACCACTGTCGGCCGGGTCCGTGCCGGGCAGCCGGGCGGCGAAGCCGACCACGGCCACCGCGTCCGGCGGGACGTCGTCCGCGTCGGGCAGAGCGCCGCCCCACAGGGACACCAGCAGCTCCTGACCGTCGTCGAGGGCGAAGTGGCTCCGCACCGACGCGAAGTCCATGTCGCCGACCGGGCACAGCCCCAGACGCAGCCCGCTCGCGCGTTCCATGGCCGCCTGGGCCATGTGGCCGGCCTCGATCGCGGAGTACCGGGCGGCCAGGACCTTTCCGTACGCGGGTGCGATCGCCGCGGGCGTGGACACCAGGAACAGGCCGAAGGCCGCCCCGTCGAACACCGGCCGGTTGTAGCGCACATGGCACTCCGCGTCGATCACCTCGCCCTCGGCCAGCAGGACGAGGGAGCGGGCGACGGGGTCGAGGTAGTACACGCCCGCGGCGGCGCCCGTCACCCGCCCAGGCTTGACGTACACGTACACCTGGACCGGGTACAGGCCGCCGGCCGACGGGTAGGGCCGCCTGCCGCCGTCGTCCGGATCCAGTTCGGTGAAGGCCAGCGCCAGCCGGGACAGCGAGCGAAGGTCCACCGGCCGGTCGGCGAACTCCCGCACGCTGCGCACCGGCCGGGCGGGCGGTGTCCGGTCCGGCGGCAGATCGAGACCCACGCGGCGACGGTCCGGGCCGTAGCGGCGCAGCGAGCGGCGTTCGGCCTTGAAGGCCGCCTTGGCCGCGGCGTCGAAGGCGATGCGGACGTCGGGGGCGCCGGCGGCGTCCGGGGTGTCGTGCCCGTCGGGTGCCGTCCCTGCCGGGCTCGCGGTCGGCGGGGCCACTGCCTCGGCGACGCCGCGGGCGGTCGGCCGGCTCACCAGCACATCGACCGGGACGTCCGCGCCGTACCGGCGCTGGATGTCCTGCGCCAGCCGGATCATGGTGAACGACGTGGCGCCGAGCGCGAAGAGGTCCTCGTCCGGGTTCACCGATCGCCGCTCCAGCAGCTGGGCGGCGAGCGTGGCGACGTCTTCGGGGCTCGGTCGTGGTCCGGGCGCGGCATCGGTGCCGCCGACCGCGATGGCCGGCTCGGTGGAGCCGGCTGCGGCGGCGATGCCTGCCGGTGTCGGGCGCCGCACCAGGGCTTCCAGGGGCACGTCGATGCCGTACCGGCGCTGGATGTCCTGGGCCAGCCGGATCATGGTGAACGACGTGGCGCCGAGCCGGAAGAGGTCCGCGTCCTCGACGACGTGCTCCATGCCGAGGAGGCGGGCGGCGGCCAGCGCCACCCGGTCCGGTGCGAGGGGCTCGGGCGTCCCCGTGAGGTCCGCCCCGGCTGCCGGTTTCCCGGGGTCGGGCGCCGTGTCCTCCTCGGTGCCGGCGTCGAGCAGGCGGCGCGCGGCGGCGCGGTCGAGCTTGCCGTTGGTGGTCAGCGGGAGGTCCGCGGCGAAGACGAGACGGGACGGGACCAGTGCCGCGGGCAGCACCCGGGAGAGTTCCTCGCGGACCGCGGCCGCCGCCGGCCGCCGGTCCGGTGCGCTCCGGCACAGCGCGGCCAGCTCCTGGTC
>NZ_NTGE01000135.1:1598-3139 GCF_002291145.1 Streptomyces sp. SA15
GCTCCGGCACAGCGCGGCCAGCTCCTGGTCGCCGCCCGGGCCGGTCCACGGCAGCACCCGGGCGTCGTCCACGCCCGCGACGGCCCGCAGCGCCGTCTCGATCTCCTGCGCCTCCACCCGCAGCCCCCGGATCTTGAACTGGTCGTCCCGGCGGCCGAGGAAACGCAGCAGACCGTGCTCGTCGACCCGGCCCAGATCGCCCGTGCGGTACAGCCGCCCGCCCGCGTCCTTGGGGAACGGTGACGGCACGAAGCGCTCGGCCTCCGCCTCGGGCCGGCGGTGGTAGCCGAGCCCCACCGCCGGTCCGCCGACGCAGATCTCGCCGACGGCGCCGGCCGCGACCGGGCGCAGGCCGGCGTCGAGCAGATGGATGGTCGTGTTGTCGATCGGGCCGCCCAGCGGCACGTCCGAGCCGGACCATCCCGGCGGGCAGGCCCAGTGGGTGACGTCGATGGCGGCCTCCGTCGGCCCGTACAGGTTGTGCAGCTCCGTGCCGGGCAGCACCTGCTGGAAGCGGCGCACGGTGTCCGCCGGCAGGGCCTCCCCGCTGGCCAGCACGAGCCGCAGCGACGTCGCCCTCGCCGCGCCCGGTTCATCGAGGAAGAGCGACAGCATCGACGGCACGAAGTGGCTGACGGTGATGCCGGCTTCAGCGAACCAGCGGGCCATGGCGGCCGGGGAACGGTGCACCCCGGGCCGGGCCAACACCACGCAGGCGCCCGCGAGCAGCGGCCAGAAGAACTCCCACACGGACACGTCGAAGCCGCACGGCGTCTTCTGCGCGACACGGTCCCCCGGCCCGAGCCGGAACCGCTCCTGCGCCCAGTGCAGCCGGTTGCCGACGCCCCGGTGGGCGTTGGGGCAGCCCTTCGGACGGCCGGTCGTCCCCGAGGTGTAGATCATGTACGCCGGATCCTCCGGGCCCGCGCCCGCCACCAGCTCCCCGGCGTCCTCCGCGTCGATCCGCGCGCGGTCCGCCGTCACGTCCACCACCCGGACCGGCAGCCCGTCGAACACCGTACGGAGTCCGGAGTCGGTGATCACCAGCCGGGCCTCGCAGTCCTCCGCCAGCAGGCGGGTACGGGAGCGAGGGTTGGCCGGGTCGAGCGGGACGTAGGCGGCGCCCGCCCTCACCACCGCCAACAGCGCCACCACGAGGTCCACGGACCGCTCCAGGTGCACGGCCACGCGGTCGGCCACACCCACGCCGGCCGCCCGCAGGTGGCGGGCGAGCCGGGCGCTGCGGGCGCCCAGCTCCCGGTACGTCAGCTCCTCCGCCCCGGCCCGCAGCGCGACCCGCCCCGCGTGCTCGGCCAGCGCCCGCTCCAGCCGGTCGGCCAGCGTGCGGCCGGGCGCGAAGTCACGGGCCGCGCCGACGAGGGGCTTCTTCGGCGGCGGCTCGTCGGTGCCCTGCGTCGGTTCCCGCTCGCAGAGGTCGCGCAGGGTGCGCGCGTAGTCCGCGAAGAGGGTGTCCAGGAGGCCGTCGGGCAGGGCACCGGCGCGTACGTCCCACTGGCACACCAGGGTGTCGCCGACGAACA
>NZ_NTGE01000151.1 GCF_002291145.1 Streptomyces sp. SA15
CCGGCCCGCCGAGACCGCCGTCGCGGAGGAGGAGCCGGAGGAGGCCGAGGAGTCCGCCGAGGACGCCGTCGAGGGTGACGAGACCGAGGACACCGGCGCGCGACGTCGCCGCCGTCGGGGCGGCCGTCGCCGTCGCCGGGGCGAGTCCGCGGAGGGCGAGTCGGGTGACGCCCAGGAGGCCGACACCGACGAGCTCGCCGCCGCGCAGGCCGCGCAGGACGCCGAGGACACCGCCGAGCAGGTCGAGGAAGACACCGAGGACTCCACGGACACCGCGGAGGACCGCGAGGACGCCGGCGGCTCCAGCAGCAGCCGTCGCCGCCGTCGCCGTCGCCGTCGGGCCGGTGACACCTCCGTCGACACCGAGCCCGGCGACAGCGACCCCGAGCGCACCGTCGTCAAGGTCCGCGAGCCCCGCCCGAAGGCCGAGCCGTCCGACGAGGTGCAGTCCATCAAGGGCTCGACCCGCCTGGAGGCCAAGAAGCAGCGCCGCCGGGAAGGCCGTGAGCAGGGCCGTCGGCGCGTGCCGATCATCACCGAGGCCGAGTTCCTGGCCCGGCGCGAGGCCGTCGAGCGCGTGATGGTCGTCCGCCAGCACGGCGACCGTACGCAGATCGGCGTCCTGGAGGACGGCGTGCTCGTCGAGCACTACGTCAACAAGGAGCAGTCGACCTCGTACGTCGGCAACGTCTACCTCGGCAAGGTGCAGAACGTGCTGCCGTCGATGGAGGCCGCCTTCATCGACATCGGCAAGGGCCGCAACGCCGTGCTGTACGCCGGTGAGGTCAACTTCGAGGCGCTGGGCATGGCCAACGGGCCGCGGCGTATCGAGTCCGCCCTGAAGTCCGGCCAGTCCGTGCTCGTCCAGGTGACGAAGGACCCGATCGGCCACAAGGGCGCCCGCCTCACCAGCCAGGTGTCCCTCCCCGGCCGCTACCTGGTCTACGTGCCCGAGGGCTCGATGACCGGCATCAGCCGCAAGCTGCCCGACACCGAGCGGGCCCGGCTGAAGACGATCCTCAAGAAGATCGTTCCCGAGGACGCGGGCGTCATCGTGCGCACCGCCGCCGAGGGCGCGAGCGAGGACGAGCTGCGCCGGGACGTCGAGCGGCTGCAGGCGCAGTGGGAGGACATCCAGAAGAAGTCCAAGAACGGCAACGCGCCGACGCTGCTGTACGGCGAGCCGGACATGACCGTCCGGGTCGTGCGCGACATCTTCAACGAGGACTTCTCCAAGGTCATCGTCAGCGGCGGCGACGCCTGGGAGACCGTCCACGGGTACGTCGCGCATGTCGCGCCGGATCTCGACGAGCGGCTGCAGAAGTGGACCTCCGAGGTCGACGTCTTCGCCACCTACCGGATCGACGAGCAGCTCGCCAAGGCGCTGGACCGCAAGGTCTGGCTGCCCAGTGGCGGTTCGCTGGTGATCGACCGGACCGAGGCGATGGTCGTCATCGACGTCAACACCGGCAAGTTCACCGGTCAGGGCGGCAACCTCGAGGAGACCGTCACCAGGAACAACCTGGAGGCGGCCGAGGAGATCGTGCGCCAGCTGCGGCTGCGCGACCTCGGCGGCATCATCGTCATCGACTTCATCGACATGGTGCTGGAGTCCAACCGGGACCTGGTGCTGCGGCGCCTGCTGGAGTGCCTGGGCCGGGACCGTACGAAGCACCAGGTGGCCGAGGTGACGTCGTTGGGGCTCGTGCAGATGACCCGCAAGCGGGTCGGGCAGGGGCTGCTGGAGTCGTTCTCCGAGACCTGCGTCCACTGCAACGGCCGCGGTGTCATCGTGCACATGGAGCAGCCGACCGCGGTCGGAGGCGGCGGCAAGCGCCGCAAGCGCGGGCGCGGTGGTGACGGGCAGGTGCCCGAGCACGAGGCCGTGGCGGCCGTGGAGGCCGCCGAGGAGACCGTCGAAGAGGTGGTCGCCGAGGCCGCCGAGCCCATCGCTCTGCCCGAGCCTCCCGCGGCGGAGCCGCTGATGGATGCCTTCGCGCCGGACGAGGAGCTGTACGGCAGCGTCGCCGAGGCGGAGGCCGCGGCCACACGCGGTCGTACGCGGCGCCGGGCGAGCCGGCGTGCGTCGGCTCCGGCGGGTGCGCCGAGGCGCGAGGAGAGGCGGGCCGAGGCGGCAGCGTCGCCGAGGCGGAGGCCGCGGCCACACGCGGTCGTACGCGGCGCCGGGCGAGCCGGCGTGCGTCGGCTCCGGCGGGTGCGCCGAGGCGCGAGGAGAGGCGGGCCGAGGCGCGGGCCGAGGCTCCCACGGCTCAGGACGTGACCGTCGAGGAGGAGGCCGCCCGTCCGGTGCAGCCGGAGGAGGCCGCCGTCGCGCACGCCGAGCCCGTCGCCGTGGAGGACCCGGTGGTCGAGGCTCCGGCTCCGGCCGCCGAGGAGGCCGCGCCCAAGGGCCGTACGCGCCGTCGCGCCACCCGCAAGGTGTCCGCGCCGGCCGGTTCGCCCCCCGGGGCCGAG
>NZ_NTGE01000010.1 GCF_002291145.1 Streptomyces sp. SA15
GTCCCGGCCGGTGCCGGCGGACCGGGACGGCGGCGGGTCGCCGGGCGCGGGCGACGCGGACGGCCAGTACCAGCACGTGCTCAGGCGGCTGGAGGACCTGGTGGTGCCGCGCGTTCCGGGGCGGCGGGACCACGTGGACGCCGGGCGGTCCCTGGTTCAGGCGGGGATGGACTCGGTCAACCTGATGAGTCTGCGGTTCGCCGCCGAGGAGGAGTTCGGCGTCGAGCTCCCGCTGGACCTGCTCGGCGGTGACGCACCGCTCGCCGCGATCGCCCGGCGGATCGCCTCGGCGTCCGCCGCGCCCACCCCCGTACCCAGGCCGCCCGCCGGCGCGCGGTCCGGCAACGGTCTGCCGCCCTCGCTCCACCGTCCCGAGTCCTGAGGAGCCGTAGTGCAGTCCATCCGACACGACACCGGGCCCCGCACCGCCGGGCCGGTACCCTCCCCCACCGCCGAGGCGTCGGGGGCGTGGGAGGACGTCTTCCCCCTGACGGACGTTCAGGAGGCGTACTGCGTGGGCCGCTTCCTGGAACCGGAGTCGGCTGCCGCGATCTACCTGGAGTTCGAGGCGGACGGCCTCGACCCGTCCGCGGCCGAGGACGCCTGGAACGACCTGGTCGCCGAGACCGGGATGCTGCGCGCCGAGGTGCTGCCGGACGGCCGCCAGGGGATCCGGCGGTCGGTGCCGCGCTATCGCATCGCGGTGACGGACCTGCGGCAGACCGACGAGCCGACTCGGGTGGCGGAGCTGGAGAAGCTGCGTGAGCAGGGCCGTACCGCCCCCTTCGACGTCCACCGCTGGCCCCTGTTCTCGGTGACGCTGGCGTTGCTGCCGGGCGGCCGCAGCCGGGTGCACCTCGCAGTGGACGAGATGACGGTCGACGGCCCGAGCGTGTCCCTGCTGCTGCGGCGCTGGTACGCGCTCTACCGCGGCCGACGGGAGCCCGGTCCGCCCACGTTCGGCTTCGGCGACTATGTCAGGGCACTGCGCGCCCGTGAGGACGGGGACCGGACCCGGGCGGCCCTGGCCTACTGGCGGCGCAAGCTGTCCACGCTCGGCCCCCGGCGCCCCGAGGGAGCACCGGCGGACGACGCCGGAGCACCGGAGCACGGCCGTACGGCGCCTCGTCCGCCGTGTTCCGCGACGCGACGGCGGCTCACCCTGCGTCTGCCGGCCGACGCCTGGCGCGGCGTCACCGCGCACGCCTCGGCGCTGCGCGTCACCCCGTCCGCGCTGCTGCTGACGCTGTACGGCGGACTGCTGCACCGGACCGGTGCGGCGGGCCACTGCGGCCAGGTGGCCGACGGCGGTCGCGTACCGGTCGTGGTCACCACCTACAACCGGCTGCCGCTCCACCCCGACGTCGCCCAGGTGGTGGGCCCCTTCGTGTCCACGTCGGTGTTCCTGGCACCCGAGCCCGCCGGGCCGCCGGCCCGCCTGGCCGGTGCCGTGCGCGACCAGCTGTGGGCGGATCTGGAGCACGGCGCGGTCAGCGGGGTGCGCGCGTTGCGGGAGCAGGCGCGGCAGGGGGCGGCTCTGGAGCCGCCGCCCTTCGTCTTCACCAGCATGCTGGGCACCCTCGCTGCCGACCACGGTTCCGGATCCGGGCCGCAGGAGGCCGGTTGGGCCGGGGCCGCCGGGACCGGGACAGGCCGCACCCGTACGCCCGGAGTGTGGCTGGAGTGCCTGCTCCACGAGGTGCGGGACGAACTGCACGTGAGTTTCGACTACGACGACGAACGCCTCGGTCCGGGCGTCGCCGACGACCTCTTCGCGCGTATGGCGGGCGCCCTGGAGACGCTGGCCCGCCTGTCCCCGGAGGAGGTCGCCTCGCTCGGCGACATGACGCTGCTGCTGGAAGCGGGCGGAAGGGCGGACGGAAGGACGGACACGGAGGACGGCGACGCCGCCGAGGGGCTCCCCCTCACCCCCTTGCAGACCGCGTACCTCGTCGGGCGCACCACCGGGCGAGGGGCCGCCGGGGAGACCCGGGTGCACCAGGAGTTCCGCCTGGAGCGGCCCGACCTGGACCGGCTCGGGGAGGCGTGGCGGCTGCTGGTGCGACACCACCCGGCGCTGCGGTGCCGGGTGCGGGCGGACGGCACGCTGGCGGTGGAGCCCGCCCCGGCCGATCCCGCGCTGCCGCGCATCCCTCACCACGACCTGTCCGGCGCCACACCCCGGGAGGCGGAACGGGCGCTGGCCGACCAGCGGGCCCGCCTCGCCGCCACGCCGATGCCGCTGGACGACGGTCCGCTGTGGCGTCTTGAGACCACCGCCCTGCCGGACGCCTCGCTGGTCCTGCACGTTCTGCTGGATGCGCTGGTGGCCGACGCCCGTTCGGTCGCCCTGCTGTTCGAGCAGCTGTTCCGGCTGCACGCCGGGGAGCAGCCCGCAGCGGTGCTGTCCGGGCCCCGCCCGTCCTTCGCAGCGTTCCTGCGCGACCGGGACGGCGCGTCGCGTGGGCCGACGGCCGGCACCGCCCGCGCCGAT
>NZ_NTGE01000175.1 GCF_002291145.1 Streptomyces sp. SA15
CTCCGCCGCCGGCCGCACCCCGGCCGAGCTGGCGCGCGCGGTCGCCGCCTGGCGGCAGGGCGGTCCGGAGGGCCTCGCCGTCCTCGAAGATCCCTGGGACCCGCCGGCCGGCCGCTTCGACCGCGCCCGCCCCCTCCTCCTCGCCGCCGACCTGCCCGCCTTCCGCCCCTGGCGCAACCGCCTCACCCACCCGAAGGGCCACGTCCAGCTCCGCCTGGGCCGCGACGGCCTCTGGTACGCCTACGAGTCGGAGCCGGGCCACGACGACTGGTGGCCCCGCGGCACCCCCGACCTGGACCCGGTCGGCGCCCTGACCGGCCTCGGCACCCCGGACGACCCATGATCCCCGACCGCCGGCGGTACATCCCAGGGCTTTGCGGGAGCTGTCGTGTGGTCACTGAGTACCCCGCGCAGTCGGGCGAGAGCGATCCACTGGTACTTCTTGCCGATGCGTTCGAACGTGGCGTCGCGGCCGCGGCTGGCGCCGTACCTGTCGATGATGTGGTGGTCGTACGCGGCGTGCAGCGCTGGACTGTAGCCCATTTCGATGGCGTCTTTGAGTACACGTCGTCCTGCGGCGTCTGGGTCGATACCGCCCAGATGTCTTGCCGCGATGACATAGCGATGAAAGTCGTCGGCGAGGCAGCTGTCGTATAGCCGGGGGTACTCGGAGCGGTTGTCGTATTCGATGACTTCTTCAGCGTTGGGCCACTGAATGGGCCAAGTGCTGTCGTAGGGAGGTCGGGCCCGCCGGATGTCCGCGCCCTTGGGCAAGGCGCCTCGGGCGGCGGCCGCTTCGACGATGCTGCGCCCCTCATCTCGCAGGGCAGCGCTTATGGGCGGGGTGCCGGCGTCAACCACGCGCTCTCCTTCGACCTGGTGTCCGCCGGGAACGGCATCAGCCTCGGCGTGGGCATCGGGGCCGGCCTGGATGTGACCGCGGCGGACGTGCTGGAGCACCTCGTCGGGGACGGC
>NZ_NTGE01000215.1 GCF_002291145.1 Streptomyces sp. SA15
AACAGGGCCGCACCAAGGCCGGCAAGGTCGTGGTCTCGATGGTGCCCGACAACGACTGAGAACCGTCCGGCCGCAGACCCTCCGTCCGGCACGGTCACCGGAGGAGAGACGACGCCGTCGGCGATCCAGTGGCGACTACGGTCACTGAGAGCCGCCGCTGTGGGCGTCTCGGTGCCTCCCAATGCCGTACGGCTTGCGACACAACGCGCCACACAGCTCCACGACGCCCGAGCCGTGGTCAAGCCCTCGCACCCGTAACGTGTCAGGAGTGTGATCACGGCGGACGGACCGCCCCGCATGCGTGGGCAGACATGCTCAGGACGGCAGCGTCCCTCCGCCGAGCCACGCACGTTGCCAGTTCGGTGTGCGGTCCTTGTCGACCAGAGCCGCACGGACGCCCTCCAGGAAGTCCGGCGTGCGGATGGTCGTGCGCGTGAGGGCGAGTTCGGCGCCGAGGCACTCGCGCAACGTCTGCTGCCTGCCCCGGGCCAGCAGGGCGTGAGTGATCTCCAGGCTCTGCGGCGAGGCGGACTCCAGGGCGGCCAGCGCGGCTGCCGCCCAGGGAGTGTCGAGGTGGCGCAGGCGTTTCTCGATCTCGCCGAGGGCCAGCGCGCCGAACGCCCAGTCCACGTCCCCGCGTACCTCCGCCAGCCCGCTGCCCGCCACCGGGGACCGGCCGGCGAGGCGGTTCAGGACCACGTCCACCGGGTCGCCGGGGTTGTCGGCCAGCGCCTCCCCGACCGCCTCGAGCCCGTCCGCGGGGACGAAGTGCGTGGCCAGCCCCGTGTACAGGGCGTCGGCCGCGTCGAGCCGGTGCCCGGTCAGTCCCAGGTACATGCCGATCGCGCCGGGCAGCCTCGGCAGGAAGTAGCTGGCCCCGACGTCCGGGAAGAACCCGATCCCGGTCTCCGGCATCGCCAGCACCGCGCGCTCGGTGACGACGCGGAAGCTGCCGTGGACGGACAGACCGAGGCCGCCGCCCATGCACAGGCCGTCGATGAGCGACACGACCGGCACGGGATACTCGGCGATCCGGGCGTTGAGCCGGTACTCGGAGGCGAAGAACCGCTCACTGGCCTCCGCATCCCCGGCGAGGCTGTGCTCGCGGATCGTGCGGATGTCTCCACCGGCACAGAACGCCTTCGTGCTGGTACTGGCGAGCACCACAGCGGACAGCGGTGTGTCCTCCCACGCGGCGAGCACACGGTCGATGGCGGCGACCATGCCTGTCGTCAGGGCGTTGAGCGCCTTGGGCCGGTTCAGCAGGATGCGGCCGACGCCCCGGTGGACGTCGGCGAGAATCTCGACCGCAGTGGTATCAGTCATCGGTCGTCGTCTCGTCTCCGCATCTCGTCTCCGCATCTCGTCTGCGCGCGGACCTGGCCTGTCGTGGCCATCACGTTCCTCACTCGCCGGTCAGGCGTAGATCTGCCCGTAGAGATCCTGGATCTCGTCCACGGTGGGTACGACGGGGTTGTTGGCGGGGGATCCGGACGCGAGCGCCTGCTCGGCCATGAGGGGCAACAGGCGGAACCACTCGTCCTTGTCGATGCCCTGGGCCTGGGGCGTGGGCACCTCAAGATCCTGGCACAGGGCTCGGAGCGCCCCCACGAGCTTATCGGCGGCCAAGGCGTCACTGTCGCCGTCGGTGGCGGCTCCGAGGGCACGGGCGCAGTCGGCGTACCGGCTCTCGGCGGCGGGCACGGAGAACGCTGTCACCGCGGGGAAGAGCATCGCGTTCGACAGACCATGGGCAACGTGGAAGTGAGCGCCGATCGGACGGCTCATGCCGTGCACGAGCGCCACGCTGGAGTTGGAGAAGGCGATACCGGCCTGGGTCGCGGCGAGCATCATCGCCTCGCGCGCCTCGATGTCTCCCCCGTCGGCGAAGACGCGGCGGAGGTGGTGGCCGATGGTCCGGATCGCGTTCAGCGCGAGGCCGTCGGAGAACGGATTGGCCCTGCGGCTCACGTACGCCTCGACGGCATGGGTGAGCGCGTCGACACCGGTGTCGGCGGTCAGCCGGGGCGGCATCGATAGGGTCAGTTCAAAGTCGACGACGGCGGCGACCGGCAGGAACGCCGGCCCCGAACAGAGCATCTTCTCGTCCGTGGCGCTGTCGGTGATGATGGTGAACTGGGTGGCCTCCGAGCCGCTGCCCGCGGTCGTCGGGACCGCGATCATCGGAAGCGCCGGGCCGAGGCTGGTGTGCGGGGCCTTGTAGTCCCGCATCCGGCCGCCCTGGACGCCCAGCAGGCCGAGGGCCTTGGCGGTGTCCATCGGGCTGCCGCCGCCGAATCCGATCACCGAGTCCGCCCCGTGTTCCCGCAGCACGGCCAGGCCCGCCTCGAGCGAGTCGGTCGTCGGATCCGGGACAGTACCGGCGAACAGGCACGGCTGCAGTCCCGCGTCCCTCAGCGCCGACATCAGGCGTTCCGCCGCACCGGTCCCGGCGAGGAACGCGTCCGTCACCAGCAAGGGGCGGTGCAGGCCCAACCCCGCGACGACGTCACCCAGCTCGCCGACGGCGCCGCCGCCGACGCGCAGGATCCGCGGGAGGGAAATGCTGGCAACCATGGCGGCCCTTTCAGCAAGAACAGCGGAGCATGTCGCGCCCACTGCCCCGACTGTGCGGCCCCGCAGCGTGTGCAAACAACCACCAATGGCGCACACCCACTGTGCGCAAATGCAGATACGGTCGAACCGTGAAGCCCCACTCCCCGGACGAGAACCCCGCCCTGCAGCCGGCCGGCTCCCACCGCTCCGTCGATCCGCGCAGACTCCGCGCGGACGATCTGCGCCACCTGCTCGCGCTGTCCCGTACCGGACGCCTGGTAACAGCCGCCGACGCACTCGGCGTGGACCACACCACCGTGTCACGCCGTATCGCCTCATTGGAGAAGAGCATCGGCCTGCGCCTCATCGAGCGCAGCCCTGAGGGATGGACGCTCACGGACATCGGACGAGCCGTCTCGGAGAACGCCCGCGCGATCGAGGAGGCCATCGACCGCGTCGCCAACACCGTGGCGGGCCAGGACTCGCCGTCCCTGCACGGCACGGTGCGCGTCAGCGCGCCCGACGGCTTCGGCACCCTCTTCGCCACACCCGCCCTCGTACGGGTACGCCGCCGGCACCCCCGCCTCCAGGTCGAACTCATCACCGCGACACGGCAGCTCGCCCTGCGCCCGTCCGGTTTCGATCTCGCTCTCGTCATCGGAGTTCCCTCCAGCAGCCACCTGGTGACCGAGCACCTCACCGACTACACACTGGGGCTCTACGCCTGCGACGACTACCTCACCAAGTACGGCCGGCCGGAGACACCGGCCGAGCTGCGCGAGCACCCGCTCATCTTCTACATCGAGTCGATGCTGCAGGTCGGCGACCTCGACATCGAACGCCACCTTCCCGGAATGACCCCCGCCTTCTCCTCGACGAACGTCTTCGCCCAACTCGAAGCCACCCAGCAGGGAGCCGGCATCGGCATCCTGCCGGCCTTCCTGACCCAGCGGACGCAACTGCGCCGACTGCTCCCCGACGAGATCGACATCCGGCTCCCCATCACCCTGGCCGTCCGCCGCGAGGCCGTGACACACCCCGCCGTACGCGCCGTATGGACCGCCCTACGGCAAGAGGTCGCCGAACGGGCCGCCGAACTACTTCCGGGGTGAACGCCACGACCGCGGCGACTCCCCCGACCGCTGGCCCGTGCTGTGACCAGGCTTGTTAGTTGGCACCGCTGTACGTTCCTGACCTGCGGCGATGCCAACAACAGTCAGCGGCATCCATGACGGCGCAAGCATTTTAGTTGGCACATTGGTACACCCCAGGTCAGGGGCTCTACGTCGGGAACTCACGGAGCGGTGGCCCTAGAACACGACCATGCCAGGGGCAGTGCCTGGCTCGGTAGTACGCGATGGGCGACCACGCAAGACGGCCAGGTCTTGGGCGGTACCTGACAGTCCAGGAGTGGTCACCAGGCGGCAAGTGGGCTTCTCGCCCAGAGTGTGCCATCGGTTGAAACAGATGGGCGATTCCACCATCGTCAGCGAGCTGATTGATGGTGGTGTAAGCGCCGTAACAGCAGCGGCCAGCCGGCGAAGTTCTGCCCGAAGTCGACTACCTACACGCCGGGTTGGGGCTGGGTGACGCCGACCGGGCGGAGCCTGTCGGCGACCTAGAGCGGTTCGGCCACCCGCCAGACCAGTTCGGTGGTCAGGTTGGGCGGTGGGGCGATTCCGGCGTCGACCCAGCCCATGGCCGTGCCGTCGCGCCGCTTCGCCGACGCGCCGAGGTCCGCGCCGGGAGCGGTCCACGCGGGCTGCCTGGGCGGCCTCGCGGAAGGCGCCGAGCATGGCGAAGGCGGCTCCGATCGCGGGCAGACCCTTGCCGAGCGGATGTTGGGACCGAGGTCGACCCGCCACAGCCGCTCACCTTCCATGGTGTAGCCGTCGAGGATCGTCGGTCCGGTCACACCGGAGACTGCGCGTTGTCCTTGGCGTTCGTCGGGTACCACTCGACGACGAAGTCCAGGTCGCCGTCCCCGTCGAGGTCGCCGACCGAGGTGTCGTTGGCCGTGTACGAATAGTCGCCGCCGGGCGGGGCCTCCCTCGATCGGCACGTCCGTGCAGCCGTCTGCCATCGGGCGGGCGTCCTGAGGCTCCTGCTCTTCGCCGTCCACCACGGCGTCCACGGAATACTCGGCGCCGGCCGCGGCACCCTCGTCGAGGAAGTTCGTGGTGTCGGTGACGTCGGCGTCCTCGGCCAGCCAGCGCCAGCTCACCAGGTTGCCGTCGCCGGACCGGACGCTGACCGCCCCGCGGTCCAGGTTCTCCAGCAGCGGTGCGGCGGCCGTGCTGCCGGAGGACTCCGGCTCCGCGGCGCCGGAGAGGGCGACCAGCACTTGCGGTCAGTGCACCTGCGGCGAACGTACTGGGCACCACCTTGCCCCGCGTTAAGCGGCGGCGTCTGCGATGCCGCAGCGGTAGGGGGTGTGCGGGTGACATGCGTCCTCCGGGTTGTCGACGGTGGTAGTTGGCCGGTAGTGGCCACCGCGCTCCGCACAGGTTGCCGTCCGGAAAAAATCTCCGCGAATGTCACCGGACCGTGCGGCAGACCCGGCGCGGCCGCGTCACGCCGTGCGGTCGAGGTGAGCGACCTCGACACGCCGGGCGAGGGGTGCACCCATGCGCAGCCGTTCGGCTTCGGCCACGACGGCGGCTCCCAGGCGCCGCAGTTCATTGCCCTGGGATCCGGCGATGTGCGGGGTCAGGATGACGTTGGGCAGATCGAAGAGCGGGGAGTACACCGGCTGCGGCTCGGGGTCGGTCACGTCGAGCACGGCCCTGATACGACCGGTGGCGAGCTCGCGTACCAGTGCCTCGGTGTCCACGAGGCTGCCGCGGGCGGTATTGATCAGCGCCGACCCGTCCGGCAGCAGCGCCAGCCGGCCCGCGTCGATCATGTGCCGCGTCTCGGGCGTGGCCGGGGCGTGTACCGAAACGATCGAGCTGTCCGCGAGCAGGTCTTCCAGCCCCGACTTCCGTACCCCGAGGCTCCGCGCGGCTGCCGCGTCGACATACGGGTCGTAGAGAACGACGTCGAAGTCGAACGGCCGCAGCAGTTCGATCACGCGTCGCCCGACGGCGGAAGCGCCGATGAGCCCGACGCGGCGCCCCATGTTGCCGATGTCCGAGCGGGCCAGGTCCGGGAGCCGGTGCCAGGCCGCACGGCGGTCCTCCTGCGCCGCGAAGACGCCCTTGCCCAGCAGCAGGATCATGCCGAGGGTGTACTCGGCCACCGGCAGCGCGTTCTGCGCGGCGGCCGACGATACGGTGAGCCCGCGCGCTCTGCCCTCGGGCGGAAGCAGCCGCTTCACCGTCCCGCCGGTGCGCAGGACGGTGTGCAGCCGCGGCAGGGCGTCGAGCGCGTGGCAGTCAAGGGGCGGGCATCCCCAGCCCGTCACCAGCACCTCCACTCGGGCCAGTCGGGAGCGCAGCGCGGGATCGCCGAAATCGGTGACTACGCCCGCGGGGTCGATGTCGAGCAGCTCCCGCAGCCGGGCCAGCAGGTCCGGCGGGAAGAGCTGGGGCAGATTCGGTGCATCCATGGCGAACATGGCCGTGGGACGCCGGCTCATCGGGTGAACCCTTCTAGTCCGGGCCTGAGGCTTCACCCACGTTGGGGCAGACCGAGTCGCGGACGACGATGTGCGTGCCCAGCAGGACGTGCTCGGAGGCCCCGGGTGTCTCGCTCTTCAGCGCGAGCCGCACGGCGGTGCGCCCCAGCTCCTCGTGCGGGATGTAAACGGTGGTGAGGTCGATGTCGGCGGCCGGGGGGAGGTCGTCGAATCCGACCATCGACACATCCTCCGGAATGCGCAGCCCGCGCTCTCGCAGCGCCTCGCGCGCGCCCGCGGCGATCAGGTCGTTGCTGGCGAAGACGGCGGTGAAGTCCCGCGGCCCTGCGTCGAGTCGCTCGCGCATCATGCGGTAGCCCTCGCGCCGCACCATTCTCACGCCGTCGACCTCCAGCCCGGGATCATGCGGTACGCCGTGCGCGGCCAGGGCGGCACGGTAACCGGCGACCCGGCTCTCCGGCGTCGTGTACCCGGACCGCCGGCCGAGGAACAGGATGCGCTTGTGGCCCGCCGAGAGCAGGTGGCTGGTAGCGGCGAACGCGCCCCCGGTGTTGTCGTACTCGACCACGATGGCCGGTACGTCGGGGCCCAGCGGCGGGCGGCCGCACAGCACCAGCTGCGAGCCGGCCGCGGCCAGTGCGCGGGCATAGCCGGCCATGCGCTCGCGGTAGGCCTCGTCGGGGTTGATGTTCCCCACGAGAATGACCGCTTCGGCGTGCTCTTCGCGCATCAACTGGATCGCGGCCAGCTCGCGTTCGAGATCTCCGCCGGTGGTGCCGACAATGCAGAGCCGGCCCGCACGCGCGGCCTCCTCGTGTACCCCCTGCGCCACATGTGCGTAGTGCGGGGAGATGACGGAATTGACCACGATGGCCACGCTCTTGGGCCGCACACCCGCGAGTTTCCGGGCGTGGGCGTTGGCCACGTAGTCGAGTTCGCGTACGGCCCGCATGACCTTGCTGCGCGTGGCAGGGGCGTTGGGGTACGTACCGGAGAGGATGCGCGAGACGGTGGCGACAGAGACGCCGGCATGTCTGGCCACGTCCTTGATCGTCGCAGGGCGGGGCTTTCCGTCGCCGGAAGCGATCCGACGCGGCATCCGACCTCCCTGCATCCCGTTTTATTGTCCTCGGCATGTTAACCGTTTGAACTCGATGATGAGCCGATCGATGTGACACGTCAAGCACGAAGGAGGCGGGAACACACCGCTCTTGACATGCCCTCCTCACAGTGCTTCCATCGCGCCCTGTGTAAACGGTTCAACATGCGCTCATGCTCCGCACGTATACGAGCATGAGGAGCTCCCATGGAGCACAGGCACAGACGTCGGAGCGGGTTACGCCGGGCAGGTTCCACCGCGGTGGCAGCGGCCGGGGCGATGATCCTCGTCGTCGGCCTCTCGCAGCTGGGCACCGCCTCCCCCGGCACCGGTACGGCTCAGGGCACGACCGCGGCGGCCGCGCGTCCGATGGAGAACCTGGGGCGCGGCGTCGTGGCCGTGCACTCCGGCGGACACGACGGTGCGGGTACGGGAGGCGGCCGACGGCACGCTGGTGCCCGACCCCGGCACCAGCGCGCTGCTGACGGTCCACGGACCGCACGGCCCGGTCCGCGTGCTGGTGCTCTCCGCCGAGCAGGGGCGGCAAGTCAGCCGCGTCCATATCTGGGGATGCGACCGGCTGGTGCTCTGCGACGACCTGGTGCTCGCCGACGGCGAGGAACTGCGCGTGCACACGGCCGCCGCCCCGGACATCGCCCTCCTCCCTGCGCCGCCCGGGCTGACCGGCACCACCGCAGGACCCGGCGTCCGGGACGGCGCGTTCACCCGCTGGCTCCTGAGCCCGCCCGCGTCTGTGCCCCCGCCCGCGCCCGCCGTCACGTGCGTGCGGTCCGAGGCCGTCGCCGCCCCGGCCCGTACCGGCGGCTCCCACGGCCGGGCCTCCGCACCGCTGGACGCCGACTTCGAACGGGCCAGTGTCCATCACATCGCCGTCCTGCCCGAGGTCTTCGACGAGAGCGAGGAGGCGGGTGAGGTCCTGCTGCGCATCCAGTACACCGGCGACGTGGCCCGGGCCTACATCGGCGGCAAGCTCATCGCCGACCACTTCTGGTACGGCCCGGTCTGGGAGATCGGGCTGCGGCGCTTCGCCGCCGAGGCCGTCCGGCACGGGATCGAGCTCCGGATCCTCCCGGCGGCCCGCGAGAGCCGCATCTATGTGGACCCCACAGCGCGCGACGGCCTGGACGCCGCCCGCGCCCGGACGTCCGTGGACGCCGTGTCGCTCCTGCCGCTGCGGCGGCTCACACTGCGCGCACCGCGGGGATCCGGCCATGACTGACCGCACCCCGGTCAGCCGCAGCGCCCTGCTGTGCGGCGGCACCGGACTCGGCCTCGGCCTTGCTCGCCGCACCCGCCCTCGCCGCGTGCGGCACCCCGCACTCCCAGCCTTTGGACGTACGACCCGCGGCCACCGACATCGTGACCCGCATGATGGCCCAGGCGTTGGCCGACGGCGACACTCCGGACCTGGCGGGCATCGTCATCGACCAGTTCCCCCGCGACGGTCCCAGGCGTTCGCCGAGCACCTGTTCACCGACCCGACCGAGACCGTGCGGCCTTTCCCCACAGCCACTACGCCGCCGCGGCCGAGCCGTGGTCAATCCGGTGGTTGCACACCATCGGTGATGAGCTCCCCGACCTCCTTGCCGCCATAGGCCTCAGGTTGCCGCGCCGAGGGCCCTGATCGCCGACCCGGTGCGTGCTTCGCGTTCGTAGAGGGCATCTGTGATGACCTGGCGCACGACAAGACGGCCGCGAGTCTCACCGCAGCCGCCGACACAGCGTGGCACCTGCTCACGCTTCTCCGCCCGGTTCCGCGCGATGAGCTGCTCTGCCGCTCCTCCCGTCACTTCACCGCCGGCAACGGGATCACATCGGTCGCCGCCACGGCGCTGCTGTACGGGGCCGGCCAACAGGCGCAAGCAATCGAAGGTTTAACCGTTTGTATTGACACTATTCGGGCGTGGGGCTAGCTTCCGAGTCCCAAATGTTAAATCGTTTCAACACGCCCTTCGAGTGGAGTGCTCGTGCCCCAGCTTCCCCGCCGCACCCAGCTGATCGGCGCCGCTCCGGCCGGCGCCGTGAGCCAGTTCCCCAGGCCGCCGGCAGGCCAACACATCAGCCGGCGCCGCTTCCTCACCAGTTCGGCGCTTGCGGCCGGTGGCGCGTTATCAGTGCCGCTGCTCGGAGCCTGCAACGCCAACACGGAGTCCGGCGACGGCAAGACCGTCCTGACCGTCATGTACAAGAACAACGAGCTGACGAAGGAGCAGATCGCCGACTTCGAGGCCAAGAACCCCGACATAAAGATCAGCTTCATTGAGCACGACGAGACGCGGCTCAACGCGATGCTCGCCTCGAACAAACCGCCGGACTTCGTGCGCGGGCCGGCCGTCGGCAGTGCGCGGGCCAACGCGCAGGGGTTGGCCACCGAGCTGGACCCGTACCTGGACAAGAGCAGCGTGTTGAACAAGGAAGACCTGCTGCCTGTCAACGACAGCTTCCGGTGGGACGGCAAGCGGATCGGTCGTGGCCCGTACTACGGCCTCGTCAAGGACTGGAGCCAGGACGCGACGCTCTGGTACAACCGGGCGCTGTTCGAAGAGGCCAAGATCAAGCCGCTGAGCACGACCGAGCCGATCTCCTACGAGGAGCTGCTGGAGATCGGGAAGAAGCTGACCAAGAGAAGCGGCGGCAAGACCCGGGTCTACGGCCTCGGCGTGGAATGGGCATGGAACCTGTACGCGCCGATCTCGATGATGATTCTCCAGCAGGGCGGCGAGGTCTACAGCGCGGACCTGGCCGAGACCGACATGACCACGCCGGAGGCCCTGCGAGCGCTGCGGTGGTACGTCGACTTCGCCAAGGCCGGCGTCGGTCCCACCTCCCTCGACCCGGCGCCGGACGGCGCCGATCTGTCGCTGTTCCTCGCCAAGCGGATGGCGATCACCCAAGACGGTTACTGGTTCGGCGGCAATTTCATCGAAGAGTCCGACGAGATCAAGAACAACATCGCGATGGCGCCTGCACCGGTGATGGGCGACAACCGGATCAGCCCGACGTACGTGGGATGGGGCGCCTACATCCCCGCGAAAGCCAAGCACAAGGCCGAGGCCTGGAAACTCATGGAGTACTTCATGGCCGGGAAGCCGTCGAAGGAGCGGGCCAAGAGCGGCTGGGGCATTCCGGCCTTGGAGTCGCAGCTGGAGCTGATGCCGGAGGAACTGCCGTACCAGAAGCAGGCTTATCAGACGCAGCAGGCTGAGTTGAAGCACGCCGGGCAACTGCCCGACTCCCCCTACATCGGCGGCGCCACCGCATGGGACCCGGTACTCGGCAAGCACCTTGAGCGGGCCATCAAGAACGAGGTCACCGTCGAGACCGCAGCCAAGGCGATCACCGATGAGATCAACAAGTTGTTGAAGCAGGGCAAGGAGCAGATCGGCTAGTGGCGGCCATGGCAACGAAAAGCGCGCGGCGCAGCAGGAAACGCTGGCAGCGGTACTCCAGCCGGACCTTCTACCTGTTCGTCTCGCCGTGGCTGCTGGGCTTCGCGCTGCTCACGGCGCTACCGCTCGGCTACGCGTTAGCGATCAGCTTTACCAACTTCGACGGTCGCAGTCCGCGTTGGCGCTGGGTGGGCTGGCGCAACTACGCCGAGATATTTGGCGACGCGGATGCCCTCGCCAGCCTGTTCCGCACCCTCGCGTTCACTGCGATCGCGGTGCCGCTCATGGTGGTCGGCGGGCTCGGCCTGGCGGTGCTGCTCAACCAGCGGCTGAAGGCGGTCGGCCTGTTCCGGGCGATCTTCTTCCTGCCATCGGTCGTCCCGGTGGTCGCCACAGCCATCATGTGGAAGCTGATCTTCAACCGGGACGTCGGCATCCTCAACGAGATTCTCGATCTGATCAGCATCCCTCCGATCGCCTGGCTGGTCGACCCGAACGCGTTCTACGCGCTGGTCATCCTTATCCTGTGGGGACTCGGCGGCGGGATGGTGATCATGCTTGCCGCCCTGCAGGGCGTACCGGCTGAACTGGAAGAGGCGGCGGTCACCGACGGCGCCAACCGCTGGCAGGTGTTCCGGCACGTCACCGTTCCGATGATCTCGCCGGTCATCTTCTTCCAGGTGGTGACCGGCATCATCTTCACCTTTCAGATCGTCATTCAGCCGCTGCTGCTCGCGCAGACGGGCCAGGTCGGCCAGGTGACTCACGTGCCGAAGAGCACCCACCTGTTCATGGTGCAGGTCTACGAGGAGTTCTTCGCCAACAATCGCTACGGCTACGGCTCCGCGATGCTGTGGGTGTTCTTCCTGGTCATCCTGGTCGTCACGCTCATCGTGCTGCGCTCCAGCCGGCTGTGGGTGCATTACGAGGTCGACAGTGAGGCTGAACGATGACGCAGACCACCGCTGCCACGCCGCCCGCCGTCAGCACACCGCCGGCTACCCGGCGCCGGCGCCCACGCCGCCGGGGCAACGCGGCGCGCACCTACCTGATCCTGATGGCGCTCGCGGTACTTTTCGTTGGTCCGTTCGTCTGGCTTCTGCTTGCCGCGTTGAAGACCAAGGCGGAATGGGTGACGATCCCGGCGAAGATCCTGCCGGAGGAACCGCAGTGGGGGAATTTCACGCAGGCCCTCACCGAGATCAACTTCCCGGCGTACCTGGGGAACTCGGCGTTCCTGTCGTTCATGTTCGCGACTCTTGTGACGTTGTCCAGCGCGGCGGTCGGGTTTGGCTTCGCCCGCCTGCGTGGGCGCGGCAAACGCCCGCTGTTCGTGGTGGTGCTGTCCACCATGATGCTGCCGCAGATCCTCACCCTGATCCCGACGTACGTGCTGTTCGCCAGGGTGGGACTGGTCAACACGTACTGGCCATGGGTGATGTGGGGCCTCGCGGCGTCGCCATTCCTGGTGTTCTTGTTCCGCCAGTTCTTCGCCGCCATCCCCGCCGAACTGGAGGAGGCGGCGATCATCGACGGGTGCGGGTACGGCCGGATCTTCGTGCAGATCTTCCTGCCGCTGTCCCGGCCCGTGCTGTTGACTTCGTTTCTGCTCTCGTTCACCTGGACCTGGGGCGATTGGATCGCTCCGGCCCTGTTCCTCGATCCCGACCAGACCACACTGTCGGTCGCTATCGCCTCGTTCTACCTCGACCCTCATGGCAACCCCGACGCCACGGTGCAGGCGGCCGCCGCCACCCTGTACGTCGTACCCGTCCTGGTGATCTTCCTGTTCGCTCAGCGCTACTTCATCCGCGGCGTCGTCAGTTCGGGCTTGAAGGGATAAACCTCGATACGCCTGGTTCTGGCGGTCGCGGATGGCGCGACCGTCTGATCCACCGCATCCGCCGTGAACGCGACCGCGGCCCATGCCACGGCCGCCGCAAAGGCTTCACCGAGTCCGAAGACGCCCGCCTGCTGGACACTGCCCACCCGACCTCACGCCGCCATACCCCCGCTAATGAAGATCCCTATATCGGGTCGACGCCGTCAATGGTCGGCACGACCGGTCGGATGCTGCCATCGGCATTGAAGTACAGGCGGTCGATCATGGTTTCGCGGTGGGTGCCGTCGCCGTTCGGGATGGCGAAGCGGTGGTAGGCGATGTACCACTGGTCGGTGCCGGGGACCTGGACGACCGAGTGGTGACCGGTGGCCTTGATGCCTTGGCTCAGGTCCTTCTGGAGGATCGTCCCGACGCGGTTGCTCCAGGGCCCGGTCGGTGAGGAGCCGGTGGCGTAGGCGACCCGGTAGTCCTCTGAGCGGGTGTCGTTCTCCGACCACATGAAGTAGTACGTGTTGCCGCGCCTGGCGACGAAGCTGCCCTCGTTGTAGTTCGCTGGCCGGTAGGTGCGCACCTGCGAGGAGTTGAACGAGACCATGTCGCTGTTCAGCGGCACCTGGTGCGAGGAGCCCTGGCCCCAGTACAGGTACGACCTGCCGTCGGCGTCGGTGAATACGGCCGGGTCGATCATCTGGCCCGCATAGGAGCCGGCCGGCACGAGCGGCTTGCCGAGGGCGTCGCGGAACGGGCCGGTGGGTGAGTCGGCCACCGCCACACCCAGGTGCTTGCGGGTGTCGCCGCTGGCGCGACCGGCCGAGAAGTAGAAGTAGTACTTGCCGTTCTTCTCGGCGATGCCCGGGGCCCAGGCCGAGTTGTCCGCCCATGCGATGTCGCTGTCGACGTCCAGGATCACGCCGTGGTCGGTCCAGTTGACCAGGTCCTTGGAGGAGAAGGCCCGGAACTGGGTGCCCGACCAGCCGGCGAAGCCGTCGGTGGTCGCGTAGAGGTAGTACGTGTCGCCGAACCGCACGATGTTGGGGTCGGCGAACAGCCCCGGGATCGCGGGGTTCGACACCGTGTTCAGCTCCCACTGCTGGTTGGTCCCGGTGCCGCAGGTCTGCTGCCGGAGGCGGGTGCCGTTGGCGGTCGAGGCGCCCGGGACCTCGAGGCATTTGCCGGAATGCCGCGCCATCAGCCGGGTGTGGTCGGCGCCGGTGTTCTCGACCTTCCACTGCTGGTTGGTCCTGGAGGAGCACGACCACTGGATGACCGCCGCGTTGTCGGCGGCAGAGGCACCCGAGACGTCCAGGCACTTGCCGGAGTGGCGGGCGGCGAGCTGCACATACCCGTTACCGAGGTCGCGGATGCGCCACAGCTGATTCAGCCCGTCATTGCACGTGTACTGGCCGACCTCGGCGCCGTCGTCCGTCGAGGCGCTGACGACGTCGGCGCACTTGCCCGAATGCCGGGCGATCAGCTCGACCGAGGTCCCGTCGGTCAGATGGTGGGCGGCCGCCGCCGGGGAGACGGTGGTGAGGGCCAACCCGAGGCCGAGTATGCCGGTGAGCGCCGTTCTGCCTGCCGTTCGCATGACAACTCCTGAAGGTGTGATCGGAGGAATGCGGGTGCTGTCAGCCCGGGGCGAGTTCGACGTAGTCGAGGTTGGGCAGACCGCCGGCGCCGGTGGGGTTGAAGCGGATGATGTTGCTGCCCTCGCCGACGTTGACGGTCAGCGTCTTCGAAATCCACCTGGACCATGCGCCCGTGCCCTCGAACGACACCTGCTGGACTCGCGTGCCGTTGACGATGAGATCCGCGGGCCGGGCCGTCGTGGTGCCATTGGCGAACCTGACCGCGATGGTGGCGGTGCCCGCGCTGGCCGCGTTCACGGTGAACTGTGCATAGGCGCCGGCGGCGTTGTCACCGTTGCAGAATCCGGTGCCCGAATAGCCGGGCCAGTCGGCGTCGATGGTGCCGCTGCACACCGCCGGCGCCGACTCCGCCTCGTACCGCGAGGCGGAGTCGCTGCCCCGCACGACGTAGGTGACGGCCGACCGCGCCGGCACGGTTGCGGTGAAAGCACCGTCCGTCACGGCAAGCGCGGGCTGAGCCGTCATGCTGTTGCCGCCGTTCGTGAGGTACGGCGTCGCCATGCCGCCGCCGATACCGGTGTTCCGCAAGGAGAACGTGACCTCGTTGGCGCTCGTTGCCGCGTTGAGGGCGACCATGACCACGGTGCCGTCCGTGTTGCGGAAGGAGGATATGCGCAGATTCCTGTCCGATGTCGATGCTGAGATTCGGGTCGCGCCCGGACGAATGAACCGGCTGTAGTTGGCCATCGCCCATAGCCGCTTGGACACGCGGTAGGCATCGCCATCGAGCTGGATGAAGCCGCGGGTGGCCCCGGTGGATGCGCCATACCAGTACACGTAGGCGTTGACGTTGCCACCGGTCAGCGCCGTGTGAATCTCATTGGCCACCCGGTATCCGTCGTAGCCGCTGCCGTCGTCCCAGGCTTCGTTCCACGTGGTGCCGTCCGGTGACCACTCGGACATCCACGTTGGTTTCGATGTGGGCAGGGGTGTGCTCGGGTAGCTGCCGTACGAGTGACCCGTGTGCAGGTCGACCAGCCCGCGTGCTGTGCTGTCGGCCTCGATCGCATGGGTATAGGTTTTCTGCCCGTCCCAGCCGACCACATCGCAGCACGCCATCTTCAGCCCATTGGCGTCCGCGATCGGCCCGATGACCCTGCTGAACTCCACCGCTTGCGCCGGCGTCAGCCGCATCGACGAATAATCGGTGGTCCAGTTCGGCTCGTTGGTGAAACCCAGATCGGTGATGGCGATCCCTTCCTGGGCGTAGAACTTGGCGAACTGCACCAGATAATTCGCGTAGGCGCGCCGCCAGTCGCCGCCGGCGCACGAAGCGCCCGACAGCCCGCACAGCGTGCCGCCGTTGGTGTCGCTGCCGTTGGTCTTCATGTAACCCGGCGCACTCCACGCGTCGGCGTAGAACCGGTTGACCCCGTAAGCCTTCGCCTGTTGCGCCAGCCAGACCTGGCCATCGTCGTTGCCGTTCCACACATAACGCGGTGTCGCGTTCGGACCACCGGGATTCACCGGCTGGATGGAGCCGGGGCCGGAGGCGATCCCCAGCCGCAGGATCGACAGCCCCGCACCGGTGGAACGCGACAACAGCAGGTCCAGGACCTCCTGTTGCTTCTGGGCCGACAGTCCCTGCGATCCGCGCATGATTGCCGAACGGCCGAAGAATTCGGAGAAGCCAAAGCCATCGATCTTCTGGTATTCGGTCGAGCCGTTCACGGTCACCGTTGCGGCCGCCGGAGCCGGGGGTTCGATCGCGGCAGTGCCGGCGACAGCCGTTATCATCGCGGCCATCACGGCGAGCAGTCGACTTCTCATGGCAACCTCAGCAGGTCGAGTTCGTTTGGGTGAGCAGGCCGAGCCGCCACGGCAGCAGGCTGTACGGGTCGCCGGCATTCGGGTCTTTGCCCTGATACAGGTACCGCATCCCGCACGGGCTGATGGGCAGTGTCTGGTCGATGCCGTTGCGGATCATCTCGCCATGGCTGATGTCACGCGTCCACGTCGTGCCGCTGAATGTCACGTTCGCCGCGCCGGCGAACGGACTGGCCTCTGTCACGGCCAGCGCCGTCCACGGTCCGGTGATGGCCGGTGACGTCCACGAGCGGAAGTAGCGCTTGCCGCCGGAGCCGATCGCCTCGACTATGAGCAGATATTGCGAGCTCGCTGAGCGGTATACGTTGGCCGCTTCCCACAGCGGATATCGAGCGCTGTCCTGCATGGCGATGACGGTGTTACCCAAGCCGTTGGGGAAGTTTGACAGTGAGGTCTCCGACCGGTACAGGTGGCCGTTGGCGTCGGAGGAGAACAGGTAACATTTCGCGCTGTCGCAGATCACCCAGAAGTCGACCCAGTAACCGTTGCCGATGTTGTCCCTGATGATCTGCGGCATTCCGTCGGCGTAGAAAGGCTTCGGCGCGCTCCACGACCGCGGGTTGCTGATGTCGGACGTCGTCGAGTACGCCGCGTTCGATCCGGTCTGGAAGACGAGATACCACTTTTGCTGCGGCGCGAAGTAGAATACCTGGGGCGCCGCTTTGTAGCCGCCGCCGATCGCGGTCTGATCGAGGTAGTGCTGCGTGGCAGAATTCGCCTGCGACCAGTCGGTGAAGTTCAGATACACCATGCTGTATGCGCCACTTTGGTTGGTGGTCGTGGCGAAGACGTGATAGCGGCCGTTGTGGTACACGACCGACGGATCCTTGAGTGCGCGGATGTTGTGCGTCGCATCGGATTTCGGCGAGATGAGTATCCCGCTGGAGCTCCACTGGAAACTGCCCGGAAGCCCGCCCCCGAGATTGAAGTCCAGATAGTCGATGTTGGGCAGCCCGGTGGCGGCAGCCGACCTGATCCGGATGATGTGGTCTCCGGCGCTCACCGGCACCGTGAGCGTTTTCGTCGTCCAGGACGACCAAGAACCGGTGGGTTCGAACGAGACACTTTGGACGGTCGCGCCGTCGACCAGAACGTCTGCCGGGCGCGCGGTTGTTCCACCGTTGGCGAAGCGTATGCCGAGCGTGGCTGTGCCCGCCGTCGCCACGCTCACGGCAAATTGTGCGTGCGCCCCGACGGCATTGTCCGTGTTGCAGAAGCCGCTGCCGGAGAACCCGGACCAGTTCGCATCGATGGTGCCGACGCAACTGGCGGCGGCGCTCTCCGCCTCGTACCGCGCCGCCGCCGCGTGCGCCGAATTCCCTTGTGCCACAACGAACGTACTGATGAGCAGGCATAAGCCCGCGATGGCAGACTTCAGTCGCATGACGGCTACTCCAGGTGGAAAGTGGCGTCCGCGCGGTCGGTGGCGGTGCTCAGCGGCTGGGCGTAGAGCGCGTAGCTGTAGTGGCGCAGGTAGCGGCCCGGGGTACTGACGGACTCGAAGCTCACCGCGGCCGGGTCGGCCTGGCCTGCCCGCCGGGTGAAGCTCGCACTGTTCTTGAACCCGGTCGTGCCGTCGCTCTTGTCCAGCCAGATCTCGTAGTTCCGGTTCCGCAGGTAATAGCCGGGATTGCTGGTTGACTCCAGCGACACCGTGCCGCTTCCGGCCAGCCCGGTGACCATACGGAACTGCGACTCGGCCAGGTTCGTCATATCCGCGTCGATCCGTCCGCGGAACGAGACCTGCCGGATGTAGCGGTGCGGGAAGTTGTACGACCTGAACCGGTACGGCGTCACCCCGTCCGGCACCGGGATGCCGAAGTTCGGTGTGCCGTCGGCGTTCCAGTACAGCTTCTGGATGCGGGTCCGCCGGTTCGGGTCGTTGAGCGGATCGCCGCTGATGTCGCGGTAGCTGCGGTCGTGGTAGACGAGGATGTCGCTCTGGCCGTCCTCGGAGACCGTGAACGAGTTGTGCCCCGGGCCGTACTGGCTCGTCGCGGCGTTGCTCCTGAACACCGGCTGCTGCCTCTTGCTCCACGACGTCGGGTTCATCAGGTTGGCGGTCACCGGAGCGGTCAGCATTCCCATGCAGTAGTTGCTGTCCGTGGCGCTGGCCGAGTAGGTCAGGAACACCCTGCCGTTGCGGATGAGCACCGACGGGGCTTCGTTGACCTTGTACCCTTTGGTCTCCCACGACAGCGTCGGCACGCTCAGCCGCGCCGGGGCGCCGGAGATCGTCCACGGGTTGCTCATCGGCGCCAGATAAAGGCTGCTGTTGTTGCCGATCGCCGGGTCCTGCTGGGCCCAGCACAGGTAGCGGGTGCCGTTGTGCGCGAACGTGGTCGCGTCCAGGGAGAACGTGTCCGCGTGGGTGATGATGCGCCCCTTCTCGACCCACGTGCCGGTGAACGGGTCGGCGCTGCTGTTCTCCAGGACCCACATCCGGATCCGCCAGACGTCGTTGCTGCGGCCCGCGGCGAAGTAGATGTACCACTTGCCGTTGATGAAGTGGATCTCCGGCGCCCAGATGTGGGCACCCATGTCCCCGCTGGCGTGCTTGCGCCAGATCACCGACTCGTCCGCGCCGCCCAGCCCTTGCAGCGTCGATGCCCGGCGCAGGATGATCCGGTCGTACTCGGGCACCGTCGCGGTGCAGTAGTAGTAGCCGTCGGTGTGCCGGAAGATGTGCGGGTCGGCCCGCCGTGCGATCAGCGAGTTCGTGTACGTCACCGGCGGTGACGCCCATGCCGCTGATCCGGTCAGCAGGGTTGCCGTGGCCGCCGCGCCCAGTGCGGGGACGGCGAGGAAAGTACGTCTGCGCATCGGTCACTCCTTCCTCAGACGGGTTGCAGCTGCCACTGCTGGCAGTTGTTGTTGAGCCAGCGCCACTGGCGTACTGCGGATCCGTCGGCAGTGCCGCAGCCGGGCACGTCGGCGACCTTGCCGCTGTTGACGTTGGTCAGCCGCACCCAGCCGCCCTGATCGGTGACGGGCATGCGATATTTCTGGCAGTTGTTGTTCAGCCACGACCACTGCTGGATATTGGTGCCGTCGGCGGTACCGCAGGCGTCGACGTCGAGTGCCTTGCCGCTGCGAACGTTGACCAGCCGGCTGGTGTCGTTGCCCAGGTCCTCGATGCGCCACTGCTGGTTGGTGCCGCCGTTGCAGGTCCACTGGATGACGTCCGCGCCGTCGGCGCCTGAGGCGCCGGACACGTCAAGGCATTTGCCGCTGTGACGGTTGACGATCCGGTACGCCGACGGCGTGGCCGCCGTCTCTCCGGCCGGACCGGCGAGTGTCACACCTGTTGCCACCGGAGTCCCGAGGTTCGGCGTCCCGTTCGCGTTCCAGGTGAACTTCTGCGCCCGGGTGGTCCGCCCGTTGCCGCAGCCGCCGTTGGAGGCCGAGTTCGCGTGGTAGACGATCCAGTTCTCGGTGCCGTCCGGGGAGGTGAAGAAGCCGTTGTGACCGGGCCCGTAGACCCTGTTGGCGTCGTTGCGCTGGAAGATCGGGCCGGCTGCCTTGGCCCAGGACGAGGCGGACAGCGGGTCGCCACCGGTGTAGGTGAGCATGCCCAGCTTGTAGTCGGCGGTCTGGCACGAGCTCGCCGAGAAGGTGACGAAGGTCTGGCCGTTGCGCTGCAGCGCCACAGGGGCTTCGTTGACCGGCGCGCCGGACCGCTCCCACGAGTTGGTCGGCTGCGAGATGACGCTGAACGTGCTGCTGGCGAGGGTGTACGGGTTGCTCATCGGCGCGATCACCAGGCTCTGCGCACTGCCGCCCACGAACCCGCTGCCGAGCAGGTAGAGCGAGCCGCCCAGACGCAGCACGCTGGCGTCGATGAGCCAGCCACCCGGGGTGAGATTGGAGCCGGCGAGCTTGTTCTTGTACGTGTACGGGCCCATCGGGTCGGCGCCGGCGCTCTCCAGCACGTGGGTGCGCTGGCTGTCGCAGCAGGCGGCGCCGACCTGGCCGGCGGAGTAGTACAGGTACCACCGGCCGTCGATGAAGTGGATCTCGGGGGCCCAGAAGTTTGTCCCGCGCGAGGACGTGCTGTCCTCCCAGACCTGCACGCTGGGCGCGGTGGCGAGCCCGGCCAGCGTCGGCGCCTTGCGCATCAGCAACTTGTTGGTGAACGTCGTCGTGATCAGGTAGTAGTTGCCGTTGTAGTACTCGAGCCAGGGATCGGCCCCCTTCTGAGCCTTGATCGGATTGGTGTACGGGCGGCCCGGTGCGGCGGAGGCCGGCTGCGCGATGCCGGCAGACAGCGCCGTGCACAGCGCCATCAGCACGGCCAGGAGGACGCGGTAGCGAGTACCGGACATGTCGGAGCCCTTTCGACAGTGATCGTTTCGGTCGCTCCACGACGGGGCGGCTCAGCCCCAGCGCTGCAGCAGCCGGTCGTACTCGGCCTGGGTGACGGGGAGGACGGTGCCGTGGCGCGGCCGGCCGGGCAGGGAGTAGCCGGAGACGGGCGTCCATTGCCGGGCGTTCAGGTCGGTGGTCGTGAACGGGACGTAGCCCCGCCCGCCGTACTCGTCGATGAACATGTACCAGCGCTCGTCGGTATTCGATTTGAAGACCAGCGGGCCCTCGCCCTGGCTGATCGCGTTGTTCCCGAGGCATTCGGCGACGAACGAGTAGGTGCGGTTGAGGATGGTCGCCGACTTCTCCGCGAGGATGAACTTGCCGCACGCGGTCTGCGACGCGCTCCGCTCGTCCTTCGTGAAGCGGTAGTACGTGCTGTCGTGCTTGATCAGCGTCGAGTCGATCGTCGAGTAGCCCTTGTCGACCCAGACCTGTGGGGCGCTGAAGGTCCGGAAGTCGGATGTGGTGGCGTACATCATTCGGTTGTAGCTGCTGCCGGTGTGGTTCGGATCGCCGGCCGAGTACAGCTTCGACGCCCAGAAGACGACGTACTTGCCGAGTTCTTCGTCGTAGTACGCCTCCGGGGCCCACGTATTGCCGGCCGTGTCCGGTGAGACGCGTGCCAGGCGTGGCGCGCTCCAGTTCACCAGGTCGGTCGACTCCCAGACCACGATGGACTTGCTGCCCGTCCGCTGGACCTGGTCCCAGTTGCCGTTGCCGTACATCCGCAGGTCGGTGGCGATCTGGTAGAACTTGTCGCCCTCCGGTGAGCGGATGATGAACGGATCGCGCACGCCGCGGGTGCCCACGGTCGAGGTCAGCACGGGCCGTCCGTCGTTCAGCTGGCGCCACCGGGTCGGGTCATTGCCCTGGCTGAGCGCGAAGTAGACCTGCTCGCCGGCGGAGGTGTTCTCACCGGTGAAGTAGGTGAACAGATAGCCGGCGTACTTCGGGACCGGTGCCGCGTCGACACGGACCAGTTGCCACTGCTGGTTGGTGGCGCCCGTGTCGGTGTACTGGGAGATCCGCGCGCCGTCGGCGGTGGAGCGCTCCCAGACGTCCAGCGCCTTGCCGCTGTTGCGGTTGATGAGCTTGACGTATCCGCTGTCGGTGTCCACGACGCGGAATTGCTGGTTGGTGCCGCCGGTGTCGGTCCATTGGATGACGTTCGCGCCGTTCGCCGTGGACGCCGAGGAGACGTCCACCACCTTGCCGCTGTGCCGGGCCCGGAGCTTGTAGTAGCCGCTGCCGGAGTCGACGAACTGGAACTGCTGGGCGGCCTGGTCGGCGCGGGTCTGCTGCTGGACGGCGGCGCCGCCGGCGGTCGACTGGTCGGCGATGCCGATTGCTTTGCCGCTGTGCCGCGCCACGAGCTGGTAGTACGCGCCCGGATCGATCACGGCCGCATTCGCCGACGGTCCCACGATCGCCGCGAGGCAGCTGGCGATCAGTGCGCCGACGAGGACGAATATCGTGCGGCGGCGTAACGGACGTCTCGGTGCGGCCGGTGCGTGGAAAGGCTGTCTCATGGAACCCTCTTGGGTTGCAGATAGCTGACCAGGGACAGGTTGTGTTCGCGGACCCCCTCGACGACCAGGTCCGCCATCTTCCCGGCGCCGTACTCGGAGAAGTGGGTGTTGTCCGTGACCCCGTCCTCCGACTGGCGCAGGTAGAGCGCGGCGGAGCTGGTCGGCCCCAGCGACTCCACCAGCGCTTTGCTCTTGGCGGTCAGGTCGATGACCGGCACGTTGAGCGCGGAGCCGAGCCTGCGCATCTCGGCCGGCAGGTCGACGCCCACGCCGTTGACATGGAGTGCGGTCGGAGTGAGCCGGTTGCCGTTGAACTGCCGCCGCACCGGTGGTGTGACGAGAACGGGGTCGCCGCCCTTTTCCCGCACCTGATTGATCATGGAGGTGAGGTTGCTGCGGAACGCCGATGCCGACGTGGACTTGTCGTTGTGTCCGAACTGGATGAGTACCAGGTCGTTGCTCTTGATCAGTGGCTTCATGGTGGGGAACAGCGCCGAGTTGCGCAGGAAGCTCCCCGAGCTCTCGCCGGAGTCCCCGTAGTTGGCGATGGCCGCGCCCGCCGTCACATGCGTGGGCAGGATCTGGCCCCAGCCGGTCCACGGAGCGAGCGTCTGGTCACATGTCGTGGAGTCCCCCGCCAGGTACACCACCAGGGGGTTGGTCGCCGCCTGCACCGTCAGGCCGGACAGCTGCGGCGCCTTTCCGGCGAAGGTGATGTCCAGTCCGGGAGTGCCCGTCCCGCCTTGGCCCGTCGGCTGGCCCTCCGGCTGCCGCACGTTGATGGTGAAGGTGTGCTGGGTGATCGTGCCGGCCGCGGTGTCGACCGCGGGCAGGACGCGGCGGCGGGCCTCCACCGACATCGAGGTGTTGCCCGCCGCGGCGCTGTCGCCGATCCATGCGGTGACGGTGAAGTTGCCGGGAGCGACGTCGAAGTGGCAGACGATGGGCGCGCCGCCGGAGCACTGCGGCGGCCGGCCGGGCGGCTCGGGCGATGTGCCGGCCTCGACGTCGAGGTAGTCCACATTGGGCAGACCGCCGGCGCTGGTCGGACTGAGCCGGATCGTGTTGCTGCCTGGATTCAGCCGCACGGCCGAGGTTTTCGTGGTCCAGCTGTTCCATCCGCCGGTGGGCTCGAATGACGTCGACAGCACGGTGACGCCGTTCACCATCACGGCGGCGGGGCGTGCCGTGGTGGAGCCGTTGGCGTATCGGATCGCCAGCGTCGCCGTACCTTCCTCAGTCGCGCTCACCGTGAACTGCGCGGCCGCGCCGACCTCGTTGTCGCCGTTGCAGAATCCGGTGCCGGAGTAGCCGTCGTGGTTCGACTCGATGAGCCCATCGCATGTGGCCGGCGCGGCTTCCGCCTCGTACCGGGGGGCCGCGGTGGATGCCACCGCGGGGCTGACCATGTGGCCGACGCCGGCCAGTATTGCGGCAAGTACGGCAGTGAGCAGCGCTCCGCGCCGTCTGGCTAAAAGCATGATCGACCTCCAGAAGCGTGGAGTGGGGCGGTGCCGGATCATCGGCCCCGCCCCACCACACGTCAGACGCGGCGACGGGCGAAGCGCTGGTTGGCGTTGCCGGAGTAGGTGTACTGGGTGATGCGAGCGCTGTTGGCGGTGGAGTACTGCCAGACGTCCATGGCCAGGCCGGACTCCCGGTTGACGAGACTGATCACGTCACCGCCGTGGTCGACGACGCGCCACTGCTGGCCGGTGGCGCCGGAGTCGGTCTGCTGAACGATGTCCGCGCCGGTCGTGGTGCCCGCGGGCTGGAGGAACAGGCCACTGTGCCGGGCCTTGACGCGGACGTGGCCGTCGCCGGCGTCCACGAACTCGAACTGCTGGTTGGGGCGGCTGTTGGCGGTGTACTGGACGAGCCGGGCGCCGGCGGCGGTGGAGGCCTCGTAGATGTCGGCGGCCTTGCCGCTGTGCTGGGCCACCAGGCTGTAGACGGCCGGGCCGCCGGGGGTGTCGCCGCCCAGCTGGGCTTCCCACCTGGTGTTGGATCCGGCCGCGTCGGCCGGGAGGCGGTCCCGTGCGGCGGTGTCGTCGTACATCGTCCAGCGGGCCCAGTCGACGACGGTCCTGGGGAAGCGCTGGTCGCTCCAGAAGCTGGTGTGGCTGCCGCCGACGAAGGTGAGGAACGCCTTGGGCCAGGTGATCTCCGAGTACGCCTGCCGGGCCGAGGAGTACTGCGTGGTGGAGTCCCGGTCGCCGTGCACGAACAGGACCTTGGCCGTGACCGAGCTGGACGGGTTGCCCATGTCCACGCAGGACTGGGGGTTGGCGGAGATGATCCTGCTGTCCGGCCAGGAGGTCAGCAGGCCGTGGGTGACCATGCCGCCCAGGGAGTGGCCCGAGACGCCGACGCCTATGCCGGTATTGATGTGCCCGGCCAGCGGTCCGCTCGCGTTGAGCGCGAGGGTGTTGGTGAGGACCTGCGAGACGTCCTTGGAGGTGTTGCCGTTGTTGACGTCGCTGAAGTTGTGGTTGAAGTGCGGGGCGGGGACGATGAAGCCCGCGGAGGCGAGGGCTCGGATGATGAACAGGGAGTTCTGCGGGCTGCTTCCGTAGCCGTGGGTGAAGTTGTAGACGGGGAAGACACCGCCCGCAACCGGGGCGTTCGTCACCGGGTTGCCGCCCGGGGTGCCGGTGGCAGGGTAGTAGACGTAGGTGGTGCACGGACGGCTGCCGCGGGTCCAGTTGTACCGGCGTACGCCGACCGCGAACGGCGTGGTCGGCGCCGTGCCCAGCGGGCTGACGGCGGCCGGTGCCGGTCCCGTGCCGAGCAGTGACAGACCCACGCCCGTCGCCCCGACGGCGCTGATGCGCAGGAATGTGCGTCTTTGCATGGTCATGGATGGCTCCTTGGGTACGGGGATAGGGGGCGCTCAAGACCTGTTCGCCGCTTTGGGGACGACGTCGACGACCGCCGTGACCGGTCCCTTGCCGGTCATCCCGGTGACCGTCACCTCACCCGGCTTGTCGGTCGCGCCGGGCGGCAGCGGCTTCCAGCGGACGGGGACGCCGGTGATCGTGTCGTTGGCGGTGGTGAGCATGCGGATGGAGGAGGGCAGCTTCGGGGCGGCACCCACCGTGGTGGCGGTGTAGACGGTGTCCTGGAGGATGTGCTTGGCACGGCTGGCGTTGAAGACGTTGATGGACGCGTGCGGCTCCCATGTATTCGGCAGTTCCGGCACGGCCCGGAACATCGGCTGGAAGCCGGCCGGCTCCCACACCAGCACTCCTGAACCGCGGTTGTTGACCACGTCGTTGGCGGCCTGGAAGACCCGCTGGACGGCATCCGCCTGTCCCTGAATCGTGCGCGGGTACGGTGAGCCGGGCACCGGCGAGCCGTCGCCGCCCGAGGCGGGGTAGGCGGTTTCGGCGACGTCGACTTCGTAGTCGGGGTAGGTGGTGGCGATGGTGTTGAGGTTGTGATCCAGCGCCTCGGGCGTGCCATGCCACTCCGGGTAGTACGAGATGGCCAGCACGTCAGGGTTCTGGCCTTTTGCCTTCACCCGGGTGAGGAACTGGTCCCAGAACTCCATGGTTTTGGCGAGCCCGTCGTTGTCCTTGCCGACGATCACGTGGATCTCGACCTTGGACTTCGGTGACGCGTCACGGACGGCCTTGATCCCGGACGCGGCCAGGGTGGTGAAGCGGTCCCACGACTCGTCGTAGAGCTTCCGCTCCGCCGGGTCGGTTGACTTCCAGTACTTCCAGAGCAGGCCACCGCCGGGTTTCGACTGGTAGATATCGGCCTGTTCGACGAAATACGGCGGATTCGTGGTTCCGATGTGGGCCGCCTCGCTGCCGTACATGAATCCGTTGATGATCTCGTTGCCGACGGCCACTTTCTCCGGTGTGGTGCCCTGCTGGATCAGCCGGTCCAGGTAGTCGGCGGTGTAGTCGTACACGGCCTTGGACAGGTCCGCGAACTCCAGCTCGGCCCAGCGGCGTGGTTTCGGCTGCTTGCTCGGGTCGGCCCATGAGTCCGCGTAGTGGAAGTCGATGCCCAGGCCCATGTCCCGCTGCTTGATCCACTTGGCTGAGGTCAGTGAGCGCTCCGGACCCTGTCGCGGTATCGGCGTCGGTTTACCGGTGCTCTCGCTGCGCGGCTCGTTGAAGATCCGCAGCCGGGCGTACTGCATGCCACGGTCCTTGGCCACGTCGAGCAGGTGTGGGCCGGCGCCGCGGTCCTCGGCCAGGGGATTGACCCAGTACTGCCGGTCCTGGACGTCGTCCACCCAGGACAGATCGGCACCGAGGGTGAGGTTGTCGCGCAGGTAGTTGAAGACCTGGAGCTCGCTGACCCCGGCCCGAGCACTCCCCTGCCCACCGGTGAACATCAGCCGGACGAAGCGCGTTCCCGGCCGGGTGAACAGGTGCACTTCCCCGCGCGCCACGGCTCGGTTACGGGACCGGTCGGCGATGGTCTTCCACCGGCGGCCGTCGGATGAAGCCTCGACCACGTACGGGTAGGCCACGCCACGGTCCGGGAAGATGACCTTGACCTTGCGCAGGTTGTCGTACCCGCCCCCGAGGTCGACAGTGAGCCATTGCCGGGCGCCGGCGCGATCGGGGTGCCAGGACGTCGTCGGGTCGCCGTCGATGGCCAGCCCGGCCTGTGACGAGCCGCTGCCGGCCGTCGCCGAGGCCCAGGCCTTGGCGGCGATATTGCTTTCGATCGGCTTGATGTCCGCGCTTCCGTAGATCGCATTCGCCGGCGTGGGCGCCATGAGTAACGTCGCGGACGCCACGGTGACCAACGTCGTCGTGCCTGCGATGACGCGGGCCGGACGCTTGTTGCTCATTCCTTCTCCTGGCCATGTGACGGTGTCGTGGTCCGAGGCAGGCGGTGCCGCACGCTCTGCCGGTCGGAGAGGAGACCGGCAGAGCGTGCAGCGGGTCAGGCAGCCGGGGCAGCGACATCGAGGCAGTCGATGTTGGGTAGTCCGGCTGCCGTGGTCGGATCCAGCCGGATGGTGTTGCTGCCGGCTTTCAGCGAGACGGTTGCGGTCTTGGTCGACCAGTTCGACCACGCGCCGGTGGTCTCGAAGGAAACAGGTCCCACCGTGGTGCCGTTGACGACGAGGTTCGCCGGCCTCGCCCCGGCACTGGCGGCGTTGGCGAACCGGATCCCCACCGTCGCCGTGCGGGCGGTCTCCGAGTTCACGGTGAACTGCGCGTACGAGCCCGCGGCATTGCCGCCGTTGCAGAACCCGCTGCCGGAGAAGCCGGAGTGATCCGAGTCGATCGTGCCCTGGCACTCCGCCGGGGCGGTCTCCACCTCGTAGCGGACCCCCGCTGGCGGTGCTGTGTCGCCGGAGGTCTTGACGAGTGAGAGCTGGTCGACGATGACGCCGCCGGAACCGGACGCCCGCACGGTGACGGTGGCGGCCCCGCTGGGCAGCGCGATGCCGGTGAGCTCGCGCTTGGCCCAGCCGCTCGACGACGGGATGCCAAGGGTGCGTTGGCTGCCGTTGGCGCCGGTGATCACGACCTGTCCGGCGCTGCCCCGGGCGTGCAGGGACAGGGTGTAGGTGCCTGCGGGCACCGCCGCGACCCGCTGCTCGACGCCGCCGCTGTTGCTCACCTGGAGGGCGAAGCGAGACCCGTTCACACCACCGTTGACGTTGGTCACCGAACCGCCGAGGTTCCGCCATCCGCGCACACTGGAGACGATGATGCGGTCGGCCTGGATGTCGGGGTTGAGGATGTAGTTGTTCGCCGGCCCGACACGCCACTCTCCGGTCGTGACGTTGAACTGCCACTGGCTCACCGAGTGGAACTGCGGCCTCGCGCCGGTCTTGGTGATCGGCACCCACTGGTTGTACCCGATGCCGTTCCAGGCGAAGTCGGCCCAGCGGTCGCCGGCGTAGATCACCGTGTTCTGCTTGGTGCCCTTGACCGTCACGAAGAACCCGGTCTGGGTCACGTGGCTGTAGTCCATCTCGGTGCCGGCGAGGACGTACTCGCTGCTGTAGGAGCCCTGGACGTTGCTGCTGGTCGACTCATTGACGTAGTTGACAGAGGTGTTCCAGCCGTGCAGGTCCGACGCCGCGTGGTAGTACTTGCCGTCGAGCTTGAACATGGCGTTGCCCTCGCGACCGGCGCCGCGGCGGATCTCCACGCCGGGCTCGATCCGCAGTGAGTCGGACTCCCGGAACTTGGCCACGAAACCGCGCGACCGTCCTTCGCGGTTGGAGAAGATCAGGTAGTCCTTGCCGTTGTCGTCGGTGAAGACGGTCTGATCCCCGGTGCCGGTCGTGGGCGAGTTGGTGATCTGGGTCTGGAAGTAGCCGTAGTCGAAGGTGTCGGTGGGCGAGTCGCCCTGCAGCAGCAGGACGCCGTGCCCGCCTCTGCCGGTGTGCCACATCTGCGTGGCGAGCACGTATTTGCCGGTGTTCTCGTTGTACGAGACACCGAGCCGCCCGACCCAGCCCGCACCACCCATGGTGGCGCCGCTGCCCACGCCGGTGGAGCGCGTCGCGACGCGGTTCTCGAACTTCCAGTTCACCAGGTCCTTGGACGAGTACACGGGGATCGACACGAAGCTGACGTCGCCGTCGTACTTCCTCGTCGGATTGGCCCGGTAGAGTTCGGCGCCCCGGTAGTGGACGCCGTACCAGTAGTAGGTGTCGCCGAACTTGAAGACGCCGCCGCCCTGCGAATAGATCGGGTTGCCGTCGGTGTCGTTCCAGAAGGTGTTGTTCGTGATGGTCTGGAACGTGCCTTCGTCAGCGGCCTTCAGATCGCCGGCGGCGGTCATCAGGGCTGTCTTCGCGTCGGCGACTTCCGACGTGCCGGCAGATGTGTCGTCGGCTACCGCGGCCGCGGTCCGCAACGCCTTGGCGAAGGGTTTCCAGGAGCGGGCCGTGTACTTCGACGGAGTCCGGGTCTGGTACTCGGACACGATGTGTTTCAGGCCGCGCTCCTTCGCCAGTGGGGCAGCGGCACGCCGGTCCTGGACCTCCTTTTCCGGCGCCTGCGCCGTCAGTTTTTCCTTTACCGGTGCCTCCGCCGCAGCGGTACTCGCCGACACCGGGGCCGCCAGCGCCATGGATAACACCGCGGCGGCGGCCCACTTCCAGTACTTCGAGACAGTACGCGATCTGTGCCTCAAGATGTCACCTTCCATCACTCTCAAAGGCGCCGAGATCCGGCGCACTTCCGCTGAAGGGCAGTCCCACATTGGTGCCCCTGTCGATCAGGCCACTGTTCGCTGCGAGCCGGAGGTGGGGCAGCAGCGGCAGGCTCCCGTCGGTCTGGCGGGGCGCGTCCCAGCCGGACGTCGACACGCTCTGGAACTGGGAGTCCGACAAGGGGATGCCGAGATTCCAGGTGTTGTACGCGGCGTTCGTGCCGGTCATGTACGACGTCGGCGTTCCGGTGTAGGCGATGTTGTTGCGCAGGTTGCCCCGGCCGACGGCGGCGCCGCTCGAGTTGACTCCCCTCATGTTGAAGTTGGGGTGGTTTCCGTAGCCGGTGTTGTTGAAGAAGTCGTTGGCCACCGGGTGGTGGTTGGCGTAGAAGCCGGCCGCCCTGTTGAGGAACGCCACCGAGAAGCGGACGGTGTGCTTCGGCGCGTTCGCCTGGTAGTCACCCCCGTAGCCGCCGGACTTGAAGCCGGCTCCGTTGCCGGAGGGCGTCGTCGTCCCCGGCACGTATCCATTGCGCCAGGCCCACGAGTTCTCGATAGTCACGGGCGAGTAGGTGGAGATGAGGTCGAACCCGTCATCGGCGTTCCACCACGCCCGGCATCCCCGGAACACATTTGCGGCCCGGCCGGCCGGCGTGTAATGCGCACCGAATCCGTCGGCGTTCTCGCCGGGCCCGTCATTGCTGCGCAGATCGTAGTTGTCGTGCGAGTCCGAATTGAGGACGAGATTGCCTGCCCCGCCGTTGATGAACAGGCCGGTTCCCATGTGGTGGTGGGTATTGATCTGTTCGAAGACGCCGTTGCTGCCGGAGACCCAGATTCCCCAGGACTCGGCATTCCGGGTGTTGTTCTGCGGTACGCCGGTGACATCCAGTCCTTTGAGATGGATCCAGTTTCCGGTGACGGAGAAGCCCTTGATACGGCAGTTGTCCGTCATGCGCGAGAAGTCGAAGACCGGTTTCTCGCCCGGATAGGCCCAGTACCGGATCGGGTTGCCGGAGCTGCCGCTCTTGTTCAGGGTGATCGCGTCGACTCTGGCGGTCTGGCTCGAACAGGCGCTGTTGGCGCGGGTATAGGCGTAGGTGCCGCCCCGGAAGTAGACCGTGTCACCCGCCGTGGCGACAGCCTGCGCACGGGCGATCGACCGCCACGGAGCGGCCTGCGTACCCGCTGCGCTGTCACTCCCGTTCGGAGCGACGTAGTAGGTGTTCCCGGCCGCCGCATCACTCGCGGACGTCGAGCTGGGAACCATCGTGATGGAGCCGGCCGTGACCGCCGAGACCAGGAGGGCACGGGTGACGAACTTCGTGGTTCCCACAGCGTGTTGCCTGACCGCCATCGAGATCTTGATGGAACGTTTCATAGATCCTCCCGTGCAGGGACAGGCCAGGTGATCACCGTCGGTCATGATTTCGTCGGCGGCCCAGCCCGCCGGTGTGGTGAGGGGCGATCTTCGCCGCGGAGTGCGGCGCCGACCGGGAGAGTGATGGGAGTGCTCGGGCATGGGCGCCGTTGTCTAAGACGTGTTGAAACGTTTACTACTGCCGGTGACGTGATCGTGTCAAGCGCTACGGTCGTCTTCGTTGTCGACCCAGGTGATGATCGCGCGGCGATCCGGTCCCAAGTTCCAACGACCACGCAAACGCTTTAACCCGCGCTCTTCGGTGGCGATCGGGGACGCGCTGAGCCCTTGCCCGCTTCCGTGCGACTGCGACCGCGAGGCCGCGGACTCCAACGCACTCAGCAGCCACCGCTATAAACGATTCAGCGGCGCAGCCCGGGGGCAACCCGCCCGTACAGGAGCCGGCAAGGCCGTCCCGACGGCCGCCGTCGGCCGTCGGGACGAACCAACTCACCTGCGGAGGTCCATCAGGAGGATGCCGTCGCCCTCGCCCTCCGCGCGGCCCTCGATTTTCAGACCGAAGGCCATGCGCGTGCCGTCGGGCGATACGACCGGATTGTTGGCCCCGAAGCCCTTGTAGTGGTTGAACGTGGTCATCCGCTCGAACGTCCCGGAGCCGTCCAGCGAGAGGCGCCAGATGTCGACCATGCCGGGGAACAGGACGAAGGCGAGGTCTCGCTCGACCATCGTGTAGCGGCCGGCCGGGTCCGTGCCTTCGGCTTCCTCGTAGAACAGCGAGGTCGGCGCGTAATCCTTGACGCTGCCGGTGCTGAGGTTGACGCCCATGGCCTGTCCGCCCTTGTGGAAGTAGGCGGAGAAGATCAGTTCGTCGTCCGGGTCGGCGTCGCCATCGGGCAGGGACCGGAAGTCCTGAGCCTCGACGGCCGGCGTGGCCAGGGAGACATCACGCTTGTCGAGGGCAACCCGCCGGCCGGCGATCTCTGGCATGCCGTTGCGGTAGACGATCCGGCCCGTCAGAATCTTCGACTTGCCGAACAGGGCGTCGACGATCACGTCCGGGCTGGTGAAGTCAATGGTCGACTGGTTCCATGCGATGCGGGTGGAACCAGGTTGCTTGGACACCGCGACGCCCTCCCAGCAACTCTCGCCGAGACGGACCGGGCCGCGTGTACCCAAGGGCCGCTGGAGCACCCATAGTTCGCCGCGGAAGCGGTCACCCTCGGGGTCCTCGGCGCTGCGCTCATCCACCGCGCACATGACGATGTCGCCGTTGGTCAGGTGGTGCGCCCGTAGCACTCCCCCGTGGAGCGCGGTCGACCTGGTCAGATTGCGGCTCACGCCGGTCGCCAGGTCGTGCTCCCAGAGGTCACCGATCGGAGCGTCGAGGAAGGCGAGGCGCTTGCCATCGGGAGACCAGTCGGCCCGTTGCGGTGCGCCGTCGTTCGGCAGCTGGATGTCCAGCAGCCGGATGTGGTCGGGCAGGTGGTCGACCGGTGAGCCGTCGAGGGTGCCCTTGTTCGGATCGAAGCCCAGCAGCGGCTGCCGGCCTGCGGCAGCGGCCGAGGACGTGTTCTTGTCCGTGGCCCCGACCGGCTGTGCGTGCACCTGAATCAGCAGGCACGCAAGGGTGATTGATCCCGCGAGTATGCGTAAGTGACGGGTAGTCATATTCGGCAGCTTGGCAGTCCGACGGTGCCGGTGCAAGAATCTTCTTGCATCGCACGAAGAGCCCAGGCCCCGGCCCGAGGGCGGCCCTCCTCTTGTCCTTACAATCGCACCTATGCCAGTGCCTACGCGGACGAGGATCCTTGACGCGGCGTGGGATCTGTTCCTGCGGGAGGGATTCGCCGGGACGACGGTGACGCAGATCGAGGCGTCGGCGGGCCTGTCGGCCGGGAGCGGCAGCTTCTATCGGCACTTCCGGTCCAAGGGGGAGGTGCTCCAGGCGGTCGTCGACCGCGAGGTCGACCGCGCCAACGCCGAGCGGCAGACCGGCCCCGAGCCCGAGGAGACCGGAGGCGACGTGCGGGCCGCGCTCGCGGTCGAGTTCGAGCGCCGGCTCGGCAATCTGCGGCGGCTCCACCCGCTCATGGAGCTCGTCGCACGCGAGCGCGACCATCTCGGAGCCTCGGTCGACCATCTCGACGAGCTCTTGGTCGCCCGTAACGTCAGCATCCGTTCGCAGCGGCTGGCCGGCTTGATGGCAGCCGGGGCGATCCCGGCGCGTGACGCGGAGGCCCTCGCGGCGGTCATTACCTTCGCGCTCACCGGCTACCACCTGTCGGTCCGATTCTTCGGACACCAGCCCGCCGGGGTCGGCGAGGAAGCCCTGATCACCACGCTGGTCGACCTTGTCGCAGGCGCTTAGCACGCGCCTTGCCTTCGTCGGTCGTTTCCGTTCGAGTTTGATTGTTTGAGTTCGTCTCCTGGACCGGGGCTACGCCATGCATTGAAGTGTCCTCATCACTTCACGAGGAGAGCGCCATGGACATACCGGCAAGAATCAACCGCCGGACCCTGCTCACCGCCGCCGGCGGAACGCTCGTGGCCGGAGCCCTCGGCACGGGCGTGGCGCGGGCCGACGCTACCGTGGGCATCAATCCCGCCGCCGACCAGGGCGCCTGGGAAGGCTGGGGCACCTCCCTGGCATGGTGGGCCAATGTGTTCGGCGACCGGGATGACTTCGCCGACCTGTTCTTCTCCACCAAGACGGTGAGCTACAACGGCGCCTCGCTGCCCGGCCTCGGCATGAACATCGTCCGCTACAACCTCGGCGCGTGCAGCTGGAACGACGTCGGCGGCGAGCGCATGGTCGTGTCGCCCAACATCCCGCGGTTCAAGCAGATCGAGGGTTTCTGGCAGGACTGGCGCAACGAGGATCCGGCATCCTCGGCGTGGAACTGGAGCGCCGACGCCAAGCAGCGCGCGATGCTGGTCAAGGCGACCCAGCGAGGCGCGATGAGCGAGCTGTTCGCCAACTCGCCGATGTGGTGGATGTGCAACAACCACAACCCGTCCGGCGCGGCCGACGGCGGCAACAACCTCCAGTCGTGGAATCACCGCCAGCACGCACTGCACCTGGCCGCCACCGCCCGCCGCGCCCGTGACCAGTGGGGCGTGAACTTCCGGACGGTGGAGCCGTTCAACGAGCCGTCGTCGAACTGGTGGAAGGCCGACGGCAAGCAGGAGGGCTGCCACATCGACGCGACGACGCAGCGCAGCGTCATCGCCCACCTGCGCACCGAGCTGGACCGGCTGGGCCTGGACGGGGTGGCGGTCGCGGCATCCGACGAGACGAGCTACGACCTCGCCCGCACCACCTGGAACAGCTTCGACTCGGCCACCAGGGGCCGGGTGCGCCAGGTCAACGTGCACGGCTACCAAGGCCTCAGCGGCCGCCGTGACCTGCTGGGCAACGACGTACGCGCGTCGGGCAAGATCCTGTGGAACTCCGAGCACGGTGACAACAACGGCACCGGCATGATGACGGCCCGCTGCCTGCTGATGGACTTCCGCTGGCTCAAGCCGACGGCCTGGTGCTACTGGCAGGTGATGGACCCGACGGCCGGCTGGGGCGCGATCCGCTACGACGGCAGCTCGGGGCAGGCCGGGGCCGTGGAGACGAAGCTGTACGTCCTGGCGCAGTTCACCCGGCACATCCGGCCCGGTATGCGGATCATCAACACGGGCGTGAATTACGCGGTGGCGGCGCACGACCCGGCCGCGCAGCGCCTGGTGATCGTTGCCGCGAACAACGGTGCCGCGCAGACCCTGACCTTCAATCTCTCGGCGTTCGGTACGGTGCCGAACGGCACGGCCACCCGCTGGTCGACGCTGACCTCGGGATCCGGTGACCGGTACACCCGGCGCCAGGACCTCACGGTGAGCGGCAAGCTCGTACGCGTGCCGTTCGCGGCCGGCGCCGTACAGACGATCCAAGTGGACGGGGTGGTCCGGTGAAGAGCGTAGTGGCGGCGATGGTGCTCGCCGCCTCCGTGCTCCAGCCTCAACTGCAGCCCCAGCCGACCGTCGCACAGGCGGGGCCGAGTGTGACCTTTCTGGCGGATACCGTGCTGGACCAGTCCGCGCTGTACTTCGTGTCGTACGACGGGCTGGTCAACAACAACGCGTTCCAGGACGCGCTGGTCACCTACAACGGGTACCAGTACGCGGCCTGGTACGCCTCCAGCCGCAACGCCGTGATCGCGCGGCGTGCGCTGAGCGGGGGCGGCTGGGAGAAGGCCGTGCTGCCGCACCGGCTGAGCGTCAACGATTCGCACAACGTGATCTCGATCGGCATCTCGCCACAGGACGGCACCCTGCACGTCGCGATGGACACCCACAACACCCGGCTGTACTACACGAAGTCGGTGGCGGGGCTCGCCACCCAGCCCGGCTCACACCAGTGGTCGCCGTCGGTGTTCGGCACGGTGCAGCGGACTCTTGGGGGCGTCGAGCTGGGGAACATGACGTACCCGCAGTTCGTCGTGACGCCCGAGGGCGCGCTGCAGTTCAGCTACCGGACCGGCGGGTCGGGCAACGGCGTGAACGAGCTGGCCGAGTACACGGGCGGCAGCTGGCGGAAGCTGGGCGGGTGGTCGTCCGCGACCGGGAACTACACCGGGCCCAACGGTGTCGTCTCCACGACGCGAAACATGTACCTGCACGGTCTCACCTACGACCGGCGCGGGCGGCTGCACGCGGCGTTCACCTGGCGCGAGGGCAACACCAGGGTGCTGTGCAGCCCCGGCGGTCTGAGCAACCACGACACCGGTTACGTCTACAGCGACGACCGGGGCCGGACCTGGCGCAATGGCGCGGGCACGGTCGTCGGGACCACCGGCGGCACCCGGGTCTCGGTCAACTCGCCGGGCCTGATCGCCGACCCCCTGGACCCGAACCATGGCCTGATGAACCAGGAGGGCCAAGGCGCGGACTCCGCCGGCACACCCCACGTCGTGATCAGCTACGTGCCGGGCAGGTTCACCCAGTGCGTCTCGAACTACGCACAGCAGCGCACCCAGTACGGCCGCACCTTCCACGTCGTGCGCAACGCGAACGGCACCTGGACCAAACGCGAGGTCCCGGTCCCACCGGGCAGCACGCAGCGCACGAAACTGGTCTTCGACCGCAACGACAACGCCTACCTGGTGATGCCGCGCGGCCGGATCGTCTCGGCGAGCAAGGCCGAAGGCTGGAAGGACTGGACCCTGGTCTTCGACCGGCCGTCGATGAACGCGTTCGGCGAGGTCAACGTCGACACGTCCAGAGTGGCGGTGGACGGCGTCCTGTCGTTCCAGTACCAGCAGCGCTCGACCGGCACCACACCGTCGCCGATCCGGGTGGTCGACGTTCGCCTCGGCTGATCGTCAGCCGCGAGTCGACGAGCTCCGTCCCGCCGGAATCAACGCTGTCCTGGCAGCGAGCGGCGCGGCGCCGACCGCTTCGCGTTGCCGGGCAGCGGGTTCGGCGAGCCCGGCAGCGACGAGGCCCGGATCATCAGCTCCGGGAGGATAAGGGCCCGTTCGACGGGCCGACGGCTGCCCTCGAGGAGGCGTGCCACCAGCATCTCCACGGCCATACGGCCCACCAGCGCCTTCGGCGGCCGCACCGCCGTGATGGCCGGATCGGCGAGGTGGGCGACCTCGTCGTCGTAGCTGACGAGCGCCATGTCGTCGGGAACGCGGATCCCTCGCTCCGTCAGGTACTGGAGCAGCGAGATGGCATCGGGATCGCTGTGGACGATGAGTGCGGTGGTGCGTGAGCGGCGGCAGCCATCGAGGATGTCGCTGATGATCGCGCGGTGCCCGGGCATGCTGAGCGCGATACTCTCACGTATCAGGAAGTCGTCGGGGAGGCCGAGCTCGCCGCAGACGCGGTGCCAGCCGACGGCGAGGTGAGCCGACGTGGGGCTGCCCTTGGACAGGACGAGCCCGAGGTTGCGGTGGCCGAGCGCATGCAGGTGCCGGACCGCCATCTCCAGGCCGAGCGCGTGGTCGCTGCGCACCCATTCCAGCTGGTGCGGCGTCGGGGTCCACTCGGGTGTCTTGCGCTCCACGAAGACGACGGGGATGGGCAACTTGCTGATCCAGTCGATCATTTCGTTCGTCTCGCGCGGGTCGTAGCCGTCCAGGTTCGGCGCCAGCAGCAACCCCTGCACCTGGCCCGATTCAGTCAGCCGGACGATTTGCCTGCGGTCCTCCGCCCGGTCGTAACTGGAGCCGCGCAACTGCATGTTCACACCGTGCGCGGCCGCGGCGTTACGGGCGCCGCTGACGATCTGCGGCCAGTAGAAATCCAGCGAGGGGACCACCATCCCGAGCGTGAACGCGGGCGTCTTGAGCCGTCGTCGGCGCACCGGCTCCCGCTCCAGCGCCGACGGCAGCGTGGCCCCGCCGTGCACCCGGGTCAGCAGACCGCGATCGGCGAGGGCGGCGATGTCCCGCCGGATGGTCAGCTCGCTGACCGACAGCTCCCGGGCGAGATCGCGTACGCGAACGGCCCCGTGCAACCGAAGCTGGTCCATCAGCCTCTCCCGGCGCTGCAGGGCGAACATTTGCTGCGTTCCGATGGACCTCATGGGTCGTCCCCTCCCGTTCGGTACGGAGCTGGGTGCCATGTTCGAGTCTGGTCGATTATGTCGTATGTGTTCGAGCTCTGGTGGCTGCGTATGGGCGACCACTATCTCTGGCTCAGCGTCATCTGGCTGGAACTCTCAGGAAACACAACTGGCACCCGCCCTGGTGGCGTGTGCCCCGAGGCGGAGGAGCACGCACTTGATGCAGTCCAAGCCTCGCGCGCTGATCGTGATGAGCAAGTCCAGCTTCGAGGCGCACTTCGACCGGGACCGGCTGCGGCGGCTGGCCGACTCGGTGACCCTGGAGGAGCCGTGCTGGACCGACGACCTCGACGGCGAGTCATCCCGCGAGCGGCTGGCCCGCGCCGAGGTGCTGCTCACGTCATGGGGCGAGCCCGCGCTGACCTAGCAGCGGCTCGCCGCGGCCCCCAGGTTGCGCGCGGTACTGCACGGCGCGGGCAGCGTGCGCGACCTGGTCGGCCAAGAGGTGTGGCAGCGAGGGATCCGGGTGACCAGCGCCGCGGACGCCAACGCCGTCCCGGTGGCTACCGTGTGCGACCGTCGCTCCCACAGGAGAGGACGACAGCGCGGGATCGATTGGGAGGAGCGCGCGTTCCATGAGACTCCGTACAACACACCCAGCGACGCAGCGTGCCTGGACAGTGGAACTGCGACCCGGTTCCGGCGGGCCGCAGCTTGTTTGTCAGCAGTGCGGCCGCGGGGGCATGGTGCTCGTGGCCGCTTCCGCGCGCTCAGCGGCGCTTGAGCATCTGGTGGGTCATGCCCGGCGTGACGCTTTGCCGTCATACATGCGGATCTGCCAGTGCCATGAGCGAGGCTGCCGCTGGCACCCACGCCACCGTGGCTGTGCAGGACCTGTCCGTCTACTTCTCGCCCGCGAGCGGGGCGGCCGCCTCTGGCGGCTTGCCGATGCATGTACGGCATGCGCGTCGGTGACGGAGCAAGCCTCCGTGGTACCTGAAACGGTCCCGCGGATGACCATGACGTCTTCCTGCAGCAGCGTCGCGCGGCGTCGCAACCGGCGGCCCAGGGGGCCGGGCGACCAGACTCGGGTGCGTGAGATGCTCAGCTACCTGGCCGCTGCCCTGCCCAGCCACACCGGCGCTGCGGCCCGGCTGCTCGCCGTGCAGTGTGCCCTACGCATGGACTCAGAAGGGAAAGTCCGGCTGCCGGCCGGCGTGATGCGCAGTCTTCGTCTGGGCCGTGACCCACTTCCGTGGAGTGAGCTGGAGCAGTCACGTTGGCTCCGCAGAACGCCCACTGCTACCGGGGCAGCCGACGGCGTGGTGACCGCCCAGCTCCTCGACGGCGTCTTGTTTGCTCAGAGTCCCGCACGTCCGGACCGCAGGAGCGCTGCCGACTGGGCTCTGCGTATGGCGAGCGGTGTCTGTACGGCCGCCGGTGACGCTTCTGTGCGGCTTACCGTTCTCTGCCTTGCGGCGCACAGAGGTGCCTCCGCTGGTCGAGGATGTGCCGAGTTGGAGTGGATCGCGCGTGAGTGCGGACTCGCTCCCGCGGAGCTCATCGCTGTGCTCGATCGGTTGACCAGATGCCTCATCGGCTGGCACGTCGCCTCCAGCTCGGGAGATCTGCACTGGGAACTGCTGCCGGAGGCATCGGTAGCAGCCGACACGCGGTCGATGTGGCGCCAGGGTGAACTCCAAGAGCAAAGGGAAAACGGCCTCCTCACGCTCGACGGCATCGGCCTACCGCTGAAGTAGCAGTCGCCCCGGTCCAAACAGGCGTTGTCGAACACTCAGTCGTGCGGCACCAGCGCGACCGGGCAGTGCACGTGGTGGATCAGAGCGTGCGCGACCGGCCCGGTGTGCGGGCCGACCACCGCACGGCGCCTGCGGCTGCCCACGACGAGCAGCCCCGCACCGGCGGCGGCCGCCGGCCATCCCTCGTGGAGCTCTTCCTTCACAACGGCGGTGGGGTACTTCTCGCGCCATGGTGCGAGCAGCTCCGCCAGCTCGCGCTCCGCCTCCGCCCCGCGCCGGGCACGCGCCTTCGGCAAAGCCGTGGGAGAACGCACCCGCCAGGCGTGTACCGCGCGCAGCTGTGCACGGCGCAGCTCAGCGGCGTGGAAGGCGAAGAAGGTCTCGCACGGATTCTGCTCCGCTGCGATGACGGCCGATGAACCCAACGCGGCCAGTGGGGGAAGCGGATGGTTGGCGGCGGTGAGAGTGACCTGCCAGCGGTGCCTGTCCGGATCGAGACCGCGCGGAACCTCCGCAGCCAATGACAGCGATGCCTGAAGTGACCCATCCGGTTCCACCGTGACGGGCAGAGAACGCGGCTGGTCCCAGGCGTCCTTCAACACCACCAGGAATGGGTGCGCAAGATCGATCTCCTCAGGCGCTACCACATCGAAGCGGCGTTCCTCCTCTTCCGGCTCGATCTGCCGGACCGGGCGCTTCTCCCACCTCGCGTCGATACGTTGCTGGACCTCCTCGGTGCTCAGCGACGCACTGGTCACCAGCAGCCGGTCCGAGACGCGACCAGAAACAACCACATGTCGCTGAGTCCGGGCTCATCCCATGGCAGCCATGTCACCGAGCCGCGGATCTGCCGCAGGGCTTCGGCGAGCGCGAAGTCCTCGGGCTGATCTCCCAGGACTGCGACGCGCTGCCGGGACCGGAGTGCTCTTGAGATCGGGACACACAGGCCGGCCTCGTGTGAACGCACCGCATTGCAACCTTCGAGAGCTCCCGGGTGCAACTGCGACAGCAGCGGCGACTCCCTGCCGCGGGTGGCCGCGTCCCGCCACTCCTTTACCGTGATCTGCCCCCCGATCGCGGATTCCTCAATGCCGACATGGATCCCCCGATGAGGGGGGCGTGGCACCGTAGCCAGCGGCGTCAGTTCACGAGCGTTGTCGTCGTCGAACAGACGGTTGCACTGGATCAGGTCCTCTCGCTTGTTGGTGGCGAGCCGCAGACGGAGACCGTCAGAGGCCTACTCTGCTTCGTGCACGGCGGAGCCGTTCCAGGGCTCCTTGCGAAGCATCTCCCTGAACTGCTCAGCCGCAGCAGCGTCGGTGATCTTCCTCTCGGCCAGCAGCCGATCGACTGTGCCTGGGTTCAGGGCGTCGAATGTGGCCCACGAGGGGCTGTAATTAACCGGTTCGGGTCGTCCCTGTTCTTGGCCACCTGGATGCACAGCAGGTTGTCGTGGGCGTCCGCGTGCCCTTGAAGGACGTAGTGGGCATCGTTCGTCGTTCCCGACTCGGGCAAGCACCGACCGCTACTCATGCTCGGACAAGCGGATCTCGCTACTCCGAGGCGTCTGCCAGGTCGACGGAGGGCTCTTGTCCACGCTGGAAGGCACGGCCGAAGTGTTGGCCGGAGCTGCCGACGGACAGGAGGTCCGGGCGTTTGGCCACGCGACCGTCTCCGGTGGAACGCCCACGCGCGCGCCTGCCGATCCACGGACCTAGGAATCCGGCGACCCAGCGCACCTCGGCTGACGCGGCACGCAAGAATCGTGCCCGACCAACAGGCAGGACGGGCAACGGGTGCGTCCAGGAGTCGTCAGTGTCTGGCACGTTGAGCGAGTGAGCGAGCGCCGCCGCGATCCGCTGGTGGCCGAGTGGGCTCGAGTGGAGGCGGTCCTGACTCCACAGGCGTGGATCCGTGGCCACCGGATACAGGGTGACGTCGGCGACGACGACACCATGCCGGTGCGCCGCCGCGCGAACACGGTGGTTCAGCGCCTCAAGACGCGGCCGGAGCGGACGGGCCAGCGGAGTGACGCGCGCGATGTCGGGAAAGGTGAGCGTCGCCACGCGCGCCCCCTGGCCGGTGAGCGCGGCGAACATCGCCTCCAGATGCGCGGCCACCTCATCCGGATCGAAGCGGGGGCGCAGCATGTCGTTGACTCCGGCCACGACCGTCGCGAAGTCCGGCCGCAGCGCAAGCGCCGCGGGCAACTGCTCCGCGTGGACCTGCCCGGCCAGACGGCCCCGTACTGCGAGATTGGCGTACCGAAGCTGCGGGCTGTGCCGAGCCAGGTGCTCGGCGAGCCGGTCGGCCCACCCGCGCAGGCCTGTCACATCGTCGCCGTCGCCGACCCCTTCGGTGTGACTGTCACCCAGGGCCACGAAGCGCAGATAGCGGGTCTCAGTGCCTGACATGAGCGGCTGGCTCCTTAATGCGATCACCGGAAGAGCCCCCACTCTAGTCAAGTTTTTGAGTAATAGTCTTGGCGCGCTGGTCGAGCCTGCGCAACGCCATGTCGCCCCACTGGAGGTTCTCCCGCTCGAACGACATCCCGCGCAGCAGAGTGAGGTACGGGCCGATACGCTCGGCCTCGGCGAAGTACGCCTCCTCTGAACGGCCGCCCAGCAGTCGTTGCCGGATTCTCTCGTAGCGGGCCAGCTTGGCCGTGGCCCATTCCATGCGTTCGAGGACGGCGGCGCGCACCGCCTCGACGTCGCCGGCGTCCGCGCACTGCACCTTGACCAGCAGCTCGTCTCTGATGACCGCGGGCCGACCCGGCGGCTCGGCCGTGTATGCGCGCACCGCCTCCCGCCCAGCCTCCGTCAGGGAGAACAGCCGTTTGTTGGGACGACGCCGCTGCTCGACGAGGCGAGCCGTGACCAGCCCCTCGACCTCCATACGCTCCAGCTCCCGATAGAGCTGCTGAGGCGTCGCCGTCCAGAAGTTCGCGACCGTCGCGTCGAAGCCTTTTGCGAGGTCGTAACCGGACGCCTCGCCCTCCAGCAGCGCGGCCATCACCGCGTTCCGCAATGCCATGGGAGCAAGGTACGGCCCAGCGAGTGTTCAATGATGAGCACTCCCGAAGCGCCGCACCCTCGACAAGCACCGGAGTCGCCTCTACCCTCCTCTACACATATGCAACTTGTTGAGTATCGAGGTCGATCATGCACCCCTTCCGCAAGGCCGTCGAGAACGGTGACCTGGACGCCGTGGCCGCCCTTCTGGCCGACGACGTCGTCTTCACCAGCCCGGTCGCCTTCAAGCCGTACCCGGGCAAGGCGATCACCACCGCGATCCTGCGTGCTGTGACACAGGTCTTCGAGAACTTCACCTACGTCCGGGAGATCGCGAACCCCGACGGCCGCGACCACGCGTTCGTCTTCACCGCGAGCGTCGCCGGAAAGAAGCTCCAGGGCTGCGACTTCCTGCACTTCGACGAGGACGGCAAGATCGACGACTTCACGGTGATGGTGCGCCCGCTGTCGGCCGCCCACGCGCTGTCCGAGGCCATGGGCGCCCAGTTCGAGAAGATCGCCCGAGAGGCCGCCGAGCAGTGAGCCCGACGACCGACGCCGTGGTCATCGGCGCGGGAACGCCTGACTGACCGCCGCCACCCCGCTGTGCCGCGTCCTTCGGCACGGGCGCTTCGAGTTCGAGACGGCGCTGCACCAGTTGTCCGTAATCGAGCCGTCCTGCACACGCTCACGGCATCGGGGTAGGCCGAAGACCGAGAACGCGGCGCGGCTCCCGTCGCGGGCGCCGTGCGGCAAGGATGACGGGTCATGACGATCGTGTTCCGGGTCCCTGCCGACGGTGCGGAGCGGGTGGGGTTCGCCTACTCGCCGACGATGGAAGCCGTGCTGAGTCTCCATGTGCGGGTGGAGCCCAAGCACCACCCCGTCCAGCACGGCTGGGCGCGTTCGTGACTGAAGGAACTCCGCGCAGCAGACAAAGACGAGCTCGCCGAACTCCGCGCCGACCGCGAAGCCCTCATCCGCGTCGTCCACCAGCTGACCCTGGAAACCGGCAACCCCGCCAGCAGCGCACGGCCCCTGCCCCTGCAGCAGCACGGGCTGCACAGCGCAACTGGTGTGGTGCTGTCGCTGGTTCGGGTGGTGGGCTGAGTCAGCATGCACAGGGATTGGCGGGTCCTCGGTGCACCTTTCGGCGACGAACATGGCTTACGGGTGGAAGCCTGCAGGGACTATGCGCTTGCTGGATCCGTGAGCGGTCCAGGCCGGGTGGGGCGTGGAGGCGTCCCACCCGGCCGGGTGTTATCGGATGTGCTTCGCCGGCTTGGTGGCCGCGTTGAGCAGGTATTCCAGGGGGCCGCGGCGGAAGAAGCGGGACCAGATGGCGGCGAACAGGGTGGCTCCGAGGATGAACATGAGCAGCGGCACCCATGATTGCTGGGTGCTGGTCCCGGCGGGCATGGACAGGGCGGACTGTGCGAGGAAGTGGCCGACGTAGGCGGTCAGGGACATGGTGCCCACGGCGATGACCGGCTTCGCCAGGCGGCGCAGTCGCGGCAGGCGGTCCATCAGCACCGTCGCGCCCACGATCACGAGGATTGCGACTCCGATGCTGCCGATGATGTCGAACGTGGTGCCGCTGTGCGGCCCGGCCGACAGGAGCGACGACGCCGGAATATTGGGGAACGACCCGCCGTCGGGGGGCATCGACCCGCTGCCGGGGGGCATCGACCCGGAGCCGCCGGACGACGACCCGTCTTCCGCCGTGCTCCTCAGCGCGTTCTTGCCGGCGAGCAGCAAGGACATGCCGTACGCGGCCACGGTGAGGGCGGCACCGACTGCGGCCAGGCGCCGCTTGACAGTGCTGGAGGACAGGTCGAGGCGGCCCAGCGCCATACCTGCGATCACGAACGACATCCAGGTGAGCGCCGGGTAGAAGCCGGTGAGCAGCAGATCGAGCACTCCCACCTCGCTGAGGCGGCGGAGCGGGTCGTAGGTGTTGATGCTCTCCTGGACCGACGGAGTCAGCAGCGAGGTCAGGACGAACGCCAGCTGCGGTGTGACGAGGGCGAACGCGGCCGCGATGATCGCGAGCGTCTTGGCGCTCAGTCGCACCAGGGGCAGGGCGAGGAGGAAGTAGACCCCGTAGAAGCCGAGGATGATCACTCCCCCGTACTCCATCGCCATTGCGGTGCCCAGCGCCAGCAGGACCACGGCGCGGATCGCGATCCTGGCCTTCGCCTGCCGGCAGGCCAGGCCGGTCTTGGGCTCGCGGCGGCCGGCGAGCAGCATCAGTGAGAACCCGGCGAGGGTGGCGAACAGGACCGAGGAGTGACCGTCCGCCAGGTACCGGATCCAGCTGCCGACACCGGTCGTGGCGGACAGCGGGGGGCCGATGTGCACGATGTACATGCCGAACACCGCCAGCGCGCGGGCCAGGTCCACCCCGACGAGGCGTCCCATCGAGGGACCGGGTGAGGCCGGCACGGCGGACTCGGGGGAGGTTCGGGGCGGCGGAGGCGAGTTCTCCTGCGGAGCTGACGTGCCCTGCGGTGTCGTTGGTGTCTGTGGCATGTGCAGACTCTCGCGTCGCCGCCGGGCGGGGAGCCATCCGGCAGGCTTCGGTAACGGCCCCGCCGGTCGGCGGGTACCGCCCCGCCGACCGGCGGAGTCTTGTTCCGACCCGTCCGGTGCGAACCAGTGCGACTCGACGACGATCTTCTTCAGCCACTCGGCGGGGGTGGACCCGACGGTTGCCGGATGGGCGCACGGAGGCCGGGATTCCAGGCTGGAGGCATGACACACCGTGCGCGACACAAGGTGCCCGACGCCCTTCTCGCGTCATGGGCCGACGTGCCGGGCCGTGACGCCGTCCAGAGGGGCGGGTTTGCGAAGTTCCTCGGCCTGATGCCGGCGGCGGGCGCCCTCGTCCTGCTCGTCGTGCGTCCTGAGGTCCCCGAAGCGTGGGTGCGCGCCTTCGCCACGAGCACAGCCGGACTCGTCCGCTGAGCCGGCACACGATCACGCCCGGTCGGCCCGGCAGCCGCCGACGCGGTGCCGGGCGGACCGCAGAAGAAAGGAATTTCGTGAACACCGCATCCGCCCCGACGACGGATGAGACCCATGAGACCTCCCTGTCCGCCCGGGAGACGGTCAGGGCGCTGTACGCGTATGTGCGGCCGCACCGGTGGGCCGTCGTCCTCGGCCTGGTGTGTGCCCTGGTCGGGGCCGGCGGGGGACTGCTGCAGCCGTTGGCCACGAAGGTGCTGGTGGACCGGCTCGCGACGGGTGAGACCATCGCCGGGATCCTGATTGCGCTCACCGTGCTGGTGGTGCTGGGCACGGCGGTCGAGGCGTTCGGCGCGTATGTGCTGGAGCGGACGGCGGAGTCGGTGGTCCTGGCCGCGCGGCGCACCCTTGTGGGGCGGTTGCTGCGGCTGCGGATCGCGGAGTGGGAGCGGATCCCGCCGGGCGATCTGATGTCCCGGGTCACTTCCGACACGACGCTGCTGCGGGCGGTCAGTACCCAGGCGGTCGTCTCCGCGGCCTCTGGCGCGGTGGCCTTCGTGGCGGCGATCGTGATGATGGCGTTCCTGGACGTCGTGCTGCTGGGTGTGACGCTCGGGGTGGTCGTGCTGGTCGGCGGGGCCGTCGCGCTGGTGATGCCGAAGATCGCGCGGGCCACGGAGCGGGCGCAGGAGGCGGTCGGGGAGGTCTCCGTCGCGCTGGAGCGGGCTCTCGGGGCGTTTCGCACGGTCAAGGCGTCCGGCGCCGAGGAGCGGGAGACCGACCGGGTGGAGGCGGCGGCGCGGCGGGCGTGGCGGCACGGTGTGAAGAGCGCGAAGTGGGAGGCCGTGGCGGGCTCGGCCGACGAACTCGCCGTCCAGCTGGCCTTCCTCGCGGTGCTCGCGGTCGGCGGGGCGCGGGTGGCGTCCGGGGAGATCCCCGTTTCCACCCTCATCGCCTTCCTGCTGTACCTCTTCTACCTGATCGAGCCGGTGTCCACGCTGATCGAAGCCGGGTCCTCGTATCAGGAGGGGGCGGCCGCGCTGTCCCGGATCGCGCAGGTGGAACGCCTGGCGACGGAGTCAGCCGACCGTCGGACGGGCGCCCTGCCCAGGCAGGGGGCACCGGTCCCGGGTCCGGCGTCGGTCCGCTTCGAGGACGTGTCCTTCCGCTACCGACCTGGCCAGCCGTACGTCCACCAGCAGGTGAGCTTCGAGGTACCGGGCACCGGGATGACGGCCTTCGTGGGCCCCTCCGGTGCGGGCAAGTCGACGGTGTTCGCACTCCTCGAGCGGTTCCACGAGACCACCGGCGGCCGGGTCCTGGTCGACGGCAAGGACGTACGGGACTGGTCCCTGTCCGAGCTACGGTCCGCCATGGGGTACATGGAGCAGGACGCCCCGGTGCTGGCCGGCACGCTCCGCGAGAACCTCGTCTTCGCGGCGCCCGGCGCGACGGACGACGACATCCGCGACGTCCTGGCCCGCACGAAGCTCGACACCCTCGTCGAGCGCCTGCCCCACGGCCTGGACACCCCGGTCGGACACCGCGGCTCGAAGCTGTCAGGCGGTGAGCGGCAGCGCGTCGCCATCGCCCGCGCCCTGTTGCGCAGGCCACGCCTGCTGTTGTTGGACGAGGCGACCTCGCAGCTCGATGCCGTCAACGAGCTGGCGCTGCGGGACGTCGTCGCGGAGGTGGCTCGCGAGACCACCGTGCTGGTGGTGGCCCACCGTCTGTCGACGGTGACGGGTGCCGACCGGATCGTCGTCATGGACGGCGGACATGTCCGGGCCGTGGGCACCCATGAGGAACTGGTGGCCCAGGACCGGCTGTACGCGCAACTGGCGGCCACCCAGTTCCTGGCCCCCGCGCGATGACGCACCACACGCAGGGTGTCCGGTCGTCCACTGCCGCGTTCCCGGCCGGACAACCCCAAGCACCGACACCCACGCAAACCAAGACTGTGAAAGGCCCAGTATGCGCACCGAGTCCGCCATCCGTTGCAGAGGTGCGGTGTGGGACTGGCTGGCCCAGCCGACCGCGCTGTTCGGCGGCGTGTACGGGCTCCTGGTGTCGAGTTCGGCCGTCGCCGCGCTCACGCAGTTCGGCGAGACGACTCGAGCGGCACGCATGGACGACGCCCTATGGGTCCTGTTCACCGCCCTCGCCTCGGCCCTGGCCCATGGCTACGCCCACCAGATCGCCCACCGCGACGCGCAGGGCCATCCCGGCGTACGGGGTGTGGTGCGTGCCGTGCTCGCCGAATGGCCGCTGGTAGTGGCAGCGTTGCCCACCACGCTGGTGCTGTGGGGGGGCGGGCCTTGGCTGGTGGCGCTCAACAGGCATCGAGTACGTCGCCTTCGGAATCAACACCGTCCTGCTGCTGGGCTGGGGCCTGCTCGCCGCACGGGCCGCGGGCCGGACGTGGGGACGAGCCGTCAGGATCGGCTGTATCGACGCGCTTCTGGGAATGGCCGTCGCCTTGGTCAGCACCCTGCTGGAGTGACGAGGCGATGTCGCGGATGCCGCTGAGGGGGGCCGATGTCGTCGGCCGCGTATCGGCCCCTGTCCGGTCTCCGTCAGGCGCTGACGCCGGCCACGGCGTCGGCGAGCGTACGAGCTCCACGCAGATCAGCCGACGGACCGAGGACTCAACACCGTTCTGAAGGGGCCCGCGACAGGACACATCCCGCCGCCGGGCGGCGGACGAGCGGAACTGCGGTTCGCGGCATGAGGTCTGGACGTGACCGATGGGCTCATCCAGTCACCACCACGCACAGCATGAGGTGGCGTGCCGTGGCAGGCGGCCGGGCGGCGGCTGTGCCGCCCGGCCGCCTGGTCGGTCAGTCCGCGCTGAGGGGAATGCGCAGCCGCACCCGGTAGCCGCCCTCCGCGGTCGGGCCCGCCTCCAGGGTGCCGTGCAGAATGTCGGCCCGTTCCCGCAGACCGACCAAGCCCTGCTGCGAACCGGGCAGGGACAGCGAAGGCCGGGTGGGCGGGGTGTTGGTGATGGTCACTCCGATGCCGTCGCCGGCCTGCCACAGCTCGACGCGCGCTCTGGCGCCGGGGGCGTGCTTGCGGACGTTGGTCAGCGCTTCCTGGACCGTACGGTAGAGGGCCCGTTGCGCGGGTGTGCCCACGGTGGGCGGCAGCTCACCCGACAACTCCACGTGAGGGCCGCCTGATTCCACCAGTTTGCGCAGGTCGGCCAGGGTGGGCTGAGGCGTCAGCTCGGTGGCGTTGCCGCCGGAGGCGCGCAGCAGCGTGACCATGGTGCGCAGTTCGTCGAGCGTGGTGACGCTCAGCGAACGGATCGTGCGGGCGGCTTCCTTGGCGTCCGCGTCCTTGGTGGCGACCTGCAACGCACCGGCCCGTACGGCGATCAGGCTGACCTGGTGGGAGACCACGTCGTGCATCTCGCGGGCCAGCTGGGCGCGTTCGCGGGCGAGCACTGCCTGGGCATGCAGGGCCCGCTCGTGCTCCCTGGCCTCCTCGATCTCGGCCAGCCGCCGCGCCAGGTCCCGTTGCGCCTGGAGAAGCTGGCCGAAGAGGACCGGGGCCGCGGCGGTCGCCAGGCCGTACACGAAGAAGACCAATGTCATGGTCCGGTCGACCTCGGCCAGAGGCCACGGAGTACTGCTCGCGACGGCGGCCAGGGCGACGCACACGGCGAGGAGACGGCGATTTCGGGAGCGTTCGGACAGGGTGAACAGCGCCGCGAGCACAGCGACGGCGACATCCTGCATCAGCGCGACGGGCAGGGTCAGCAGGAACACACCGAGCGGGAAGCGGCGCCTGAAGGCCAGCGCGGTGCAGCCGATAGCGGCCAGCGCGAGCTCGAGGGGCATGTGCTCCCCCATGTTGAGCCATATATCCACGGCCGCCACCGCCACCAGGGCGAGGTCGGTAACCGGCGTGGGAAGCCGCTGCCACATGGCGCGTGCGCGGCTCATGGGCCTGCCTCCTGCGCGTGCTCGTCGAGCAGTCCGGCCCGCTGTGCCAGCAGCGCGGCCTGCACCCGGCTCGACACCCGGAGCTTGGTGAGGATGGCGCTGACGTGGTCCTTGACCGTGCCGGCACCCAGGTGGATGCGCGCGCCGATGTCGGCGTTCGACAGTCCCTCCGCCACCAGGACGAGGACGTCGCGTTCACGTGCGGTGAGCAGCCGGACCCGTGCCGCGTCCTCGTCGACGGCCGCCTCGGTGCCGGGGTGGCTGTGCAACAGGCTCCGTGACGCCTTGGGGGAGAGCACGACGCCGCCCGCGGCCAGGGTGCGCACCAGGTGGGCGAGCTGCTCGGGCTCGGTGTCCTTGAGGAGGAAACCGGCCGCGCCGGAGTGCAGGGCGGTGAGGATGTACTCGTCGGCGTCGAACGTGGTCAGCATCGCCACCACCGGCGAGTCCGGCATCGTGCGCAGCTCCCGGAGCACGGTGAGCCCGTCGACGTCCGGCATCCGGATGTCCAGCAGCACCACGTCGGGCCGCTCCCGGCGGACCGTCTCGACCGCCTCGCCGCCACTCGCGGTCGCGACGACCGCGATGTCCTCGGACGCGCCCAAAATCAGCTGGAAGCCCGAGCGGACCAGAGCCTCGTCGTCAACCACCACTACCCGGATCACGCGCTCCCCCTACCCTTCGTTCATACCGTCCGGCCCACGCCGACTCGACCCTAAAGCACCGATCGGTCCCGGCGGCCCGCTGAGCTGCAGCTCCAGCCACACGGCGGGGTAGCACCCACCACTCGGCAGGGCCGCGGCAGCCTTCTGTCGGATGGGCCGTGATCGGCCCGGCCTCCAGTCTGAGGGCCATGACCCATCACCTGGACTCCGCGCTGCTCCCGGCCGATACCCCGTCTTCTGGAGGTGAGCGTGGTGAGCCCTCGACCGGTGCGCCCGGAGTGGGCCGACTGATCGGGCTGGACCTGGCCCGCGGCCTGGCCGTCTTCGGCATGTACGCGGTCCACGTGGGCCCCGCCCCGGCTCAGGGCGGTGTCATCGGCTTCCTGATGGAGCTGGCGCAAGGCCGCTCCTCCGCCCTGTTCGCCGTCCTGGCCGGCTTCGCGGTCGCTCTCATCACCGGGCGCCGCACGCCGAAGACCGGCCTGGCCGGCCGTCAGGCCGTCGCCAAGGTGATCATCAGGGCCGTGATCCTGCTGGCCCTCGGCACCGCCCTGACCATGACCGGCACCCCGGTCGTGCCGATCCTCGCCTTCTACGGACTGTTCTTCCTGCTCGTGCTGCCGCTGTACCGGCTGGGCGCCAAGCCACTGGCGCTTGTCGCCGCGGGATGGGCCCTGGTGGGCCCGCAACTGCTGTACGCGCTGAAGCCGGTGGTCGGCGGCCGCGTGTTCCTCTCCTACGGCCAGGCCGACGGCCCCGTCTCGTTGTTCTTCACCGGCGGTTATCCGGCCCTGACCTGGGTCCCGTTCGTGATCGCCGGTATGGCTGTCGCCCGCTGCGACCTGACTGCCACGGCCGTCCGGATAAGCCTCGCCTGCACCGGCGTGGCCCTCGCCGTCACCGGCTACGGCGGCTCCTGGCTGGCGGTGCGTCTCGTACCCGGTGCCGCCGAAGCCGTCCGGAAAGCCGAAGAGGAGTCGGGCATGTCGTCCGTGTCATCCGTATCGCCCGACAGCATCGGCATCTTCGGCGACACACCAGCCGGGATGCTGGCCTCAGCCCCGCACAGCGAGGCGACCCTGTCCATCATGGCCGCCACGGGTGTGGCGATCCTGGTGATCACCGCATGCCTGGCCGTCATGGACGCCTTCCCCAGGTCGCGCCGCCTGGCCAAGCCCGTCATCGCGGTCGGCTCGATGTCACTGACCGCGTACGTCTACCACATCGTGGCCATCTGGCTCCTGGACACCGAGCAATCGGCCGTCCCGCCGCTGTACGTGCTGCTCGGCTTCATCGCGTCCATCACCCTCCTCGCCACCCTCTGGTCCCGCTTCTTCCAGCGCGGGCCACTCGAATGGCTGATGGGCAAGGCGACCGGGATCGCCCGACGCATTCGATAAAACGCAGCCGGAGAAGCGTGCCCGGAGCCCGTCGCCCAGGTGGGGCGGTCGCGCTGGGGGCCTCACGAACAGTCTGTGGTTCTTCGGCGGCCCTCAAGGCGCTTTAACGGGCGCCGCATCGGCGCCCTGTCTTCAGGGGCTCCCGTTCTCTCTGGTCCGGATCGGCGGCAATGACCTTGGGAGTCCCTGGATGTCCCTGGAGCAGGCGGTCGGGCCGGTCAACCGGTTGGGCGTGAACCACCCCAAGCCCCGTAGCCTCAAGCGGCTTTGGTCGCCCAAGCCGTGGCTGACCCGGGGCGGCGACGCCGTCTGCTACTTGCAGTGGCTCACGAGCGTGAGCCGGTGACCGTCGAGGTGCCCGGCACCCACCACAACGGACATCGACCCCGACGGGGCGTCCTTCGGCCGGTACGGCGTGGCAGTGCTCCGGCCATGACCACGATCAGCGGGCCCGACCACTGCACGCCGGAGCCATCCCGCCCGCCTGCTGGGAGGGCGGATCCCTGAGGGGCAAACCCGGCAGCGACACCTATCACGAGCTTCGCGCGTCCGGACACCTCGTCCGAGACGCGGAGGGCGGTCTGCTCACCTTCGCGTGGCCAACCCGGGAGGCCGACGAGGCGCCAACGCTCCCGATGGCGTACTGCAACGCCCCCCGGGGCACGCGCCGCGCTGTGGCGGCGGCTGAACGCCAATTACGTTCGCTGAGCGTGGAGTGCTTCTGACTCGACTACCCTGTGCTGCACACCCACACGTGGCCGGCCGCTGCGCGTGGCTGGCGAGGACCGGCTACTTGTCGCTGGTCCGCTCCGCGTGGGCGGGCAGCCAGAGGTACGGGGCCCTGCTGCGGCCCGGTGACATCCCCCACCACCTTCGGCTCCCTCGCACGCCCGCGCAGTCCCCGCTGATATGGATTCCTGTGTTCATCCGGGAAGGGGGACGACGTCGCAGCCTGGCTCAGCTGACATCCGTCGAGTATGGGCGCTCTGCGTTTCACCGCGAGTTACGACCTGGGCGGAAATCACCAGCCTCGACACGCGTGGGCAACCGCCGCTGCTCTTTCGACCAGATGAGGCGGCGAGCGGCATTTGGCCGCCAACTCCGTGGATCACCAACCTGGGGTATCCGTCGTGGCCTCAGCCGCACCGGCGGCAGTCGCGTCTTGGCCCGCGCACAATCCTGCCCCGGGGACCATGTCCCGGCCCCTGGCCCAGGCATGGCCGGCCACTGCCCAGGCCGCGCCGCGGACGGCAGGTCGGCGTCAGGCGGAGCTGAGATCAGTCGGCCAGGTCCACTGCCGAGGCCCGCAAGGGCTGTCCCCTTGCGGGCCGAGCGGGCCGTGCAGGCCGGGGTGGGGCAGGAAGCCGAGCCACCCCGACCGGACATCAGCGGATGTACTTGGCGGGTTTGGCGGCGGCGTTGAGCAGATACTCCAGAGGGCCGCGGCGGAAGAAGCGGGACCAGATCGTGGCGAACACGATCGCTGTCAAGATGTACGTGAGCACGGGTACCCAGGACGTCGTGGTGCCAGCGCCGGAAGCGGGCCACGCGGACTGTGCGAGGAAGTGGCCTACGTAGGCGGTCAGGGACATGGTGCCCACGGCGATGACCGGCTTCGCCAGGCGGCGCAGTAGCGGCAGGCGGTCCATCGCCGCCGTCGCGGCCACGATCACGAGGATCGCGATGCCCGCGCAGCCGATGGTGTCGAAGGTGGTGCCGGTGTGGGACACGGCGCCCAGCAGGTCCGAGGCCGACAGCTCGGGCCCGCCGGGTGCGCTGCCCATGGAGCCGGAGACCGCGGAGCCGCTGCCCATGGAGCCCGGACCGGAGCCGCTGGAGGGTCCCCCACCTCCGCCGACGTTCCATACCGCGCTCGCGCCGGTCAGCAGTGTGGCCAGGCCGTAGGCGGCTGTGACGAGGCCGGCACCGAGGACGGCCAGGCGCCGCCGGACGACGGGGGCGGACAGGTCGAGGCGGGCCAGAGCCATGCCGGTGGTCACGAACGCCATCCACGTGATGGTCGGGTAGAGGCCCGTCAGCAGCAGATCGAGTACTCCCACGGTGCTGAGGCGTTCCAGCGGGTCGTAGGCGTTGATGGTCTGCTGGACGGAGTCGCTCAGCCACATCTTCAAAACGAACGCCAGCTGCGGCATGACCAGCGCGATCCCGGCCGCGATGAGCGCCAGTGTCCTGGCGCTCAGTCGTACCAGGAGCAGTGCAAGGAGGAAGTAGACGCCGTAGTAGGCGAGGATGATGATGTCCCCGTACTCCATCGCCAGCACGGTGCCCAGGGCCAGCAGGATCACGACGCGGATCGCGATGCGGGCCTTCGCCTGCCGGCCCGCCAGGCCGGTCTTCGGCTCACGGCGGCCGGCGGCCGGCGATCAGCATCAGCGAGAACCCGGCGAGGGTGGCGAACAGGGCCGAGGAGCGTCCCTCGGCCAGGAAGTACACCCAGCTGCCGACGCTGCCCTGGGGGGAGTCCATCGGGGCGATGTGCACGATGGTCGCGCATCCCCTTCGAGGTGGATCACGCCTGGTCGGGAGTCCTGGGCGTCACGCGTGACTGGAACGGCGGCGTGCACTGGGACCCGGCATCCGGGATCGGATCGTCCACCGGCTACGCGGGACACGGTGTCACGGCGGCCTATGTCGGCGGCAGGACTCTCATGGAGCTCGCCTTCGAGAAGGAAACCGAACGGACCACGCTTCCCTGGGTGGGCTACCGGGCGCCGAAGTGGGAACCGGAGCCCATCCGCTGGCTGGGTGTTCATGCCATGTACCGGCTCTTCGGCATCGCCGACCAGTGGGAAGAGCGCAGGGGCTCCAGCAAGACCTCACTCCTGGCCCGATTCGGCAGCCGCCTCGCCGGACTTCACGAGTAGACGAAAAGGAAACTGCTCTCATGGACGCAACACTCGCCGTCATCGGCCTGGGCAGCATCGGGAGCATGGCCCTGTGGCAGGCCTCCCGGCTGTCCGGCTCGGTGGTGGGCTTCGAGGCAGCCACCCCTGCCCACGGCCGCAGTGCCGTGGGCGGGGACACCCGCCTGTTCCGCATGATCTACCTCGGGAGGCCCGAGTACTACCCCATCATCGAACGCTCCCGCAGCCTCTGGGCCGAGCTCGAAGCCGAAACCGGGCGGCAGGACATCCTCACGCCTACCGGGGGCCTGTCCATCGGGACAGCGAACGGCAGCTACATCAACAGCCTCCTCGAGGCAACGCGCATCACCGGAGCCGAGCACTACCTCCTCAGCCGGGAGGAGTTGGCCGAACGCTACCCGCAGCACAATCTCCGCCCCGACGACTGCGCCGTCTATGACCCCCACGGCGGCGTTCTGCGCACCGACCGCGCCGTCAGCGCCGCCGTCGCGGCGGCCCAGGCAAGCGGCGCCACCGTCCTTCAGAACACACCCGTGGACAGCATCACCGAAACCGACCACGGCGTCGTCGTCACCTCGGGCGACAGAACCTGGACGTTCGAGAAGGTCATCATCGCCTCGGGCGGCTGGTCCCGAAGGCTCATGCCCGACCACCTCAAGGCCGTCACGCAAACCCATCGGATCGTCCTGACCTGGTTCATCGCCCAGGACGGCACACAGTTCTCGCCGGAGAACTTCCCCGCCTTCAGCCGGTGGTACGAGGATCGCTCCATGTACGGGGCACCCGCCGTCGACGGCGTGACGGTCAAGGCATCGGTGGACGGACCGCTGGCCGGGCGCGCAAGGGCAACCCCCGACCCGGACGCCGTTCCCAGGGAACTCACCCGGGAAGAAACCGAAAAGGTCACCGAGATCGTCACCGAGTTCTTCCCCGGCCTGATCCCCACCATCGCGCGCTCCGACGCCTTCCCCGACCTCTTTACCGAGGACAGGCATCCCCTCGTAGGCTGGCTGAACGAGAACAGCAGGATCTACTGCGCCACCGGATTCTCCGGAAAGGGCTTCAAAATGGCCACCGGCTACGGCCACATCGCCGCACACGAGGCGCTCGGCAAACAGACCATCGAAGGCCTGGACTTCGTGCGTCCGGACCGGTTCAGGACCAGGTAGCCGCCCACTCCGGCCGCCTCGGCGCAGTGGCCTCGGTATCGCCATTCGGCTGACGGTCATTGCGGGACTCATCTCTTGATGTCCCGCAACGATGCCGAGAACCAGCCGTATGCCGAACGCGCCCCCTGGGCCGTCCTCGCCCCGGCCGCCGTCCTGGGCCCTGCTCGCGGCGCTCGAAGACATATACGAAGCGTCTACTCAACGACGGCGGCATCTCCCCGAATCTCGCAGTGGCCACGTCCACTCGTGCACCTGGTTTCCGCGTGCACGGCAGACTCCGCGACTCCCCGTGCTCCTACCGGTTCACCGTCGATGAAGTCCCGCCGTACCTTCCTCTCGACTGGTTCTCGCACCACTTCACCGACCTCAGAACGCAACTCCCCGATGCCACGTACCGCGACGACCGTCTTCTCCGCCGCGGAGCGTCGCTCCGCCTCGCCGAACTGGTCACAGGGCTCACGTGGCCGGAGTGCGCGGAAGCGTTGGACGTCGGCAACGGCGTGGGGAGATACACGCTCAACGCACTGGGCCGCCGACTCACCGAGAACCGACTGGGGCCAGCCTTCACCCGAGCCGTCGATCAAGTCGCCGAGCGACTCGTCGTCTCGGCCCATCGGACCAACTATGCCAACCGACGCCGCAGAATGGCACGTTGGAGCATGGGCGACACCCACTGGTCCCGCCTCTTCGAAGAGCTGCCTGGACTCGCGCGCATGCGTGCCACGGCAGATCCCCGCATCGCCTCGATCATCGCCTGGAGCGACGTCACACGGGCCGAAGCCCCGCAATGCCCCATCGTCAGGAAGGAGCGCGGCAGAGGAGACGCCCGACTGCTCACCTCCCGCACCAGCGCGCTCCACGAAGCCGACGTCGGCCGCGGCGAACGATTCCGCCTGCGCCAACGCCTCAGCCTCTACGCCACGCAACTCGCGGCAGCCTGCGACCAGAATCAGCTTCTGTGCGTCTCCGTACGCGCGATCGTCGCGGAAGAGACCCGTACTCGCCGCACGACCCAGTTGCGCTGGCCCTGAGGAATTAGCAGGTCAGCGGGTCTAGGACGCCAACAAGCCAAGCCCATCGCGCGTCAGGCCAAGCGCTCCGTTCAGTGCCAACTATCCCGCTTTTATGCCAACTAAAAATCCTCGTCACAGTGCCTTAACGCCGTACCCGCGGCATCCCCAGCCCGATCCACGAGATGATCTCCCGCTGGATCTCGTTGTTGCCGCCGCCGAAGGTGAAGATCACCGCCGAGCGGTAGCCCCGTTCCAGCTCGCCGTGGAGCACCGCGCCCGCCGAGCCCTCCTTCAGCGGGGCCGCGGCTCCGACGATCTCCATCAGCCAGGCGTAGGCGTCCCGCCGGGCTTCGGAGCCGTACACCTTGACCGCGGAGGCGTCCTGCGGGGTGAGGGTGCCGTCCTGGACGGCGCCCACCATCCGCCAGTTGAGGAGCTTCAACGCGTCCAGGCGGGCGTGGGTGCGGGCGAGCAGGCGGCGCACCCAGGGGAGGTCGACGACTCGGCGGCCGTCGGCGAGTTTTGTCTCCATGGCCCAGCGCTGCACGTCGTGCAGGGCGCGGATCGCCGTGGTGCCGTGGGCGGCGAGGGTGACGCGTTCGTGGTTGAGCTGGTTGGTGATCAGCCGCCAGCCCTGGTTCTCCTCGCCGACCCGCCGGGAGACCGGGACGCGCACGTTCTCGTAGTAGCTGGCCGTGGTGTCGTGCGAGGCGAGGGTGTTGATGAGGGTGCAGGAGTAGCCGGGGTCGGTGGTCGGCATCAGCAGCATGGTGATGCCCTTGTGCGGCGGGGCGTCCGGGTTCGTGCGGACGGCCAGCCAGACCCAGTCGGCCGTGTCGCCGTTGGTGGTCCAGATCTTCTGGCCGTTGACGACGTACTCGTCGCCGTCCCGCACCGCGCGCGTCTTCAGGGAGGCCAGATCGGTGCCGGCGTCGGGCTCGCTGTAGCCGATGGCGAAATCGATCTCGCCGGAGAGGATCCTCGGCAGGAAGTAGGCCTTCTGCTCCTCCGTGCCGTACTGCATGATCGTCGGGCCCACGGTGTTCAGGGCCATCAGCGGCAGGGGGACGCCGGCCTGGGCGGCCTCGTCGAAGAAGATGAACTGCTCCATGGCCGTCAGGCCCCGGCCGCCGTACTCCTTCGGCCAGCCGACGCCGAGCCAGCCGTCCGTGCCGAGCCTGCGGATGGTGTCGCGGTAGAAGCGTTTCTGGGCGGCCCGGTCGGTGATGGGGGCACCTCCCATGCCTTTAGGGCTATGGGGGAGTGCGTGGGCGTTGTCCGGCACCAGGTCGGCGAAGTAGGCGCGCAGTTCGGTACGCAGCCGCTGCTGCTCGGGCGTGTGGTCGAGATGCACGGCGCCTCCAGGCTCCCCAAGGCCGGTCCTGACGGCGCACACCGTAGAACGTGTTTCAGAAATTGGGAATGGGCATGCGTAAGCGCCCCCGCGACGCGCAAGGGACTCAGGCGAGCGTCGCCATGAAGTCCGTGCAGGCCTGGGCGCACGCACGGCACGCCTTCGCGCTCTCCTCGGCATCCGGTTGCCGGTCGAAGACGTGGGCGCACTCCAGGCACACCGACCGGCACCACTCCAGTTGCACGCGGATGGCCGCCTCGTCGAGGTGGTTCTGCTCGGACAACACGCGGCAGGTCGCGTCGCAGACCTCCGCGCACATGATCCCCTTGCGTCGTACGAGTTCCTGCTCCTCGGTCCCGTCCGGATCCACCAGACTGGCGCGCAGGGCACACGCCCGCGCGCACTCGGTGCACGCCTGCGCGCAAGCGAAACGGTCCTCCAGGAACCGGAAGAGCTCCTGCTGGGATGTCGTCGATGTCACACCGCTCGGGTAGCCGTAGGCGAACGTGCCAAACCAGGTGCTCCCCAGGCTTTCCGCCCGTTTTCCACAGCCCGCGCCGGGCACCCGGGGAGCGTTCGCACACCACGGCGGACCACGACCGACGGAGGTGGACCCGTGCCCGGACGACAGGAGCTGCCGTCGACCCTGGAGCGCTCCGCCAAGGACGCCCAGCGCACCTGGATCAAGGCGCACGACTCGGCGGTGGAGCAGTACGGCGAGGGCGAGCGCGCCCACCGGGTGGCTTACGGCGCGCTGAAGCACAAGTACGAGAAGGTCGGCGACCACTGGGAGCGCAAGGAAGGCGGGCGCAAGGGCCCCTCGGACCCGCAGTCGGCCCGGCCCCGGGGCCGCGGCGGGCGCAGTGGCGAGGGCGTCGACGAGAGCGCCTCGAAGGAGCATCTGTACGACGTCGCGAAGCGCCTGGGTATCGACGGCCGGTCGCGGATGAGCAAGGCGGAGCTGCTCGACTCGATCCGCAAGGCCAACCGATCGAAGACGCGGGCGGCGCGCTGAGTCGGTTCACCGGCACAGCCACGGGTACTCGCGTGCCATGAATACCGCATGGATGGACATCGCCGCAGGCCGGGGCGCCCTCGGCGTCGGCCTGATCGTGGCGGGGGTGGTGGTCGTGGCGGTGCTGATCGGCGCCTTCTGGCTGGGCGTCCGGGTCAAGCGCCGGGAGCTGCCACCGCCATCCCCCGAGGAGCAGCCGCGGCCGCCGGACGGTGGTCCGGTCCGCGAGGTGCGGGAGAACCGGGAACCCCACGACGTGCCGCGCAGCGATCACCGTCTGACCCCGCACGAGCTGCCCGGCCACGGCAACGTCCCGACCCGGACCAGTCCGTCGAAGGAACGGCCCCGCTGGAACGAGGGCAGCAGCGGTTCGTTCGGCAGCGGCGGGCCGGGCGCCCGCTGAAACACCTCGCGACGGAGCCGTCGCCCAGAGCGAAGAGCGCACAGAGGAAGTGAGATCCATGGCCGACCCCGGTCGCGACACCCTGCCGCTGCCCGATTACGACCACCTGCCGATCGGCGGCCTGGAGAGCCGCATCCGGTCACTGAACACGGAGGAGGTCGAGGAGCTGCTGGCGTACGAGCGGACGCACGCCGACCGGCTCCCGGTGACCGAGCTGCTGACGGCACGCCTGGAGCAGCTGGAGGCGGGCGCCGAGCCGACGTCCGGCGACCCGGGCGCCCTGCGCCCCGAGCAGCAGGCCGAGGGCCGCACCGGCTCCCCGGTGTCCCCCGCGACCTCGCCGCAGCCCTCCAGCCCGCCCCCGCACGGTACGCCCGACCAGCGGGGCAAGCCGAAGGGTGATCGTACGTAACGGTTTCCGGCACGGCCGCTCGGGCACCCGTCGGCCGTGCTGTCGAGGAAGAGAAGGGCCCGTGACGCGGGGAAGCGCGCCGCCGACTGGACGGACGGACGGCTGCCCGTCAGTGAGGGCGGCGGCCTGCTACGGAAGGCCTTTCCCGACCACTGGTCGTTCCTGCTGGGCGAGATCGCCCTCTACAGTTTCGTCGTCCTGCTGCTGACGGGCGTGTGGCTGACGCTGTTCTTCCACCCGTCCATGACGCAGGTCGTCTACGACGGCTCCCACCGGCCGCTGGACGGCGTACGCATGTCGGAGGCCTACCGCTCGACGCTGCACATCAGCTTCGACATACGCGGCGGTCTGCTGATCCGCCAACTCCACCATTGGGCAGCGCTGGTGTTCCTCGCGGCGATCGGCGTACACCTGCTGCGGGTCTTCTTCACGGGCGCGTTCCGCCGCCCCCGTGAGGTCAACTGGATGATCGGCGTGACGCTGTTCCTGCTGGCGCTCGCCGAGGGCTTCGCCGGCTACTCCCTGCCGGACGACCTGCTCTCCGGCACGGGCCTGAGGATCGCGCAGGGCATCATGCTGTCGATCCCGGTGGTGGGGACGTACATCAGCATGTTCGCGTTCGGCGCCGAGTTCCCCGGGCACGACATGATCCCCCGGCTGTACTCCCTGCACATCCTGCTGATCCCCGGCCTGCTCCTCGCCCTCGTGACCGTCCATCTGATCCTGGTCTTCCACCTGAAGCACACGCACTGGGCCGGTCGCGGCCGCACCAACCGCAACGCCGTCGGCAAGCCCATGTTCCCTCAGTTCGTGGCGAGTTCGAGCGGCCTGTTCCTCATCGTCTTCGGTGTGCTGACGCTGCTCGCGGGTGTGGCGCAGATCAACCCGGTCTGGGCGTACGGCCCCTACCGCTCGGACGTCGTGTCGACGGGTTCCCAACCGGACTGGTACGTCGGCTTCCTGGAGGGCTCGCTCAGACTGGTGCCGCCCTGGGAGACGGCCGTCGCCGGGCACACGGTGATGTGGAACGTGCTGCTGCCCGCCGTGGTGCTCCCCCTCGCGCTCTTCGCGGTGCTGTACGCGTACCCGTTCCTGGAGCGGCGGTTCACCGGGGCCGCCGAGAACGACGAGGAGCACCACCTCTGCGACCGACCGCGCGACAGGCCCGTGCGCACGGGCCTCGGCGTCGCCGCCGTCTGCTTCTACGGAGTCCTGCTCGCTGCGGGCGGCAACGACATCCTCGCGCACACCTTCAAGGTCTCGCTGAACACGCTGACCTGGGTGTTCCGGATCGCCCTCGTGGTGCTGCCGCCGCTCGCCCTCCTGGTGACCAGGGCCGTGTGCCACGCGCTCCAGGAGGCCGACCGTGAGCGGCTGGCCGAGGGCGAGGAGACCGGCGAGGTGCGGCAGACGATCGCGGGCGGATACGTCGAGAGCCATGAGCCGCTCGACGAGGAACGGCGGTACGTGCTCAGGTCCTACGGCCACTCCTACGACGATGGGGTGGACGAACCACCGCCCCGCGAGGGCGAGTTGGAGCCCTGACCGTCGCGTCCCGCGTACTGGAAGACCATGCCGAACACCCCGTGCCCGAGGACGCCCAGACCGAGGAGGGCGAGCCACAGGCCGTAGACCACGCCGAGGGCGAGGAGGACGGAGCCCAGCGCGGTGGTGATCGGCCAGGGGCTGTGTGGTGAGAAGAAGTCCAACGGGCCTGCGGTGTCGACGACTTCGGCGTCCTTCCGGTCCTGGGCCCGCTTGCCGCGCCGGCGGTACTGGACGTGCAGGAAGAAGGCGACAAGCGCGGCCATCAGGAAGGCGAGGGTCAGGACCGCCGTGCCGGCGGGCTCCCGCGAGCGCCAGCCGTAGCCGAGGGCGGTGACCACGAAGAAGGTCGCCACGCCGGTGAACAGGCGGGCCTCGGTGCGCATCACGTCTCCTTCGGTACGTCCGGGTGGTGCAGGTCGAACGCCGGTGACTCGGATCGGATCCGGGGCAGCGCCGTGAAGTTGTGGCGCGGGGGCGGGCAGGTGGTGGCCCACTCCAGGGAGCGGCCGTAGCCCCAGGGGTCGTCGGTGTCGACTTGCCGGCCGTAGTGGGTGGTGTGCCACACGTTGTAGAGGAACGGCAGCGTGGACAGGCCGAGCAGGAACGCGCCGGTGCTGCTGATCGTGTTGAGGAGCGTGAAGCCGTCCGCGGCCAGGTAGTCGGCGTAGCGGCGGGGCATGCCCTCCTCGCCGAGCCAGTGCTGGACGAGGAAGGTGGTCTGGAAGCCGGTGAACAGCGTCCAGAAGTGGATCTTCCCGAGGCGTTCGTCGAGCGTCTTGCCGGTGAACTTCGGCCACCAGAAGTAGAAGCCGGCGAACATCGCGAACACCACCGTGCCGAACAGCACGTAGTGCAGGTGGGCGACGATGAAGTACGAGTCGGTGAGGTGGAAGTCCAGCGGCGGGGAGGCGATCAGGACGCCGCTCATGCCGCCGAGCAGGAACGTGACAAGGAAGCCGCACGCCCACAGCATGGGTGTCTCGAAGGACAGCGATCCCTTCACCATCGTGCCGATCCAGTTGAAGAACTTCACCCCGGTCGGCACGGCGATGAGGAAGGACATCAGGGAGAAGAACGGCAGCAGGACGGCACCGGTGGCGAACATGTGGTGGGCCCACACCACCGCGGACAACATCGTGATGGCGATGGTGGCGCCGACGAGACTGACGTAACCGAAGATCGGTTTGCGGCTGAACACCGGGATGATCTCGGAGACGATGCCGAAGAACGGCAGGGCGACGATGTAGACCTCGGGGTGCCCGAAGAACCAGAACAGGTGCTGCCACAGCAGCGGTCCTCCGCTCGCCGCGTCGTAGATGTGCGCGCCGAACTTCCGGTCCGCCTCCAGGGCGAGCAGGGCGGCGGTCAGCACGGGGAACGCGGGCAGCACGAGGATCGAGGTGAACAGCACGTTCCAGGTGAAGATCGGCATCCGGAACATGGTCATGCCGGGGGCGCGCAGGCACAGGATCGTGGTGATGAAGTTGACCGCGCCGAGCGTGGTGCTGACGCCGGTCACCACCAGGCCCATCACCCACAGGTCACCGCCCGCGCCGGGGCTGCGGACCGCGCTGTTGAGCGGGGCGTAGGCGAACCAGCCGAAGCCGGCCGCTCCCCCGGGCACGAGGAAGCCGGAGACCACCATCAGGCCGCCGAACAGGTACAGCCAGTACGACAGCGCGTTGAGTCTCGGGAACGCGACGTCCGGGGCGCCGATCTGCAACGGCATGACCGCGTTGGCGAAGCCCGCGAACAGCGGGGTGGCGAACAGCAGCATCATGACGGTGCCGTGGACGGTGAACAGCTGGTTGTACTGGTGGGGACTGAACAACTGCAGCCCCGGCCGGGCGAGTTCGGCTCGCATCAGCAGGGCGAGGATGCCGCCGAAGAGGAAGAAGGAGAAGGCGGTGGCCATGTAGAGGTTGCCGATGACCTTGTGGTCGGTGGTCGTCGCCCAGCGCAGCAGGGCCCGCCCCAGTCTCCTGCTCGTACGCGGCCGCGGCGGCGCCTGACGCGGCCGGTGCGTCCTGTCGTCCACCGCCATGCGTGGGCGGGTACCCGGGCACGAAGGGGTCACTCACCGAGGCGGACGGCCGACTCCAGCAGCAGGGCGTGGACGAAGGCCTGCGGGAGATTGCCGCGCAGTTGGCGCTGGGCGACATCGAACTCCTCCGCGTACAGGCCCGCTCCGCCGCAGGCACCCCGGTTGCGCTCGAACCAGCGGTACGCCTCCATATTCCGGCCCTGCTGGTGTTCGGCGAGCGCCATCACGAATCCGCACAGCAGGAAGGCGCCCTCGGCGTCCTCCAGCGGGCGGTCGTCGTGGCGGAAGCGGTAGATGAAGTAGTCCTGCGCCAGTTCGCGGCGGCAGGTGGCGAGGGTGGCGCCGGTGCGTACGTCACTGGCGGACAGCGCGCCGCGTACGGCTGGCAGCAGCAAGGCTGCGTCCACCGCCGGGTCGTCGGGGGTGCGCTGCCAGTGTCCGTCGGGGTGCACGCTGCTGCGCGCGGTGGCGCCGAGGATCATGTCGGCCAGGCGGGTGCAGGTCACCGCGACCGGGTGGCGGGGCACCGCGTCGGCCACGGCCCGCAGGCCGGCGACGCAGATGAGCCTGCTGTGGGTCCACAGCCGGGCGCTCAACTCCCAGATGCCGGCGTCCGGTTCCCGCCACCGTTCGCCGATCGCGCGCACGGCGAGGTCGACCGCCTGCCAGTCGTGGTCGTCGAGCCGGTCGAGGCGTGCGGCGGCGGCGAACAGCAGCAGGGCCTCGCCGAAGCAGTCGAGCTGGAACTGTTCGCTCACCCGGTTGCCCACGCGGTCGAAGCCGCCCGGGTAGCCGGGCAGTTCGAGGTCGCGCTGGTCGGGGACGGGGCTGCCGTGCACGGTGTAGGCGGGGGCCAGTCGGGGTCCGTCCGCGTGCAGCCGTGCGGCGACGAAGCGGACGGCGGCGTCCAGGAGGTCGTACGCGCCGGCGGCGGCCGCGGCCTGCCCGGCGAGGCTCTGGTCGCGGATCCACACGTACCGGTAGTCGTAGTTGCGGCCTTCCTCGGCGCGCTCGGGCAGGCTGGTGGTGGCGGACGCGACCATGCCCCCGCCGCGCGTGGTCAGCCCGCGCAGCACGGCGTAGGCCCGGCGTGCGCCCCCCACGGCGACGGTGTCCTCCAGCGCGGGCACGGCCTGCCGCCAGGCGGCCTCGGTGGCGGCCCAGGTCCGTTCGGCCCGCGGGAGGTCGGCGGGCAGCTCGGAGACGGCGCACTCCAGGACCAGATCGTGCCGCTCGCCAGGCTTGAGCGCGATGTCGGCCCGCAGGCCCTGTTCGCCGGCGACGGCGTGCGGGGCGCCCTGCCAGCGGAGGCGGTGATCGCCGGTACGCAGCTCCCACACGCCGTCGTCGCCGCGCCGGAGGGAGTCGATCGGATCGCCGCCGTATCCCCCGTGCGGGTCGAGGACGACGGAGAACCGGGCGGGCCCGTCCACGGCCCTCAGCTGCCGCAGCAGGACGAGGCGGCCGGGGTCGCCGGGGTAGGCGAGTGCCTCCCGGCACTCCACGATGCCGTCGTCGGTGACCCAGCGGCTGCGCCAGATCATCGTGCCCTCTTCGTAGTAGCCGCCGAAGACGTGGCGGCCTTCCGGGGTGACGGCGTAGACACCCGCGCCGCCGACGAGGGCGGCGAAGACCGCCGCGTCGTGCCAGGTGGGCGAGCAGAGCCAGCCGATCGCCCCGTCCGGCCCGATCAGCGCGCCGCGCTCCCCGTCGGCCAGCAACGCGTAGTCGTGCAGCGCGTGGGGCGGGAAGGCTGTGCGCATGGATGCCGACCTCCTGTCCGGCCCACCCGGCGTGCCGGCCGCGGTGACGGGCCTCAGGACGTACGAGTACCCAGAGATTGCGGACGATGGGCCTGGGTCCTGTGGGGGTACGGAGACGGTCGGCGCCCGGCACGGCGGCGCGGCCGAGCTCACCGACCGCGCCGCGCTCACCGTGCCCAACCTGTACACCGTCGTCTCCGCGGTCACCGCCGGCGCCGGCTACAGCGTGCTGCCGCGCTCCCTGTGCGAGGACCACCTCGCCACCGGCCGACTGGTCCTGCTGCACGACCCGGCCGAGCCCCCGCTCAACACCCTCTGCCTCGTCCAACGCCCGGGCGCCGACGCCAACCCCGACGTCATCCGCGTACGCGACACCCTGCGGCGCACGGCCCGCACTTGGTAGACCCGCGCCCTCCTGACCTTCAGTAACGCGTACTCCGTGCCGCCGCCCGCCGCCGACGCCCAGTGCTCTCGATTCCGGACTATGCGGAGGCCCCTGAATCTCGGGCGTCGAGCGCGTGGTGGCAGTGCTGTAGGGCTTCCAGCGCGGCTGAGGTTGGCCGAATCGCCGGTGCTTGTGGCGGGTGTGACTCAGGAGGTGTCGACCGCGGCTGTCACAGACCTGGCTGCTGCCCTGTCTCGTAGATGTGCGCCTCGACGCACCGGGGCCGGCGGGGCATCGCCGGTATCCGTCGGGAAGCGAATCAGCGAACGGAGACAGTGATGAAGATCGTGGTCGTCGGCGGTACAGGGCTCATCGGCTCGCAGGTGGTCGCGCTGGTGCGCGACAGTGGTCACGAGGTCGTGGCGGCCGCTCCCTCGACGGGCGTCGACACCCTCACCGGCCAGGGCCTGGCAGAGACTCTCGAGGGCGCGGACGTGGTCGTGGACGTGTCGAACTCCCCGTCCTTCGAGACCGAGGCGGCGCTGGACTTCTTCACCCGCTCGGCGCGGCATCTGATCGAGGCCGAGAGGGAGACAGGGGTCCGCCATCACGTCACGCTCTCCATCGTCGGCGTCGACCAGGTACCCGACTACGGTTACTACCGGGCCAAGGTCGCCCAGGAGGAAGCTGTGCGCGGCGGCGGCGTCCCCTACAGCATCGTGCGTGCCACCCAGTTCTTCGAGTTCATCGCTCCGGTGATGGACATGTCCACCCAAGGTGCCAAGGTGCGCCTGCCTTCCACGCGGCTGCGGCCGATCGCCTCCGCCGATGTCGCCGCCGCCGTCGCCGAGGCGGCTCAGGGGGAACCGTCGTACGGTGTGCGCAACATCGCGGGTCCCGAGGTCCACGGGCTCGACCGACTCGGTGAGATCACCCTGGCGGCGAAGCCGGACGGCCGCACCGTCGTCACCGACGAGGCCGCCGGCCTGTTCGCAGGCATGCCCGACGGGGTTCTCGTCGGCGACGACACCGCGCACATCGCTTCCACCCGCTACGAGGACTGGCTGAAGCAGAACTGACAGGTGGCGTTCCTGCGCCAGGAGCGCCACAGGTGCTACCAGCGCTACCAGTGCTACCAGTGCTACCAGTGCTACCAGTGCTACGAGCGGCCGGCGAGCCTGCGTGCCGACCGCTCGTACGCCCTCAGCTTGTCGGGCGCCAGAACCCAGTAGAGCCCGTCTATACCGTCCGGTCCCACGGTGACGCTCACCAAGGCAACCGTGACCCCGTCCTTGACGAGCAGCAGGCTGGGCCGGCCGTTGGCCTCGCCCACGCGGTACTCGGCCCCGGGGAAGTACTTCTTGGCGAAGGCGCTGATCCTGGCCACGCGCTCGGCCCCCACGACCTCCAGCCGTGCCACGCCGCGCATGCCGTTCCCGTCCGCGTAGGCGACGACGTCGGCCGAGAGCACGTTCTCGAGCGCGGCGACGTCACCGTGCTGCGCCGCCGCGACGAAGGCTTCGAGCAGCCGCCGGTGCTGCGCCGTGTCGACGGGATCACGGCGCTCGGCGGACAGCCGTTTGCGGGCCCGGCTGACGATCTGCCGCGTATTGGCCTGGCTCAGCCGGAGCATGCCCGCGATGTCGTCGTACGGATAGTCGAACGCCTCCCGCAGCACGTACGCCGCCCGCTCCACGGGATTCAGCTTCTCGAGGACCAGCAGCACGGCCAGCTCCAGCGCCTCGCCGCGCTCCGCGCCGACCTGCGGATCCACACTGGTGTCCACGGGCTCCGGCAGCCACGGCCCCACGTACGCCTCACGGCGAACCCGCGCCGACTGAGCGACGTTGATCGCCAGACGTGTGGTGATCTTCGCCAGGAACGCCCCGGGATCCAGCACCGCGCTCCGGTCGGCGCCCTGCCATCGCACCCACACGTCCTGCACCACGTCCTCGGCCTCGGACACGCTGCCCAGGATGCGGTAGGCGATACCGAACAGCCGTGGACGCAGCCGCTGGAACGCGTCTGCCGCTTCGTTCAGCGAGTCGTCGGTGAGCGGCTGTCGCTCGTCCATGATGCCGATGCCTCCGCAGGTCGACCGCCGTGCCCCGGACAGGCGTACCTCCCGGCGCGAGGACGGCCCGCTCGCTGGATCCTACGGCGGCCGCGCCGGGATAACCGGCATCAAGTCACTGTTCGCCGACCGGTTCCTGCCCGCTGTCCTGCCGAGAGCCGGCGCTGTCGCGACGAGCACGGCTCATGGACAGCAGCGTCGCGACGATCCCTCCGAAGCACAGCGCCACTCCGACGATGCAGATGATCAACTCGCCGAACATGGCCCCGGGGCGGGAACGCAGGACGACTCCTCGCCGTGATCCGCCGGCGAGGACCCGCGCGACCCGCACACGCCCGTCGGCGTCCGCACACGTGACCCACGCCCGGTCAGCATCGATACTTCCGAGAGCAGGCGTCCAGAACCAAACGATCCGCACGTCAGGCTCACCGGCCAGTCTTACCAGGAGGTACCCATGAAGATGCTGATCAACGTTCCCGAGACCGTCGTCGCGGACGCGCTGCGTGGTCTGGCGGCCGCTCATCCCGAGTTGACCGTCGACGTGGAGAACCGCGTGATCGTACGGCGGGACGCTCCCGTCGCCGGGAAGGTCGGCCTGATCTCCGGTGGCGGCTCGGGGCACGAGCCGCTGCACGGGGGGTTCGTGGGGCCCGGGATGCTCTCGGCGGCCTGCCCCGGCGAGGTGTTCACGTCACCCGTGCCCGACCAGATGGTGCGGGCGGCGGCCGCCGTGGACAGCGGGGCCGGTGTGCTGTTCATCGTGAAGAACTACACGGGTGACGTGCTCAACTTCGACATGGCGGCCGAACTCGCCGAGGACGAGGGCGTCCAGGTCGCCAAGGTGCTGGTCGACGACGACGTGGCGGTCACCGACAGCCTCTACACGGCCGGGCGGCGCGGCACGGGCGCGACGCTGTTCGTGGAGAAGATCGCGGGAGCCGCGGCCGAGGAGGGGCAGCCGCTGGAGCAGGTGCAGGCGGTGGCCCGGCAGGTGAATGAGAACGCGCGCAGCTTCGGCGTCGCGCTCAGCGCGTGCACCACCCCGGCCAAGGGCAGCCCCACCTTCGATCTGCCGCCCGGCGAGCTGGAGTTGGGCATCGGCATCCACGGCGAGCCCGGCCGGGAACGCCGGGCGATGATGACCTCGCGGGAGATCGCCGACTTCGCGGTCGGCGCGATCCTGGACGACATGACCCCGCGCAATCCCGTCCTCGTCCTGGTCAACGGCATGGGCGGCACACCCCTGTTGGAGCTGTACGGCTTCAACGCCGAGGTGCAGCGAGTGCTCGCCGAGCGCGGTGTCGCCGTCGCCCGCACCCTCGTCGGCAACTACGTCACCTCGCTCGACATGGCCGGCGCCTCGGTCACCCTGTGCCAGATCGACGAGGAGCTACTGCGCCTGTGGGACGCGCCGGTGAAGACGCCGGGATTGCGTTGGGGAATGTGAACGGGCGGGCAGCGATCACAACGTACCGACCACGCAAGGAGATCCAGTGCTCGACGCCGACTTCTTCCGCCGTTGGATGGCGGCGACCGCCGCGTCCGTCGACCGCGAGGCGGAACGCCTCACCGCCCTCGACTCGCCCATCGGGGACGCCGATCACGGCAGCAATCTGCAGCGCGGGTTCACCGCGGTGACCGCGACGCTGGAGAAGGAGGCGCCCGACACCCCCGGCACGGTCCTCACGCTCGCCGGGCGACAGCTCATCTCGACGGTCGGCGGTGCGTCGGGGCCGCTGTACGGGACGTTGCTGCGCCGCACGGGCAAGGCGCTCGGGGACGCCGACGAGGTCGGCGAGGAGCAGTTGGCCGAGGCGCTGCGCGCGGGGGTGGACGCGGTCATGACGCTCGGCGGTGCCGCGCCCGGCGACAAGACGATGATCGACGCCCTCGTACCGGCCGTCGAGGCGCTCGGCGACGGTTTCACCGCGGCCCGGGCCGCCGCGGAGGAAGGCGCGCTGGCGACCACGCCGTTGCAGGCCCGCAAGGGCCGGGCGAGTTATCTCGGGGAGCGCAGCATCGGACACCAGGATCCGGGTGCCACCTCGGCCGCCCTCCTGATCGCGGCGCTCGCGGAGGCGGCAGGTGAGTGACGGGAAGCTGGTCGGGATCGTACTGGTGTCGCACAGCGCGGAGGTCGCCGCGTCCGTGGCCGAACTGGCGAAAGGGCTCGCGGGCGGCGGTACCGAGGTGCCCGTCGCCCCGGCGGGCGGCACCGAGGGTGGCGGGCTCGGTACGAGCGCGGAACTGATCGCCGCCGCGGCCGCCTCCGTGGACCGGGGTGCGGGAGTCGCCGTGCTCACCGACCTCGGCAGCGCGGTGCTCACCGTCAAGGCGCTGCTCGCGGAGGGCGACGAACTCCCGGGCAACACACGCCTGGTGGACGCCCCGTTCGTCGAGGGCGCGGTGGCCGCGGTCGTCACGGCGGCGACGGGAGCCGACCTCACGGCGGTGGAGACGGCGGCCGCGGAGGCGTACACGTACCGGAAGATGTGACGCGCGGGCGTACGGCACACCCGTACTGGAAGGTGTGACACGGAGGACAAGGACGGCAGGCGTACGGCACACCCGTACCGGACGGAGCGACGCCGACCAGGACCGGCGGACGTCTCACCCGCCCCGGACGAACTCGCGCGCCAGCCGTTCCCCCCTCCGCACGGCGGCCGCGTGGTCCTCGATCGGCGTCACCCGGTTGTCCTTGAAGACGATGTACGTGACGCCGGAGTCCGTGCCGCCGCCGTGCGGGTCGGGGCGGATACCGAGGCGCTCGGCGGTGGCGTAGGACGCCTCGCCGATGATGTCGGGCGGGCCCACGTCGCCGACGACCGCGTACTGCACGCGGTCCCGGTGGATGACGGCCGCGACCGATCCGCCGCGGACGCCGCTCGCACGGTGGTCCCAGAGGGGGCTCACGGCGGGCACCACGATGTACGGCAGGCGTTCGGCGCTCAAGTGACGGCCGTCGGACTGCTGGTGGGCCGTCGTGCCGGAGAAGAACGGGTCGGTACGGCGGTTGCAGCGGCGGCCGGGCTGTCCGTCGCAGTCGATGTCCATGTCGGCCTTCCAGAACACGGCGTCCCGGGTGCCGCAGACCGGGATCGTCGCGGGCTTGCCGCGGTCGCTGCGGTACTTCCCGCGGGAGACGGGGTCACAGTCACGCACTTTCGCCAGCAGGTCGGCGGCTGGGACGTCACCTTCGTGCCGTATCGCCGCGCCCCCATGGGCCGGGGGCGCGGCGGCGGGGGCGGGCTGCGTCGCCGTCGGGGCCAGCAGGGCGGCACCTGCCGCCGCCAGCGTCAGGGGCTGGACACACACGATAAGGACCTCTCCTGGAGGGCACTGACGAACACTCAGCCCAATCTGACGCTATCGATCTCACGGCCACCGTTGAGGGGCCGGACGGCGCACGTCCCCGGCCTTCCGACGGGGGCCGGGGGCCTGAGCCCACCAAGGACTCAGGCCCTCCGGCCGCCCGCGCCGGCGCGGGATCAGCGACGACAGCGGCCCGCGCCCCTGACGTGAACTCCCCTGCTTTCAAGGAGAGTTCAGCCGTCAGAAGCTTCAGCATACGTAACCCCGGCGAGCGGCCTCCAACGACCGCCCCCTTGATGCGATCACACCAACAGGGCGATATTGGTCCGGACCATTGCCGTCTTGTCGTCCGGGAGGCAGCGTGCGACGCGTTCCCGTGCCCGCTCCCCTGCGCCGCTGTCTCGCCCTCTGCGGGGTGCTCACGCTGATCGCGTCCTGCGGATGGCGCGGGACCGGCGACGGCGAGAGCGGCCGACTGCCCGGGCCGCCTCCGGGCGTCACCGCCACCGCGGGAAGCGCGACCAGCGTGCACGTCATGTGGAACGCGGTGTCAGGGGACGGCCAGGACATCCGTGCCTACGAGGTGTATCGCGGCACCACGAAGATCGAGGACGTACCGGGTTCACGCCACATGGTGGACGTCACCGGGCTCAGGCCGTCCACCACGTACGACTTCACCGTGCGGGCTCGCGACACCGAGGGCCGCCTGGGCCCCCGCAGCCGGGAGGTCCGGGCGACGACTCCCGCGGCGGTGGCGGCGGACCGCTCGGCCCCGACGCGGCCGGGGAATCTGCGGGGCCGGGCGGCCGGAAGCCGGGCGGTCCAGCTGTCCTGGGCGGCCTCGAAGGACGACCGGGATGTGGTGTCGTACGACATCCACCAGGGCACCACGAAGATCCACAGTGTGGGCGGAAGCCAGACCGCGGCCGTGGTCATGGGGCTGCGGCCGGGCACCCGCTACGTCTTCACCGTCCGCGCCCGCGACGCGGCCGACAACGTCTCGCCCGCCGGCGGCCCCGTCCGCCTCACCACCGCGGGTACCGACGACGGCCGGGACACCGCCCCCACCGGCTTCCTCGCGACGACTCGCCGCTCCGGCGGGGCCTACCACCTCGACCTCGCCTGGGTGCCACCGCGCACCGACGGGGTGGTCACGGAGTACCAGGTGCACCTCGACGGCCGTCCGGCCACCTCGGTCGTGTTCGGCGGGACCGCTCCGCGTGACCGGGCGACGTACAGCTTCCATCTGGGACGGGATGCCCCGGTCACGCACCGGGTGCGGATCCGGGCGAAGCTGCCGGACGGGACCTGGGGCGGCCTGTCGGTGGAACGGACGGTGACGACGGGTGAGAGCGCGCGGCCGTGAGGGCGCGTTCCGTGAGGCGTGTCGCGCACCCACGGACGGCGGAATCCGTCACCCGACCGGGTGCGGTCGGCATGCGAGCCGGGCCGTGGACACGTTGGCTGCCCCTGTGGCAGCACGGGCGTTCCCCGATCCTCGGCGGCGCAAGGGATGTACCGCCAACCGTGCCGCCGGAGGGCAGTCCCATGCGCAATCCATCGCAACTCCTCCGCTCCGGCCTGACCGTGGCAGCCGCCACCGCGCTGCCGATCGTTCCGGCGGCCGGACCGGCCACCGCCCAGACGGGCATCTCAGTGAGCACCACCGGGTCCACCGTCTCGGTCACCACCAGCGCGTGCACCAGCGGCAACAACGGCTTCGGCAGGGCCTCCCTGCTCAGCAGCGGCCAGACCAGCTTCGCGCAGGGGCGCCAGGCCGACCTGGCCGGCACCAACGCCAGCCAGTCGGCGCTCTGGTCCAACGTGAGTCCCGGTACGTACACCGTGATCGTGATCTGCAACAGGGACGGGTCGACGGCGGGCAGGCAGTCGGTGATCGTCTCCCCGCCCACCACTCCCACGATCCGGGCCACGGCCACGGCCTCCCCGACGCGAGGTGTCATGGGCGGGGTGGGCGGTACCACGAAGGACTACGGCACGCTCACGCTGGCGGTCGGCGGGGGCCTGGTGGTCACGGGTGTCGCGGCCACGGTCTGGTTCCTGCGCCGCCGCTCGAAGCCCTACCGGCTCTGATCGGCGGGCAGTTCGGCGAACTCGTCCAGCGCGTGCGTGAGCCACCGTGTCCAGAAGGTCTCCAGGTCGATGCCCGCCCGCAGCACGAGGTGCCGCAGCCGGTCCTGCGGGCTGTCCTTGTCGGGCGGGAAGTCGCGCTCCTCGATCTCCTCGTACTCGGCCAGCTGCCGCCGGTGCAGCTCCAGATGGCGGCGCAGGTCGGCCTCGATGCCCTCGGTGCCGACCACGGCCGCCGCCCGCAGCCGCAGCAGCAGCACGTCGCGCAGCGGCTTGGGATCCTGGGAGGCCGCGCTCCAGCGGGCGAGTTCGGCACGCCCCGCGGGCAGGACCTCGTAGCTCTTCTTCTGCCCGCGCGCCGGCTGCTCGGACGCCAGGGTGCGGATGTAGCCCTCGGCCTCCAGCTTTCCCAGCTCGCGATAGATCTGCTGATGCGTCGCCGACCAGAAGTAGCCGATCGACCGGTCGAACCGGCGGGTCAGCTCCAGCCCCGACGACGGCTTCTCGAGCAGGGCGGTGAGGATCGCGTGCGGGAGTGACATGGAGTCAATCCTAGGGACCTGCTCTACGGCACTACAGAGCCGCCGCCAGCTCGGTGCCCTGCTTGATGGCCCGCTTGGCGTCCAGTTCGGCGGCGACGTCGGCACCCCCGATGAGGTGCGCGCTACGGCCCGCGGCGACCAGCTCGTCGTACAGGTCCCGACGCGGTTCCTGTCCCGTGCACAGCACGACGGTGTCGACCGGCAGGACCGTGCTGTCGTCGCCCACGGTGACGTGCAGTCCGGCGTCGTCGATACGGTCGTAGCGCACGCCCGGGACCATGGTGACGCTGCGGTGCCTGAGCTCGGTGCGGTGGATCCAGCCGGTGGTCTTGCCGAGGCCCGCGCCGACCTTGGTGGTCTTGCGCTGGAGCAGATGGACGGTGCGCGGCGGAGCGGGCCGCTCGGGGGCCGCGAGCCCTCCGGGCGTCTTGTATTCCATGTCGACACCCCACTGGCGGAAGTACGTCGCCGGATCCTCGCTCGCTTTGTCGCCGCCGTCGGTCAGGTACTCGGCGACGTCGAAGCCGATGCCGCCCGCGCCGAGGATGGCGACGCGGTCGCCGACGGGGGTGCCGTCGCGCAGGACGTCGAGGTAGCCGACGACGCTCGGGTGGTCGACTCCGGGGATGTCGGGGGTGCGCGGGGTGACGCCGGTGGCGACGACGACCTCGTCGTAGCCGGCGAGGTCGTCCACGGACACCCAGGTGTTCAGCCGTACGTCCACCCCGTGCGCGTCGAGCTGGTGACGGAAGTAGCGCAGTGTCTCGTCGAACTCCTGCTTACCGGGCACCTTGCGGGCGACGTTGAGCTGGCCGCCGATCTCGCTCGCGGCGTCGAAGAGGGTCACCTCGTGTCCGCGCTCGGCGGCCGACACCGCACAGGCGAGGCCGGCCGGTCCGGCACCGACGACCGCGACGCGCTTGCGCAGCCGGGTCGGGAACAGCACGAGCTCGGTCTCGTGGCAGGCGCGCGGATTGACCAGGCAGGAGGTGATCTGCCCGCTGAAGGTGTGGTCGAGGCAGGCCTGGTTGCAGCCGATGCAGGTGTTGATGGCCTCGGGGCGGCCGGCCGCGGCCTTGGCCACGAAGTCGGGGTCGGCGAGCATCGGGCGTGCCATGGACACCATGTCGGCGCAGCCTTCGGCGAGCAACTCCTCGGCCAGTTCCGGGGTGTTGATGCGGTTGGTGGTGACCAGCGGGACGGACACCGCGCCCATCAGCTTCTTCGTCACCCAGGTGTAGGCGCCGCGCGGCACGGAGGTGGCGATGGTGGGGATGCGTGCCTCGTGCCAGCCGATGCCGGTGTTGATGATGGTGGCTCCGGCGGCCTCGACGGCCCGGGCGAGCGTGATCACCTCGTCGAGGGTCGAGCCGCCCGGGACGAGGTCCAGCATGGACAGGCGGTAGACGATGATGAAGTCCTCGCCGACGGCCTCGCGCACGCGCCGGACGATCTCGACGGGGAAGCGCATGCGGTTCTCGTACGAGCCGCCCCAGCGGTCGGTGCGGTGGTTGGTCGGCGCGGCGACGAACTCGTTGATCAGGTAGCCCTCGGAGCCCATGAGCTCGACGCCGTCGTAGCCGGCCTGCCGGGCCAGGCGGGCCGCGCGGGCGTAGTCCTCGATCGTCCGCTCGACCTCGGCGTCGGCGAGCTCGCGGGGCGGGAAGGGGCTGATCGGCGCCTGGATCGGGCTCGGCGCGACCAGGTCCCGGTGGTAGGCGTACCGGCCGAAGTGCAGGATCTGCATCGCGATCCGGCCGCCCTCGCGGTGCACGGCCCGCGTGACGACCCGGTGCTGCTCGGCCTCCGCCTCGGTGGTGAGCTTCGCCCCGCCTTCGTACGGCCGTCCCTCCTCGTTGGGAGCGATGCCACCGGTGACGATCAGCCCCACTCCCCCGCGCGCCCGGGCCGCGTAGAACTCCGCCATGCGCTCGAAACCCCGCTCCGCCTCCTCCAGGCCGACGTGCATCGAGCCCATGAGGACGCGGTTGGGCAGCGTGATGAAGCCCAGGTCGAGCGGGCTCAGCAGGTGCGGGAAACGGCTCATCGGGGCCCTCCGTGCGCGGTGGTGTCGTGCCCCTTTGTTGTAGAGGACCGTGCCCGCCTATTGCAACTAGTTGCATAACCGGGGAGGGGTGATGCCCGCCACGTCAGCCGACGGGTCCCTCATCGGGCCGTCGGTGGTTGCTGGTCCCCGGCCGAACCGTCGGACCTTCCGGTGGGCCGGGTCGGGGAGTCTCGTCCGCGCTGAGGCTGCCCAGCAGGGAGAGCGCCTGTTCCGAAGGGCTGCCGGTGGCTGCCTTCCGGATAGAACTCCCGTGCGTCCGGGTCGAGGAAGACCAGCCGCGGCAGGTCCCCGCTGTGGGTGTGACCGGCGAACAGCGCGCGACCCAGGGCGTTGTGGGCCAGCACGGTCAGGCAGTGATCCAGGATCACCGCGGGCGTGCGGTGCCAACCCTCCATCATCCGCAGCAGGACAGAGCCGGCCCGCTCCGGCCGCGTACGAGCACGGGAGCCACCGGCGACGGGGCGCGCCAGCCGGTGCAGATGGTCGACCGCGTCGTCCTCCAGGCCCAGTGCCCGGGCCAGCGCGTCGACCACCTGTGCCGAGGGGTGCCGTTCCCGGCCCAGCTCCAGGCGCACGTAGTAGTCGGTGCCGACCCCTGCCAAAGCTCGCCGCGGCGATGTTCTGCCACATCGCGGCCGACCTGCACGTCCGCGGGGACGCCCTGCGCGGCGGGCTCGCCGTGCTGCTCGACGTCGACGAGCACACCGGCGGCTTCGGCGGCGCCCGCGCCTACCTCGCCGACCCGGCCGCGCACCGCCCGGCCGGGGTGATGATCGGCTACCCGGGGATGGACGAGGTCGTGGTCGGCGGGAGGGGGCTGTGGCGGGCGACGATCGCCGTACACGGGGCCTCGGGCCACTCGGGATCGAGCCGGCCGACGGTGGGGGCGGTGTCCCGCGCGGCCCGTCTCGTGGGTCTCCTCGACGCGGCCGAACTCCCGGGCCCGGAGGGCGAGTTCCCGTTGCCGCCGAAACTGTCGGTGACCTCCTGCCACGGCGGTCAGGGCTTCTCGGTGGTCCCCGACCTGTGCGAGCTGGGAATCGACGTCCGCACCACCCCGGCCTTCGACGCCCGGGCCGCCGAGGGCCTGGTCCGTGCGGCCGTGGCGGAGCTGGACGTCCGGTGGCCGGCCCCGCGGCCGACCGCGATCGTCCCGGTGGCAGCGTGGCCGCCGTTCCGTCTGGCCCGGGACGAGCAGCCCGCCGCCGCGCTCCTCGACGCCGCCGCGCGGGAGGGCCTGCCGGTGCGGGCGAAGACCGCGGGGCCGTCGAACATCGGCAACCTGCTGGCGGGCGAGGGCATCCCCGCCACCGCGGGTTTCGGCGTGCGGTACGAGGGACTGCACGGCCTGGACGAACGCGCCCGGCTCGCGGACCTGCCCGGCGTCCACGCCGTCTACCGGCGTGCGGTGCTCAGCCTCCTCGGCGCGGAGGGATAGCGCTCACCGGCTCTCCAGCCTCACGTGCAGTTCCTCCTCCTGGTCCCCGGAGGCCGTGGACAGGTCGTGCACGGCGAACAGGGAGTCCAGGGTGGCGCGGAAACGGTCGATCGCCCAGTATCCGCCCTGCACGTCGGCGATGACGGAGGAGGAGAGCCGGGCGGGCCGGGCGCCCTCGTGCGGGTCGGCGACGTCGAACGTGCCGAGCCACACAGTGGGGCGGGTTTCCGAGAGCTCCTCGGGTACGTCGTCGGCGCACCGGTCGGACGAGTAGCAGGCACACAGGGTGTCGAACACGATCCGGGCGTCGTCCTTGCTGCATCCGCTGATCTCCACGGAGACGGATTCCGGGTGCGGTCGCTCACCGTCCATCGTGATCGCTCCTCTCGTGGCCGCGACGCGGTACCACGGCCCGCTCCGGGATACCGCCCCGCATCCCCAGAAAACCACCACATGCCGCGGAGCACTACCGGCGGAGGTGCCCGTTCTGTTCCGCCTGTTCCGCGAACGGGTTACGCCAGTGGAGGATCGAACACGCCGAGCGGTGGCCACGGTCCGCCGTCAAGGCCACGGCCGGCCGCGATGGGGGTCGAACAACTCGGCGGCGATGCCGGTGAGGACCAGGCCCGTGGCGATGAGGAGGCCGGCGGCCAGGGCCACGCCGGTCGTCAGCGCGGTCACGGCGACGGCGAGCGTCCACCAGGCGCCGGTGCGCCGGTACTCGCGAGGGCGAGCGGGTCGACCGGCGCTCAGCGCACGGGCGAACCGGGGATCGTCGTGCTCGAGCCACGCTTCGAGACCGACCAGACGTTCGTCGTCGGACTGGGGCATGATTCCTCCGTGTCTCGCTGACAAGCCGGTCGGAGCGCGCCGGGCGTCGCCCATCGCCCTAGTCGGCGCGCTCGGCTCACTCACCGCGCTGTCCCCTCCTTCGTGCGCCCTCCGGCCTGCCCACCGCGGCCCTCTCGGCCGAACTCCGGCAGTCCCGTCTCCGTGACCGCGACGAGAGCGGGGCCCAGCGGTGCTACCGCTCGACCGCCTCCGCCGGCTGGGTGCTGGAGGCCGACGCCGACATGTCGCCGTCGTCCGTCCCGTACGGATCGGCGGCATCGGTCGCTTCCTGTCCCGAGCGGCCGCGCCGGGACGCCGCGCCCCGCGACAGCCTGGCGTGTGTGAAACGCAGGGCGCGGACGAGCAGGTGGGCGCGTCCGGCGGCGACGGGACCGAGGACGGCCAGCACGAGGACGTAGCCCGCGATGAACGGGGCCAGGCGTGCGTCGAGCCCCGCGCTGGTGGCCATGGCGGCGAGGATCAACGCGAACTCGCCGCGGGCCACGAGCGTCGTGGCGATGTCCGCTGCGGGCTCGGCGCCGTAGTGGTACAGGCGGGCGACGAGCAGGCCCGCGACCACGTTCATCACCAGGGTCACCGCTGCCGCGGCGGCGACCGGTCCGGCGACCGACGCGACGACTCCCGGGTCGATGGCGAGCCCGAAGGCGAAGAAGAAGATCGCGGCGAAGGCGTCGCGCAGCGGATGCACCAGCTCGCGGATGCGCGGCCCGGACGGCGTGCCGGCCAGGATCAGGCCCACCATGAACGCGCCGATGGCGTCGGCGACCCCGAGCACCTCGGAGACACCGGCGACGAGGACCGCCGCGCCGAGGAAGCTGATGACCAGCAGTTCGTCGTCGCGGACCTGGATGAGTCGGCCGACCCACCGGGTGCCGTACCGGGCCGCGGCGGCCAGCACCAGCAGGAAGGCGAATGCCTTGCCCGCCTGGAGGAGCACTTCTCCCATGCCCTGGGCACCGCTGAGGACCGGTTGCAGGGCCGCGAGGTACAGCGCGAGGAAGATGTCCTCCACCACGATCACGCCCAGGATCAGGCGGGTCTCGGGGCGGCCGATACGGCCCAGGTCGATGAGGATCTTGGTGACGATGGCGGACGAGGAGATGCCCAGGACACCGGCGAGCACCAGCGCCTCCCGCGTCCCCCAGTCCAGCGCGAACCCGAAGCCGAGGCCCGCGCCGACGTTCAGCAGCAGATAGGTCCCGCCCGCGGTCAGCAGGCGTTTGCCGCCGCTCCTGAGGTCGTCGAGATGGAACTCCAGGCCCAGGTAGAACAGCAACAGCACCAGCCCGAGCGCGGAGAGCATCTCGAAGTCGTGGGCGTCCTCGACCAGGACCAGGCCCGGCGTGTGCGGGCCGAGCAGGATGCCGGCGAGCATGAACAGCGGGATCGTGGGCAGTCCGATCCTGCCGCCGAGGCGGGCGAGGAACGCGGCGGCCAGGAAGGCGCCGCCCATGGCGAGCAGGGTGTCAGCATGTCCCACGGGTCACCTCCTTCGAACGCACGGGGCGCCGGACGGGCTTCACTTCACGGGGGTGGATACGGGTCCTCCTTCGTCCGAGGTCGTGCCGGGTGCCGTGGATCGTCGGGCGTCCCCGGGGGGCGCGAGATCTCGGCCTTCCCGCCACCGTCGCATCCCAGCGACGGGCGTCACCATCGGTGCCGGCACTCATTTCCGGTCCGGGCCGCCGGTCTCCGCCGACGGCCCCCCACCGCCTCGGCGGACCTCAACTCCGGGTGAAGCGGTACGTCTTGCTGTCCGTCAGGACGCAGATGCCCGGCGATACGACGATCATGCGCAGGGTGCCGCTACGGCGGTCGCAGTCGGTTGACGCCGGGCGTCGGGAAGACCAGCAGCCGGTTCATGGTGCCGTACTCGCCCGCCGGCATCCACTGTCCGCCGGGTGAGACGGCGACCCAGGAGTTGTTCAGTGCCTCGCCGGGGCTCAGCGTGTGGACGTACTCCGACCAGTTCCCGCCCGGCGACAGCAGGGCGGCGGTGAGGGAGGCGAGGGCGGCGAGGACGGTACGGCGACGCTGCCGGGCACGCAGGGGCAGGGAGGCGACTCCTCGGTGGGGGGTGGGCGTGGTCGGCGCACAGTCCGGCCCGAGCGAGTAGCCATGTGCAGACCAATAAGAGGGGACGTCGGCCGTCGGCTCGGCTACGGTCTCGGTGTGGCTTCGCCGGACGGCCGCCGCCGTATTGAGGGATGGTGGTAAAAGCCGACGGCGGCGTCGCGGTGACGGTTGAGCGCGGTAGAACAAGGGGAGTCGGCACGGGGGAACGGCGTGCCGCGAGGATGGGCGAAGGCGGTGCGTGGCATGAGAGCAGCCGGGATTCCCGGGCCCGAGGGCGAGGAGCCGGTGCGCGGGCCGGTGCGGCCCAGCGGGCTGCTCGATGTGCTCGGCGTGGCCTCGGTGGTCCTGGACACCGAGGGCCGCGTCGTGCTGTGGAGCCCGCAGGCGGAGGAGCTGTTCGGCTACACGGCGCAGGAGGCGCTCGGGCAGTACGCCGCCCGGATCATGGTCCACGAGCAGCACCTCGATCTGGTGGTCAAGCTGTTCGCCGACGTCATGGACACCGGCGAGGGCTGGGCCGGGGCCTTTCCCATCCGGCGCAAGGACGGCAGCACACGGCTCGTGGAGTTCCGCAACATGCGGCTGCTGGACGACCAGGGCGACGTCTACGCCCTGGGCCTCGCCGCGGACCAGTCGACCGTACGGCGGCTGGAGCGGGACGTGGCGCTGTCGACCCGGATCGTCGACCAGTCCCCGATCGGGCTGGCGGTGCTGGACACCGATCTGCGGTACGTCTCGGTCAACCCGGCGCTGGAGCGGCTCAACGGCATACCGGCCGAGGACCACCTCGGCCGGACCGTCCGCGAGATCCTGCCGCACATCGACGCCGAAGCCGTCGAGTCGGCGGCACGTCAGGTGCTGGAGACCGGCCGGGCGGTCGTCGACCGGCGGACCGTCGGCCGTACACCGGCCGATCCGGGCGAGGAACACGCCTGGTCGGTCTCGCTCTACCGGCTGGAGGACTCGCTCGGCACCGCGCTGGGCGTGGCCGTCTCGGTGGAGGACGTCACCGAGCAGCACCTGGCAGCCGTCGAGGCGGAAGCCGCGCGGCGGCGCCTGGCCCTGGTCGCCGACGCCTCCACCCGCATCGGCACGACCCTGGACCTGGACCGCACCGCCCGCGAGCTGGCCGAGGTGGCCGTGCCCGACCTCGCCGACGTCGCGGCCGTGGACCTGCTGGAGGCGGTGGTACAGGGCAGGCCCAGCACCCTCGGCCCCGCCGAGCCCGCGGTGTTCCGCGCGCTGGCCGTCGAGGCGGACCGCGCCCCGGACGCCCTGAGCGCGGCCGACCCGCCCGGGCAGGTCGCCCGGTACGCCTCCGACCGCCTGGTCACCGAGTGCGTCCGCACGGGCCGCCCCGTCCTGGTGGAGCGGGTCGAGAGCAAGGACCTGCCCCGCATCGCGCGTTCCGAGGAAGCGGCCGAGCTGCTGGCCCGGGCGGGCGTGCACTCCTATCTGGCCGTACCGCTGATCGCGCGCGGCGAGGTGCTCGGCGCCATGGACCTCAAACGCGCCCGCAATCCGCTGCCGTTCGGCGAGGACGACCTGCTGCTGGCGCGTGAACTGGCGTCCCGCGCTGCCGTGCAGATCGACAACGCCCGCTGGTACCAGAACGCCCGCGACACCGCCCTCACCCTGCAGCGCAGCCTGCTGCCCAGCCATCCGCCCGTGACCGGCGGACTGGAGGTCGCCTCCCGCTACCAGCCCGCGGGCGCCACCGCGGAGGTCGGCGGCGACTGGTTCGACGTGATCCCGCTGGGGGGCGGCAAGACCGCGCTCGTCGTGGGTGACGTGATGGGCAGCGGCATCACCGCCGCCGCGACCATGGGCCGGCTGCGTACCGCGACGACCACCCTCGCCTCCCTCGAACTCGACCCCGCCCGGCTCCTGGAACACCTCGACAAGATCACCGAGGGCCTGGACCACTCCATCGCCACCTGTGTGTACGCCGTCCACGACCCCGCGCTGCGACAGTGCAGGATCGCGAACGCGGGGCACCTGCCGCCGGCCCGGCTGCGCGCCGGGCGTCCCCCGGAGCTGCTCGACCTGCCCACCGGCGTGCCGCTGGGCGTGGGCGGCATCGCCTTCTCCACCACCACCGTCGATCTCGCCCCCGGCGACCGGCTGGTGTTCTACACCGACGGCCTCGTCGAGACCCGGCAGCATCCCCTCGACGAACGCCTCGACGCCCTCCTGACCCTCCTCGACGGCCCCGACCTCCCCCTGGAGGAGGTCTGCGACCTCCTGCTGCGCACCCTGCACCAGCCGGACAACTCCGACGACGTGGCGCTGCTCATCGCGCGGGTGCGGACGTCGGACGAGGACCCCAGCGGCGTGTGACACCCGTGCCGGGAGCGTGATTCTCACAGGAACCGATTACCTGTTCCTTACCGGCCGCGTCCCACAATCACAGCAGGACTTGGCGGCGCGGACGCCGGGTGCCGTGGCCGAGGGGAGCGAGTCGTGACGCACGATCCGGAGCAGGGACACACCGCCGGCGGCGAGCCGCCCGACCGGCACGCCGAGACGGGCGCGGACTGGGAGGTGCTCGCGGGTCCCGGCGGAGCGGAACCGGAGCGTACGACGGGCGCGGCCCTGCACGGGCTGTGGCAGCGGCGGTCCGCCCGGGCCCGCACGGTCATCGCTGCGACCGCGGTCGCCGTGCTGGCCCTCGGCGGCACGGTCGCCTACGCCGCCACCTCGGGGAATTCGGGCACCTCGGGTGACGAGGCCCTGCCCGCGGCCTCCGGCTCCGCGTCACCGTCACCGGACGGCCCCGAACGGCACGGCCGCGGGCCGTGGTTCCTCGGCGGTGACGCGGTGCACGGCGAGTCGACCGTGAAGGACCGTGAGACCGGCGACTGGCTCGTCCGGGTCTGGCAGCGGGGCACCGTGGAGAAGGTGGACGGCGACCAGATCACGGTCAAGAGCGAGGACGGGGCAACGTGGGCGTGGACCGTGGACTCGGACACCAAGGCCTTCCCCGACGACACGTCGGCGGCCGACGCCCTCAAGGAGGGCGAGACGGCCTACCTCGTCGGTACCCGCTCCGACGACGGCACCAGGACCGCCATGCGTGTCCTCTCGGGCACCTGGGAGGACAGGAAGGGCTCCGACGACTGGCGCGGCAAGTTCCCCGGCCATCCCGGTCACGGCTTCCGGGGCGGGCAGAAGCCGAGCCCTTCGGGCAGTGGCGCGGCGGCCTGACGTCGGGCTCGGTCAGGCCGAGGTGCCCACTGAGCCCCGCTCGTCCTGCCGGGCCCGCTCGTGCCGTGGGAGCAGCAGCGGCGTCGCGAGCATCAGCAGGCCGGCCAGGGCGATCGCGGTGCGGGTTCCGGTGAGAGCGGCCAGCAGTCCCCACAGGGCGGTCAGGGCCGCGGTGGTGAGTTTGCCGGTGACCGACCACGCGGACAGGGTGCGGGCCACGCGGTCGGTCGCGGTGTGTTCGAGCCGGTAGGTGGCGAGCACCGGGTTGTACACGCCCACGCACATGATCAGCCCGAACTCCACGGCCATGACGAGCACGAGCCCGGCGGCCCCGGGCCCGACGAAGGCCAGTCCGAGCGACCAGCACGCGCGCAGTGCCCCGGCGGTGAGCAGCACCCGGTGCTGCCCGTACCGTGCGACCAGGCGCCGGGCGAGGCGCGAGCCGATCAGGCCGCCCACGCAGGGGACCGCGAAGGCGAGGCCGTACTGCCAGGCGGCGAAGCCCAGGTGGCCGAGCATGAGGACGGCGAGCAGCGGCGAGGTCGCCATGATCAGGCCGTTGACCAGGACCGTGTTGAGGAACAGAGGGCGCAGGACGGGGCTCGTCAGGATGTACCGCCATCCTTCGAGCAGGGCGCCGGCGCGGAAGCCTTGCGGTGGGTCGGTGCGCACGGGCCGCGGCTCCTTGCCGCCGATCGCGCGGATCCCCACGGCCGACAGCAGGTAGCTGACGGCGTCGGCCACCACGGTCGTCACCGGGCCGAACAGCCCGATCGCGGCCCCGCCGACGGGCGGTCCGAGCACGGTGGCGGTCCATGTCGTGGCCTCCAGGCGGCCGTTCGCGACGAGCAGGTCCTCCCGCGGCACGAGCGCCTTGAGACAGGCACCGGAGGCCGCGATGAAGGTGATGTCGGCCGCCGCGACGACCACCGACACGATCAGGAGCTGGGCCAAGGTGAGCCCGCCGAGTGCGAACGCGGCGGGGACGCTCAGCAGGGCCGCGCACCGGATCAGGTCCATCGCGACCATCACCGGCCGCTTGCGGCGGAACTCCACCCACGGTCCGAGCGGCACCGCCACCGCCGCCCCCACCGCGAGCCCCGCGGCCGCCAGCGCCGCCACCTCGCTCGGCCCGGCGTGCAGAACGAGCACCGCGATCAGGGGGAACGCGTCGAACGCGAGCCGCGTACCGAACGTGCTGACCCCGTACGCCGCCCACAGCAGACCGAATGGCCGCCCCAGCGACCGCCTCACCGACACGCCCCGCCCCACCCCTCACCGCCACCCTCGAACAACCTGCCGTTGACCAGCGCCATCAAAGCGGGAAGCGGGTCGGCCGATCAAACAACCGCCGCGTCGGACAGCCACAACCGAACGTTGTACGTCCCCTAGGCTGACCGGCGTGGATCTCGATGCCGTACGCACCTTCGTCGCCGCCGCGGACGCGGGCAGGTTCCAGGAAGCCGCCGCCACCCTCTCGATCACCCAGCAGGCCGTCTCCAAGCGTGTCGCCGCCCTGGAGAAGGACCTCGGGGTACGGCTGTTCACCCGCACCGCGCGCGGAGCGCGGCTCACCATCGACGGGCAGGCGTTCCTGCCCCACGCGCGTGAACTCCTGCGGTCCGAGGAACGGGCGGCGGCCTCCGTACGGCCCGGGCGGCGTGCCCTGCGGGTCGATGTGATCGGCCGACGGCTCGCCCCGGCGGCACTGCTGGGCGACTTCCACCGCACGCACCCCGGAACCGAACTCGACGTCGTGACCCTCTTCGACGCCGACGCGGCCCTCACGGCCGTCCGGTCCGGCACGATCGACGCGTCCTTCCGGGCCGTCACCGTCCCCGCGCGGCAGCTGCCCGACGGCATCGTGACGGACCGGGTCTACGACGAGCCCCTACAGCTGGTCACCGGGCCGGCGCACGCCTTCGCCGACGCACGTACCCTGCGGCCCGAGCAGTTGGCCGGGCACCGGATCTGGATGCCGGGCCTGGTCGCCGGTACCGAGTGGGCCGTCTTCTACGACGACCTCGCCGCCGAGTTCGGGCTCACCATCGAGGCGACCGGTCCGGACTTCGGCACCGAGCCGCTCCTGGACACGATCGCCGACTCCCCGACACTGGCGACCTTCGTCGGCGAACGGACCCGCCTCGTCTGGCCCGCCGACGAGGACCTGCGGCGTATCCCCGTACAGGACCCGACACCGGTGTACCCGCACTCACTCATCTGGCGGGACGACAATCCGCATCCCGCGCTCACCGCACTCCGGGTGCATCTCGGGTCCGCCCGACCCGCCCCGGGGTCGTGGATGCCGAAGTGGGCGCGGTAGTTCCTCGGTGGGGGCGGCCGGCTCGGACAGGGCGGCCTGGCGCAGGTGCCCGGCAAGCGCGGCGGCGGACGCGGGCCGTTCCTTGACGCCCCAGGCCAGCAGAAGCCGGCGGCGCGCCCAGGCGTCCCGCAGTTCGCACACGTCGAGTGGCCGGCTCGGGTCGAGGGCGCGGCGCGGTACGACCGCGAGGCCGACACCGGCGGCCGCGAGGGCGACCAGGACGTTGAGGTCGGCGACCGTGGTGCGGTACCGCGCCACCGGGGCGTGGGGACCGAGGTGCCGCTCGATCCAGCGGCGCAGCGAGGAGTCGGCGTCGAGCCCGACGAGCGGGTGCTCGGCGGCCTCGCTGTAGGTCACCGCGGTCCGGTCGGCGAGAATCCCGCCTCGCTGACCGACCACGACGAGGGAGTCGTCGCCGAGGACCTCCATGTCGAGGCCGCAGTCGCGGGCCTCGTCGTCGACGACGACTCCGAGGTCCGCCTCGCCGTCGGCGAGCGTCCGCACGGTGTGCGGGGTACGGCTCTCGCGGACCGTGACGTCGACGTCCGGGTGCGCGCGGAGGAACGAGACCAGGGCCTGCGGCACGAGCCGGTGCATCGCGGAGCCGCCGCTCAGTAGGGTCAGCGGTGCGGTCGGGGACCGGGTGTAGCCGGCGACGGCACTGTCGAGCCGGGCCGTGCGGTCGAGGACCTCGCGGGCGTGCCGGGCCAGTGTCGTGCCCGCGGGGGTGGGCCGTACGCCCCGCCGGCCGCGGATCAGCAGGGTCACACCGGCGTGGTGCTCCAGTGCCCGCACCCGCGCGCTGGCCGAGGGCAGGCTCAGGTGCCTGCGTCGGGCGCCCGCGGTGATCGATCCCTCTGCCACGACGGCGAGGAAGAGCCGCAGATCGTCCAGGTCGTAGCGCACCCTCGTGAGCCTATGGCACAGCCTTGGGCTGGGTGCGTCGATGCCGCATTGTGAGCCCACCGGTCACGGGGCGATGCTCGGCGGGTGTCCGAGACGCTGCTCGTCCTGCTGGCCGGTGTCGCCGCCGGCGCGCTGAACGCGGTCGGGGGTGGCGGCACGTTCGTCGCGCTGCCCGCGCTGGTCGCGGTCGGCCAGTCCCCGGTGACGGCGAACGCGTCGTCGACCATCGCCCTCGTCCCCGGCTCGGTGGTCGGCGCCTGGGTCTACCGTCGCGAACTCGCCCCGGTCGGCACCACTTCCACGACGGCGCTGACCACGGCGAGTGTCATCGGGGGCGGCATGGGCGCCGGCCTGCTGCTGGCGCTGCCGTCGGAGGCGTTCGACGCGGCGGTGCCGTGGCTGCTGGCGTTCGCCACGGTGCTGCTGGCGTTCGGGCGCCGCGTCTCCGGTGCGCTGAGCAGCGCGCTGGACCGCCCGCTCGGGATGGGTTCCAGGACCGTACTGGCCGGCCAGTTCCTGCTCTCCGTGTACGGCGGATACTTCGGCGGTGCCGTAGGCATCATGATGCTGGCCCTGTGGAGCATCGGCCTCGGTCTCGACGCCGCGGCCGGCAATCCGATGCGGGTCGCCCAGGTCGCGGCCGTCTATCTCAGCGCGACCGCGCTGTTCCTCGTCGCCTCCGACGCCCTCAGCTCTCCGCTGGTGCTCACCACGATGCTGGCCGGCGCGGTGGCCGGCGGCTTCGGCGGCGCCCACCTCGCCCGCCGCCTCCCGGCCCGGCTGCTGCGCGGCGCCGTCCTGACGACCGCCGTGACCATGACGGTCCTGTACTTCCTTCGCGGGTGACTCGGCAGGGGCGCGGGGTGTTTCAGTCGGCCGGTCGGCGGTAGCCGGTGAGGGCTGCGGCTGTACCGACGAAGGCGAGGAAAGGGTAGGGCAGCGATGGGATACGACCTGATCGTCGTCGGTGCCGGTTCGGCGGGCGGGGTGCTGGCCGATCGTCTCTCCGCCGATCCCGACCGCTCGGTGCTGTTGCTGGAAGCGGGCCCGGACTTCGGTACGACGGCGCGGGAGCAGCCCGCCGAGATCGCCGATGCCGACGACCTCACCGAGACCTCCTACGACTGGGGGTACACCAGTGAGCCGGGTGCCGGCGGCAGGCGCGTCCCCCTGTTCGCGGGCCGGGTGGTCGGCGGCAGTTCGGCGACGAACAACGCGATGGCGCTGCGCGGCCAACCCGCCGACTACGACGCGTGGGCCGACCTCGGCAATCCCGGCCTCGGCTTCGCCGATGTGCTGCCGTACTTCCGCACCGTGGAACGAGACCTGGACTTCACCGACGACTGGCACGGCAGCGCGGGGCCGGTGCCGGTCAAGCGCCCCCGTCCCGCCGAACTGACGCCGGTGCAGCGGGCGTTCACGGACGCCTGCGTGGCCGCCGGGTACCCCGCGGTCGCCGACCACAACGCCCCCGGCGCGCACGGGGCCGGGCCGATGCCGTTCAACCAGGTCGGTGGGGTCCGCCAGTCCACCGCGCTGACCTACCTCGCGGCGGCGCGGCAGCGGCCCAACCTCACCGTCCGCGGCGGTGTGCTCGTCGAGAAGGTGGTGCTGAAGGGGACTCGTGCCGTCGGTGTGCGACTGGCCGAGCCGGCCGAGACCATCCACGCCGGCCTCGTCGTGCTGGCGGCCGGCGCGTACGGGTCGCCGCTGCTGTTGCTGCGCTCCGGCATCGGCCCGGCCGAGGAACTCCGTGAGGCCCGGATCGAGGCGCGGGTCGACCTGCCCGGCGTCGGGCGCGACCTGCGGGATCACCCGCTGCTGCGGCTGCCCTTCGCCGCCACCGTGCCGGAAGGAACACCCGCGTTGCAGACCATGCTCACCTGTGCGGGCAACGGTGAGGAGGCCGGCCCCGACCTGCAGATCTTTCCCGCGGGGCCGATGGCGGTCGACGGCGAATCGCTGTGCCACCTGCTCGTCGCGGTGATCGCCCCGCGCTCCCGCGGCACCCTGCGGCTCCGCGCCGACGGCCCGGACAACCGGCCCGCCATCGACCCTCGTCTGCTGGACCACCCCGACGATCTGAACCGCATGGTGGCCGGCATCCGGCTCGCACACGAGATCGCCGATACCGGGCCGCTGGCGGCACTGCTGACCCCAGGGCGGCCGGTCCGTGACGCCACGGACGCCGACCTCGCGGCCATGGCGCACGCGCAGACCGCCTCGTATCAGCATCCGGTCGGTACCTGCCGGATGGGACCCGAGCACGACCCGTCCGCCGTGACCGACACCCGGGGCGCCGTGCGTGGGGTCGACGGGCTGCACGTCGTGGACGCGTCGACCATGCCGGGCATTCCGCGGGCGAACACCAACCTGCCCACGCTGATGCTCGCCGAGCGGTTCGCCGCGGCGTGGTCCGCGTCATGAGAATTGACGGCGTCTCAAGTTCAGGAGCTGGTGCCGATCACGACGTTGGCGTACATCTCCTCGGACACCGCCAGGCGGGTCTCCAGGCCGCTGCGGTTGAAGGCGTCGACGGCCGTCGGCGCCTGGCGTTCGCTCGTCTCGACCAGCAGACAGCCGCCGGGGGCGAGCCACCGGGGCGCTTCGGCCGCGACCCGGCGCAGGACGTCCAGGCCGTCCGTGCCTCCGTCGAGCGCGACCAGCGGCTCGTGGTCGCGTGCCTCGGCGGGCAGGAGCCCGACTTCGCCGCTGGGGACGTACGGCACGTTCGCCGCGAGGACGTGGACACGGCCGCGCAGGTCACCGGGGAGGGCGTCGAACAGGTCGCCCTCGTGGACGTGGCCGCCGACGGCGGCGACGTTGCGGCGGGCGCAGCGCACCGCGGCCGGGTCGATGTCGGCGGCGTGCAACTCGATCCGGCCGAGCGAGGCGGCCAGCGCGGCCCCGACGGCGCCCGAGCCGCAGCACAGGTCCACCACGACGGACGCGTCGGGGACGTGGGCGAGGGCCTGTTCGACGAGGAACTCGGTACGGCGGCGGGGCACGAACACGCCGGGTTCCACGGCGATGCGCAGCCCGCGGAACTCGGCCCAGCCCAGGACGAGTTCGAGGGGCTGACCGGCGACCCTGCGGTCCACCAGGGTGGCCAGCTCGTCCGGGGTGCGCGCGGTGGCCAGGATCAACTCCGCCTCGTCCTCGGCGAAGACACAGCCGGAGGCACGGAGCGCGGCTACGACGGAGTCACGAGAAGACGCATGAGAAGGGGACGGCGACTGCGGGGAAAGTGGAGGCATGAAAGCCGAGAGCCTTTCGGAAGCCGAAGGGCGCTCCCGCGGTCACCTACGGCGGTGATCCGCGCCGGTTCGAGGAGAGAGCACCCGACCTGACAGTGCGGTAATGGGTCTCACCTCCTCGGTACTTCACGGCTGGGACCGCCCGCAGCCGGAAGGCCACACAGTACCCCAACGCGCCAAGTCGTCTTACGCGACCGGGAACCGCCGCGGTGCCCGCGCCGTTGCGAACACCGTCGTACGGCGCTGCCGGAAACCCAGGGACTCGTAGAGCCGGATGGCGTTGGTGTTGCCGGCGCCGGTGTGCAGGAAGGGGGTTTCGCCGCGCTCCCGGATGCCGTGGGAGACGGCGAGGATCAGCCGGGTCGCCAGGCCCTCGCCGCGGACGACGGGGTCGGTGCAGACCGCGCTGATCTCGGTCCAGCCCGGCGGGTGCAGCCGCTCCCCCGCCATGGCGACGAGGGCACCGTGCCGCCGTATGCCGAGGTAGGTGCCGAGCTCGATGGTGCGGGGCAGGAAGGGGCCGGGCCGGGTGCGGGCGACCAGGTCGAGCATCTCGGGCACGTCGGCGGGGCCGAGGCGGACCGCCTCCGGGTCCGGGGCCGGGATCACACCGTCGTCCACCATCTGCACGCCCTCGATCCTTTCCGTGACCTCCCAGTCGTCGGGGACCCGCCCCCGGAAGCCGAGCAGCGGGACCTCGGGGCCGGCGAGCGCCGCGACGTCGGCCCAGTCGTCGGTGTCGGGCTCGTCGGGCAGGGCCAGCCACGGCGTGACGTCGACGGGGTAGCGCAGCACCCGGCCGCGCCGCTCGGCGAAGTGGGCGTGCGGGCCGGTGAGGGCGGCCAGGGCGGGGTTGTCGAGGACGTGCGGTGCGTCGACGGTCCGCGGGGCCTCGGTGGTGTGCGGTGCCTCGGTGGTCATCGGGCGACCTCGATCACGACCTTGCCGCGGGCGTGGCCGTCCTCGACCGTGCGCAGGGCCTCGCCTGCCCGGTCGAGCGGGAACGTCCGGGTGACGTGGGGGTCGAGCTCGCCTTTGACCACGAGGTGGGCGACCGCCTCCAGGACCGCGGCGGTGCGCGCCCGGGCCACGCGGGCTCCGCCCAGCCGCTCCACCTCCTCGGGCGGGGCGCCGGCCGTGATCAGCTTCGTCCGGTCGGTGAGCAGCAGAGCCGCCTCGGCCAGTACCTCGCCGCCCACGAGGTCGTAGACCCCGTCGACGCCGTCCGGCGCGGCCGCCCGCACCCGCTCGGCCCAGCCCGGGCCGGACGGCACGTGCACGGCCCCGAGCGACTCGACGAAGTCCTTCTTTCCCTTGCTAGCGACGCCGACGACGCCCAGTCCGAAGGCCCGGGCGATCTGCACGGCCGCCGCGCCCACCCCGCCGCCCGCGCCGGTGACCAGCAGGGTCGCCCCCGAAGGCAGGTCGAGCTGGCGTATCCCGTCGTAGGCGGTCGCGGCGGCTACGGGCAGGGTCGCGGCGTCGGTGAAGTCCAACGCGGCGGGCTTGTGCGCGGTCACCGCGGCGGGCAGCAGTGCGTACTCGGCGTAGGCCCCGGCCACCGTATTGCCGAAGACCTCGTCCCCCGCGGCGAATCCCTCGACGCCGTCGCCGGTCGCCTCGACGATCCCGGCGACCTCGCTGCCGAAGACGGCCGGGAACACGCGCTCGCCGCTCCCGGGGCGGCGGTAGCCCGTGCGCAGCTTCCAGTCGATGGGGTTCACGCCCGCGGCACGCACCGCGACCAGGACCTGTCCGGGGCCCGGGACGGGCCGGTCCACCTCGACGAGGGCCTCGGTCTCCGGTCCGCCGTACCGCGTGAAGACATACGCCTTGGGCACTGCTCCCACTCTCCTTCGCTGCGCCGGGACACCGGTTTGTGCGCCGGGACACCAGTTCTAAAGGACCACCGGATGTGGCAACAGTCGGCAAGGAAGATCGGCGGTCCGCTATTCCCCGGACGCCGGAGAGTTCATACGGCCTTCAAGTTCTTACGGTCTTCACGATCCCGGGGCCGGCCCGCGCGCCGGGCGTGCCTGACATGCACGTACGGTTGACCGCGTAAGCAATCACCACCGTCGTCACGCTGGAACCGTATGAACGTCACCCGAGGCTTCACCGGGCGCGCCCGCATCGACAATCCGAGGCTGCCGCCCGGCCAGTACGACGCGGGCGACGACTGGCCCGTCCTGTCCGCGGAGGTCACCCCTGAACTGGCGCCCGCCGACTGGACCTTCCGCATCGACGGCCTGGTGGAGCAGCCGCACACCTGGGACTGGGAGGCGGCGCACGAGCTGCCGGCGTCGGCGTACGAGGGCGACATCCACTGCGTGACCAGCTGGTCGAAGTTCGGAGTGCGGTTCGGGGGCGTGTCGCTGGACGCGTTCCTCCATGTGGTGCGGCCACATGGGTCCGCCACCCACGCGGTCGCCTACTCGCACACCGGCTACACGACGAACCTGCCGCTCGCCGACCTCACCGGCGGACGGGCCTGGATCGCCTGGGAGTTCGACGGCAAGCCGCTTGCCGCCGAGCACGGCGGTCCGGCGCGGCTGCTGGTGCCGCACCTGTACTTCTGGAAGAGCGCCAAGTGGATCGCGGGCCTGCGGCTCCTCGACCACGACGAGCCGGGCTTCTGGGAGCAGAACGGCTACCACGCCCGCGGCAACCCCTGGGAGGAGCAGCGGTACTCCGGTGACTGAGACCTTCACTCCCGGGGCCTTCACTCCCCCGACGCGGTTCGCCGTGCCCGGGCGGATCGCCGTGAGCGACCGGGCCGCCTCGGTGTGGCAGACGGCCACGCTCACCGAGATCCGCCGCGAGACCCCGCACGCGTCCACGTTCCGGTTCGCGGTGCCCGCGTGGGCGGGTCATCTGCCCGGTCAGCACCTGATGCTGCGGCTGGTCGCCGCGGACGGCTATGTGGCGCAGCGCCACTATTCGATCGCGTCCGCGCCCGAGGACTCGGGGCACATCGAGCTGACCCTGGACCACGTCGAGGGCGGTGAGGTCTCGGGCTGGTTCCACACGGTGGCCAGGCCTGGTGACGAGGTCGAGGTGCGCGGCCCGTTGAGCGGCTTCTTCGCCTGGCCCGGCGACCGGCCCGCGCTGCTGATCGGCGCCGGTTCCGGGGTCGTACCGCTGATGTCGATGGTGCGGCACCACCGGATGCGCGGCCTGTCCGTGCCGCTGCGGATGCTGGTGTCGGCCCGCAGCCCGCGGGAGCTCGTCTACGCGCGGGAGGTGGGAGCGGAGACGACGGCCGTGTTCACGCGGAGCGCGCCGGAGGGTGTGCCGGTGGGACGTATGGCGGCCGGACATGTGACGCCGCTCCTGGCCGAGCAGCCTCCTGGTGGGTGGGAGGCCTATGTGTGCGGCTCCAACGCCTTCGCCGAGCACGCCTCGCGGCTGCTCGTCGAGGCCGGCCAGCCCGTGGACCGTATCCGGATCGAACGCTTCGGCTGACGGGCGGAACCGTCACCTCCTGGCCGGTTCGGCGGCCTCCGGCGTCCGTCCCCGTACCGCCCGGCGTTTCGGCGGGACCCGGCTGGGCACTCCTGTCCGGCGGTCACTTGTGGTGATCGTCGGTGAAGGAGGCCAGTGGGGGTACCCGTGTGGGAGCTCGCAGACGTGCGCGGTGCGGAGGTCGACATGCGAACCCGGGTGCGCGGCTGGCGCTGGCGGCGCAATCCGCTCAGGCGCCGGTCGGACGTCCTAGAGGCATGGATGGTCGTGGCCGTCGGTCTGCTGCTGTTCGTGGGCGCTCCCCTGGCGGGCGCGGTCGCGGGCTGGTGGGCCCATGGCGAGGCGCGGGCGGTCGCGGCGGAACAGCGTGCCGATCGCCATCGCGTCCGTGCCGAGGTCCTCGGCCGGACCCCCGACTCGCTGCCCTCGGTGCAGGGCGGCCGGGAGCACGCCTACCGCGCGACCGTGCGCTGGACCGATCCCGACAGCGGCCTGCGGACGGGCACGGCACGTGTCCCGGCGGGCACGCACCGGGGTGAGGTGATCGACGTGTGGTTCGACGGCAAGGGCCGGAGTGTGCTCCCGCCGCCGGACGAGAGCGCGGTCTGGCAGCACACGCTCACCCTCGGCTTGTGTGCCACCGGAGGCGCGGTCGCGGGGGTGCTCCTCGTCCGCTCCGTCGCGCGCGGTGCGCTCAACCACCGCCGGATGGCCGCCTGGGAACGGGAGTGGGCCCTGACCGAGCCGCAGTGGACCCGCCGCCGGGCATGACCGGCCCGGTCCCCGCCCGCCGGGACGAGGTGCCGTTCACACCCCCTGCTGCATCCGCCGCGCGATCCCCCCGTGCGTCCGCAGCGCGTCCGCCAGCCCGGCCAGGACCGGCTCGCCCCGGTCGACGAGGACGCGGCCGGCGACCACCGTCGTCCACGCGCGGGCGGGCCCGCAACGCAGCCACGCCTCCACCGGGTCGGTCCACGCACCGGCGAGCGCGACCTCGTGCAGGTCCCAGACGACGAGGTCGGCGCACGCCCCGGGCCGCAGATGCCCCAGCTCGTCCGCGCGGCCCAGACAGCGGGCCGAGCCGCGCGTCGCCAGGTCGAGGGCGTCCCGCGCGGTCATCGCGCCGGGCCCGCCCCGGTAGCGCCCGAGCAGCAGCGCCCCGCGGGTCTCCATCCACAGCGAGGCGTGGTCAGTGGAGGCGGAGCCGTCGCAGCCGATGCCGACGGGCATGCCCAGCTCGCGCATCTCGCGCACCCGGGCGGTGCCCCCGCCGATCAGCATGTTGGAGCTCGGGCAGTGCGCGACGCCGACGCCCGCGGCCGCGAGGCGGCGCAGCTCGTCCTCGCTGGGGTAGATGCAGTGGGCGACCCAGGTGCGGTCGCTCATCCAGCCCGTCTCCTCGAAGTACTCCACGGGCCGGCAGCCGTAGGTCTGAAGGCAGTAGGCGTCCTCGTCGCGGTCCTCGGCGAGGTGGGTGTGCAGCCGTACGTCGTACCGCTCGGCGAGTTCCGCGGTGGCCGTCATCAGCCCCTTCGTCACCGAGAACGGCGAGCAGGGCGCGAGCGCGACCCGTACCAGCGCGCCGGGTTCCGGGTCGTGGTGCGCCTTGATGACGCGCTCGCTGTCGGCGAGGACCTCGTCGTCGGTCTGCGTGACGCTCCGCGGCGGCAGCCCGCCGTCCTCCACGGAGCGGGTCATGGAGCCGCGGGTGGCGTGGAAGCGGAAGCCGATGTCGCGTGCGGCGCGGATCTCGGCGTCGACCAGGCGCGGGCGGGGGTGGACGTAGAGGTGGTCGGAGGAGGTGGTGCAGCCGCCCATCAGCAGCTCGGCCATGCCGACGTAGGCCGACACGTAGGCGGCCTCCTGGTCGAGTGCGGCCCACAGCGGGTACAGGGTGGTCAGCCAGTCGAAGAGCGAGCCGTTCACGGCGGGGGCGTAGGAGCGGGTGAGGTTCTGGTAGATGTGGTGGTGCGTGTTGACCAGGCCCGGGGTGACCAGGCGCCCGACGGCGGAGACGGTCGTTCGGGCCTCGGGTTCGCTGCCGGCCGGACCGACCGCGGTGACCCGACCTCCCGTGACGGCCACCCAGCCGCCCGGGATCTCCCGCTCGCCGTCCACGACGAGCAGTTCGGCGTCCCTGACCAGCAGTTCGACCGCGTTGACCGGCACCTCGGCGGCAGACGTCATGTCGTCATCGTAGGCGCGTACCGAGGCAAAGACCTGGCGAGTCGTCCGACCACCCACGTACGGTGTGATCATCCGCACGCCCTCTTCACAAAGGCGGTTCCAGATGGCCCTGTTCGACCTTCCCCTCGACGAGCTCCGCGAGTACCGCAGCGCGTCGACCGAGCCCGAGGACTTCGACGCGTTCTGGTCGAAGACGCTTCAGGAGGCCCGCGAGCACGATCTCGACGCGCGCTTCGAACTCGTCGACACGGGCCTGTCCACGGTGAAGGTCTACGACGTGACGTTCGCCGGGTTCGGTGGCCACCCGGTGAAGGGCTGGTTCACGATCCCCGCCGAGGTCTCCGCGCCGATTCCGGTGGTCGTGGAGTTCATCGGGTACGGCGGCGGGCGCGGGCTGCCGCACGAGCATCTGCTGTGGGCGTCGTCGGGCCGGGCGCACTTCGTGATGGACACGCGTGGCCAGGGCAGCGGCTGGGGCGGCGGTGGCGGAACCGCGGACCCGGTGGGCGGCGTGCCGGCCTACCCCGGTTTCATGACCCGGGGTATCGACGCCCCGGAGAACTACTACTACCGCCGGGTGTTCACGGACGGCGTGCGTGCGGTGGAGGCGGCCCGTTCCCACCCGCTGGCCGACCCCGCGCGCACGGTCGCCCTCGGGGGCAGCCAGGGCGGCGGCATCGCGATCGCGGTGGGCGGGCTGGTCCCGGACCTGGCGGCGGTCGCGCCGGACGTGCCGTTCCTGTGCGACTACCCGCGCGCGGTGACGGTGACGGACCGTCACCCGTACCGCGAGATCGCCCTCTACCTCAAGACGCACCGCGGCCGCGGCGAGGACGCGCTGCGTACGCTCTCCTACTTCGACGGCGTGCACTTCGCGGCCCGCGGCCGTGCCCCCGCCCTGTTCTCGGCGGCTCTGGAGGACCAGACCTGCCCGCCGTCCACCGTCTTCGCGGCGTTCAACGCCTGGGCGCACGACGAGAAAGCGATCGAGGTGTACGACTTCAACGACCACGAGGGCGGCGGCCCCTACCAGGAGGCGGCCAAGCTGCGCTGGCTGCGCTCCCACGCCTGAGGGACCGGGCATGGAGACGGGGGTGGCCGCGGAGCGGTTCGTCCGGGTCTGGGAGCGCGCCTGGGCCGCACATGACGTTCGGGCGCTGCTGGAGTTGTACGCCGAGGACTGCGTCCACCGCTCCATGCCGTTCCGTGAGCCGCACCGCGGCCGGGACGGGCTGGCCGAGTATCTGCGCTGGTCGTTCGCCGAGGAGCGGGTGACGGACGTGCGGTTCTCGGCTCCCGTCGTCGGCGCGGACGGGGTCGCGGTGGCTGAGTTCCGGGTGCTGGCCGAGGAGGGCGGCTCGGCGTCCACGCTCGCCGGCTGTGTCTTCGTGCGGTTCGACGACGCCGGCCTGGCCGTCGAGACCCGCGACTACTGGCATGTGGCCGAGGGGCACCGGGAGCCGACGGGATCACTGTTCTTCCACTGAGCCGCTTTGCCCCTACCCTTCCGCGCTGTCCGACCAGTCGGTATGTTCATGGCGCCCGGGTCGCCATGTCACCGCCCGGGGTTCCCGACGGACGACGGAGGGTCCATGTCCCAGCACGTACCAGCGGTCCACGGCCACTGCGATGAACGCTTCGCGGCGGTACGGACGGCGTTCGAGGAGAACTTCCGGGACCGCGGCGAACTGGGCGCCGCGGTCACCGTCACGGTCGACGGCGAGACCGTGGCTGACCTGTGGGGCGGCTGGGCCGACCCGGCGCGCACCCGCCCCTGGGAGCGCGACACGCTGGTCAACGTGTGGTCGACGTCGAAGGGCCCGGTGGCGCTGTGCGCGCACATCCTGGCGGACCGGGGGCTGCTCGACTTCGACGCGCCGGTGGCCGTGTACTGGCCGGAGTTCGCCGCGGCGGGCAAGGAGAAGGTGTCGTACGGCATCTGCTGTCCCACCGGTCCGGGCTGTCCGGCCTGCGGGAGCCACACACTCTCGCCCAGCTCTGCGACTGGGAGTTGACGACGAAGCGGCTGGCGGAGACAGAGCCCTGGTGGGAGCCGGGGACGCGATCCGGGTATCACGCGCTGACCTACGGCTTCCTGGTCGGGGAGGTCGTGCGGCGCGTCTCGGGACTGCTGCCGGGGGCGTTCCTGGAGCGGGAGGTGACCGGGCCGCTCGGGATCGACTTCCGCATCGGCCTGCCGGAGAAGGAGGCCGGGCGGGCGGCCGAACTGGTGCATCCGCCGGCCGCGTCGAGCAGCGAACAGGCGGCGATCTTCAGCCAGTTGGGGCCGGCGGCGCTGGCCGCCCTGGGCAATCCCGCGGTGGGTGCGGCGGAGGCCAACACGCCCGAGTGGAGAGCCGCGGAGATCCCCGCCGCGAACGGCCACGGCACCGCACGTGCCGTGGCCGCGCTCTACGGCGTCTTCGCGGGGCAGGGCTCCTACGACGGCCACCGCATCATCTCCCCCGAGGCGGCCGAGCGGGTCCGCGAGGGACAGGGCAGCTGCCGCGACCTGGTGCTCGGTGCCGGTTTCGAGGGCGAGACCGAAGTCGGGCTCGGTCTGTGGCTCAGCGGCCCGAACAACTCCTACGGGCCCAATCCGCGGGCTTTCGGACACGACGGCTTCGGCGGCTCGTGCGGTCTGGCCGACCCGGAGGCGCGGGTGTCGCTGGGCTACGTGATGAACCGTATGGGGCCTCACATCGCCGACGACCCGCGGAAGATGGCACTCGTGGACGCCCTGTACAGCGTGCTGTGACGGTTGGTCAGGGCGGGCGGTTGCACGGCACAGGCTCGGTCACGGCAGTCGGCGGGCCACGACCATCCGGACCCGCGGGCTGCCGTCCCGCCGCCGCCCGAACTCGGGCAGGGGGTGCAACTCCACCTGGAATCCGGCCCGTTCCAGCTCCCGCCGTACGTCCGGGAGCCGGAAGGCCCGGTAGTACATGACGAACGGCGGACGCCACACGGCGTTGCGCACCCTCATCACGGCGTCGAAGCCCAACAGCATCCAGTAGGCGCGGGACGCGGGGGGCGGCGGCGCGACGACGGGGAAGGCGAAGCGTCCGTCCGGCCGCAGCACGGAGTGGACCTGGGTGAACAGGCCCGGCAGTTCGCGCGGCAGGAAGTGTCCGAACGCCCCGAAGCTCACGACGAGGTCGAAGGCGGGGGCGAAGGGGAGCGCGCGGGCGTCCGCGCGCACCCAGGAGACGCGCGGCCTCGCGGACCGCACGCGCTCCCGCGCCACGGCGAGCATGCCGGCGCTGAAGTCGACCCCGGTCACCCCGTGTCGGCACACCCGGGTCAGCACCTCGGCCCCGGCACCGGTGCCGCAGCACAGGTCGAGTCCTTGGTCGAAGGTGCCGAGCCGGCCCAGCGCCGCGCCGACGGCGTCGAGCACCGAGTCGGGTGTGCGGAAGGGGGTGTGGTCGAACTTCGGGGCGAGCAGGTCGTATCCGCGCTCGACGGACGACAGCGCCTGAACGGCGAGTTCGCGCAGACTGGGACCCTCGGGGCTGAACATCGGGGTCAGCCTAGAGGAGCGCGCTGTGTGAGGACTGTGAGAACGCGCTCGCACCAGCGCAGGTTCTCCTTCTCGAAGGCGATTCCGCCCATGAGCGTGAGGTACGGGCCGATACGGTCGGCGTCCCGCAGGTACTCCTCCTCGGTCCGTCCGTCGAGGAGCCGTTCGCGCACGCGCTCGTAGCGTGCCAGCTTCCCGCGCGCCCAGGCCACGCGTTCCTCCACCAGCGCGCGGGTCGCCTCCGGGTCGGCGCCGTCCATGGCCTGGATCTTGATCAGGAGTTCGTCCCTGAGGGCGGTGGGCCGCCGGGTCGGTGCGACGGCGAAGGCACTCAGCTCCCGGCGGCCGGCCTCGGTGAGCGTGAACATGCGCTTGTCGGGCCGGCGCTCCTGCCGCACCACCCGGGCCTGGACCAGCCCGTCCTGGGCGAGGCGCTCCAGCTCCCGGTAGAGCTGCTGCGGCGTCGCCGGCCAGAAGTTCGCGAGCGACACGTCGAAGCCCTTGGACAGCTCGTAACCCGAGGCCTCCCCCTCCAGCAGGGCGGCCAGGACGGCGTACTTCAGGGACATATGGACACGCTAGCAGGAGGTGACTAATCTACTCCGCACCTACTCAACTAATTGACTATGGAGACTTCGATGCGCGCATTCCGTGAGGCGGTCGAGGCGCACGACCTCGACGCGGCCGAGGCGTTGCTGGCCGAGGACGTGGTCTTCACGAGTCCGGTCGTGTTCAAGCCGTACGCCGGAAAGGCCATCACCGCCGCGATCCTGCGGGGTGCGGCACGAGTCTTCGAGGACCTCCGCTACGTCCGTGAGCTGAGCGGCCCGGACGGCCGCGACCACGCGCTGGTCTTCACTGCCCGCGTGGGCGACCGCGAGGTCGACGGCTGCGACTTCCTCCACCTCGACGAGGACGGCCTGATCGACCGCTTCATGGTCATGGTCCGTCCGCTGTCGGGGGCGCAGGCCCTGGCGGCGGCGATGGGCGCGCAGTTCGAGCGGATCACCGAGGAGGCGGAGGCACGCCTCGCCTGAGCGGGCGCCGACCGCTCCCCGCGTCACACGGGCTGTCGGGGCAGGGCCTGCTCGGTCCAGATGATCTTTCCGTTCGGGGTGTAGCGGGTCCCCCAGCGGTCGGTGAGCTGGGCGACCAGGAAGAGTCCGCGCCCGCCCTCGTCCTCCGTGCGGGCACGGCGCAGCCGGGGCGAGGTGCTGCTGCCGTCGGAGACCTCGCAGATCAGGGCGCGGTCGCGGAGCAGGCGCAGCTGGAGCGGGCCGGCGGCGTGCCGGATGGCGTTGGTGACCAGTTCGCTGGCGACGAGTTCGGTGGTGAAGGCCATCTCGTCCAGGCCCCAGGCGGCCAGCTGGTCGGTGACCGCCGCGCGGGAGCGGGAGACCACCGCAGGGTCGCTGGGCAGCTCCCACTGGGCGACCCGTTCGGACCCCAGGGCGTGCGTGCGGGCGACGAGCAGGGCCACGTCGTCCCTCGGCCGGGTCGGCAGCAGCTCGTCGAGGACGGCCTCGCAGGTGTCCTCCGGTGCCCGGTCGGGGTGGGCCAGCACGGTACGCAGTTGGTCGAGGCCGGTGTCGAGGTCCCGGTGCCGGTCCTCGATCAGGCCGTCGGTGTAGAGCACGATCTGGCTGCCCTCGGCCAGCTCCAGCTCGACGGTCTCGAAGGGCATCCCGCCGAGCCCGAGCGGCAGCGCCGAGGGCAGGTCGACGAACTCCACGGCTGCGTCGGGGCCGACGATCGCGGGGAGGGGGTGCCCGGCGCGGGTGAGGGTGCAGCGCCGGGACACCGGATCGTAGACGGCGTACAGGCAGGTGGCTCCGACGATGCCGGAGTCCGCCTGGGTGTTCTCCACCGCCCAGCCCTCGCCCCGGTCGAGCCGTCCGACGAGGTCGTCGAGGTGGGTGAGCAGGTCGTCGGGTGGCAGGTCCAGGGAGCAGAAGTTGTGCACGGCGGTACGCAGCCGGCCCATGGTCGCCGCGGCGTGCAGCCCGTGGCCGACGACGTCACCGACGACCAGCGCGACCCGGGCGCCGGACAGCGGGATGACGTCGAACCAGTCGCCGCCCACGCCGGCCTGTGCGGGCAGATAGCGGTAGGCGACGTCGACGGCGTTCTGCTCGGGCAGGCCGCGGGGCAGCAGGCTGCGCTGGAGGGCGAGGGCGGTGTTGTGCTCACGGGTCCAGCGGCGGGCGTTGTCGATGCAGATGGCGGCGCGGCCGGCCAGTTCCTGGGCCAGCGAGAGGTCGTCCTCCTCGAAGGGGGCGGGCTTCTCGGAGCGGTAGAAGCTGACCACGCCGAGGGTCGCGCCGCGCGCCCGCAGCGGCACGGTGATCAGGGAGTGGATGCCTGCCGCGAGCACCCGTTCCAGCCGGGGCGGATCCTGGGCGAGCCAGCCGCCTGCCTCGACGAGTACGGGTTCGAGGACGGACTGCCGGCTCTCCAGGCTGCGGGCCTGCGGGGTGGACGGGACGTAGTCGACCGCGTCGCCGACGCCGTACAGGTGGGACTCCTCGTGCACGGCGCCCAGCGCGACCCGGCGCAGCACGGTGTCCGCTCCGAGCAGTCCGGGCTCCTCGCCGTGCAACACCGCGTCGGGGAGGTCCACGGCGGTGAAGTCGGCGAACCAGGGCACGGTCACCTCCGCCAGCTCCTCGGCCGTGCGGGTGACGTCCAGGGTGGTGCCGATGTGGACACTCGCTTCGTGCAGCAGCTCCAGCCGCCTGCGGGCCAGTACGGCGAGTCGGCCGACGCCGGGCTCACCGACGAGCAGCAGCCGGCCGTCGGCGCCGATGACGTCCCCGTCGGCCTCCGCGTCGGTGGACGAGGGCGCGGGCGGGATGGTCAAGGGCGGCGCGGCCACCGATGCCTGCGGAGCCGGCAGGGCCGACAGGAGTGCCGTGGCCGACGAGGCGGCCGGAGCCGGCCCGGACGGCGGCCGACAGCGCCACCGACGTTCTCCAGCCGCTGATCACAATCACCCGCGGTCTGCGCCGGCTGACATCGGCCGGGCGGCGCAATTGGGCCGACACCCCCAAGGACAGGCGCGCG
>NZ_NTGE01000083.1 GCF_002291145.1 Streptomyces sp. SA15
AGCAACCGGGCGCGGCGACGTGCGGCCAGGTCGGCGGCCACGGCCCCGCCGACCCCGCCGGCGCCGCCGAACACCAGCAGCGCGGGTGACACGGCCGGCCACAGCGTACCGCCGTCGGACAGCCCCGGATCCGCCGACGTCAGGGGGGCGAGACGCTCCACCAGCCGCGAGCCGTGGCCATGGGAGACCAGCGGAACCCAGGTGCCACCCGGCTCGGCCGCCACGCTCGCCACGGACACCTCGTCGTCCGCCGGCGACAGGCCGGGGAGATCCACGGCCGCGGCGGTCAGCAACGCGGACTCGTGCGGCAGGGATCGCAGAGCGCCGAGCAACGCGCCCTGGAGCGCGGCACCGTGGGAGGGCCGGCCGCCGGGAGCCGCCAGCCCCGTGGTGACGAGGGTGACCGTCGATGGCTGCCCGCGCGTGTCCAGCGCCCGCGCGAGCCGCACCAGCGTCCGCAACCAGCGGCGCACCTCCCGGTGACCGGCCGGGTCCGCCGCCCAGCCCGCACCGCCCACGAGCAGCACGACCCGGATGGAGCCCGCGGGCAGACCGTCCGGCAGTCCACCGCCGTAGGCCACCGCCGCCGGCCGCGGACCGGGCCCACCGCCGGAGGGCCATTGCCGCGCCCAGGACCGGGCGAGCGCATCGGTCGACGCATCGTGCACCAGGATGACGTTCCCCGGGGACGCCTCGACGCCGTGACCGCCGTCCGGCACAGGGGCGGGCACCCATCGTGGGACCAGGGGCCGGGGCGCGGTCGGGGACAGGGGGGCTGTGGGCGCCGGTGCGGGGTCCGGGGATACGAGGCCTGCTGTGGGGGCCGGTGCGGTGGCTGGGGGTGCGAAACGTTCCGTGGATGCCGGTGCGGTAGCCGGGGGTACGAGGCGGTCGGTGGGTACCGGGGCGACGGCCGGGGTGTCGTCCTCCCAGGGCGGCGGCAGCGGGCGGCGGTCGAAGGGGTGACCCGGCAGTGATACCCGCCTGGGCCGGTCAGGGCCGCTCCAGGACGCCGCCCAGTCCACCGGCTCGCCCGCCAGCCATCGCCGTACGAGGGAATCGGGCTCCGGCCTCCCGCCGTCCGGGGTGCCGGACGGGCCGGCGACAGCGGGGTGCGGCCTCCCCTCGGCCAGCGCGAGCAGGGCGTCCCGTGCCTCCCGCGCGTCGCGGACGGTCAGCGCGCACCGTACGGACAGCGCCTCACGCCCCGTCTGCAACGTCCAGGCCCAGGCGGCCAGGGACACCCCGCCGCTGTGCCCGCTCTCGCGCTCCAGACGGTCGGTCAGCCGGCGGGCCAGAACCGGCAGGGCCCCGGGCGTGGCCACGGACAGGGGCAGGACGTAAGGACCCGGACCGTCCGCGGCGTCGGGCATGTCGACCTGCTCCAGGACGACATGCGCGTTGGAGCCCCCGATGCCGAAGGAGCTGACGGCCGCCCGCCGAGGCGCGTCACCCGCCGGCCAGGGCAGGGTGCGTTCGGCGACCCGGAGCACGCCGCCGGACAGGTCGATGGCGGGGTTGAGCCGCGTGAAGTGCGGCATGCCCGGCACCGAAGCGTGCCGCATGGCCAGCAGCGTCTTCACCACCCCGGCGAGACCGGCCGCGCCCTCCAGATGGCCGATGTTGGCCTTCACGGAGCCCACCGCCACCCGGCCGCCGGGCCCCGCCGCCCCGGGCCCGGCCTCCCCGGACGGCGCGCCGTCGGCCTCCAGCGCCGCGCGGA
>NZ_NTGE01000146.1 GCF_002291145.1 Streptomyces sp. SA15
GGCGAGCGTCTCCCGATCACCGGCCCGACGCCGACCCCCGCCCTGCGGACGCTTCACCTCCACCGGCGGCACCACCCGCCGGAACAGCACCCACAACTCCTCCGGCACCAGCCGCTCAACCAGATCCATCATGCACGGTTCAACGAACGACCACGCCATAAGAAACGACGTCTTAGCGCTAATGGCTGTTCCGTTGTTCCATCTGCCGCCAATTGCATCTGATGCGAACTCGCGGCGGTTAGCGAATCGGCACGCGTGAAGGCCCGGTGCAGGAACGGGCGAGGCTGGTTCGCCGACGTCCTGCCCCGGCTGCGGGCGCGCGCCGAGGACACCAGGGCCGGCATGGAGATACGCGGCTGGCGGCTACACACCGTCACTAGCAGGCTGGGTTCCTCGTTGAACTGGCGACAGTTGAATAGGAGAGCCCACCAATACCGAGGGCCGATACGGTGCGGTCGGCCCGGATCGAAGCGCCGGTCGACTTTTTCCCCGTGCCACACGCCGAAGAGGTTCACCTCGGAGGGCTGGTCGTGAGATCGGGAGCGCATTCAGCGCGGCGCCTGGGGATCGCGGGTGGGAACTGCTTCTGCGGCGGCTGCTCCGGTACCTCGGCCATAGGTCTCAACTTCCGTAGTGATGACGATGGGGATGATGAAGGCGGCGACCGCCATGATGGTCAGGAGCTGCGGGCACCGCTGGCGCCAGCCGCCCGGCAGGCGGGTCATGCGAAGACCGCCCCCCGTGGCAGGGTGGCCCGGACCGTCTTGCTGCGTCCGTCGGCGGCGAGGAACCACTCAAGGTGCGCGCCGAGTTGGCGGGCCTCGCGCGCAAGCCGCGGCCCTTCTCACCCCGGAGGGCCGCCTGCGCGTCGGGGAAGCCGGGGTTCGGGTCCTCGACGTCGATGAGCAGGCCTCCCTGCTCGGTGAACGTGAGGTGGACGTTCATTTGGGCCGCTGCCCCGTTGGTGGGCTGTGCGTGGACGACGGCGTTGTACGCCAGGCGCGCGAGCGCCTCGACGGCGGAGTCGATGTCTCCGGACCACTGCGTGAGGGCCAGCCGGCTGCGGGCCGTCCCCATCAGCTGTCGCACGCTCACCGGGACCAGGGCGTACGAGCTGGACCACACGGGGGCGGGGCCGGCGGAGCGAGCCGCTCCGGGCCGGGGGTAGACGGCGAACGCCGGGAGGTCGATGATCCAGCCGCGCAGTGCGGCACGGTCCGCGGGGTGGCAGGCGATCTCCTGCTCGGACGGGCGACAAACCCCCTGGCGTCAGCGCGGGTCAAGGCCTGCTCGATGGCTCGCCAGCCGGTACGGCGCTGGCGCGGACTGCCGAGCGGCGCCAGGTCATACGCCTCATGAACGGCCGTCCAGCCCTGCGCGGAGGCGAAGGTGCGCAGGACGGTCAGCGTCCTGGACGCGATCGCCGAGTCGATGGTGCAGGTGTAGAGCACGACGCGCGCCCCGGCGGAGGCACTGAGCGTTTTCAGCGGAGCCGCTCCAGGGTGAGGATGGCCGCGGCGACTGACGACATTCGATTCGGGCTGCATCGTGCCCTGCGGAAGATCCGCCAGGACTTCAGTCGTGCGACGCCGCGCTCGACCGGC
>NZ_NTGE01000103.1 GCF_002291145.1 Streptomyces sp. SA15
GGATCGCCGACGGCGTCGTCTCTCCTCCGGTGACCGTGCCGGACGGAGGGTCTGCGGCCGGACGGTTCTCAGTCGTTGTCGGGCACCATCGAGACCACGACCTTGCCGGCCTTGGTGCGGCCCTGTTCGACGTGTGCCATCGCCTTGAGCGTCTGGTCGAAGGGGAAGGTGCTGTCGATGACCGGGCGGAGCTTTCCGCTGTCGTAGAGGGCGCCGATTTTGCGCAGCTGGGAGCCGTTGGCCTGCATGAAGAAGAACTGGTAGCGCACGCCCAGCGCCCTGGCCTGCTTCCGCACCTTGCGGCTGAGCACGTTCATGACCAGGCCCAGGAAGGAGGGGGCGCCGAGCTGCTTGGCGAAGCGGGCGTCCGGTGGGCCGACGACGCTGATGGCCAGGCCGCCGGGCTTCAGTACGGTCAGCGACTTCTCGAGGTTCGCTCCGCCCAGGGAGTCCAGCACGAGGTCGTAGCCGGACAGCGACTTCGAGAAGTCTTCCTTGGTGTAGTCGACGACGATGTCGGCGCCGAGGCTCCTGGCCAACTTCTCGGTGTCGGTGTCCGTGGTCGTGGCCACGGTGGCGCCGAGGTGCTTGGCGAGCTGGATGACTGTCGAGCCGAGGCCACCGGCACCGGCGTGGATGAGCACCTTCTGCCCCGGCTTCACGTGGGCCTTGTCGACGAGAATCTGCCAGGCGGCCAGGGCGACCAGCGGCACCGCGGCTGCCTCGTGGAGGGTGAGGGAGGCCGGCTTGGGCGCGACGTCGTCCATGTCGATCGCGATGAACTCCGCGAAGCCTCCGATCCGCAGGTCGCGCGGACGGGCGTAGACCTCGTCGCCGACTTTGAGGCCGTGGACGGCGGAGCCGACGCGCGTCACGACGCCGGCCACGTCGTGGCCGAGCACGAACGGGAGCTTGTGCTTGATGAGCTGCTTGAACTCCCCGTTGCGGATCATTTTGTCCAGCGGGTTGATGCTGGCGGCGCTCACTTTGACCAGGACGTCACGGTCTCCGACGGTGGGCTCGGGTACTTCGGCGGCGCGCGCGCCGTCCTTGCCGTACTTCTCGACGACGAATGCCTTCATGCCGGCCGCCTTTCTATCTGGGTGTTCCAGTGGTCGATGTGATTCTTCGCGCAGGTCCCCCTGCGCGCCCGTTTCTCGCGTTGCGGCCGGGTTGATGTGCTGGCCACGACGCTACTTCCTGGGTATGGAAAAGTAAACTCAGGTGAGGT
>NZ_NTGE01000003.1 GCF_002291145.1 Streptomyces sp. SA15
CGGGAGCGTTACGTCGGGTCGGTTGGCGTACTTCCTTGGCTTGGAGGGGCCTGCGGTGACGGTGGACACGGCGTGTTCGTCGTCGTTGGTGGCGTTGCACCAGGCCGCTCAGGCGGTGCGCAGCGGTGACTGCGATCTGGCGGTGGCCGGTGGCGTGACCGTGATGTCCTCACCCGGGGTCTTGGTGGAGTTCTCCCGGCAGCGCGGGTTGTCGACTGACGGGCGGTGCAAGGCGTTCGCGGATTCGGCCGATGGCACGGGGTGGGGTGAGGGCGCGGGGCTGGTGGTGTTGGAGCGTTTTTCTGTGGCGCGGGCGTGTGGGCATCGGGTGTTGGCGGTGTTGCGGGGTTCGGCGGTGAATCAGGATGGTGCGTCGAATGGGTTGACTGCGCCGAATGGTCCGTCGCAGCAGCGGGTGATTCGTGGGGCGTTGTCGAGTGCCGGGCTGACGGGTGCGGATGTCGACGTGGTCGAGGGGCATGGCACGGGCACGGAGTTGGGTGATCCGATCGAGGCGCAGGCGTTGCTGGCCACGTATGGGCGGGAGCATTCGGAGGACCGGCCGTTGTGGCTGGGGTCGTTGAAGTCGAATGTCGGTCACACCATGGCGGCTGCGGGCGTTGGTGGTGTGATCAAGATGGTGGAGGCGTTGCGTCGGGGGGTGTTGCCGGCGACGTTGCATGTGGATGAGCCGACGTCTCATGTGGACTGGGGTGTTGGTGGGGTCCGGTTGCTGACGGAGGCGCGTGAGTGGCCTGTGTCGGGTCGGCCGCGTCGGGCTGGGGTGTCGTCGTTCGGGATCAGTGGGACGAACGCTCATGTGATCTTGGAGCAGGCCCCGGAGACCGCGAACGCGCAGCCGCACGTGGACCGTTCGGCGCAGGGACCGGTCGGCTGGGTGCTGTCGGCCCGGTCGGAGGAGGCGCTGCGGGCATACGCGGGGCAGGTCGCCGCAGCCGCCGATTCCGCCCTGTCGGTCGTGGATGTTGCCGCGACGTTGGCTGGGCGTGCTGTGTTCGAGCATCGCGGTGTGGTGGTCGGTACCGACCGCGAGCAGTTGCTGGCCGGGTTGAGGGCTCTGGCGGATGGTGTTCCCGCTGAGGACGTGGTGACGGGGACGGCTGGGGCCGGGAAGACGGTGTTGGTGTTTCCGGGCCAGGGATCGCAGGG
>NZ_NTGE01000214.1 GCF_002291145.1 Streptomyces sp. SA15
GCCGGCCGGCCGCGTCCAGGACGGGGTCGCGGACCGCCCGAGTTCGCCGTGCACCGCGGTGGCCGCCTCGTCCGGGGCCGCAGCGCACCACGCCCGGTCCACCGTGACCAGGCCGATGCCGAAGCGGCTCGTCTCACCGGCCACCGTGCGCACCAGTGCGTGCAGCGCGTGCTGGGCCGCCTCGGTGCCGGACGGCGGACAGCAGGCCACGACCCGTACCTGCCCGGAGGTGAGGCGGCGGCCGGATACCAGGGCGCGCAGCGCGGCGAACACCGGCTGGACCGTCCGGGAGGCGAACCGCTCGTAGGCGTCCCGTGCCTGTCGAAGGCCGTCCTCGAACTCGGGGAACCCGTCTGCGCCGCCCAGTTCGCCGAGGACGACCAGAACACCCGCGTCCGGAGCCAGGCCCTCCAACGCCCGGTCCACACGCCCTCGCGCCGCCTCGGGATCCCCGGGCGGCAACGCCTCCCACGGCAGCGATGCGTCGGCCCTGGCGCGCAGCGCCCGGGACAGCGGGCCGTCGCCGCCGATCACCAGCAGGTCCGAGGGGACGGGCGCCGCTGTCTCCCCTTCGGCGGGCTGCCACTCCAGCGCGTAGGCCGCCGTGTGCCGGTCGGCTCCGGCGGCCGTCGGCGTCACGGCGGCCGGCGCGTCCGTCAGCGGCTCGGAACGCAGCAGGAAACCGTCCACGTCGGCCACCGCGACGCCCGTGTCGTCGACGAGGCGGAGGTCGAAGACATGGACGCCACGCACGTCGTCCAGCCGCACCGGCCGCACGTGCGCGTACACCGGGCCGACTGCGGGTCGGTGCACCACGATCCGGTCCACCGAGAACGGCCGGAACCGCGCGGTGGGCTGGTGCCCGCCGCGGGCCATCGCCCCGTAACCGGCCGCCTGGAACGCCCCGTCGAGCACCGCGGGGTGCAGCGCGGGCCGCCCGGCGGGT
>NZ_NTGE01000185.1 GCF_002291145.1 Streptomyces sp. SA15
GTGCCGCGAGTACGTCCCGGAGTACGTTCTCGAGCGTGACGCGGGCCAGCTCGTGTCTCAGGGTCTCCTCGATGCCCTCGTAGATGCCCTGCATTGCCGGCTGGATGCCGTGACCCACCACGCATTCCTGGTCCGGGGTGGTGCGGTGCATCGCGAACAGCGGGCCGGGTTCCACTGCCTCGTACACGTCGAGCAGGGTCATCGACTCCAGCTCGCGCGCCAGCGACCAGCCCGCGCCCACGCCCCGCCGGGACTCCACGAGCCCGGCCCTGCGCAGCTCGCCGAGCAGCCGTCTGATCACCACGGGGTTGGTGTTCGCGCTGGCCGCGATCTGCTCGGAGGTGGCGACCTCATGGCCTTGGCGCTGGTAGAGGCCGATCCAGGCCAGCGCGTGGGCGGCGATGGTCAGCCTGCTGTTGGCGCTCATGGACTCCTCCTCTCGGCCGCAACGCTTTATGTTACGACAGCGCAGTCGTAACAGTGAAGGTTGCAACAGCCTGTCGTAACAATTAACGTTGCGACTGCCAGGAAGGGTCAATCAACGAGGTGAGAAGAATGAGCAAGCCACTCATGGGCAAGGTCGCCCTGGTCACCGGGGGGTCGCGCGGACTGGGAGCCGCGACCGTACGGCTGCTGGCCGAGCAGGGCGCCGACGTCGCCTTCACCTACGTCAGCTCCGAGAAGCAGGCGCAGGCCGTCGTCGACGAGGTGCACGGCAAGGGAGCCAAGGCCGTCGCCTTCCAGTCCGACCAGGCAGACACGAGCCGGGCGCCGGCGCTGATTGATGACGTGGTGGCGCACTTCGGCGGCCTGGACATCCTCGTCAACAACGCGGCGATCTCCGTGGCTGGCACGGTGGACGACCCGGACGCCGACACCGCCGCACTGGACCGGATGCACGCCACCAACTACCTCGGCGTGATCGCCGTCATCCGGGCCGCCTCCCGAGTGCTGCGCGCGGGCGGCCGCATCATCACGGTGAGTTCCGGACTGGGCTCCCGG
>NZ_NTGE01000019.1 GCF_002291145.1 Streptomyces sp. SA15
TCCCGCCTCGGTTCCGGGCTGCGGACGCTGCTGCGGCGCCACGGCCGGACCGGCCGGCCCCGCCGTGGTGTCCGGCGGCTGCGGTACGGCTCCGGGGGCGCCCGGCACCGTACCCAGCAGCGCCTGCGGCACGACGAGCACGGCCTGGACACCGCCGTAGATGTTGGTCTGCAGGCGGACGTGGATGCCGTGCCGCTTGGCGAGTTGCGAGACCACGAACAGCCCGATGCGGCCGTCCGCCAGCAGGCTGGCCACGTTGACCTGGTCCGGGTCGGCGAGCAGGGCGTTCATCCGGTGCTGCTCGTCGACGGGCATGCCGAGCCCGCGGTCCTCCACCTCGACGGCGAGCCCCGAGGTGACGAGGTTGGCCCGCAGCAGTACTTGGGTGTGCGGGGCGGAGTACACCGTGGCGTTCTCGACGAGTTCGGCCAGCAGGTGGATCACGTCGGCGACGGCGTGGCCGCGCAGTTCGCCGTCGATCGGCGGCACCAGCTTGACCCGGGAGTACTGCTCGACCTCGGCGATGGCCGAGCGCAGCACCTCGGTCATGGACACCGGGTTGCTCCACTGCCGGCGCGAGACGGCACCGCCGAGCACCGCGAGGTTCTCGGCGTGGCGGCGGATGCGGGTGGCGAGGTGGTCGACGTGGAAGAGGCCCTTGAGCAGATCGGGGTCCTCGATCTCGTTCTCCAGCTCGTCGAGGATGGAGATCTCCCGGTGCACGAGCGACTGCAGCCGCCGGGCGAGGTTGAGGAAGACCTCCAGCTTCTGTTCACTGCCCGCCTGGCTGGAGAGCTGGGCGGCCTGGACGACGGCGGTGACGGCGCCGTCGTGGGCGCGGGCCAGGTCGGCGGCGAGCAACTCGAAATCGTCGGCGTCCCCGGGCGGGCCGCTGCGCGGCTTGCGCTGGGGCGGGCCGTCGCCGCGCCGGAGCGCCTCCACCAGGGCCCGCAGA
>NZ_NTGE01000035.1 GCF_002291145.1 Streptomyces sp. SA15
GCAGTACGCCCCGCCGCAGCAGCCCCGGCAGCAGCCGCAGCCGCAGCGGTACGCGCCGCCCCCGCAGCCGGAGCCCCAGCGCCCCGCGCGCGAGCCCCGGCAGCGCAGCGCCAACCGGATGAGGATCCCCGGTCTCGGCTGCCTCAAGGGCTGCCTGTTCACGATCGTCATCCTGTTCGTGGCGGGCTGGCTGGTCTGGGAGCTGAGCCCGTTGCAGGACTGGATCGGCACGGGCAAGGGCTACTGGGAGCAGCTCAGCGACTGGTTCACCAATGTCACCGGGTGGATCGAGGACCTGGGCGGGGGCTCCTCCGGCCAGTAGAGGCTGGCCAGTAGAGGCCACTCTGGTGATTTGTCGACACCCGGCGGGTGATTTCTGTCTCCGCGGTGAAGGTTGGCTCTTCCTGCGCGTAGTTTTAGCGACAACACGCGTCAGTAGGAGCAGCCTTGGCACGGAAGATCGGCAGCCGGTACACCGCCCACCAGATCCTGGGGCGGGGCAGCGCCGGCACGGTGTGGCTGGGTGAGGGACCCGAGGGGCCCGTCGCCGTCAAGCTGCTGCGCGAGGACCTCGCCTCCGACCAGGAGCTCGTCGGACGCTTCGTGCAGGAGCGCACGGCGCTGCTCGGCCTGGAGCATCCGAACGTCGTCTCCGTGCGCGACCTGGTGGTGGACGGCAACGACCTCGCGCTGGTCATGGACCTCGTGCGGGGCACGGACCTGCGCACCCGGCTCGACCGGGAGAAGCGGCTCGCGCCCGAGGCCGCGGTGGCGATCGTCGCGGACGTGGCGGACGGGCTGGCGGCGGCGCACGCGGCCGGGGTCGTGCACCGTGACGTGAAGCCGGAGAACGTGCTGCTGGACATGCAGGGGCCGCTGGGGCCGGGCGGGTCGCACCCCGCGCTGCTGACGGACTTCGGAGTGGCGAAGCTGATCGATTCACCTCGGCGGACGAAGGCCACGAAGATCATCGGTACGCCGGACTATCTGGCGCCGGAGATCGTGGAGGGGCTGCCGCCCCGGGCATCGGTCGACATCTACGCGCTGGCCACGGTCCTGTACGAGCTGCTGGCGGGCTTCACGCCGTTCGGCGGGGGGCATCCGGGCGCGGTGCTCCGCCGCCATGTGACCGAGACGGTCGTCCCCCTCCCGGGCATCCCGGACGAACTCTGGCAGCTCGTCGTGCAGTGCCTGGCCAAGGCGCCGGCCTCGCGGCTGCGGGCCTCGGAGCTGGGCGCGCGGCTGCGGGAGCTGCTGCCGATGCTGGCGGGGATGCCGCCGCTGGACGTGGACGAGCCGGACGCGGAGTCCGCGGAGGAGCCTCAGGCTCCGCCGGAGGAGCCGGTGTCCTCGGCGCCGGTGCGGCGGGGGGCGGTGCCGCTGGTGCCGGGGGCGAAGCCGGCCGACTCCAACCGGGACACGCATACGTCGATGAGGGTGCCGGGGCCGGATGAGCTGGCGGGGGGTGCGCGGGGCACCGCCCGGGCGCCTCGGGCCGCGGGTGCGCCACGTCCTGGTTCCGCTCGGCACCGGGCGGCGACTCGGCGGCGGAGGGTTGCCTTGGGGGTGGCCGCGGTGGCTCTGGTGGCCGCGGCCGGGGTCGGTACGTGGGTGGCCACGTCGGGGGACGACGCCGGAGCGACTCCCCAGGACACGAAGAACTCGGCACCTGCGACGCCGTGACCGCCGGGGCTCCGCCCCCGGTGACGAGCGCCCGGCACCGGACGACCGAGGTCGGTTGCCACAGCCGTTACGCTGGGAGGCGTGGCAGTCGTCGATGTATCCGAAGAGCTCAAATCCCTCTCCTCGACCATGGAGTCGATCGAGGCCGTTCTGGACCTCGACAAGCTGAGGGCAGACGTCGCCGTGCTCGAGGAGCAGGCGGCCGCGCCGTCCCTGTGGGACAACCCGGACGAGGCGCAGAAGATCACCAGCAAGCTGTCCCACCTCCAGGCCGAGGTCAGGAAGGCGGAGGCGCTGCGCGGACGGATCGACGATCTCGCCGTGCTGTTCGAGATGGCCGAGGAGGAGGACGACCCGGACACCCGCGCGGAGGCCGAGTCCGAGCTCGTCGCCGTCAAGAAGGCGCTGGACGAAATGGAAGTGCGGACCCTTCTCAGCGGGGAGTACGACGCCCGCGAGGCGCTCGTCAACATCCGCGCCGAGGCCGGTGGCGTCGACGCCGCCGACTTCGCCGAGAAGCTCCAGCGCATGTACCTGCGCTGGGCGGAGCAGCAGGGCTACAAGACCGAGGTCTACGAGACGTCGTACGCCGAGGAGGCCGGCATCAAGTCGACCACCTTCGCCGTACAGGCGCCGTACGCCTACGGCACCCTCTCCGTCGAGCAGGGGACCCATCGGCTGGTGCGCATCTCCCCCTTCGACAACCAGGGGCGCCGCCAGACCTCCTTCGCGGGCGTGGAGATCCTGCCCGTCGTCGAGCAGTCCGACCACGTCGAGATCGACGAGAGCGAACTGCGTATCGACGTGTACCGGTCCTCCGGGCCCGGCGGCCAGGGCGTCAACACGACCGACTCCGCCGTCCGTATCACGCACCTCCCCACCGGCATCGTCGTCTCCTGTCAGAACGAGCGGTCGCAGATCCAGAACAAGGCCACCGCGATGAACGTCCTCCAGGCCAAGCTGCTCGAGCGGCGCCGCCAGGAGGAGCAGGCCAAGATGGACGCCCTGAAGGGGGACGGGGGCAACTCCTGGGGCAACCAGATGCGTTCGTACGTCCTGCACCCATACCAGATGGTCAAGGACCTGCGCACCGAGTTCGAGGTCGGCAACCCCGAAGCCGTGTTCAACGGTGAGATCGACGGGTTCCTGGAGGCCGGAATTCGCTGGCGCAAGCAGCAGGAGAAGTAAGTTTGTCGACAAGGCAACTGTCGCCCTCCCGGCGGCAGTTGCCTTTTGTGCGCCCGCTTGCATGCCTGATGTCTGGGTTTTACATCACACTCACAGGCTTCAATCTCCGGCATTGATCTCTTAGTTGGACATTGCGCACGCAACGCCCTTGACGTTGCTCTGAAAAGTGGGAAAGGTAACGCGCGGCATGCGTATCTCTGGGGCGCATGTGAATCCGGGGGCTTGAGTCCAGCTACCTCCGTCGAATCACGGTCCCGAGCGCCGCCTCACTGACGATGAGCTACTGGGGGTAGCAACCAGATGACCAACAAGACGCGGATCCGGATCGCGCGGGTGGCCGCCGGTGCGGTGATCGCCGCCGGTGCTTCGCTGACCGCCGCGGGCGCCGCTTCCGCCGACGACTGCGGCTTCCTGGGTCTCGGGTGCGTGACGCAGCCGCCCGCCCCGCCGGAGGACCCGACCGACCCGCCGACCGGTCTCCCGACCGACCCGGAGGTCCCGCCGACGGACCTGCCGACCGACCCGGGCATTCCCACCGAGGAGCCGCCCACGGTGGAGCCGACCGAGCCCACCGAGGAGCCCCCCGCCGAGCCCACCGAGGACCCGACCGACCCGGGCAACGGGAACGGCAATGGGAACGGCAACGGCAATGGGAATGGCAACGGGAACGGCAACGGTGCCGGCGGTGGCAACAACACCGACCCCGACGGCGGCACCGCTCCTCAGGAAGAGGGTTCCTCGTCCCTGACCGACACGGGCACGGACACCACCCCGTCCGGCTCCGACGCGGCGGCCCAGGGTAACGGTGACGAGCTCGCCGAGACCGGTTCCGGCCAGACCACCTTCCTCATCATCGGCGCCGCCACGATGATCGCCGGTGGTGTCGGCTTCCGCGTCCTGCCGCGCCTCATGGGCGGCCGGGGCGGAGCGGCTGCCTGACGGTAGCCGTCCGCGTACGCAACGTACGCGCGTCATACGGCGAGGGGCCCCGGAGCGTGCATCGCTCCGGGGCCCCTCGTACGTCCTGTACGGCCCTTGTGCCGCCCTATGCGGTCTGGTGGGCCAGCAGCGCCACCGCCGCGATCAGCACCGCCAGCAGGGCGATCAGCGCCATGGGGTTCAGCCCCGCGAAAAGGTTCTCCTGCTGCAGCCGCTCGCGGTTCGCACGGCACACGGGGCACCGGCCCTCGCTCACGGGCGCCGCGCAGTTCGCGCACACCAACCGGTCGTACGTCATGCGCCTCGCCCTCCTTGCGCCGGTTCCGTGTATCTCAACGTCCGCGGCGGTGCGAACGTTCCCCTCCACGATGCCAGGTTCCCCCGGAGGCTGCGCGGGCGCCTTCATGCTTCTCAGCCCCGTTTACAGGTTGCCCGGAACAAAAGTGCACAACCCTCGCGCAACCCCTACCGGTGACTGCGGTCCCGTACCCGGTTCGCGTATGGTCACGCTCATCTACCCCCGGCGACCCGTGGTGCATCCGTGATCCGATTCGACAATGTCTCCAAGGTCTACCCCAAGCAGACCCGCCCCGCACTCAGGGATGTCTCCCTGGAAGTGGAGAAGGGCGAGTTCGTGTTCCTCGTGGGGTCCTCCGGCTCCGGAAAGTCCACCTTCCTGCGGCTGGTCCTCCGCGAGGAGCGGTGCAGCCACGGTCAGGTGCACGTCCTGGGCAAGGACCTCGCGCGCCTCTCCAACTGGAAGGTGCCGCAAATGCGCCGCCAGCTGGGGACGGTGTTCCAGGACTTCCGTCTCCTGCCGAACAAGACGGTCGCCGAGAACGTGGCCTTCGCGCAGGAGGTCATCGGCAAGTCGCGCGGCGAGATCCGCAAGTCCGTGCCGCAGGTGCTCGACCTCGTCGGGCTCGGCGGCAAGGAGGACCGGATGCCCGGTGAGTTGTCCGGAGGTGAGCAGCAGCGCGTGGCCATCGCGCGCGCCTTCGTCAACCGGCCCAAGCTGCTCATCGCGGACGAGCCCACCGGCAACCTCGACCCGCAGACCTCCGTCGGCATCATGAAACTGCTCGACCGGATCAACCGGACCGGCACGACCGTGGTGATGGCGACGCACGACCAGAACATCGTGGACCAGATGCGCAAGCGCGTCATCGAGCTGGAGAAGGGACGCCTCGTCCGCGATCAGGCACGCGGCGTCTACGGCTACCAGCACTGACGACCGACATGCTCCACGGAAAGGCTTAACCAGACGCCATGCGCGCCCAGTTCGTACTCTCCGAGATCGGTGTCGGTCTCCGCCGCAACCTGACGATGACCTTCGCCGTCATCGTCTCCGTCGCCCTGTCGCTCGCCCTGTTCGGCGGGTCGCTCCTGATGAGCGACCAGGTCAGCACCATGAAGGGCTACTGGTACGACAAGGTCAACGTCTCGGTCTTCCTCTGCAACAAGAGCGACGCCGAGTCCGACCCGAACTGCGCCAAGGGCGCGGTCACCGAGGACCAGAAGAAGGACATCCTCGCCGACCTGAAGAAGATGTCGTCGGTCGTGCAGACGGTCACCTACGAGTCGCAGGACCAGGCGTACAAGCACTACAAGGAGCAGTTCGGGGACTCCCCGCTGGCCAGCTCCCTCACGCCGGACCAGATGCAGGAGTCGTACCGCATCAAGCTGAAGGACCCGGAGAAGTACCAGGTCATCGCCACCGCCTTCGACGGACGGGACGGCGTGCAGTCGGTGCAGGACCAAAAGGGCATTCTGGACAACCTCTTCGGGCTGCTCAACGGCATGAACTGGGCCGCGCGGGCCGTCATGGCCCTGATGCTGGTCGTCGCCCTGATGCTGATCGTCAACACCGTGCGCGTCTCGGCGTTCAGCCGCCGGCGTGAGACCGGGATCATGCGCCTGGTGGGCGCCTCGGGCTTCTACATCCAGGCGCCGTTCATCATGGAGGCCGCGGTCGCCGGGCTGATCGGCGGCACGGTCGCGTGCGGGTTCCTGGTGATCGCGCGGTACTTCCTGATCGACCACGGTCTGGCCCTGTCCGAGAAGTTGAACCTGATCAACTTCATCGGCTGGGACGCCGTACTGACGAAGCTGCCGCTCATCCTGGCGACGAGTCTGCTGATGCCCGCGTTGGCCGCGTTCTTCGCGCTGCGCAAGTACTTGAAGGTGTGACGCATGCCAAGAGGGCCGTACGGTCAACCGGCCGTGCGGCTCTTCGCGTTGTCCTAGACTCACCGGCATGTCAGGCCAAGACCCGTTCTGTCAGCCCCGCCGCGTCCGTCGCGGGGCCGCCTTGACGTTGGTCTTCGCGAGCGTGCTGGTGGCCGGTGCCGCGACCGGCTCCTTTCCGGCCGCCGAGCCCCTCGACCGGAAATCCGCCTCCGACCGGGCCCGTTCGGCCGCGTACGCGAGCCCGCAGGAGGACGTGGCGAAGGCGGCCGAGGAGGCCATGGCCGACGGCAAGTCCCCCATGGAGGCCGCCGAACGCGCGGTCAGCCGCAGCGGCGACCGCTGGGGCGCCGTCTACTCCCAGGGCGAGTACGAGGAGTTCGAGGAAGCCCTCGACGGCGAGTACACCGGCGTCGGCCTGTGGGCGCGGCGCGAGGGCGATGGCCGTATCGAGGTGGCGAAGGTCGCCTCCGGCTCGCCCGCGGCCGCCGCGGGGATCCACGAGGGCGACCGGCTGCGCAGCGTCGACGGCAGGAAGGTAGACGGGCGACCGGTCACGGAGGTCGTCTCCTTGCTGCGCGGTGACGCGAAGGACGCGGCCGCCGGTACGACCGTCCGCCTCGGGCTGGAACGCGGCACGCGCGCGTGGAGCGAGACACTGCGCCGGGCCCGCCTGTCCACGGACGATGTGACGGTGCGCACACTGGCCGGCGGCGGCATCACCGTGATCAGGATCGGCGCCTTCACCAAGGGCTCCGGCGACCGGGTGCGCACCGCCGTACGGCAGGCCCCGATCGGCACCGGGATCATCCTCGACCTGCGCGGCAACTCCGGCGGCCTGGTCACCGAGGCCGTCACCGCCGCCTCCGCCTTCTTCGACGGCGGCCTGGTCGCCACGTACGACGTCGAGGGCGACCAGCGCGCCCTGCACGCCGAGCCCGGCGGCGACACCACCAGACCCCTGGTCGCGCTCGTCGACGGCGGCACGATGAGCGCGGCCGAGCTCCTCACCGGCGCCCTGCAGGACCGCGGCCGCGCGGTCGTCGTGGGCTCCCGCACCTTCGGCAAGGGCTCGGTCCAGATGCCGAGCCGGCTGCCCGACGGGTCCGTCGCCGAGCTGACCGTCGGGCACTACCGCACCCCGTCCGGCCGCGGGGTCGACGGCCACGGCATCACGCCCGACCTGGACGTCGAGCAGCACGTCGTGGAGCGGGCGGAGACGGTGCTCAGCGGGCTCGGGCAGTAGCGGCCTCGTTCCTGCCCCTGTGGCCGTTGTTAATGCGCTTCCCGTCCACCCCCTCCGTAGTGCGAAAATGGTCGCACTATGGCTAAGGAAAAAGGGCGCAAGCTGATCGCGCAGAACAAGAAGGCGCGGCACGACTACCAGATCCTCGACACCTACGAGGCCGGTCTGGTCCTCACCGGCACCGAGGTGAAGTCGCTGCGTCAGGGGCGTGCCTCGCTGGTCGACGGCTTCGTTCAGCTCGACGGGCACGAGGCGTGGCTGCACAACGTGCACGTGCCGGAGTACAGCCAGGGCACCTGGACCAACCACAGCGCCCGCCGCAAGCGCAAGCTCCTGCTGCACCGCCTCGAGATCGACAAGCTCGAGGCCAAGTCCCAGGAGACGGGTCACACGATCGTGCCCCTCGCGCTGTACTTCAAGGACGGCCGGGCGAAGATCGAGATCGCGCTGGCGCGAGGCAAGAAGGAGTACGACAAGCGTCAGACGCTCCGCGAGAAGCAGGACCGGCGTGAGGCGGAGAAGGTGATCTCGGCGGTGCGGAGGAAGCAGCGGGCGTGAGCCGGTGGGCCGGGCGGGAATGTCCCGGCGCAGGAGTGCGTTGAACCCGGTACGACGGTCGGGTGACCGCCGGGAATACGGTGGCATTGATGTGCGTTGGTCACGTACGATGGCACCTGCATCCCACAGCGGGTGCGCTGATTGAAAACACAACATGGGGATGATCGGTTTCGACAGCGGCTGTCGAAGCAGGGGAAGCGTGTCGAGGAAGCGGCCATGATCTCGTAAACCACAGGCCGAAAAAATAACTGCCAATACCAAGGCACAGCCCTCCCAGGCTGAGTACGCCCTCGCCGTCTGATCAGATAGCGAGCGCGAACTCTCCTACTTAAGGGAGTGTCAGCCCGGGGCTGTTCCCGACCCGGATCCTGGCATCATTCAGGGAACTAAACCTCGATCCCGGTCACGGGGTGAAGAGGGAAACAAACAGTGACTGAGCCCGTCGGAGACTTGTCCGCGTGATCTCCGGGGCCGAGAAAAGCACAGCGGACTGCGCACGGAGAAGCCCTGGTTCCGCACCGTTGGACGCGGGTTCGATTCCCGCCATCTCCACTCGCCCACCCCGTGTGGGCACCCCATGTGGGCAGAGGCCCCGTCGCTTGCGAGCGGCGGGGCCTTTGTCGTGTCCCGGGCTCTGGCATGGTCCGGTCAGTTTCACTACGTTTCCGAAACGCTTGCGAACACTCTCTTCACATGTGACGCACAGGCTGGTTACCGTTCAGTCGCGTCGTAGGCGGAGCTGACCACTCCGCTGCCGCGCACGTCAACCAGCGACCGGGGGGACACCGTCGCTACGGGGGAGGGGTCCGTTCGTCATGCCGCGCTTTCTGACGCGTATCTGAGCAGCCGTACAGCCTCCTGACCGCCTCACGGCGCCTCCACGTCTTCGGACGGGCACTTCGCCCTGCCCTCCCCACACGAAGAACGGATGCTCTTTTGCGTTCCAGACCAGGGCTGTTCATGCCCTCGAAACGGCACAGGACGGGCTGAACCAGCCGCCGGACAAGCTGCACGTCGCGGCGAACCAGGAGTACTGGAACGACACCCCGCTGAGCACCGCGTACAAGAAGGACAGGGACGCGGCGCACAGCGTGGCGGACCAGCTGTACGCCCGGTTCAACGTCTGGCAGAAGCCGCTGTCGGGGCTGCCCACTCCCGGCGGATTCAAGAGCGTGGCCGATTTCCAGGACCCGCCCGGCCTGCCCGGCAGCAGTGAGAAGGACTTCTTCGACCAGACCGGACTCGGCGCATGGGTCGGCCAGCGCATGTGGCTGGACGAGGGCGGCTTCTACGAGGACCCGACGCCGAAAGCCGACGACGCCACCGTCAAGGCGGTCAAGGATCTCGGCACCCCGCTCTACGGCAAGGACCCGGACCCGACACTCCCCACTCCGCAGTGGCGGCAGGCGTACGAAGAGCATCAGGCCTGGGACCACCTGATCAACTGGTCCATGGAACCCACGGGCGCGGACAACGCCCGCATCTTCCTGGCGTCCGGCGGCTTCCCGCGTACCGCCCCCGAGCCCGGCAGCGTCGAACACCGCATCGCCGTCGAGGACCTGAAGGCCCGGTTCGCCTCCTGCGCCTGGCGTGGCCCCGTCGACCCGAGCAAGGTCCTCGGCAAGCAGGTCGCCGACGCGTCTGCCGAATGGCAGCAGGAGATCGCTGCCCAGGCTACCCAGCGCAACCAGATCCTCACCGCCAACGCCGGCGCCACCAAGGCCCTCGCCGCCGGTGCCAAGGCACTGGGCGAGATGCTGGGCCAGTCGTGGATCGCCGACCACCTGGCCCGCTGGCAGGACTACTGGTCCGCCGGCGGCCCCGGCTGGATCGGCGACAGCCCGATGGTCATCCACGCGCACGGTGCAGCCGACAAGTGCCTCGAAGTGGGCGGAGGCAAGAAGGACAACGGCACGCCGGTGCAGATCTACACCTGCAACGGCGGCGCGGGGCAGAAGTGGCAGATCAGCGGCGAAGCGCTGGTCAACGTCAACTCCGGCAAGTGCCTGGACATCAAGAGCTCCGGCACCGCGAACGGCACGGCGTTGCAGATCTGGACGTGCAACAACACCGCCGCCCAGAAGTGGCAGTACAACACCCACGCGACCACACGCCTGTACAACCCGGGCACCGGCAACTGCCTCGATCTCGCGACCTACGACAACAGTCGTGACGCGCGCATGTGGGACCGCAAGGGCACCAACCCGCAGAAGTTCGACATCACGCCGTCCGGTCACAACGGCACCGACTCCCTGAGCTACCCAACCAAGGCCCAGTTCGACAAGGCGAAGAAGGGCGTCACCGACGCCCAGGCCGCGGCGAAGAAGCAGCTCGACCTGCTCAAGGCCCAGGCCACCACCGCGAAGACGGCGGCCACGAACACGGACACCGCTGCGCAGGCCGCCTACGCGATCGCTGACAAGGCGGGTGCTCCCCGGGGTCGAGGTCTACTCGTCGGACAGCAGAAGGCGCAGGTGACGAAGGCGTCCGCCGCCGCTCTGGAGGCCATGGCGAAGGCCGGTGACACCGCCTACGCGGCCACCCGCGCCTCCGCCGGGGACAGCGCCACCATCGCCGCCCGTGCCGTGACGCAGGCCGCCGCGTCCAAGGCCGCGTTCCGTACGGCCGCCGCCAACGAGGCGAGGGCGCAGGCGAAGGCCGCCGCCGACGCGGCTGCCGTACAGGCGCAGAACGCCAAGACCGCCCGCGACACCGCCAAGGCCAAGCTGGCTGAGACGCAGAAGGCCGAGGCGGACGCGAAGGCGGCGGCCGCCGTCGCGCACGCCAAGCGGCTGTCGGCGGAGAAAGAGGAGCAGACCGCGAAGGCGGAGAAGGAACTCGCCGCGCAGAAGCAGGCCGAGGCCGCCCAGCACAAGAACAACGCCGAGGGCTACGCGAAGACAGCGGGCGAGGCCAAGGGCAAGGCGGAGGCCGCCGAGACCACCGCACGCGAGAAGCGCCAGGACGCGGAAGCCGCGCGGGACCGTGCGAAGGGCAAGCGGGACGACGCCTGGGACGCCGAGAGCAAGGCGAACGCGGCCCGTGCCAAGGCCGACGCTAAGGACGCCTACGCGGCAGCCCATGACTCGGCCGACGACGCGAAGGAATCGCGCGCGGCGGCGGACGAGGCGGACCGGCACGCCGATGACGCCGAGGCGGCCGCGAGGTCGGCCCGCTCCGAGGCGGACGCGGCGACCAAGGCGGCGGCCGACGCCGACGCGGCGGCGACGCGCGCGGAGGCGGCGGCCAAGCGGGCCCGTTCCGACGCCGACGACGCCAAGGCCGCCAAGTTGAAGGCGGACGCGGCGGTGCGTACGGCGACGAGCGCGGCAGCGGACGCGATCAAGGCGTCCCAGGACGCCGCCTCGGCGGCCCGTTTGGCGGACGAACTCGCCGACGACGCCGAGAAGGACGCCGCCAACGCGAAGAAGCAGGCCGACGCGTCCAAGGCCGAGGCGGCCAAGGCGGTCGCGGGTGCGGCGGACGCCGCCGGTCACGCGTACATCACCGCCCAGGCCGCGGAGGACGCCGGCAACTCGGCGCGGCAGGTCGCCGCTCCGGCGAACGACGCCATCCAGCTCGGCTCCCCCTACGTCACCACGGACTTCGCGGCCGGGCTCGTGGTCCTGACGGGACAGTCGTCGAAGACGATCGCCGAGCAGCAGAAGGCCGTGGCCGAGCCGCACGCCGCCAACGCCCAGAAGAACGCCACGCAGGCACAGAGTCTCGCCAACGCGGCGACCGGTGACGCCAAGGCCGCCTACACGCTGGCCGCCGAGGCCGCCGGCTTCGCGGCCGACGCCCGTAAGTCGGCGAAGGAGGCGCTCGGTTACGCCTCCGAGGCCGCGGGCTACGCGGCGGAAGCGCAGAAGTCGCTGGCCCGCACGATCGAGCACGGCCGACAGGCCACGGAGGACGCGGCAGCAGCCGACAGGGCGGCGGGCCGCGCCGAGGGCTATGCCAAGGATGCCCGCGCCTCCGCCGACCAGGCGGCCTTGGACGCCGAGGCCGCGCGCACGGCCGCGTCCGAGGCCGAACAGGCGGCGAAGGACGCCCGCGCGGCGGCCACCCGCGCCGCCGAGGAAGCCACGGCGGCCGAGGCGGCGGCGAAGGACGCGCAGAAGTACGCGGAGTCCGCACAGCAGGCGGCGGAGGAGGCCGCACGGAAGGAGGCGAACCAGCAGGTCGCCTCAGGTGCCGGAACCGGCGTCGACAGTGTCTTCTACGTCGTCGACAAGGTCACCGAGGCCGGACCGGCCAAGCAGCTCAACGCATGCGACTACGTGCCCCAGGGCTGCACGGTGACGTACGAGCTGAACCTCGACATCACGGTCAGCTACTACTACTGCGCCAACCCCGACGTCCCCGCCACCGAGGCCGGCTGCCCGCAGGCGGACACGGTGTTCCTCGGCTCGGAGACGCTCGAGAATCAGAAGCAGAACTGGACGCACCACTTCAGCTTCGGTGACATCACCCGGACCGGCTGGCAGAACCTCTTCGGGGAGAAGGCCGGCGCGGTCCTGTACGAGATCGTGCTGGGTGACGTCGCCCGCTGCTACCACGGCGACAAGTCCAGCTGCGCCTGGGCCGCCGGGATGCTCGTACCGCCCTCGATCGCCACGAAGCTGGCCCAGGCGGCCAAGCTGGTCGCACGTGCCGAGCAGGCCATCAAGACCGGTGAGAACGCCGCGCAGGTACTCGCGGAACTGAAGGTGATCTACGGGGAGAAGGGCGCCGCCAAGGTCGGCGACGCCATGAGTGCGGCGGGCCTGGGGCTGCGTATCGCGCAAGGCGTGGCGGAACGGGCCAAGATCGCCCGCGGCACCCTCGACCCCAAGCTGCTGGACAAGCTCAAGGACGCCGGCGTGAAGTTCGACAGGGCGAACACGATCTGGATCATCGAGTACGCCAAGCCCGGTGTACCCCTCGCCTGGCTCGAAAAGGGCACCGTGAACGCCGGCCTGACCCACATCATGTTCCGGCACGCGGGAGAGTTCGCGAACGCCGGTGTCCGGGTGGAGGACATCCCGGCCCTCGTGAAGACGGCCCTGACCGAGGGTACGAGGGTCGGCACCCAGGGGGCCGGCAGACCGATCTTCGAGGTCGCCTTCCACGGCAAGACCCAGCGTGTGGCCGTTAGCGTGGGTGACAACGGATACGTGATCGGAGCGAACATCGCATGACCCGCCAAGAACCGCGGCACGTACTCGTGCAGGCCCGGGGCGAGCCGTCTCCGGTGTACGAGCCGGAGGATGCCGGTGCCTACGAAGACCTCGGTGCCTTCACTCGTGACGTTCCGCTGGACGACGACCGGCTGGCCCTCCCGGCCGATCTGACGGACGCGTTGCGCGCCTGGGCGCTGGCCCGTCCGCCGGAGGGTTTCACCTCCCGCCCGGACCTGCGCAAGCACGACAAGCAGGGGCTGGCGACAGCCCAGCGACTGGCCAGGCATCTCGGGCCTGCATGGGTGGTGCGCTACTGGGACGAGCGGCACAGGACGGCGAAGTGGGTCTGCTGGGGCTGCGACCGCCTCCACTGGGAGCGTGACAGCCACGGCACACCGCCGCACCCGGTCGACCTCACGGTCGAGGGCGAGTACAAGTTCGGTCCGCTGCGCTCCGAAGGGTTCGGGGACTTCTTTCCCGACGATCCCGCCGCCGCGCTGGACCTCTCCGACGGCCTCGTCGCCGATCTGTACGCGTGGGCGAAGAGCATCGACACCACGCTGAACCTGGACCTGAGGGACCGGGAGGACGGCAAGTACGACGCCGAGTGGGAACGGCTGTTCGGCGAAGGGGCGGAGTTGGCGAGGCGAGCAGCCCATGAGCTCGGCCCTGACCGGACAGTGACCTACAAAGGCCTGGCCCATGGCGGTCTGGCCGCGCTGACGTCCATCACCTGGCAAGGGGACCGGCAGTTGTAGGCACGAGCTGAACGTGGCCGGTGGAGCGGAGAGAACAACCATGGACCTCCGCTCCACCGGCCACACTGCTTTGGCCCCGACAGCGTTGATCCCTCGAACAGGTGACGCGTGTGGATTGCCGTACAGAAGAGGTCTTTTGGGCCGATAGCCTGACGTTGTGACGCGCCCGATGGGCGCGTCCTCCCTTCACTCCGGGCCCCTCCTCTTCGGGGCCCGGCCCGACGAGAGCGGTCCCGGGACCCTGACTGGCCGCCTCACGTCGAAGGGAGGACGCCCCCACATGGGCTGTCACGAGGAGCAGAAACCGACTCTCGTCATGCGGCTGATCCGACTCCTTCCGGAGCGGGCGGCGAAGCACGCGAGGAGGTGGCTGCTCTGGTGGCTCAGCAGGTAGCCGGATATCCCCACAGGGATTGGGGACATCCGACAGGCTCCTGATGAGCCGGGCCCCGCTCGAAGTTAGCGCTCCGAGCGGGGCCCACCTGCTCTGGTGGCTCAGCAGCTAGCCGCATATCCCCACACGGATTGGGGACATCCGACAGGCTCCTGGTGAGCTTGGGCCTCCGCCTGACTAAAGCATTGGGTCCCCAGGCGGCGCCCGCCCTCCAAGTACAGCACAACAGCCCCCCACCCAGCACCCCGATCAGCCACTGTTCACGCCACCGCCCGCCGCCCCGTACTCCCCCTCTCCGTCATCCTCGGCGCCAGCAACGTCGCCTCCGGCACGTCCGCACCCCCCAGCTTCCGCATCAGCAACTCCACCGCCCGCGTGCCCACTTCGGCGGACGGCACGGCGACGGACGTGACGGGGACGCGCGGGGACTCGGCGAGTTCGTCCGGGCAGATCGCGGTGACCGACAGGTCGGCGGGGACGCGCAGGCCCAGCTGTTCGAAGGCGTCGATCAGGGGTTCCAGCAGGGGCTCGTTGTGGACGACGACACCGGTCAACGCGGGCTGCTCCCGCAGCAGTCGCTCGGCCACCTCGCGGGCGGCGTCGGGCGCGGCCTCGCAGGGGTGGACCGAGGAGGCGAGCCCGTTGCGGTCGGCGGCGGCCGTGAAGCCCTGGACCACGCGCTGGGCGAAGGCGGTCTGCCGGACGTACACCTCCGGCGGGGAGCCGACCAGCGCCACCGTGCGGTGCCCGAGCCGCGCCAGATGCTCCACGCACGCCTCGCCCGCCGCCTTGAAGTCGAGGTCGATGCAGGTCAGACCCTCTGCGGAGGCGGGGAAGCCGATCATCACCGACGGGCGGTCCAGGGACCGCAGCAGCGGTAGCCGGGGATCGTGCAGTTGTACGTCCATCACGATCAGCGCGTCGACCAACGCCGTGTCGGTGACCCGGCTCAGCCCGTCCTCGCCCTCCTCCTGGGTGAGCAGCAGTACGTCGTGGTCGTAGCGGCGGGCCGTGGTCACGACCGACACCGCGAACTGCATGACGGTCGGTACGTGGATGCCGGCCCGCAGCGGCACCACCAGCGCCAGCACGTTCGATTTGCTGCTGGCCAGTGCCCGCGCGCCCGCGTGCGGGCGGTAGCCCAGCTCGCGGATGGCCTCCTCCACACGGCGCCGGGTCTCCTCGGAGATCGGGCGCTTGCCGCTGAGGGCGTAGGAGACGGTGCTGGGGGAGACCCCGGCGTGCCGCGCCACGTCAGTGATCTTGACCATCAGGCCGACTCCACCGTGAGGAACCCGGTACCGGCCTGCGCCCGCACCTCACGTCCGCCGCCCACGGCCAGCCCCCAGGGCGCCGAGGGGTCGCTGCAGGACGCCCGCAGCAGATCCCCTTCGCGTACGACGGTGAAGGCCACTTCCCCGACCCGTACCGTCACCTGCGCGCCCCGCTCCAGACCGTAGGCCCTGAGCGTGACCCCGTCGGAGTGGTCGTAGTCGGGCCGGTCGTCCACCGCCCCCACCGGGATCACCGCCCCGGGCCGCACCAGCAGCGGCACGCTTCTGAAGTCGTGGTTCTCGCGCACCCAGCGCGGCCCGGTCACCGTCCGACCGGTCACGAAGTGCGTCCAGGTGCCCTCGGGGACGTAGTAGGCCACCTCCCCGTCGTCGGAGAACACCGGCGCGACCAGCAGGTCCGGCCCGAGCATGTACTGCCGCTCCAGATGCGCGCACCCGGGGTCGTCCGGGAACTCCAGGACCATCGCCCGCATCATCGGCACCCCCTCGGTCTGGGCGGTGCGAGCGGCCTCGTACAGATAGGGCATGAGCCGCAGCTTCAGCCGGGTGAAGTGCCGCAGCACATCGACCGATTCCTCGTCGAACAGCCAAGGCACCCGGTATGAGGAGCTGCCGTGCAGGCGGCTGTGCGACGACAGCAGTCCGAAGGCGACCCACCGCTTGAACAGCGCCGGCGACGGCGTGCCCTCGAAACCGCCGATGTCGTGACTCCAGAACCCGAAGCCCGAGAGTCCGAGAGACAGCCCGCCCCGCAGCGACTCCGCCATCGACTCGTATGTCGCCTCGCAGTCGCCGCCCCAGTGCACCGGGAACTTCTGGCTCCCCGTCGTCGCCGAGCGCGCGAAGACGACCGCCTCCTCCTCGCCCCGGTGCTTGCGCAGCACGTCGAAAACCGTGCGGTTGTAGAGGTACGTGTAGTAGTTGTGCATCCGCTCCGGATCGGAGCCGTCGGACCAGGCCACGTCGACGGGCACCCGCTCGCCGAAGTCGGTCTTGAAGCAGTCGACGCCCTGCGCGAGCAGCGCCTCCAGTTTCGAGGCGTACCAGTCGCGGGCCGCCGGGCTGGTGAAGTCGACCAGCGCCATGCCCGGCTGCCACAGGTCCCACTGCCAGACACTGCCGTCCGGCCGCCTCAGCAGGTGCCCGAGCGCCTTGCCCTCCGCGAACAGCGGGGAGCGCTGGGCGATGTACGGGTTGATCCACACGCTGACTCGCAGGCCCCGCGCGTGCAGCCGGGCCAGCATGCCCTCCGGGTCCGGGAAGACCCGCGGGTCCCACTGGAAGTCGCACCAGTTGAACTCGCGCATCCAGAAGCAGTCGAAGTGGAAGACGGAGAGCGGGAGTTCACGCTCCCTCATGCCCTCGATGAAGGAGGTGACGGTCTCCTCGTCGTACGAGGTGGTGAAGGACGTCGACAGCCACAGGCCGAAGGACCACGGGGGCGGCAGGGCCGGGCGGCCGGTGAGGGCGGTGTACTTGCGCAGGATCTCCTTCGGAGACGGGCCGTGGATGACGTAGTACGTCAACTGCTGTGTCTCCGCGCTGAACTGCACCCGGGAGACCACCTCCGAGCCGACCTCGAAGGACACCTTGCCCGGGTGGTCGACGAAGACGCCGTAGCCCGCGTCCGTCATGTAGAAGGGGGCGTTCTTGTAGGCCTGCTCGGTGGCCGTGCCGCCGTCGGCGTTCCAGATGTCGACGACCTGGCCGTTCTTGACCAGCGGACCGAAGCGCTCACCGAGGCCGTAGACGGACGTTCCCACCCCGAGGCTCAGCTGCTCGCGCAGGTAGTGCCCGCCCGACGCGTCCCGCATGATGCCCATGCCCTTGGTGGCGCTCGAGGTGAGCGTGCGGCCGTGTGCGAGGAAGTCGACGTGCCAGGGGCCGGTGCGGGCCACCCTGACCGACAGCTCGCCCGAGGTCAGGGTCGCGTGCTCGTCGTCGTACGCCACCTGAGAGGGGACGTCCTCCCTGGTGAGCTCGAACTCGGGGCCGCGCGGCTGCTCGCCGTCGAAGTGGGTGAAGGTGACGCCGATGACGTCGGGCATCGGCGCGTGTGCGCTGATCGTCACGACAGGTCCCTTCAGCAGGTCGCCGCGGTGGCGGATGGGCTGGGTCGGCGCGTGGATCTCCAGCGCGCCGTCCTGCGCGGTGACGTCGAGCACCTCGACCGGATAGGCCGCGGTGACACCCTCGCGCAACAGCCAGTAGCCGTCGGTGAACTTCATGTGGGGGGTTCCTTACTTCACGGCACCCACGGCGATGCCACGGGTGAGGGTTCTCTGGAAGACGAGGAAGAACACGAGAGCGGGCAGGACGCCGAGCAGGGCGGCCGCGTTGGTCATCGTGGCGTCCATCAGGCGCTGGCCCTGGAGGACACCGAGGGCCACCGACACGGTCTGGTTGTCGTTGGAGATCAGCATCACCAGGGGGAGCAGGAACTCGTTCCAGGTCCAGATGAAGAAGAAGACCAGGAGCACGCCGAGGGTCGGGCGGCTGACGGGGACGACGATCCGCCAGAGGATCTGCCACTTGTTGGCGCCGTCGATCCTGGCGGCCTCGATGATCTCGCGGGGGAACTGGCCGAGGACGGAGGAGAGGAGATACGTGCCGAAGGCCGCCTGGATGACCGTGAACACGATGATCACGCTGAGCCGGGTGTCGTAGAGACCGGCCTCCTTGCTCAGGTAGTAGATCGGGTAGACCAGCGCCTCCTGCGGCAGCATGTTGGCGAGGACGAAGAACGCCAGCACCCAGGTGCGGCCCTTGATGCGGCCGATGCCGATCGCGTACGCGTTGAGCACCGACAGGACCACCGCGAGGACGGCCACCGCGCCGCTGATCAGCAGCGAGTTGACCAGCTTCTGCGTGTAGTCGACGCGCTCCCAGAAGTCCTTCAGGCCGTCCAGGTAGAGGCCCTCGGGCAGGCTCAGCGGCCCGTTCTGGGCGTACTCGGACGGTGACTTGACCGCGTTCACGGCCACGATCAGGAACGGGACGATCATGAAGAGGGCCGCGATGCACAGCGCGACGAGGACGGGGTAGCGGCGGAGCGCGGTCGTCATGCGCGGGTCCCTTCCTGAGAGCCTGTCCGCGAGCCCCCGCCTGCGCTGCGGCGCCCGGCACGCACGCTCGCGGCGTTGCCGAAACGCCCACGTGGCTCCGCCACGAGGGCGCTCCGGCGCCTTGCGATCGCACGCACCGGACGCCGCAGCGCCCGCCCTGCGGGCGGACGACGGGAGCTCGCGGACAGGCTCTCGGCGTCCTCGGCGCGGGTCTGGAGCTTCAGGCCGATCAGGGACAGCAGCAGGATGATCAGGGTCAGCACGGTGGAGATCGCGGCGCCATAGCCGACCTGCGTCTTCTCGAAGAACGTGGTGAAGGAGAAGTAGGAGGGGACATTGGTCGCGCCGCCCGGGCCGCCCTTGGTCAGGACGTACACCGCGCCGAAGACCTTCAGCGCGGCGATCGTGCACCAGGTCAGCACGACGTAGATCTCGGGCCGGATCTGCGGCAGCGTGATGTGCCAGAAGCGGCGCCACCAGCCCGCGCCGTCCAGCTCGGCCGCCTCGTACAGCTGCGGGTCGACGCGCTGGAGGCCCGCCATGAAGACGACCATCGGGAAGCCGATCTGGACCCAGACCATCACGCCCATCACGCTGTACAGCGCGATGTCGGGGTCGCCGAGCCAGTCCTGCTGCCAGGAGTCCAGGCCGACGGCCTTCAGGACTTCGTTGAGCGAGCCGTTGTCCGGCGCGAGGATCCAGCTCCAGACGATGCCGGCGACCGCGATCGGCAGCACCTGGGGGAGGTAGAAGCAGGCGCGCAGGACGGCCACGACCTTGGAGCCGTAGTGCTTGCCGACGTAGTCGAACAGCGCGGCGGCGAGGACGAGTCCGATCGCCGTCGGTACGGCCGCCATGGCGACGACCATGAACAGGCTGTGCCGGAACGACGCCCAGAACTCGCTGTCGTCCAGCAGTTCCCGGTAGTTGGCGAGCCCGGCCCAGTCGGGGGAGCCCACGCCCTCCCAGTCGGTGAAGCTCACGCCCGTGTTCATCAGGAACGGCACCACGACCACGGCGAGGAAGGCGAGGGCGCCGGGGAGCAGGAAGAGGGCGTAGGAGTCGCGGGGGCGGCGGTGCGGGCGCCCGTCCCGGGGGCGTTTGCCGACGACCCGCCCGCCGCGTTCGACGGTGACCGTCATCGCTTCGGTACGTCCTTGTCGTACGCCTCCTGCAACGCGTCCAGGTAGTCGTCGGGTTTGGCGCCGCCCGTCATCAGCTTCTGCGTCTCGGAGACGAGGACGTCGTAGAAGCCGGCGACCGGCCAGTCCGGGTAGAAGGCCAGGCCGTCGCGCTGGGAGAGGGTGTTGAAGTTGTCGATGAGGGTCTTGGACTTCGGGTCGGTGATGGCGCTCGCGTCCGCCGCGACCGGGACACCGCCCTTGTTGCCGAGCAGGGTCTGGATCTGCTTCGACAGGGTGATGTCGATGAAGTCGTAGGCGAGCTCCTTGTTCTTGGCGCCCTTGGGGACCACCCAGAGGTTGCCGCCGGAGCCGAGGGTGAGGTTCGAGTCGGGCCACAGGAAGGTGCCCCAGCCGAACTTGGCCTCGTCCTGGAAGCGGCCGTACCACCAGCTGCCGGAGAAGAAGATCGGCGACTTGCCCTGGAGGAAGGAGACGCCTGCGTCCTCCGCCTTGGAGCTCGTGGAGTTCTCGCTGATGTAGCCCTTCTTCACCCAGTCGGCGAAGGTGTCGGCCGCGTAGGTCCAGGCGGCGTCGTGGAAATCGGTCTTGCCCTTGTACAGCTCGTAGGCGTCGACCCAGGCGCGGTCGGTCTTCGACAGGGCGAGCTGGTAGAGGTACTGGTGGGCGGGGTATTCGGCGCCGGCGTTGGCGAGCGGGGTGACGCCGGCGGCCACGAACTTGTCCATGGCGGCCGTCAGTTCGTCGAACGTCTTCGGCTCGGCGATCCCGTGCTTCGCGAACAGGTCCTTGTTGTAGAAGACCATCGTGTACTCGGCGTAGTTGGTCACTCCGTACCACTTGCCGGAGCCCATGACTCCGTCGGCGTCGTAGAGGCTGGTGGTACGGACGCCCGCGGCCAGCTTCTTGTCCCAGCCGCGCTTGGTCGCCTCGCCGGTCAGGTCGGTGAGCAGGCCCTGCTGGGAGAGGTGCCCAGCCGTCGCGTTGCCCTTGTTGTACTCCATGAGGTCGGGCGCGTCGGAGGAGTTCAGGACCATCGGGGCGGTCTTCTGGATCTGCTCGAAGCCCTTCGCCTCGAACTCCACCTTCACACCCGGGTGCTTGGCCTCGAACTCCTTGATGGCCGCGTCCCAGGCCTGTCCCATCGCGCTGTTCGGGGCCTCGTAATGCCAGAGCTTCAGCGTCTTGCCGTCGCCGGACGACCCGCCGTCGGAATCTCCGCAGGAGGTCAGGAGCAGGGCTCCGCTCAGAGCCGCCGCGGCCAGGGCCGTCACACGCCTTCGTGCCGTTAACATCCAGTGCCTCCAGGGGAGTCGGATGGATATCGGGGACGTCGCGCAGCATTCATCGAAGCGATTCGATGGCTGTCGTCGAAGCGCTTCGACGGGCGAAGGTATGTGCGAGCTGTGGGCGCGTCAATGGGTAGCGCGAGAATCGCGGCAAGTGGTCGGATGGTCGAACGAGGCGAGCGAGATCAGCAGTGCCACCGCCGCCGCCGTGACCGGCACCCCGAATCCCGCCGTGGCCGACAGATGCTCCGCCAGCCAGCCGCCGAGGGCGCTGCCGCCGGCGATCCCGCCGAGCAGGCCGGTCACCGCGAGGGTCATGCCCTCGTTGATACGACCCTCAGGTGTGCGTTCCTGGACCAGGGTCATGCCGGTGACCATCGTCGGGGCCGTCGCCATCCCGGCGACCAGCAGCGCGCCCGCCAGGGCGAGGAGCGAGCCGGTCAGTGCGGCGGCGAGCAGTGGCAGGGTCAGCAGCGCGGTCATCGCGGTGATGCACCACACGTACCGTTCCCGCGGGGGACCGGCCGGCTTGAGCGCGCCGTACAGCAGACCCGCCGCGCACGAACCGGCCGCCTGGAGAGCGAGCACCGCGCCGGCCGCCGAGGGGTGACCCCGCGCGTCCGCGTAGGCGATCGTGACGACCTCCATCGCCCCGAACACCACGCCCATGGCGAGGCATACGGCGAGCAGGGGCGGCAGGCCGGGGGCGCGGAAGAGGGACTTCGTCCTGGCCGCGGTCCGCCGGTGGGCCGGCGGCTGCGTCGACCGCTGCGCGGCGAACAGCAGCATGCCCGTCACCAGCAGGATCACGCCCACGAGCGTGCCCGCCTCCGGGAAGAGCGTCCCGCACAGGAAGACCGCGAGCACCGGGCCCAGCATGAAGCACAGCTCGTCCACGGCCTGCTCGAAGGAGTTGGCGGTGTGCAGGGCGTCCGGTTCGGTTTTCAGCAGGTGGGCCCAGCGGGCGCGGGACATGCCGCCGAGGTTGGGGGTGGTCGCGGTGGCGGCGTAGGAGGCGAAGAGGGTCCAGGCGGGGGCGTCGTGGCGCACGCACAGCAGCAGCGCGAGCGAGCCCAGTGCCGCGAGGAGGGTGGCGGGTACGGCGATCCGGGCCTGCCCGTACCGGTCGACGAGCCGCGCGGTCCACGGGGCGACCAGCGCGGTCGCCGCCAGCCCGGTCGCGGTGACGGCACCGGCGAGGGCGTACGAGCCCCGGGAACCGGCGATCATGACGACCGCGCTCACGCTGAACATGCCCATCGGCAGCCGGGCCATCAGATTCCCGGCGGTGAAGGCGCGGGCGCCGGGGACGGTGAAGAGACGGCGGTACGGGCCGGGCGGGCGGTTCCCGGTACGGGGATTGAAGTCGACGGCGACCAGGGCGTCGCCGGTGACGGTGTACAGAGGTGGCTTCCTCGGGGTCGGTTGCGGCATGGGCCAACCGTCGCCCGCAGCCGATCAAGGGGTCCAACACCTTCTCCGTACCGATTCACGCACCCCCGTTGTAAGTTCACCGGATGCCCGCCACCGGTCACCACCGTCACCACCTCGACCCCCGCCTCCTGCGCGCCTTCCTCGCCGTCGCCGAGGAGCTGCACTTCACGCGCGCCGCGGCCCGCCTCTACGTCGCCCAGCAGGCGCTCAGCCGGGATGTACGGCGGCTGGAGCGGGAGTTGGGTGCCGAGCTGTTCGTCCGGACCACCCGGCAGGTGACGCTCACGGCCGACGGTGAGCGGCTGCTGCCGTACGCGCGCCGCGCCCTGGAGGCGCAGGACGAGCTGCTCGCCGCCTTCGGGCAGGCCCGGCCCCTGCTGGTGGACCTCAACTCCCCGGGGCTGGCCACCGGCCGCCGCGTCCTGCACCGGGCCCGCGAACTCGCCCCCGACCACGAGCTGATGGCCCGCTACGAGAGCGGGCTGACCTACGCGGCGGGCGAGTTGCTCGCGGGCCGTCTCGACGCCTCGTTCGGGCGGTTCGCCGGTCTGTCCCCGGCGCTGCGGGCGGGCCTCGACCACCAGCCCGTGCGCTACGAGCCGATGGCGGTCGTGCTGCCCGAGGACCACCCGCTGGCGGCACTGGAGGCGGTTCCGCTCTCCGCGCTCGCGGGCGAGACCGTGTACGCGGGCGCCGGGAATCCGCGCACGCCGGAGTGGACCGACCTCGCGCGTCGGCTCTTCGAGGGGCGCGGTATCGAGGTCGCGCCGCCCGCTCCGCTCGCCGTCGGGGACGAGGAGTTCCAGCGGATCATGGCCAAGACGCGGAATCCGATCCTCGTGGTGGTGGATTTTCCGGCCATGCCTGCCACCGTGCTGCGTCCGCTCATGCGTCCGATTCCGCTGTCACCGGTGTCACTCGTGTGGCGGAAGGGGCTGGTGCATCCCGGACTCGATGCGCTGCGCCGGGCCGCGCTCGAACTGTCGGTCGAGGAGGGCTGGCTGCGACGGCCTGCCGAGGGATGGATTCCGGCCAATGACGTGGACGTGATGAGCACACAGTATTGACACGTAGCGAACACAGCCCCTCTCTCTGCGCTACATTCGGCCCCCTGAGCACGGCGTGACAAAGGGGGCGCTCGGATCGGGTGGGGGCTCGGTCCAGTCGACGTGTGCTCGGGTCGTAGGCGCACCTGGAACTGTTCCGTGGGGGGAAGTGCGTGCGCGTGAAGAAGTGGCGGGAAGACACCCAACCGGAATGGCCTGAGGTCGCATCGACCGATGACCGTTTCGCCACTGGGGAAGGTACTCAGGCGTTCCCGGAGACCATCGGAAGCGGAATCCCGAGACAGGCCTCCGCCGACATGGACCGGACCGGAATATCCGGTAGAGGCGACCGGGACATCCCGGACGCCGACCGGTCCCGCAGAACCGACCGGGCCGACGCCCTGTCGTCGGCCGGCGAGTCCGGCGAGCGCCCGGAGACCGCCGTACCGACCGCCGCCGTACGCGACCCGTGGGAGGAGTCGGACGCGCCGGATTCCGGCCAGAACCCGCAGGGTGGGACCGACCCGGCGCATGACCCGGACGAGGTGACGGTTCAGCTCGACGACATCGATCAGCAGTTGGAGGACGTGCCCGTACGGCAGGCCAAGGGCGCCGGACCGGGCGGTGGCCAGGACGGGTCCGACGGGCCGGTCTTCGTGGACGAGTCGGGGCGCCGCAGCCGCCGTTTCCGCCGCATCGGCATGGTCGTCGGAATCGCCTGCGCGGTCTACGCCGTCGTCATCGTCGCCACTCTGCTGTCGGGCAACTCCCACGCCCCCTGGCTGCCGGTGCCGGGCCAGGACGAGGGCCGGCCGGCGGGCAAGGTCGAGACCTCGCCGCAGCCCGAGGAGTCGGCGCCGCCCTCCGCCATCGGCGGCGTGCGGCCCGGACCCACTGCGACGGCGGGCGAGGGTACGGCCCCGGTTCCGGACGCCGGTGCCACCGCGCCCGGCGCCACCACCAGCCCCGGCCGGCCGGGCAGGTCCCCCGACCCCGAGGCGAGCCCGACGAGAACCGCGCCGGGTCCGGGCACCGGACCGACCGTGCCGAACCCGACGCCGACGGCGACCGTGACGATCACCGATCCGCCGGTCTCCCCGACCCCGACCGACAGCGGGCCCACGCCGACCCCGACCGGGACGACGGGCACCGGTGACAGCGCGGGCCCCGGCACGGGCACGGTGGCGGAGGGGCCGAACGAGCCGACGCCGATCGCCACGGAGTCCGTTCTCTAAGGGGCCTCTCGAATCGCCTGTGAGGAGCCCTCGAAGCGGCTCCTCGCAGGCACCCCTTCCTTCGGTGCGCATCCGGCATCCCCTGATCGCACCCCCGTCCCCGTGCACGACGCCACGCGATGGCGTCCCCGACACCCGGTGCACATCCTCCCGATGCACATCCCCGCGATGGCATCCCCGTCCCCGGAGCACACCCTCTGATGGCATCCCGCACCCGCCGTCGCGGGGCCGCGACCGGAGCCCCCGACGGCTCCCGGCGCCGCCGCCTGTCCATGCGCCTGCTGCTGCCCGTGCTGGTCCTCGCCGCCCTGATGGCGATGCTGATGCTGCGCGGCTACGTGCACAGCGAGATCCTCGCCGACCACCGCGTCCGGCCCGAGGCCGCCGCCGACCAGGTGCCCCAGCGGATCCTCGACGGCGGCCCGGTCATCGACACCCGCGGTGGCCGCCCCACCAGCCTGAAGGTGCCCGACCGCCGTCTGGTCCTCACCTTCGACGACGGCCCGGACCCGATCTGGACCCCCAAGGTCCTGGACGTGCTCAGGAAGCACGACGCGCACGCCGTCTTCTTCGTCACCGGCACCATGGCCTCGCGCTACCCGGACCTGGTCGAGCGCCTGGTCGACGAGGGCCACGAGATCGGTCTGCACACCTTCAACCACCCCGACCTCTCCCTCCAGTCGAAGGAGCGCATCGACTGGGAGCTGTCGCAGAACCAGCTCGCGATCACCGGCGCCGCCGGCATCCGCACCTCGCTGTTCCGGCCGCCGTACTCCTCGTACGCCGCCTCCCTGGACAACAACACCTGGCCGATCACCCAGTACATCGGTACCCGCGGCTACATCTCCGTCCTCACCAGCGTCGACAGCCGGGACTGGAGCAGGCCGGGAGTCGAACAGATCATCCGCAACGTCACGCCCAAGGGCGGCAAGGGCGCGGTCGTGCTGATGCACGACTCCGGTGGCGACCGCCACCAGACGGTCGAGGCGCTGGACCGCTTCCTGCCGCAGATGAAGGCCAAGGGCTACGAGTTCGGCCACCTCACCGAGGCCCTCGACGCGCCCAGCGCGCACACCCGGGTCGCCGGTGTCGACCTGTGGAAGGGCAAGGCCTGGGTCTTCCTGGTGCAGGCCTCCAACAACATCACGGCCGTCCTGGTGGTCGGTCTCGCGATCATCGGCTTCCTGGTCATCGCCCGCTTCGGGCTGATGCTCCTGCTCTCCGGCATCCACGCCCGCCGGGTGCGCCGCCGCGACTTCCGCTGGGGAGAACCGGTCACCGAACCGGTGTCGGTGCTGGTCCCGGCGTACAACGAGGCCAAATGCATCGAGAACACCTGCCGCTCGCTGATGGAGAGCGACCATCCGATCGAGGTCATCGTCATCGACGACGGCTCCAGTGACGGCACCGCCCGGATCGTCGAGAACCTGGACCTGCCGGGCGTCCGCGTGGTCCGCCAGCTCAACGCGGGCAAGCCCGCCGCCCTCAACCGTGGCGTGGCGAACGCCCGGTACGACCTGGTCGTGATGATGGACGGCGACACCGTCTTCGAGCCGTCCACGGTCCGCGAACTCGTCCAGCCCTTCGGCGACCCCCGCGTCGGCGCGGTCGCCGGCAACGCGAAGGTCGGCAACAAGGACACCCTCATCGGCGCCTGGCAGCACATCGAGTACGTGATGGGCTTCAACCTGGACCGCCGTATGTACGACGTCCTGCAGTGCATGCCCACCATCCCGGGCGCCGTCGGAGCCTTTCGGCGATCGGCCCTGGAACGGGTCGGCGGCATGAGCGACGACACGCTCGCCGAGGACACCGACATCACCATGGCCATCCACCGCGACGGCTGGCGCGTCGTCTACGCGGAGAAGGCCCGCGCCTGGACCGAGGCCCCGGAGTCCGTCCAGCAACTGTGGTCCCAGCGCTACCGCTGGTCGTACGGCACCATGCAGGCGATCTGGAAGCACCGCCGCGCCCTCTTCGACCGGGGCCCGTCCGGGCGCTTCGGCCGAGTCGGACTGCCTCTGGTCTCCCTCTTCATGGTCCTGGCCCCGCTGCTCGCGCCGCTGATCGACGTGTTCCTCGTCTACGGCCTGGTCTTCGGCCCCACCGGGAAGACGATCCTGGCCTGGTTCGGCGTCCTGGCCATCCAGGCGGCCTGCGCGACGTACGCGTTCATCCTCGACCGCGAACGGCTGACCCCGCTGATCTCGCTGCCCCTGCAACAGATCCTCTACCGCCAGCTGATGTACGTCGTGCTGCTCCAGTCCTGGATCACCGCCCTCACCGGCGGACGGCTGCGCTGGCAGAAACTGCGGCGCAAGGGCGGGGTGTCCGCGCCGCCAGGCACCGTCCCCGCGCAGGACAGGCAGGTCGTGGACGGGAGGCCGGTCGGATGAGTACGGCACCCACGCAGCCCGTCGCGCAGGACGAACCCGAGGTCGTCAAGGCGTCCCCCGCCCGCGACCGCTACTTCGACTTCCTGAGGGCCCTGGCCCTCTTCCGGGTCGTCCTCTACCACCTCATGGGCTGGGCCTGGCTCCCGCTCGTGTTCCCCTCCATGGGCGTGATGTTCGCGCTGGCGGGCAACCTCATGGCCCGCTCCCTGGGGAGCCGCCCGCCCCTGAAGGTCGTACGCGGCCGGATGCGCCGGCTGCTGCCCCCGCTGTGGCTGCTGGGCGCGGTGGGCGTGACGGGCATGCTGGCGCAGGGCTGGGGCCCGGACGCCGAAGGGCATCCGGGCTGGTGGTGGCCGCACCTCACGTTCTGGATCCTGCCGCTGAGCGACCCGCCGTACGCCGAGGGCCTGGCCGGGATCGACGGCATCGTCGGCGAGGACTGGGCGACGGAACTGGCGGGACCGCTGTGGTACGTCCGCGCCTACCTCTGGTTCGTGCTCCTGTCCCCTTTTCTCCTCAAGGCCCTGCGGGCACTGCCCTGGGCGACGCTCCTCGCGCCGGTCGCCCTGTCGGCGGCCTTCGCGTTCGGCTACCTCACGCTGCCGGGCGAGCGGTTCCCCTCGGCGCTGACCGACTTCAGCACGTTCGGCGCCTGCTGGATCCTGGGCATGGCCCACCAGCAGGGCGTTCTGAAGCGCATCCCCCAGTACGTCGTCCCTTCCGTGGCACCGGCGATCGCCTGCCTGGGCCTGTGGTACGCGCTGGCGCACGGCTTCGGGGACGGCCACGACCTGGACGCCATGCCCTTCGCCCAGGCCCTGTGGTCCTTCGCGACGGTGATGCTGCTCCTGCACATCAGCCCGTCGTGGACCGAGTGGCCGGACAGGCTGCGCCGCTGGAGCCGGCTGATCACCCTTCTCAACTCCCGGGCGGTGACGGTCTACCTCTGGCACAACGCGTGCATCCTCGTCGCGGCCACGCTCTGGGACCGGCTGTGGAACATCGACGTACTGGCGGATCAGTACGCCTGGCTCCTCGAAAACCCCTGGCCGGTGCTGGTCCTCGTATGGCTGCTCATCGGCGGCTGCGTGGTCGCCTTCGGCTGGGCGGAGGACCTGGCGGCGCAGCGGAAGCCGCGGCTGTGGCCGGACGGAGCGGAACGGGGGCGTACCGGCAAACACAGGTGAACCGGGTCACATAACGTTCCGAGACCTCTCAAGCCGCCTCCACTCTTGGTGAGAGCAAAGTTCCCTTCCGGTCACTCGGTGCCACAGCGTGGAAACGCGCCCTCCCTACCTTCGGGACTCAGCCACTCCCTGTAACGCGCAGAACCATCCGAGCCCCGGAGCACCGTGGAGGCGTCATGACAGCCCCTAGTACCGCACCCCCGAGCAGGGGCGGCCGCTGGATCCAGCAGTGGGATCCGGAGGACGAGACCTTCTGGAAGGAGACCGGAGAGAAGGTCGCCCGCCGCAACCTGATCTTCTCCGTCCTTTCCGAGCACATCGGGTTCTCGGTCTGGACCATGTGGTCCGTGCTGGTCCTCTTCATGGGCCCGGAGTACGGGCTGACCCCGGCGGACAAGTTCCTGCTGACGTCGATGGTCACGCTGGTCGGAGCCGTCGTCCGGGTGCCCTACACCTTCGCCGTCGCGATCTTCGGCGGGCGGAACTGGACGATCGTCTCGGCCGGCCTCCTCCTCGTCCCCACCGTCGCCGCGTTCACCGTGATGGAGCCGGGGACGTCCTTCAACACCTTCCTGCTGGTCGGCCTGCTGGCCGGTATCGGCGGCGGCAACTTCGCGTCGTCGATGACCAACATCAACGCGTTCTTCCCGCTCCGTAAGAAGGGGTGGGCGCTCGGCCTCAACGCCGGCGGCGGCAACATCGGCGTGCCGGTGCTCCAGCTGGTCGGACTCGCCGTCATCGGTGCCAGCGCCGGTCCGCGGGTGCTGCTCGGGATCTACATCCCGTTCATCGTCGTCGCCGCCGTCCTCGCCGCGCTCTTCATGGACAACATCGAGAACGTGAAGAACGACACCGGCGCCGCCAAGGACGCCTCGAAGGACGCCCACACCTGGATCATGTCCTTCCTCTACATCGGCACCTTCGGCTCCTTCATCGGATACAGCTTCGCGTTCGGGCAGGTACTGACGAACCAGTTCGGGCGCACCCCGCTGGAGGCGGCGTACGTCACCTTCATCGGCCCGCTGCTCGGCTCGCTGATCCGGCCCCTGGGCGGCTGGCTCGCCGACAAGTACGGCGGCGCGAAGATCACGCTGTACAACTACGTCGGCATGGGCGTCGCCACCGCCGTCCTCATCGCCGCCAGCATGGAGAAGTCGCTGGCCCTGTTCACCGTCGCGTTCGTGGTGCTGTTCGTGCTCACCGGCCTCGGCAACGGCTCGACGTACAAGATGATCCCCGGCATCTTCCAGAACAAGGCCCTGGCCAAGGGGCTGCAGGGTGAGGAGGCCGCCGCCTACGGCCGTCGCCTCTCCGGCGCCTCCATGGGACTGATCGGCGCGGTCGGCGCGCTCGGCGGCGTCGGCATCAACCTCGCCTTCCGGCAGTCCTTCCTCTCCTACGGCTCCGGCACCGGCGCGTTCGTCGCCTTCCTCGCCTTCTACGCCGCCTGCTTCGCGGTCACCTGGGCCGTATACCTTCGCCGCCCGTCCGGCCGTGCACAGGCCGAGTCGACCACCTCGGAGGCGAAGCCGCAGCTCAGCTACGCCGAGGTGTGATGCTGTGCCCATCCGGGGGGCAACCCCCGGACCCCCGGCCGGAGGGCGAAGATCGCATCCGGCACTTCGGGGGTACTGGGCATCGGTAACACCGTCGACATCAAGCGGAACCGAGCCTGTCACGCGTCGTTGACAGGCTCGGTCGGCATGTGGATGCAAGCACCTGATGGCTAGGTGCGACGACTCGATGCGGGACGAGAGTTATGTACGACGAACAGCAGCGACCTGACCACGGACCCCTGGCGGGGTTCACCGTCGGAGTGACCGCCGCGCGCCGGGCCGACGAGCTGGGCGCGCTGCTCCAGCGGCGTGGAGCCGCCGTACTGCACGCTCCTGCCCTGCGCATCGTGCCGCTGTCCGACGACAGTGAGCTCCTCGCGTCGACCAAGGAGGTCATCCACCAGGTTCCGGATGTCGTGGTCGCCACGACCGCGATCGGCTTCCGGGGCTGGATCGAGGCCGCCGACGGGTGGGGCCTGGGCGAGGACCTGCTGGAGAAGCTGCGCGGCGTGGAACTGCTCGCGCGCGGACCCAAGGTCAAGGGCGCCGTGCGCGCCGCCGGGCTGACCGAGGAGTGGTCGCCGTCGTCGGAGTCCATGGCCGAGGTGCTCGACCGGCTGCTGGACGAGGGCGTCGACGGCCGCCGTATCGCCGTCCAGCTGCACGGCGAGCCGTTGCCCGGGTTCGTGGAGGCGCTGCGGGCCGCGGGAGCGGAAGTCGTCGGGGTGCCGGTGTACCGGTGGATGCCGCCGGAGGACATCGGGCCGGTGGACCGGCTGCTGGACGCGGCGGTCTCCCGGGGCCTGGACGCGCTCACCTTCACGAGCGCGCCGGCGGCGGCGTCGCTGCTGTCCCGCGCCGAGGACCGCAGCCTGCTGCCCGAACTGCTCGCCGCCCTCAACCACGACGTCCTGCCGGCCTGCGTCGGCCCGGTCACCGCACTGCCGCTCCAGGCCCAGGGCGTCGACACGGTCCAGCCGGAACGCTTCCGGCTCGGTCCGCTCGTCCAACTGCTCTGCCAGGAACTCCCGGGCCGGGCACGGGCGCTGCCGATCGCCGGGCACCGGGTGGAGATCCGGGGGCACGCGGTGCTGGTGGACGGCGACCTGAAGCCGGTACCGCCGGCCGGGATGTCCTTGCTGCGGGCGCTGTCGCGGCGGCCGGGGTGGGTGGTGTCGCGGTCCGAGCTGTTGCGGGCGTTGCCGGGTGCGGGGCGGGACGAGCATGCCGTGGAGACGGCGATGGCTCGCTTGCGTACGGCTTTGGGGGCGCCGAAGTTGATTCAGACGGTGGTCAAGCGGGGGTACCGGTTGGCGCTGGACCCCGCGGCTGACACCAAGTACGGCGAGTAGGTACCCGGCGCTGCCCGCGGCTGCGCCGGCAGCGATCGTCTCCGGCCGTACGACGAGGGGTTCCAGCGGCGCGAGCGGGCGGGCACTGTAAGAGGGAACGGTTCCTCAGCCCCGGGTGACCGCTAGGCGGTGACAGGCACATGGCATTGGGTACGGCCACGGACGCGTACGAGCTGCGGTTCGACGCCGGGCGGATCTGTCTGGATCTCCTCGCGACCACCCATCCTGTCGAACGTCTCGACTCCGTCGCGGTGCTGCGTGCCTGGATCACCGGGTCCGGACTGGTCCCGGAGGGCACCCCGCTGGCGCACATCGACGCCTCGTGGCTCGTGGGCTTCCGTGAACTTCGTGGTCGTATCGGACAGTTGGTACCGGGAGGACTGGCACCGGAAGGGCGGGCGTACGGCCTCGCGCTCGCGCGGGTCAACGAGATCGCCCGCGCCGCGCCGCCGGCCCCGCGTGCCGTGCCCGGTGAAGACGGCACGCTCGTGCGGGAGTTGGCCGGGCCGCCCGAGTGCGCGGCGCTGCTCGGTGCCGTCGCGCGGGACGCCGTAGAGCTCCTCACGGATCCGGTCGCGCGGGTGGGGCTTCGGCAGTGCGCGGGGGACAACTGCCCGATCGTCTATCTCGATACGTCACGGGGGCGCAGGCGCCGCTGGTGTTCGAGTGAGGTCTGCGGGAACCGTGAAAGGGTGGCCCGGCACCGGCGTCGGGCGGCAGTCGCCCGCGCCTGAGTGCCCGTTAAGTCCCTTCTGTGGAGCGGTTGTCGAAGTGATTTCGATTACACGCCGTTTACCTTGGGCCGCCTCGGGGCAGCTGGCGCAATCTTTTCGGTGTGGCGGAAATGTAAAGATCGCGCGGTGGGAATGTGCGGCCATGTCCGCCTCGTCACGTCACCAACGAGAAAACTGTCACACCACTTTGAACACTCAACTCCTCGCGTCCGTACCCGTGGTCGAGCGACCGACTGGGGGAACCCCCGGACACCGGAGGTGGGCGTGCGCAAGGATGCGGCCGTGGCCAATGAACGTGGATCGAGGGCCCGACATCGCATGTCCCAGCCCTCGGAACCTGATGAGGAGCTGATGCGTGCTCTGTACAGAGAACACGCCGGACCTCTCCTTGCGTATGTCCTGCGGCTGGTCGCCGGAGACCGGCAACGCGCAGAGGACGTCGTCCAGGAGACACTCATCCGTGCCTGGAAGAACGCCGGTCAGCTCAATCGTGCGACCGGATCGGTACGCCCCTGGCTGGTGACGGTCGCCCGGCGCATCGTCATCGACGGCCACCGCAGCCGGCAGGCCCGGCCGCAGGAGGTCGATCCGTCGCCGCTGGAGGTCATCCCCGCGGAGGACGAGATCGACAAGGCGCTGTGGCTGATGACGTTGTCCGACGCGCTCGACGACCTGACCCCGGCCCACCGGGAGGTGCTCGTAGAGACGTACTTCAAGGGGCGTACCGTCAACGAGGCGGCCGAAACCCTGGGCATACCCAGCGGCACCGTCCGCTCCCGGGTGTTCTATGCCCTGCGGTCGATGAAGCTGGCGCTGGAGGAGCGGGGGGTGACGGCGTGATGAGTGTTTACGGGGGATCGCAGGGATTCGGCCCAGGTGGTTCGGGTATGTCTGGCCCCATGATGGGATCTCCGGGCCCGAACGAGCACGAAACCGTCGGCGCCTACGCCCTCGGGATCCTCGACGACGTCGAGGCGACCGCATTCGAGGCCCATCTCGCCACCTGCGAGTGGTGCGCCCAGCAGCTCGACGAGCTCGCCGGGATGGAACCGATGCTGGCCGCCCTCGCGGACCTGCCGGGCTCCGGCACACCCGCCATCGGCGAGTCGCTGTCCGCGAAGCCCAGCCCGCGCCTGGTGAACAAGCTGGTCGACGAGGTCGCCGACCGTCGCGCGCAGCGACGCCGAAAGGGCTTCTACCTGGTGGCGGCCGCAGCCGCGCTGATCATCGGGGGCCCGATCGTCGCCGTGGGGGCGACCGGCGGAGACTCGGGCGGCACCTCGGCGGCACCCCTGCCGAGCGCGGCCAAGACGCTGTTCGACGGCATGGACGAGAAAGCCACGGGGACGGATCCGTCGACCGGCGTCAGCGCGACCGTCGCCACGGAGCAGAAGGACTGGGGCACCGAGGCGGTCCTCGAGCTCAAGGGCGTCAAGGGCCCGCTCAAGTGCTCCCTGATCGCCGTCGGCAAGAACGGCGAGCGCGAGACGATCTCCTCCTGGTCCGTCCCGGAGTGGGGCTACGGCCTTCCGGACGGCAAGACCGAGAAGTCCAGGAACCCGCTCTACATCGGCGGCGGAGCGGCCCAGACCCCGAACGAGATCGACCACTACGAGGTCATGACCTTCGACGGAAAGAAGCTCGTCGAGGTCGACGCGTGAATCACTGAGAGCGGACGCATAGCTTCCCGGGCCCCCCTTCGCGTACGGTTGACGGCTGCCCAGCACGTCAGAAGGGGGCCCGGTGGCCGCTCAGGTTCAACAGGAAACCGCGGTCGGCTCGGTCCCGGACTCAGTCCGGGACCGGGAGATCAGCATCGAACAGCAACACCTGGACCGGGTGTACCGGCGCCTCGAGGAAAAGATCCACGAGGCGGAGTTCCTCATGAACGACGCCGCCAAGCGCGGCCAGGTCGGCACGCCCGGCGCGCTCGCCGAGCGGGACGCGCAGGTCTTCCGGGCGGGCGTCCACCTCAACCGGCTGAACAACGAGTTCGAGGACTTCCTCTTCGGCCGGATCGACCTGCTGTCCGGCAAGGACGGCAAGAAAGGCCCCGACGGTGCCTACACCGCCGTAGAGCCCGCCGAAGGCGCCGTGAGGGACGACAACACCGCCGATATCGCCGAGACCCTGCACATCGGCCGCATCGGTGTCCTCGACGAGGACTACGCCCCGCTGGTGATCGACTGGCGGGCGCCCGCCGCCGCCCCCTTCTACCGGTCCACCCCGGTCGACCCGGGCCGGGTCGTGCGCCGGCGCGTGATCCGTTCCAAGGGGCGCCGCGTGCTGGGCGTCGAGGACGACCTGATGCGCCCCGAGCTGAGGGCCTTCCTCGGCGGCCGGGAACTGCCCGTCATCGGCGACGGCGCCCTGATGGCCGCCCTGGGGCAGGCCCGTACGCACACCATGCGGGACATCGTCGCCTCCATCCAGGCCGAGCAGGACCTGGTGATCCGCGCCCCCGCCGCCTCCGTGACCTACGTCGAGGGCGGCCCGGGCACCGGCAAGACGGCCGTCGCCCTGCACCGCGCGGCGTATCTGCTGTACCAGGACCGGCGCCGGTACGCGGGCGGCATCCTGATCGTCTCCCCGACCCCGCTGCTCGTGGCGTACACCGAGGGCGTGCTGCCCTCCCTCGGCGAGGAGGGCCAGGTCGCCATCCGCGCGATCGGCTCGCTGGTCGACGGCACCGAGGCCACGCTCTACGACTCCCCGGCCACGGCCCGCGCCAAGGGCTCGTACCGCATGCTCAAGGTGCTGCGGAAGGCCGCGCGCGGGGCCCTGGAGCTGAACGATTCACCGGCCCGGCTGCGGGTCGTCGCCTTCGGCCGCCGCCTGGAGCTGGAGGCCGAGGAACTCAATCGCATCCGCCAGAGCGCGCTCGGCGGCACCGCACCCGTCAACCTGCTCCGCCCCCGCGCCCGCAAGCTGCTCCTGGACGCCCTGTGGGCACAGTCCGGCGGCGCCGGCCGGCACACCGACCCGGAGCTGGCCGCCGAGCTGCGCTCCTCCTTCGACGAGGACGTCAGCTCCGAGGACAGCTTCGTCGACTTCCTGAACGCCTGGTGGCCGGAGCTCACCCCGAAGGCCGTACTCGACGCCATGGCCGACGAGCGGCGGCTCGCGCGCTGGGCCCGGCGCGTACTGAACCCGGGCGAGGTGCGCAGGGTCGCCCGCTCCCTGAGACGGGACGGCCACTCCGTGCACGACATCGCGATGCTCGACGAGCTCCAGTCCATCCTCGGCGCCCCGGCCCGCCCTCGCCGCAAGCGCGAGCTGGACCCGCTCGACCAGCTCACCGGCCTGGAGGAGCTGATGCCGGTGCGCGAGGAGACCCAGCGCGAGCGGGCCGAGCGGCTGGCGCAGGAGCGCACCGAGTACGCGCACGTCATCGTCGACGAGGCCCAGGACGTCACGCCGATGCAGTGGCGCATGATCGGCCGCCGGGGCCGGCACGCCACCTGGACGGTCGTCGGCGACCCGGCCCAGTCCTCCTGGTCCGACCCCGACGAGGCGGCCCAGGCCCGCGACGAGGCACTCGGCACCCGTCCGCGCCGCCGCTTCCAGCTGACCGTGAACTACCGCAACCCCGCCGAGATCGCCGAACTGGCTTCGAAGGTGCTGGCACTGGCCATGCCGGGCTCCGAGGCCCCGTCGGCCGTCCGCTCCACCGGCGTGCGGCCGCGCTACGCGGTCGTACGGGAATCCCCAGGGCCTGTGTCGGAAGTGGCGCCTGCCGGGCGACGCCTGACACAGGCCCTGGCCGAGACGGTCCGATCGGAGGCCGCCCGCCTCCTCGACCTCGTCGACGGGACCGTCGGCGTCGTCGTCGCCATGAACCGACGCGAGGAGGCGGCCCGCTGGCTCGCCGGGCTCGGAGACCGGGTCGTGGCACTCGGCAGCCTGGAGGCGAAGGGCCTGGAGTACGACGCGACGGTGGTCGTCTCCCCGGCGGAGATCGCGGACGAGTCCCCGGCCGGACTGCGGGTGCTGTACGTGGCCCTCACCCGGGCGACCCAGCAGCTCACGGTGGTCTCGGGGGAGCGGGACGCGCCGGATGCGAGCGGGGTGCCCGACCTGCTGAGGGATTGATGCCCGGGACGAATCAGGAGGTGTCGGCGCGAAGCGCCGTCGTTGAGGGGCGGTGGTCGGGCGGCGGGAGGGACTTACGGGATCTGTTTGTTAGCCTGGACGTGGCACCGGCCCGATCCAAGCCCCCGGGCCCAACCTTCGTCGCTACGAGCGACCACTTGCCGCGAGGCGAGCATGGCGGGTCGGTGTCACTGAGCAGACGAGAGGCTCACGTCCGATGTGACGTGAGCCTCTTTCGCTGTGAACAAAAAGTTCGCAATACCACCCGGCTAACGCCTACTCCGCGGTAGGTGCGACCATCGGACGGCATCCAGCATCACCCGGTGAAAGCAGAGGAAGTCGGCCATGGCAACGGCGCCCAGCGTCTCCTACTCGATGACGGTCCGGCTGGAGGTGCCCGCGAGCGGAACCGCGGTCTCCCAGCTCACCACGGCCGTCGAGTCCCACGGAGGCTCGGTGACCGGCCTCGACGTCACCGCGTCCGGCCACGAGAAACTCCGCATCGACGTCACGATCGCGGCCACCTCCACCGGCCACGCCGACGAGATCGTCGAGCAGCTCCGCGGCATTGAGGGCGTCACGCTGGGCAAGGTCTCCGACCGTACGTTCCTGATGCACCTCGGCGGCAAGATCGAGATGGCGTCGAAGCACCCCATCCGCAACCGCGACGACCTGTCCATGGTCTACACGCCGGGCGTGGCCCGCGTCTGCATGGCGATCGCCGAGAACCCCGAGGACGCGCGGCGTCTGACCATCAAGCGCAATTCGGTTGCGGTAGTGACGGACGGCTCGGCCGTTCTGGGCCTCGGCAACATCGGGCCCAAGGCCGCCCTCCCCGTCATGGAGGGCAAGGCGGCCCTCTTCAAGCGGTTCGCCGGCATCGACGCCTGGCCGCTCTGCCTGGACACCCAGGACACCGACGCGATCGTCGAGATCGTCAAGGCGATCGCCCCCGGATTCGCCGGCATCAACCTCGAGGACATCTCCGCGCCCCGCTGCTTCGAGATCGAGGCGCGGCTGCGTGAGGCCCTCGACATCCCCGTCTTCCACGACGACCAGCACGGCACGGCGATCGTCGTCCTCGCCGCCCTCACCAACGCGCTTCGCGTGGTGGGCAAGGCGATTGAGGACGTGCGCGTCGTCATGTCCGGCGCCGGCGCGGCCGGTACGGCCATCCTCAAACTGCTGATCGCCGCGGGCGTCAAGAACTCCGTCGTCGCCGACATCCACGGCGTCGTGCACGCCGGCCGCGAGGACCTGGTCGACGCCGCTGAGGACTCGGCGCTGCGCTGGATCGCCGACAACACCAACCCCGAGGGGCTGACGGGGACGCTGAAGGAGGCCGTGCGCGGCGCGGACGTCTTCATCGGCGTCTCGGCTCCCAACGTCCTCGACGGCGACGACGTGGCCGGCATGGCCGACGGCGGGATCGTGTTCGCGCTCGCGAACCCGGACCCCGAGGTGGACCCGGCAATCGCCCGCCAGACGGCGGCGGTTGTGGCCACCGGCCGCTCCGACTTCCCGAACCAGATCAACAACGTGCTGGTCTTCCCGGGCGTCTTCCGCGGCCTGCTGGACGCGCAGTCCCGCACGGTCAACACGGAGATGATGATCGCGGCCGCGAAGGCCCTCGCGGACGTGGTGACGGAGGACGAGCTCAACCCGAACTACATCGTCCCGAGCGTGTTCAACGACAAGGTCGCGGGCGCGGTGGCCGGGGCGGTGCGGGAAGCGGCGAAGGCCGTCGGGGCGGCGGCTCCTTCGGTGTCGTAGGCCCTCGTGGCGCTCTGCGGGTGCTCTGCGGGTGTGCTGCGGGTGTGCTGCGGGTGTGCTGCGGGTGTGCTGCGGGTGTGCTGCGGGTGCTCTGCGGGTGTGCTGCGGGTGTGCTGCGGGTGTTCAGTCGGTGTGGTTCGCTGTGAGGATCACCACGGCATGACATCGGCGCGTCGTGGAACCCGGGGTTCTTGGCCTCCGTTTATCGTGTCGCCAGGCTCAGGCCCTCTTTTCGTGTGACTCCCATGGGTGTTCTCACAACTCCTGGGGGTGCCGGATTGGCTTTCCCGCCGCAGGTAGGGGCAGGATGCGTCCCTGGGCGCGAGGGTCTGACGACGGACCCGGGTCCGGGGCCTGTCCGAGGACCCTGGCAGCATCGGCATCGCAGTGCCGAATCATGCGGCTCTGCCGCGTGGCACGCCTCAACGGCAAGAAGAACACGGGAGTACAACATGAACCGCAGTGAGCTGGTGGCCGCGCTGGCCGACCGCGCCGAGGTGACCCGCAAGGACGCCGACGCCGTTCTGGCCGCGTTCGCCGAGACCGTCGGCGAGGTCGTCGCCAAGGGCGACGAGAAGGTCACCATCCCCGGCTTCCTGACCTTCGAGCGCACCCACCGTGCCGCTCGCACCGCGCGCAACCCGCAGACCGGCGACCCGATCCAGATCCCGGCCGGCTACAGCGTGAAGGTCTCCGCGGGCAGCAAGCTCAAGGAAGCGGCCAAGGGCAAGTGACCTTGCCGCTACACCACGGGACGGTGTACGGCACGTGAGTAACGCCGATGGGGCGGCCCCCGGGTTCCGGGGGCCGCCCCATCGTGGTTCGCTCACCGACAGCAGCTGGATCTACCCGAGTGCTTTACCCGGGAGCTCCACCTTGGCCCCCAGTTCCACCAGCTTCTCCATGAAGTTCTCGTAGCCCCGGTTGATCAGGTCGATGCCGTGCACCCGGGACGTGCCCTGGGCGGCCAGTGCGGCGATGAGGTACGAGAAGCCGCCGCGGAGGTCGGGGATGACGAGGTCGGCGCCCTGGAGCCGGGTGGGGCCGGAGACGACCGCGGAGTGCAGGAAGTTGCGCTGGCCGAAACGGCAGTTCGAAGCGCCCAGGCACTCGCGGTACAGCTGGATGTGCGCCCCCATCTGGTTCAGCGCGGAGGTGAAGCCCAGCCGGGACTCGTAGACCGTCTCGTGGATGATGGACAGCCCGGTCGCCTGTGTCAGGGCGACGACCAGCGGCTGCTGCCAGTCCGTCTGGAAGCCGGGGTGCACGTCCGTCTCGAGGGCGATGGACTTCAACTGGCCACCGGGGTGCCAGAAGCGGATGCCCTCGTCGTCGATCTCGAAGGCACCGCCCACCTTCCGGTAGGTGTTCAGGAACGTCATCATCGAGCGCTGCTGGGCGCCGCGGACGTAGATGTTGCCCTCGGTCGCCAGCGCCGCGGACGCCCAGGAGGCGGCCTCCAGGCGGTCGGGGAGGGCGCGGTGGTTGTAGCCGCCGAGCCTGTCCACACCGGTGACGCGGATGGTGCGGTCGGTGTCCATCGCGATGATGGCGCCCATCTTCTGCAGGACGCAGATCAGGTCCTCGATCTCCGGCTCCACGGCCGCGTTCGAGAGCTCGGTGACGCCCTCGGCGAGCACGGCCGTCAGCAGCACCTGCTCGGTCGCGCCGACGGACGGGTAGGGCAGCCGGATCTTCGTGCCGCGCAGCCGCCGCGGCGCTTGAAGGAACTGACCGTCCGCCCGCTTCTCGATCGTCGCGCCGAACTGCCGCAGCACCTCGAAGTGGAAGTCGATGGGCCGGCCGCCGATGTCGCAGCCGCCGAGACCGGGGATGAACGCGTGCCCGAGGCGGTGCAGCAGCGGACCGCAGAGAAGGATCGGGATACGGCTCGAACCCGCGTGGGCATCGATGTCGGCGACGTTCGCGCTCTCCACCGACGTCGGGTCCATCACCAGTTCGCCCGGTTCCTCACCCGGACGGACCGTCACTCCGTGCAGCTGCAGCAGACCGCGTACGACACGAACGTCCCGGATGTCCGGGACGTTGCGCAGTCGACTCGGGCCGCTGCCCAGCAGGGCGGCGACCATGGCCTTCGGTACGAGGTTCTTCGCACCGCGGACACGGATCTCGCCCTCCAGCGGGGTTCCGCCGTGGACAAGCAGGACATCGTCGTTGACGGTCATGTATCTCGCGTTCCGATGAGTGGGGCAGGGGCCAGGAGGGAAAGGGTAATCGCCGCCCACCCCCCTTCTGTAAGCCCGAGGACGGCCCGACTGCGTCATAGCTCTGTCACAACACGAACCGTTCCCTGGCGGGTACATGGGGTCACCGACCCCTTTCGTGCGCTGGGGCGCACCGGTGCGCCCTGAGCTGCATTCACTGCCGTAGGGGCATTGCCTCCCCACGCGCAGGGAAGATGCGGGATCATGTCTGGCATGACCGAGGTGTCCTCGCTCACAGGGCGGTTGCTCGTGGCAACACCCGCCCTGGCGGACCCGAACTTCGACCGTGCGGTGGTGCTCCTTCTCGACCACGACGAGGAGGGCTCCCTGGGTGTCGTCCTCAACCGTCCCACCCCGGTGGACGTGGGCGACATCCTGGAGGGCTGGGCCGATCTCGCCGGCGATCCCGGCGTCGTCTTCCAGGGCGGACCGGTCTCCCTGGACTCGGCGCTCGGCGTCGCCGTCATCCCCGGCGGCACGTCCGTCGACCGGGCCCCGCTGGGCTGGCGCCGGGTGCACGGCGCGATCGGTCTGGTCGACCTGGAGGCCCCGCCGGAACTCCTCGCCTCGGCGCTGGGAAGCCTGCGGATCTTCGCCGGTTACGCCGGCTGGGGCCCCGGCCAGCTGGAGGACGAGCTGGTGGAGGGCGCCTGGTACGTCGTCGAGTCGGAGCCGGGAGACGTCTCCTCCCCGTCCCCGGAGAGACTCTGGCGCGAGGTCCTGCGCCGCCAGCGCAACGAGCTCGCGATGGTCGCGACGTACCCGGACGACCCTTCGCTCAACTGACCCATGTGAGCTTCAGTACTCTTGGTTGTTATGAGCACTCTTGAGCCTGAGACCCAGCCGCAACGAGGTACTGGGACGGGAACCCTCGTAGAGCCGGCGCCGCAGACGTCGCACGGCGACGGCGACCACGAGCGCTTCGCCCACTACGTCCAGAAGGACAAGATCATGGCGAGCGCCCTCGACGGCACCCCCGTCGTGGCGCTGTGCGGCAAGGTCTGGGTGCCGGGCCGCGACCCGAAGAAGTACCCCGTGTGTCCCATGTGCAAGGAGATCTACGAGTCCATGGGCGCCGGCGGCGACGACAAGGGCAAGGGCGGCGGCGACAAGTAGCCCTGTCCGGCTGAGGGTTCGGCCCGTCTGAGGTTCTTGGAAGGCCCCCGGGGCGCGTCAAGCGCGCCCCGGGGGCCTTCGTGCGTTCGCACACCCCTGTGTCACGAAGTGGTTGAGACCTCTTGTGGACATGTTCATGTACTCCATAACCTTCGTTGCGTTGTGCAGAGCGAAACCGTCATTGCATATCTTGCAACGCACGCCCGGAGGAACACTCCATGAAGCTCGCCCCCCGACTGGCCGTTCTCCTGGCCGCCCTCGTCGTCACCGCCTGTGCCCCCCAGACATCCGACAACTCCTCCTCCGACACGGACGAGCAGAGCGGCACCCTGCGCGTCTGGCTCTTCCAGGAGGTCAACAACAAGCCCAAGGAAGAGGTCGTCGACTCCGTCCTCGCCGATTTCCAGAAGGCGCACAAGGACACCAAGGTCACTGTCGAGTACATCCCCGTCGAGACCCGCGCCCAGCGCATGAAGGCCGCCTTCAACGACCCGAAGAGCGCCCCCGACGTCATCGAGTACGGCAACACCGACACCGCCGGCTATGTGAAGGACGGCGGACTCGCCGAGGTCACCAAGGACTTCACGTCCTGGAGCGAGGCCAAGGACACCGACCCGACCGCGAGACAGTCGGTCACGGTGGACGGCAAGATCTACGGGGCGCCGTACTTCGTCGGCGTAAGGGCCCTGTACTACCGGACCGACATCTTCAAGGACCTCGGCCTGGAAGTCCCGAAGACCATGGCCGAGTTGGCCACCACCGCCCGCGAGATCCGGGCCGCCGAGCCCAACCTGTACGGCCTCGTGGTCGGCGGCGCCTACACCTACGGCGCGATGCCGTTCATCTGGGCGGGCGGCGGCGAGATCGCCACGGGCAAGGGAGGGTCGTACGCCTCCGCCATCGACAGTGCGGCCGCCCAGAAGGGCATCAAGGCGTACACGTCGCTGTTCTCGGACGACAATTGTCCGGCCGCCAAGTGCGCGGGCATGGGCGGCAACGACACGATCACCGCGTTCGCGGCCGGTCAGGCGGGCATGGCGATCGGCGGCGACTTCAGCTACACGGCCGTGGAAGCCGGGAAGGTGAAAGGCAAGTACGCGGTCGTGCCGCTGCCGGGAGTGAAGGCCGGGGAGATCGCGCCGGCGTTCGCCGGGGGCAACAACATCGGTGTCCTGAAGAGCACCTCGCACCGCACCCTCGCGGTCGACCTGATGAAGCGGATGGCTTCGAAGAAGACGCAGGAAGAGCTGTTCGGGGCGATGGGCTTCCTGCCGACATTCACGGACGTACGGCAGCAGGTCGCGGCCGAGCAGCCGTACGTGAAGCCCTTCGTGGACACCCTCGCCGCGGACACCAAGTTCGTGCCCGCCTCGCCCGCCTGGGCGCAGATCGACTCCTCGCTGGTCCTGCCGACCATGTTCCAGGAGGTCATCAGCGGCAAGAAGGACGTGGCGACGGCCTCCAAGGACGCGGCGACCAAGATGAACGACGCGTTCGGCTCCGCCGGGTGACGCCGGTGCCTGCCCCGCGCCCCCTGGGGCGCGGGGGTGCGCGGGGTCAAAAGGCTCCCTGGCTCTACCTCGCGCCCGCCCTCGTCGTCCTCGGCGGGCTGCTCGTCTACCCCATCTACCAACTCGGCCTGATCTCCTTCTTCCAGTACACCCAGGCGCAGGTCAGCGGCGGCGAGCCGACCACCTTCCGGGGCCTGGGGAACTACACCGAGTTGTTCGGGGACGACCAGTTCTGGCAGGTGCTGCTGGCGACGGTCCTCTTCGCGGCGGCCTGTGTCGTCTCCACCCTCGCGGTCGGCTGTGCGCTCGCCGTCCTGCTCACGCGCGTGCGTGCCGTGCCCCGGCTCGCGCTGATGCTGGCCGCGCTGGGTGCTTGGGCGACGCCGGCGATCACGGGTTCGACGGTCTGGCTGTTCCTCTTCGACCCGGACTTCGGCCCGGTGAACCGGGTGCTGGGGCTCGGCGACCACTCGTGGACGTACGGCCGCTTCAGCGCCTTCTTCCTCGTCCTGCTCGAAGTGGTGTGGTGCTCCTTCCCGTTCGTGATGGTGACGGTGTACGCCGGTATCCGTGCCGTACCGAGCGAGGTCCTGGAGGCCGCCGCCCTGGACGGTGCCTCCCAGTGGCGCATCTGGCGGTCGGTGCTCGCGCCGATGCTCCGGCCGATCCTGACGGTCGTCACCATCCAGTCGGTCATCTGGGACTTCAAGGTCTTCACGCAGATCTACGTCATGACGGGCGGCGGCGGGATCGCCGGACAGAACCTCGTGCTCAACGTCTACGCCTACCAACAGGCGTTCGCGTCCTCGCAGTACGGCCTCGGCTCGGCGATCGGCGTGGTCATGCTGCTGATCCTGCTCGCCGTCACGCTCGTGTACCTGCGGCTGCTGCGCCGGCAGGGGGAGGAACTGTGAATCTTCTACGTGGCCTGGTACAACGCCCCTGGCGGCTGGCCGCCGAGGCCTCCGCCCTGCTGATCGCGGTCGCCGTCGCCTTCCCCCTGTACTGGATGGTGCTGAGCGCCTTCAAACCGGCCGGCGAAATCGAGTCGGCCCAGCCCCGGCCATGGACCCTGGCCCCCTCCCTGGACTCCTTCCGACGGGTCTTCGAGCAGCAGGAATTCGGCCGTTACTTCCTCAACAGCCTGCTCGTGGCGGGTAGTGTCGTGATCGCCTCGGCGTTGATCGCGTTTCTCGCGGCGACCGCCGTGACACGATTCCGGTTCCGCTTCCGGACCACCCTGCTGATCATGTTTCTGGTGGCCCAGATGGTGCCCGTGGAAGCCCTCACGATCCCCTTGTTCTTCCTCATGCGGGACTTCGGCCAGCTGAACACGCTGGGCTCGCTGATCCTGCCGCACATCGCCTTCTCGCTGCCGTTCGCGATCTGGATGCTGCGGGGGTTCGTGAAAGCCGTACCGGAGGCGCTAGAGGAGGCCGCGTACATCGACGGGGCGAGCCGGGCGCGGTTCCTGTGGCAGATCCTTTTCCCGCTGGTCTTCCCCGGGTTGGTGGCCACGAGCGTGTTCTCCTTCATCTCCGCCTGGAACGACTTCCTGTTCGCCAAGTCCTTCATCATCAGCGACACTTCCCAGTCGACCCTGCCGATGGCCCTGCTGGTCTTCTACAAGCCGGACGACCCGGACTGGGGTGGTGTGATGGCGGCCTCCACGGTGATGACGATTCCGGTGCTGATCTTCTTCGTACTCGTACAGCGACGGCTGGTCTCCGGGCTGGGCGGAGCGGTTAAGGACTGACGTGACTGAACTGATTCCGACCCCCCGCAGCGTCGTCGCCGGTTCCGGCGAGGTACGGCTGACGGCGCACTCCCAGCTCTACGCCGGCACCGCGACGGAGGGCGTCGGTCACTGGCTGGGCACCGTCCTCCGGCAGGCCACCGGCCTGCCGCTGCGCGAGGGGCGGGAACTCGACGACACCGACGGCGACGGCATCGGGCTCCAGCTCGACCCCGAACTCGGCCCCGAGGAGTACCGCCTCGTCAGCGACCCGACCGGCGTCCTCATCGAGGGCGGCAGCGCGGCCGGTGTCTTCTGGGGCGCCCAGACGCTGCGGCAGCTCCTGGGCCCCGACGCGTACCGCAGGGCCCCGATCGGCCGTGACCGCACCTGGGCCGTGCCGCACGTCACGGTCGAGGACTCCCCACGATTCCGCTGGCGCGGCCTCATGCTCGACGTGGCCCGGCACTTCATGCCCAAGGACGGCGTCCTGCGCTACCTCGACCTGATGGCCGCGCACAAACTCAACGTCTTCCACTTCCACTTGACGGACGACCAGGGCTGGCGGATCGAGATCAAGAGGTACCCCCGGCTGACCGAGGTCGGCTCCTGGCGGGCGCGCACGAAATTCGGCCACCGGGCCTCACCGCTGTGGGAGGAGAAGCCACACGGTGGCTACTACACCCAGGACGACATCCGGGAGATCGTCGCCTACGCCGCCGAGCGGCATATCACCGTGGTCCCCGAAATCGACGTACCCGGCCACTCGCAGGCCGCCATCGCCGCGTACCCGGAACTCGGCAACACCGACGTCATCGACACGACCTCCCTCTCGGTCTGGGACAGCTGGGGCATCTCTGACAACGTACTCGCCCCCACTGACAACACCCTGCGCTTCTACGAGGGGGTCTTCGAGGAACTCCTCGATCTTTTCCCGTCGGAGTTCGTGCACGTGGGCGGCGACGAATGCAGCAAGGACCAGTGGAAGCGGTCACCCGTCGCGCAGGCCCGCATCACGGAACTCGGCCTCGCGGACGAGGACGAGTTGCAGTCGTGGTTCATCGGACACTTCGACAAGTGGCTCTCCGCGCGCGGGCGCAGGCTCATCGGCTGGGACGAGATCCTGGAAGGCGGACTGGCCGAAGGGGCGGCCGTCTCCTCGTGGCGCGGATACCAGGGCGGGATCGCCGCCGCGCGGGCCGGCCACGACGTGGTCATGTGCCCCTCGCAGCAGGTCTACTTGGACTTCCGGCAGCACGCGGGCAAGGACGAGCCGGTCCCCATCGCCTACGTCCGCACACTGGAGGACGTCTTTCGGTTCGAGCCCGTTCCACCGGAGTTGACGCCCGAGGAGGCCCGGCACGTGCTCGGCACGCAGGCCAACGTGTGGACCGAGGTGATGGAGGACCACGCGCGCGTGGACTACCAGACCTTCCCCAGGCTCGCCGCCTTCGCCGAGGTGGCGTGGAGCCGCCTGCCCGCCCCCGCCGAGCGGGACTTCGCCGACTTCGAGCGGCGGATGGCCGCCCACTACCGGCGACTCGACGCCCTGGGGGTCGCGTACCGGCCGCCCGCAGGACCGCTGCCGTGGCAGAAGCGGCCCGGTGTGCTGGGCCGGCCGATCGACGGCCCGCCCCCGAACAGGTAACCCCCGCACAGGTAACCCCCGTACAGGCGGACCCCGCACGGACGGGCTCCCGAACAAGCCTTGGAAAATACCCGCAAGACTCACCGAAGAGTGTCAATCGGTACGCACCGGTGAAGCCGTGCGAAAACGGACCATCTCCCTGGTGAGGTGGGCGAAAGCCTCCTAGCGGACCCCCGTCCTCGGGTCCTGCGAAGATGTGCCAGAGTTGCCACGTCCGCCCTGTCAGCACGTACCGTACGGCAACACAGGTGGGACCAGGTGGGGCAGCGGGAAGGGGCAGCCGGTTTGACCACGCACGCACCACAGGCGGCGCAGACCGTCACGCTGCCCACGACTCTGGACGAGGCCGTGGCGGCCCTGGCCGCCATGCCCGCCGCCGTGCCCGTCGCGGGCGGCACCGACCTGATGACCTCCGTCAACTCGGGGCAGCTCAGGCCCGCCGCCCTGGTCGGCCTGGGCCGGATCAGCGAGATCCGCGGCTGGCAGTACCTGGACGGCCACGCCCTGCTCGGCGCGGGCCTCACCCACGCGCGGATGGGCCGCCCCGACTTCGCCGCCCTGATCCCGGCGCTCGCCGCAGCCGCGCGCGCCGCCGGCCCGCCGCAGATCCGCAACGCCGGCACCCTGGGCGGCAACATCGCCTCGGCGGCCCCCACAGGGGACGCCCTTCCGGTGCTGGCCGCCCTGGAGGCGACACTGATCATCGCCGGGCCGGGCGGAGCCCGCCGGGAGATCCCGGTGTCGCACCTGCTGGCCGGCATGGAGATGCTGCGCGCCGGCGAACTCATCGGCTACGTGCGCGTGCCGCTGCTGCACGCGCCGCAGGTCTTCCTCAAGGCGACCGGCCGCACCGGCCCGGGCCGCGCGGTCGCGTCCGTCGCGCTGGTCCTCGACCCCGCCCGGCGCGGAGTCAGGTGCGCCGTCGGTGCCATAGCGCCGATGGCGCTCAGGCCCCTGGAGGCCGAGCAGTGGGTCGCCCGGCTGATCGACTGGGACAACAACCGCGCGATCGTCCCGGAGGCGCTGAGCGCCTTCGGGGAGTACGTCGCCGCGGCCTGCATCCCCGATCCGGTCCCGGCCGAGGACGGCTCCGTGGAGCAGCTTCCGCCCGCCGTACTGCACCTGCGGCGCACCGTCGCCGCGCTGGCCCGACGAGCACTGGGGAGGGCACTGTCGTGACCGACGACCAGCACGGAGAGGGCAGGCCCCAGAGCGGGGGCCGCTGGGACCCGCTGCCCCAGGGCGACTACGACGACGGCGCCACCGCCTTCGTGAAACTCCCCGAAGGGGGCGTCGACGCCCTCCTGGCCTCCTCCGACAGTCCGCTCGCCGCGCCCGGCCACGGCTATGTGCCGCCGCGGATAACGGCGACACCGGACACCGGCGCGGACACCGACCCGGCGGCAACCGGCTCCTGGGGCACGCCCGCCGCGCCCGCCGACGGCGTCCACTGGCCCGACCCGAACGCCCTGCCCCCGGAGGCCGGGGACACCCGGGACGACCGGTTCACATACCGTCCGGGCGCCACCGGGCAGTGGAACTTCGAGGAGAACACGGCGGCGGAGGCGGCGGCCCCGGCGCCAGGTCACGACGTGACCGGGCAGTGGTCGATCCCCGTCGCCGGCGGCGACCTTCCGGACGAATCGGGAGAGTTCACGACGTCGTCCCTGGTCGAGCAGTGGGGTGGCGGAACCCCACCGGCCACCCTCCCCGGCGGCGCGGCCGCCCCCTGGGCCACGGAGGCCGCGGGACAGCCGTGGGGGCAACCGGCACCGGAGCCGACGGCGCCCGAGCAGCCCGAGCCGCACGCGCAGGGGCGGCACGCGCCGCAGTCGTACCCGCCGGCCGAGCCGGGCCAGGCCGGACCGGAACCCGACCGGCCGCACTCGCACGTCCCTGAGCAGTCGCCGGCTCCCGCCGAGCGGGCCGCTGATCGGTACGAGGAAGCGCCGCCTGCCGAGTCGTACGCCGAAGTGCCCGATGACTCGTACGTGGAAGCGCCTGACGACTCGTATGTGGAAGCGCCTGCCGAGTCGTACGCGGAAGCGCCCGATGACTCGTACGCCGAAGCGCCCGATGACTCGTACGCCGAAGCGCCTGATGACTCGTACGCGGCGACACCCGCCGAGCCCTACGCGGAAACGCCCGCCGAACCCGCCGAACCCGCCGTAGCCGCTGCACAGCCCGCTCACGGGCCCGATGAGGCCCCCGAGGCCTTCGATGCGCCCGAGGACGCCCCAGGCGCCACAGAGGCCGCAGAAGCCGTCGGAGAGGCCGCGGAGCGTCCCGGCGAGCCCGCCGGGGACGGGACGCCCGCGCCGAAGCCCGCCGAGGAGTCCACTGCCTCCGACGCTCCGGCCGACGAGTCGGCACCCCCGCGCCCCGGCGAGGAACACCCCCTCGCTTCCTACGTCCTGCGCGTCAACGGCGTGGACCGCCCCGTCACCGACGCCTGGATCGGCGAGTCGCTGCTCTACGTGCTGCGCGAACGGCTCGGTCTCGCGGGCGCCAAGGACGGCTGCTCGCAGGGCGAGTGCGGGGCCTGCAACGTCCAGGTCGACGGGCGGCTCGTCGCGTCATGCCTGGTGCCGGCCGTGACCGCGGCCGGCAGCGAGGTCCGTACGGTCGAGGGCCTGGCCGTCGACGGGCAGCCCTCGGACGTGCAGCGTGCCCTCGCGCGGTGCGGCGCGGTGCAGTGCGGGTTCTGTGTGCCGGGCATGGCGATGACCGTGCACGACCTGCTCGAGGGCAACCCGGCGCCGACCGAGAGGGAGACCCGCCAGGCGCTGTGCGGCAACCTCTGCCGCTGCTCCGGCTACCGGGGCGTCGTCGACGCCGTCCAGGAGGTCGTCGCGGAGCGCGAGTCGCACAACGCCGCCCCCGACGCCGAACAGGACGGCGACGAGCCACGTATCCCTCACCAGGCGGGCCCGGGAGCCGGCGGGGTGAACCCGTCGGCGTTCGAGGCCTCGGGCCCGCCGGGCCCGCATGACCAGCCGTACGGACAGGACGGAGGCCAGGCGTGAGCAACGATGCCGCCACCGCGACCACCCCCACCGCGGAGGCAGCCCCCGCCCCCGAGCCGATCCCGCACGGCCTCGGCGCGTCCCTGCCGCCCGCCGACGCCCGCGCGAAGACCGAGGGCACCTTCCCGTACGCCGCCGACCTGTGGGCCGAAGGCCTGCTGTGGGCGGCCGTACTGCGCTCCCCGCACGCGCACGCGCGCATCGTCTCCATCGACACCACCCACGCGCGCGAGATGCCCGGCGTACGGGCCGTCGTCACCCAGGAGGACGTCCCCGGCAGCCCGCTGCACGGCCGCGGCAAGGCCGACCGCCCGCTGTTCGCCTCCGAGGTCGTCCGCCACCACGGCGAGCCCATCGCGGCCGTCGCCGCCGACCACCCCGACACCGCGCGCATGGCCGCCGCCGCCGTCATCGTCGAGTACGAAGTACTCGACCCGGTGACCGACCCGGAGCAGGCCTTCGAAGCGGAGCCGCTGCACCCCGACGGCAACCTGATCCGGCACATCCCGCTGCGCCACGGCGACGCCGACGCGGCCGGCGAGGTCGTCGTCGAGGGCCTGTACCGCATCGGCCGCCAGGACCCCGCCCCCATCGGCGCCGAGGCCGGCCTCGCCGTGCCGCGTCCCGACGGCGGCGTCGAGCTGTACGTGGCCTCCACGGACCCGCACACCGACCGAGACTCGGCCGCCGCCAGCTACGGCTTGGAGCCCGAGCGCGTGAAGGTCGTCGTCACCGGCGTCCCCGGCGCCACGGCCGACCGCGAGGACCAGAGCTTCCAGCTCCCGCTCGGCCTGCTGGCGTTGAAGACCGGCTGCCCGGTCAAGCTCACCGCGACGCGCGAAGAGTCCTTCCTCGGCCACACCCACAGGCATCCGACTCTGTTGAGATACCGCCACCACGCGGACTCCGACGGCAAACTGGTGAAGGTGGAGGCGCAGATCCTGCTGGATGCGGGCGCCTACGCCGACACCTCCTCCGACGCGCTGGCCGCCGCGGTGGCGTTCGCCTGTGGTCCGTACGTCGTCCCGAACGCCTTCATCGAGGGCTGGGCCGTCCGCACCAACAACCCGCCCTCCGGCCATGTACGCGGCGAGGGCGCGATGCAGGTGTGCGCCGCCTACGAGGCGCAGATGGACAAGCTGGCCAAGAAGCTGGGCATCGACCCGGCGGAACTGCGCCTGCGGAATGTGATGGCCACGGGGGACGTGCTCCCGACGGGCCAGACGGTGACGTGCCCGGCACCGGTCGCGGAACTCCTCCAGGCCGTACGGGACTTCCCGCTGCCTGCTTTGCCGAAGGACACCCCCGAGGACGAGTGGCTGCTGCCCGGCGGCCCCGAGGGCGCGGGCGAACCGGGCGCGGTGCGCCGAGGCGTCGGCTACGGCCTGGGCATGGTGCACATGCTGGGCGCGGAGGGCGCGGACGAGGTCTCCACGGCGACGGTACGGGTCCAGGACGGCGTGGCGACGGTGCTGTGCGCGGCGGTGGAGTCCGGCCAGGGTTTCACCACGCTGGCCCGCCAGATCGTCCAGGAGACGCTCGGCATCGACGAGGTGCACGTGGCCCCGGTCGACACCGACCAGCCGCCGGCCGGCGCGGGCTGCCGCGGCCGCCACACCTGGGTGTCGGGCGGCGCGGTGGAACGGGCGGCCAAGATGGTCCGCACGCAGCTCTTGCAGCCCCTGGCGCACAAGTTCGGCATGTCCACGGAACTGCTGCAGATCACCGACGGCAAGATCACGTCGTACGACGGAGTGCTGTCGACCACCGTCACCGAGGCCATGGACGGCAAGGAGCTGTGGGCGACGGCCCAGTGCCGTCCGCACCCGACGGAGCCGCTGAACGAGGCAGGCCAGGGCGATGCCTTCGTGGGCCTCGCCTTCTGTGCGATCCGCGCGGTGGTGGACGTCGACATCGAGCTGGGTTCGGTGCGCGTGGTGGAACTGGCGCTCGCCCAGGACGTCGGCCGCGTGCTGAACCCGGCCCAGCTGACGGCACGCATCGAGGGGGGCGTCACCCAGGGCGTGGGCATAGCGCTGACGGAGAACCTGCGCTCCGCGCGCGGGGTGATCCGCCACCCGGACCTGACGGGTTACGCACTGCCGACGGCCCTGGACGCGCCGGACATCCGGATCGTGAAGCTGGTCGAGGAACGGGACGTGGTGGCGCCCTTCGGGGCGAAGGCGGTGAGCGCGGTGCCGGTGGTGACGTCTCCGGCGGCGATCGCCTCGGCGGTCCGGGCCGCGACGGGCCGCCCGGTGAACCGGTTGCCGATCCGGCCGCAGGCGGCGGTGGTCACGGCGCAGTGAGCGCGTGTTTGTCTTTGACGGACCGGGGCTGATGGACGGGGTCTGATGGACGGGGTCGTCCTCGTGACCGGCGTGATGGCGGCCGGGAAGTCGACGGTGGCGCAGGCGCTGGCGGAGCAGTTGCCTAGGGCGGCGCATGTCCGGGGGGATGTCTTCCGGCGGATGATCGTGTCCGGGCGCGAGGAGTACCTGCCCGGCGCTGAGCCCGGTGGCGAGGCAGAGACCCAACTCCGGCTGCGATACCAGCTGTCGGCGGCGACGGCGGACGCGTACGCGCAGGCGGGGTTCACCGCGGTCGTCCAGGACGTGGTGCTGGGCGACGAGCTGGCGGCGTACGTCGACCTGGTCCGCACGCGCCCGCTCTACCTCGTCGTGTTGGCGCCGAGCCCGAAGACCGTGGCCGCCCGCGAGGCCGCGCGGACGAAGACGGGCTACGGGGCCTGGACGGTGGAGGACCTGGACGCGGACCTGCGGGCCGCGACCCCGCGCATCGGGCTGTGGCTGGACAACTCCGAGCTGACGGTGGCGGAAACGGTGGACGCGATCGTGGCGGGACGGGAACGGGCCCGGGTGTTCTGAGCGTCTCCTGGTCCGGGGGCGTTGTCAGTGCCGGCGCGTAGTGTTCTGGGCAGTGGGGGACGGCTGCTGGATCAGGTCGTTTGTCGGCCGGACGTGCCCTGCGCGGGGACTGTGAGAGAAGCACATTCGGGGGAGCCCATGAGCACGACCTACGCCGACACCACGGCGATCACCTTTACCGAGGACATCCTCGATCCATACGTCACCCATGCGCCGACGCGCCGCTGGCTCACCGGCCCCGGACTCTCCGGCGACAGCGCCCTGTTCACCTTCGCGGAACTGCGCCGGGAGGGCCTGCGGACGGTGGCGGACTCGACGGGCGACCCGGACCGCCTGACTGCGGCACTGCACGACCAACTGGTGATCGGCGGTCTGGCGGACCTGGACGGACTGGAGAGGGAGACGATCCTCCTCGACGGTGCGACGGGCGAGCTCTCGACGACGTACTTCTTCCACGACCGCCCGGACCTCGTGACCCGCGCCCCGCTGGCGCCGTCGCTGCACACGCTGGTGCGCTTCGCGACGGCGACGGACGAGCTGACGGATCTACGCGGCCAGTTCGCGTCCTACGTCGGCCGTTTCGGCCCGACGACGGTGGAGGAGGCGACACGGCAGCTCCTGGCCGTGTTCGAGGAGGGCATGGGTGGCGCCGAGGTCCCGACATTCTGGAAGATCGCGGCCCTGATCCGCCCGCTGGCCCTGGTCGCGGCCCCGGGCACGGAATCCGGACTTACCCTGGACCTCCCGCCCCGCCTCCTGGACCAGGAGTTCGGCCGGGGCAAGGTGATGCGCTTCGAGGACATCGACTTCCCCGCGACGCTCACGCACGAGCCGACCCGCCGCTTCCTGAGCGAGACGGGCCTGCCCGAGGACGGAATCCTCTTCTCCCTGGACACGGACGTCCCCCTCCTGACCCTCACCGAGAGCTACACCGACGCCCGGGCACAGGACATCCCGGCCCACGCCGACCGTCTCATCCGCCTCGGTTACCTGATCGAGGACAACAGCCTGGTGATCGACGGCACCACGGGCGAGATCCTGAACTGGAACGAGCCCGAGGCCACGCTGCACCCCCTGAACACAGACATCTCCACGCTGGCCTTCACCCTCTGGCTCCTGCACCGCGAGAGAACGATCGACGACTCCCTGGCCCACGAACTGACCCACAACCTCTACGCCCAGGTGGCCAAGACGCTGATCCAGGTCCTTTCGAAGATCGACCCGACGGGGACCGGGGCCGGAACCGACCGGCACTACTGGACGGGGCGATTCCGGGACGAGGCAGGCGGGGTGCTCTGACGCCTCGCCGACGCCTCGCCCCGAGCGAAGTTGGATGAATCAGCGAGACGGTGTCGGCGACCAGACCCCGGCAGCGGTCCCGTCGCGGACGTGCTTCTCGTAGGCGACGACCTTGCTGTGGATGACCTTCAGGTCCGCGTTCAAGTCGGAGATCTTGGCCCGCACGGCCTGTTCGTGCTCCCGTAGCAGCGCGAGACGTTCCGCTTCGTTGCCCGGGCCCGACCGGACGAGCCGGGCGAACTCCTTCAGCATGGCGATAGGCATGCCCGAGTCGCGGAGCCGGTTGCACAGCAGCAGCCAATCCACGTCTGCGAGTTCGTAGACCCGCTGCCCGCCGCTGGAACGGGGGATCGGGCGGAGGAAGAGGCCCTCGCGTTCGAAGAACCGCAGAGCGTGCACGCTCAATCCCGTCGCTTCGGCGACGTCCCCGATCGACAGATCACCCTCATGCCGGCTCATGCCACCGACAATACCTTGACCTAGAGCACAGTCTAGAATCTAGCGTCGCGGGCATGACGACGCAGCAACAGCAGCAACACAAGTCCGGCACTGGATTGGGCGCCCACAGCACGGCGGACGACGTCCTCGCCGGGATCGACCTGTCCCGCAGCACCGCCCTGGTCACCGGCGGCTACTCCGGCCTCGGACTTCAGACCACGCTCGCCCTCACCCGGGCGGGAGCGCACGTCATCGTCCCCGCGCGCAGGCCCGCCGCAGCGGAAGAGGCCCTGCGGGGCGTCCCCCGGGCGGAGGTGCACGACCTCGACCTGGCGGACCTGGACAGCGTCCTGGCGTTCTCAGCCGACTTCCTGGACACTGGCCGCACCCTCGACCTCATCATCAATGGCGCGGGCATCATGGCATGTCCGGAGACACGCGTAGGCCCGGGCTGGGAGGCGCACTTCGCGATCAATCACCTCGGCCACTTCGCTCTCATCAACCATCTCCGCCCGGCACTGAGCGAAGGGGCACGGGTGGTTTCGGTGTCCTCGTCCGGGCACTTCCTCTCCGACGTGCGCTGGAACGACCTCCACTTCCGCGACGGCTACGACCGGTGGCTGGCCTACGCGCAGTCCAAGACCGCGAACGCCCTCTTCGCCGTACACCTCGACACGCTCGGCGCCGCCGGCGGACTGCACGCCTTCGCGGTCCACCCGGGCAGCATCCTGACCCCACTGCAACGGCACATCCCCCGCGACGAACAGATGGCCCAGGGCTGGATCACCCCGGACGGCACACCGGCAGCCGGTTTCAAGACGCCGGCGCAGGGCGCGGCGACGGCGGTATGGGCAGCGACCTCACCACTGCTCGACGGCCACGGTGGTGCGTACTGCCAGGACTGCGACATCGCGGAACCCGCCCACACCGACGACATGCTCATCGGCGGGGTGAAACCCTGGGCCGTCGACCCCGAGGCGGCGTCCCGGCTGTGGCAACTTTCCAGCGAACTCACCGGGCTGGATTTGTTCACCTGACGGCGGTCATCCCGTCAACGATCTTCAAGCCGATGAGGGCAGAGGCGATCCCTGCGTGGCTCGCTCGCCTGTCCGGCAAGGCCAAGGCAATTGAGCCGTGGCGGGAATCGAACCCGCGTAACTCGCTTTGCAGGTTTGTCCTGGCTGGTCAGAGCGGGATCCGGACGTGTTCGTGCGCGTTCAATGCCGTACGGACGCTGTGCCCGGTGAGGCAGCATGAACGGGCCCGGACGGCCGCGTACGACTATGAACGAGACGGAAACTGAGACGGGGCCAGGGCCGCTGACCTGGACGGTGTCTCACTGAGGGGCCTTGAAACGAGCTATGCGCTGCACGGTCGCCGCGCGTCGGCGTGCTTCGGGCACCAGCGGTAGTAGCTGTCATCGAAGTTACGGCTGTGCGTTGCCCGGCCGTGCTGGGGCCGCCATCCACGCCAGTGGCGGGTGTTGCAGCGATTGCACAGCGGCGCTTCTCCGAACTAGGTGTTTGTCTGGCGGCCCTCCGCCATCCTTCAGCTCTTTGCGGCCGTTTGTTCTGGCTCGTGGGTCTGCGGAAGGTCGCGCTCTCGGCGCATCGGGCTCGCGGCGAGGATGAGCCAGCTGGGCGCGACGAGACCCGTCGTGATCCACATGGCTGGCCGGTACCCGACGGCGTCGCCGAGCACGCCGCCGAGCAGGGACCCGAGCGGGATGGTGCTGTGGTTGATCATCATGGCCGTCGCCACGACCCGGCCGAGCATGTGCGGCGGGCAGTAGGCCTGCCGGAAGCTGCCGACCACGATGTTGGCCACGGATATGCCGATCCCGACGAGGAAAGCCCCCATCGCGAACAGCAACAGTCCCGGCCCCGCTGTGGTCATCGGCAGGAGCAGCGCGAATGGCGCGGTGGCGACCTGCAGGAGAAGAAGCCCGCGCGCGGTGCCGAACCGCCGGCTGACCCTAGTGGCCACCAGCGCGCCCACGATGCCACCGGTGCTGCCACTCGTCAGCAGCAGACCGACCATCGCGGGGTTTAGCCCGACGGCGCGGACCAGGAAGACGACCTGAACCGCCTGGTAGCCCATCAGCGCCATATTGATCACGGCGCCCCAGGTGACCATCGGCCGCAGGTACCGGTCCCGGCCCACGAAGCGGAGCCCGTCGCTGATCTGCTGGCGGAGGGGGACGCGGACCTCGTCCGGAGCGGGGTCCGGCTCGACCACGCTGATCCGCTTCAGGCAGACCGCGGATACCAGGAACGTCACCGCATCGGCCAGTAGCGCGGTGATCGCACCGAACGCCTGGGCGAGCAGTCCCGCCACCCCGGGTCCGGCAACCTGGGTGGCTGCCTCGCTGCCCTGCAGCTTGGCGTTGCCCTCAAGCAGGTCGCGGCCGTCGAGCACGATCCGGATGTACGAGTGGTAGGCGGTGCTGAAGCACACCGCCGCGGTGCCGCATATCAGCGCGATGACGACCAGGTGCTGAAAGGTGAGCGCGTCGAGCCACGCCATCAGTGGAATGCTCACCAGCGCCGCAAAGGCCACCAGATCGCACGCGATCATCAGTGGCCGTTTGCGTATCCGGTCCACCCATGCGCCTACCGGCAGCCCCACCAGCAGCCAAGGCAGCCAAACGGCCGCGGCGAGCAGGCCGACGGCTGTTGAGCTGGCGTCCAACATTTCAACCGCGATCAGCGGCAACGCAACCACCGTGATGCTGTTGCCCAGCCCGCTCACGGTCTCGCCTGTCCAGAGCAGGCGGAAATCCAGTTGGGTGAAAACTCCCCAGCGGGTTCTGGGCCGGTCCGGCGTGTCGTTCATCGAGTCCACACGGGGCATCATGCCGTGAGCTCTTCAACCTGCTGTATCGGTTATGCAGTTGGACTGCTGGATGAGCGAATCCCCTGGTGGGCTCAAGTAACCCTGGCCGATCCCGGAGTTCCGTTTCTAGGTGAACCAGCCCGGGGAGGTCAGGGGACGGTTGAGCGCCCAGCGATACGACCGAAAGTGGGCAGGCCCAGGTGGATGACCGAGGATTTGACAGCGGCGTCCAGCTGATCCAGTTTGTCCTCGGCGCCGGCGAGACTGATCTCCAGGCCCTCGACCTCGCCGAGCCAGCCCTCGCGCTGAGCTTCGGCAATTCGATCGATCAGGTTGTCGCGAATCTCGACCAGCCGGTCTCGCTGGGACGGCTCGGGCCGGAGAAGCGAACATCGGACGCAAGCGTGCTCGTGGATGCACGAGGTTCCGAACGCCCTCGCGCAGGTCCCCAGAGAGAGCTTGCGCTTCTCGAAGTGGGCGAGGAAGGCGTCCCACTCCGCGTTCGTCGGGGTCCGGTATTCCTCGCTGGGCCGGAGCGACCGACGCCGGGCGATGAACGCGCGGTGAGCTTCGATGGCGTCCGCCGGGTAGATGGCGTTGTAGCCCATCGTGGTGTTGATGTCGGAATGACCTGCGAGGACCTGCGCGATGTGGGGCGGCAGGCCGCTGCGGATCGCGTCAGTGATGAAGATCCTTCGGAAGTCGTGCGGAGCAAAGTCGAGGGGCTGGCCTGCGGAGTCGGTGAGTCCGGTTCGTTCCAGGACCTCGTTGAGACCGTTGCGGATCAGTTGGCGGGACACCGGTGTGCGCTGGCCTCCGTATGTCCACTGGAACAGCAGCGGCATCGGCGGGTTCCAGATCTTCTCCGCGACGTCGTAGTTGGGCAGCATCGGGATCGCGCCTGTTCGAGGGTCACGGACCCGGGCAATGATCGTGCTGAGCACGTCGGCCAGTTCTGGGCTGACCAGGAGAAGCCGTTCCTCGTCGGTTTTCGAGGGAGCGACCTGCAGCAGAGGCACGACTTCACCACTGGTGGGCAGCTTGTACTGGATCAGGGCGTGATGGCTGGCCTCCAGCATCTCCTCGATCCGAACGCCGGTGTGCTGCAAGAACTCGATCGTGGCCCAGGCCCAAAACGCCCGTTCCTCGACCAGCCCCAGATGGACCCGTCGGCCGGACTCGTCGTAGGCCCGGAACGGAGTCGACGAGTCCTTCTTCTGGCGCGTGTATGTTCTGCCCCTGAACGTGAACTGACCGCCGAGCGAGGCGGCCTGCAGAGCCTCCATCCCCTCCCGGGCCTCCGTCCAGTTCGCCCTGGCGGCGCGGACAACAGTGGACAGCGCGGGCAGTCGTTCACGGGTGCGCTGGTCCATCTTCGCCTTGCGGCGCTTCTGGTGCTTGGAGGTACTGGCATCGGCGGCGCTGACCGGGCAGGGAGCAACCCACGGGCCCCAGCGTTCTGGTTCCTCGACAGCCCAGTGGGCCAGGTCAAGGTATAGAGCTCGAACTCCGATCATGAGGCTGCCGTAGTTGGCACGCTCCGTCACTGCCTCATGGACCGTGCCATCGGGCAGCCGGCGGCGCGTCACTTTCGTCCGGCTGACCTGCTTCCATGCACTCACGACTTCAGGCGGCAGCCGGAGTGTGTCGATGCCGGGCTGGATGCGCTCAATCTGCAACCAGAAGTTCCGCACGAGCGTCCGTGACGCGTCCTCCAAGGACGTGTAGTCCATGGTTGGCTGGCGTTCCTTAAGGTACTCCACCAGCAGGTCCCGGATCGGCTTGGACTGCGGCCGGTAGCGGTCGACGAGTTGCTCGACCGGCACCTGGCCGGACGTTCGGTGCAGGAGCCTCAGTGACACGGGCGCGTCGGGTGGCAGGTGCCCCAGGTCCTTCAGCCAGGAGTAGAACAGGCTTTGACCGCCCGACGTGGCCCTCTGAGCTCGATGCGCCTCCATGTACTCAATGGCGTCTCCGACATTGATGTCGGCCAGACCCCCGCCCTTGGCGATGACCAGCTTGACCAGCACGTTCTTGGCGAGAATGCCGAGGTGAGAGGACCACGCTTCTGGGCCCACCAACTCCTGAAGGCGGGCAAATCCCCCAGGGTCACGGTACTGGCAGATGATGGCACGCAGGTTGGTCGAGGTCCGGGTGAGCTGCCAGTGGAGCGACGGCCGGAGCACATCGGCGCAAGCCAGGGCGAACAGACCCGTGTTCAGGATGCCGTTCGCATTCGCCGCGTCGTAGCCGACCCAGCTGGCGTTGAGCTTGTTCCACTGCGCCCCGGTCGAGCTTGCGGCCGGAGTCGCGTTCCACCGTTGTTGCCAGGTGGCACCCGCTGGTCCATGAGCCAGCGGAGAATGAGCGTTGCGTTGCGCCCCGGCGCCGGTAGAAGTGGGTGGACTCGCTCGCGGCCCGTAGCGGAGGCCGGTTCAGTCGAGCCACGACCTCCTCGCAGGACTGGCTGGTGGCAGGCCAGGCGTCCTCGTAGGGCCGCGGCGGGAAACGCTTCTTGGCGGCTCGGAGAGCCTCGCCGGCGAGTGGCTGTGCATCTCGGATGGCGGCCGGAGCGCGCAAGGTCTCAGTGCTCGTCACCATGAGTTCCCGAAGAGAGTCTTCAGCGAGTCGGAGTTGTAGCCGGGGGCCGGTGGCGCGGGCGGCCGGTCACGCTGCTCTGCCCGGCGTGCATGATGAGCGCGGACGCGTTCGATCACTTCGTCCTGGCTGGCCGGAAGGTAGAGCTGTGTGGTCGTCAGATGTGCATGACCGAGGACCCCATTGGACGTCGGTCAGAGGCATGTTGGGGTCGCGGGCGAGCCGGTAGGACGCGGTGTGGCGTAGATCGTGGAGCGTCCAGTTTGCCCCGAGGAGATCGTTGGCCCGGTTGAACATCGCGCGCGCCGCGTCGTAGTTCAGCGGTCGCCAGGGCCGCCTCAGCGTCCACCACAACGGCAGGTTCTTGCCCCGCGGGATGCCGTACATCGATCTGGACGGGTTCGTCACGGGCCCCCGAGAGTGGGACCTCATGCAAACCGCCATGTACTACGACAGCTTCGGTTGGCACACAGAAGCCGAGTACGCCGATTTCGTCGCCGGGTACGGGTTCGACGTGCGGACATGGTCCGGGTACACCGTTCTCCGGAGCATCCGCGAACTGCTGATGGTCACGTGGCTTTCGCAGAACGCTGGCACCAATCCACGCGCGGCCGAGGAAGTTGAGAAACGGGTGGAAAGCCTGCGCTCGGGTGGCTCTCGCCGAGACTGGGCTCCGTTCTAGTTGTTGCGGGTCAGGACGTTGGTGACGGCGCATAGTGGTGGGCAAGATTGGTGGCGAGGTCGCGGAGGTGAGCCCTGGCTTCGGTGGGGCCGTGCACAGTGATGGCGCTCCCGAACGGTAGTAGTGCTCGCACGTCCTCTAGATGCAGGAAGCGGATTGTTACCTTGCGGCCGGTGGCGGATTCTTCATGGTCGTCCCGGACGAGTCGTAGGCCAAAGATCCGTTGCGCTCGCTCGATCTGGGTCTGGTCGATGGTGGCGCTGACCTCTATCGCGTGGTTGTGTTCCCACTGAGCAATGAGCGCTGCAGCGACGGTGGCCAGGGTCTGGCTCTCGCGGATCCGTCGTGGCTGGTCGACTTCTTTCCACGTCGTGATCCGTTCGAGTCGGTACATCCGTGGCACTCGGGCACAGTCGGCGACGAGGTACCAGATGCCAGCCTTGGCGAACAGCCCGTAGGGATCCACGACCAGGTCGCGTGGGCATGACTCGCGTGGGCTGTCGTACTCGATCCGTAGCCGGCGACCTCGCCGCACTGCGCCGATCAGCGAAGCCGGAGTCGTGCCGAAAGCTCGTGCCTGACGCCAGGGACGGCTGTCCACATGCACTACGTCGGTGAGCGGCAGGAGCTCATGAACTCGACGTGGCTGTGTAGCGGCGATCTTGGAGAGCGCGCGCTGGCTTTCGACCGATGCGTTGAGCTCCGCACGTTGCTTCTCATCCAGCCCAGTGAGCGACAGATGATCACGCTCGCCCGGTGTGAGTCGCGTGAGGTCGAGTCCGGATCCGGGCAGCATGGTCACGCCTCCGAGGCGGCCCCGGTGTGCGGTCACCGGCAGACCGGCGTCGCGGAGCCAGTTCAGATCTCGGGTGATGGTTCGAAGGGACACCCCGAGCGCTGAGGCGAGTTCCTGTGTGGTCACGGCATCCCTCGATTTGAGGAGCAGCATCAGGGTGAAGAAGCGGTCTGGGGTCACACACCAATTTTTTCAGGAATTGCGACACGATGCGGCGCATATCCCGGTCAGGCTGGTGGATGCGTACCTACCACCTGTGAGAAGGAACAACCATGACCACATCCGTCGTGTCCATCGTCTACGTGAACGACGCTCCCGCCGCAGCTCGTTTCTACGGCGACCTCCTCGGCATGAGCCCCTCGTTCGAGACTCCGGGATACATCACCTTCGACCTCGGGCCAGGCGCTGACCTCGGTCTGTGGTCTGGCCAGTTCGAGCATCTGTCACCGGACGTCCCGCGCACCAGTGAGGTTTGCCTGGCCATCGACGGTGGACCCGACGAGCTCAACGCGACCTTTGAGCAGTGGAAGTCCAACGGGGTCACGATCCTGCGCGAGCCTCATGATGCGGGGTTCGGGCTGACCTTCCTCGCAGCCGATCCTGACGGGAACCGTATCCGCGTCGCACCGCAGGACTGAAAGGCCGCAATGCGGCAGGCGCGCACGATAGGTGTCGCGCCTGCCGTCGTCTGACTTCGAGAGGACGACGAGTGCCCCACGCGATGCGCCCCTGAGCGTCGAGGGCCGTAGGCGGCTCGTGAAGCGGTGCCAGACACGTCCCATCGCCCACGTCGCCGCTGAGATGGGTATCTCTCGCTCCTGCGCCAGCAAGTGGGTAAATCGCTGGCGGCTACACGGTGATGCGGGATTGCAAGACCGGCCGTCGAGTCCGCACCGGAGTCCGAACGCGACTCCAGCATGGGTCATCGAGCAGATCGAGTCCTGGCGCCGCGAGCACAAGTGGTCCGCGCAACGGATCACCGACGAACTTGTCAGTATCGGTTTTGTGATCGACCGGCGAACTGTCAGCCGACACCTGACCCGGCTCGGCCTCGGCAAACGCCGCTTCATCGACCCAGGCGGTGAGAACAACCGGAAGCCGGGGAAGATCACTGCCCGCTGGCCCGGACACATGGTGCACCTGGATGTGAAGAAGGTCGGCCGGATCCCTGATGGCGGCGGGTGGCGGATCCATGGCCGGGACAGCGATCAGGCCAAGGTCGCTAGTCGGGCGAAGTCGGCCGGGGCGAAGCGTGGCTACGTCTACCTGCACTCCGTCGTCGATGGTTTCTCACGGCTCGCCTACACAGAACCGCTGGGTGATGAGAAGGGCGCGACGGCTGCTGCTTTCCTACTGAGACGGACGCCCGAAGGGGCGGCACCCTCGCGAGGGTGCCGCCCTTCGTTTTGCCTGGTCAAGGCACTTGAGGCCGTGGCGGGAATCGAACCCGCGTAACTCGCTTTGCAGGTTTGTTCGGGCTCGTCGGAGCATGATCCGACAGCGTTCACCGGCGTTCATTCCCGTACGGACGCCGTGCCGGCGGAGTCGGGGTGAACGGCCCTGGACGGCCGTGTACGGGGATGAACGAGACGGAAACTGAGACGGACCGACAGTCCCGAAGGGGCTGCTCAGACGATATGTAGCCGTTCGGTTGTGCCGTCCGGCTGACGCAACAGTAGATCTGCCCCGCCCTGCTTCTGTGCGTCGAGGTAGGCATAGATCTGCACTGCTCGGTTGATGACATCGGCTTTCGAGAGCCCCGTGCTCTCGGTCAATTCGGCGATGGCTTCCACAGCGGGTGGCAGAAGCGTCACCGAGTAGCGCTCGTTCGCAAAACGTTGCGGCTTGCTCGCAGGCTCGGGCATGCGCTCCTCCTGGTGTACTGGCGTGCGCATCGTATCTGCACCAGATTGGTGCGTCTATGCACCTCGCCTGCTAGAGTCGCCTGGTCGAGGAAGATGCGCTGTCAGACCTTGACTGCCGTAGTCGCATCACCTACGGCATGATCTACCTTCTGTCCAAGTACGGCTGTTCTTCCACCTGGGTCACAGGAACAGTCGGAGTTCTTAGTTCTCCGCCCCGAGACCCTCTGAGCTCTTCCGCTCAGCCGATCTCGGGATTCGAGTAGCAGCACCAGCAGCCAGCAGCAAACCGGCTGAAAGCAGCTACGTATGAGTAACCAAAGCAATCCGCGCGTCCCGAGTGACGACCAGCCGACTGCTGCGGCCCATGTCACCTTCAGGACCACTCCGGAAGGCCCTTCGATTGCTGTGGGGGTGCCGGCGGAGGAGTCCGGCATGTTGGTGAGGGTTGTCGCAGTCGCCACTGGCGTCGCGGGGTCAGCTCTTGGGCCCTACCTCATGGCGCGTGCATTGCACCTGATGGAAGCGGGCATGCCATGGCAGTTCGAAGTTAGCCTGATCATCCTGGCTGCACTGCTGCCACTGGCCTACTTCCTGCTCGGCCGTCGTTCCGGCTGAGTCGCACAACAGGCGCCCCCTCGACCTGGTGGTCGAGGGGGCGCCTGCCTTCACGCTTTCCAACTGTCCGCGCGGCCGTACGGGGGCGTCCGTGGGGGTTCGCGGGGCAGGTCAGACGGGGTGCGCGTACTGCGGTGAACGGTGGCGGCTGTCAGCGCACTGGACAAAGACCAGGACAACGAGCGGTGCCGAGCGGAACAGGGAGGCAAGACCATCGGCCGGTTCTGCGGGACGTGGAAGACTTGACACGTGACGCGACACTGGGACGCCGTCGAGGTCAGAGCAGAGGAGGCCACGTGCCGCAGGGCAGTCCGCGAGGTACGTACCTGGAGGTCTCGGAATCTCTCCGCGAGAAGATCAGGAAGGGAAAGATCACTGAGGCACTCCCGTCTCAGTCGGCACTCGTGAGCGAGTACACCGTGAGCCGCAGCACGATCGAGCGGGCGCTTGCTGCGCTCAAGGCTGAGGGCGTCATCGAGTCGGTACAGGGCGCTGGGTGGTTCGTGGCGGGGACCGGCGACCGCCGGCCGTTGGTCGAGAAGGTGACCGACCTGTTGCGGGCCGACGGGGTCAGGGTCGGCGACCGCTTCCCCACCGAGAAGGAGCTGTGCGAGCGGTTCGGAGCGTCCCGGACAGCCGTCCGTTCCGCCATCGCGCAGATGGAGGGGCAAGGACTCATCGGCAAGGGTGCCGCGCGAGGGCGGGAAGTCCGTGCGTTGCCCGTCGGACGGGGGACACAGACGGTATGACGACGACCGAACGAACCGAATTCGACGCTGACGCGGCGGGCGCCATCCTGCGCAAGGCGTGCGAGGTCGCAGACCTGGACCCGGACGGAATCGAGATGCTGCGGTTCGGGGACCACGCGGTGTTCCGCGTGGATGGCGGCCGTATCGTCTCCCGGGTCGGCCGGAGTCCCGATCGGCTCACCGCCGTGCGGAGGGAAGTGGCCGTAGCGGAATGGCTCGCGGCCGAGGGATATCCGGCGGCACGACTCGTCACGACTGCCGAACAGCCGGTCGTTATTCAGGGCCACCCGGTGACTTTCTGGGAAGGTCTCGCCGACGGAGACACGTACGCGAGTACGGGAGAAATGGGCGTACTACTGCGGCGGCTTCACGATTTGAAGTCGCCGCCTTTCTCACTCCCGCCCCTTCAGCCTTTCGACAGGGTCGCGCAGCGTTTGAAGCGTGCCGCCATTCCGGACGCCACCCGCGCGTTTCTCCAGTCCATGGCCGAGGATTTGGCGGCCGAGTACGGCCGTCTCCGGTTCGCGCTTCCGGCGGGTCATCTGCACGGAGACTTCAACGTCGGCAACGTCCTACGTGACGCGGCCGGCCGTCCGAAGGTCATCGACCTGGACGGGTTCGTTACGGGCTCCCGAGAGTGGGACCTCATGCAGACCGCCATGTACTACGACAGCTTCGGTTGGCACACAGAAGCCGAGTACGCCGATTTCGTCGCCGGGTACGGGTTCGACGTGCGGGAATGGTCCGGGTACACCATTCTTCGGAGCATCCGCGAACTGCTGATGGTTACGTGGCTCTCGCAGAATGCCAGCACCAATCCGCGCGCGGCCGAGGAAGTTGAGAAGCGGGTCGAAAGCCTACGCTCGGGTGGCTCTCGCCGAGACTGGGCGCCGTTCTAGAAACGTCACGCCTGTTGCCAGAGACGGAAGCCACGGGCCTGTTCCTCAAATACACGGAACTCCGTGGCCCGCCTCATCCCGTCCGTGACGCGTCCCTGGAATTCCCGCACGTACTGAACGCAGCGCGCAGACTTCAACCCCTCGCCGAGTTGCAGGGCGGTCAGCGCGATATCGAACCCACGGCCAATCTCCCCTTGGTTCATGTATGCCTCAGCCTGAACCATCGTCGCGAAGAAGTCGCTCCGGTTGTTGAGGCCGTCACCGAAGATGGAGCCCGCTCCCCGCTCCGTGGCTTCGACGGAGCGCCCCAGGTCACGGAAGCAGTGGCCTATCTCGGCTGCAAGCTCCACTTCGTCGAAGTACGCGATGTACGGCGGGTCGCTGTCGGCTGTCCGCTGACTGAGCTTGCGTTCCGCCTCCACAAGGGCGAGGTCACAGCCTCGCTCATCCCCGAGTCGGGCCAGTGCCCGCGCTTCCATCGCGCGGAACTGTGCGGCCATGGTTGGCCCAAGGGCAGGACCCGGACCGGTGTACGCGGCACGGGCGAGCGTCGCAGCGTCCTGGTACCGCCCTAGGAACGTCGCCTGATGGCTCATGGCCGACAGGATGCTTCCGCCGAGAAGCCTGTCACCGGCCGCTTGCGTCATGCGTAGTGCCTGGATGAGGTACCGCTGAGCGATGCCGTGAAGGCCGCTGTCGTACGACATCCAACCGGCCAGTAGGAGCGCTTCCGCCACGGCGGAGTGCAGTTGCCTGCCCACGCCGTCGGAGTACTTCCCGTCGAGCATCGGCCGGACATCCGTGTGCAGGTACTGAATCAGCGCCCGCCGGGCATGGCCACCGCCGAACTTCCCGTCGAGCATGCTGAACGCGTCGGCTGTTGAGCGCACCATGTCCACGTCCATGGCGCCGATCGCCCGGTTGCCCGTCCGCGTCAGTTCGCCGTCTGGAGGGGCCACGATCCAGCGCAGGGACGCGGCGTTCCAAGCCGCGGAGTCGGGCAGTGCCCGAACCAGCGTCTCAGCGTCGGCTAGATCGGCACGCCAGAGGTCGGCCACGGTCTTGGCCGTGCTCTCCGGCTTGTCCGCGAACTCAAGCCCCAACTCCGGCTGTACGGCGGACACGGCCGCGTCGCCCATCCCGATGTCATCGATCGTGAGTTGACGCCCCAGCTTGCGCCCGATCGCGTCGGCGATGAACTGCGGCATGTTGCCGCGCGGGATGGAGCCCTTGAGCCACCGGGTCACGTACGTGTGGTCACAGGTGATGTCCTCACCTGACCGAGCGGCAGCGGCGACCACCGCGCGAGCAAGCGACTTGTGGGAGAAGTCGGCTTCCTGCATGAGCGCGGCCAGCCTGGCGTTCGGGTCTGCCATGGCACCCCCAGAGAGCGGCCGTAGTTCCAGCTTGACTCATCGTCACTCTACGCAGGTCAGGACCGGGGTGCAGAGGGTTTGCACGTAGGAGTGCACGAGTGCACCCCCAAGTACACGCTCCCGAAGTGCTCGCCATCTGACGACAGTTGAACCACCACCGCACGGGGCAGGCCGGCGGTTCCGAGTCGAAAGCCACGGGTTGACGGCGCGGAATCCTTCTGCCAACGTGAGTGGTAGGTAATACACACCACGCAACGGGGTGTGTGTCGCCGTTCAGCGCCCGGAGGAAAGCCCGCAGGGGTCGGTACGAAGGAAGCGCCGGTTGGTTGAGAACTCAACAGAGTGTTTTGAGCTTGACGGGGCTTGACCCCGTCCCCGCGACGGCCGGGTGATGACCGTCGACGACCGCTACCGATGTCGATGTCCTGCTGAGGGCCCGCCCGGTTCGTGGTCGTTCTGCTGGCGCCGAGCAGTGCGAATAGGGCGCCCCGACAGTTCGAGGGTCGGGACCGGTTGGCCGTGGCGACGGCACCCGGTGAAGTCCTCGAATCCACTTCAACAGCCCCGGTAACCAGCCGCGAGGGCGCGGGATCAGATTCCGCCCGGGGCGCTTGGCCCGCCGCTTCCTGCGGTGTTGGCCCTCATTGCCGGTGCGGCGCACTCCCGGACAAGGACAACGCGCCGCTTCCGGTCTCCCCATCCCGACGCAGTCAGAGGAGAGATCCACCATGCGTATGCGCACATTCGTTGCCGGACAGGAGGCGTTCGGCGACCTGGAGTTCGCGGAACTGGCACTCGGTATCGACGTCGACCTGTTCCGGGGCCCGCTGGAGTTCGAGACGGACGGCGAGCGCGCCGCCCGTGAGGACGCGGCCCGTGACGTCCTCGCCGACCTGCGTGCGGAGGCGGAGGCCGGTGACGAGATCGCCGGTTGGGACGCCCTGTACGCCGACGCGCTGACCCGTACGGTGCCGTTCCTGCGTTCCGTTCGCGGCCACCGGTCGGGGACGGGGGAAGCGGCATGAGCGAGACCCGCAAGCCTCTGACGAAGGTTCAGATCGGCGTACTGACAGCCGCGTTCGTGCCAATGCTGGCCACGGGCGTGATCGGCGGTATCGGCACCTACAGCAACATCGGGCACTCCTACGGCAAGGGCACCGCGCTCGGGGCCCTCGCCGCTGGTGAGGGTGCCACGGCCGTGCTCGCCTTGGTGCTGTTGGGGCTGACCATGCTGGGCCAGTCCTCGCCGCGCGTCGTGCGGGTCGGGCTGTGGGCGCTGCCGGCCGCCGCGTCGGTCATGGGCGCCATGGCGGCGCCGGACCTGGGCCGCACCGTCATCTACGCGCTGACCCCGATGGGCATGTCCGTGTCGGCGGAGGGCATGGCGTTCCTCGCCCGCCGGATCGTCGTCCACACTGACGGCCGCGACGCGGAGAACGAGCGGCGCACCGCCGACATCGTGCAAGCGCTCGCCTACCACCGCGCCCGTGCCGCACACCACCCCAGTGACCGGGTCAAGACGTGGTCGGAACGCAAGTCTTGGCGTCTGGCCCGCAAGGTCGGGGTCGGGGACGCGGCACTTGGATCGAGGCTGCTGGAAGTCCAGCGCGACCGCGTCACCGCCGGTGCGAACGCTGCGCTCCTGTCGATGTTCGGCGGTACTGACCCAGTTCCCACCCCGGTCGGGAATGCGGAGGAATCTACCGAGACCGTGAGGAATCGGTCTACGGCTGACCTGCGGGAATCGACCCCAGCGCCGTCGGTGGTGCTGACTCGATTCTCGGTGCCCGATCCGGTGGCGGTCGACTTCGTGAAGCCGACTCTCCCGCTCAAGCCCGTACCCGCGATCGCCCCGGCGGTCGACCCGGTCAAGGCCGATCCTGCTCCGACCGGCAGTAGGGCGGTGGGGGCCGACTCCCCCCGATCCCGTCGGGCGACCGGCCGGGTTCCGGAGGTGGCGCGGTCGCCCCGTCCGAAGCGCACGGCGGATCAGTTGCTCGCTGAGGCACGGACCGCGACCGCCGATTGGCCGGACAGCCGGATCACGGCGGAGGGCATCCGTCGCGAGATCCACACCTCGCCCGCGAACGCGCGGACGCTGCGGGACACGATCCTTGCAGAACGTGCCGCCGGTGGCGGTAAGGCCGCATGAAGCGGCTGACCCTCGCCGATTGCTTCGACCCGACCGGGGAGCGCTTCGGCATCCCCACCTACCCGTGGCGGTGCGCCCCGGACGACTTGGCCACCCGCCGCCAACTGCGCAGTCGGGGACTGCGGCCGGGCGGTCAGGATGTCGCGGCGCAGATCCTGCGCCCGCGTCGCCGTCGGGAGCCGCTGACCGCGTACCTGTACCGGGTCGACCTCGCCCGTCCGGTGCGGCCGATGACCCCGGCGAGGTGGGCGGCGCTCGCCAAGGCCAATGCCGCCCGCCGCCGTTGCCCCGAGTGCGGCCGGGACGCCGGATACGTCATCCCGCCCACGCTCGGAACCTGCGTCACCTGCGCCTATCCCGAGGAACAGCGCGCTGCCTGAATCTCACAACCCACACACTCTGTGTGGCCTCTCCCGGCCCGTCTGGGCTGACTCTCTTCTCACGGGCCCGGCCGCCCACCTCCTACAGCGTCGACCGGGCCCGCCCTCCTCACACCCGAAAGTGGAAGGACCCTCAGTGAAGCACCCCGACGACGACGAACTGTTCAACCGGCTGGAAGCCGAGATGGCCGCCGACTCCGACCCCGGCTCAGGGGCTGACGTGGTCGACCTCGACAAGGCCCGCGCCGCCCGCGAACCGGCCCCGATCGACCCGGAGTCGGACGACCCGACCGCGCCCGTCGTGGTCGACCAGCCGACCCTCAAGGCGGTCGGTCCGGGCTACCTCGGTCGGCTCGCCGCCGCCAAGCGCCGGGACGTGGTCCCTATGTGGCTGCGCTCGGTCGCGGAACTCAAGACCGCCACGGCGTGGGTGGCCCGCCACTACACGCACGCGGCCGGCTACCACGCTCTGCGCTCCCCGGTGTATGCCGCGCGGCTGACCATGCAGGCGCCGACCGGTCTGGCCCGGTTCGTCGGCGGCACCATGCGGTGGGTGGCCGACCGCGAGGGCGAACCCGTCCGGCTCGCCGCCGTGCGCCGCGAGGACGCTGCCGAGTACCTGAAGCTCTCCCGCCAGCGCGACGGCCGCGTACGTCTCCGCACCCTGGTCGCCGTGCTGGGCATGTTCGTTGGGCTCGGTCTGGCACTCGCCCTGTACGTCCTCGCCCCCGACTGGCTGCAAGCCGTCTCGGTCGGCGCCCTGGTGCTCGCGCTCGGGGTCGCCGGACGCAAGGCCGATGCGCCGGTCATCCACCGGGCTGTGGACGTGCCGAAGGCATCCAAGCTCACGTCGGACATCGTCCTGCGGGCGCTCGGGGCGATCGGCATTCCTGCGATCAACCAGGCGCAGTCCAAGGGACGGGACGGGTTCGAGTTCACCGCCCCGATCACCCGCGACGGCCCCGGCTGGCGGGCGGAGGGCAACCTTCCCTTCGGCGTGACCGTGACCGACGTGATCGAGAAGCGGGAACGCCTCGCGTCCGGCCTGCGCCGGCCGCTGGGCTGTGTGTGGCCGGAGGCGGAGTCGGAGGAACACCCCGGTCACCTCGTGCTGTGGGTCGGTGACCAGACCCTCAAGGCCGCCCCGAAGCCCGCATGGCCGCTGCTGAAGTCCGGCACGGTCGACCTGTTCAAGCCGGTCGCCTACGGCACTGACCAGCGCGGACGCTGGGTTGAGGTCACGCTCATGTTCATCGCCGGGATCATCGGCGCGATCCCCCGTATGGGCAAGACGTTCCTCCTGCGGCTGCTGCTGCTCATCGCCGCCCTGGATCCGCGTGCGGAGCTGCACACCTACGACATGAAGGGCACCGGCGACCTTGACCCGGTCGGCGAGGCCGTCTCCCACCGGCACGGCGTGGGCGAGGAAGACGAGACGATCCTGTACGCGCTCAACGACTTCCGCGCCCTGCGCGAGGAACTGCGGCGCCGTACCAAGGTGATCCGCTCGCTGCCCCGGGACATCTGCCCCGAGTCCAAGGTGACCAGCGCTCTTGCCGACAAGCGCTCCCTCGGTCTGCACCCCGTCATCGTCGGGGTGGATGAGTGCCAGGTGCTGTTCGAGCACGCTGAGCACGGCAAGGAGTTCGAGGAAATCGCCACCGACCTGGTGAAGCGCGGCCCTGCCACCGGGATCGTGCTGCTGCTGGCCACCCAGCGGCCCGACGCCAAGTCCCTGCCCACCGGCATCAGCGCGAACGCCAGCACGCGCTTCTGCCTGAAGGTGATGGGCCAGACCGAGAACGACATGGTCCTGGGCACGTCCTCCTACAAGCGCGGGGTGCGGGCCACGATGTTCGCGTGGGGGGACAAGGGCCTGCACTACTTCGTGGGCGAGGGCTCTGACGCCCGGATCGTCTCCAGCACGTTCCTGGACGCGCCCATGGCTGAGCGCGTCGCCGGGCGCGCCCGAAAGGTGCGGGACAAGGCCGGATTGCTGTCCGGCTACGCGCTCGGGGAAGCACCGCAGGTCGTCACGGGTCCGTCCTATGACCTGCTCGCCGACGTCGTAGCGGTCGTGCCGGAGAAGGAAGAGCGGGTGTGGAACGAGCGCATCGCCGCCCGCCTCGCCGAACTCCGCCCCGACGTCTACGGCGGGTGGAAGGGCGAGAACGTCACCTCCGCCCTCAAGCCGCACGGCATCAAGACTCGCGACGTGGCCGGCACGACCGACGACGGAACCCGCACCACCCGGCGCGGCATCGTCCGCGCCGACGTCCTCAAGGCGATTGCGGAGCGTAACGAAAAGCCGGGCGCCGCATAGCCCCGACAAGGTGCTACCGGTAGCAGCCACACCTGCTACCGGTAGCACCCCCGCTAGCACCCCAAACCCGCTCCCACCTGTGAGCTAGCGGATAGCACCCCACCTGCGGAAACCCTGGAAACCCGCCCGGAGGGCCCCTGATGACCCCCATCCTGCTTGCTATCGCCTGCCTGTTCGCCGTCACGCTCGGTTACGTCGGGCTGTGTGCGGCCTCGCCGTTCGGCGACTGCCGCAAGTGCCGTGGCATGGGCCACGCGCTCAAGACCGACCGCAAGGGACGCCTCAAGCGCGGCAAGGACTGCCGCCGCTGCCACGCCACCGGCAAGCGCATACGCGTCGGCCGCTGGCTCTACAACCGCTGGGCGCGCATCTACCGCGCCGGCACCGACACCCCCCGACCGGAAGGCTTCCGATGATCTTCGACATCTCCGCCGTACTGCTGTTCGGCGCCGCCTCCGCCCTCGCCGTCAAGACCAAGTCCGCCGGCGGCGGCGCGGCCATCGTCCTGTTCCTCTTCGGGTTCTTCGCCGCTGGCACCGGCGCGTACGAGCCCATTCGCGACCTCGTGCAGGCGTCCGCCGACGCCCTGTCCGCACTCGGCAACTGAGGAGACGCCCCATGAACGAACCCACCCCATACCGCCGTTCGGCCGGGCAGGAGGTGGCGGCCGTGGAAGTCCACCACCCCGCCCCGATCACGCCCGCACACACCGCGCCGCTCGTGCCCGTGCAGCCGGTCACCATCCCGGCCGTGGCGAGCGTCGTCCTGCCGGACGGCCGCGTCGTCACCGGCTACGCCATGGAGCCCGCCAAGCCCGAACCGGTCGCGACCAAGCCGGCCGTCTCGCGCACGGCGGTGAACATCGCCCTCGGGGGCATCGGCTTCGGCGCCGTCTGCGGCGGACTGTTCCTGCTGACCGCGTTCATCACCGCCCTGACCGCGCTGATCACCCAGCTCATCATCCTCGCCGCCGTCATCTTCGGCGGATGGGTCGCCGTGCAGGTGTTCAGCGCGAGCGGCCACAGCGGCGGCAACACCTTCAACATCCGCAAGGCCGTCTTCAAGCGCAACCACTTCAACGGCTGAACAGCCAGGCAGGAGAGCCATGTTCGAGATCCGCGTTATCTGCGACCCGGCCGACACGGGGCGCGTCACCTCCGCACTGAGCGGCATGTTCGCCACCGGCGCCGTACGCCAGTACCCCACCCGCGACGGCGAGCGAACCCGCCTGTACGTCACCGCCGACCACCGGCCCGAGTTGGGCCCGTGGCCGACGCCGGAACAGGCGTACGCGCTCGCTCCGAGCATGGTCAGCGAGATCGGATGGACCGCACAGACGGCCGCTGACAAGCCGTTCGGTGAGGGCCTTGACCGGGAGTACTGGCTTCGCAAGGCCGCGCTGCTGGACCGCATCGCACTCCAGGGCGAGGCCGACGGGTTCCACGGCGACGCGTGCGAGGTGGCCACGGAAGCGGCCCGCCGACTGATCGAGCGCGACCGGGACGGCGAGGGCGACTACCACGGCACGCCGTACTGGCCGGAGCACCCGGCGACCGTCGCCGACCCGCGCGCCTACGTCCGCCAGGAATACGCCCACTGGGCCAAGAACCACTAGCTACGCCCGAGGGCGGCGGCTCCCGGACAAGGACAACCCGCCGCCCTCGGTCTCCCTATCCCGACGTTGCAGAACAGGAGACCTACAGCATGACCCAACTGCACGTTTTCGGCGAGGGACCCTCGGTCCCGGCCACCCGATCGGGGCCTGAACTTCTGAGGGCCGCTCTCGCCCTCGCGGCGGCCGGTGTCCCGGTCCTGCCCCTGCGGCAGGGCAAGGTCCCGTTCGGCAACTGCCGTGCCTGCAAGGACGGCGCCTGCGGCGGCCGGCCCAACATGAAGGCGGCGGGCCCCTGCCAGTGTCCGGCGCCGTGCCACGCGTGGGCCGCAGCGACCACCGACCCGCACATCCTCACCTCGCCCCTGTGGGTGCCGGTGTGGCGTGAGGCGGTGGCGGTCGCCTACCACCCCGGCGGGGCCGGGCTGACGGTGGTCGACCTGGACAACGCGGCGGCCGTCGCATGGGCCCGCGAGACCCTGCCCGCCACCCGCACGGTGCCCACGACGCGCGGCGAACACTGGATCTACCGGGGCACCATGCCGTCGTCGAACGCGGTCCGACCTGGCGTTGACATCAAATCCCTGACCCAGTACGCCCGTTGGCTCGGACCCGGAACCGGCCGTATGGCCGTTCTCCCGGCGGCCGTGCGCGCCCTGGTCGTGAAGGAAGACACCACCCCCGCCCGGGGGGAGGTGGCCTCTTCTGTTCTCACCCGCGCCACGTGGTCGCGGCATGTGGCCACCGGGTGTCGCCACACCGACCGCTACGTCCGCACGGGCCTGGAACGCGGCCTCGCCCTCGTGCGGGCCCGCACCCAATCCGGCGCCGGTTCCCAGGCGTTCGGTGTCGCGCGGTTCCTCGCCGCAAAGCACACCGCGTGTCCCGGCCCGTGCGGACTCGCGGCGATCGGGGAAGAGATCGTGGCCGCCGCTGTCTCCGTGGGTGTCCCGGAGACCTATGCGCGCCGCGCGGTCGCCAACGGCCTTGAGACGGCTGCGGAGCGTGCGGCATGAACAAAGCATCCCGAACCCCCGCGAACAGCCCTCAGGGCGCCGTACAGCGCCCGCCACGGCGGACCGTGGGCGAACCGAAGGGCGCCGCCCGCAAGGGCGTCCATATCGCTGTTGGTTCTGACCCGCAGACGGTCACCATCACCGGCATCCACCCGGGGCTGCAGATCCAGTGCGAGGGCGTACCGGTCGCGGACTGGCTCTGTGCCTGCGGGCATCACGAACGCGCCCGGGGCCGTGCCGCCGTCATCGCGCTGCAAGCCCGCGTCATCGTCGGCATCTGCCCGCACAGCACCACCGCCGAAGGGAGGGCAGCCTCATGACTCCACAGCCTGTGGACAGTCCCGACCTGTGGGCCGGGCTGCCCACCCTGGAAGACCCGCCCGGCGAGGACGCCACGGCACCGGACGTGTGGGAGGACCCCATTCCCCTCACCGGCCGCCGTGAGCGTCCGCCGTTCCCCGCCCACGTCCTCCCCACCTGGTTGGGCGAGTTCGTGGCGGCCGTCGCGGAGGAGACGCAGACCCCGGTGGACCTCGCCGGGTCCATCGCCCTCGCCGTGCTCGCCACGGCGGCCGGCGGCCGGTCGGTGGTCCATGTGCGCGGGAACTGGCGTGAGCCGACCAACCTCTACACGGTGGTCGCGCTACCGCCCGCCAACCGCAAGTCCGCCGTCTTCGCGCTGCTGACCAATCCCCTGTACGAGGCAGAGAAACAGCTCAAGACCGCGATGAAGCCCGTCATCGTCGAGGCGGAGCTGACGGCGAGGTTGGCCAAGGAAGCGGCGGACAAGGCCGCCGCCAAGGCCGCGTCCGCCGACGGCGACAAGCGGGATGACATGGTGGCGACCGCCGTCGGCCTCGCGCAGACCGCCGACACGCTGACCGTCCCCGCCGAACCGGTCCTGCTGGCGGACGACTCGACACCCGAGACGGTCACCTCGCTCATGGCCGAACAGGGCGGCCGACTGTCGGTGATGAGCGCTGAAGGCGGCATCTTCGACATCATCGCCGGCCGCTACTCCGGCGCCCCCAACATGGAAGTCTTCCTGAAAGGCCATGCCGGGGACCGGCTGAGGGTGAACCGGCAGACCCGCCGCGAGTACATCGACGCGCCCGCCCTGACCATCGGTCTCGCCGTACAGCCGGACGTGCTGCGGGACATTGGCAAGGTCAAGGGGTTCGAGGGACGCGGACTGCTGGCCCGCTTCCTGTACTCCCTCCCGGTGTCCACGGTCGGTGAACGCCAGATCATCACTGACCCCGTCCCCGAACAGACGGCCAGCACCTACACAGACCGGGTCATCGACCTCACCCTGTCCCTGGCGGAGTGGACCGACCCGGCCGTCATCCAGCTCACCCCGGAAGCCGACGCGGCCTTGATCGCCTATCAGAAGCGCATCGAACCGCAGCTCAAGGCACGCGGCGGCAAGCTGGGCCACATCTCCAACTGGGCCGGAAAACTTGCCGGGGCCACCGCCCGCATGGCCGCGCTGCTGCACCTCGCCGAACATGGCGGCAACGGCTACGCCCACCCGGTCACCGTGGCCACCATGGACGCGGCGATCGAGTTGGGGGAGTACTACACCACTCACGCCCTCGCCGCGTTCGACGTCATGGGCGCTGACCACACCACCGCACGCGCTCAAAGCGTCCTAGAGGCGCTGCGCACGCACCGGTGGACCGAGGTCAGCAAGCGCGACCTGATGGTCAAGCTCTCCCGCTCGGAGTTCCCCACCGCTGCGGACTTGGACCCGACGCTGACCCTGCTGGAAGACCACGGCTACGTGCGATCACAACCCATCGTCCGCACAGGAGGTCGCGGCCGGCCGCCCTCGCCGCGCTACCTGGTCCACCCCCGGCTGACCGACCCGACCACCTGAGCCCGTCCACAGAAACCACAGAATCACAGAAATACCCGCCGTGAGCCCCTGACCTGCACAGACAGCCACGTCAGGGGCTCACGGCGCCCTGCCACAGAAACTCGCAGAGAAGCCACAGAAATAAGCCCGACCCGGCTGCACCGGACCGGCCCCCTTATTTCTGTGGGACCTTCGGCGATTTCTGTGGCAGTGGCCACCGCACAGTATCGCCGCAGGTCAGAGCCGCGATCCCAGCTTTCTGTGTATTTCGTGGTTTCTGTGGCGGCGCTCCCCCGTGAACCCGGACCCTCCAAGGAGCGAGTCTTGAACGACCACGGAACCCCGGCGACGTCCACCGACGATGACCCGACGTTGGTTCTCCTCACCGTCGAAGAAGCCGCCCGCCGACTCCGCATCGGCCGGACAACGTGCTACGGGCTCATCCGCTCCGGAGAGCTGGAGTCCGTACCCGTCGGCCGTCTCCGGCGCGTCCCCGCCGATGCGCCGGCCGCGTACGTCACCCGCCTCCGCACCGCCCATCGCGCCGCTTGACGGCGCCCGGGGCGGCGGCTCCCGGACAAGGACAACCCGCCGCCCCGGTCCCCATCCCGACACCACGAAACAGGAGCCTGCCTGTGGCAGAGGAAAAGAAGAACCGCACCCGACAGCCCAACGGCCGTAGCTCGATCTACTTCGGCAAGGACGGCAAATGGCACGGCCGCGTCACCGTCGGCGTCCGCGACGACGGCACTCCGGACCGCCGCCACGTCGAACGCAAGACCCGGGCTGAAGTGACGGCTGCCGTACGCGAGTTGGAAAAGCAGCGCGACGCCAAGACCGTGCGGAAGCCCGGCAAGGCATGGACGGTCAAGGCGTGGCTGACCCACTGGATTGAGAACGTCGCGCCCCTCGCCGTGAACGACAACACGATGGTCGGGTACGGCGTGGCCGTCCGGAAGCACCTCATTCCCGGCTTGGGCGCTCACCGTCTCGACAGGCTGAAGCCCGAGCACATCGAGGTGTTCTACGCCAAGATGCAGGCCAACGGCAGCAAGCCCGCGACCGCTCACCAGGTGCACCGGACCTTTCGCGCTGCGCTCAACGAGGCTGTGCGGCGGGGGCATCTCGGCAAGAACCCGGTGCTGTTGGCCAAGGCACCGAAGACGGGGGACCACGAGGTAGAGCCCTACACCGTCCAAGAGGTACAGCGACTGTTGAAGGCCGCCGACCAGCACCGCAACTCCGCACGGTGGGCCGTCGCCCTCGCGCTCGGTCTGCGTCAGGGGGAGGTGCTGGGCTTGCAGTGGGCGGATGTCGACCTTGACGGTGGATTCCTCGTAGTCCGCCGTAGCCGCCACCGGCCGCAATACGCCCACGGGTGCACCGAGCCCTGCGGACGCAAGGCCGCCGGGTACTGCCCGCAGAAGCGACGGACCAACCCGGAGTTGACCGTCACCAAGTCGCGCGCCGGTCGCCGCGCGGTCGGCCTTCCCGAACAGCTCGTTGACCTACTCCGTGCGCACCTCAAGGCGCAGGAAGCGGAGAGGAAGGCGGCCGGGAAACGCTGGGAGGAGAACGGCCTGGTCTTCCCGGATGAGCACGGCCGTAGCCCGTCCCACCGTCGCGACTGGACTGAGTGGAAGGATCTTTTGGCTGAGGCGAAGGTACGGGACGGTCGGCTGCACGACGCGCGCCACACGGCCGCCACGGTCCTACTAATCCTTGGCGTCCCCGAGCGCGCCGTCATGGGCCTCATGGGGTGGTCCACCACAGCCATGGCCGCGAGGTATCAGCACATGGTCGATGGGGTGCGGACGGACATCGCAAAGCAGGTGGACGGCCTGATCTGGAAGCCCGAGACGGACCGACCGGACGAAGGCGACGACGGAGCCGCCGGGGCCCTCGTACCGGCCAACTGAGACGGCAACTGAGACGGAGAACCAAAAGGGCGGCACCCTCCCAGGGCGCCGCCCTTTCGTTTTGCCTGGTCAGGCAACAGAGGCCGTGGCGGGAATCGAACCCGCGTAACTCGCTTTGCAGGCGAGCCCCTCAACCACTCGGGCACACGGCCGTGTCGGTGGAGCGTGGTGCTGCGTGCTCTGTTCCGAACCTGGTGAAACGACCGTATGGCGGGGCGGGGAGGGCCTCAAGAGAATCCCGCGTGCTGCAATGGGACTGCCACACCCCGTTCATAAAAGGTCTGGTCTTGAGGCCGTCTGCCTCCCACGGAACCTCGGCCAGTGACAGGGTCTCGTCGTATCCCGGCTCAGTCGGGCCGCTCACCCATGACAGCACGCAGCCACTCCAGCGGCCCCATGCTCAACAGCTGATCGGCGAGTTCGATGGCCGTCTTCGTTGTGAGGCGGCTGCGGCTGTTGTCGATCCAGCGTTGGGCGAGTTCGTAGCCCTGGGACTTGTACTCGATGCCCTGCAGCATGCACTCCAGCTTGTCCGCGTCGCGGGCGCAGATTGCTTCGGGGGACTCGCGGGCCTCGTACTCGGCGATCAGGTCTCGCACGGTGGAGGCGAGGGATTCGGGCATGCCCGTCACCTGGTCTGCGGTGACGGCCTGGGGGTCGGCCTCGTCGGCGTACTTCTTGGCGAGGTGGTTGACGTCGCCGGTTCGGGTCTCTTGGGAGTCGTGCCAGACGGCCAGGAATGCGGCGCGGGCCGGGTCGGCGCCTTCCAGCTTGGCGATGATCGACGCGATCAGTGAGGTGCGCCAGGCGTGCTCGGCCACGCTTTCGGGGTCGCGTACGCCAGCCATCCACCAGCCGGTGCGCTTGGACTGCTTGAGCGTTCCCGCTTCGTACAGGAAGCGTGCCACCTGGGCCAGTTCCTCGGCCACGCTCGGACTCCTCTCACGCCTCGGCGAGGCGGATCGCATACCTGATGCTGTCCAGCTCGCGGCGTGCGCGCGTGGACAGCTCCCGGCTATCCAACATCACTGGCAGCCGTTCGCGAAGGGCGTGGGCAGCGGCCCCGGATTTCAGAAGGTTCGGGCGGATCGCGAGCAGGGACCAGAGCGAGTGGATGTTGAGTTCGACGTAGCCGTGGTGAGGTGAGAGGCCATGGGCGAGGTGGGCGAGCAGCTTGTGCCCTGGCCAGGAGCCAGGTGTGCGCGATGCGATGAAGTTGTCGGAGAGTTCAGGGTGGGTGGTTTCGCCGATCCAGTACGCCCAGTAGTTGAGGTTCGCGACTTCGCCGGCGTCGTCGCTCAGCGCGAAGTCGATGAAGTGGCTCATGCGGTCGCGGTCGCCCTGGCGGGCGGCTACGGCGGCGATGGAACGGGCGTTGAGCCAGTCGGTCAGCCAGTTGCTCGGCCGTCCGGTGGTCTGTTGGTGGGCAAGCCACGTGTGGGTGTCCGCCCGGTCGTCGTAGCCGGAGAGATACAGGGCCTGGCGGCGGAGGAGGAACTGCCGCTCATCGCGAGCGCGTTCGGCGGTGCGGCGCATGTGTGTGAAGAATCGGCGCTTGTCATCGGGGGACAGCTCGGGGGCTGAAGGGACGGGGCCGCGTCGTGGCCGCCGTGGAGTGGGGAGGGTGCGGATCGGCCGTGGCGGTACGCCGTTGAGCGGCCACGCGAGGACCTCGACGAGGTCGCGCTGCATCACCCAGGCACCCAGTGGACTCGTCTCCATAGGAGCCTGGTCGTCGAGCGCGCCGGCCAAGAGCACGTCGGCTTCCATGGCCCGCTCAAGCGCCTGCAACAGCGCGGGCACGGTACCGAACTGCATCAGTTGGTGCCGGAGCACCAGCATCTGTCCAACGGGTACGGCCGTCAGCGGACGCCGTCCCGATTCCCAGCCCGCGATGGTGTCGGGGGAGACTTGGAGCTGCCCGGCGAGGGCTTCCTGCGTGTGCCCCAACTGCTCCCGGATCAGCCGGAAAACGTAGCCGGAGATGATCCCTGACCGAGGCCTTGAGGACGAACCCCGACCGCCAGTCGGGGCTGGTCCCTGACTCGACGGCATGCAACCACCATTCCCGTGCAGGAGGACGCCTCTACCCGTACCGGTAGTCACTTCAAGCGGTGATCGCAGCTTTCTACCGTTCAAGTAGTCACCTGGCAACTGAGCGTATAGGGAAGGTGCAAGCGTGGACGCCGATATGCAGACGAGTACCCGCCTGGATGATGTGGGCCAGGGCAGGGGCAGTGCGCTGCGCCCTGCCGAACCGGAACCTGGGGTGCTCGTACATTCCCGTGCCGACCGGGAGTTGGCAACCGCCCACTGGCTGCTGTCGGCCCACCCGGTACCTGCCCAGGCCCGCCAAGAGTGGATCGACAACAAGGTGGCTCTGCTGCCCCTGGGCACTCTCTGCTCCGCCGTCCGGCTTCCCGCACACCTCGTGCATGCCGTGGCCTGCTCCAGCGATCCGGCGGACGTCGACGCCTTCCTTGATGAAGTCCTCGACGGCGGTCCCGTCATCTGCGACCCGCGCGGGCCCCGGTACTACGCGCTGGTCCCCGGCAGCATGCCTACGACGTGGCGTGACGCGGCCGAGGAATGGCGGCCGCTTGGCGTGGAGTGCCTGGGGCGCGGAACCTACCTCGGCGTGCCGAGGGTGGACATCGTGGAGTTCGATCCGCAGGCGTTCGTCTCGTACTGGGCGGTGCCCATGCCGTCGTCCGCCGTGCTGTGCACGCCGCTCAAAGTCGCTCGGCTGGTCGCGGCGGGGAAGCGTGCGCTTGCCGAGGAGTTGGAGGCGTAACCGGCCGTGGTCCTACGACCAAGGTCCGAGCCCGAGGCATCCTCCCGACAGGGGTCAAAGCGGGTTGTGGGTCTTACGCTGGCGACCATGACCGCCCTGGAACCCGGCGACACCGGTGTCGCCGACGCCCCTGCCCCGTCCACCGCCGCCGAGCGCGACGAGACCGTGTTGAGCCGGGCGTACCGGGCGCTGAGCGTCGGGATCGTCTCCGTCGTGCTGTTGATCGCGTTCGAGGCGACGGCTGTTGGAACGGCGATGCCGGTTGCGGCGCGGGAGTTGGACGGGGTGTCGCTGTACGCGTTCGCGTTCTCGGGGTACTTCACGACCAGCCTGTTCGGGATGGTGCTCTCCGGCCAGTGGTCCGACCGGAAGGGGCCGCTCGGGCCGTTGACCACCGGTATCGGCGCCTTCGCCGCGGGGCTGCTGCTGTCCGGGACCGCCGGCGTGATGTGGCTGTTCATCCTCGGGCGGGCCGTGCAGGGGCTCGGTGGTGGGCTGGTGATCGTCGCGTTGTACGTCGTTGTCGGGCGTGTTTATCCCGAGCGGTTGCGGCCGGCCATCATGGCGGCGTTCGCGGCGAGTTGGGTCGTGCCGTCGATCGTCGGTCCGCTCGCCTCCGGTGCGGTGACCGAACATCTCGGCTGGCGGTGGGTGTTCGTCGGGATTCCGGTGCTTGTCGTCTTTCCGCTGGCGCTCGCGCTGCCGCAGATACGGCGGCGGGCGTCGGGGTCGGTGGACGCCGCCGCGGAAGGTGCCTCCTTCGATCGGCGTCGTATTCGGCTCGCCCTCGGGATCTCGCTGGGTGCCGGGCTGCTTCAGTACGCCGCCCAGGACCTGCGGTGGCTGTCGCTGGTGCCCGGTGTCGCGGGGGCCGCGCTGCTCGTGCCAGCCGTGCTCGGGCTGCTGCCGCGCGGCACGTACCGGGCGGCGCGCGGGCTGCCGTCCGTCGTGCTGCTGCGCGGGGTGGCCGCGGGGTCCTTCATCGCGGCCGAGTCCTTCGTGCCGTTGATGCTGGTGACCCAGCGGGGGCTGTCCCCGACGCTGGCCGGGTTCTCGCTCGCGGCGGGTGGGGGGACATGGGCGCTGGGGTCGTTGGTTCAGTCGCGGCCGCGCGTGGAGCCGTACCGGGAACGCCTGATGACGCTGGGGATGGTGCTGGTGGCCGCGGCCATCGCCGCCGCGCCGAGCGTGCTGATCGACTCCGTGCCGGCCTGGACCCTCGCCGTCGCCTGGGCCTTCGGCTGCTTCGGGATGGGCCTGGTGATCTCCTCCACCAGCGTGCTGCTGCTCCACCTTTCCGCCCCGGAGGAGGCCGGCACCAACTCCGCCGCCCTCCAGATCTCCGACGGCCTGTCCAACGTCATCCTGCTGGCCGTGGGCGGCGCCGCGTTCGCCGCGCTGGGCGGCGGCACGGTGACACATGCGGCGACGGAGGCGGGCGGTGCCGGGTCTCATCCGGCGGCCTTCGCTGCGGTGTTCCTGCCGATGGCGGGGGTGGCGTTGGTGGGGGCTTGGGTGACTACGCGGGTGCGGGCTACGGGCGCGTGAGTGGTACTAATCTGACCCCAAGGGGTGGTACCATTCTGGTATGGCTATGAACCTGCGTCTCCGCGACGACCAGACGGAAGCCCTGAAGCTGCGCGCCGAGCAGGAGGGCACCAGCATGCACGCCATATTGCTGAAGGCCGTGGACGACTACCTGGCCAGGACGGCTCACGAGGCGCTGGTCCGTAAGGCCGCCAAGGAGCAGACCGCCAAGTGGGCCGAGCTGCTGGAGCGGCTCAAGTGACGTACCTCTATTTGTCGGCCGAGGACGTCCTGGCCATCGCCCAGCTTGCCGTCGATGACCAGGACGTCGTCGTTCGCGACGTCGGCTTGCTGGCGTCGGCCGTGCACCGCCCCTCCGCCTCGATGTTCGGGCAGGAGGCGTACACCGACCTGTTCGACAAGGCGGCGGCGCTTCTGCAGTCACTTGCGATCAACCGCCCCTTCGTCGACGGGAACCAGCGCGCGGCGTGGACGTCCTGTGACGTCTTCCTGGCGCTGAATGACGTGCAGCTGCGCCCCGACATCGACGCTGCCGAACGCCTGGTCATCGCCGTGGCCACGGGCGCCATGGACGAGGTCAAGGCCATCTCCGAGGACCTGCGGAGTCTGGCCGAACAGCCGATGTGACGTGAGTCCCACCCACGGACGATCCGGCACCGTCCGCGTGTTGACGCGGTCGGGCCGCCGGTAGGGTGGCCCGGTTGCCATACCCAGCCGAGCCGCCCGACCCCCGATCTGGAGACCGTGACTACCACCGCCGCCTCCTCCCATCACCTCTCTCCCGCCTTTCCCGGCCGCGCCCCCTGGGGCACCGCCAGCAAGCTGCGTGCCTGGCAGCAAGGTGCGATGGAGAAGTACGTCCAGGAGCAGCCGCGTGACTTTCTCGCCGTCGCCACGCCCGGCGCCGGGAAGACGACCTTCGCGCTGACGCTGGCGTCCTGGCTGCTGCACCACCATGTCGTGCAGCAGGTCACCGTCGTCGCCCCGACCGAGCACCTGAAGAAGCAGTGGGCCGAGGCGGCCGCGCGGATAGGGATCAAGCTGGACCCCGAGTACAGCGCGGGGCCGCTCGGCAAGGATTACCAGGGGGTCGCGGTCACGTACGCGGGTGTGGGCGTCAGGCCCATGCTGCACCGCAACCGCGTCGAGCAGCGCAAGACCCTCGTCATCCTCGACGAGATCCACCACGCCGGTGACTCCAAGTCGTGGGGCGAGGCCTGCCTCGAGGCCTTCGAGCCGGCGACGCGGCGCCTCGCGCTCACCGGAACGCCCTTCCGGTCCGACACGAACCCCATCCCCTTCGTGACGTACGAGGAAGGGAACGACGGGATCCGGCGGTCCGCCGCCGACTACACGTACGGATACGGGTCCGCCCTGTCCGACGGCGTCGTCCGGCCGGTCATCTTCCTCTCCTACAGCGGCAACATGCGGTGGCGGACCAAGGCCGGTGACGAGATCGCCGCCCGGCTCGGCGAACCCATGACCAAGGACGCCGTCTCGCAGGCGTGGCGGACCGCGCTCGATCCGCGCGGTGAGTGGATGCCCAGCGTGCTGCGCGCCGCCGACCAGCGGCTGACCGAGGTGAGGAAGGCCATCCCGGACGCCGGTGCGCTCGTCATCGCCTCCGATCAGGACTCCGCTCGGGCCTACGCCAAGCTCATCCGTGAGATCACCGGTAGCAAGGCGACCCTCGTGCTGTCCGACGACGCCGGCGCGTCCGCGCGGATCGACGAGTTCAGCGACAGCAACGACCGGTGGATGGTCGCCGTGCGGATGGTGTCCGAGGGTGTCGACGTGCCTCGGCTCGCGGTCGGGGTCTACGCCACCACCATTTCCACCCCCCTCTTCTTCGCCCAGGCCGTCGGGCGTTTCGTACGGTCCCGGCGGCGCGGCGAGACCGCCTCCGTCTTCCTGCCGACCGTCCCGGACCTGCTCACCTTCGCCAACGAGATGGAGGTCGAGCGCGACCACGCCCTCGACAAGCCGAAGAAGGACGGCGAGGAGGACCCGTACGCCGAGTCCGAGAAGGAGATGGAGGAGGCGAACAAGGAGCAGGACGAGGACACCGGCGAGCAGGAGCAGTTCGCCTTCGAGGCGCTGGAGTCCGAGGCCGTCTTCGACCGGGTGCTGTACGACGGCGCCGAGTTCGGCATGCAGGCCCATCCGGGGAGTGAAGAGGAGCAGGACTACCTCGGGATTCCGGGGCTTCTCGAACCCGATCAGGTGCAGCTGCTGCTGCAGAAGCGGCAGGCCCGGCAGATCGCGCACAGCCGGAAGAAGCCGGCCGAGGAGGCCGACCTGCTGGAGCTGCCCGCCGAGCGGCGGCCGGTCGTCTCGCACAAGGAGATGATGGAGCTCAGGAAGCAGCTCAACACGATGGTCGGTGCGTACGTCCATCAGAGCGGCAAGCCGCACGGGGTCATCCACACCGAGCTGCGGCGCGTGTGCGGCGGCCCGCCGAGCGCCGAGGCCACGGCCGGGCAGCTGCGGCAGCGGATCGCCAAGGTGCAGGAGTGGGCCACCCGGATGCGGTGACGCTGGGCGCTGTGCCTGAGCCGTTTTTAGGGGGCACCTTTCGTGCTCCGGCTGCGGGCCGCCTGTGACTGGTCGCGCCCACGCGGCGGAGCCGCATATCGACACAGCCCCGCGCCCCTTAAGGCGCTCCGCGCCTCTCGGGGCGCTCCTCGCGCCGTACGTATCAGGGCAAACCGGAGCGGTCCGTACCGGTCAGTGCCCGGATTCTGGACGGAGCCTTCCGCTCAGCGAACCGCCTTCGCTACTGTCCCGCTACGCACACGCCCCGTGGCAGCGCCGCCGCGGAGCGCAGCCGTGAAGCGACGCGGTCCGGCAACAGGCCGGGCCGCCGGCCGATCGGCGGCCTCTGAAGCGCGTCGCCGACGGGACTCGGTGGCGCATCCGCCGCGAGGGGGCCGCCGACCTCACCACTTGGAGGAGTGGGCGTCGTGACCGCGGAGACCTCTCAGACGCTCGACCGAGGACTGCGTGTCCTCAAGCTGCTGGCCGATACGGACCACGGGCTGACCGTCACCGAGCTATCCAACAAACTGGGCGTGAACCGGACCGTCGTATACCGGTTGCTCGCCACACTCGAACAGCACGCTCTCGTACGCCGTGACCTGGGCGGGCGTGCCCGGGTCGGGCTCGGCGTGCTGCGGCTGGGCCGCCAGGTGCATCCGCTGGTACGTGAGGCCGCGCTGCCCGCCTTGCGGTCGCTGGCCGAGGACATCGGGGCGACGGCTCATCTGACGTTGGTGGACGGCGCGGAGGCGCTGGCCGTGGCCGTGGTCGAGCCGACGTGGACGGACTACCACGTGGCTTATCGGGCCGGGTTCCGGCATCCGCTGGACCAGGGGGCCGCGGGACGGGCGATCCTGGCGGCGCGGCAGCAGGGTCTTGTGGAGCCGGGGTACACGCTGACGCACGGGGAGTTGGAGGCGGGGGCGAGTGGGGCGGCGGCGCCGTTGCTGGGGGTGACCGGGGTCGAGGGCAGTGTCGGGGTCGTGATGTTGGCCGACGCGGTGCCGGAGCGAGTGGGGCCGCGGGTGGTGGACGCGGCTCGGGAGGTGGCGGAGGCTTTGCGCTGAGGTCGTACGGCGGGCCGGACGGGCGCTTGCGGCGGGACGGCGCGGCCTTTCCCGCCCGCGAAGGCAACCTGCCACCTGGCCTGATGCCACCCCCACGTTAGATTGATTCCGTGCTCTCTCGTCTCACGCGTCCCCAAGCCGTCGCCGCCTGTGGTCTGCCCGTCGTGGGTCTGATCGCCACCGCGGTGTTCGCGCCGCTGCCGTTCTCGTTGACGCAGCCCGGTATGACGGCGGACGTGCTCGGCGAGAACAAGGGTGCGCCGGTGATCACCATCTCCGGTGCCCCGACGCGTGACACGAGCGGGCAGTTGCGGATGACGACCATCGAGGCGACGAACCCGGACGCGCACGTCTCGCTCGGTGAGGTGATCGACAGCTGGTTCCGCACCGACCAGGCGGTCATGCCGCGTGACGCGGTGTACCCGAGCGGGCAGAACGTCAAGGAGATCGAGCGGCACAACACCGAGGAGATGAGGAAGTCCCAGGACGCGGCGACCCGGGCCGCGCTGAACCACCTGGACCTCGGTGACCAGGACGTCGAGGTCACGCTGAGGCTCGCGGACGTCGGCGGTCCCAGCGCGGGGCTCCTGTTCACCCTCGGCATCATCGACAAGCTGAACGGCGACGGCCGCGGCGGCGACCTCACGGGCGGCCGCACCATCGCCGGTACCGGCACGATCACCGCGGACGGCACCGTCGGCCCGGTCGGGGGAGTGGCCCTGAAGACGCAGGCCGCCAAAAGGGACGGGGCGACCGTTTTCCTGGTGCCCAAGGCGGAGTGTTCCGACGCGAAGGCAGAACTGCCGAAGGGCCTACGACTGATTCCGGTGACCACACTGAAGAGCGCGGTCAATGCGCTGACGGCCCTGGAGAGCGGGAAGGGCTCGGTACCGAGCTGCTGAAGGCGGCCGGAAGTGTCCGTACGGCGTCCCGCCGCCCCCTCACCCCTCCTTCACGAACCCCTCCTCCGTCAACCAGTCCAGCGCCACCTGATGCGGATCCTCCCCGTCCACGTCCACCTTGGCGTTCAGCGTCCGCGCCACCGTGTTGTCCAGCTTCCTGGTGACCGGGTCGAGGACATCCGCGATCGCCGGCCACTTCTTCAGGGTCTTGGTGTTGATCTCCGGCGCCGCGTTGTAGTTCGGGAAGAACTTCCTGTCGTCCTCCATCACCGTCAGGTTCATGGACTTGATACGGCCGTCGGTGGTGAAGACCTCCCCGTACGTGCAACTGCCCTTCGCGGCCTGCGTGTAGATGATCCCCGTGTCCATCTGCGTGATCCGAGACGCCGGGACGCTCATCCCGTACGCCTTCTGCATGCCGGGCAACCCGTCCTCCCGGTTGGCGAACTGGCTCTCCACGCAGAGCGTCACCGCTGCGGGGTCGGACTTGGACAGGGCGGCCACGTCCGACAACGTCCTCGTGCCGTACCTCTTGAAGCGGGACTGGTTCATGGCCAGCGCGTAGGTGTTGTTGAGCGGGGCCGGCCGCAGCCAGGTCAGGCCGTTCTTCAGGTCGGCGTCGCGTACCGCCTGCCACTGCTGCCGCGGCCCGGTGATCGGCTCGCTGTTGCCCAGGTAGTTGATCCAGGCGGTGCCCGTGTACTCGTACATGCCGTCGGCGTCACCGGACCTGACCGCCTCCCGCCCCCCGATGGAGCCCTGGATGCCCGTGCGGTCGAGCACGTCCGCGCCGGCCGCCTCGAAGGCGATGCCCATGATCGCGCCGAGGATGAGCTGCTCGGTGAACTCCTTCGACGTCACCGTCAGGTCCGCGCCCTTGAGCGGCTCGCCCCGGCCGATCGAGCCCGGGCTCACGTCGTCGACCATCGGCGAGCCGCTGGTCAGGCCGCAGCCGGAAGCGAGCAGCGACCCACCGGCCAGAAAGCCGGCCAGGAACAGGCGTGCCCTCCTCACGTCCCCACCTCCAGCCCCGCAGCCGCAACAGCAGTCACGTCCCCACCTCCAGCCCCCGGGGCCGCAACAGCAGCTCGGCCAGCGACGCCAGCCAGTCCACCAGCAGCGCGAGTACGACCGTGAGGATCGAGCCCAGCATCAGCACCGGCATCCGCTGGTTGGTGATGCCGGTCGTGATCAGGACGCCCAGCCCGCCGCCCCCGCCGAAGGTCGCCAGGGTCGCCGTACCGACGTTCAGGACGAGAGCCGTACGGACGCCCGCCAGGATCAGCGGAACCGCCAGCGGCAGTTCCACCCGGCCCAGCACCCCCATCGGCGACATGCCGATGCCGCGGGCCGCCTCCAGCAGCGTCGGGTCGTTCGCCTTCAGGCCCGCGATCGTGTTCGACAGGACCGGGAGCACGGCGTAGCTGATGATGCCGATCAGGGCCGCCTTCCGGCCGATGCCCAGCCAGATCACCAGCAGGGCGAGGAGACCGATCGCCGGCGTCGCCTGACCCATGCTGGCGACCGCCGTCGCCACGGGGGTCGCCTTCCGGAACGCCCGCCGGGTCAGCAGAATCCCCAGCGGGATCGCGATGATCAGCACGAAGAACGTGGAGATCACCGTCAGCTCGATGTGTTGCCACAGTGCCTTCGACACCTGCCCGTTCGACAGCGCGCTCTCGGAGATCGAGTCGAGGTCGGCCTGCCGGAACCACAGCCAGGTCGCCAGCAGCACCGCCACCAGCACGGCGGGCAGGAAGGTCAGCTTCTGCCAGCCGACGTGTCTGCGCGGAAGACCGGGCGGCCCCGGCGGCGCCGACTCCTCCCGCGGCTCGTCCAGCTCCGGACCGGTCACGCCTTCGGCTCCCCTCCGTGGCCCTCCTGCTCGGCGTGCGTCTGCGGGGCCCGCGTCTGCTCCAGCTCGTGCTGGGCCTCGATCGCCTCCAGCCGGTCCGCCTCCATCAGCTCGTGCACGGAGTTCATCAGCGTCTCCACGTCCACGACGCCCGTGTACTCGCCGCGCCGCCCGGTGACCGCCACCCGCCCCGAACTGTCGGTGAGCACCGCCTCCAGGGCGTCCCGCAGGGTCGCGTCCCTGGTCACCGTGTCGCTCACCAGCGTCCCCGCCCGGGCCAGCGAGCCCTTGGCACGCATCAGGTCGCCGCGCCTGAGCCACTTGTAGGGCCGACCGCGCCTGTCGAGCAGCAGGATCTCGTTCGTCGTGCCGCTGGAGCGGAGCTTGCTGAAGATCTCCTGGAGCGGGTCGTCGATGGTCACCGTCGGGTAGTCGGTGATCTCCACGTCCCGTACGCGGGTCAGGTTCAGCCGCTTCAGAGCGGCCCCCGCGCCCACGAAACCGGATACGAAGTCGTCCGCCGGGTTGGTGAGGATCGCCTCCGGAGTGTCGAACTGGGCGATGTGCGACCGCTCGCGAAGCACCGCGATCCGGTCGCCCAGCTTGATCGCCTCGTCGAAGTCGTGCGTGACGAAGACGATCGTCTTGTGCAACTCGTGCTGCAACCTGATCAACTCGTCCTGCAGATGGTCCCGGGTGATCGGGTCGACCGCGCCGAACGGCTCGTCCATCAACAGCACCGGCGGATCGGCGGCGAGCGCCCGCGCCACGCCCACCCGCTGCTGCTGGCCGCCGGAGAGCTGGCGCGGGTAGCGGCCGTGGAACTCGCCGGGGTCCAGTCCGACCAGGTCGAGCATCTCCTCGACACGGTCACGGATCCGCGCCTTCGGCCAGCCGATCATCTTCGGTACGAGCGCGATGTTCTGGGCGACCGTCATGTGCGGGAAGAGGCCGGAGGCCTGGATCGCGTACCCGACCTTGCGGCGCAGCTTCACCGGGTCGATGTCGGTGACGTCCTCGCCGTTGATACGGATGCGTCCGCCGGTCGGCTCGATCAGCCTGTTGATCATCTTGAGCGTCGTCGACTTACCGCACCCGGACGGGCCGACGAAGACGACGATCTCGCCCGCCTTGATCTCCATGTTGACGTTGTCGACGGACGGCAACGGATTGCCGGGATACTGCTTGGTCAGGTGCTCCAGCTCAATGGTGGCGCCCGCAACGCGTGATCCGGAAACGCGTGATCCGGAAACGCGTGATCCGGCAACGCGTGATCCGGCAACACTCGATCCGGCAACGCTCGATCCGGCAAGACTCGACTCAGGCACGGATCCCCCTAGGAATGGTCAGCCGTCCGATCAGGACGTACGCGGCGTCGAACAGCAGGGCCAGGACGATGATCCCGAGCGTGCCCGCGAGCACCTGGTTGAGCGCGTTCTTGCTGCCGAGGGAGCCGAGGCCGCGGAAGATCACGTTGCCCAGGCCGGGCCCGGAAGCGAAGGCCGCGATCGCCGCGATGCCCATCAGCATCTGCGTCGAGACCCGGATGCCGGTCAGGATCGGCGGCCAGGCCAGCGGCAGCTCGACCCGCGCCAGACGCGCGAGCCGGGACATGCCGATGCCCCGGGCCGCCTCCACCAGCGAGGGGTCGACCCCGCGCAGCCCGACGATCGCGTTGCGCACGATCGGCAGCAGCCCGTACAGCGTCAGCGCGATCACCGTGGGCGGCACGCCCAGGCCCACGATCGGGATGAGCAGACCGATCAGGGCGAGCGACGGAATGGTCAGGACGGTCGAGGTGGCCGTGGTCGCGAGGTTGTCCGCCCACTCGCTCCGATACGTGACGACGCCGATCAGCACCCCGATCAGCGTTGCCACGACCATGCACTGGAAGACGGCGCTCGCGTGCTGGTAGGCGTCCGTCAGCAGCTGTTCGTGGCGGTTGCCGAGGTACTCCCAGAAGTTCACATCCGCTCACCCCCAGGCGCCGGTGTCGGTCCCCGGTTCTCCGCCGCTTCCTCCACCAGCGGAATGACCCGCAGCGGAACGGCGGTCTCCATGACGATCGCCGTGGAGGCCCGGACGATTCCATCAAAACCGACAACCAGGTCGATGACCCGCTGGAGATCGGCGTTCGAGCGGGCCACCAGGCGGCACAGCATGTCCCCGGTGCCCGTCGTGGTGTGCAGCTCCAGTACCTCCGGCACGGTCGCCAAGTGGGCCCGTACGTCCGCCCCTTGCCCCTGCCGGATCTGCAGCGTCGCGAACGCGCTGACCGGGTAGCCGAGCGCCGCCGGGTCCACGTCCGGCCCGAATCCGCGGATGACTCCATTCGACGTAAGCCGGTCCAGGCGCGCCTGCACGGTCCCCCGGGCGACCCCCAGCCGCCGGGACATCTCCAGCACGCCGATCCGCGGCTCCCGCGCCAGCAGCACGATGATCCGCCCGTCCAGCCCGTCGATCCCCACAGAGGCCCTCCCAGCACTGGTCATCCTGTACACAGAGCCCGCCGATGCGGGCACCTGGCTGGTCACATTGCCCAGCGAACAACCAAACTATTGCGCACCTTGCGAGGCGGCGCGAGGCTGCCGTTATGACGCAGACCACACACCACACTCCCGACACCGCCCGGCAGGCCGATCCCTTCCCGGTCAAGGGAATGGACGCGGTCGTCTTCGCCGTGGGCAACGCCAAGCAGGCGGCGCACTACTACTCCACCGCCTTCGGCATGCGGCTGGTCGCCTACCGCGGACCGGAGACCGGCAGCCGCGAGACCGCGAGCTACGTCCTGGAGAACGGCTCCGCCCGCTTCGTCCTCACCTCCGTCATCAAGCCCGCCACCCCCTGGGGCCACTTCCTCGCCCAGCACGTGGCCGAGCACGGCGACGGCGTCATCGACCTCGCCATCGAGGTCCCGGACGCGCGTGCCGCGTACGCCTACGCGGTCGAACACGGCGCCCGCTCGATCGCCGAGCCGTACGAACTGAAGGACGAGCACGGCACCGTCGTCCTCGCCGCGATCGCCACGTACGGCGAGACCCGCCACACCCTCGTCGAACGGACCGGCTACGACGGCCCGTACCTGCCCGGATACGTCACAGCCGCGCCCCTCGTCGAACCGCCCGCCCACCGCACCTTCCAGGCCATCGACCACTGCGTCGGCAACGTCGAGCTCGGCCGGATGAACGAGTGGGTCGGCTTCTACAACAAGGTCATGGGCTTCACGAACATGAAGGAGTTCGTGGGCGACGACATCGCCACCGAGTACAGCGCGCTGATGTCGAAGGTCGTCGCCGACGGCACCCTCAAGGTCAAGTTCCCGATCAACGAGCCCGCACTCGCCAAGAAGAAGTCCCAGATCGACGAGTACCTGGAGTTCTACGGCGGCGCGGGCGTCCAGCACATCGCGCTCAACACAGGCGACATCGTCGAGACGGTACGGACGATGCGGGCGGCCGGCGTCCAGTTCCTGGACACCCCCGACTCGTACTACGACACCCTCGGCGAGTGGGTCGGCGACACCCGCGTCCCCGTCGGGACCCTGCGCGAGCTGAAGGTCCTCGCCGACCGCGACGAGGACGGCTACCTGCTGCAGATCTTCACCAAGCCGGTCCAGGACCGGCCGACCGTGTTCTTCGAACTCATCGAACGGCACGGCTCCATGGGCTTCGGCAAGGGCAACTTCAAGGCGCTGTTCGAGGCGATCGAGCGCGAACAGGCCAAGCGCGGCAACCTGTAGCAGCCCGCCGCGCCAGGTCAGCTCTCGGGCACGTCCTCCAGCGACGGCTCCCCGAGCTCCGTCAACACCGCCCGAGCCACCCGCGCCCCCACCGGAGAGAAGTACGGGTTGATCCGCAGCGCCTCCTCGAGATGCCTGCGGGCCGACCCGTACCGCTTCAACCGCCGCTCGATCATGCCCCGGTGATACGAGTACAGCGCGCTGCGCACCGCGCCCCCCTTCGTCTCGTCCGTCGCCGTCGTGGCGAACCGCAGCGCCTCCTCGGGCCGGCCGGCCCGGTGCAGTGCCCACCCCAGCGCGTCGGCCACCGCGATGCCCGGCTGACGGGCCCACTCGGCCCGCAGCCGCCGTACCGCCGCCCGCGGATCACCGTGGTCCGCCTCGAACTGCCCGAGCACCAGTTCCTCGTCCGCCCCGCCCGCGGCGGCCCTGCGCACCCGCTCCCGCACCAGGTCGTACTGCACCCGTGCGGCCTGATCCAGCCCCAGCGACTCGTACAACTCGCCCAGCTCCAGGGCGTATTGAGGATACGGCTGCTTGGTGAGAGCCGCCCGGTAGGCGTTCAGCGCCTCCGTCGTCCGCCCCAGCGCCGCCAGCGCCCGCCCCTGCCCGGCCTGCGCGGCCCGCTGGTCGGGGTCGATCCGTACGGCCTCCTGGAAGTGCCGCAGCGCGGCCTCCCGGTCCCCGCGCTCCCAAGCCAGCTGCCCTGCCCGCTCCAGATACGCCGCCCGCTCCGCCGGCGCCTCGGCCCCGGCCGCCGCGTCGGCGAGCTGGGCGGCCGCGTCCTCACGCCGGCCCTGGTCGCGGTAGACGGCCGCCGCCCGCGCCATCACGGCCGGCCCGGAGCGCAGCTTCATGAGCTGGTCGAGGGCGCCGTGGGCCGCCTCGTGGTCGCCGAGGCCGGTGTAGGCGTCGATCAGCTGCGGGTACGTCGTCCACCGCTTCGGTTCCAGCTTCCGCGCGGCCTCCGCCCACCTCCGCGCCGCCCGGAAGTCCCGCCGCGCGTTCGCCAGGGCCGCCAGGCCCTCCAGCGCCTCCGCGTTCCCCTTCGCCCGCACCTTCAGCGAGGTCCGCAGCGTCTTCTCGGCCCTCGGGTAGTACGCGGCGTCCGCGGTCCGCCGCCCCTGCTCCACGTAGGCCGCCCCGAGCACCGCCCACGACCGGGCGTCCTTGGGATGCGCCCGCAGATGGCTCTCGCGCTCGCCGATCAGCACCGCCAGATCGGGCAGCGCGGCCGGCGCCCCGGCGGCGACCGCCGCACGGGCCTGCGCCCCCGGCGCCGGTGCGGGCGCCCGCGTCGGCGTCCCCTCCCAGGGCAACAGCACCACAACCCCGCCGAGCACCACACACCCGGCGACCGAGGCGATCATCACCCGCCGACTGATACGTGGACCGATACGTGAGGGCCGCTCCTCCGCTTGGTTCTCCATGGCGCTCACTGTGCGTCAGTACGACGACCGCGCCCGGGCATACGGCGGCTGCCGTACACAGGGTTCACACCGATGGCCGTGGAGTGCGAACCTGTGATCATGAGCCGTATCGAAGCGCCTCCCGACAAAGACGCGGCAGCGCCCGGCAACCTCCTCGACCGGCTGCTGGGCGGTCTGCCCGCCGAAGCCGTCCTCACCGACCCGGACATCACGGCCTCCTACGCCAACGACATGGCCAGCTTCTGCCCGGCCGGCGCCCCCGCCGTGGTCGTTCTCCCGCGCACGGTCGAAGAGGTCCAGCACGTCATGCGCACCGCCACCGAACTGCGCGTCCCGGTCGTCCCGCAGGGCGCCCGCACGGGCCTGTCGGGCGCGGCCAACGCCTCCGACGGCTGCATCGTGCTGTCCCTGACGAAGATGGACCGGATCCTCGAGATCAACCCGGTCGACCGCATCGCCGTCGTCGAACCCGGCGTCATCAACGCCGCCCTGTCCCGCGCGGTCAACGAACACGGCCTCTACTACCCTCCCGACCCCTCCAGCTGGGAGATGTGCACCATCGGCGGCAACATCGGCACCGCCTCCGGCGGCCTGTGCTGCGTGAAGTACGGGGTGACGGCCGAGTACGTCCTCGGCCTGGACGTCGTCCTCGCCGACGGGCGGCTCATGTCCACCGGCCGCCGTACGGCGAAGGGTGTCGCCGGATACGACCTGACCCGCCTGTTCGTCGGCTCCGAGGGCTCGCTCGGCATCGTCGTGCGCGCGATCCTGGCCCTCAAGCCGCAGCCGCCCGAGCAGCTGGTGCTGGCGGCCGAGTTCGCGTCCGGGGCCGCCGCCTGCGACGCCGTGTGCCGGATCATGGCGGGCGGACACGTGCCGTCCCTCCTCGAACTGATGGACCGTACGACGGTGAAAGCGGTCAACGACCTGGCCCACATGGGACTCCCGGAGAGCACGGAAGCCCTGTTGTTGGCGGCCTTCGACACCGCCGACCCGGCCGCCGACCTCGCCGCCCTCGGCGCGCTGTGCGAGGCCGCCGGCGCCACCCAGGTCGTCCCGGCCGACGACGCGGCCGAGTCCGAACTGCTCCTGAAGGCACGGCGGCTGTCGCTCACCGCCCTGGAGGCGGTCAAGGGCACGACGATGATCGACGACGTGTGCGTGCCCCGCTCCAGGCTCGGCGAGCTGCTCGAAGGGACCGAGCGGATCGCCGAGAAGCACCAGCTCACCATCGGCGTCGTCGCCCACGCCGGCGACGGCAACACCCACCCGACGGTCTGCTTCGACGCGGCGGACCCCGACGAGTCCCGGCGCGCCCGGGAGTCCTTCGACGAGATCATGGCCCTCGGCCTGGAACTCGGCGGCACGATCACCGGCGAACACGGCGTGGGCGTCCTGAAGAAGGAGTGGCTGGCCCGCGAGATCGGCCCGGTCGGCGTGGAGATGCAGCGGGCGATCAAGGCGGCCTTCGACCCGCTGGGCATCCTGAACCCGGGCAAGCTGTTCTGAGAGCCTGTGTCACAGCCCGCGTCCCGTCCCGGTCACCGGGCGAGCAGCTCGTCGAGCGCGTCGTCGATACCGAGCTGCTCGCCCTCGGTCCCCGGGGGCACCACCCGCAGCGTCCGCTCCAGCCAGGCGGACACCTGGGCGGCGGGGGCCTCGAGCAGGGCGTCACCCTCAGGCGAAGTCAGCGCCATCAGGACGACGCTGCGGCCCTCCACCTTGCTCGGCCACACCCGTACGTCCCCGTGCCCGCACGGCCGGAACACCCCCTCCACCAGGAGGTCGCGGGAGAACGTCCAGTGCACGGGGTGGTCGGAGTTGATGTGGAAGGTGATGTGGACGGCGAACGGATCGTCGGATCGGTAGCCGAGCCGGGCCGGGACCTGGATGCTGCGTTCCGGCGACAGGACGAGTCTGAGCTCCAGTTCGCGCTCGACAACGGTGCAGTGCATGGCGTGCGTTCCTCTCTCGTGTCTCTCGCCCGGGTCCGCGGTGGGCCCGTACGAGTGGAGAGGGGGCGGGGACGGAAGCATTACGCGGGTTCTCGGAAGTTTTTTCGGCGGCCGCTGCGAGAGGCGTTGCGGAGAGGTTCCAGAGAGCTTTTGGAGAGCTTCCGGAGACGTTCCAGAACGTGAGAAGTACGTGGACGAGGTTGCCCGGAAAGGGGTGGGTCCCGCGGGACTGGCGGTGGTTGTTGCGCCGGTCTGATAGATGTGGAGGCCCTCATTTGACCCCCGAGCAGATACCGGACGACGGACATGAGCGCCCCAACCCCGGCCCCCGGTGACGACAGGCCCCGCGAAGGGTATTACCCGGACCCGTCCATTCCTGGATATGTCCGGTACTGGAACGGTGCCTCCTGGGTTCCGGGCACCAGCCGTCCGGCACCGGCGGACGGCGAACCGCTCGCCCCGCCGCCCGGCGCCCAGCCCGGCCGGACCGCGGCCCCGGTCGAGGAGACGGGCCCGCACTTCTTCGACGAGGACCCGGCCGACGGACCCGGCAAGCCCGGCGCGTCCGCCGACGCCCAGCACGGCAGCCGGCCCGAGCCCCCGCGTCCGCCTGGGGCGCCGACCGCTCCCGCCAGACGGGAT
>NZ_NTGE01000005.1 GCF_002291145.1 Streptomyces sp. SA15
GCTTCCGCCGCGCCTCGGGCCAGCCCCTCGCCGACCGGGCCGCCCAGGGCCTCACCCACCGCCTGAGCCGCCGTCACAGGAGCGGCGCCCGCGGCGATGCAGGCCGCCAACAGGTCGGCCGCGAGAGGCAGTTGCCGGACCGCCTCACGGGCGTCGCATACCGCCCTGTCCTCGACAGCCGCCTGCCGAAGACGCCATCGCCACAGCCCAGCCGCCACGCCCAGCCCGACCACGGCGCCGACGACCCCGCCGACCACCACCCACCCGGCACCCGCCACGCTCACCAGGGGCAGCCACTGCCGAGCCATCTCCCCCACCCGCAAGCGCGGTCCGGTGGACGCCTCCCGCGCGGTGCCCACCAGCTCACCCAGCCGCCGCCGGACCCCGCGCTCGCGCCGCACCGCCCCCGCCCACCGCAGCAGCCACCCGAGGACCAGCGCCGCCCCCACGACAACCCCCAGCCTGTGGACAACTTCCGTACTCACGCCGCCTCCGCTCCCCGCACGATCCGCATCGCCCACCACATCCCGAGCCCCTCCAGCAGAGCGCCGGCCAGCAGACAGCCCAGGCCGGCCCCGGTGTGCAGCAGGACGTGCAGCGGGTCGGCGCCGAGGGCGATGCCGAGGAGGAGCCCGAGGATGGGCAGCGCGGCGAGCATCACCGCCGTGGAGCGCGCGCCCGCCAACTGGGACCGCAGGTCCTCCCGTTGGTCCCGCTCCGCGCGCAACGCCCCTTCCAGCCGGTCGAGTCCGGCCGCGAGCCCCGCGCCCTGGTCCACAGCCACCCGCCAGCACGCGGCAAGGCCCAGCAGCCCCTCTGCGCCCGGCTGCCGTGCCACGACGGCGAGCGCGGCCGGAACGTCACCGCCGAACCGCGCCGCCGCCAGCACGGCCGCCTCTGGGCCTCGCCCAGCCC
>NZ_NTGE01000049.1 GCF_002291145.1 Streptomyces sp. SA15
GTCGACAGCGAGGTGGTGCACGACGAGCGCGAGGCGTCCTTCCCTCTCGCCGGCGTCGAGCCACACCGCGCGCAGCATCCTCCCCTGCTCCGGGGCGAGTTCGGCGCGGGCCCTGTCCAGTACGGCGGCCAGGACGGCCTCGTGGGGTGCGCCGTCGACGGGGACGTGGCGCAGGCAGTCGGCGGCGTCGGGGGTGCCCTGGGGCGCCGGGTCCAGGCGCAGGCGTGCGGCGGCGTGGGCGGAGTGGGGGCCGCGCAACAGCGTCGTACGCAGTGCGTCGTGGCTGTCGATGACGTGTTGCAGGGCGCGCAGCAGCGGCTCGGTGCCGGGCAGGGGCGGGGTGCGCACGATCATCGTCTGGCTGAAGGCGTCCGCCGGTCCGCCGGCGTCGTAGAGCCAGTGCGCCATGGGTGGCGCGGGGAAGGGCCCGGCGGCGGGTGCGGGGCGTCGCGGTTCGGGTGTCCGGTCCGGGTCTCCCGCGGCATCGGCGCGGGCGGCGAGCCCGGCTGCCGTGCGCTGCTCGAAGACATCCCTCGTGGCGAGGGCCAGTCCGCGGGCGCGCAGGAGGCCGACGAGCCGGATGGCCAGGATGCTGTCCCCTCCGCGTTCGAAGAAGTCGTCATCGGGGTCCACGGCCGGCGCTCCCAGCACCTCGGCGACGGCCGCGCACACGTCCTCCTCCGTGCCGGGTCGGGGCGGGCGGGACGCCTGCGCGGGGTGCTCCGGCTCGGTGTCCGGGGCGGGCAGCGCCGCACGGTCCAGCTTGCCCTGCGCGGTGACCGGCAGGGTGTCCAGGGTGACGAAGGCGGCCGGGACCATGTGGGCGGGCAGGCTGCCCGCGACGTGGCGGCGCAGGACGGCGGGGTCGGCGCGGTGGCCGGGCCCGGGGACGACGTAGGCGACGAG
>NZ_NTGE01000154.1 GCF_002291145.1 Streptomyces sp. SA15
CTGCGGGAGATGGTCACCGCCTCGCAGACCCTGCCGCTGCTGGTGGAACGCGAACGCGCCCTGTACGGCTCCTGGTACGAGTTCTTCCCCCGCTCCGAAGGCACCCCCGAACGCCCCCACGGCACCTTCCGCACCGCCGCCCGCCGCCTGGCGGCAATCGCCGCCATGGGCTTCGACGTCGTCTACCTCCCGCCGATCCACCCGATCGGCACCACCTTCCGCAAGGGCCGCAACAACACCCTCTCCCCCGGACCCGACGACGTCGGCGTGCCCTGGGCCATCGGCTCCCCCGAGGGCGGCCACGACGCCGTCCACCCCGACCTCGGCACCATCGAGGACTTCGACTGGTTCGTGACCCAGGCCCGGGCCGAAGGGCTGGAGATCGCACTGGACTTCGCCCTGCAGTGCTCCCCCGACCACCCCTGGGTGCACAAACACCCCGAGTGGTTCCACCACCGCCCCGACGGCACGATCGCCTACGCGGAGAACCCGCCGAAGAAGTACCAGGACATCTACCCCATCGCCTTCGACGCCGACATGGACGGCCTCATCGCCGAGACCCTGCGGGTGCTGCGGCACTGGATGGCCCACGGGGTACGCATCTTCCGCGTGGACAACCCGCACACCAAACCGGTCGTGTTCTGGGAGCGGGTGATCGCCGACATCAACCGCACCGACCCCGATGTGATCTTCCTGGCCGAGGCGTTCACCCGGCCGGCGATGATGCACACCCTGGCCCAGATCGGCTTCCAGCAGTCCTACACCTACTTCACCTGGCGCAACAGCAAGCAGGAACTGACCGAGTACCTCACCGAACTGTCCGGGGAGGCGGCCGCCTACATGCGGCCGAACTTCTTCGCCAACACCCCCGACATCCTGCACGCCTACCTCCAGCACGGCGGCCGGCCCGCCTT
>NZ_NTGE01000125.1 GCF_002291145.1 Streptomyces sp. SA15
CTCCCGGGCGGCCTCGGCCAGCTCGACCAGCCGGCCGGCCGGGCAGCCGGTGCGCCAGGAGGCGAGCCGTGCCGCCAGTTCCCGGTCCTTGCCGAGCCGTGCGGCGAGCGTGCGGATCTCCTCGTCCCGCTCGGTGGCCCGCGCGCGCAGTGCCTGCCGCTCCTCGTCGGCGGCGTGCTCGTCGTGCATGGCCGGATTCGGCGGTACGAGGAAGACATCACCGGTCTCGGAATCGGGTGCCGGCGTCGGGGCGAGCAGGGCGGCGGCCGTACCGACCGCCACGGCGGACCGCGGCAGCAGCGCGGCGTCGCCCAGTGCCTCCCGGGCACGTGCGTGCGTGGCGGGGTCGGTGATGATCACGCCGTCGACCAGCTCCGGCCGCGCGGCCAGCACGCGCGCGTGGTCGGCGGGGGCGACGGCCTGGGCGAGATAGCGCCAGCCGGGCAGCGCGGGGATGCCGTGCTCGCCCAGGAACCCGACGGTCGCCAGCACGTCCGGGCCGGGCGGCAGCAGCCCGCCGTCACCTAGCGCGCCGAGGATCCGGGAGTCGTCGGCGGCGGCGGTGCGCAGGTCGAAGAGCTGCCGCTCGGCGGAGGAGACGGTGTCGTCGAGCAGCTCGCGCAGCTCGTCGGCGAAACGGTCCAGGTCCTCGGGGGTGAGGCCTGAGGGGTTGCCCTCGTCGGTGTCCTGCCGGGGCCTCGGGACCACGGGGCGTGCTTCGCTTCCGGTCAGGCTGAGCAGCTCCGCCAGCCGCTCCTCACCGGCCAGCCCTTCGGCGAGGCGGCGCTCGGCCTCGTAGGACCGCTCCGCCGCCGTGGCCGCGTCCTCCGCGCGGGCCGCCGTCAGCTCGGCGCGGGACTCGGCCGAGGCCGCCTCGC
>NZ_NTGE01000050.1 GCF_002291145.1 Streptomyces sp. SA15
GAAAGTGACGGTACCTGCAGAAGAAGCGCCGGCTAACTACGTGCCAGCAGCCGCGGTAATACGTAGGGCGCAAGCGTTGTCCGGAATTATTGGGCGTAAAGAGCTCGTAGGCGGCTTGTCACGTCGGGTGTGAAAGCCCGGGGCTTAACCCCGGGTCTGCATTCGATACGGGCTAGCTAGAGTGTGGTAGGGGAGATCGGAATTCCTGGTGTAGCGGTGAAATGCGCAGATATCAGGAGGAACACCGGTGGCGAAGGCGGATCTCTGGGCCATTACTGACGCTGAGGAGCGAAAGCGTGGGGAGCGAACAGGATTAGATACCCTGGTAGTCCACGCCGTAAACGGTGGGAACTAGGTGTTGGCGACATTCCACGTCGTCGGTGCCGCAGCTAACGCATTAAGTTCCCCGCCTGGGGAGTACGGCCGCAAGGCTAAAACTCAAAGGAATTGACGGGGGCCCGCACAAGCAGCGGAGCATGTGGCTTAATTCGACGCAACGCGAAGAACCTTACCAAGGCTTGACATACACCGGAAACGTCTGGAGACAGGCGCCCCCTTGTGGTCGGTGTACAGGTGGTGCATGGCTGTCGTCAGCTCGTGTCGTGAGATGTTGGGTTAAGTCCCGCAACGAGCGCAACCCTTGTTCTGTGTTGCCAGCATGCCCTTCGGGGTGATGGGGACTCACAGGAGACCGCCGGGGTCAACTCGGAGGAAGGTGGGGACGACGTCAAGTCATCATGCCCCTTATGTCTTGGGCTGCACACGTGCTACAATGGCCGGTACAATGAGCTGCGATACCGTGAGGTGGAGCGAATCTCAAAAAGCCGGTCTCAGTTCGGATTGGGGTCTGCAACTCGACCCCATGAAGTCGGAGTTGCTAGTAATCGCAGATCAGCATTGCTGCGGTGAATACGTTCCCGGGCCTTGTACACACCGCCCGTCACGTCACGAAAGTCGGTAACACCCGAAGCCGGTGGCCCAACCCCCTTGCGGGGAGGGAGCTGTCGAAGGTGGGACTGGCGATTGGGACGAAGTCGTAACAAGGTAGCCGTACCGGAAGGTGCGGCTGGATCACCTCCTTTCTAAGGAGCACTTCTAGGCTGCCAGCGTGCTGACAGTCCAGAGGCCAGTACACCGGCGAATGTCCGGTGCTGGTTGCTCATGGGTGGAACGTTGACTACTCGGCACACTTGATCGTCTTCTCCTGCCAGTACTGCTCTGTTGAGCGTGGAACGCTGAGGGAAGCGGGGAGTGTGTCGGGCACGCTGTTGGGTGTCTGAGGGAATGGAATTTTCCTCAGCTGCCGGCCCCGGTGAAGCATCGCGTTGAGTGGTGTGTGACGGGTGGCTGGTCGTTGTTTGAGAACTGCACAGTGGACGCGAGCATCTGTGGCCAAGTTTTTAAGGGCGCACGGTGGATGCCTTGGTACCAGGAACCGATGAAGGACGTGGGAGGCCACGATAGGCCCCGGGGAGCCGTCAACCAGGCTTTGATCCGGGGGTGTCCGAATGGGGAAACCCGGCAGTCGTCATGGGCTGTCACCCATACCTGAACACATAGGGTATGTGGAGGGAACGCGGGGAAGTGAAACATCTCAGTACCCGCAGGAAGAGAAAACAACCGTGATTCCGGGAGTAGTGGCGAGCGAAACCGGATGAGGCTAAACCGTATACGTGTGAGACCCGGCAGGGGTTGCGTATGCGGGGTTGTGGGATCTCTCTTCTGTCGTCTGCCGGCGACAGGACGAGTCAGAAACCGTATGGATAGGCGAAGGACATGCGAAAGGTCCGGCGTAGAGGGTAAGACCCCCGTAGTCGAAATCTGTACGGCTCGTTGGAGAGACACCCAAGTAGCACGGGGCCCGAGAAATCCCGTGTGAATCTGGCGGGACCACCCGCTAAGCCTAAATATTCCCTGGTGACCGATAGCGGATAGTACCGTGAGGGAATGGTGAAAAGTACCCCGGGAGGGGAGTGAAATAGTACCTGAAACCGTGTGCCTACAAGCCGTGGGAGCGTCGGACATCAGCTTGCTGATGTCTCGTGACTGCGTGCCTTTTGAAGAATGAGCCTGCGAGTTTGCGGTGTGTTGCGAGGTTAACCCGTTGTGGGGTAGCCGTAGCGAAAGCGAGTCCGAACAGGGCGTTTTAGTAGCATGCTCAAGACCCGAAGCGGAGTGATCTAGCCATGGGCAGGTTGAAGCGGCTGTAAGAGGTCGTGGAGGACCGAACCCACCAGGGTTGAAAACCTGGGGGATGACCTGTGGTTAGGGGTGAAAGGCCAATCAAACTCCGTGATAGCTGGTTCTCCCCGAAATGCATTTAGGTGCAGCGTCGTGTGTTTCTTGCCGGAGGTAGAGCACTGGATAGGCGATGGGCCCTACCGGGTTACTGACCTTAGCCAAACTCCGAATGCCGGTAAGTGAGAGCGCGGCAGTGAGACTGTGGGGGATAAGCTCCATGGTCGAGAGGGAAACAGCCCAGAGCATCGACTAAGGCCCCTAAGCGTACGCTAAGTGGGAAAGGATGTGGAGTCGCAGAGACAACCAGGAGGTTGGCTTAGAAGCAGCCACCCTTGAAAGAGTGCGTAATAGCTCACTGGTCAAGTGATTCCGCGCCGACAATGTAGCGGGGCTCAAGCGTACCGCCGAAGTCGTGTCATTGCAGCATGAGCCCCAACGGGCGCTGTGATGGGTAGGGGAGCGTCGTCTGCCGGGTGAAGCAGCCGCGGAAGCGAGTTGTGGACGGTTGACGAGTGAGAATGCAGGCATGAGTAGCGATACACACGTGGGAAACGTGTGCGCCGATTGACTAAGGGTTCCTGGGTCAAGCTGATCTGCCCAGGGTAAGTCGGGACCTAAGGCGAGGCCGACAGGCGTAGTCGATGGATAACCGGTTGATATTCCGGTACCCGCTGTGAAGCGTCAAACATTGAACCAGGCGATGCTAAGTCCGTGAAGCCGCCCTGGAGCCTTCGGGCAAAGGGGAGTGGTGGAGCCGACGGACCAGACCTGTAGTAGGTGAGTGATGGGGTGACGCAGGAAGGTAGTCCATCCCGGGCGGTGGTTGTCCCGGGGTAAGGGTGTAGCCCGTCATCCAGGTAAATCCGGATGGCACATGGGTGAGACCTGATGCCGAGCCGATTGTGGTGAAGTGGATGATCCTATGCTGTCGAGAAAAGCCTCTAGCGAGTTTCATGGCGGCCCGTACCCTAAACCGACTCAGGTGGTCAGGTAGAGAATACCGAGGCGTTCGGGTGAACTATGGTTAAGGAACTCGGCAAAATGCCCCCGTAACTTCGGGAGAAGGGGGGCCATTCCTGGTGATCATCTTTACGGTGTGAGCTGGGGGTGGCCGCAGAGACCAGCGAGAAGCGACTGTTTACTAAAAACACAGGTCCGTGCGAAGCCGTAAGGCGATGTATACGGACTGACGCCTGCCCGGTGCTGGAACGTTAAGGGGACCGGTTAGTCATTCTTCGGGGTGGCGAAGCTGAGAACTTAAGCGCCAGTAAACGGCGGTGGTAACTATAACCATCCTAAGGTAGCGAAATTCCTTGTCGGGTAAGTTCCGACCTGCACGAATGGCGTAACGACTTCTCGACTGTCTCAACCATAGGCCCGGTGAAATTGCACTACGAGTAAAGATGCTCGTTTCGCGCAGCAGGACGGAAAGACCCCGGGACCTTTACTACAGTTTGATATTGGTGTTCGGTTCGGCTTGTGTAGGATAGCTGGGAGACTGTGAAGCTCGGACGCCAGTTCGGGTGGAGTCGTCGTTGAAATACCAGTCTGGTCGTGCTGGATGTCTAACCTGGGTCCGTGATCCGGATCAGGGACAGTGTCTGATGGGTAGTTTAACTGGGGCGGTTGCCTCCTAAAGAGTAACGGAGGCGCCCAAAGGTTCCCTCAGCCTGGTTGGCAATCAGGTGTTGAGTGTAAGTGCACAAGGGAGCTTGACTGTGAGACCGACGGGTCGAGCAGGGACGAAAGTCGGGACTAGTGATCCGGCGGTGGCTTGTGGAAGCGCCGTCGCTCAACGGATAAAAGGTACCCCGGGGATAACAGGCTGATCTTCCCCAAGAGTCCATATCGACGGGATGGTTTGGCACCTCGATGTCGGCTCGTCGCATCCTGGGGCTGGAGTCGGTCCCAAGGGTTGGGCTGTTCGCCCATTAAAGCGGTACGCGAGCTGGGTTTAGAACGTCGTGAGACAGTTCGGTCCCTATCCGCTGTGCGCGTAGGAGTCTTGAGAAGGGCTGTCCCTAGTACGAGAGGACCGGGACGGACGAACCTCTGGTGTGCCAGTTGTTCTGCCAAGGGCATGGCTGGTTGGCTACGTTCGGGAGGGATAACCGCTGAAAGCATCTAAGCGGGAAGCCTGCTTCGAGATGAGGACTCCCACCCCCTTGAGGGGTTAAGGCTCCCAGTAGACGACTGGGTTGATAGGCCGGATATGGAAGCACCGCAAGGTGTGGAGTTGACCGGTACTAATAGGCCGAGGGCTTGTCCTCAGTTGCTCGCGTCCACTGTGTT
>NZ_NTGE01000093.1 GCF_002291145.1 Streptomyces sp. SA15
ATGAGGGGTTAAGGCTCCCAGTAGACGACTGGGTTGATAGGCCGGATATGGAAGCACCGCAAGGTGTGGAGTTGACCGGTACTAATAGGCCGAGGGCTTGTCCCCAGTTGCTCGCGTCCACTGTGTTGGTTCTGAAACCACGAACAGCCCCGTACCCGGTTCAGGGTGTGGTGCGGCGTTCACAGTTTCATAGTGTTTCGGTGGTTATAGCGTGAGGGAAACGCCCGGTTACATTCCGAACCCGGAAGCTAAGCCTTACAGCGCCGATGGTACTGCAGGGGGGACCCTGTGGGAGAGTAGGACGCCGCCGAACAATTATTCAGAGGGCTGGACCCGGAACTTCGGTTCCGGGTCCAGCCCTTTTTTGTTCTGCGTCACTTGAAGTTCACGTTGCGCAACCACGATCCCCGTATGGGTACTGCTGCAATGCTCAGGGCCGCCGGCGTCGGCATCGGTGACGAAGTTGTCGTACCGGCCTTCGGGAACGCGGAAGTCGCCGAGGCCGTGGTCCTGGCGGGGGCGCTTCCGGTGTTCGCCGACATAGATCCGGTGACCTATTGCCTTGACGCGTCCGCTGTCGAGGCGGCCGTAACTCCGCGGACGGCGGCTGTAGTTGTCGTACATCGATTCGGGCGGCCGGCCGACATGGTGCGGCTGCTCGGGGTCGGGGAGCGGCACGGGCTTCTTGTGCTCCAGCAGGGGGAGTCCGAGGCGCCGTACGACGAGGTTGCTCAGCGGAGGCAGCGGGCCAGCTATCTCGATACGAAGTTGAGGGGTGTGCGCACGCCTGATGGAGGTGACGGGCACACCTATCAGCAGTACGTCGTGCGGGTCCCGGGGAACGGGCGGCCGGATCGGGATGCCTTCGCCCGGGCCGTGGGGGCCAGGGGCGTCGAGTGCCGGGTGCCGGTGAAGACGCCTGTGCATCGGCTGCCGGAGTACCGGCGGTGTGTGGCGCTGCCGGAGACCGAGAGGGCCGCCGACGAGACGTTGGCGCTGCCCGTGGAGGCCTCGTTGACGAAGCGGGACATGCAGCGGATCGTCGGTGCGTGCAATGCGCTCGGGGGCCTGCTGCAGCCGGCCTTCTAGGGAATAGCTCCGGTTCGGAGCACACGCGAACTGTGTGTATGATCTATCCCGTCAACCGCGCGGGAGACCGCGAAAAGGTGACAGGCCCCTATAGCTCAGTCGGCAGAGCGTCTCCATGGTAAGGAGAAGGTCAACGGTTCGATTCCGTTTGGGGGCTCCACGACAAAAGGCCCTCGCCCTTCCGGGTGGGGGCCTTTGGCATGCTCTCCGGGGCTCGGTCAGTCCAAGTGGAGGCCGGGGACGCGCATCGCCAGGATCGCCATGTCGTCGGACGGGGCGTCCTGCGCGAAACGCTCCACCGCGCGCATGATGCGGGCCGCGACGGCGCCCGCCGTCAGGCCCGTGCAGGTCGTCAGGACGTCGGCGAGGCCGTCGTCGCCCAACATGCGGGTGCCTTCGCGGCGCTCGGTGACGCCGTCCGTGACACACAGGAGGACGTCGCCCGGATCGAGGGTGACCGTCTGCTCGTACAGCTCCAGGTCGTCCATGACGCCGAGGAGCGGCTGGGGTTCGGCGGCCGGCTCGACCGTACCGTCCTGGCGCAGGCGGAGCGGGAGGGGGTGGCCGGCGCAGACCACCTTCAGCTGGGCGCTGCCGTCCTCCTGTGGCCACAACTCACCGTAGAGGAGCGTCAGGAAGCGGCTGCGGGCGCCCTCATCGAGGATCGCGGAGTTCAGGCGCTCCAGGACCGCAGGGCCGCTCAGGCCCTCGCGAGCGAGCAACCTCAGGGCGTGGCGGGCCAGGCCCGTGACCGCCGCCGCGTTCGGGCCCGTGCCGCAGACGTCGCCGATGGCGAAGCCGTAGGCACCGTCGCGGATCGGGAAGAGGTCGTAGAAGTCGCCGCCGACCTCGTTGCCCTCGCCGGCCGCGCGGTAGATGACCTCGACCTCCACGCCGTCGATCTCGGGGAGCTCGGGCGGCAGGAGGCTGCGCTGGAGGGACTGGCTGATCGCAGTGCGCTCGGAGTAGAGGCGGGCGTTGTGCAGGGCGAGGGCGGCCCTGCGCGAAAGGTCCTCCGCCAACTCCAGGATTTCCTGGCGGAAGTGTTCGTCCGTGGGCTTGCCGAGGGTCAGCATGCCGATGACGCGGTTGCGGGCCACCAGGGGGAGGACCACTGTCTCGCCGCCCACTGCCGAGGCCGTGGCGAGGGTCGGGCCGATGCCCGACGCCAGCTGGCGGGTGGGTCCGCCGCTGAGGCCGAGGCTGCGCATGGAGCTGCGCAGGGCCGCCTGGTGGGCGGCCTCGCCCGGGGCGGACCAGACGCGGGCGCCGGGGGTGGGGACCGGGTCCGGCGGGGCGATCTTGGAGAGGAGGGACTTGATGCCGTCGATCAGTTCCTCGTCCTCGTGCAGGACGTACGACAGGTACGGATCCGAGGCCTGGTCCGCGATCGTGTAGACCGCGCACCAGGTGGCCAGGGACGGGACCGTCATCTGGGCCATCAGAGCGAGGGTCTGGTCGCGGTCGAGGGTGCCTGCCAGGAGGTCGGAGGCCTCGACGAGGAAGCTCAGGGAGCCTCGGCGCAGGCGTTCGAGTTCGCCGAGGCGGGCGGACTCCACGGCCAAGGCGATGCGGTCGGCGGCGAATTGGAGGCGGAGGGCCTCTTCGTTCGAGTATCTGCCGGGGGCCTCGGCCGCCACGCCCAGGGAGCCCGTGAGGCGGCCCTCGACCTTCAGGGGGACCGTGACGACCGAGCGCATGCCGGTGCCGCTCAGCAGCGGTACGGCGCCTGGTACGGCCGTGAGGTCGTCGTGGACGGCGGGCATGCGAGCCGAGCCGTAGCGGCCGGGGCCCGCCTCGACGGGGACGCGCGCGAAGCGCTGGCGGGCGGAGGGCAGGCCTGTGGAGGCGCGGACCTCCAACTCCGTTTCGTCGTCGGTCGCGAGGAGCAGGAAGGCGGAGTCGCCGTCGAGCATGTCGCGGGCGCGTTCCACCGTGCGCTGGAGGAGGCCGTCGAGGTCGTCCGGGGCCGGGGAGCCGATGAACACCTCGAACGGGTCGGCGTTCTGGCCGTCGGACCCGGTGTTCGTGTCGGAGGCGGGGACGCGCAACGGGGTCTGCAGCACGGCCCGTTCGTGGTCGCGGACGAGGAGGCAGACGGTGGAGGGCTCGCCGGCCGTGTCGCGGACGCGGAGGTGGGAGGCGTACACGGAGGTGATGCGGCCGTTGGCGCCCCTGATGCCGTAGCTGCCCTCCCAGCGCGAGAGTTGCAGGGCCTCGGCGATGCCGGTGCTGGTGCCGGGGGTGTGCGGCCAGGCCGCGAGGTCGGTCAGCGGCTTGCCGATGACCTGTTCGGCCGCGTAGCCGAAGAGTTCCTCGCCGTCCTCGTTCCAGGAGGTGATGGCGCCCGTACGGTCGATCTGGACGACCGCGACGCGGACGCGGCCGTCAGCGAGCGGGAGGAGGTCGGCCGGCAGGGACGGGCCCGCGGCGCGGGTGCCCACCGGGCGCTCGGGGAGTGCGAGTTGGAACCAGACCTGCTTGTGCGTGGGCGTGTACTCGACGCCCCAACGGCCGGCGAGGGCCGCGCAGAGCTGGAGGCCGCGGCCGCCCTCGCGGTCGGGGCTGCCCATGTTGACGGCCTGACCCTGGAGGGGGATTTCGCGCTCCGGATACCGGTCGGCCACCTCGATCCGTACGCCGTCGTCACTCCGTAGGCACAACACGTCGGCGGATGTGCCCGCGTGCACCACGGCGTTGGTCACCAGTTCGCTCGTGAGGACGACGGCGTCGTCGACGATGTCGGCGAAGCCCCAGCCCTGGAGGGTGTCGCGGACGAAGGAGCGGGCGCTCGCGACCGATCGCCCGACGGGCTCGAAGCTGGCGGCCGCGCGCGCGGTGATCACAGAACTCCTCGACCGGTTGTCGACGTGCAGGGCTGCCTGGCCGACGGGCTCGTGCCGCTGTTGCGGCAGGCCACCCGTCGGCCGGGGGTCCGGGGGCTGTCCCCCGGGGATCAGTCCGGTGGTCATGTGTGCGGCCGCCCTCCGATGCCCGCTCGTTCTCGTGCCACCGCCCAGGCCGGACGGACCGGCGCGGCTGGACAGCCGCATGCAAGGTTACTTACCTTCCCCGTCCATGCGGATGCCGGTCTGCAGTGTTTCCGTCCGGAGGGTGTGCGGACGATGTGCGAAGCTGCCGAACTGTTATGGCCTGGTTCAGGCAGGGTGAAACACTGGGCAAGCTTCTGGTGAAGGTACTGGCAGGCTGAGTGTGGTTTGCACGCGGTGGGCAGCAGCCCCCTCGTGCGGCCTGATATAGCGAGCAGGAATACGCAGTAGTAACTGGTACGCCGAGCAGTAGTACCCGACACAGCAGTAACGGTCGACCCCTGCGGGAGGGACACAGTGGAGTCTGGCGCAGCGACGCGGGGCACTAAGACGCGCGCGAAAGGCGGGCCGTCCCCGAGTAACCAGCGCAAGACGCGTGGCGGGACCACCGCGGTGGATACGGCTGCCTTGAACCGACTGCTGGTGGCTCTCGTGGCGATGCGCGACGGGAACTTCCGGAAGCGGCTCACGGTGTCCGGGGACGGCGTGATGTCGGAGATTGCTGCCGTTTTCAATGAGGTGGCGGACCGTAATCTCCATCTGACGGGTGAGCTCGCGCGGGTGCGGCGCATGGTGGGACGTGAGGGAAAGCTCACAGAACGTCTGGAAACGGGCGCATCGGAGGGCTCGTGGGCGGCCGCCATCGACAACTCGAACGCGCTTGTGGACGACCTCGTACGGCCCGTCTCCGAGGTCAGCCGGGTGTTGTCCGCGGTGGCCGAGGGCGATCTGTCGCCGCGTATGGAGCTGCGGACGCAGACGCCGGAGGGGGCGGGGCATCCGCTGCGCGGGGAGTTCCTGAAGGTCGGGCGGACCGTCAACAACCTGGTCGACCAGCTGTCGACGTTCACCGACGAGGTCACGCGCGTGGCCAGCGAGGTCGGTACCGAGGGCAAGTTGGGCGGACAGGCCCGGGTGCGCGGTATGTCCGGTTCGTGGAAGGACCTGACCGAGTCCGTCAACACGATGGCGTACCGGCTTACGGCCCAGGTGCGGGACATCGCGCTCGTGACCACGGCGGTCGCCAAGGGTGACTTGTCCCGGAAGGTCACAGTTCATGTCGAAGGCGAGATGCTGGAGCTGAAGAACACCGTCAACACGATGGTGGACCAGCTGTCGTCGTTCTCCTCCGAGGTGACCCGCGTCGCGCGCGAGGTCGGCGTCGAGGGCGAGCTGGGCGGCCAGGCGCAGGTGCCCGGTGTGGCCGGTGTGTGGAAAGACCTCACCGATTCGGTGAATCTCATGGCCGGCAACCTGACGGCCCAGGTGCGCGGGATCTCCCAGGTGACGACCGCGGTCGCCAGCGGTGACCTGTCGCAGAAGGTGACGGTGTCCGCGCGCGGCGAGGTCGCGCAGCTCGCCGACACGATCAACCAGATGACCGAGACACTGCGGACCTTCGCCGACGAGGTCACGCGCGTGGCCAACGAGGTCGGCGCCGAGGGACGGCTCGGCGGGCAGGCGAACGTGCCCGGAGCGGCGGGGACGTGGAAGGACCTGACGGATTCCGTCAACACGGTCTTCCGGAACCTCACCATTCAGGTGCGGGACATCGCCCAGGTGACGACGGCCGTGGCCAGTGGTGACCTGTCGCAGAAGGTCACGGTGGACGTGGCTGGCGAGATGCTGGAGCTGAAGAACACCGTCAACGGGATGGTGGACCAGCTGTCCGCGTTCGGTGCCGAGGTCACCCGCGTGGCCCGGGAGATCGGCGTCGAGGGTGAACTGGGCGGCCAGGCGCAGGTGCCCGGTGCGGCCGGTACGTGGAAGGACCTGACGGACTCCGTCAACACCGCGTTCCGCAACCTCACCGGACAGGTGAGGAACATCGCCCAGGTGACGACGGCTGTGGCCAACGGCGACCTGTCGCAGAAGGTCACCGTCGACGTGTCCGGCGAGATGCTCCAGCTGAAGAACACCGTGAACACGATGGTGGACCAGCTCTCCGCGTTCGGTGCCGAGGTCACGCGTGTGGCCCGGGACGTGGGTACCGAGGGCCGGCTGGGCGGTCAGGCCCGCGTGGATGGCGTCTCCGGCACATGGAAGGAGCTCACCGACTCCGTCAACTTCATGGCGGGCAACCTCACCTCGCAGGTGCGGCAGATCGCCCAGGTGACCACGGCGGTGGCGCGGGGTGACCTGTCGCAGAAGATCGACGTGGACGCGCGCGGGGAGATCCTGGAGCTGAAGAACACCCTCAACACGATGGTGGACCAGCTCTCCGCGTTCGCCGACCAGGTGACCCGGGTGGCCCGCGAGGTGGGTACGGAGGGCCGGCTGGGCGGCCAGGCCCAGGTGCCCGGTGTCGCCGGTGTGTGGCGTGACCTGACCGACTCCGTGAACGGCATGGCGGGCAACCTCACCGCCCAGGTGCGCAACATCGCGCAGGTCGCGACGGCGGTGGCGCGGGGTGACCTGTCGCAGAAGATCGACGTGGACGCGCGCGGGGAGATCCTGGAGCTGAAGAACACCCTCAACACGATGGTGGACCAGCTGTCGTCCTTCGCCGACCAGGTGACCCGGGTGGCGCGCGAGGTGGGCACCGAGGGCATCCTCGGCGGTCAGGCCGAGGTGCAGGGTGTCTCCGGCACCTGGAAGGACCTCACACAGTCCGTGAACTTCATGGCGAACAACCTGACCATCCAGGTGCGCAACATCGCCGAGGTCACGACCGCGGTCGCCAAGGGTGACCTGTCGAAGAAAATCACCGTCGACGCGAAGGGCGAGATCCTCGAACTCGTCAGCACCGTCAACACGATGGTGGACCAGCTGTCGTCCTTCGCCGAGCAGGTGACCCGGGTGGCCCGCGAGGTCGGCACCGAGGGCATCCTGGGCGGCCAGGCCCATGTGCCCGGTGTCGTGGGGATCTGGAAGGACCTCAGCGACAACGTGAACCTGATGGCCAACAACCTGACCATGCAGGTGCGGAACATCTCCCAGGTCGCGTCCGCCGTGGCCAACGGCGACCTGACCAGGACGGTGACGATCGAGGCGCGTGGCGAGGTCGCGCAGCTCGCCGACACCTTCAACACCATGGTGAAGACGCTGAGTTCGTTCGCCGACCAGGTCACCAAGGTGGCCCGTGAGGTGGGCACGGACGGCATCCTCGGCGGGCAGGCACGCGTGCCGGGTGTGGCCGGCACGTGGAAGGACCTCACCGAGTCCGTGAACCAGATGGCGTCCAACCTGACCGGTCAGGTGCGCAACATCGCCATGGTGACCACGGCGATCGCCAAGGGCGACTTGACCAAGAAGATCGACATTGACGCTCGCGGCGAGATTCTCGAGCTCAAGACGACGATCAACACGATGGTCGACCAGCTGTCGTCCTTCGCCGAGGAGGTCACCCGAGTCGCCCGCGAGGTGGGTACGGAGGGCCAGCTCGGCGGACAGGCACGCGTGCGTGACGTCGACGGCACCTGGCGCGACCTCACCGAGTCCGTGAACGAGATGGCGGGGAACCTGACCCGGCAGGTGCGTGCCATCGCGCGCGTGGCGACCGCGGTGACCCGCGGCGACCTCAACCTGAAGATCGATGTGGACGCCTCCGGCGAGATCCAGGAACTTCAGGACTACATCAACAAGATGATCGCCAACCTGCGCGACACCACGATCGCCAACAAGGAGCAGGACTGGCTCAAGGGCAACCTGGCCCGCATCTCCGCGCTGATGCAGGGCCGGCGCGACCTGGAGGACGTGGCCTCCCTCATCATGAGCGAGCTGACGCCGGTGGTGTCCGCGCAGCACGGCGCGTTCTTCCTGGCGATGCCCCTGGTCGACGGCAAGGACATGAACGCCGAGGGCGAGGACCAGTACGAGCTGCGGATGCTGGGGTCGTACGCCTATTCGATGGGTTCCATGCCGACCTCGTTCCGGCCGGGGGAGGGACTGATCGGGACGGCCGCCATGGAGAAGCGCACGATCCTGGTGGAGAACGCGCCCAGCGGCTATCTGAAGATCTCCTCCGGGCTCGGGGAGGCGCCCCCCGCGCAGGTGATCGTCCTTCCGGTGCTGTTCGAGGGCAAGGTGCTCGGTGTCATCGAGCTGGCGTCGTTCACGCCCTTCACGCAGATCCAGAAGGACTTCCTCAACCAGATCGCCGAGATGATCGCGACCAGCGTCAACACCATCTCCGTCAACACCAAGACCGAGGTGCTGCTGAGGCAGTCGCAGGAGCTGACCGAGCAACTGAGGGAGCGGTCGGAGGAGTTGGAGAACCGGCAGAAGGCCCTCCAGGCGTCCAACGCCGAACTGGAGGAGAAGGCCGAGCTGCTGGCCCAGCAGAATCGCGACATCGAGGTGAAGAACACCGAGATCGAGGAAGCGCGGCAGGTCCTGGAGGAGCGCGCCGAGCAGCTCGCCGTGTCCATGCGCTACAAGAGCGAGTTCTTGGCCAACATGTCGCACGAGTTGCGTACGCCGCTCAACTCGCTGCTGATCCTGGCCAAGTTGCTCGCCGACAACGCCGAGGGGAACCTCTCCCCGAAGCAGGTCGAGTTCGCGGAGACGATCCACGGGGCCGGTTCCGACCTGCTCCAGCTGATCAACGACATCCTGGACCTGTCGAAGGTCGAGGCGGGCAAGATGGACGTCTCCCCGACGCGTATCGCGCTCGTCCAGCTCGTCGACTACGTGGAGGCCACCTTCCGCCCGCTGACTGCGGAGAAGGGCCTGGATCTGTCCGTACGGGTGTCGCCGGAGTTGCCGGCCACCCTGCACACCGACGAACAGCGGCTGCTTCAGGTGCTGCGCAACCTGCTGTCCAACGCGGTGAAGTTCACCGACTCCGGGGCCGTCGAGCTGGTCATCCGGCCCGCCGGCAAGGACGTGCCGATGGCGATCCGCGAGCAGCTGCTGGAGACGGGTTCGCTGCGCGACCCGGACGCCGACCTGATCGCGTTCTCCGTGACCGACACCGGCATCGGCATCGCGGCCAGCAAGATGCGAGTGATCTTCGAGGCGTTCAAGCAGGCGGACGGCACGACGAGCCGCAAGTACGGCGGTACGGGCCTGGGACTGTCGATCTCGAGGGAGATCGCACAGCTGCTCGGCGGTGAGATCCACGCGCAGAGCGAGCCGGGACGTGGATCGACGTTCACGCTGTATCTGCCGCTGCATCCGAGCGAACTGCCGCCGCAGGGCTATCAGCAGCTGGTGCCACCCCCTCTGGAGGCCGGGGACCTGATGGTGTCCGCCTCGGGTCTGCCCGAGCTGCCCGAGGCGGAGACGCCGGCCGAGGTGAAGTCGTACCAGGAGACGCAGAACGGCGCCGCCGCGCTCTTCCGGCGCCGCCGCAGGCCCATGCCGGAGATCGAACAGCGCCCCGCGCAGGCCGAGCAGTGGCCGGCCCCCGCGGAGCAGCAGACGGCGTCGAAGTCCCGCCGGGGCATCCGCTTCGGCGGGGAGAAAGTGCTGATCGTCGACGACGACATCCGTAACGTCTTCGCCCTCACCAGCGTCCTCGAACAGCACGGACTGTCCGTGCTGTACGCGGAGAACGGCCGTGAGGGCATCGAGGTCCTGGAGCAGCACGACGACGTCGCGGTCGTCCTGATGGACATCATGATGCCCGAGATGGACGGATACGCGACGACCACGGCGATCCGCAGGATGCCGCAGTTCGCCGGGCTGCCGATCATCGCGCTGACCGCTAAGGCGATGAAGGGCGACCGCGAGAAGGCGATCGAGTCGGGCGCCTCCGACTACGTGACCAAGCCGGTCGATCCCGATCACCTGCTGTCGGTGATGGAGCAGTGGATGCGCGGCGAGTGACGGGAAGGGTCGGGCTTTGTTCGGGCTTCGTGACCATGTGGCGGGAACCTTCGGAGGGCGCCCGGTGTTGCCGACTCGGGGTGGCCGAGGTCGTGTAGAAGTACGGGAACCGGGGAACCTTCTGGTCTCCCGTCGCGTTTCTGCTACGTGCACAGTGACATCGCGGTGACAGGGTGTGGCGACGGGCGGGGTGCGGCTACGATGACCGGCACAAGGACGGGCGACGCAAGGGAGTCGTCCCCTGGGGCGGCGCCCACCGGCGTCACCCCAAGTCCTGCGGACAGGGGAGGCCCCACGCCGGGGCGAGGAGGGCGGGCCATGGTGCAGAAGGCCAAGATCCTCCTGGTCGATGACCGGCCGGAGAATCTGCTGGCGCTGGAGGCCATCCTCTCTGCGCTCGATCAGACGCTGGTGCGGGCATCGTCCGGGGAGGAAGCGCTCAAAGCACTGCTCACGGACGACTTCGCGGTCATTCTGCTGGACGTCCAGATGCCGGGCATGGACGGTTTCGAAACGGCCGCGCACATCAAGCGGCGAGAACGCACGCGGGACATCCCGATCATCTTCCTCACCGCGATCAACCACGGACCGCATCACACGTTCCGGGGCTACGCGGCGGGCGCGGTGGACTACATCTCCAAGCCCTTCGACCCCTGGGTGCTGCGCGCGAAGGTCTCCGTCTTCGTCGAGCTGTACATGAAGAACTGCCAGCTGCGCGAGCAGGCGGCGCTGCTGCGGCTCCAGTTGGAGGGCGGCGGCAAGGCGGCTGCCGGGGAGACGAAGGAGCCCGCGGGGTTGCTGGCCGAGCTGTCGGCGCGGCTCGCGGCGGTCGAGGAGCAGGCCGAGGCGCTGTCCAAGCAGCTGGACGACGAGTCGGCGGACGCGGCGGCGGTGGCCACGGCGGCCCATCTCGAACGCAAACTCACGGGGCTGCGGCGGGCGCTGGACGCTTTGGAGCCGGGCACGGGGAGCTCTCCTTCGGTGCCGTCGCAGAACTGACCTGTGCCGCAGGCGTCATAGCGTGCGATCGTGCCAGGGCTCAGACAGGGTTGTGTGCGTGAGCATGCGTCAACTCGGCGCCTTTCCGAGAGCGACACGAACGGGTGAAGCACCCGGCACACGTGTCCGCTGTCGTCTCCACCGGTAACCTCACACCTATGGCCTCACGTCCCTCCGCAGCCAAGAAGCAGCCCGCGAAGAAGGCTGCCTCCGCGAAGGCTCCGGCGAAGAAGGCCGCCGCTGCGAAGAAAGTCCCGGCGAAGAAGGCGCCCGCCAAGAAGGCCGCGGCGAAGAAAGCCGCGCCACCGAAGCCGGCGCCCAGCCCGACCGGGGGCATCTACCGGCTGGTGCGCGCCGTCTGGCTCGGGATCGCGCACGCCGTCGGCGCGGTGTTCCGCGGCATAGGGCAGGGCGCGAAGAACCTCGACCCGGCCCACCGCAAGGACGGCATCGCGCTGCTGCTGCTCGGCCTCGGGCTGATCGTCGCCGCCGGCACCTGGTCGAACCTGCGCGGCCCCGTCGGCGACCTCGTCGAGATCATCGTGACCGGCGCCTTCGGCCGGCTCGACCTGCTCGTGCCGATACTGCTCGCGGTCATCGCCGTGCGCTTCATCCGCCACCCCGAGCAGCCCGAGGCCAACGGCCGCATCGTGATCGGCCTGTCCGCGCTCGTCATCGGCGTGCTGGGTCAGGTTCACATCGCCTGCGGCTCGCCCGCCCGCGGCGACGGCATGCAGGCGATAAGGGACGCCGGCGGCCTCATCGGCTGGGGCGCGGCCACCCCGCTGACGTACACCATGGGCGAGGTCCTCGCCGTACCGCTGCTCGTGCTGCTGACGATCTTCGGGCTGCTGGTGGTCACGGCCACCCCGGTCAACGCAATCCCGCAGCGGCTGCGGCTGCTCGGCGTGAAGCTGGGCATCGTGCACGACCCGGCCGAGGACGAGCTCGGTGAGGACGACGAGAGGTACGACGACCAGTGGCGCGAGGCGCTGCCCGCGCGCCCCGGCAGACGTCGTACGGCCTCCGAGGCGTACGACCCCGACAGCGCGGAGCAGGAGGCCCTCTCACGGCGTCGTGGGCGCCCCAGGCGCTCCGCTGTGCCGCAGCCCGCCATGGACCGCCCCATGGACGCTGTGGACGTCGCAGCGGCCGCCGCTGCCGCGCTCGACGGTGCCGTCATGCACGGCATGCCGCCCTCGCCGGTGGTCGCCGACCTCACCCAGGGCGTGAGCGTGGGGGACCGCCAGGAGACGACTCCGACGCCGACGCCCACTCCGGCGCCTGTCCCTGCCGCGCGCCCCAAGCAGGAGAAGCTGGACACGGGGGTCGCGGACCTCACCAAGGCCGCCCCTGAAGTGCCCCGCGAGCTGCCGGCGCGCGCCGAACAGCTCCAGCTCTCCGGCGACATCACGTACGCGCTGCCCTCCCTCGACCTCCTGGAGCGCGGAGGCCCCGGCAAGACGCGCAGCGCCGCCAACGACGCCATCGTCGCCTCGCTCACCAACGTCTTCACCGAGTTCAAGGTCGACGCCCGCGTCACCGGCTTCACGCGCGGGCCGACGGTCACGCGCTACGAGGTCGAGCTCGGCCCCGCCGTGAAGGTCGAGCGGATCACCGCGCTGACCAAGAACATCGCGTACGCCGTCGCCAGCCCGGACGTACGGATCATCAGCCCGATCCCCGGCAAGTCGGCGGTCGGCATCGAGATCCCGAACACCGACCGGGAGATGGTCAACCTCGGTGACGTACTGCGTCTCGCGGCCGCCGCCGAAGACGACCACCCGATGCTGGTGGCGCTCGGCAAGGACGTCGAGGGCGGCTACGTGATGGCGAACATGGCGAAGATGCCGCATGTGCTCGTCGCCGGTGCGACCGGTTCCGGTAAGTCGTCCTGCATCAACTGCCTGATCACCTCGGTCATGATGCGGGCGACCCCGGAGGACGTCCGCATGGTCCTCGTCGACCCCAAGCGCGTCGAGCTGACCGCGTACGAGGGCATCCCGCACCTGATCACGCCGATCATCACCAACCCGAAGCGGGCCGCCGAAGCGCTGCAGTGGGTCGTACGGGAGATGGATCTGCGCTACGACGACCTGGCGGCGTACGGCTACCGGCACATCGACGACTTCAACGAAGCCGTGCGGAACGGCAAGGTGACGGCGCCGGAGGGCAGTGAGCGCGAGCTCCAGCCGTACCCCTACCTGCTGGTGATCGTCGACGAGCTCGCCGACCTGATGATGGTCGCCCCGCGCGATGTCGAGGACTCGATCGTGCGCATCACGCAGCTCGCGCGCGCGGCCGGCATCCATCTGGTGCTCGCCACGCAGCGGCCGTCCGTGGACGTCGTCACCGGCCTGATCAAGGCGAACGTGCCCTCGCGGCTCGCCTTCGCCACCTCCTCGCTCGCCGACTCGCGGGTCATCCTCGACCAGCCCGGTGCCGAGAAGCTGATCGGCAAGGGTGACGGGCTCTTCCTGCCGATGGGCGCGAACAAGCCCACCCGTATGCAGGGCGCCTTCGTGACCGAGGAAGAGGTCGCGGTGGTGGTCCAGCACTGCAAGGACCAGATGGCGCCCGTCTTCCGGGACGACGTCACCGTGGGCACAAAGCAGAAGAAGGAGATCGACGAGGACATCGGCGACGACCTCGACCTGCTGTGCCAGGCGGCCGAGCTGGTCGTCTCCACGCAGTTCGGGTCGACGTCCATGCTGCAGCGCAAGCTGCGGGTCGGGTTCGCCAAGGCCGGGCGGCTGATGGACCTCATGGAGTCCCGGGGGATCGTCGGACCCAGCGAGGGGTCCAAGGCCCGTGATGTTCTTGTGAAACCTGACGAGCTGGACGGCGTGCTCGCGGTAATACGCGGGGAGTCATAAAGAGAGTCCCAAGGCCGGTGCTCGATCGTGACCCTCTCGTAAGGGATCATTGAGCAACCGTTTCCCTTCGGCGTACGTCAAGTTGAGGGAAGCGCAAAGCATGTGCTCCACCATCGGCGTGTCCGGCCATTCCGATGGCGTACAAAGTCCCACCGCCCGGTTGCCCCACCCTTTCGCACCCCCCCTAGACTGAACCTCCAGCACAGGTGGCTTAAACGCTCGAAAGGCGCCCCCGTGTCCATCGGCAACTCCCCTGAAGACGAGCGTCCGTTCGAAGACGATCGTGAGGATGCCCGCCCTTCGATCGGCCGTGCCCTCCAGCAGGCGCGCATCGCGGCCGGGCTGACTGTCGACGATGTCAGTTCCGCCACCCGAGTTCGCCTCCCCATCGTGCACGCCATCGAGGCGGACGACTTCGGTCCGTGCGGCGGAGACGTCTACGCCCGCGGTCACATCCGGACTCTGGCCAAGGCCGTCCACCTCGATCCCGGTCCGCTGCTCGCCCAGTACGACGCCGATCACGGCGGCCGTCCGGCTCCGACGCCGGCCGCGCCCCTGTTCGAGGCGGAGCGCATCCGTCCGGAGCGGCGGGGGCCCAACTGGACCGCTGCCATGGTCGCCGCGATCGTCGCCGTGGTCGGCTTCGTCGGGTTCACCGCGTTCAAGGGCGGCGACGGCGACTCCGAGGCCAAGACACAGGTCGCGGAGGGCTCCAAGCCCGCGCCCAAGTCCCCCTCGCCCACGCCCAAGAACGACAAGCCCGAGGACCCGGAGCCGGAGCCGTCGGACAGTGCCATCGCCGCCGCTCCCCAGGACAAGGTGACCGTCCAGATCCGCGCAGCCGACGGAAAGAGCTGGATCTCCGTCAAGGACCACAACGGCATGCGGCTGTTCGACGGGCTGCTCAAGGAGGGCGAGACCAAGACCTTCCAGGACAGCGAGAAGATCAACCTGGTCCTCGGCGACGCCGGGGCGATCGACCTGTATGTGAACGGCAAGAAGATCGAGGACGACTTCCGGCCCGGGGCCGTGGAGCGGCTGACCTACACGAAGGGCGATCCGCAGGTCGGATAAGCGGCTTCTTCGGGTGAGTGGGTACGGGGTTGGCCAAGATCGGCCAACCCCGTCGACGTGGGGTGTCAGCGGGACGAAGTAGTCTTGAGCCCATGCCTGAACGCCGTACCGTCGCACTCGTCACTCTTGGCTGCGCCCGCAACGAGGTGGACTCGGAGGAGCTCGCAGGCCGTTTGGAGGCGGACGGCTGGCAGCTCGTGAAGGACGCCGAGGACGCCGACGTCGCCGTCGTCAACACCTGCGGATTCGTCGACGCCGCCAAGAAGGACTCCGTCGACGCCCTCCTCGAGGCCAATGATCTCAAGGGGCACGGCAGAACCCAGGCCGTCGTGGCGGTGGGCTGCATGGCCGAGCGGTACGGCAAGGAGCTCGCCGAGGCCCTCCCCGAGGCCGACGGCGTACTCGGCTTCGACGACTACACCGACATCTCCGACCGCCTGCAGACCATCCTGAACGGCGGCATCCACGCCGCTCACACCCCGCGCGACCGGCGCAAGCTGCTGCCCATCAGCCCTGCCGAGCGTCAGTCGGCGTCCGACGTCGCCCTCCCCGGGCACGGTGCCCCGTCCGACCTGCCGGAGGGCGTGGCTCCGGTGTCCGGCCCCCGTGCACCCCTGCGCCGCCGCCTCGACGGCGCCCCGGTCGCCTCGGTGAAGCTGGCCTCCGGTTGCGACCGGCGCTGCTCCTTCTGCGCCATCCCGTCCTTCCGCGGCTCCTTCATCTCGCGCCGCCCGAGCGATGTGCTGAACGAGACGCGGTGGCTGGCCGAACAGGGCGTCAAGGAGATCATGCTGGTCTCCGAGAACAACACGTCGTACGGCAAGGACCTGGGCGACATCCGTCTGCTGGAGTCGCTGCTGCCCGAGCTCGCGGAGGTCGACGGCATCGAGCGGGTGCGCGTCAGCTACCTCCAGCCGGCCGAGATGCGGCCCGGACTGATCGACGTGCTGACGTCCACGCCCAAGGTCGCGCCCTACTTCGACCTGTCCTTCCAGCACTCCGCCCCCGGCGTGCTGCGGGCGATGCGCCGCTTCGGCGACACCGACCGCTTCCTGGAGCTGCTCGACACCATCCGGAACAAGGCGCCCCAGGCCGGCGTGCGCTCCAACTTCATCGTGGGCTTCCCCGGTGAGTCCGAGGACGACCTGGCCGAGCTGGAGAGGTTCCTGAACGGCGCGCGGCTGGACGCCATCGGCGTCTTCGGGTACTCCGACGAGGAGGGCACGGAAGCGGCGACGTACGACAACAAGCTGGACGAGGACGTCGTCGCCGAGCGGTTGGCACATGTCTCCCGGCTGGCTGAGGAACTCGTCTCGCAGCGGGCCGAGGAGCGGCTCGGTGAAACGCTTCAGGTGCTGGTCGAGTCCGTGGACTCCGCCGAGGGCGCGTACGGCCGCGGGGCGCACCAGGCTCCGGAGACGGACGGCCAGGTGCTGCTCACGAGCGGCGAGGGGCTGAGCGTCGGTCGTATGGTCGAGGCGAAGGTGGTCGGTACGGAAGGTGTCGACCTGGTGGCCGAGCCGCTGCAGGGTTCGCTCGCGTGTAGTGAGGAGGCGGGCAGATGACCGGAGTACCGGCATCGGCGGCGGGTGGCCCCTCCGGTGCGAAGCGTGCGGCCGGCCCTGCTGCCTCCGTCCCCGCGCCGTCCGGCGGGAAGGGGGCGTCCGGTGCCTCATCTGCCTCGTCTGCCCCGTCGGAGGGGACCAAGTCCGCTCGTAGTGGGAAGCTGGCGGCAGCCGCCGTCAACCAGGCCAGCGTCTGGAACATCGCCAATCTGCTGACCATGCTCCGGCTGCTCCTCGTGCCCGGCTTCGTCGCGCTGATGCTGGCCGACGGCGGATACGACCCGGCGTGGCGCTCGCTCGCCTGGGCGGCCTTCGCCATCGCCATGATCACCGACCTCTTCGACGGGCATCTGGCGCGGACGTACAACCTCGTCACCGACTTCGGGAAGATCGCCGACCCCATCGCCGACAAAGCGATCATGGGGGCGGCGCTGATCTGTCTGTCGGCGCTCGGTGATCTGCCGTGGTGGGTGACGGGCGTCATCCTCGGCCGGGAACTCGGGATCACGCTGCTGCGTTTCCTGGTCATCCGGTACGGCGTCATTCCCGCGAGCCGAGGCGGCAAGCTCAAGACGCTCACGCAGGGCGTGGCCGTGGGGATGTACATCCTGGCGCTGACGGGGTGGCTGGCCACCCTGAGGTTCTGGGTGATGGCGGCGGCGGTCGTGCTGACCGTCGTGACCGGACTCGATTATGTGAGACAGGCCATTGTGTTGCGCCGGCGGGGAATCGCCGAGCGCAGGGCCGCGTTGGAGGAGACGGAAGCGTGAGTTCCCCGGCCGCCGAAACGGCCGTAGAAGTGGTGCGACTACTCAAGGTGAAGGGTGAGACGCTCGCCGTCGCCGAGTCGCTCACGGGCGGACTGGTTGCGGCGGAAATCACAGCGGTCCCCGGGGCGTCCAAGGTGTTCCGGGGTTCGGTCACCGCCTATGCCACCGAGCTGAAGCACGAGTTGCTGGACGTCGACGCCACCCTGCTGGCGGAGCGCGGGGCGGTGGATCCGCAGGTCGCGGCCCAGATGGCGGCCGGAGCGCGCAAGGCGCTCGGTGCCGACTGGGGCATCGCGACGACTGGCGTCGCCGGTCCGGAACCGCAGGACGGCAAGCCCGTCGGGACGGTGTTCGTGGCCGTCGACGGGCCGTCGGCAGCGACTCCGGCGGTGCCCGGTGGCGGGAAAGTGACCGCTCTGCGGTTGAACGGCGACCGTGCGGACATTCGTATGGAGAGTGTACGGAGCGTACTCGCACTGCTCCTGGAGGGGCTTGCGAGCGAACAGACTGGGAATGAGCGGGCACAGGATACGGAACGGAACGGGGGGTTTTGATGTTTGCAGCCCTGAGTGAACACGACATCGCTCCCCGCACGGCCGCGGCGCAAGGCGGTACGGTGGGGCGTAATGGATGCGGCTACGCGGTCCGAGGAGGGAGCCACCGATGATTCTGCTCCGTCGCCTGCTGGGTGACGTGCTGCGTCGGCAGCGCCAGCGCCAGGGCCGTACTCTGCGCGAAGTCTCCTCGTCCGCCCGAGTCTCACTCGGCTATCTCTCCGAGGTGGAGCGGGGGCAGAAGGAGGCTTCCTCCGAGCTGCTCTCCGCCATCTGCGACGCGCTGGACGTACGGATGTCCGAGCTCATGCGGGAAGTGAGCGACGAGCTCGCCCTCGCCGAGCTGGCCCAGTCTGCTGCTGCCACCCCCAGCGAGCCTGTGCCCACGCCCGTTCGCCCCATGCTGGGTTCCGTATCGGTGACCGGTGTGCCACCGGAACGGGTGACGATCAAGGCGCCCGCCGAAGCGGTGGACGTGGTCGCCGCGTGAGGTTCACGCGGGTGTGAGCGTGAGCTGACGCTGCGCTGAGGAAGTGTGCGGGGCCCCGCCGGGGGCTCTCCGGATGATCTGGATACAGGTGATCTTGGGAGGCGCTGGTTGGGGCTTTCGTGCGTTGTGGGGGCCGGCTGGGGGTCCTGGTGGGTCTTGGGGAGGTGGCGGCTGGGGGTTCTGGTGCTTCGTGGGGAAGCGCCGTTTGGGGCTTTCGTGCATCGTGGAGAGGCGGGGCCGTAGTTTTTCGGTTCGGCGCGGTTGTTTGGAAGCCGCGCGGACCCACTGGTGCGACCGTGTGCCGCCGGTGCGCCCTCCCCGTGGGTGAGCAGGGCGGTCTAGCGTCGGGCTGGAGGTGGGTCCATGGCACGGCCGATAGTGCGCTGGGGGGCCTGGGGCGCGGTCGTGGGGCTCGGTGCGCTGTGGTGGTGGGCCGTGGTGCGGCTCGCGGTGTCACCCGACGCCGGGGCGCTGGAGGGGGCCGTCGCGGCCGGGGGATGGGGGCTGAGTCTGCTGCCGGTGCACTGTGTGCCCAAGGCACGGGCCGTAGGAGCGGTCGGTGCGGAGCGGTGGGCGCTCGCCTGGAGGGCGGCCCGGGCTACCACGGCATCGCCACACCGCCGTTCGGACGCAGGATCTGCCCCGTCGTGAAGGACGAGGCGTCACAGGCCAGGTAGAGGACGGTTTGGGCGACCTCCTCCGGTTCGCCGACCCGGCCCAGGGGCGACATCCGGGACATCCGCGCCTCCGTGTGCGCCTGTGCCTCGGTGTCGTGGCGGTCGGTCATGGGGGTACGGATCCAGCCCGGCGCGACCGCGTTGACCCGGATGCCGTGCCGGCCGACCTCCCCGGCCAGCGTCTTCGTCAGCTGGACGACGGCCGCCTTGGCCGCGCCGTAGCAGAGCAGGCCGGGGCCGCCGGTGTCCACGGCGCCGGAGGCCATGGTGACGATGCTGCCCCTGATCTGCTGCGCGAGCATCAGCCGGGCGGCCTCCTGGCAGGCGTAGAGCACTCCCTTGAAGTTGACGGCCAGTACCCGGTCGAGGTCCTCGTCGCGGGTCTCCAGGACCGGGCTGCTGTGCATGATCCCGGCGATCGCGGCCATCACGTCGAGGCGCTCGCAGGAGGCCACGGCCCGGCGGATCTGTTCGCGGTCGGTGACGTCCAGGTGATGGGTGTAGGCGGTGCCGCCGGCGTCCTTGATGGTCCTCGCCGTCTCGTCGAGGCCCGGTGCGTCCAGGTCCGCGCAGTGCACGGTGGCGCCCGCCTCGGCGAGCAGGACGGCCGAGGCACGGCCGATGCCGCCGGCGGCGCCGGTGACGAACGCGGTGCGGCCGGTGAGGTCGTACGCCTTGACGGGCATGAAGGGACGGTACGAGCGTTTCTGACGGGTCGTCAATTGCTAGTCGTCGATTAGTCGTACCGTGTGGAGTAGGGGCCGGCTGCATGTGCAATGTGGTGATCTGCGGTCAACCGGTCGTACGGCGTGGGGTTCTGTGGGGCGGGGCTGTGTGTGGTGCCGGACCCTTCTGACAGTTCGGGCACCAGTACGTGGGGCGCTCGCGGGAGCCGTCGCCCTGGTCGGCCGCGCGGACGGGCGTGTGGCAGCGCAGGCAGGGGCGGGGTGCGCGGCCGTACACGAACAAGTCCTGGCCTCGGCGGCCCGTCGTACTGCGGATCGGGCGGTCGCGGTTCGTTTCCAGGAGCTTCTTGGCGAGCGCGGGCAGTTGTGCCGCGCGGTCGGTGGGGAGGGCGCCGACGGGCAGCCAGGGGGTTGCGCCGAGAAGGAAGCAGAGCTCGCTCTTGTAGACATTGCCGATGCCGGCGAGGTTGCGCTGGTCGAGCAGGGCTTCGCCGAGGGGGCGGGCGGGGTCGGCGAGAAGGTTGGCCAGGGCCCGGTCCGGGTCCCAGTCCGGGCCCAGGAGGTCGGGGCCGAGGTGACCGACGGCGCGGTGTTCGTCGGTGGTGCGCAGGAGTTCGAGTACGGGGAGGCGGTAACCGACGGCCGTGCGGTCGGTGGTGCCGAGGATCGCGCGGATCTGGTGGGTCGGGCCGCCGGTCCAGCGCTGGTGATGGGCGTACACCTTCCAGGAGCCCTCCATCCGCAGGTGCGAGTGAAGGGTCAGGCCGCCCTCGATGCGGGTGAGGAGGTGCTTGCCGCGCGGAATCACGTCCAGGACGGTGCGGCCCGTGAGGTCGGCCGTGGCGTACCGGGGCACTCGGAAATCGCTTCGGGTCAGCACCTTGCCCGCGAGGGCGCCGTGCAGGCGCCTCGCGGCCTGCCAGACCGTGTCTCCTTCGGGCATGGGTCAAGGGTGGCATGCCACGGGCGGCGGTGACGTCGGGGCGGTCATGCCCGAAGCCGCAGGCCGCGAGGTGTCGCTATGAAGCCCGCTCCTTCCAGGAGGGTGCCGATGGGGGAGGTGAGGGCCGAGGCTCCGTTGACGCGCTCCACCGTGACCGTGCCGAGGGAGCCGGCCTTGGCGGCAGCGGCGAGGGCCTCCGCCGCCGCTTGCAGGCGTGGGTCCTCGGTGGCCGTGCCGTCGGGAGCGGAAGGCCAGGCCAGCAGGGTCTTGCCGCCCCGCTCCATGTAGAGCGTCAGCTCGCCGTCGACGAGAACCACCAGGGAGCCGGCCTTGCGACCCGGCTTGTGGCCGGCGCCGGTCGGGGGCTCCGGCCACGGGAGGGCCGCGCCGTACGCGTTCGCGGGGTCGGCGGCGGCGAGGACCACGGCTCGGGAGTCGGGGGCGGGGCGGGTACGGCGGCCGGGGACGGTGGGGCCGTACGGAGAGCCGCCTGGGGCATGGCCGGGGCCGGTCGGCTGGGGCTGGGCGAAGTCGCGGGGTGAGGTCCATTCGCTCCGCGTGGTGGGGGCGGGGAAGGGGGGCCAGTCGTCACCGAAGCCGAGGGCGCCGAAGCCGGGGGCGGTCTCGTCGGGGTGGCCGGGACCGGTCTCGTCGGCGTGGCCGTCTGACGGGTCCGCAGCGTCGGCTGCGAGGGCGTCGGGGGAGTCGACGTCGTGCGGTGCAGAGGTCGTGGGTGGGGCGTGCGGTGACGGGTCCGGGGATGCGCCGAGGTCGTGCGGTGACGGGTCCGGGGATGCGCCGAGGTCGTGCGGTGACGAGTCCGGGAATGCACCGAAGCCGTACGGCGACGGGGCCGTGGGTGGGCCGAAAGCGTCCGATGTGCCGTCGCTGTGGGGCGGGGCGGGCAGCGCTTCGCCCCGGTCGCGGGCGTTGGCCACCGCGCGGAGGCGATCGACCGCGCCGTCCATCGCGAACTGGGCAGCGCCGAGGCCCTCGACCACATAGCCGCGTCGTGCCTGTCCGCTGTCCTCGAAGGCGGACAGGACGCGGTACGTCGCCGAGAAGCCGCCCTCGACGCCCTCCGCCGAGACGGCTCCCCGGGTCACTACGCCGTGCCGGTCGAGCAGGACGCGGGCCAGTGCGTGAGCGCGCACGGTGGGGTCCGCTTCCAGCTCCGGGAGCAGGGACCAGCGGCCGGCGACGGTCGGCGGGCCGGTGCGGGAGGCGGGGCGGGCGGCGGCCGTGAGGGAGCCGTAGCGTCCGCGCGGGATCGTGCGCTTGGCGCGGTGGGCGGTGGAACCCGCGGTGCGGCCCGAGCCGAGGAGGGAACGCATGGGCGCGAGCGTGTCGTTCGTGAGCCGTCCGGACCAGGCCAGGTCCCAGACGGCGTCGGCCAGTTGGGGATCGGTGACGTCGGGGTGGGTGGTGGCGCGGACCTGGTCGGCGATCTGGCGGAAGAACAGGCCGTAGCCCCCCGAGAGGGTGTCCAGGACGGACTGGTGGAGCGCCGTCAGCTCGAGGGGGTGGGGAGGGGGCAGGAGCAGGGGCGCGGCGTCCGCCACGTACAGGGAGACCCAGCCGTCCTTGCCGGGGAGCGCCCCGGCGCCGGCCCACACGATCTCGCCGGCCGCCGTGAGCTCGTCGAGCATCGCCGGTGTGTAGTTCGCGACGCGGGACGGCAGGACCAGCTTCTCCAGGGCGGACGCGGGCACGGACGCGCCCTGCAGCTGTTCGACGGCACGCACCAGTCCGTCGATGCCGCGCAGCCCGTGTCCCTTGCCGATGTGCTGCCACTGGGGGAGGAACTGGGCGAGCGCGGGCGGAGGAACCGGTTCCAGTTCATGCCGCAAGGCGGCGAGGGAGCGGCGGCGGAGGCGGCGGAGCACGGCCGCGTCACACCACTCCTGACCGATCCCGGCCGGGTGGAACTCGCCCTGTACGACCCTTCCCGTAGCCGCGAGCCGCTGGAGGGCGCCGTCGGTGACCGCCACGCCCAGGCCGAAGCGGGCGGCCGCCGTGGCCGAGGTGAACGGGCCGTGGGTGCGGGCGTAGCGCGCGAGGAGGTCGCCGAGCGGGTCTTTGACGGGCTCCATGAAGGCTTCGGGGACGCCGACCGGCAGCGCCGTGCCGAGCGCGTCGCGCAGGCGGCCCGCGTCCTCGATCGCCGCCCAGTGGTCGGTGCCGGCGATGCGGACCCGGATCGCACGGCGGGCGGAGGCCAGCTCCTGAGACCACTGCGGCTCGGCGCCCCGCTCGGCCAGCTCGGCGGCGGTGAGCGGGCCGAGCAGTCGCAGCAGGTCGGCGACGCCTTCGACGTCCTTGACGCGCCGGTCCTCGGTGAGCCACTGGAGCTCCCGCTCCAGCTCGGTCAGTACCTCGGCGTCGAGCAGTTCGCGCAGCTCCGCCTGGCCGAGCAGCTCGGACAGCAGCCGCGAGTCCAGGGAGAGGGCGGCGGCGCGGCGCTCGGCGAGCGGTGAGTCTCCCTCGTACAGGAACTGAGCGACGTACCCGAAGAGGAGGGAGCGGGCGAAGGGGGAGGGCTCGGGGGTGGTGACCTCGACGAGGCGCACCTTGCGGGACTCCAGGTCGCCCATCAGCTCGACCAGGCCGGGCACGTCGAAGACGTCCTGGAGGCACTCGCGGACCGCCTCCAGGACGATCGGGAACGAGCCGAACTCGCTGGCCACCTGGAGAAGTTGGGAGGCACGCTGACGCTGTTGCCACAGCGGGGTGCGCTTGCCGGGGTTGCGGCGCGGCAGCAGCAGCGCGCGGGCGGCGCATTCGCGGAAGCGGGACGCGAAGAGGGCCGAGCTGCCGACCTGGTCGGTGACGACCTGGTCGACCTCGCCCTTGTCGAAGACGACGTCGGCCGCGCCGACGGGGGCCTGGTCCGCGTCGTACTCCGTGCCGAGCTTTGTCGGTTCCTGGTCGAGCAGGTCCAGGCCCATCAGGTCGGCGTCGGGCAGCCGTAGGACGATGCCGTCGTCGGCGTGCATCACCTGGGCGTCCATGCCGTACCGCTCGGACAGCTTGGCGCCGAGCGCCAAGGCCCAGGGGGCATGGACCTGGGCGCCGAAGGGGGAGTGCACGACGACCCGCCAGTCGCCCAGTTCGTCGCGGAAGCGCTCCACGACGATCGTGCGGTCGTCGGGGACGTGGCCGCAGGCCTCCCGCTGCTCGTCGAGGTAGGACAGGACGTTGTCCGCGGCCCAGGCGTCCAGGCCCGCGGCGAGGAGGCGGAGGCGGGCGTCCTCCTTGGTGAGGGATCCGACCTCGCGCAGGAACGCGCCCACCGCGCGGCCCAGTTCCAGCGGGCGGCCGAGCTGGTCGCCCTTCCAGAAGGGGAGCCTGCCCGGGACGCCCGGGGCGGGGGAGACCAGGACGCGGTCGCGGGTGATGTCCTCGATGCGCCAGGAGCTGGTGCCGAGGGTGAAGACGTCGCCGACTCGGGACTCGTAGACCATCTCCTCGTCGAGTTCGCCCACCCGGCCGCCGCCCTTCTTGGGGTCGGAACCGGCGAGGAAGACCCCGAAGAGGCCACGGTCGGGGATCGTGCCGCCGGAGGTGACGGCGAGGCGCTGGGCGCCGGGACGGCCGGTGATCGTGCCGGCGACTCGGTCCCAGACCACGCGCGGTCGCAGTTCCGCGAAGGCGTCGGACGGGTAGCGGCCGGCGAGCATGTCGAGGACCGCCGTGAAGGCGGACTCGGGGAGCGAGGCGAAGGGGGCGGCTCGGCGGACCATGGCGAGCAGGTCGTCCAGCTGCCAGGTGTCCATCGCCGTCATGGCGACGAGCTGCTGGGCCAGGACGTCCAGGGGGTTCGCGGGGACCTTCAGGGACTCGATGGCGCCGGTGCGCATGCGTTCGGTGACGACGGCCGCCTGCACCAGGTCACCGCGGTACTTCGGGAAGACCACGCCGGTGGAGACGGCTCCGACCTGGTGTCCCGCGCGTCCGACGCGCTGGAGGCCGGAGGCCACGGAGGGCGGGGACTCGACCTGGACGACCAGGTCCACCGCGCCCATGTCGATGCCGAGTTCGAGACTGGAGGTGGCGACCACGGCGGGGAGGCGGCCTGCCTTGAGGTCTTCTTCGACGAGGGCGCGCTGTTCCTTCGACACCGAGCCGTGGTGGGCGCGGGCGATGACCGGGGGCGCGCCCTGGGCCGCGCCGGAGCCGCCCATGAGTTCGGCGGGGGCGTGGTGTTCGTCCAGGGTCTCGCCGGTGGCTCGCTCGTACGCGATCTCGTTCAGGCGGTTGCAGAGGCGCTCCGCGAGGCGGCGGGAGTTGGCGAACACGATCGTCGAGCGGTGAGCCTGGACCAGGTCGGTGATCCGCTCCTCGACGTGCGGCCAGATCGACGGGCGTTCCGCGCCGTCGGTGGCTTCGGCCACCGGGGAGCCGCCCAGTTCACCCAGGTCCTCGACCGGGACGACGACGGAGAGGTCGAACTCCTTGCCGGACTTCGGCTGGACGATCTCCACCTTTCGGCGGGGGGAGAGGTAGCGGGCGACCTCGTCGACCGGGCGGACCGTGGCCGACAGGCCGATGCGGCGGGCCGGCTTGGGGAGGAGCTCGTCCAGGCGCTCCAGGGAGAGGGCGAGGTGGGCGCCGCGCTTGGTGCCGGCGACCGCGTGCACTTCGTCGAGGATCACCGTGTCGATGCCGGTCAGCGCGTCGCGTGTGGCCGACGTCAGCATCAGGAACAGGGACTCCGGGGTGGTGATCAGGATGTCCGGGGGGCGGGTGGACAGGGCGCGGCGCTCCGCGGCGGGGGTGTCGCCGGAGCGGATGCCCACCTTGACCTCCGGTTCGGGCAGGCCCATACGTACGGATTCCTGGCGGATACCGGTCAGGGGGCTGCGGAGGTTGCGTTCCACGTCTACGGCGAGGGCCTTGAGCGGGGAGACGTACAGGACGCGGCAGCGCTTCTTGGGGTCGGCGGGTGGGGGTGTCGAGGCGAGCTGGTCCAGGGCGGCCAGGAAGGCGGCCAGGGTCTTGCCGGAGCCGGTCGGGGCTACCACCAGGACGTCCGAGCCCTCGGCGATGGCCTGCCAGGCGCCTGCCTGGGCTGCGGTGGGCGCGGAGAAGGCCCCCGTGAACCAGCGGCGGGTCGCGGGGGAGAAGGTGTCGAGGGCTCGGTGTGTGGAGCTGGCCATGCGTCCATCCTGCACCCGGGCACTGACAATGCCTCTGCCTCCGGCGGTCGGGGCGGGGTGCCCTGCGGGGGTCTCCGGCGGTTGGGGAGGGTGCGGCGGGTGCCTGCGGGTGCCTGCGGGTGCCTGCGGGGGTCTCCGGCGGTTCGCGGGGGTGCGGGTGCCTGCGGCGGCCTGTGCGGGTTCGGTGGGGGCGCGGGTGATGGGCGGGTGAGCTGCCGACCGAGGTTCGGCGACGAGGCGCGCGGGTGGCGCGTCAGGTCAGGGCGCGGCCGTAGGCCTTCAGGGTGCGCAGTGCCTCGATGGTCACCATCGGGCGGGCCTCCAGAGCGGTGCCCGGAGCCCACTGGCGCCACCGGATCGGCCAGCCGCCGTCGTCCTGTTGGTCGCCTGCGAGGAAGTCCAGGGAGCGGGTCATTTCGGCGTCCGTGAACCACGCGCGCGCGAGGGAATCCGGCGTCTTCGCGTAGTCGTGCGGGAAGTGGTGCTCGCCGGGGGCGTACCCCGGGGCGACCGGGTACGTGTCGAGGCGGTCCGGTTCCAGGGCCGCGAGCCGGTTCTCGCGTACCAGCCGGCCCAGGCGGTCGGCGACCGCCTCCGCGCGCGGGCGGTCGGGAACCGAGTCCAGGAAGGCCACGGCGGCCTGGATCTCGTACGGGTGGGACTGCTGAAGGGACTCGACCGTGTGCCAGCAGAAGTCTGTGGCCCGGAACAGCCAGGCGTGCCACACCTCGTTGCGGTGCAGGAGGCCGACCACCGGTCCGGTGGCGAGCAGATCGCTCGGCGGGTCGTCCACGATCGGGATGAAGGGGGCCGCCGGGTAGCCGCGCTGGCTGGGATGGATCGCCGGGAGCGCGCCGTCCGGTGTGGAGACCGAGGTCAGATACCGGCATACGCGCTCCACGCGCTGTCCGCCGCAGCGTCCGACGGCGTCCAGCACCCGCAGGGCCTGACCGGTGTGCAGCGGCTGGCTGACCGGGCCGCGCAGGTCCGGTTCCAGCGCGTGGCCGTACCCGCCGTCCTCGTTGCGGTAGGCGTCCAGCGCCGTCTCCACCGGGTCGGGGCTCCCGTTCAGGAAGTGGTACGCGAAGAGCCGCTGCTCCAGCACCCGCGCGGTGAGCCAGATGAAGTACTCGGCGCGTGCGAGCGGGGAATGCGCCGGGGGCGTCGGGGGGAGTGGGGAAGCTCCTGTTTCGGCCATGCGTCAGACCGTAGGGCGGAAAGCGGTGTCGGCAAGCGGTCCCGGCTCAGGCCCACCCTCAGGGGCGGGATACTGGAGTCATGCGGTTGACGGTCTTCTGGCAGCGGATGGCGGACCACTTCGGTCCGGGCTACGCCGACACCTTCGCGCGCGACCACGTGATGTCGGAGCTCGGCGGGCGCACGGTGCACCAGGCGCTGAACGCCGGCTGGGACGCGAAGGACGTGTGGCGTGTGGTCTGCACAGTCATGAACGTTCCGAGGGAAAAGCACTGATCGGTCACGAAGATCGCAGGACCGCAGCCGATTGTCAGCCACATGGGCGAAACTTGCAGCGTGGCACCCACTGACGAGACCGGCCAGGCCGCCCAGCACGCATCCCCGTTCGGTACGACGCCGCCCACCCGGCCCCCGGCCGACGGCACCGCCCGGCCGAACGCCCGCATGCCGCGCTGGCTGCCGCGCGCCATGGTGCTCGCGCTCGCCCTCTTCGCCGTGTTCCAGCTGGGCAGCTGGGCCTTCCACCAGCTCACCGGCCTGCTGATCAACATCCTCATCGCGTTCTTCCTGGCCCTGGCCATCGAACCCGCGGTGAGCTGGATGGCCGCGCGGGGCCTGCGCAGAGGCCTGGCCACAGCCATCGTCTTCCTCGGCGTGATCATCGCGGCGGCGGGCTTCGTCACGCTGCTCGGCTCCATGCTCGCGGGCCAGATCATCAAGATCGTCGAGGATTTCCCGGCCTATCTCGACTCCGTCATCAACTGGATCAACATCCACTTCCACACCGATCTGAAACGGGTGGACGTCCAGGAGGGCCTGCTCCGCTCCGACTGGCTGCGCAACTACGTGCAGAACAGCGCCACCGGCGTCCTGGACGTGTCCGCCCAGGTCCTCGGAGGACTCTTCCAGCTGCTGACGATCACCCTGTTCTCGTTCTACTTCGCCGCGGACGGCCCACGGCTGCGCCGCGCGCTCTGCTCCGTCCTGCCGCCCGCCAAGCAGGCCGAGGTGCTGCGCGCGTGGGAGATCGCCGTCAACAAAACCGGCGGCTACATCTACTCGCGCGGTCTGATGGCGCTCATCTCAGGAGTCGCGCACTACGTCCTGCTGGAGTTTCTGAATGTGCCGTACGCGCCCGTGCTCGCCGTGTGGGTGGGGCTGGTCTCGCAGTTCATTCCCACCATCGGCACCTATCTCGCGGGCGCCCTGCCGATGTTGATCGCTTTCACGGTCGATCCCTGGTACGCGCTGTGGGTGCTGATCTTCGTCGTGGTCTACCAGCAGTTCGAGAACTACGTGCTGCAGCCCAAGCTGACCGCGAAGACTGTCGACATCCACCCCGCGGTCGCCTTCGGCTCGGTCATCGCGGGCACCGCCCTCCTCGGCGCCGTCGGTGCGTTGATCGCCATCCCGGCGGTGGCCACGCTGCAGGCCTTCCTCGGCGCGTATGTGAAGCGGTACGACGTCACGGACGATCCCCGCGTCCACGGACACCGAAGAGGGGCGGGGCCCGGACTGCTCACCCGCGCGCGTGGGCTGTGGGCGCGGCGGCCGGGGGCACAGGGCCCCGCCGACGGCTCCTCCTGAGGGAATCGGGGCAGCCTGCACGGGGGACGGCGGCCGCCGAAGGCTGATCTGTCAGCGCAGGTCGAGCCGCATCAGGACCCGGGGATGACCGGCCAGCACCGACGTGGTGTCGGCGGCGTGGACGAACCCGGCACGTTCGAAGTTCTTGCGGAGCCCGGCATACGCCATCGTCAGGTCGACCTTGGCGTCACCGTTGTCGAGGGGGTACGCCTCGATCGCCGGTGCGCCGTGGGCGCGGGCGAACTCCACCGCGCCGGCGATGAGCGCGTGCGAGATGCCCTTCTTCCGGTGACCGGAGCGTACGCGGATGCACCACAGCGACCAGACCGGCAGGTCGTCGACGTGCGGGATCTTACGGTTGCGCGCGAAGGAGGTGTCCGAGCGCGGCGCCACGGCGGCCCAGCCGACCGGCTCGTCGCCGTCGTAGGCGAGCACCCCCGGAGGGGGCTGAGCACGACACAGCTCGGCGACGTACTCACCGCGGGCCGGCCCGCGCAGCTCGTTGTTGAGCCTGGACGGGATCCGGTAGCTCAGGCACCAGCAGACGTTGGCCCCGGGTGACTTCGGGCCGAGCACGGTCCGGACATCCTCGAAGACCGAGGCCGGGCGAACCTCGATGGCCATGGCACCACGATGTCACGGCGTACGTGGCGGCGCCGCTCAACCTCCGGCGGCACGGCGAACGTAGTCTCGGAGGTGCCACGGGGTGCGCTTGACACGAAAATCGAACATCCATTCTCATGGAGGCTCCGGCGAGGACCTCGACGGGGATTTCGACACGGTTTTGACGGAGAAGTGCCCCAGTTATCCACAGGCCGGACGAGCGTCGGGGCGCATTGTCAGTGGCAGGCGTTAGCGTCTTTGACGTGAAGCGATCGACTCAAGCAAATCGGGTGGAACCCATGGCAGGAACCGACCGCGAGAAGGCCCTGGATGCCGCGCTCGCACAGATTGAACGGCAATTCGGCAAGGGCGCGGTCATGCGCATGGGCGACAGGTCGAAGGAGCCCATCGAGGTCATCCCGACCGGGTCGACCGCGCTCGACGTGGCCCTCGGCGTCGGCGGCCTGCCGCGCGGCCGCGTCATCGAGGTCTACGGCCCCGAGTCCTCCGGCAAGACGACCCTGACCCTGCACGCGGTGGCGAACGCGCAGAAGGCCGGCGGTCAGGTCGCGTTCGTGGACGCGGAGCACGCTCTCGACCCCGAGTACGCGCAGAAACTGGGCGTCGACATCGACAACCTGATCCTTTCCCAGCCGGACAACGGCGAGCAGGCCCTGGAAATCGTGGACATGCTGGTCCGCTCCGGCGCCCTCGACCTCATCGTCATCGACTCCGTCGCCGCGCTCGTCCCGCGCGCGGAGATCGAGGGCGAGATGGGCGACAGCCACGTCGGTCTGCAGGCCCGCCTGATGAGCCAGGCCCTGCGGAAGATCACCAGCGCCCTCAACCAGTCCAAGACCACCGCGATCTTCATCAACCAGCTCCGCGAGAAGATCGGCGTGATGTTCGGCTCCCCGGAGACCACGACCGGTGGCCGGGCACTGAAGTTCTACGCCTCGGTGCGACTCGACATCCGACGCATCGAGACGCTGAAGGACGGCACCGACGCGGTCGGCAACCGCACCCGCGTCAAGGTCGTCAAGAACAAGGTCGCGCCACCCTTCAAGCAGGCCGAGTTCGACATCCTCTACGGCCACGGCATCAGCCGCGAGGGCGGCCTGATCGACATGGGCGTGGAGCACGGCTTCGTCCGCAAGGCCGGCGCCTGGTACACGTACGAGGGCGACCAGCTCGGCCAGGGCAAGGAGAACGCCCGCAACTTCCTGAAGGACAACCCCGACCTCGCCAACGAGATCGAGAAGAAGATCAAGGAGAAGCTGGGCGTCGGGGTCCGGCCGGAGCCGTCGGCCGTCGAGCCGGGCGCGGACGCCGCGGTCTCCGCCGCCGCGGACGACGCCGCTAAGGCGGTGCCCGCTCCGGCGGCCAAGGCGGCCAAGACCAAGGCCGCGGCGGTCAAGAGCTGATCCGTGACACGACGAACCGACTGGGCCGAGTACGCCTACCCGGACGCTCCGCGTGAGCGGGGTGGGGTAGGCGACGAGGGCTCCGCGCACGCCGGCGTGAGCGGCGGCGACCCGGCCCACGGCGTGGACGGGGCTTATGAGCGGGAGGCGTGGTACGGCAGGGCCGGCTCGTATGGCGACGAGTCAGCTGGTGGACAGCGGCTGGACGGCGGGCCGGACGGTGGCTCGGCGTTCGGCGCCGATGCGTACCCCGGCGGCTCGCGCCGGGGTGGTGGGGCCCATGGCGCGGGCGGCGCACGCGGACGCCGTCGGCGCGGTCGCACGGAGCCGTCCGGTGAGGACGGAGGCGCCTCCTCTTCGTCGAGGGCCGGGCAGGGGGAGCCTCCAGGGGACCCGGTGGAGCAGGCACGGGCAATCTGTCTGCGCCTGCTCACCGGGACCCCACGTACGCGGAAGCAGCTCGCGGACGCCCTGAGTAAGCGGGAGATCCCGGATGACGCCGCCGAGGAGGTGCTGTCGCGGTTCGAGGAGGTCGGCCTGATCAACGACAGCGCGTTCGCGGACGCCTGGGTGGAGTCCCGGCACCACGGCAGGGGGTTGGCGCGGCGCGCACTCGCGCAGGAACTGCGGACCAAGGGCGTCGACCCAACGCTGGTCGACGCGGCCGTCGCCCAGCTCGACTCCGAGCAGGAGGAGGCGACCGCGCGCGAGCTCGTCGCCCGCAAGCTGCGCACGACCCGCGGCCTGGACCGCGACAAGCGGCTGCGTCGCCTCGCGGGGATGCTGGCTCGCAAGGGCTATCCCGAGGGCATGGCTCTGCGGGTGGTCCGGCAGGCGCTGGAAGAGGAGGGCGAGGACACGGAATTCCTCGGGGACGAGGGGCTCTGAACGAGTCCTTCGGGGACGAGGCGTTCCGGGCGAGGCTTCGGAGGTGAGAGCTCGGAACGGCGAAAGGGCCAACAAGAGGGCTGCGTGGCCCGGCGGCCCGGACACGGTGGACGCGCGGGGGCGCCCATCGCGTTCGGGAGCCGGGCACGCTGCGGGGCACAGGTGTCCCGGCACGGTCCTCCCCGTCGTTGACGTCACCGTCCTCCGTCGCCCGCACCTCGCCGGTATGCCGGTACGGCGGGTCTGCTCGCCCTGGCCGCCACCGCCGTACCCGGGCGCACCGCGCTCAGGACCCGGCCGGTGACGGCGGCCACGGCGAAGGAGTAGGCCGACCGCGGCAAAGGGGCAGGGGCGCCTACGACGTGACGTCCTTACAAGAAGACGCCTACGACGTCACCGGAAGCCCCGCCGCCTTCCACGCCTGGAACCCGCCGACCAGATCGGTGGCCCGGCGCAGCCCCAACCGGTGCAGGGACTCGGCCGCCAGGCTGGAGGCGTAGCCCTCGTTGCAGAGCACCACGACACGCAGGTCGTGGCCGGTGGCCTCGGGGGCGCGGTGGCTGCCCTGCGGATCGAGGCGCCACTCCAGCTCATTGCGCTCCACGACGAGGGCGCCGGGTATCAGGCCGTCCCGCTCGCGCAGAGCCGCGTAGCGGATGTCCACCAGCAGCGCGTCCCCGGCCCGGACGGCCTCGTACGCCTCCCGTGGCTCGATCCGCTCGTATCCCTCGCGGACCCGCTCCAGCAACTCGTCGATACCGACCGGCCGTTCATCAAAGCCGTTCATCGCCGCCCCTCCCTTGCTCCCGTTCCGCTCACTGCCAGTCCTCCGGGCGCTCCACCTGCTCCAGGTGCAGGATCTGACCAGTGCGGCTGTAGCGGCGGATTCGTGGCAGCGGCGGGTAGTAGGCGTGGACAGAGATCGCGTGCCGCTCGGTGGACTCGTTGAGGACCTCGTGGACGTGGTGGCGGCCGAAGGCGCGGCCCTGCCCGGCCGGCAGCCGGCGCTCCCGGTCCACGCCGTCGGTCAGTTCCAGCGTCTTCCAGCCGTCGGTGGGCAGCCGGGCGGCGAGCGAGTTCTCCTTGAGTTCGCCGGAGGCGGTGAGGAAGGCGCCGACCGAGTCGGCGTGGTCGTGCCAGCCGGTGCCGCTGCCGGGCGGCCAGCCGATCAGCCAGGCCTCGCTGCCGCCGGGACCCTCCAGCCGCACCCAGGTGCGGCCCTCCGGGTCGAGTGGGAGCGAGGCGATCAACTCGGCGTCAGCGGCCGTACGCCGTACGAAGTCGAGCAGGTCCGCCTGCGTGGGGGCGGCGACTTGGGGAGACCCAGCGGGGGACACAAGGGGAGAGACAGACACGGGCACCGTCCTGATGAGCGTTCGCGAGGAGCGCGCGACAACGCTGGAGCGACGCGCGCTTGAGAGAAGACGAGGAATGCGAATTCAGCAGGACGGGCGACACACGCAGCCCGCATAGCGGACGAGGTCCATGTGGACCCTCCGCCACAGGCGCACACAGGTGTCGGTCATGATCCGGAGTACACCACGACGGTGCGGACGGGTCAACTCACCGTCACTATGTGGACACACAGTGACGGCGAGTACAGACGCGTCAGCGAGAACCGGCCCCCGCACCCGCCTCCGCCTTGGCCGCCCCGCCCAGCGCCGCCTCGGCCGCCGTGTACAGGTCGGCCGGCCGCACTCCGGTCAGCGCCGTGACCAGGTGACCGTCGGGCCGTACGAGAAGGACGGTGTGGGGGGCGGCGCCCGGGTACTCCTCGGCGACCAACAGCTCGGCCGGGTGCGGCAGCGCGGTCACCGCCGCGGCCAGCCGGGGCATGATCCCGGCGGTCACCCAGTGCTTGCGCTCCCACACGCCCGTGCCCGGCGCGATCAGTACGACGAGCAGGGCGCCACGACCGAGGCGGTCGCGCAGCTGTACGAAGGAGCCGTCCTCCGCGGTGACCCGTACATCGGTGACCTGCGCCCCGGGCGGAGTATCGACGGGCGTCTCGCCTTCGAGGCTCGGCGGTGCGAGCGGCGAGTCGGCGTACGCCCCCGGCGCACCGAGCGTGCCGCGCCCCAAGTGACCGTCCGTGAGCAGCGCGTCGTGGCCGCGGGCCGAGCCGGGGACGTAGGTGCGCAGCCCTCCGCCGCCACGCAGCAGCGGCAGCGCCTGGTCGGCGGCGCGCAGCCGGGCGGCGACGATGGCGCGCCGCTCGGTCTGGTAACTGTCGAGCAGCGCCTCGTGCGGCCCGTGGTGCCAGGCCAGCGCCAGCTTCCAGGCGAGGTTGTCGGCGTCGCGGAGCCCCTCGTCCAGCCCCTGCGTGCCCAGCGCCCCGAGCAGGTGCGCCGCGTCCCCGGCGAGGAAGACCCGGCCGACGCGCCAACGGCGGGCCACTCGGTGGTGGACCGTGTGCACGCCGGTGTCGAGGAGTTCGTACGGCGGTGTCGAGCCGCCGGTCCAGCCGGCCAGGGTCTCCCGGACGCGGGCCACCAGCAGCTCGGGCGTGACCAGGTCCTTGCCCGGCGGCAGCAGCCAGTCCAGCCGCCACACCCCGTCCGGCAGGGGGCGTCCGGTGATCTCGCCGGCCGACGGGCCGGACGTCCGCCACGGCGGCATCCGGTGCAGCAACGCTTCGCCGGGCCAGGGGAGTTCCGCGCGCAGTGCGGCCACGGCGTGTCGCTCCACCGCCGTACGGCCCGGGAAGCGGATGTCCTGCAGCTTGCGCACCGTCGAGCGGGTGCCGTCGCAGCCGACCAGGTAACTGCCGCGCCACCAGGTGCCCTTGGGGCCGCGGGTGTGGGCCGTGACGCCTGAAGGTTCCTGCTCGATGGTGTCGAGGCGGCTGTTCACGGCGATCTTGACGAGGGGCTGGCCGGCGAGGGCGGCGCGCAGGGCCCCGGTGAGCAGATGCTGGGCGAGGTGGAGCGGGGCGGGGCCGGCACTGACGACGTCTGTGTCGCCGTCGGCGCCGGTGTCGTCCGTGCTCCCGAACGTGACCTTGCGCATCACCTGCTTGCGCCGCATCGACCGCCATCCGGCCCAATGGACTCCGGCCTCGGCGAGCGGCACGCCGGTCAGCCGCTCCATGAGGGCGGTGGTGTCCTCGCGCAGCACCACCGTGCGCGCGAGACGCGGTTCGTCCTTGCCCGGCCCCTCGTCGAGGACGACGGACGGCACGTCCTGACGGGCCAGCGCCAGGGCGAGCGTGAGCCCGACGGGCCCCGCTCCGACGATGATCACCGGATCCACGGCGCGGCGCCCCCTGCCCGCAGCGGTGTCCCGAGGGACGTGAGTGAACAGGAAGGTGGAGCAGGGTGCACGATCACAGAACGTATGCAACAGACTGGGCGCCAGCCGGTCAAGCTGGACGCACTTCCGGTGACCCGTCACGTCGGGTGCCGCCGACGATGATCACAAGCGTCGGAGGCAGTGGCGCGCTCGCCACTGCCTCCTCGCCGCTCGAGTCATGTCACATGACTGGCCGTCAAATGGTGCCTCCGGCGCCGGTCCCGTAGCTGCCGCGCACCTCGGCGGCGTTGAGCTCCTCGACGTCCTCCTTGCCGAGGACCGTTCCGGTGCCCCTCTTGCTGCGCCGCAGCCTGCCCTCCAGCCAGCTCGCGAAGCTGGTGAGGATGAAGTTGAGCACGATGTAGATGACCGCCACCACGATGAAGCTCTGAACGACGTTGGCGTAGTTGGCAGCGAGTGTGCCGCGCGTGTTGAGCAGCTCGGTGAACCCGATCATCACGCCGCCCAGCGCCGTGTCCTTCACGATGACCACGAGCTGGCTGACGATGGCCGGCAGCATCGCGGTGACGGCCTGCGGCAGCAGGACGTTGGTCATCGTCTGGCCCTTGCGCAGGCCGATGGCCATCGCGGCCTCCGACTGGCCCTTGGGCAGGGACAGGATGCCGGCCCGTACGATCTCGGCGAGGACGGACGCGTTGTAGAGCACCAGGCCGGTGACGACCGCGTAGAGGGGCCGCTGTTCGCTGGTGACGTTCGTGTAGCGGTCGTAGAACTCGTTGGCGAACAGCATCAGCAGCAGGACCGGGATCGCCCGGAAGAACTCGACCACCACGCCGGCCGGACCCCGCACCCACCGGTGGTCGGAGAGGCGCGAGATACCGAAGAACGCGCCCAGCGGAAGGGCGATCAGCATGGCCAGTGTCGCGGCCTTCAGCGTGTCGCCGAGGCCTGGCAGCAGATACGTCGTCCAGGCCTGGGACTCGGTGAACGGCTTCCACAGGGCCCAATTCAGCTGGCCCTTGTCGTCCATGGTCTGCCAGACCCACCACAGGAGCAGGGCGAGCAGGACGAAGAAGACTATTGAGAGGAGCACGTTGCGCCGCTTGGCGCGGGGCCCCGGAGTGTCGTAGAGAACGGAGCTCATCGCTTCACCGCCAGTCGCTTGCTCAGCCAGCCCAGGATGAGGCCGGTCGGGAGGGTCAGTACCACGAACCCGAATGCGAAGACGGCGCCGATGAGCAGCGTCTGGGCCTCGTTCTCGATCATTTCCTTCATCAGGAGGGCGGCCTCGGCCACGCCGATCGCGGCCGCCACGGTCGTGTTCTTGGTCAGGGCGATCAGCACGTTGGCCAGCGGGCCGATCACCGAACGGAAGGCCTGCGGCAGGACGATCAGCCGCAGGGTCTGGGTGAAGTTCAGCCCGATGGCACGGGCCGCCTCGGCCTGTCCGAGCGGCACCGTGTTGATGCCGGAACGAATCGCCTCGCAGACGAAGGCCGCGGTGTAGGCGACGAGACCGAGGACCGCCAGGCGGAAGCCCTGGTCTTCGAAGTCGGACGCACCCATCGTCACGCCGAAGATGTCGGCGAGGCCGAGCGAAGTGAAGACGATGATGACGGTCAGGGGGATGTTCCGGACGATGTTGACGTAGGCCGTGCCGAACCCGCGCATGAGCGGCACCGGGCTGACCCGCATCGCGGCCAGGAGGGTGCCCCAGACCAGGGAGCCGACGCCGGAGAAGACGGTGAGCTGTACCGTCGTCCAGAAGGCGCCCAACAGGCTCGGGTCGTCATAGTCTGAAAGAAAGTCGAACACGATTTCCCGCGCTTCCGGGTGTGTGGCGTACGTGGACAGCGCGGCGTGCCGCCGCCTTGATCGCAGTCGGCGACGGCACGCCCGTGAACCCTCGAGCTACTTGACGATGTTGCCGATCTTCGGCGCGGGCTCGTTCTTGTAGTTGGCCGGACCGAAGTTCTCGTCGACCGCCTTCTGCCAGGACTTGTCGCTGACCATCTTCTCCAGGGCGGCGTTGATCTTGTTGAGGGTCTCGGTGTCGCCCTTCTTCACACCGATGCCGTAGTTCTCGTTGCTGAGCTTGAGGCCGGTGAGCTTGAACTGGCCCTTGTACTGCTCCTGCGCGGCGAAGCCGGCGAGGATCGAGTCGTCCGTGGTCAGCGCGTCCACGGCGCCGCTCTGCAGAGCGGCGATGCACTCCGAATAGCCGCTGTTCTGCTTGAGGTTGGCCTTCGGCGCGATCTCTTCCTTGACGTTCTGCGCCGAGGTGGAGCCGGTCACCGAGCACAGGTTCTTGCCGTTGAGGTCGGTGCCCTCGGTGATGTCCGAGTCGGCCTTGACCAGCAGGTCCTGGTGAGCCAGCAGGTAGGGGCCGGCGAAGTCGACCTTCTTCTGGCGCTCCTCGTTGATCGAGTAGGTGGCCGCGATGAACTTCACGTCGCCACGGGCGAGCGCGTTCTCGCGGTCGGCGCTCTTGGTCTCGACCCACTCGATCTGGTCGGGCTCGTAACCGAGCTCCTTGGCCACGTAGGTCGCCACGTCCACGTCGAAGCCGGAGAAGGACCCGTCCGGCTCCTTCAGACCGAGGCCCGGCTGGTCGTACTTGATGCCGATCTTGATCTTGTCGCCACCACCGGAGGAGGCGGAGTCGCCGTCGTTGCCGTTGTCGCCACCGCATGCTGTGGCGCTGAGGGCGAGTGCGAGGACGGCGGCCGAGGCGGCGGTGACCTTGCGGAGCTTCATGGTGAACATCCTTTGAGTGGTGAAAGATGCGTGCCGTCAGAGGCGGGTGACGCAGGCCTGCAGGCGGGCGCGGGTGCGCCGTCAGTGGTGCAGGATCTTGGACAGGAAGTCCTTGGCCCGATCGCTGCGCGGGTTGCTGAAGAACTGGTCCGGTACGGCCTCTTCGACGATCTTGCCGTCGGCCATGAAAACCACCCGGTTGGCGGCCGAACGAGCGAAGCCCATCTCGTGGGTGACGACGACCATGGTCATGCCGTCGCGGGCGAGCTGCCGCATGACCTCGAGGACCTCGTTGATCATCTCGGGGTCGAGCGCCGAAGTGGGCTCGTCGAAGAGCATGACCTTGGGGTCCATGGCCAGGGCGCGCGCGATGGCGACACGCTGCTGCTGGCCGCCGGAGAGCTGTGCGGGGTACTTGTCCGCCTGGTTGGCGACACCGACCCGGTCGAGCAACTGGCGGGCCTTCTCCTCGGCCTTCTTCTTGTCGGCCTTGCGGACCTTGATCTGCCCCAGCATCACGTTCTCGAGCACGGTCTTGTGCGCGAACAGGTTGAAGGACTGGAAGACCATCCCGACGTCGGCGCGCAGTCGGGCCAGTTCCTTGCCCTCCTGGGGCAGCGGCTTGCCGTCGATGGCGATCGTGCCGGAGTCGATCGTCTCCAGGCGGTTGATGGCGCGGCACAGGGTGGACTTTCCGGACCCGGAGGGTCCGATGACCACGACAACCTCGCCGCGGCCGATCGTCAGGTCGATGTCCTGGAGCACGTGCAACGCGCCGAAGTGCTTGTTGACGCTCTTCAGGACGACCAGTTCTCCGGTCGCGGCCACATCTTCCTTGGCCACCGATACTTCGGTCATCGCTCTCTGGCTCCGTCCTCCTCGGTTTCGGAGGACCTTAGTAACCCACGCGACCAGCGTCATTACATCTGAGGTGAATCTGAGGATCACGATCCGATAGCAATCGGACACCTGTCGTAGCACTTCGAGCTGGGCGCGTATCGGGCGGGTAACGGAAGTGGCGCGCAACCGGAACCCTCTTGACGCCGTCCTCGTTCATCAGCGTCACTGCCATGTGCACGCGCGCGTGCACGCGTTTTTCTACACATCGAGATCGTACGTCCGATGAACCAAAGGGGGCCCGGATGAGACTGCTCCTTGTCGAGGACGACAACCATGTCGCAGCCGCCCTGTCCGCGGTCCTGGCGCGGCACGGTTTCGACGTCACGCACGCCCGCAGTGGCGAGGAGGCCCTTCAGGCCCTCGTCCCGGAAGGCGCCGGCTTCGGAGTCATCCTCCTCGACCTGGGTCTGCCCGACCAGGACGGATACGAGGTCTGCGGCAAGATCCGCAAGCGCACCAGCACGCCGGTGATCATGGTCACCGCGCGCTCCGACGTCCGCTCCCGCATCCACGGCCTCAACCTCGGGGCCGACGACTACGTGGTGAAGCCGTACGACACCGGAGAGCTGCTCGCCCGTATCCACGCCGTCAGCCGGCGCACCGCCCACGAGGACGCCCCGGACGGCGCCGAGACCGCGCTGCGCCTCGGTCCGGTGCACATCGAGCTGCCCACCCGTCAGGTCAGCGTGGACGGTTCGGTCGTCCAACTGACCCGCAAGGAGTTCGACCTCCTCGCCCTGCTGGCCCAGCGGCCCGGCGTGGTCTTCCGACGGGAGCAGATCATCAGCGAGGTCTGGCGCACGAGCTGGGAGGGGACCGGACGCACCCTGGAGGTGCATGTCGCCTCCCTGCGCGCCAAGCTGCGCATGCCGGCCCTGATCGAGACCGTACGCGGCGTGGGCTACCGGCTCGTCGCCCCGGGCTCGTAGCGGGGCCGGGTGCGCACACGTCTCCTCCCGCTGCTCATCGTCCTGATGGCGGCCGTGCTGCTCGCCCTGGGCATCCCACTGGCCGGCAGCGTGGCCGCGGCCCAGCAGCAGACGGTGGTCGTGGACCGGATCGACGACACGGCACGCTTCGCGGCGCTCGCCCAGTTCGTCACCGACACGCCCGGCGAGGCGAACGGGCGCAAGGAGACGCTGGCCAGCGAACTCGCCAGCTACCACGACGTCTACGGCATCCGGGCCGGTGTCTTCTACCGCAACCGCATCTCCATGGCGAAGGCGCCGGCCGGCTTCGTCCTCCCCGAGGCGGGAGAGGTACGCGACGCGTTCGACGAGGCGCTGCTCAGCCGGCGCAGTCACGACCCCAGGCAGGTGTGGCCCTGGCAGCGCAACCGCCTGGTCGTGGCCTCGCCGGTGATCCGGGACGGCGACGTCGTCGCGGTCGTCGTCACCGACTCGCCCACCGGGCAGATGCGGTCGCGGACCCTGCACGGCTGGCTGATCATCGGCACGGGCGAGACCGCCGCGATGCTGCTGGCCGTCGGTGCCGCCCTGCGGCTGACGGGCTGGGTCCTCAGGCCCGTCCGTGTCCTCGACGCCACCACCCATGACATAGCCACGGGTCGCCTGAAGTCCCGGGTCGCGGCCGCCGGCGGTCCGCCGGAACTTCGCAGGCTGGCCCGGTCGTTCAACGAGATGGCGGACAACGTCGAGGACGTCCTGGAGCAGCAGCGCGCCTTCGTCGCCGACGCCTCGCACCAGCTGCGCAACCCGCTCGCGGCGCTGCTGCTGCGCATCGAACTGCTCGCCTTCGAACTCCCCGAGGGCAACCAGGAGATCGCCTCGGTCCAGGCCGAGGGCAAGCGACTGGCCCAGGTCCTCGACGACCTGCTCGACCTGGCCCTGGCCGAGCACACCGAGGCGGACCTGAGGGTCACCGACATCGGCGCGCTGACCGCCGAGCGCGTCGCGGCCTGGACGCCGACCGCCGAGGCCAAGGGTGTACGGCTGGTTGGCGACTGTCCGCCCACCACCGCCTGGGCCGACCCGGTCACCCTCTCCAGCGCGCTGGACGCGGTGATCGACAACGCGGTGAAGTTCACGCCGAAGGACGAGATCGTCGAGGTCACGGTCGCCTCCGACGGCGACACCTCCACAGTGGTGGTCACCGACAACGGCCCGGGCCTGACCGACGAGGAACTCGCCCGCATCGGCGACCGCTTCTGGCGCAGCGGTCGCCACCAGAACGTCAAGGGCTCCGGCCTCGGCCTGTCCATCTCCCGGGCCCTGCTCGCGGCGGGTGGCGGCTCGATCGCGTACGACCACCACGAACCGCACGGGCTGACGGTGACGGTGACGGTACCCCGGTCGGGGCCGGTGGCGTGAGGCGGATGCGCGGAACTCCGTACGGCGACTTGCGGTGCGCTCCTGAGGTTTCGCTACGGCGTGCGCGCATGGCTCGTACGGCGTGCGGCCGAGACGGCGTACGACGGCTCCCCCGGACGCCCTACGACGTCCGCGTGAGGTTTCCTACGGCTTGACGGAGCGGTAGTAGCGCCGGGCGCCCTCGTGCAGGGCCAGCGGGTCGGTGTAGATCGCCGTGCGTACGTCGACCAGCTGGGCGGAGTGGACGGTCGCGCCGATGCCGTCCCGGCTGTTGATCACGGTTCGGGTGAGCCAGTCGGTGAGCCGGGGGTCCATGTCCTTGCGGGTCACCAGCAGGTTGGACACCGCCAGCGTCGGCACGGTGTCACCGTGCTGGATGGTGGGATACGCCGACTCCGGCATGTCGGTGGCGCGGTAGTAGCGCGCGGCACCGCCCTGCTTGTGCAGCCTGGCGACGAAAGCGGCATCGATGGGCACGAACCGGAAGGTCGAATTCTTGGCGAGTCGTTCCAGCCCGTCCGTGGGCAGTCCGCCCGACCAGAAGAACGCGTCGAGACCGTGTCCCAGCCGCTTGGGACCGGTGTCGATGCCCTCCGACGAGGGCGTGATGTCCTTCTCCGGGTCGATGCCGGCCGCCCTGAGCACCGCGTTGGCGATCAGCCGTACGCCCGAGTCGGGCAGCCCTATGGCCACCCGCTTGCCCCGCAGGTCCGCGACGGAACGGATGTCCGAGTCCGGCGGGACGACGAGCTGGACGTAGTCGTCGTAGAGGCGGGCGACACCGCGCAGCCGGTCGGCGCCGGTGCCGTCGTCGATCTTGTACGTCTCCACCGCGTCGGCCGCGGCGATCGCGAAGTCGGCCTTCCCGGTCGCCACGCGCGCGACGTTCTCCTGCGACCCATGGCTGGTCAGCAACTGCACCTTCAGGTCCGGCATGTCCTTGTGGAGCGCGGTGCGCAGGAGGTCGCCGTACTCGTAGTAGACCCCCGCGCGGGTGCCCGTGCTGAACGTGACCGTCCCGCCCGGCGGCTCCTCGCCCCAGGGCCGCAGCCACCACAGCAGCAGCCCGAGGACCACGAGGCCGGCCGCCGAGCCCTGCAGGGCCCGACGCCTGCCGATACGGGGCAACACCTTGGACATGCGCGTGATCCTGCCAGCCCGTGTGCCCCGCTGACCAGGGCGGGGATCAGAAGGCGGGGCGCCGGAGGGGGTGTGGTCACGGGTGAGGGGACTGTCAGAGGCGGCCGTTAGAGTCGCCGTATGAGCTCCTCGCCCGCCGACCTCGTCCGTGCGTTCCACCTTGCCTTCGGGCTGGACGCCCGCGACATACCGACCGAGATCTCCCCCGAACTCGCCGCTCACCGCGGTGAACTGCTCGCCGAGGAGGCGGCGGAGGTCGCCGAGGTGTCGGTGAAGGGCCCGCTCGACCGGCTCGCCCACGAACTGGCCGACGTCGTCTACGTCGCGTACGGCACGGCTCTCGTGCACGGCATCGACCTGGACGCGGTGATCGCCGAGATCCACCGCTCCAACATGACCAAGCTGGGCCCCGACGGCCAGGTCGCCCGCCGCGCCGACGGCAAGGTCCTCAAGGGGGACCACTACGAGGCGCCGGACGTGTCGGCGGTGCTGCGCCGCCAGGGGTGGGAGCCCGACGGCGTGTGACGGTCCCCACCCGGGGCTGTCAGTCGCCGCCCACCGACGCCCCCGCCTGCGCCGACCGCGACGAGCCCTCCTGGGCCTCCTGGCGTTCGCCGGCGCGGCGGGTCCACCAGGACGCCAGCGGTTCCGTGTAGCGCGCCGTGAGCGGGCCGAGTACGACCAGGATGAGAACGTACGCCGTGGCCAGCGGTCCGAGGGACGGTTCGATGCCCGCGCTCACCGCCAGCCCGGCGATGACGATCGAGAACTCGCCCCGCGCCACGAGGGCACCGCCCGCGCGCCAGCGGCCCTTGACAGAGATCCCCGCCCGCCGTGCCGCCCAGTAGCCGGTGGCGATCTTCGTCGCGGCGGTGACGACCGCAAGGGCGAGGGCGGGCAGCAGCACGGGCGGGATGCTGGCCGGGTCGGTGTGCAGCCCGAAGAAGACGAAGAACACGGCGGCGAACAGGTCCCGCAAGGGACTCAGCAGAGTGTGCGCGCCCTCCGCGACCTCCCCGGACAGCGCGATGCCCACCAGGAACGCGCCCACCGCCGCCGACACCTGGAGCTGCTGGGCCACGCCCGCGACCAGGATCGTCAGGCCCAGCACGACGAGCAGCAGCTTCTCCGGGTCGTCGCTCGACACGAAACGGGAGATGATCCGGCCGTAGCGCACCGCCACGAACAGCACGAGCCCCGCCGCCCCCAGCGCGATCGCCAGCGTCACGCTGCCGGCCAGCAGTCCGGCGCCGGCCACCAGTGCCGTCACGATGGGCAGGTACACCGCCATCGCCAGGTCCTCCAGGACCAGGACACTGAGGATCACCGGGGTCTCCCGGTTGCCGACGCGTCCCAGGTCGCCGAGCACCTTCGCGATGACCCCGGACGACGAGATCCAGGTGACCCCGGCGAGGACGACGGCGGCCACCGGTCCCCAGCCGAGCAGCAGCGCCGCCGCCGCGCCCGGCAGGGCGTTGAGCGCGCAGTCGACGAGCCCGGACGGGTAGTGCGCCTTGAGGTTGGTGACCAGATCACCGGCCGTGTACTCCAGGCCGAGCATCAACAGCAGCAGGATGACGCCGATCTCGGCACCGGTGGCGACGAACTCCTCGCTCGCGCCGAGCGGCAGCAGTCCGCCCTCGCCGAAGGCCAGACCGGCGAGCAGGTACAGCGGGATCGGGGAGAGCCGGAACCGGGCGGCGAACCGGCCGAGCAGGCCGAGGCCGAGGATGATGGAACCGAACTCGATCAGCATGACCGCGGACGAGTGCACCGGATCACTCCCGCCCGAGTATCGCCGCGGCCGCGTCGACGCCCTCACGGGTGCCGATCACGATGAGGATGTCACCGCCCGCGAGCCGGAAGTCCGGCGCCGGCGACGGGATCGCCTCGGCCCGCCGCAGCACCGCCACCACGGACACGCCCGTCTCGGTCCGCATCCGGGTGTCGCCCAGCACCCGGCCGTTCCACCGAGAGGTCGCGGCGACCTCGACGCGCTCGGCGACCAGCCCGAGGTCCGAGGCGTACAGCAGGCTCGCACTGTGGTGGGACGGCTTCAGCGCGTCGATCAGCGCGCCCGCCTCGGAGCCGGTCAGCCGCAGGGACTGCGCACAGGAGTCGGGATCGTCCGTCCGGTACACGTTCACCGTACGGCCGCCGTCGCGGTGCGCCACCACGGACAGATGGCGGTGCTCCCGCGTGACGAGGTCGTACTGGACCCCGATACCCGGCAGCGGCGTCGCCCTCAGACGTGGAGCAGACACGTTTCTTCCCCTTGTTCGTCGATGTGCGAGTTGATGTGCGAGTCGATGTGCTCGTCGGTGTGTGTTCGTCGGTGCCCTTGATGATCACGACTGCCCGCTCTGCATGCTGCCATCCGCCCGTACGGTGGCGACATGGGTGTCGTCACGGATATACGCGGGCGGCGGAAGGCCGCGAGGCTCACAAGCGTGTCGCTGTTCTGGCGGATCTTCTCGCTCAACGCCGTCGGGCTGATCGCGGCCGCCGCCCTGCTGCTGGGCCCGGTCACCGTGTCGACGCCGGTCCTGCCGGTCGAGGCGCTGATGATCGTGAGCGGCCTCGCGGCCCTGCTGGTCGGCAACGCACTCGTCCTGCGCGTCGGCCTCGCCCCGCTCCAGCGGCTGGGCCGGGCCATGGCCACCGCCGACCTGCTGCACCCCGGAGCGCGCGCCCCCGTCGCGGGTCCCGTGGAAACGGCCGCGCTGATCACGACGTACAACACGATGCTCGACCGGCTGGAGGCCGAACGCGCCGCCGGTGCGGCCCGCGCGCTCTCCGCCCAGGAGCGCGAACGCCACCGCGTCGCCCGCGAACTCCACGACGAGGTCGGCCAGACCCTGACCGCCGTCCTCCTCCAGCTCAAGCGCGTCGCCGACCGGGCGCCCGAGGAGCTGCGCGAGGAGGTGAGCCAGGCGCAGGAGGCCACCCGCGCGGGACTCGACGAGATCCGGCGGATCGCGCGCCGCCTGCGCCCCGGCGTACTGGAGGAACTCGGCCTGACCAGCGCCCTGCGCTCCCTTGCCGCCGAGTTCACCACGGACGGACTGACCGTCCGCCACCACGTCTGCGGCAACCTGCCCCACCTGACCGAGGAGTCCGAGCTCGTGCTCTACCGAGTTGCCCAGGAGGGCCTCACCAACACCGCACGGCACGCCGCCGCCGACCGCGCGGAAGTCCGGCTCCGGCCGGTGGCCGAGGGCGTCGAACTCCTCGTGCGCGACAACGGCAGGGGACTCGACGGGGCGCCGGAGGGCTCCGGCATCAGCGGCATGCGCGAACGCGCCCTGCTGATAGGCGCCGTGCTCTCCCTCGCACCCGCCCCCGGCCGGGGCACGGACATACGCCTGCGCGTCCCGGCCGCGACCGGGGGCAGCCGCTGATGACGAGCCGGCCGACGATGACGACTCAGCCGATGACGACGCCCCCGATCCGCGTTCTGCTCGCCGACGACCACACCCTCGTACGCCGAGGCGTACGGCTCATCCTCGAGGGCGAGCCGGACCTCACGGTCGTGGCCGAAGCCGGCGACGGGGCCGAGGCGGTCGACCTGGCACGCGCGCGTGCCGTCGATCTGGCGGTCCTGGACATCGCCATGCCCCGGATGACCGGCCTCCAGGCGGCCCGCGAACTCTCCCGCCGGCTGCCAGGGCTGCACCTCCTGATCCTCACGATGTACGACAACGAGCAGTACTTCTTCGAGGCCCTCAAGGCCGGCGCCAGCGGCTACGTCCTCAAGTCCGTCGCCGACCGCGACCTCGTCGAGGCGTGCCGGGCGGCCGTGCGCGACGAGCCGTTCATCTACCCCGGCGCGGAGCGCGCCCTCGTCCGCTCGTACCTGGACCGACTCCACCGGGGCGACGGCCTGCCCGAGCGGGCCATCACCGAACGCGAGGAAGAGATCCTCAAGCTGGTCGCCGAGGGGCACACCTCGAAGGAGATCGGCGAGCTCCTCTTCATCAGCGCCAAGACGGTCGAGCGCCACCGCGCGAACCTCCTTCAGAAACTCGGCATGCGCGACCGCCTGGAGCTCACCCGCTATGCGATCCGTGCGGGCCTCATCGATCCGTGAGATCCGTGAAATCCGTGAGGCCGTGCGTCGCTGTCCGGGTGCCGTGGAGGCGGCCCGCTCCGTAGTCGAGGCGGCGCGCGGTGTCCACCAGGGAGGCAAGCGGATCCGTCTCGGACGGGTCCCTCTCCAAGAGGATGAGCCGGCGCAGTGAAGCGCGCGCGCCGCGCAGCTGCTCCGGCCACGTCCTTGGAAGCCGGACACGGGCCCACGTATTCGCCACGGTTCGCCACCCCTTCCGGGAAATAGAAATATCTACCAGCATGAACGCGCCGGGCTCGGCCGTCTCGGCATTTCGGGGAAAGTGCGTCCCGCTTGCGCGGGCTTACATATTCGGGAGGCACACCTTGCGAACAGTCACGCGGCAGGCCGTGGAATGGCTCGCCGCCGCGGCGACCGATCCGCGGGACTGCAAACGGCAGTGGAGCGGCGAGACCGGGGCGGCGGTACTGGCTTGCGGGCGGTTCTGGGACGTACTCAGCGTGCCGGAGGACCTGGGCCTGCCGGCCCTCGACGCCCTGCTGAGCATCCCTCAGGCGCCCGGTCCCGCGCTGGCGGACACCGCGTCCCGCAGAGTCGCCTTCTTCCTGCCGCCGGACCCCGCGGGCCGCTGGATCGGCTCGGGCATCCGGTACGCGGGCAAGGGCGCGTGGATCGCTGTGCCGGCACCGCATCGCGCCGCGGGCCGACTGCGCTGGCTGGTACCGCCGGACGGCACCGGCGCGCTGTTCGTTCCCGCCGCCGTGGAACTGGCCCTGCAACTGGCCCTCGGAAGACGCGCCGCGCAGGCCGGTCCGAGACAGCGGTGCCCGATGTGCGGGGCGCCCGCCTCCGGAGCCCGAGTCCCGGGGGCCGGCCGGCCGGGCTGACACCGGCGCATCCGTGCACAACCGATTCACCGGCGCCCGGTGTCCTCAGCGCGTGGTGACCAGCTCGACCCGGTCGCCCCGGGGCAGTGTGACGACCCGTTCCCATCGGCCGGGGCGCGGCACGCTCGCCGCCTCCTGGCGCTGCCCTGTCACGGCGGGGCTGAGAGAGGTCAGGATGGTCCACTGTGCGTCCCGCGCGCCGGGCAGCATCCGGTCGTCGGCCTGCCACTCCCTGACGAGGGCGGCGTAGATCGGCGGGTCCGCCTGAGAGGTCTTGATGCGATTCATGCCCTTGCAACGCTCCCACGCGCGCGGGTGCTACGCCTTCGGCCCGGCGTGGCCCCATCTGGTGAGGCTGCGTCCCTCGTTCGGGGCCATGTGGTAGTCGGACAACAGCATGAGGGAGCGGAAGCCCTTGGAGTGGGGCTCCTGCGGGCGTCGCCTGTCCTCGTCCTGTGCGCCTCGTCCTGTGCGCCTCGTTCTCCGCCTGTGAAGGTCGGCCTCCTCGTGGGGTGTCGGTCTGGCCCACCCGGCGCGGCGCCGCCGCCGCGGCACTACCGTGGATTCATGACGGCGCACTTGGACGTGCTGGTGGTCGGTGCCGGACCCACAGGGCTCGCGCTCGCCGCGCAACTGCGCACGTACGGGATCGATTTCCGGATCGTCGACCGCTCCCTCGACCGGGTCCACGAGTCACGCGCGTTGGGTGTCCAGCCCCGCACCCTGGAGGCGCTCGCCGGGTTCGGGGTGACGGACGAGCTGGTGGCGCGCGGCAACCCCGCGATGCAGGTGAGGATGCATCTGCCGGGGCGAGTGGTACGGATGCCGTTGTTCGACATCGGGCTGGCCGATACGGCGTACCCCTTCCTGCTGTTCCTGTCGCAAGCGGAGACGGAGAGAGTCCTCGCGGAGCATCTGGCGGAGCAGGACATGGCCGTGGAGCGCGGCACGGAGCTGGTCCGTCTGGAGTGGACGGGTTCACCCGCGTCCTGTCGGCTTCGGCGTGGCGACGGTACCGAGGAGACGGTGCGAGCGCGGTACGTGGTGGGCTGCGACGGCGCGCACAGCACGGTCCGGGCTCAGGCGGGCATCGGCTTCGAGGGCTACGCCTATCCGCAGACCTTCCTGCTCGCCGACCTGGACGTCGACGGACTGGAAACCGGCGCCGTCCACACGTACCTGACCGGTTCCGGGATTCTGCTCTTCTTTCCGCTCGGTTCACCGGCCCCTTGGCGGATGCTCGCGATGCGGCCGCCCGGCGCCCCGGAAGCCGAGGTGACGCTGGGGCTCCTGCAGGAGATCGCCGACGCGTACACCGCGGACCCACTGGTGCTGAGGGACCCGGCGTGGATGACCGACTTCCGGCTCCACAACCGCGGCGCCGCGCACTACCGCTCGGGGCCCTTCTTCCTCGCCGGGGACGCGGCCCACATACACAGCCCGGCCGGCGCCCAGGGCATGAACACCGGCATCCAGGACGCCCTCAACCTCGGCTGGAAGCTGGCCCTCGTGTGCGACGGCAGGGCGCCGGAGGAACTGCTGGAGACATACGAGGCCGAGCGCGCCCCCGTCGGCCGCAGCGTGCGGCGCTTCACCGACCGGGCCTTCACCATCGGCACCAGCGGCAACCCGGTCATCCGCTTCGCCCGCACCCGACTGGCGCCGCGCCTGGCCCCGTTGGCGCTGCGCGCGAGCGGACCGCGCGGGCTCGTCTTCCGTACCGTGTCCGAGCTGGGCATCCACTACCGGCGCAGCCCTGCCACGACCGCAGGTTCGCGACCGCCGAGGCGCGGTCCGCGAGCGGGTGACCGACTGCCCGATCTGCCGCGCGGACTCCAGGCGCGGACCGCTGGGCCGGGTTGGCATCTGCTCCTGTCCGGTCCGCCCGCGCTCTGGAGCGATGAGCGGCTCTCCTCAGTCGTGCGCGGCCGGGACGATCTGGTCAGCACGCACCGGCTCGGCAGGCAGAGCCCATGGCCGTCGGTGGCCCACGGGCTCGTCCGCCCCGACGGCTACCTCGGCTACGTCGCTCGCGGAGCACACCTGGAAGGGCTGCGCGAGTACCTCGACCATTGGCTGCCCGCACAGCAGGGCTGATCCGTACGGCCGAGGGCGGGAAGCACACGCCTCACGCCCAGCCCTCGCCAGGCGCCTCATCTTCCACGCCTGTTCACGCATCAGCCAGCCCGTCCCGGAAACCCGAGAAGGAAGAAGGAGGGGGATATGTGCAGACAAGAGATGAAAAGAGGGTTCAGTCATGGCTGACGACCTCATCACCATGGTCACCACCGACCACCGCGAGCTGAAGCGCCTGTTCGACATGATGCAGAAGGACAAGAGCTCCCGGCCGCTGGCGCTCCCCCTGGCCGTGGCCATGCTGGAGGCGCACAGTGAGGCCGAGGAGGACCGGGTGTACCCCGCGGTCGCCCGCGAGGCCGGCGAGAAGGAAGAGGCCGAGCAGGCCGCCGAGGAGCACCATCAGGCCGAGGACCTCGGCAAGCATCTGCTGGAGATGGACTGGGAGAGCAAGGCGTTCGACCGCGCTCTGGACGACTGGGTCGGCGCCGTTCTGCACCACGTCGAGGAGGAGGAGAACGAGATCCTCCCCGCACTGGGCGAAGCCGTCGGCTCCGACCGGCTGCGCGAACTGGGCCTGGAGTTCGCCACCCGGCGGTCCCGGAAGCTCGCGGGTCAGCCCCTGAGCCACGTCGGCGCCGCCCCCGCCGCGAAGGGCCAGCAGGCCACCGCGGGCGCCAAGCGTCAGCAGGCCACGGCGGGCACCAAGCGTCAGCAGGCCACCGCGGGCGCCAAGCGTCAGCAGGCGGGCGCCAAGCGTCAGCAGGCCACGGCTGGCACGAAGCAGCAGCAGGCCACGGCCGCGGAACGTCAGCAGGCCACTGTAGGCGGGACCAGGGCCGAGCTGTATGAGAAGGCCCGGGAACTGGGCATCGAGGGCAGGTCCTCGATGAGCAAGGAGGAACTCGCCCAGCAGGTGAAAAAGGCACAGGGGCGCAGGAAGCGGTGAATCCACCGGATGAGGGCCGACCCCAGGGCGTTTCACCCCTCCTGGGACCGGCCCTGGACCCTGTCACCCCTCCTGGAACGCCGCCCTGACCTGCCGGCCACGCAGCTCCTCGAGCCTGCTCTGTTGTCGCCGTGCCCGCTCGTGAAGGTCGTCGAGCAGTTGCGGGTCGAGACGTTCCTCGGTGTCGGCGAGCTCGCGGAGCGTCTCCCAGCAGGCCGTCTTGCCCTCCACCCCCACCCGAAGCGCCTCCAGCTCCAGCAGCGGGCTCAGCGGGGAACGCCGTACGACGCGGCCGTTGCGCTTCAACCGGCCCACCCGCTCGGCCACCCGGCCGGCATAGACCTTGTAGTGCCGCACCGGGACGTCCAGCCGCTTCATGACGCCGATCAGGCTCGCCCGGTCCTCGGCGATCTCCGCGGCGATCGGCCCGATCGCCGCGGCGAGGGCCGTACCGCCGTACGCCCGCACCATGTGACGGGCCCGCTCGGCCCCGGCGGTGGCCCCCGCCAGGTGGTCATTGAGGTAGATGCCCAGAAGGGAGGAAACGGTGTCCTTGGTCTGCCCGTGGTGACGCGTCTCGGAGCGCGTTCGAGTGTTCATCGCGTATCCCTTTCGCCGTCCGCGCGCAGCCCGGGGAGCATGACGCCCAGGGCGATCATGCCGATGGCCAGGCCGAAGTGGAGCCAGTTGTCGGCGGTGTTGACCGGTAGGAAGTTGGCCGTGCTGTCCCGGTCGATGACCAGGCCGTAGATCCACAGCGCGAGGTAGACGAGGCCGCCGCCGACGAGGAACGTGCGCGCCGCGGAGACGGCGCCGGCCATGGCTGCTCCGGCGATGCCGAACAGCAGGTGCACGATGTTGTGCAGGACCGACACCTGGAAGACGCCCAGCAATTCGGCGTCCGAGTCGTGTTCGGCGAACTTCAGCGTGTCGTAGTCGGTGGTGATCGCGGGGACGAAGCCCAGGACACCGATCAGCAGGAAGACCACCCCCACCAGGAGCGCGGCCCGCTGGACCGGGGTCCGGGCGCTCGGTGCCTTACGGTGTGTGCCGGCCATGAGCGGAGCCTTTCTGGCGGAGGCGGCCCCAGGCGTGCCTGCTTCGGTACGCCGTACACCGGGTACCCCGCGCACGCCTGCCCAGCAGTGTGCGTCCCGGTCCGTCAGTGGGCGCGTGCCCGTCGTGCGACGCCCGCCGCCGCGCCCGCGAGCAGCGTGGCGGCGCTCAGCCGGCGCATCGCGGTGCGTCGGCGTCCGTTCCATCCGCCGTGGGTCGCGCCCGGCCCCGGCGCCGGTACGTGCAGGTTGCCGTGGCCGGCAGGGGCGGTCTCCTTGCGGGACAGGTGGGTCCGGTCCGCCTGGCGGGCCGTCACCCGCTCGGCCAGTCGGGGCGCCACTCTGGACTGCAGCACCAGGGAACGGCCCACCGGCCCCACCACGACCTCGCGCCGCGGGACACGCACCAGGTCCACGATGGTCCGGGCGACGCGTTCGGGGCTGTAGACCGGCGGCATCGGTACGGGCTTGCGCCCGGTGTAGTTCGCCGCGTGCTCGAACAGCGGCGTGTCGACGCTGGCCGGCAGCACCGTGCACACGTGGATCTGCTTCACCTTCTCCAGCTCGAGCTCCTGGCGCAGACTCGCGCTCAGGGCCCGGATCGCGTGCTTGGACATGCCGTACGCATGGGTGTACGGCTGACTCACCACGCCGGCGACGGACGAGACGTTCACCAGCGTCCCCCGGCCCTGCTCACGCATGACCCGAAGAGCGGCGCGGCAACCGTGCACGTAGCCCATGACATTGACGTCCATGACCTTGCGGAAGTCCTCCAGAGGAGTCTCCTCGAAGGGGCCGAACACGGTCACGGCCGCGGCATTGACCCACACGTCGATACGGCCGAAGTGCTGCACCGCACGCCGGGCCAGGTCCTCGACCGCCTTGGGATCCGTGACATCGGTCGGCACGACGAGGGCCTGAGCGCCACGGTGGCGTTCACACTCCTGGCGGACCGCCTCCAGCGCCTCCTCCCGCCGTGCGGCCAGCACCACGGGGCATCCCCTGCGGGCGAACGCGACGGCGGTGGCCCGTCCGATGCCGCTGGACGCGCCGGTGATCACGACGACGGAATCGCGCACTCGCATGGACGGCTCCTTATCCCTGCCTGCCTGAATGTCCGATAAGTCACTCAACCACCGGACGATCTCCTTCGCCGCTCGACGAGTCCTCCCGGGTGATTTCCCGCGCCCGCCGGGGGAGGGACCGAGCGCCCGACAGCCGGGCGACGCGGGTACGGCTCAGCCTTCGACGCCGGTGGCGGAGTGGGATGCGCCGACGGGCTTCGACTCCGGTGATCCGCGTTGCCTCAGATAGATGGAGAGGACGGCCATGGAGGCGACGGCGAGCAGTTCGGACTGCCAGTTCTGCAGGGTGCGGCTCCAGAAGTCCGCGGAGGAGAGATAGTCGGGCCAGCTGGTCGGGGCCTGGAGCTGTCGCAACTGCTGTTCGTTGTACGCGGCGACTCCGGTGACGGACTGGGTCAGCCAGGACAGCAGGAAGAAGCCGCCCATGACCAGGCCCAGGGAGCGGGAGTAGAGGAGTCCGCGCCAGTCCGTGTGGGCGGCCCAGCGGGGCGAGTCCGCCCTGGCGTGCCTGCCGACCATCTGGTCCTTGTCCGATTCTGGGCCGGCCTTGTGGAGTTCCTTGGATTCGGGCGAACCGCGTTGCAGCAGCCAGACGGTGCCGAAGATGTAGAGGAAGAACTGCAGGTACTCCGACTGCCAGTTCTCGGTGACGTCGACGGCGAAGTCCGAAGAGGTCAGGTACGCGGCGAAGCCGACAGGCGCCAGCCCGTCGGCGACGAGCTGGTTGTTGAACTCGGCGCGCCCGGCGACGGTCTGTCCCGCCAGGGCGATCACAAAGGTGACCAGGAAGAACAGACCGAGGCTGTTGTGCCGCACGAAGCGCCCTACGCGGCGGCGGACCGGTGCGGTGCCGTTGCCGGACTCCGTCCCGGCGTTCACCGGTGCGTCAGCCCCAGCGTCATGAAGTAGGCCAGGCCGCCGATGATCACCAGCAGGGTCGAGACGAACAGTGTCCTCACGGTCTCTCACCTGCCCTTGATCTCGCACTGGTACGGCTGTTGTGGGCGGGACCGGCACCCGGCGGCCGTCACCCTCCACCCGGCGGGGAAGCGCGCGAGGAACACGGTGTCGTGCTCCAGCACCACCCGGGCCTGGTCCCCGTACACCTCGACGCCTCGCACGGCACCGGCCGCGGGGAGCTCCCGCTCCTCGACCGCCTGCCGGATCGCCCGATCGCACCGGCTCTTGGCCGACTGTTCCAGCTCCTCCCGGGTGGTCGGCGCCAGCGCGGCGCACAGCCGGTCGTGCTGTCCGGCGTCCAACGCCTGCTCGAACCGGCTGACTTCCGCCTCGGCCGCGTCACGCCGCTCGGGAAGCGAGCTGCAGGCGCTGACTGCGACGCATACGACCACGGCCGCGCCCCCGGGGCCGTACCACCGTCGTCGCATCCTGCCTCCCGGCGGCCCGGGCGCATCGGGCACACCCGGTCGCCCCTGCGAAATGCGGTTACCCGCCCATGGGACATCCGCGCCCATATGAGGCGCAACCGGGACGTGGCCGACGGTGCTCCACCCGGGGCTTCCCCGGCCCGCGTCCGTAGGCCAGAAGGGTCTCCCGAGAGCGCCTACTCTTGACGCATGACCAGCAGCAGCGACCGGAGCCCGGCAGTGGATGTTCGATCATCTAAGACCTACGAGATCCGCACCTACGGGTGTCAGATGAACGTCCACGATTCCGAGCGATTGTCCGGGCTGCTCGAAGAGGCCGGTTACGTCCGTGCGCCCGAGGGCTCGAACGGCGACGCGGACGTCGTCGTCTTCAACACCTGCGCGGTCCGCGAGAACGCCGACAACAAGCTGTACGGCAACCTCGGCCACCTCGCCCCCCAGAAGGCGAAGCGCCCCGGCATGCAGATCGCGGTCGGCGGCTGCCTCGCGCAGAAGGACCGCGACACCATCGTGAAGAAGGCGCCCTGGGTGGATGTCGTCTTCGGCACGCACAACATCGGCAAGCTGCCGGTGCTGCTGGAGCGCGCCCGCGTGCAGGAAGAGGCGCAGGTCGAGATCGCCGAGTCGCTGGAGGCGTTCCCGTCCACCCTGCCGACGCGGCGCGAGAGCGCGTACGCGGCCTGGGTGTCGATCTCCGTCGGCTGCAACAACACCTGCACCTTCTGCATCGTTCCGGCGCTGCGCGGCAAGGAGAAGGACCGCCGCCCCGGCGACATCCTCGCGGAGGTCGAGGCCCTGGTCGCCGAGGGAGTCAGTGAGATCACGCTGCTCGGCCAGAACGTCAACGCGTACGGCAGCGACATCGGCGACCGCGAGGCCTTCAGCAAGCTGCTGCGGGCCTGCGGCACGATCGACGGCCTGGAGCGCGTGCGCTTCACCTCTCCGCACCCGCGCGACTTCACCGACGACGTGATCGCGGCCATGGCCGAGACGCCGAACGTGATGCCGCAGCTGCACATGCCCCTGCAGTCCGGCTCGGACACCGTCCTGAAGGCGATGCGCCGCTCCTACCGCCAGGAGCGCTACCTGGGGATCATCGAGAAGGTGCGCGCCGCCATCCCGCACGCGGCGATCACCACCGACATCATCGTGGGCTTCCCCGGCGAGACCGAGGAGGACTTCGAGCAGACGCTGCACGTCGTGCGCGAGGCGCGCTTCGCGCAGGCCTTCACCTTCCAGTACTCCAAGCGGCCCGGCACCCCGGCCGCGACCATGGAGAACCAGATCCCCAAGGCGGTCGTCCAGGCGCGGTACGAGCGTCTCATCGCGCTCCAGGAGGAGATCTCCTGGGAGGAGAACAAGAAGCAGGTCGGCCGCACGCTCGAACTGATGGTCGCCGAGGGCGAGGGCCGCAAGGACGGCACCACGCACCGCCTCTCCGGCCGCGCCCCCGACAACCGCCTGGTCCACTTCACCAAGCCCGAGCAGGAGGTGCGGCCCGGCGACGTCGTGACGGTCGAGATCACGTACGCCGCCCCGCACCACCTCCTCGCCGAGGGCCCCGTCCTCGATGTGCGCCGCACGCGCGCGGGGGACGCCTGGGAGAAGCGCAACGCGGCCGAGGCGGCCAAGCCGACCGGAGTGATGCTGGGTCTTCCGAAGATCGGCGTTCCCGCACCGCTGCCGGTCGCCACGGGCAGCGGCTGCGGCTGCGACTGACAGCGGGGCGCGGGCGGGGCGACACCGGTCCACCGGTCGCCGCCGGGCTCTGACGTGCACACCGAGGCGTGGACGGCGTGAGGGCCCGGTGCCCGTCGGCTGACGTCTGACCGCCCCCACAGGGTTACCCTGCCGATCATGCTTGTCGCCGCCGCTGTCTGTCCCTGCCCGCCCCTGCTGGTGCCCGAGGTCGCCGCCGACGCCGCCCCCGAGCTCGACGTCGCGCGCGCCGCGTGCACGGAAGCACTCGGAGTGCTCGCCGCCGCCCGGCCCGACCGGCTCGTGGTCGTGGGGCCGGCCGGGGAGAGCGGGCGCGGGACGCACCCGGAGGGCGCGCGGGGCTCCTTCCGGGGATTCGGCGTGGACGTCGACGTACGCCTGGGCGCGGACCGCGGCACGGCACCCGAACGCCCGCTTCCGCCCTCGCTCGCCGTGGCCGCGTGGCTGCTGGAGCGGACCGGATGGACCGTTGCCCCGATCGAGGGACTCGGCGTGGGGGAACCTCTCGGGGCCGAGCGGTGTATTCAAGTCGGACGGGACATCGCCGCCGGAGCCGAGCGGGTGGCGCTGCTGGTGATGGGCGACGCCAGCGCGTGTCGCACGCTCAAGGCACCCGGCTATCTCGACGAGCGGGCGGCGCCGTTCGACGCGGAGGTCGCGCGTGCGCTGGGGGCGGCGGACGTGGCGGCGCTCAGGACGCTGGACGCCGACCTGGCGTACGAGCTGAAGGCCTCCGGCCGGGCTCCTTGGCAGGTCCTCGCGGGCTCCGCCGAGGGCGCGGGGCTCAGCGGCGCCCTGCTGTACGAGGACGCGCCGTACGGCGTGGGGTATGTGGTCGCGGCCTGGTCGTGAGGTCCTGGCTTCGGCGCGCGCACACGGCGGACGGCCGGGAGCGTCGTGCTCCGCGGCCGTCCGTCGATGTGCCGTGCCGGTGTTCAGGAGGTCGGCGGGGGTGAAGCAGGCGGTGGCGAGGGCGGCGCGGTCGGCGGTGTGCCGTCAGTGCCGCCCGGGTCCGTGCCGTCCTTGTGGGCGAGGCGGTCCATGGCGCCCTTGGCCTTGCCCGTGCCCGACTGGATCTTGTCGCTGTACTTGCCCTTGGTCTTCTCGTCAACGATCTTCGCGGCCTTGTCGAGGCCGTGATCGATCTTGTCCCCGTGCTCCTTGGCGAGGTCGGAGACCTTGTCCTTGGCCGGGGCCAGCTTGGCTTTCAACCTGTCCAGGAAACCCATGGTTCACCCTCCCACACGGCGGGCGGCTACTTGTGGGCGCTGTCGCCGGCCTCCCTGTCGGCCGCCTCGTCGGCGGACTGCTGCTTGGGGATCTCGACGCCCTCGTCGGCGGTGTCCGTGTCGGCCTCGGCCGCCTTGGCCTCCACCGCGTCCTCGGTCGTGGCCTCGGTCGACCCCTTCGCCTCTGCCGCCTCCTGAACCGCGGGCTCGGCCGTCGGGGTGTCGGCCTTCGCCTCGGCGGTTGACGCCTCCTCCGTGGCCTTAGACCTCCGGAGAAGTCGTGCGAAAACGCCCATATCCACTCCATACGTTACTCGTGCGGGCGAAATCCCGCGTCGTCCGGTGCGTCCGATTGCGCCGCCCGGGCCGCCGCCTCTCGCATGCGGGCGGCGGAAAACCTCGCAACTGGCAACGACCCCGGCCCCGGACCGTCACGTAACTCGTTCGAGACCACGACCGACGTTTGCGAGACTGGGGCGGTGAGCAGCGCACCCCCCGCCCCCCGCGTCATCGCCGTAGTCGGACCGACCGCGGCCGGAAAGTCCGATCTGGGCGTTTTCCTGGCCCAGCGGCTCGGCGGCGAGATCGTCAACGCCGATTCCATGCAGCTCTACCGAGGGATGGACATCGGCACCGCCAAGCTGACGCCCGAGGAGCGCGCCGGCATCCCGCACCACCTGCTGGACATCTGGGACGTGACCGTCACGGCGTCCGTCGCCGAGTACCAGCGGCTCGCGCGGGAGCGGATCGACGCGCTGCTCGCCGAGGGGCGCTGGCCGATCCTGGTCGGCGGCTCGGGCCTGTACGTCCGCGGAGCCGTCGACAACCTGGAGTTCCCCGGCACCGACCCCGAGGTCAGGACCCGGCTGGAGGAGGAACTGACCCTGCGCGGCTCCGGCGCGCTGCACGCCCGTCTGGCGGCCGCCGACCCCGAGGCCGCGCACGCCATCCTGCCCAGCAACGGCCGCCGTATCGTCCGGGCCCTCGAAGTGATCGAGATCACCGGCAAGCCCTTCACCGCCAACCTCCCGGGCCACGACTCCGTCTACGACACCGTCCAGATCGGCGTCGACGTGTCCCGCCCCGAGCTCGACGAGCGCATCGCACGCCGGGTGGACCGGATGTGGGAGGCGGGTCTCGTGGACGAAGTGCGCGCACTTCAGGCGCAGGGGCTGCGCCAGGGGCGTACGGCGTCGCGCGCGCTCGGCTACCAGCAGGTGCTCGCGGCGCTCACCGGGGAGTGCACCCTCGAGGAGGCGCGGGCCGAGACCGTACGTGCCACCAAGCGCTTCGCGCGCCGTCAGGATTCATGGTTCAGGCGCGATCCGCGGGTGCACTGGTTGAGTGGGGCTGCGGCGGACCTCACAGAACTTCCGCACCTCGCACTGGCATTGCTCGAACGACCGGTTACAGCCTGATCACGTCATGGCATCGGGACGCTCCGGCCGCCATCCCGGCCTCCGGCGCCGTGCCATCATCGAGCTTCGATCGACCAAGTGGAGTCCGAGTTGGGAGGGCGCGTGGCGATGGAGGCCGGCCCTCGCGACACCGCACGAAGCACCGAGCCCCTCACCGCCGAAAGCGGTGAAACGGAGCAGGACGGCGACCGTCTGATCCCCGACGGGCCCGACGAGACCCAGGGCGGTGTGACCGACGACGGCCCCGAGCCCGAGGAGATGTTCCCGGGCGGGCCGGAGGTCGAGGTCGAGCTGCGTCCGCAGCGCCGACTGCGCATCTGGCAGATCGCGCCCATCGTGTCCCTGGCCGCGGTCGGCTCCCTGATGTTCGCGTTCCCGCTCGCTTTCGACTTCGGCGACAGCGGGGCCGTGATCGCCATGCTCGGGCTGCTGATCTGCTCGTGCGCGGCCGGCTGGGGCATGATGGCCGCCCGCCGGGTGGGTTACACGTGGCCCGGGCTGCCGCAGCGGGGCTCAGGTCGCCGTTCGGACTGGCGGGTCGTCCTCGCGTACGCGCTGGTCGTGGGTCTCGTGGTGGTGCTGGCCGTCTGGCGCGTGGCCCGGCTGCGCTGACGCTCCCATGGGCGCCGCGGTGTCGTAGGGGCACCGTACGATCGAGGCATGACCACGCGGATCGCCTTCCTCAAGGGCCACGGCACGGAGAACGACTTCGTGATCCTCCCGGACCCCGAGAACGCTATCGACCTGCCCCCCGCCGCCGTCGCCGCCCTGTGCGACCGCCGTGCGGGCATCGGCGGTGACGGCCTGCTGCACGTGGTGCGGTCCGCCGCGCACCCCGAGGCCGAGCACATGGCGGCCGAGACCGAGTGGTTCATGGACTACCGCAACGGCGACGGCTCGATCGCGGAGATGTGCGGCAACGGCGTGCGGGTGTTCGCGCACTACCTCCAGCGCGCCGGGTACACCGGTGAGGGCGACCTCGCGGTCGCCACGCGCGCAGGCGTGAAGACCGTGCACATCGCCAAGGACGGTGACATCACCGTCAGCATGGGCAGGGCGCTGCTCCCCGACGGGGACGTCACGGTGAGTGTCGGCGAGCGCAGCTGGCCCGCGCGGAACGTGAACATGGGCAATCCGCACGCGGTGGCCTTCGTGGACGATCTCGCCGACGCGGGCAACCTGTTCTCCCCGCCGCCCTTCAGCCCGGCCTCCGCCTACCCGGAAGGGGCCAACGTCGAGTTCGTGGTCGACCGCGGCCCCCGGCACGTCGCCCTGCGCGTGCACGAGCGCGGCGCCGGCGAGACCCGCTCGTGCGGCACGGGCGCGTGCGCCGTCGCCGTGGCCGCCGCCCGCCGGGACGGCGCCGATCCGGCCGTCACCGGTGCCCCGGCGACGTACACCGTCGACGTGCCCGGCGGCACCCTGGTGATCACCGAGCGGCCCGACGGCGAGATCGAGATGACCGGCCCGGCGGTGATCGTCGCCGAGGGCGAGATCGACGCGGAGTGGCTGGAAAACGCCGTTCGATGACCGGCCGCAGGTCACATGACCCGAAACCGTAAACCCACGAGCTCTCGCTCGAATGGGTGATCCGTTTCACGCTCGGCGAGAGGCGGTCAGGTGCGCGTGGTGGGCTCGGTAGCATCAAGCACCGGCCCGGACGGGGGACCGATGCCATCCCCTGAGCCGTGTCCGCCCTGGGGCACCCCGTCCGCCGGTCAACGCAGCCGGAGGTGCCCATGAGCGCGGAGACCGAGCATTCCCTCCCGCCCGCCCTGAATCCTGCGACTCCAGGCCCGGTGGTGACATCGGACCCGGCGACGTCAGGCCCTGTGACGCCGACAGCGCCTCGCAGGAAGGCACGCGCCCGGCTCGACCTGCGCCGCCTGGGCCGGGCCGCGCTGCTCGGCCCCGCCGCCCGCGGCCGGCTGCCCGACGCCATCGGCCACGTGGTCGAGGCCCACCGCGCCCACCACCCCGACGCCGACCTCGAACCGCTGCGCCGCGCCTACGTCCTGGCCGAGTCCTCGCACCGCGGGCAGATGCGCAAGAGCGGTGAGCCGTACATCACACACCCCCTCGCGGTGACTCTGATCCTCGCCGAACTCGGCGCCGAGACAACGACCCTGACGGCGTCTTTGCTCCACGACACCGTCGAGGACACGGACGTGACGCTCGATCAGGTGGGCGAGCAGTTCGGCGCGGAGGTCCGCTTCCTCGTCGACGGCGTCACGAAACTGGAGAAGGTCGACTACGGCGCCGCCGCCGAGCCCGAGACCTTCCGCAAGATGCTCGTCGCCACCGGCAACGACGTCCGCGTGATGTCGATCAAACTCGCCGACCGGCTGCACAACATGCGCACCCTCGGCGTGATGCGCCCCGAAAAACAGGAGCGCATCGCCAAGGTGACCCGGGACGTCCTCATCCCGCTCGCCGAACGCCTCGGCGTCCAGGCTCTCAAGACCGAACTGGAAGACCTGGTCTTCGCGATCCTGCACCCCGAGGAGTACGAGTACACGCGGGAGTTGATCGTCGACAACGCCTCCCGCGCGGACGACCCGCTCGCCGAGACGGCCGAGCAGATGCGCACCGTCCTCAAGGATGCCGACATCCCGGCCGAAGTCCTCATCCGGCCCCGGCACTTCGTCTCCGTGCACCGAGTTGCCCGCAAACGCGGCCGACTGCGGGGTGCCGACTTCGGCCGCCTGCTGGTGCTGGTCAACGAGGACGCCGACTGCTACGGCGTGCTGGGCGAACTGCACACCTGTATGACGCCCGTCGTCTCGGAGTTCAAGGACTTCATCGCCGTCCCCAAGTTCAACCTGTACCAGTCGCTGCACACCGCCGTGGCCCTCCCCCAGGCTCGAACCGACTCGCCCGGGGGCACCCCCATGGACGGTCAGGTGGTCGAAGTCCTCATCCGCACCCACCAGATGCACAAGGTCGCGGAGGCCGGTGTCGTCGCGCTCGGCAATCCCTACGCTCCCCCCGCAGAGGAGCAGGGCGCCGCGGACGGGGAGCGCGCCGACCCCACCCGCCCCGGCTGGCTCTCCCGCCTGCTCGACTGGCAGGAGGCCGCGCCCGACCCGGACACCTTCTGGTCCACGCTCCGCGAGGACCTCGCCCAGGACCGCGAGATCACCGTATTCCGCCCCGACGGCGGCGCACTCGGCCTGCCGGACGGCGCGACCTGCGTGGACGCCGCGTACGCGCAGTACGGCGAGGACGCGCACGCGTGCATCGGCGCCCGTGTCAACGGCCGCCTGGCGACCCTGAGCACGGTGCTGAGGGACGGCGACACCGTCCAGCTCCTCATGGGCCAGGACCCCGCCTCCGAGCCCTCGAGGGAGTGGCTGGAGCACGCCCACACACCCGCCGCCCGGATCGCCATCCAGCGATGGCTCGCCACACATCCGTCGCACGACGACACCCGACAGGAAACGGAACGGGCCGAGACCCCCCGGCCCTCCTCCGACGGGCCCGCCCTCGACGCACCCGCCGCCGACGTCCCCGCCACCCGTCCGGCCGGCGCCAACGCCATCGTCGACCAGCCCGGCGCGACCGTACGGCTGGCCGGCTGCTGCACACCCGTACCGCCCGACGGGGTGATCGGCTTCGCCGTCCGCGGGGGAGCGGTGACCGTCCACCGCGTGGAGTGCCCGGCGGTGGCGCGCATGAAGAGCGCGGGGCGCGTGGAGGTCGGCGTGCGCTGGGGCGACACCACCGGGTGCCGGGTCACGCTGTTCGCCGAATCGTTCGGCCGCCCCCACCTGCTCGCGGACCTCACCGAGGCCATGGCCCTCGAAGGCGCCGAGATCGTCTCGGCCATCGTCGAACCCCCGAGCCAGCAACGCGTCCGCCACACGTACACGCTCCAACTCCCCGACGCGGCCCTCCTGCCCGCCCTCATGCGGGCCATGCGCAACGTGCCGGGCGTGTACGACGTGAGCCGGGCGCAACCGCAGACGCCGGGGACCTGAGGCGCTCGCTGGTCTGTTTGCCTGTTCGCCGACCCGTTCGAGTGGGACGGATGCGCGTCGTCGCCGTCCGGCACGCGCGCGCTGGTAGCCGTGGGTCCATGCTGCTCACCCCCCGCAACAGAACCCCCGGACGCCTGAGAGTGGCCCCGCTGCTCGCCTCGGCCGTCTCCGTCTGCCTCGTCTCCGCGAGCGCCCCCGCCGCCCCGCTGGGCGTCGGCGACCGCCTCTTCCCGTACCTGGGCAACCCCGGGTACGACGTGGCGTCGTACGACCTCTCCTTCACCTATCCCGGCACCAACAGCAAGCCTTTCCAGGCGGTGACGACCATCAACGCCTGGACGACGACCTCGCTGGAGCGCGTCAACCTCGACTTCGCGCACGGCAAGGTCCACTCGGTCGAGGTCGACGGCAAGCCCGCGTCCTTCGCGAGCGCCGGCGAGGACGTGGTGGTCACCCCCGGGAAGCCGCTGCCCAAGGGCAGCTGGACGCGGATCACCGTCCGGCACACCAGCAACCCTGTCTCCCCCAAGGGCCGGGAGGGCGGCTGGGTACGGACCGCGGACGGCCTCGCCATGGCCAACCAGGCCGACGCCGCCCACCTCGTGTTCCCGTGCAACGACCACCCCTCCGACAAGGCGCTGTACACCATCAGGATCACCGCACCCGACGGCTACACGGCCGTCGCCAACGGCCTGCCCACCAGCGTGGCCCGGGCCGGCCGGGCGACCACCTGGACGTACCGGACCCGGCACCCCATGGCCACCGAGCTCGCACAGGTGTCCGTCGGCCGCTCCACCGTGCTGCGCCGCACCGGCCCGCACGGCCTGCCCGTACGGGACGTCGTGCCCACCAAGGACCGCGCCCTGCTCGAACCGTGGCTGAAGAAGACCCCCGGCCAGATCGCCTGGATGGAGAGCAAGGTCGGGCCGTACCCGTTCGAGACGTACGGCGCGCTCGTGGCCGCGGCGGACACCGGCTTCGAACTGGAGACGCAGACCCTCTCCCTCTTCGAGAGGGACCTGTTCACCGACCCCGCCTACCCCAAGTGGTACATCGAGTCGATCATGGTGCACGAGCTGGCCCACCAGTGGTTCGGCAACAGCGTCAGCCCCCGCACCTGGTCCGACCTGTGGCTGAACGAGGGACACGCCTCCTGGTACGAGGCCCTGTACGCGGACGAGAAGGCGGACCGTCCCCTGGAAGCGCGGATGAGGGCGGCGTACGGCACCTCCGACAGCTGGCGCGCCGCCGGCGGGCCCCCCGCCGCCCCCAAGACACCCCAGCCCGGCCAGAAGATCAGCATCTTCCGGCCGAACGTCTACGACGGCGGCGCGCTCGTCCTGTACGCGCTGCGCCAGGAGATCGGCCGACTGGCCTTCGACCGCCTGGAACGGTCCTGGGTGACCCGTCACCGGGACGGTGTCGCCACGACCGCGGACTTCGTCGCGCTCGCCGAGGAGATCTCCGGACGCGACCTGGACGCCTTCTTCAAGGCCTGGCTGTACGGCGAGAAGACCCCGCCGATGCCCGGGCACCCCCACTGGAAGCCGCTGGCACCGGAGAAGGCGGCCAAGGCAGCCCCCGGACAGCGCCACGGCGCCCGGTGAGAGACCACGGAATAAGACGGTGACGAGACGGGCCGTGCCGTGCGACCATCTTCAGGTCGGCGCGGCACGGGACACGGGAATCTCCCGGGGGACTCGTGCGTTGTGAGCAGTGACGGAACAGCTCAGAAGCTCCGCTTCCGCTCTGTCGCCGCCATCGGAATCCCCAATCGACGTAAGGACCCAATGACCTCCTCTTCATCCCCTTCCCAGGACACTGAGCGCCTCGCGCACGCCTACCCCGAAGCTCTTCGGGCCGATGCCCTGATGGAAGAGGACGTCGCCTGGAGCCACGAGATCGACGGAGAGCGGGACGGCGACCAGTTCGACCGCTCCGAGCGCGCGGCTCTGCGCCGCGTCGCGGGCCTCTCCACCGAACTCGAGGACGTCACCGAGGTCGAGTACCGCCAGCTCCGCCTGGAGCGGGTCGTGCTCGTCGGCGTCTGGACCTCGGGGACCGTGCAGGACGCGGAGAACTCCCTCGCGGAGCTCGCCGCCCTCGCCGAGACCGCGGGTGCCCTCGTGCTCGACGGCGTGATCCAGCGTCGCGACAAGCCCGACGCGGCCACCTACATTGGCTCCGGCAAGGCCGACGAGCTGCGGGACCTCGTCCTCGAATCGGGCGCGGACACCGTCATCTGCGACGGTGAGCTCAGCCCGGGGCAGCTCATCCACCTCGAAGACGTCGTCAAGGTCAAGGTCATCGACCGTACGGCCCTGATCCTCGACATCTTCGCCCAGCACGCCAAGTCCCGAGAGGGCAAGGCGCAGGTCGCGCTCGCGCAGATGCAGTACATGCTGCCGAGGCTGCGCGGCTGGGGTCAGTCGCTGTCCCGGCAGATGGGCGGCGGCAAGGGCGGCGGCCTCGCCACCCGTGGTCCCGGTGAGACCAAGATCGAGACGGATCGGCGTCGGATCCGCGAGAAGATGGCGAAGATGCGCCGGGAGATCGCGGACCTGAAGACGAGCCGCGAGATCAAGCGCCAGGAGCGCAAGCGCCACAAGGTGCCGTCCGTCGCCATCGCGGGCTACACCAACGCCGGCAAGTCCTCCCTGCTCAACCGCCTCACGGGCGCGGGCGTGCTGGTGGAGAACGCCCTGTTCGCGACCCTCGACCCGACCGTGCGCCGGGCCGAGACCCCGAGCGGACGGCTGTACACGCTGGCCGACACGGTCGGCTTTGTACGACACCTGCCGCACCACCTGGTCGAGGCGTTCCGCTCCACCATGGAAGAGGTTGGCGAGTCCGACCTGATCCTGCACGTGGTGGACGGCTCGCACCCGAACCCGGAGGAGCAGCTGGCCGCCGTGCGCGAGGTGATCAGGGACGTCGGCGCCACCAACGTGCCCGAGATCGTCGTGATCAACAAGGCGGACGCGGCCGACCCGCTGGTGCTCCAGCGTCTGCTGCGGATCGAGAAGCGCTCCATCGCGGTCTCGGCCCGCAGTGGCAAGGGCATCACGGAGCTGCTCGCGCTCGTCGACCACGAGCTGCCCAGGCCGTCGGTCGAGATCGAGGCACTCGTGCCGTACACCCACGGCAAGCTGGTCGCCCGTGCCCACGACGAGGGAGAGGTGATCTCCGCGGAGCACACCCCGGAGGGCACCCTGCTCAAGGCGCGGGTGCACGAGGAACTGGCGGCGGACCTCGCGCCGTACGTCCCGGCGCCGGCACTCTGACGGACAGCTCGAAGGCCCGCCCCCGTTCGCAGGGGGCGGGCCTTCAGCACGTGCGGGTCACTGCCCGCCGTATGCCTTGCTCATGCCGAGACACCCCACCGCCGTACCTCGCTCAACGGCCGGTCACTGGCCCGCGAACTTCTCGCTCACCGAGTCGTACACGCCCTTGGCCGCCTCACCCAGTCGCGGACCCGCCAGCCAGCCCGCGGTCACCGGGCCTATCGAGGTGTTGGAGACCAGCGCGGGCTTGCCGTCCGAGCCCGTCGCCACCCAGCCACCGCCGGACGAACCGCCGGTCATGGTGCAGCCGATGCGGTACATCGTCGGGTCCGAGGCGCTGAGCGACAGCCGTCCCGGCTTGTCCTGGCACTGGTACATCGTCTGGCCGTCGAACGGCGCCGCGGCCGGGTAGCCGGTCGCCGTGATGCCCTCCACCTTCGCCACGGCCGGAGCCTTGAAGTCCACCGGAAGCGCCGAACCGACCGTCTCCTCCAGCGATTTGCCGCCGCTGCCCTCCTCCGGCGTCACGTGGATGACGGCGAAGTCGTACGACGCGCCGTCACCGCCCGTCGCACCGCCCTGCTCGATCCACTGGTCCGAGGTCTGCGCCCAGTCGCCCCACCAAGCGCCGTACGGAGCGACCTTCTCCTTGGCCGCGCTCTCCAACTCTCCGGCCGTCATTCCTTCGTTGTTGTACGACGGCACGAACGCGATGTTGCGGTACCAGCCGCCGTTCTTGCCGGCGTGCACGCAGTGGCCCGCCGTCCACACCAGGTTGGACTTGCCGGGGTGGGCCGGGTCCTGCACGACTGTCGCCGAGCAGACCATCGTGCCCTCGGGGGAGTCGAAGAACACCTTGCCCGCTTCGGGGGCGTTGGCGTGATACGCAGGCGCAACGGCCTTCGCGTCCACCGGCGCGGGCTCCGGGTCGGTCACGCCCTGGTCACCGGAGAGGTCGCTGTCGTCGACGGCGTTGTCCGGGTCCTGGGCGTCCCGCATCCGGTCCGGGTCCCACAGCCCCTCGATGATGGGGTTGATGTACTCGTCGGCCTCGCGCAGCCAGTCGTCCTTGTCCCAGTTCTTCCAGGCGCCGTTCTTCCACTTGTCGATGTCGATCCCGTGCTCTTTGAGCTTGTCCCGGATGTCGTCCGGAATCGTGATCTTGCCGTCGCCCCCGGGCGCGGCGGAGGGGGTGACTTCGCCACCGGCCTCGGCATCGCCCGAGTCGCAGGCGGTGGCGGTGAGCACGAGCGCCGAGGCGAGGGCGACGGCGGCCAGCACGGGGGAGGTTCCGCGGCGCGCGTTCCTCCCCCGACGAGCGGTGAACGAGGGCCGTATGGATCGCATGGTCTGACTCCCCCTGGTGTGAACGAGCTGAGCGCTGTGCCGTGCTCCCACGAGCGGTCGGGCTCAACTCGCGCCGACGTCACGGCGCGTGGGAACGGCATCACACACTATGCGCTCGCTGTGGGGGACTACCGACGGAACGGCAACGGTTTCGCTACGGGCTTGCTGAGCTGGCACTTCATCCGGAGTGTTGCCGATCTGACGTCCTCTCGTGTCCGGGGCTGTCGAGGCTGTCGGGCCCCGTTGATGTCAACGATTCGTCATCCGTTCCCCCTTGCAAGACGAGGACGCACGTCAGGGCGAGGTGTCGTCGTGGGGTTGCCGAAGGCGGCGCGGCCGATATTGCGCTGGCTTGCTCAACGCCGGTAGTCGTATCGATGGGCAGGATGAGTGTGCAGTGCCGGGCCGGGGCGGTCGTGCGAGACCTTTGTCTTGTGGGCGGCATCGAACGCGACTCAGGTCGGTCGGTGTTGCGTATGGCCTCGCCATAGGACTGGACGATCGGACATGATGTGTTCATGCCTGAGTCTCTTGAAGTGGAGCTCGCCGGAGCGGTGTTGCGGTTGGAGCTGTCCGACACCGGGGAACCGGAGCCAGCCGGAAGCGTGGCGGGAGAGGAGGAGGACTTCCGGGATCTTCCCGAGGGCTTTGGCACGGTGACGAAGGTGGGCGCCAGGCGCGATCGCGCCGTCGTGGTCGCCACTGAGGGGTTGCGGACCATGCTGAGTCCGCTGGGGCCGCTGCTCCAGGAGGTGCACCGTTCGGTCACCAGCGTTCCCGAGCCCCCCCAGGAAATCTCGGTCACGTTTGGGGTACAGGTGGGCCAGGACCTCAAGTTGGGGATTGTGGGAGTGAACGGCCAGGCGACGATGACGGTTTCCGCCACCTGGCAGACCGACGATGCCCGAAGGAACTGATGGTGGGGTGGTTCCGCCCGTCCGACGACATGGCGCCGGCCTTGGTGTCGGTGCTGAGCAAGGGCTCCTCTTCAGCCGCGGGCGCCGGGGCGCTGCTGTCCTCGCGCTATGTTCTCACCTGCGCGCATGTGGTCAGCCTGGCTCTCGGCAAGGACAGGGAGAACACGGAGCGGCCGGCGCCCTCCGACCGTCTCTCCCTCGTGCTGCACGACGGGCAGGTGAGACACCCGCGCACGGCGCGGCTGTCCGTGTGGGTGCCTCCTCGCCCGAGTCCCAGGGGGTCCTGGGGGGAGGGGGACTTGGCGGTGCTGGAACTCGACGAGCCGACCGGACCCTCGACGCGCGCCGTGGCATGGCAGGACATGACGGAAAGGCTCAAGGTACGGGCGTGGCACGGCGGTGGTGAACGCATCACCGGCGCCGACACCACCATCAAGGTCTCCGACACCTGGTACTACTACGCTGACGCCGACCTCTCCGGCGCCTCCATCCAGGAGGGTTACAGCGGCAGTCCGCTGTTCAGGCAGGACGACCCCGCGGTCGCCGTCGGCCTCGTGACCGACCACGTCATCAGCCACAGGCCGTTATCGGACAGGCAGACGGTGCGGCGCACTTTGACGGTGCCATGGCAGCGTATTCGCGAGGAGCTGGCCTGTGCAGAGCCGCCCGCACACCATGTGCTCGACGCATGCCTGCCCGCCCGCCTCACCGACCCGGGGACCGTGCCGGACAACGCCGTCGACCTGCTGCTGGAGCTGTTCGAGAGCGCGGAACTGAAGCGCCACGCACGCCTGCTGGCGCCGAAACTGGGCTATCGGATGCTCTCCGAGGAGCCGGACACGGCCGCCCCCTCGCTGGAAGAGGAACTGGCCGTCCTTCTGTTCACCGAGGAACGTGCGCTCGCCACGCTCGCCGAGTCGCTGACGGAAAAGGTGCGCGCGAGTCGGCGGAAGACGCTCAACGGTCTGCTGGCGCTCGGGTGTTCGGTCAAGGGCATCCGGCCACGGCTCCTGTCGGCCAAGGAGTATGAGGAGCTTCTCGAGATACTGAGGCGGGTGAACTCCGCTCACCCCAGGCTCTTCTGTCAGGCGGCCCGTCGTGTGCTGGAGTTCGATGGCCGCAGGCCCGACTGGCTGGACAGCACCGACATGACGGAGCCGGAACTGGCGACTGCCGCCGAAGAACTTGATGGGTACTACGACTATTCGCTGGAAGACGGTGACGTTCCGCGGATGCCGCGGTTGCTTCGGCTGGCCGTTTTCCTCTCCGCCGCCGTCACCGGCAAGAGCACCAGGGAGGAGCTCAACACCTGGTGCGAGAAAGTCTGCCGGCGTCTGGGCGTCGACCGGTCCCTCCTGGTCGATTACCGTGAACGTGGCTCCGCATGGGCGAAGTTGCGGCGACGACCGGTGACGCGGATCTCCGTCGAGCTGTCCCGGAACGCCTCGGACCGGGAGCGCTACGACTGCCGGATCTGGCTGGTACATGAGGGGCTCGAACCGCGCCCGGTTCCGGTGGGCGACGGGCCCTTCACTGCGGAGGAGATCGGCCGGAAGGTCGACGGGGCGGCCGAGGACTATCGCAACGGCGGCGACGAGCCCGCTCCCTGGATCGACGTGGTGGTCGGGCGGGAGGAGCTCCATGTGCCCGTCGACGCCTGGACGGGTGGCGGCGTGCTTGATGGACTCGCCCGCCTCGGTGTTCCGCGTCGTCCCGGGCAGCAGGAGAAGCGCCGGGTGCTGGGGGCGCAGTACCGAGTGGCGCTGCGGTTGCGCGAATACGGAGACAGGGAGGACGAGCGGCGCGGCAACCTCCGGCGGCGCTGGGAGGCCGGGCACACGGCCCCCATCGTCATCAGGGACGAGGCCGGAGCCTTTGACAGGGTGGTGTTCGCGCTGGAAGGCGTACACGGGCGCACGGCGTGGGCCGTCCTGCACGGTAAGCCGGAGGACCGCCATTACTTCCTGGAGGTCTGCCTGGCCCTCGGGGTCCCGGTGGTGCTCTGGGACCGCGAGGCCACATGCCTTGAACACGCGCAGCGGCTCGAGGACATCGTCGGCGGCGTGTCGTTGTCCGACGTGCCGGAGGTGGTCCAAGGCTTCCGGAAAGCCGTGCACCACGACGGGGAGCCGTTCGCGGCACGCCCGGCCATGGTGTGGGACGACCCCGGCATGCCGCTCCCGCCGTTGCCCGACTACGGCGATCCCCCTGACGCCCCGAGGAACTGGGAAAGGCTGGCTGCCAGGTGACAGCTGAGAACTCCGGGAACGACTGGCGCTTGTTCCAGGGCGATGGCCAGGTACGCGAGGTGGACTTTCCCGAAGCACCGCCATGGCGCCGGTTCGGCGGTGCCCCGGGCGGGGCCGGCCGACGGCGCGATCGTCCGTATCTCATCGGATCCGAAGAGGCGGATGTGGTCAGTGCGGCGCTGATGCTGCGGCGGCCCCTGCTGGTCACCGGGCAGCCCGGGACCGGGAAGTCGTCCCTGGCGCACGCCATTGCCCATGAGCTGTCCCTGGGCCGGGTGCTGCACTGGCCGGTCAACAGCCGGACCACGCTGCAGGACGGCCTCTACCACTACGACGCGATCGGCAGGCTGCGCGATGCGGGCCTGCGACGTGACCAGGACGGGGAACAGGGCCTGGTGCCGAAGGAACCGGACATCGGCTCCTACGTGCGCCTCGGGCCGCTGGGGACGGCGCTTCTCCCGGTGACGCGGCCTCGGGTCCTGCTGATCGACGAACTCGACAAGGGAGACATCGACCTGCCCAACGACCTGCTGACCATCTTCGAGGACGGCGAGTTCGAGATCCCCGAGCTGGCCCGGCTGACCGGGGAGCAGGACCGGGCGCGGGTGGTGACCGCGGATCCAGGAGGCCGGGCGGACGTCGACCGCGGCCGGGTGCGCTGCTCGGAGTTTCCGGTCGTCGTCATCACCAGCAACGGCGAACGCGACTTCCCCCCGGCGTTCCTGCGCCGCTGCGTCCGGCTCGACCTGCCCGAACCCGACGAGGAGCGCCTGCGGGCGATCGTACGTGCCCACCTGGGCGACAGCGACGGATCCGGCGCCGACGGGATAGAAGGGATCGACGAGCTCGTACGCGCGTTCCTCTCCCGGCGCGCGAGCGGCGAGCTGGCCACCGACCAGCTGCTCAACGCCGTCTTCCTGCGCCGTGGCGGGGTCGGCCTCGATGCCGACGGTCTGTTGGACGCCGTACTGCATCGCCTCGGTGGGACGGTGTAGCCGCGGATGTTCGAGCGGGTGCTGAACGTCTTCGCGGACTGCGGAGTCGGCCTGTCGAGCGAGGAGTTCCTCGACTCCCTCTGGCTCGCCGGCCGGCTGCCGTCGGCCCCCACCGGTGCCCTGGCGAGGGCGGGGGCCGGGAATCCGCCGGACGACGGCGTCCCTGCGGACTACCAGGTCCACGCCGAGCCCGCGGACGCCGGTGACACCGACGAGCACGCACGGCCGCCGGGCGCGTTCCGGCGCCCGCGGCGCGCCCGCGGCGCCCTGCACGGCGGCGCCGCCTCCACCCCGGCGAGGGACCGAAGGTTCGCCGACCCCCCGCCGGCCCCGGCCCTATCCGTCCGGCCCCCCGGTGAGAAGGCCCTCGGCACAGCGGAACTGGCCCTCGGCCGCGCGCTGCGGCCGCTCCGTCTGCACCGGCCGGATCCGCGCCGGACCGAGCTGGACGTTCCCAGGACCGTCACGGCCATGGCCGAAACCGGACTGCCCGACGCCGTGCTGCGCCCGGCCAAGGCGCACTGGCTGGACCTGGCGATCCTGGTGGACGACGGGGTGTCCATGCTCCCCTGGCAGCGTCTGGCCACCGAAGTACGACTCCTCATGCAACGCGGCGGCGCCTTCCGATTCGTCCACACGTTCAGCCTGGACACCCGCGCCCCGGACGGACCCCTGATGGGCTACCGCCCGTTCGGCACCACTCCCGCGACGCTCCCGCCTTCCGCCGTCGTCGACCCCTCAGGTCGCACTCTGGTGCTGGTAGTCAGCGACGGCGTGGGCCAGGCATGGCGTGACGGAAGGATGCACCACCTGCTCGACCGGCTGGCCCAGGTGGGCCCGGTCGCCGTGCTGCAGACGCTCCCGCCACGCATGTGGTCCGGCACCGGTATCCGGGCGGAGCGCTGGCGGGTCACCACACGGCGCCCGGCGGCGGCCAACGGGACCTGGCGCGTCACAGACCCGGTGCTGCCGCCCGCGCTTCGGCCGTTCGACGGTCTACCCGTCCCCGTCCTCACGCCCACCCCCGCCGCGGTGGCCACTTGGGCCCGGCTGGTCGGCTCGGCGGGTACCAGCGCGCTGCTGCCGCTGCTGGCGCCCGCGCCGTCGCGCGCCCGGCCCGACGCATCGGGCGCCGCGCGGCCCGGCATCGACAGGGCACCGAGGACCGAGGTGTCGAGGTTCCGTTCCGTCGCCTCGGCGCAGGCCTACCGGCTCGCGGCGTACCTGGCTGCGGTCGCGCCGCTGCCCGTGCCCGCGATGCAGCTCGTACGGCAGGCGCTCGGCGGGCCGGTGGACGCAGGCCATGTCGCGGAGGTCTTCCTCAGCGGGCTCCTGCGCCGCGTCGGTGACACCGAACGGCCACCACAGCAGTGGCAGTTCGACTTCTCCGAGGGAACGCGCCGGATCCTGCTCGGCACGGTGCCCCCGCCCGAACTGCTGCGCACCACCCGCGCGATCACCGGCCGCCTGGCCGAACTCAGCGGCACCTCGCCCACGTTCCTCGCCTGGCTGCCCCACCCGGACGGCCAAGATCAGGTGTCAAGCGGCCGACGGGCGTTCAGCTGGGTGGACGAGCGAGCCATGCGTCGGCTGGGCGTGCCGCTGCCCGCCGCCTCGGCGAGGACCGCCGCTCGGCCGCGCTACGACCTCGCGATCAGTACGACGCACGCGCCACCGACACCGGGCGACATGGCGGCGCAGGAAGTGGTGATCCCCTGGGCGTTCGGGAAGGAGGCCGACCCGAAGTCCGCGACGATCGAAGCTTTGCGGGCCAGCGGCCTGAACCTGGGCGACGTGGCCGCGAAGGTCGTCTTCATCGCCCCACCCGGGGTCACAGGGCTGCCGGCGTACGCCGCGGTGGCCGGATTCACCCACCGGTGGGTGGACGTCTACGCGGACGGCGGTGTGCTGGAACTGTCCGGCTCCGAGCCGGACACCGAGGGCATGGACGTGGCGAAACCTGACGAGTTCCTGCTCTGGGCACAGGTGGGCGGCCCGCAGGCGGACGGCATGCCGACCGTGGCTCTCCCGTCCGACCTCGACGGGCCACTCGACGAGCGCACGGTGCAGGTGGTGCATCACGCGGCACGGCTGCGCATGGTGCCACCGGGCTCCGCGTCGGCGGCCCTGCGGATGCTGACCAGGGTCGCGGCTCTGAGGGCCAAGGGGAGCGCCAGGTGGCGCCTGCCGGTGCTGTCCACCGGCACCGAGCCGCTTCCGGTGGACAAGTCGACCCGGGGGCAGGGCATCGACCTGGAGCTGATCAGGCAGACGGCGGAGCGGTACCGCAAGGAGATGGTGAAGGGAAGCGAGATGACCGAGACCATCCCCGCCCCCCGAGTGTCGCCGCTCAACCAGCGCATCGCACAGGCCGACACGACGGATCCCGCCACCCTGCTGCGTCGCCTCGGCGCCGCTTCTCAGGACGGGCAGAGCTGGACCTGTCCCCGGGACCGGGGCGACCACGCCGACATCGTCTTGAAGGTCCGCTCCGGTGGCCGGATCTCCTGCAGACGCTGCTTTCCACGCGACGTCGGGCTGGTCCGGCTCACCGAGGAAACGCTGCTCCTGACGCCCGACGAGGCCGCCGCATTCATCCTGAACGACCACAGTGCCGGTTTCCCGGCGCCCGGTACGGCGGTCACCGCGCGCGTCACCGGCTCCGCGCCGGATGGGTACCGATGCGCTGTCCGCGACCCCGTCACCGGCCGGACACGCGAGGCGGTTCTGCCGGCACGAGAGCTCCGGGAACTCCACAAGGGCCGCTCCGGCCGCCGCCTGGCGCAAGGGGACACCGTCGTCGCGCTGGTCCTCGGGATGGGGGACGGCGGGCAGCGGGGCGGTCCGCAGAGCGGCGAGGACGGTGCCCTCGTGCTGTCCCTCACCGCCGCGGCCCTGGTCGAGCGTGTCCTGGCCGGATTCGTGCCCGAGTTGACGACCGGCGAGGTGGCGATCACGGGCATCGCCCGGGTCCCCGGAGCCCGGACAAAAGTCGTCGTGGCACCCACCAGGTCGGCGAACAGCGTCAAGGGAGCCTTCATAGGGGAGGGCGCCGAGCGGATACATGGCGCTCAACGCATGCTCTCCGGACGGCTGAACGAAAGGATCGAAATCATCCCCTATTCCAGCAATCAGCGGAACCTGCTGGTCAACGCCCTTGTCTACGCGCAGCCGCCGACCGGCATTCTCATCGAGGGACAGCGAGCAGTCGTCGCCGTCCCCGAGCACCAGGTCGGCGGCGTCATGGGAGAAGGCGGTCTGAACGCCCGGCTCGCCGGACAGCTCACAGGTCTGTACGTCAAGATCGTTCCTTCGGGAGCCGACCTGAGGTTGGAGATGGACTCGGAATTCGACGGCGAATAGGCATGGCTGCCCGGTTACCGGCGCACGGCTCCGCGACTGTACCCACGGGCGGTACGCCCCTTGGTCGCAAGCTGCTGATCGACCAGTACGCAAGCCTGCGTCCCCCGTCCCAGTGACGGATCCCTGCAGGGGGTTGGCCACCACCCAGGGAGATCGTGCACCGCACTCTTCCCCAGGCGGGCAAGAGATGGACCGACACAGTCCAGTACCACGACGAGCGAGGCAGAAGAACCGCACGCCAGCGTTGTTCACGGCGTCGGTGGCGAGACGGTCGGCGGCGATGCCGCACGCCGCTCGGGCGCTCACGGACCACTCGTGATCTCCTCTGTCGCGTCGTCGGTTGTAGTGAGCGTGGGCTCTGGGTGAGGCGGTCGGTGCGGCGAACGCCCAGTGTCGGCCGGGATGGCCAGCGGCAGGTCCGCAGTGATGGTCGCGCCCTGAGGAGTGGTGCGGATGGTCAGGGTGCCGCCGATCTCCTCGACGCGTCCGTACATGGACTGGATGCCCACGCCGGGCGTCCACGGCTCGGCGCAGCGGCCGCTGTCGGCGACGGTCACGCGCAGGATCGCGGGGCCCGCAAGCTCCAGGGTGAGGGCGGCGGTGGTGCCGTCGGAATGCCGGGCGATGTTGGTCACGGCCTCCACCGCCACCCGGTACGCGGCCACCTCGACGGCCGCGGGAAGCGGCGGCAGACGATCCGGAGCGTCGATCGTAACGGCCAGGGGCCGGCCGTCCGCGGCGTGCAGCGGGGCGATGCGCTGGCGGACGGCGTCGACGAGGCCGAGTTCGTCGAGGGCCCGGGGCCTGAGTCCTTAGACGATCCGGCGGATCTCGGTGATCGCGTCGCCGATGTCGGCGCGCAGCCCGCGCAGTGTCTCCACGGCGCGCTCCGGGTCGGTGGCGATGAGGTTGACGGCCGCGTCCGCGGTGTAGGCGATGCCGGTCAGGGCCGGGCCGAGACCGTCGTGCAGATCCCGGCGCATCCGGCGCCGCTCCTCCTCCAGCGCGGTCACCACCCGGCCGCGGGAGAGGATCAGTTGCTCGCTGAGCCGTGCGGCGTGCAGGGCCTGGGCGAGCGGCGCCGCCACCAGTTCGACCACCGCCGTCGCGGCCCGGGGTAGCCGCAGGTGCCCGGGTGGAAGGCACACCACGAGGTCTCCCACGTGCTCGGCGCCCGCGCGCAGGGCGGTGAGCGTGGTGTGGCCGTCGTCCATGGTGCCCGCCGTGGCGATGTCGGCCCCGTCCTGGCGCAGTGCGATGCCGGGCACGCCGAGGGTCGAGCGCAGGGTGTGCAGCCACAACGGCGGCGGGGCGCCGGCGGTCAAGTCCGTGCCGAGCCGGGTCAACGTCTCGACCGGGTCGGCCGACCTGCCGAACAGCATCTCGTCCATGCTCGCCTCGACCCGCATCCGTACGGGCTGGTAGCCGGCGGCGATCGCGGCCGCCAGCAGTGCCGGCACTCCCTTGCCGGGCCGGGCGCCCACCAGCAGCTCCCACACCGCCGCGACACCTTCGTAGACCGCCGCGCTCAGCGCCAGCATGACGATCAGAACGGCGGCCCCGCGGATCACGACCCGTACGTCGGCCCGGCGTGGCGCGACGAGCGCGACGGTGACGGCGAGAGGGAGGAACAAAGACAGGGCTCCCGTGGCGAAGACGGTGGACAGCGGCCCCATGGGCAGGGAGTTCTGGGCCGCGAAGAGCAGCATGCCGCCCAGCGTCGTCGCTGCGGCACCCAGTACCAGCCACAGCACGCGGCGCCGGTCCTCCCCGGTGGTGACCTCGAAGAGCACCCAGGTCCCGGCGCACATCGAGGTTCCGGAGGCGATCGCCGCGGCCACCTGCGCCGCCTCCACACCGGCCACCGCGGCCACCGCGCATCCGGCGCCGGTGACGACGACGGCGGCGTCCGCCCGGCGCAGCAGGCGGGACGGCGGCCGCTTCTCCACGACGCGGAGGGCGGCCAGCGGCACGGTCACCGTGGAGGCGAGTACGGCCAGGACCGAGGCGAGAGTGTGGGCGCCGGCTGCGAGCGCGAGCGGAGCGGCCAGCAGGGCGGCAGCCGACCCGGCGAGGAACCGGGCCGCCGACGAGCCCGGGTGTCGGGCGGTGACCGCACCGCAGGACCCTGCCAGGAAGGTGCCGACCATCACCGCCCAGATCACCCACTGGTCGGAAGAGGAGGGCGGGGCGAACCAGAGGGAGGCGAGAGCCGCGGCGGTGAGCACTGCGAGACCGGCCCACAGCGCGGCGAGCGACGTGCCGACGAGCAGCGTCGACGGGCGCCGACCCGTCACGGCCCCGACCCCGGCGTAGCTTCGCCCAGCCCCCGTTCCCGGGCCAGGATCACCGCCTCGGTCCGCCCGCTCACCCCCAACTTGGAGAAGATGGCGGACAAATGGTTCGCCACGGTCTTCGAGGCCAGCGCCAGGTCGGCCGCGACCCGGGCATTGCTGTGTCCCCGGGCCACGCGGTCGAGAACTTCGAGTTCGCGGCCGGTCAGCTCGGGGAAGGGGGGAGCGGCCGGTGCGGGCACCGAACCGAGATGGCCGATGATACGGGCGGCAACGCCGGGCGCCATCACGAACTGCCCGGCCGCGACCGAGCGGATGGTGGTGAGGATCTCCTCCTGCTCGGCGCCCTTGAGGAGATACCCACGAGCGCCGGCGCGCATCGCGGACACCACCGTTTCGTCGTCCTCGAACATCGTGACCACGAGTACCGCCACGTCCGGCAGCACCGCGGCCAGCCGCTGGGTTGCCTCGACGCCGTCCATCCCGGGCATCTGGATGTCCATCACAACCACGTCGGGCCGGGTCAACTGGGCCTCCCGCAGCGCCTCTTCGCCGGTGGTCGCCTCCGCCACCACCTCCACGCCGTCCAGCGAGGCCAGCAGGGCGCTCATCCCGCGCCGTACGACGGGATGGTCGTCGGCGATGAGCACCCGGATCGGACCGGCGGCTGAGGTCATGCCCCGATGATGGCCGACCGGGATCCCGGCTGGGAGGCCCGTCGTCCTTCCGGGCCGGGAAATCCTCCCGGGTGACAGGGAACATCGGGCGATGCGCGCCGAAGGGCCCGCCCGCCATGCTCGGTTCAGTTGGTCGCCGCACCGGCGGCCCTCAACACCCGTAGCGGGGGAACCGACATGACCCGGATCGAAGCGGCGGGGCCGACCCTCACCCGCAAGAACAAGGTGGGCCTCGCGCTCGCCGGAGTGCTCGGGCTGATCGACATGACCAGCGTCTTCACCCCGCTGCCGGACTCGGAGGCGCCGGGGCCGCCGGTGGGCGTCCTCGTCGCTGGGACCGTCCTTGGAGTGATCACCGTCGTCGCCGTCGTCCACACCTGGCTCACGGCCGACCGCACCGGCTCCCGTGTCGTCGCCGGCTCACGGATCCTGTCGGCGGTCACCGCGCTCCCGGCGCTGTTCGTCACGGGTGTCCCGGCCTGGGTCGTGGCCGTCGTCGCGGTCTGCGTGGTCGTCACCGTCGTCGTGATCGCCCTGGTCCTGTCCCGCCCGGCTCCGGAACCCGCCGCGACATGACACCGTCGGCGGGCCTCCGCGGCACCGGAGCTCAGCCCGGCGACGTGCCGGCCTCTTGAGCAGTGCGGCACCACGGGGGTGCGCCGGACGCTCACACACTCTCCGTCTGCTGCGGCCCCTCGCCCGGCGGTCGCTGAGTCAAGCAACCGAAACGACGTTTTCACGTTCAAGTGAAGGATGAACGGGGACCTGAATGCGACACACTCGGGGGATCGGACGTGCCGCCATCGTGATGGCGGCGATCCTGAGCATCGTCAGTCTGACCACCACGGCGTGCCTGCCCGCCAAGATCGTCGTCAAGGCGATCGCCCGGGGTGCTCCGGCCGCCGCGCCCTTCTTCGCGGAAGCCCTCGGGCTGGGCACGAACCTGTCGATCGACGGGGCGCCGGCGCTCGGAGGAGGTGTACACAACGGCGACAGGCCCGGTCTGTACGGGGGTTCGCGGGACAGGAAGACCTGTGACAAGGACAGGCTCGCAGCGTTCCTGACGGACCGCACCAACCGGAAGAAGGCGGCGCAGTGGGCCGAGGTGCAGGACATCGGCATCGACCAGATCGGCGGTTTTCTCCAGAAACTGACGCCCGTTCTGCTGCGCAACGACACGCTGGTGAAGAACCACGACTACAAGAAGGGCAAGGCGGTTGCCTTCGACGCGCTGCTCGAGGCGGGCATCGCGGTACTCGTCAACCTGAACGGGAAGCCCGTGGTGCAGTGCAGCTGCGGTAATCCGCTGGGTGCGTTCGAGCACGATGTCGACAGCCCCGAGGTCGAGTTCAAGGGCAAGAACAAGAAGTGGAAGTCCTACGACCGGGAAAAGGTCGTCAAGGTCGAGCCGACGGACGACGGGGACGAGGTCGAGAAGTACGAGCTGGTCGATGTCCAGGAGGAAGATGCCGGACTGGAACGGCCTGTGGGCTCGGACGGTACGGAGGACACCCCCCTTCCCGTCGATCCCGGCGTCGAGGAGGACAGCGGACACGTCGACGTTCCCGAGGTGACGGGCACCTCCGTCGAGGAAGCCCGTCAGATCCTGGAGAGCCGGGGCCTCGCAGTCGAGACCACGGAAGAACCCTCCGAGACGGCCGGCCCCGGCATGGTCCTCGGCCAGAGTCCAGCCGCGGGAGAACGGGTTCCGGCGGGAGGCATGGTGACGCTCACGGTGGCCGCCGCCCCGTTCACGTCCACGTCCGAGCCCACATCGGAACCCCCGGTCGACGGGTCCACCGCCCCGGGCACCACGCCCACCGCGACGGACGACGGCACGTCAGGAGCCGCGGTTCCGGAGGGAGGAAGCCCGACCGCCACTGCCGACCTCGGGGGAGCCGACTCCGACGGGTCCTTCGACAGCACCTCCTGAATCCCCGGTCCGCCGCCGTACTGCCCCTGCTTCCGCTTTGATCGCGAAGGCAGGGGCGGCGCTGATTCACGGGGAGCTCCAACCCGCGGCACTTGTACACGGGGCCGTCCCTGGGCATCGACCAAGGCTCTTACCCACGCGAACAGCTGCTTCGTTCGTGGCCGGAGCCCCGGAAGAAGCCGCGGCCGCGGGGGACGCGGCTGGATGCGTACAAGCCGTTGATCGACCAGATGCTGCGGGCGACGGTGAGGTTCCTGACCCAGCGGCGGCCGGCCTGTCTGCCGCCCGACACCCGGCCGCCGCCTCGGCTGCGGCCTACGACCAGCTACTGCGGCGGATCAAGGCCGCCGCCTCCTGCGGGAGATCCCTGCGGGGCTTCGATTACGGCTGCCCATCCGGCTTGTCGTGGTCGGTGCCGGATCAGGTGCCGTTGCCTTCCGTGCCGCCACGTGCACGCAGAGCACACTTGGGGGGAGGGCGCACCGCGGATACGCCCCGGACTCCGGCGAGCAGCGATCCGTAGAAATTGCGTGGCTCGGTAGTCGGCGGGACGCTGGACAGGTCAGCCTCGCGGCATCCGACGACACGACGCCCGCGACATTCCGGACGCCGAGACGACTTGATGAGGTCCCGGGCGAGAGACCAAGCGGCGGGTGATCGAGGTGACAGCCGGAGAAGGCCGAAGCCGGGGGCATGACATCGGCGCCTCCCGAGGAGATCACCATGGACAGTGCGACCTTGGATGCGATGCGGACCTCTCTGCGGGGGCCGGTCATAGGCCCGCAGGATCCCGATTATCTCCAGGCTCGCAGCATCTACAACGCAATGATCGACAAGCGTCCTGCCGCCATCGTGCGGTGCGCGGACGCCGCAGATGTCATGAATGCGGTCAATTTCATCCGCGACAACGGCCTGGAACTCGCCGTCCGGGGTGGCGGGCACAGCGGTCCCGGCCTGTGCCTCGTGGACGACGGCGTCACCGTCGACCTGTCGCCGATGCGCTGGGTACGGGTCGACCCCGCCGCGAGGACCGCCCAGGTGGGCGGCGGCAGCCAGCTCCGGGATCTCGACCACGCCACCCACGGCTTCGGCCTCGCGACTCCCACCGGCATCGTGTCGATGACGGGCGTGGGGGGCCTGACCCTCGGCGGTGGCCATGGATACCTCACCCGCAAGTACGGCCTGACAGTGGACAACCTGCTGGCCGCGGACGTCGTGCTGGCCGACGGCAGTTTCGTCACCGCGAGCGAGACCGAGCACCCGGACCTGTTCTGGGCCCTGCGCGGTGGCGGCGGCAACTTCGGCATCGTGACCTCGTTCACCTACCGGCTGCACCCGGTGGACAACGTCGGTGTAGGAATCACCGTGTGGCCGGTCGACCACACCCGCGAGGTGCTCACGTGGTACCGCGACTTCCTCCCGCAGGCCCCAGAGGACATCTATGGCTTCTTCACGCTCTTCACCATCCCGCCCGGCCCGCCCTTCCCCGAACAACTCCACGGCCAGAAGGTGTGCGGCATCGTGTGGTGTCACACCGGTGACCCGGACCGCACCGAGGACGCCCTCGCGGTGGTGAACGAGCCCGCGCCGCCCGCCTTCCACTTCACGGCACCGATGCCCTATCCCGCGTTGCAGAGCATGTTCGACGAGCTGATCCCGACCGGGTACCAGTGGTACTGGCGCGGCGACTTCTTCGACCGCATCCCGGACCCCGCCGTGGACGTGCACCTCAAGTACGGCGAGAACCTCCCCACGCCGCTGTCGCTGATGCACCTCTACCCAGTCGACGCGGCCGCCCACCGGGTGGCCCGGGAAGACACCGCGTGGAGCTACCGGGACGCCGTCTGGTCCGGCGTCTTCGCCGGCGTCGACCCCGACCCGGCCAACGCCGAGACCGTCAAGCAATGGTGTGTCAACTACTGGGAGGAGACCCACCCCTACTCGATGGGCGGCTCGTACGTGAACTTCATGGGGCAGGGTGAGGACCAGGAGCGGGTCCGGGCCACCTACCGCGACCACTACGACCGGCTCGCACAGGTCAAGCGGACGTACGACCCGGACAACCTCTTCCGCGCCAACCAGAACATCAGGCCGACCCAGCAATACTGAACACACGGACCAACTGGGCGGTGGTCATTGCCAAGCGTTTATGAAAACGATTATCGTCTTGTCATGCCCGAGCGGGCATGAACATGACCCAGGGGGGTTTCCTTTGCGTACCCACAGACGCCTGCTGACCGTCACCGGCATCGCCGCCGCCGCGCTCGCCACGGCCGGTCTCAACACGTCGGCCTTCGCCGCCACCACGCTCAGCAGCGGCCACGTCGACGTCCTCGACGCCGAGTGGGACGGCGCCGATCTGCATCTGCACGTCCATGACGAGGAGACCGGCACCGAGTACGAGCCGGCGGACGTGACGCTGGCGGTGCCGGCGGCCGCCAGGGTCGCCAACCCCGGCCACGGCTGGCTGGGAACGGGCAGCCAGGTGTGGCTGCTCCCCGACGACGAACTCGTCGCGGACTCCCGGGGCGTTCTGTTCCCGGGCATCTCCACCGAGCACCTCGCCACGGGTGTCTTCGCCAACAACACGGTCACCTACCGGCTGGTCAGCGCCACCCGCAACGGAGCCGCCACCGAGGACTTCAGCGTCTACGCGGGCAGCACCCGCTGGTACGACAGCAACACCGCCACCACCTCCTTCAAGTCCAGGACCTTCGGAGTCGGCACCCACAACCACGCCAACTGGGCCTTCGAGGAGGCCGGTACCTACCAGCTGACCTTCAGGGTCCAGGGCACGGTAAGCGGTGTGACAGAGCAGGCCACCGCGACCTACACGGTCGTCGTCAGCTCGTGATGCGGGCCCTGACGCGCGACAGACGCGCCTTCACAGCCGCGGCTCTCACCACGGCGACCGCGGTGCTCCTGGGCGCGGCAGGGCTGGCCGCCGCCGGCGGCGGGCCTGCCCGTGCCGCCGGCGGTGCCGTCGTGCTCGACGAGGGCGAGTTCGATGTCACGCCCCGACTGGTCGACGGGAAGCTGGAGTTGCAGATCGACGACCGGAGCAGCGGCACGACGGCCGTGCGGGAGCCCTCCGATGTGGTGCTGCACGTGGTGCAGTCGTCCCTGCAGTCCACCCTGGACCCGGTGGCCACCGTGCTCGGCATGACGACCACGGACACTTCCTGGCAGCTCAACGGCTGGGAGGCGGAGAACATCTTCGCGCCGCAGCCGGGCTGGAACGGCTCCGCGGCGGGGGGCGACACCGAGGTCACGCTGTCCGGATACGACGGGCCCGGGGACTTCGGTATGGCCACGTACACCCCCGAGATGGACAACGCGGACGCTCCGGCGATCCCGTACCTGGGCAGCGTCGCGTCCGTTCAGCGCACCTTCACGCTGCCCGGCGACGAGGAACGGCTGCTGCCGATCTGGCAGTTCACCGCGGAGGGCGTCTACCGGCTGACGTTCGCGGTGACCAGCGGCGGTTCCACCGACACCGAGACGCTGGCCGTGGTCGTCGGTGACGACATCGACCCGAACGACGTAATGCCGGGCGACGGCTCCACCCCGACGCCCCCGACGCCCTCGACGTCCCCGCCGTCCTCGAGCACCTCGCCCTCGACGAGCCCGACGCCCACGCCCACCGCACCGTCCGCGTATGTCATCGACAACGGCCACCTCGATCTGGCCGCGCGCCCGGTGGACGGATCGCTGCAGTTCCAGATCAAGGAGGGCACGGCCCTCGACCACGAGTGGTATCAGCCCGACGAGGTCGTGCTGCATGTGAAGCCCGCGGCCAGGCGGAAGATCACTGAGGGGTATGAGTTCTTGGGGCCTGTGGGCGGCCCCGTGTGGTGGCTGCCGATCCAGCAGCTCGACGGTCTCATCTGGCCCGGCTGGAGCACCGACCAGTTCAAGAGCTCCGAGATCGACGGCCGTGTGGCCTTCCGGCTCGATGCCCTTCAGGGACCGGGCGCGTTGCACATCTTCGGCGAGGACTCGCTCGGCAAGGTGATCATGCAGGCCGACAGCTCCGACGGGCTGCCGGACAGCTTCGACCTGTCCGTGCCGACCCACCGTCATACCGTGTGGACCTTCGCCGCCGAGGGCGTATACCGCACCACCTTCACCGTCAGCGCCACACTCGCCGACGGCACGAAGGTCAGTGACACGGAGACCATCGCGTGGGTGGTCGGGGACGACGTGGACCCGTCGACCGTGAGGCCGGGTGCGGGGGACGAGCCGACGGCGACACCGACGGCCGGCCCGTCGGAGTCGGCCTCGGAGACGCCGACCGCTTCCGTGTCCCCGTCCGACTCGCCGAGCGCCTCGGCTTCGGCGACGGCCCCGGGTTCCGGCTCTTCCGGAGCCGGCGGAAGTTCGTCGACCGGCGGTAGCGGCAGCAGCGGAACCTCGACGACCGGCGGCCTGGCCTCCACGGGCGCGCAGGTCGGCGTGATCGCGGGCATCGCCGTGGTCGCCCTGCTGGTGGGCGGCGGTGCGGTGTTCTTCGTGCGACGTCGCCGTACCGCCCAGTGAAAGCTCCGCGTACGACGGACCGGCGCCTGGCAGCCACCCGGTCCGTCGTACGCGGCATTGTCGTGTTCGAGAGAAGGAGGAGCCCCATGCGGGGCCACCCCAGACGCACCACCACCGCCGCGCTGATCGCGGCGAGCGCGTTACTGTCCGGGTGCAGCGGGCTGCAAGCCGGTTCAGCCGATGCCGAGTTGACGGTGTCGACGACCACCGCGATCATCGCCGACCTCGTCGAGCAGGTCGGCGGTGACCGCGTCGACGTCACCTCGATCGTGCCGCACCACGGCGACCCGCACTCCTACGAGCCCAGCCCCGGAGACGCGGCCAAGGTCGCCAAGGCCGACGTCGTGTTCAGCAACGGGCTGCTGCTCGAAGAGCCCGGGATCATGAAGATGGTCCATACCAACGCCCAGAAGTCGGCGCCGAAGATCGAGGTCGCCGAGAAGCTGGAGGAGTACGGCGGCACGGTCATGGAGCTGGAGGAGGACCTCGGGCTCGACGTGCTGTGGCTCGGCTGGGCCGTCGAGGGCGAGGTCGCGGGAGACGGCTCCCAAGTCCGTACGACGGCCAAGAAGCTGGAGGGACCCGGCGAGCTGCGCGTGTATCTCACCGACACGCTCGGCAAGCCCAAGGTGTACATCGACTCCGCCGACGGCCTCGACGACGCCGACTCCTTCACCCTGCCGCCCGAGGCGCACACCCACGTCAACTGGGCGTTAAGCAAGCCCGGTACGTACCGGCTGACCGTCGAGGGACGGACCGAGACCCTCGACGGGAAGAGCGAGGAGATCGGCAGCGGCACCTTCACCTTCACCGTCGGCGACGACGCCGAGGCACCCGAGGGAGCGCGCGTGCTCGACGGCGGCCACGCAGACGTTGCCCTCAACGCCGAGACGGGGAAGGTGTACGTCCGCGCGGACGACGACAAGAGCGGCGAGCCGGCGCGGCTCGGGGCCGAGGACGTGGTGCTCAACGTGCCCGACCGGGCCAAGGCGGCCGTACCGAAGGAGGAGCCGTATTCCTTCCTCGGCGCGGCGGGCGACGAGCTGTGGGTGCTGCCGCAGGCCGTGATCGGCAAACACGTGCACGGCGACTTGGACCCGCACGCCTGGGCGGACGTCTCCAACGCCGAGGCGTACGTGCGACGGATCGAGACCGAGCTGATCAAGGCTGATCCGGACGGGAAAGCGACGTACGAGAAGAACGCGGCCGCGTATCTGAAGACGCTCGGCGCCCTCGACGAGGAGGTCGCGCGGAAGCTGGCCACCGTGCCGGAGAAGAACCGGAAGCTGATCACCACACACGACGCCTTCGGCTACCTCGCGAAGGCGTACGGCATGGAGATCGCGGGCTTCGTCGTGCCCGTGCCCAACCAGGAACCGAGCGCGGCCGAGGTCGAGGAACTCGGCAACACCATCCGGGAGAAGAAGGTCCCGTCCGTGTTCCTGGAGCCGAACCTCGCGGCGCGCGCCGACGTGCTGCGCAGGGTCGCCGAGGACGAGGGGGTCGGGATCTGCACGATCTACGGCGACTCGTTCGACGACAAGGTCGACGACTACGTATCGATGATGCGGCACAACGCGACCGAGCTCGCCAAGTGCCTGGGGGAGGACGCCTGATGAGGCGGAGAGTTCAGCGGGTCGCTGTGGCGGTGGTCCTCGCGGCCACACCGGTGGGACTGGCGGGAGGCGGGGTCGCCGTCGCGGACGACAGCACGGCACGTACGGTGGGACCCGGACTCGGGCGGATCGCTTATGCGGACGGGGCGTTGACCCTGGATCCAGCGGACCGCGCCCATGTGATCGACGTCGACGACGCGGACGTGGCAGACGCCTCGGCGCCCGGGTGGGACACGACCGGCGTACCTGAGGGCACGGTGGCTGGGGACACCGTTCGGTGGTCGCTGACCGGGCTCGACGGGCCGGGCGACCTGAAGGTGTACTCGGCCGAGGACGAGGACAAGGAGGGAGGCGACGCCGCCGAGGACGCGCTGCTGTTCGACAGCGCGGACAACCTGCCGGACGAGCACGAGCTCCCGGTGGGTCAAGAGGGCAAGACGCGCTGGGAGTTCAGCGAGGACGGCACGTACCAGGTCATCTTCTCCGCACAGGCCACGGCGGCTGACGGGCGGGATCTGTCGGTCGGGACCGTGTACACGGTGGTGGTCGGGGACACGGCGGACGGGAAGGACACGGCGGACGGGAAGGACACGGCCCCGGAGCAGCCGGTCGCCGGGGAGGCACCTGCCGAGGACGCAGCCGAGGAGGTGCGGACTCCGACGGCGGCCGGGAAGGCCGTGACGGAGGCGGTCGAGGCCCAGCGGCGCACCGCCCTGGTCGCCGCCACGGCCGCCACCGACGTCGTCTCCGACAAGAAGGTCCTCGACGAGGGCCACGTCGACTTCGCCGCCCGTGTCGTCGGCGAAAAGCTGCAGATCAACATCAAGGACGGCACGGTCTCGGGGAAGACGACCTGGCGCGAGCCCTCCTCCGTGGTCCTGCACGTCAAGCCCGCGGCCAAGAACACCCTGCCTGCGGGCGACGAGTTCGCGTTCCTCGGAAAGGGCGGCGACCCGGTGTGGCTGCTGGACCAGGTGCAGCAGGAGGGGCTGCTGTGGCCCGGCTGGTCCACGGACAACATCGAGGCCGGGGCGACCAAGGGGGGTGTGGAGTTCTCGCTCACGGCAGTCGAGGGTCCGGGTACCTACGCGCTCTACACGTACGACGCGATGTCGGGCGCGAACGTCCTGTTCAACAGCAAGGACGGGGTGCCGGACTCCTTCGACGTGCCCGCCGACACGCACGCGCACGGCGGATGGGCGTTCACCGAGGAAGGGACGTACCGGCTGACCTTCAAGATGAGCGGCACGCTGGCGAACGGTACGAAGGTCTCCGACACGGAGACGGTGACGTTCGCGGTCGGCGACACCGACCCCGGCAAGGTGACGCCGGGCGACGGCTCCGGCAAGGGCACCTCCGGGACCGCCGGGTCGTCCGGTACCTCTTCCTCGGGTTCCTCGGATTCCTCGGACACGGCAGGTTCCGCGTCCGACTCCGGCTCCACGGGCGGCTCTTCCGCCGACGACTCCAGCGACGGCACGATGGCCTCCACCGGCGCCGGTCAGGCCGTACTCCTGGGCTCGGCCGCGGCCGCCCTCACCGCTGTGGGCGCCGCGTCCTTCCTCGCCGCCCGGCGAAGGAGGACCGCACGTGGCTGACAGACCGTACCCGCTGCTGCGGGTCACCGGCGCGACCGTCGTCCTTGGCGGCAGGACGGCCCTGGAGAAGGCCGACCTGACCGTCGACTCGGGCGAGTTGGTCGGGCTCATCGGGCCGAACGGCGCCGGCAAGACGACTCTGCTGCGGGCCGTCCTCGGGCTGGTGCCGCTGGCCGGGGGAGAGGTGGCCGTCGAGGGACGGACCGGGCGCAGGGCCGGGCAGCGCATCGGGTACGTGCCCCAACGGCATGAGTTCGCGTGGGACTTCCCCATCGACATCGCGGGCGCGGTCCTCACCGGCCGCACCCGGCAGATGGGCTGGCTGCGCCGCCCGGGCGCGGCGGACCGGGCGGCGGTGGACGAGGCGCTGGAGCTGACCGGGCTCACCGAACTGCGCCGCCGCCCCGTCGGTGAGCTGTCCGGCGGCCAGCGGCAGCGGGTCCTGGTGGCCCGCGCCCTGGCCGCCGGGCCGCGCATCCTGCTCCTCGACGAGCCGTTCACCGGAGTCGACGTACCCACCCAGGAGTTGTTGAACGAGCTGTTCGGCCGGCTGGCCGCGGAAGGCAGGGCGCTGCTGATGACCACCCACGACCTGGCGGCCGCCGCCCGCACCTGCCACCGGGTGGCGCTGATCAACCGCACGGTCGTCGCCGAGGGCGGCCCCGAACTCCTCGCCGACCCCGACCAGATGCTGCGGGCGTTCGGCCTGGACCGCGCGATCGGAGCCGTAGCGTGATCGAGTTCCTCACGGATCCCTGGCAACTTCCCTTCATGCAGCGGGCGTTCGCCGTCGCCGCGGTCATCGGCCTGGTGTGCGGAGTGGTGGGCGTGTACGTCGTGCTGCGCGGCATGGCGTTCATCGGCGACGCGGTCGCCCACTCGGCCTTCCCGGGCGTCGCGCTCGCCTACGCCTTCGAGGGCAACCTGCTCCTCGGCGGCGCCGCGGCCGGCATCACGACGGCCGTGTTGATCGCCTTCGTCTCCCAGAACCGGCGGCTGAAGGAGGACACCGTCATCGGTGTCTTCTTCGCCTTCGCCTTCGGACTCGGCATCGTGCTGGTGTCCACGCGCGACAGCTGGACGACCGACCTGTCGTCCTTCCTGTTCGGGCAGGTGCTGGCGGTCAGCGCGGCGGACGTGTGGACCGTGGCAGCCATCGGGGCCGTACTCGTGCTCGTCGTACTCGCGATCGGCAAGGAACTGGTCGCCGTCAGCCTGGACCGGGAGGCGGCACGTGCCGCGGGCCTGCCGGTGTTCCGCCTCGACCTGGCCCTCTACGTCGTCGTGACCACGACGATCGTGATGTCCCTGGAGGCGGTCGGCAACATCCTCGTCCTCGCCCTGCTCATCACCCCCGCGGCCGCCGCCCGCATGCTCACCGAACGGCTGTGGGCGATGACCTTGCTGGCGTCGCTCATCGGCTGTGCGGGCAGCGTGGCGGGCCTGTACGTCTCGTACACCTACGACCTGGCCGCGGGCGGCTCGGTGGTCGTGGTCCTCACCGGCCTGTTCGTCCTCACCTGGTGCCTGGCACCCCGCCACGGCCTGATCGCGAAGCGCATCCGGCGCCCGGACGGGGCCGCCCTCGTATCCGCCGGACGTTGACACTCCGACGGCCGGCCCATGCACCACGGCGATGGGCGCGGTGGCGTGGCGGCGGTCTCGCGGGCAGGCTGCCCGTGAGGCCGGCCGTCGCGTTCACCGGGCGGGAGTGCCGTGTACGGTGCGCCGCCTAGCGGGTCGCCACCACCACATAACTGTTGCCGTACTGCCAGACCGGACCGGCATGCGTGAAACCTGCCTGCCGCAGCAGCCGTACATGCGCGGACAGGGGCAGCCCGGTTTCTCCGCCCGTGCCGTTCCGCGGCTGTTTGCGGCGGCGTTCGGCTAGGAGGTCCGCCAGCTCGGGGTCGTCGGCCACGGCCGCCCACCAGGATTCCCAGTCCTCGTGGGCGAATGCCTGCTGCCGCTCAGCCCGGCATCGTCCGACGTGGGTGACGATCTCGGCGGCCTTGGGACTGCCCTCCGGCGGGAGATGGTCGCCGTTGACGAGGACGCCGCCGGGACGCAGCAGCGCGGCGAGTTGCCGGTACGTGTGCTTGAGGGCGTCCGGGGGGAGGTAGTGCAGCGCGGTCGTGGAGACCACCGCGTCGAGCGGGCGGTCCAGGCCCAGAGCCTGGATCCAGCCGGTCTCGCCGACGACTGCCTCGACGTAACGGGCGGCGGCACCGTGATGGGTGCGGGCCAGCTCCAGCAGCAGGGGGTCCATGTCCACGGCCACGATCTCCGCGTCCGGCAGCCGACGGGCCAGCCGTGCCGCCAGAGAGCCGGGACCGCAGCCGAGGTCGAGTACGAGGGGGGTGCCCGTCCTGTCGGCCGTGATGTGCTCGACCACATCGGCGACGACCGTGAACCGCTCCTCGCGGCCGACGGCGTACCGCTGCTGCTGGCGTTCCCAGCGTTCCACCCACAGCTCGGCCGTCGCCATGCTCAGCCCCATCCGGTCGCGCCACCTCGCCGTTCGCACCTGTCTTCCGGAACTCCTCAGCACCCTACAGCTGAAAACGGTTCCCATTCACACATGGGTGCGGTGTCACTGAAGGGAGGCGAGTACGGACAACAACCGGTCGATTTCCTCAGGAGTGTTGTAGAGGTGCAGGCTGACGCGCACCGAGCCGGTCGTCTCGCCCGCGCTGCCCTGGCAGTGGTTGTCCGAGCGGACCATGAAGCCGTGGCTGAAGAGGATGAAGCCCAGGTCACCGGAGTCGATGTCGCGGTGCCGGAAGGTGACGATGCCCTGTCGCCGCTGGACCGGCGAATCGGCGGCCAGGCTGAGGTGGCAGCCGAGGATCTCGTAGGCGGCCAGGTGGCGCAGCCCTTCGGTGAGCCGGGCCGCGAGGGCCACGGTCCAGCGCTCGATCCGGTCGGTGCCGGCGGCCTCCAGCCAGTCGAGCGCGGCGGCCAGGGAGGCGATGCCGGCGGTGTTCGGGGTGCCGTTCCACCCGCCGGGCGTGAAGGCCGGTCCGCGCGTCTGACGGGCCCAGACCGCTCCGGAGCCGGGCAGGGCCAGGGCCTTGTGTCCGGAGAAGACGACGAAGTCGACGTCCAGGTCGGCCACGCACACCGGCAGATGGCCGATGCTCTGGGCGGCGTCGAGGCAGATGACCGCGTCCGGGCCGGCCGCCTGGCGGATGCGGTGGACGTTCATGTTCCCGCCGTAGACGTGGTGCACATGGGTGGTGGCGACGAACCGGGTCCGAGAGCCCGCCTGCGCCGCCAGCGCGTTGTGGTCGTAGTCGTGGGAACCGGGCTGGTACGGCATCCGACGGACGTGGACGCGCACCCCCTGACCGGCCAGGAGCTGCTGGGTCTCCAGCCAGGGTGCGATGTTCGCCTGGTGGTCGGCGACGGGGACGACGATCTCGTCGCCGTCGGTGAGGTACGAGGCCAGCCAGTCGCGCGCGATCGTGCGCAGGCCCTCGGTCGTGCCGCTGGTGAAGTGGACGGCGGAGCGTTCCGGTGCCGGGTCGGCCAGGAACTGCTTGACGCGGTCCCGGGTTCGCTCCACGAGTTCCGTGGTGCGGTTGGCCCAGGTGTAGGTGCCGCGGCCGGCGTTGGCGTTGGCGGTGGTGAGGTAGGTCTGGGCCTCGTCCAGCACGGCTTGTGGCTTCTGGGCGGTGGCCGCGCTGTCCAGGTAGGCCAGCTCCGGATGGGCCGTGATGATCGGGAACTGGGCGCGCAGTTCTCGCTGCCAGTCGCGCAGGTCCTCAGGGAAGGCCATGCCTTTGCCCCGGGCAGGGGTGACGGTCATGTCAGTCCCGTACCAGGGGCGCGCCCGCATCGCGCCAGGCGACGATGCCGCCGGCGAGGCTGCGGACGTCCGGATGTCCCATGCGGGTCAGCAGTGCCGCGTACTGTGCGGACTTCTCGCCCACCGGACAGGCCAGCAGCACCGGCCGGCTCCGGCTGAAGGGCAGGCCGCCCCGCAGGAGTTCGTCGAACAGCTCGTCGACGATGTTCACCGACCCGTCGATATGCAGTGCCGCGTACGCGAACGGGCTGCGCAGGTCGACCACGAGCGGCCCGTCGGCGGCGATCCACCGCTGGGCGTCCGCCACCCCGATGGCCGGGGCGGCGCGCACTTCGGAGGCGGACAGGTCGGTCACCGAGTTCTTCCGTCGGGGCCGGCCCAGCAGGTCGGGCCGCCGCTGCCGGACGTAGCTCAGGTAGCTCTCGACGCGGTCGCAGACGATGAAGACGGCTGTCCGACGCTCGGTGAGCTGAGCGTCCACCTCGCGCAGGTGGCGGACCGCCCCGAAGTAGGCGGCCCCGCCGGTGGGTCCGGCCAGCATCCCGCAGCGGCGGACCAGGGTGAGCATGCCGTCGATGGCCTCGTCGGCGCTCACTGTCTCCATCGTGTCGTACGTGTCCGGGTCGAACAGTCCGACTTCGTGGACCTCGTCGATGGTGCGGATGCCCGGGATGAAGTCGGACTTGCCTCCGACCAGCCCGACGACCCGTACCCGTGGGTCCTGCTCACGCAGCACCCTGGCCACGCCGGTGGAGGAGCCGGCCGTGCCCACGCAGGCGATGAACCAGTCCGGGGCCCGGCCGTCCAGGTCCTTGACGATCTCCGGGCCGGTGCCGGTCAGATGGGCTTCCGTGTTACGGGGGTTGAAGTACTGGTCGGTGTGCAGATAGGCGTCGCCGGAATCGGCGAGGGTGCGGTGGAAGAGGGTGAGCGGGTCGTCGGTGTCGGTCGGGTCGAGGCATTCGCTCTGTCCTGGCAGCTCCTCGATCTCCGCGCCCAGCAGCAGGAGCAGGTCCTTGATCTCCGGCACCCGCATGCGGTTGGTGACGCTCTTGAACGTCAGGCCGTGCATCCCGGCGATGACGGCCAGCGCCTTGGCCGTGTTGCCGCTGGAGAGTTCGACGATCTGGCTTGCGTGCTCGGCCGCATCGGCGAGGTGGGGGCGCGCCATGTTCCAGGCGGCCCGGTCCTTCACCGAGCCGAAGGGGTTGAGCATCTCCAGTTTGGCGAACAGGTCGATGTTCCGCAGCCCGGTGACGGTCGGGTCGATGCGCACGAGAGGGGTGTTGCCTATGACCTCGGTGATGCTGTCGTACCTCACTCATGTCCCCCTGAGGGCGTCGTCGGCCAGTACTGTTCGTCGAGGCTCCAACGCCATGAGCCGCCGTCCTGCCAGGCGGCGACCTTGCGGGCGACGGGCTGGTGTTGTGCCTGGCCGGCGTGGAAGTCCATGGCGTATCCGGCGGTGTTCGCGAAGGCCATCAGATCGCCCGGCTCCGGCCGGCGCGGAAGGAAGACCGTGCGCCGGGTGATCATGTCGGTCTCCAGACAGAGACTGCCGAAGAGATGGACACCCACGGGTTCCGCGTCGGCGGGGACTCCGGTGCCGTTCTTGGGGATGACGACGGGGTCCATCAGCACCCCGTGCTCTTCGAGGGCCACGTCTTCGGCCTTCAGCGCCAGCCGTACCGACAGGTCACCACCGGCGCCGGAATCGCGTACCTCCAGGACCGTCGCCAGCGTGATCCCGCACTGGTCCACCAGGGCCCGCCCGGGTTCGACATGCAGGTCGTACAGATGCTCCAGCAGGAGCGTGGCGAGTGGTCGGCCGCCCAGCGAGGCGGCGGGGTGCGCCAGCAGTTCGTCGAGGTACCGCTCGCCGGCGACCGGCCGGTGAGCCGGGTACAGCCCCAGCGTTCCCCGCAGTGTGCCGGCCTCGTTGCGCAGCCCGTAACCGTGCCCCTGCCAGGTCAGGGGCGGGCGCCTGCCCAGGACGGCGCCCGTGAGTTCCGTCGTGTACCGCTCCCACTGCTCGGAGTGGGCGAGGTAGTTGACGCCGAATCCGCCACCGACGTCCACGGCCCGCGGACGCAGCCCCCGGCTCCGGCACTCTTCCAGAAGCCTGAGACAGCCCTCAAGGGCCGTTGCCTTCTCGGTGAGACTGGTGGTGTCCAAGTGGTAGGCCACGCCGTGCAGTTCGACGGTGTCACTGTGCCGTTCGGCCGTCTCCAGCAGCGTGTCGAGGTCGCGTACGGGCGTGCCGAAGCGGCTGCGTCGGCTCAGCACCCTCACGCCGGATGCCTCGAACCCCGACAGCCGCAGCAGGACGCGGGCCTTGGGGAGGGCGTGCTTGCGGACAAGGCCGGCGAGTTGGTCCAGTTCGCCGACCGAGTCGACGCTGACGGTGACCCCGGCGCGGGCGGCCAGCCACAGGAACTCCGGGTTCTTGGGCCCGGTGGCCAGAATCCGGTCGGACACGAAACCGGAGCCGAGCGCGTGCCGCAGTTCGCCCAGCGACGCCACGTCCACACCCGCGTCCGTCGCGGCGAGCCGTCGCACCAGGGCACTTGACCGGTTGGCCTTGTGGGCGAAGAACACCTGGCCGGACAGGTGGTGCTTGCGGTACACAGACCGGAACCGCTCGAGATTCTCGGCGATCTGGTCAGGCACCAGCACGTTGAGCGGTGATCCCAGCGCGTGGGTGAGCATGTGCAGTAAGTCGGGGGACCGCAGCAGGGATTGCAACCGGGGACCGAGTCGGGGTTCCAGATACAGGGGCCTGCCCATGCGTGTCCCTTTCCTGAGAACGCCAAGGTCCGGCATGCCGAGCGCGGCCGACACTTCGTCCCGCGGTTCGCCGTATAGCACCTTTCCCTCACCTGCGCTCTCTTACGCCCCGAGGCGCCGGTGTCGTACCACAATGGACGGGGTAACGCCGAGGCCACCGTGTCTTTCGACGGCGTCCTGATGCGGGCGTCCGGCGGGGTTGTGTCCCCTCGGCGGCCGGCCAGAGGGGCCGGGCGTCAGTGAGGCTCCGCCGGAACCTGGCATCCGCGGTCTGCACTGGCAGTCGGCCGACCGCGAGGACCGGACCCGCGCGAAACACGGCGCCTTGGTGTGACACCGGCCACGCGGAGGGCTTGGATCAGCTCTCCACCTGTCCCCGCACGCGCCGGGACGGCGTGAAGCCGTACAGGTCGAGGATGCCGGGCGGGTCGGCGAGGCCGGGTCCGCCCTGTTTGATCCAGGTGGTGATGTCGGCGGTGGCGTCGGTGTCGTTGACCAGGCCTAGCCACACGGGCCGGCCACCCGCCACGCGGCCGGCGGGCGAGGGCTGCACGACGACGACGTTGGCGTGTTCGCAGGCGTCGAGGCAGTCGGTGACGCGGACGGTCGCGGTGCCGTCGAGTGCCTGGCGCAGGCCGCGCAGCTGAGCCGCGTGGTCGAGGCCGGGGATCTTCGGCGTGCCGCAGCAGCACCCCCGGCACACGGTGACCGTGCACCGCTCCGCCCCTGCCCCGTCGGCGGGGGCGGCAGCGGCAGTACGGCGGGAGCGCTTGCTCACGCGGTGTCCTTCCCGGGGTTGGCCCAGGCGGCCTCGCGCAGCAGGCGCAGGCCGTTGAGGCCGACGATGACGGTGGAGCCCTCGTGGCCTGCGACGCCGAGCGGCAGCGGCAGCGTACCGATCAGGTCCCAGGCGACCAGTACGGCGATGAACGCCCCGGCGATGACGAGGTTCTGGGTCACCAGGCGCCGGGCGGTGCGGGACAGCCGTACGACGGTGGGGATGGTGGCGAGTTCGTCGCGGACCACGACGGCGTCGGCGGTCTCCAGGGCTAGGTCGGAACCGGCCTTGCCCATGGCGATGCCGGTGTGCGCGGCGGCCAGGGCCGGGGCGTCGTTCACGCCGTCACCGACGACCAGAACCCGGCGGCCTTCCCGCTCCCACGCGCGGACGGCGGCCACCTTGTCCTCGGGCAGCAGACCGGCGCGGACGTCGGTGATGCCGACCTCGGCGGCCAGATGCCGCGCGGCGCGTTCGTTGTCGCCGGTCAGCAAGGTCGGGGCGCGGCCGGTCAGGGCGGTGAGCGCGGCGATGGTGGCGGCGGCGTCGGGCCGCAGCCGGTCGGTGAGACCCAGCACCCCGGCTGCTTCCCCGTCGACCAGGACCACCACTGTGGTGCGCCCGGCGTCCTCCAGCCCTTGGACGACGGCGTGGACCCGGCCCGCGTCGGCGGTCAGGAGCCGGTCCGGGGAGCCGACCTGGACGGTGTGGCCCTCGACGGTGGCGGTGACGCCCTGTCCTGGCGTGGAGGTGAAGCCGTCCGCGTCGGCGAGTGCGAGCCGGCGTTCGCGGGCGGCGTCGACGACGGCGCGGGCCAGCGGGTGCTCGCTGGGGTGTTCGGCGGCGGCCGCCAGGGCCAGCACCGCGTCCTCACTCAGGCCGCTGCCGGTCAGCGGCCGGATGTCGGTGACGCGCGGGGTGCCCTCGGTGAGGGTGCCGGTCTTGTCCAGGGCGACGGTGTCGATCTGGCCGAGGCGTTCCATGGCGACGGCGGACTTGGCGAGCACGCCGTGGCGGCCGGCGTTGGCGATGGCCGACAGCAGCGGCGGCATCGTGGACAGCACCACCGCGCACGGCGACGCCACGATCATGAAGGTCATCGCACGCAGCAGCGCCGACTGCAGGTCGTCGCCGAAGAGCAGCGGGACGGCGAAGACCGCCAGGGTGGCGGCGACCATGCCGACCGAGTAGCGCTGCTCGATCTTCTCGATGAACAGCTGGGTCGGCGCCTTGGTCTCGGAGGCTTCCTCGACCATCTTCACGATCCGGGCGATCACCGAGTCCGACGGATCCCGCTCGACCCGCACCCGCAGGGCGCCGGTGCCGTTGACCGTGCCCGCGAACACCTCGTCGCCCGCCTCCTTCGTCACCGGCAGCGGCTCGCCGGTGATGGTGGCCTGGTCCACCTCGCTCGCGCCGGATACGACCCGGCCGTCCGCGCCGACCCGCTCACCGGGCCGGACCAGGATCGTGTCCCCGACCGCCAGCTGTTCGGCCGGCACGCTCTCCTCGCTGCCGTCGGGCAGCAGCCGGGTCGCGGTGGAGGGTGCGAGGTCGAGCAGGCCGCGCACCGAGTCCGCGGTCCGGGCGGTCGCCACCGCCTCCAGGGCGCCGGAGGTGGCGAAGATGACGATCAGCAGCGCGCCGTCCAGGACCTGGCCGATGGCGGCGGCACCGAGCGCGGCGACCACCATCAGCAGGTCGACGTCCAGCGTCTTGTCCTTCAGGGCCTTCAGGCCCTCCCAGCCCGGCTCCCAGCCGCCGGTGACGTAGACGGCCGCATAAAGCGGCCCCCACAGCCACACCGGGGCGCCGAGCAGGTGCAGCGGCAGCGCGATCAGGAACAGGACCAGGGCCGCCGTCGCCCAGCGGGCCTCGGGCAGCGCCAGGATCCGGGTGCGCCGACGCGGTGGCGGACCGGCGGTGCGGTGCTCCGGTGGCGCGGGGGCGGTCAGCGTGGAAGTCATCACAAGCCTTCGACGGGGGACGGGGTTTCCGACCCTTCCACCGTACAGGAACATCTGAACAGCTATTCATGCGTTCATTCCCGTACGATAGCCCCATGGGCCACGGACAGAAACCCGCCGCGCGCGACTACGCCACCCCGCGCACCCGGCTGACGCCGGAGAACGCGCCGAAGGTCGCCGAGACCCTCCAGGCCCTCGCCACCCCCTCCCGGCTGCTGATCCTGGCCCGGCTGCGCGAGGGCCCCTGCGCGGCCACCGAACTCGCCGACGCCGTCGGCATGGAACAGTCCGCCTGCTCCCATCAGCTGCGCGTGCTGCGCAACCTCGGCCTGGTCACCGGCACCCGCCGGGGCCGCTCCGTCGTCTACGCCCTGCACGACAACCACGTCGCCGGACTGCTCGACCAGGCCCTGTATCACATCGAGCACTTGCACCTGGGGATCACCGACACCCCTGCCGAAGAATCCGAGCCGGTCACCGTCTCCTGACAGCACGCCGTTCGGCGCCGATCGCGAACGCGGCCGTGGCCGAGCGCGTGCATGTCGGTGACCGAAGTGCTGCAACGAATCAAGACGCTGGTGGACTTGGCGCTCGCCCCGGAACAACGCTGGGGCCACGGCATCGCCGATTGACTACGGCAGGAGCTGCTCGGTCCAGATGCATTTGCCGTTGGAGGTGTAGCGGGTCCCCCAGCGTTGTGAGAGTGCGGCGATCAGCTGCAGGCCGCGGCCGCCTTCGTCGGTCTCGAGTGCCCGGCGAACGTGAGGGGTGGTCAGGCTGCCGTCGGTGACCTCGCAGATGAGCGAGCGGCTGCGGATGAGGCGCAGCTGGGTGGGACCTCTCGCGTGACGGATGACATTGCCGACGAGCTCGCTGGCTATCAGTTCTGTGGTCCACAGGAGGTCGTCCAGATGCCAGTCGGTGAGCTGATGTCGTATGTGGTCGCGGGCCTGGCCTGCGGCGATCGGATCCTCGGGAAGCTCCCAGCACGCCACGTCCCCAGCGGCCAGAGCGTGGGTGCGGGCCACGAGCACCGCGGTGTCGTCACTGGTCTGCTCCTTGGTGGAGAGGAGCGTGGAAGCGAGCGCGGTGCACAGCTGGTCGAGACGCCGGCCGTCGGCATCCCGGTCGGCGATCGTGGCGCCCAGGTCACGCCCATCGGACATCTGGACGTTGGTGAGCATGTCGGCCAGGTGGGCCATGCCGGTGTCGATGTCGCGGAACGCGGACTCGACCAGGCCATCGGTGTAGAGCACGAGCAGGCTTCCTTCGGGCACCGTCAGCTCCACGGTTTCGAAGGGCGGCGTTGCCGCGCCGAGCGGCGGGTTCTGAGGCAGCTGCGGAAAGTGGACGGTGCCGTCGGGCTGGACGAGGGCAGGTGGGGGGTGCCCGGCCCGGACGATGGTACAAACGCGGTTGGTGGGGTCGTAGACCGCGTACAGGCAGGTGGCGAAGGAGTCATCACCAAGGTCGCCGACCAGGTCATTGAGGTGGGAGAGCAGCTCGTCGGGGGGCAGTTCGAGTCCGGCCAGTGTGTGTACTGCGGTGCGCAGGCGCCCCATGGTGGCGGCCTCGGACAGCCCGTGGCCCATGACGTCTCCGATGACGAGCGCGACTCGCTCGGCGGACAGCGGGATGACGTCGTACCAGTCGCCGCCGACCTCCAGCCCCTCGGTGGCCGGCACATAGTGGGCCGCCGTGGTGACGGCCGGCAGGGAGGGCAGAACCAGCGGGAGCAGGCCGCGCTGCAACTCCTGGGCACGGATGTGTTCGGCGTCGTACAGGCGGGCACGTTCCAGGGCTTGGGCGACCAGCCCGCTGAGCGCGGTCAGCAGGGCCCGATCCTCCTCGCTGAACCGACGCGGCTTTGAGAATGAGATGACCAGGCAACCGACGGGACCACCGGAGGCGATCAAGGGCAGGTACGCCCAGGCATGCTTCCCTCCCGAGAACGCGAGGTCGGCGACATGCGGATAGCGTTCGCGGAACTCCCGCCTGGAGATGAGGTACTGCGGGGCGCGGTGGTGGACGGCGTCGGTGAACGGGCTGTGATCGGACAGGCTGATTCTGGCGGGGCTGTTGTTCAGGAATTCCTGGGAGTACCCGGCGCTTCCTGCCACCCGGAGGCTCTCGCCGTCCACGAGCTGCACAAACAGGCCGGTGGCTCCGAACAGGGGCAGGACACGCTCTGCGACGGTATCCACGACGTCGCTCACAGTGACCGCTTCGGCCAGTGCCGCGTTGAGACGCCCGATGTACGTGGTGCGCTGGGCGGCGGCGCGCTGTGCTGCCTCACGCTGCTCGTCCGCCAACCGCTTCTCGGTCACGTCGGTGAGGTAAACCGTCACACCGTCCGGTGAAGGGACCAGACGCAGGTGGTACCAACGCCGGTTTGTCGGCCACTGGACATCGAAGCCGGTCGGAGCGCCCGCGGCGGCGGCAAGCCGGCAGCGGTCCTCCAGATCGGGAACGCGGGCGACGGGAACGTCCCACAGTAGGCGGCCGAACAGTTGCTGTGAGGGGCCGAGGAGGCGCTCGGCGTGGAGGTTGACGAACTCGATCCGCCAGTCGGTATCCACCGTGAGGAAACCGTCGCTCATGTGCAGCAGGGAATGGGCGACCGAATCCAGCGCCGCCCGCTTCTGCGTCGTGTCCCACACGGTGCCCACAAAGTGAGTCGGCTCGCCGTCCTCGCCGAGGACGACCTGGGCGCGGGCCTCTATCCAGACGACGGTGCCGTCCGGCCGGCACAGCCGGTACTCGGCTGCGTACTCGCCGCGCTGCCGGATGGCCTGCTCCACCGCGGCCACAACGCGCGGCAGGTCGTCCGGGTGGACGAGTCCCACAACGGTGTCGACCCGTCCGTCGAAGGTCTCCGGGTCGATGCCGAGTATGGTCATCGTCGCCTCGTCATAGACCACGTCGCCGGTGCGGAGGTTCTGGTCCCAGCGACCGACGCGGACCGCCTCACGTGCCTGCTGGAGCCGGGGCCCGGCCAGATGTTCCGCGTTCCACCAGGCGGGGCCAAGGCTGCCTGTGGCGGGAGCTGGACGTGCCAGACGCTCGCACACCCACCGTGCGAGCGCCTCGAGGAAATCCCGCTGCGCGACCGAGGGAACTCCACACACGGTCACGACCGAGAGCACTCCGAGCGAGCTTCCCTCTACGGCGAGCAGCGGGACAGCCACGATCCCGGTGTCGGCTGGAAGGGCGCAAGCCTGTGTGTCGGTCGTAGGCAGCCACACGAGCGCGCCGTTCCGCAGGGCCCGGACCGGTGCGGTCTCATCCTGCCAGCCGAGAGTCTCCCACTCCTGGGCGAAAGTTCGGGGCAGTCCGCCCGTCGCGGCCAGGTGCAACGGGCGCCTGTCACCGGGTATGCGCAGGTGCACCATGCCACCCAGCCCACCGAGATCGGCCACCGCGTGATGCAGCGCGAGCTGCAGCGCCTCTGCCTGAGTCTGCCCGTCGCCCATGTTCCTGAGTACGCGCATCCTGGCGGCTGCCGGCGCCTCCGTCGCTGCCGGCGGAGCCTGACCGAGCTGTTCATTCGGGGCCATATGGACCACACTCACCGTCCCGCCACGCAGGGCTAAATTTACACATTTTTCTGAATGCCCGGGTGCGATGCCCTGGGGATCTAATTCGCCCGCGCCGGCAATCACCACCCCACTCATGGGCAACCAGCCGAGCTGATGTCGCGGTGCTGTGCCCGGGCGAGCGCGTGGTCAGCCTTCCGATCGCGCTGGTCGCTGCGAGGAGGCCGTCGCAGAGGGCGGCGGCTGGGTTGGGTACTGACATGTCGGGCACAATTCGTCATGCCCGTCGGGCCTGACGAGGGTGCCCCATCCAAGGCAAGCCTCGCAGTCGCGGGCCAGGGTGATATCCGGGCGAGGAGCTGGAGTGCGAGGGGCGGGGCGGGCTCCATGAGCCATGCGCTGGCGAACTTCCTCCTGGTGAGCAATGGTCCCCACTAAAAATGCCAGATTATGACCCGATATGACTGTGATATCCGTCACATGTGACCCTCCGTAGTTTACCCAGTCCACTGAGCTCAGTCGTGGACCCCGATGCCTCAGCCGCCGGGCTGACGGAGACTTCGGCGCTCGGCGGTGCTCCCTCCTCGGCACGGAGCACCGCGACAAGCAATCACACGATTGCGGCGAGGGCAGCGAAGATGACCATGCCGATCGTGACGATTGCCGCGGCGCTATTCCGGATGTTCTTACCGATCTGACCACCGGCTGAGTTGTGAATTCCGTTGCGAGAGTTGCCGGATCTATTCGACGTCCGGCCCATCTGGCCCTCCCGAGTTCCAGCGGCGCAACTGGCGCGGGCAGCTCGTCCATGTGGCCTGAGGACGGCAAGGGCTGCTCGCCGTCGGCCCACCGACCGACCGCCATGAATACCCCTGTTGCCACAAACGAGGCGAGGCCGCCTGCCACGCCGAGCTGCCGTTCATCCCCTTGAGGCAACCAGTGGCGCGGCACCAGCACCGCCCCACAGAAACACGGCGAACGTCACGACAGCCGCCGCTGGTGACCCTTGTCCGTTGGGCACTGCGCTCACCGGCTCCCGCCACGAAAAGGACGGCGCGGCTGCGGCGCGTTCCTCCGGGCTGAGGCCGGCCAACTGCTCAGCCCCGATGGGTGCGGCAGGCCCTCCAACTGGACGCGGGAACCGATCAGTTGCCGCATCGCTGACTCACTACGTCCGGACAGCCGACGCAAGCAACGACACAACGCGGTCACGGTCACTCGGCTCTTCCTGCGTTGTCAGTTCTCATCGACATTGCCGAGCCGTTTGATCGCTGAGTGCTGCCAAGAACCGTCGAGAAGCGTTGCCCGCCTCCGCTCAGGAAACCAGCTGGCCGACTGACCGAGATCCTCACCGAGCGCCCGGACGTCGCTGACACCGCCGCCCGGCCACCGGCGGTCCGGCCACACTGGATCCCACCATCACCTTCGAGGACGTGCAGTTTCCGATACGCTCCCGACCTGCCCGACGCGACGGAGGGGATCGCCTCACCATCCTCGCCGGGTCCACGGTGGCGCTCGCCGGACACTCCGGCGCGGGCAAGAGCACCTGCGCCGCGCTACTCCAGCGCCACTGGGACCCCACCGGCGACACGATCACGATCGACAGCCACGACCTGCGTGACCTACCCCTGGCCCGGTCCCGGCGGCTGATCGCTGCGGTCCCCAGAACACCTACCCCTTCGACCTGAGCGTCCGCGACAACATCCGCATCGCATGCCCCGACGCCTCCGACGCCGAGGCAGAAGCGGCGGCCCGCACGGCCCACGCCCACGACTTCATCGTCCGCGACCTTCCGCACGGCTACGAAACCCGGGCGGGAGGGCGCGGCACCCACCTCTGCGGCGGCCGGCGCCAGCGCCTGGCCCACACCCGCGCCCTCCTCGCCGACGCGCCTGTCCTCGTCCTCGACGAGGCGGTCTCCAACCTCGACACGGAGAGCGAGGCCGCCGTCGACCGCCCAATGAGCACCGCCCGCACCACCCATCTTCACCCGGTGCCGCTCTGGACCGGCAACGGTTCCGTCACGGCAAGGATCTTGAGGCAACCCGTAACCCGGTGAGTGGTCCGGGGTTGGTAGCGGTGGGGGAGCGGTGCGGGCAACGACGGGGACTTGGCCTGCCGCCGGTGACGGCCGGTCGGGTCCCCGGGCCCAATTCCCCCGAGCTGTCGAGTGATCGCTCGCTGGGGTGCGTATGTCGGGTTGGGGGCCGCGTCGGGGACGAGGGCGCGAGGGATCGCTTGCGCCTGGACAGGGAGAGGACGGCGGGACACGTGACCGAGTCTGTGTCTGGAGGAAGTTTCGGGTCGGTTGGGGTCGGAGGGTCTGTGGAGGTGCACGACTCAACTGGAGTTCTAGGGTCGTCGGAGGTGCAGGACTCGCTTGGGGTGGAAGGTTCAGGGTCCGCGGAGGTGCGCGACTCGGCTGGGGTGCGAGGGTCTGCGGAGGTTCGCGACTCGGCTGGGGTGCGAGGGTCGGCGGAGGTGCGCGACTCGGCGGAAGCGCGTGACTTGGCAGAGGTGCGCGAGCCCGTGGCGGTGTCCGAAGCCGCAGGGACCCGTCCGGCCGCGGGAGTGCGCCTGGATGCCGGGCCGCGGGCCGCGGAGCTGTCCGGTCATGCGGAGGTGCCCGCAGTGCGTGATTCTGCCGGGGCGAGCTTCTTGCACGAAGGCATCCTGCGGCGCCAGTCGGCGCGCGAGTCGGCGGCACGTACCTATGCGCGCGCACTGCCGATCGTGCCCGTGCGGGCGCGCGGACTGACGATCGAGGGTGCGGACGGCCGCCGTTACCTGGACTGCCTCTCGGGCGCGGGGACCTTGGCCCTCGGCCACAACCACCCCGTGGTCCTGGAGGCGATCCGCAAGGTCCTCGACTCGGGCGCACCGCTGAACGTCCTCGACCTGGCGACCCCCGTCAAGGACGCCTTCACCACTGAACTGTTCCAGACCCTGCCGCCCGAACTCGCCGACCGTGCGCGCGTGCAGTTCTGCGGACCGGGCGGTACGGACGCGGTGGAGGCCGCGTTCAAGCTGGTCCGGGCAGCGACCGGGCACACGGGCATGCTCGCCTTCACCGGCGCCCACCATGGGATGACCGACACAGCGCTCGAAGCGTCGGCCCTCGCCTGCGACATGCGGGTCGCGCGCCTGCCCTATCCGCAGGACTACCGCTGCCCGTTCGGCGTCGGCGGCGCACGCGGCTCCGAACTCGCCGCCCGCTGGACCGAGTCCGTCCTCGACGACCCCGAGTCGGGGTCCCCCCTGCCCGCCGGGATGATCCTCGAACCCGTCCAGGGCGAGGGCGGGGTGATTCCCGCGCCCGACGCGTGGATGCGGCGCATGCGCGAGATCACGGCCGCCCGGTCCATCCCGCTGATCGCCGACGAGGTCCAGACGGGCGTCGGACGCACGGGCGCCTTCTGGGCGGTGGACCACAGCGGGGTCGCCCCCGACGTGATGGTCCTCTCCAAGGCCATCGGGGGCAGCCTGCCCCTGGCCGTCGTGGTCTACCGCGACGACCTCGACATCGGGGAACCCGGCGCCCGCACAGGCACGTTCCGCGGCAACCAGCTCGCCATGGCCGCAGGCACGGCGACTCTGGCCTACGTCCGCGAAAACCGCCTCGCGGAACGAGCGGCGGCTCTCGGCTCCCGCATGGTCGTCCAACTGCGGGAACTTGCCCGGGAGTTCCCCGTCATCGGTGAGGTGCGAGGCCGGGGTCTGATGATCGGCGTGGAGTTCGTGGACCTTGAGGGGGATTCTGAGCCTATTGGGGACGGGACGGGAGTCTTCGGCCTTGCGCCTGTCGGCGCCGGCGCTGCCACAGACTCCGGCCGATCCGGTGCCGCCGACGCCGCAGCCTCGCGAGGCCTCGGCCCAGTTGAAGACGTGAGGCGGCAGGCGGCGGGACTCGGCCTCCCTCCCGGGCCTCGGCCTCCTGCCCCCGAACTCGCGGCCGCTGTCCAGCGGGAATGCCTGCGACGTGGTCTGATCGTCGAGCTCGGAGGTCGCCACGCGAGCGTCGTACGTCTGCTGCCGCCACTGACGATCACCGACGAGCAGGCGGCCGCAGTACTGGACCGACTGTCCGACGCGGTGAAAACGGTGGCCCAGCGCCACGCACGCGGCGACGAGACGCACCAGCAGCGCCACCGGACCAGTCGGCACGGTGTCCGCGTCGAGCGTGCGGGGTAGCCCAGCGGCCGCGCCCCAGCGCGTTCCCACACCGACGCCGCCACCGTCCCTCAGCCCTCTACCGACCGACCTGTCCCTGAACACGACTCACCTCCAGCCGAACCGCTCGACTTCCTGAACACCCCAGCCCCCCACACGACTCGCTGCACCACGACGCCGACCGCCCCGGCCGCACGAGCCAGAACCACTCCGAGGAACAGAGCCTTGAACCCCACCCCCGCACCCGGCGGCCGTGCCCTCTCGGACGACCCAGCATCCTCCGGAGAGCAGACCTCCCGGCAACCAACACCCGCGTCAGCCCCGACACGCGCCGTCCGACCACGGCAGGAGGCCTCGGGTCCGGGCGGAGAGACCGCGGTGCGGCGAGAGCCCTCGGGGCAGGGAGCTGAGGTAGTCGCGGCCAGGCAGTCCGCGGTACCGGGAAGAGAGATCCCGGGATCTCCCACGCAGCCCCCGGAAACCCCAGCGCCGCGGCGGTCCCCCGAAGCCGAGCGGCCGCACGTCGCCACCGCACATCTCCTGGAGCATCCCGACCCCCATACGGCGGCCGAGGCCGCAACTGTGGAGAACCTGCTGCGCTGCTGGACGCGCGAAGCCAACCTCCCCGCCCCCGACGCCGACATCCTCCGCATCCCCCTCCCCGTCAGCGGTACGGCCCTGCTCGCCCCGGTCCGCTACTGGTCCCCGACAGGCTGGCACCGCTTTGGCCTCCCGTACCTCGCCGACACCCCCGAGCAGGCCCCGCCGGTCGACGCCGTCACCGTCGCCGCACTGCTCGCCCGGGAGACACTCGGTACCGGCGCTGCCACCTCATCGACCGCCGGCACCGCCTCCGGGACCGGCGCTGCTGCCCCTTCGACCACTGCCTTCTCCATCGCGAGCGAGGCCGCAGTGCCCGAGGCCGGGACCCGTTTCCCCACACCCGACACTCCCGCCCAGCAGTCCGGTGCTCTCGCCCAGGTCGCCGCCGGCGGTGCCGACCTGGTCGCCCGCGTGGCCGACTCTGTCCGGCGAACCGTCACCTTCGTCAGCGACCGCCGGAAACACCCTGCCGACACACCCGACCTCTTCCTCGCAGCCGAACAGGCGCTCATCCTCGGGCATCCTCTGCACCCGACCCCGAAGAGCCGTGAGGGCCTCTCCGAGGCCGAAGCGCAGCCGTACTCGCCCGAGTTGCGCGGTTCCTTCCCCCTGCACTGGATGGCTGTCGCCTCCTCCGTACTCGCTACCGACTCGGCCTGGACCGAACGCGGTCGCCCAGTCCCTGCAGCCCAACTCACCGCACGCCTCGCCGGCACCGGACTGCCGCTGCCCGACGGCCACACGGCCCTGCCACTGCACCCGTGGCAACTGCGCGAGGTTCGGCACCGCCCCGAAACCGCGGCCCTGCTCGACGCAGGACTGCTCCAGGACCTCGGCTCGCACGGTTCCCCATGGCACCCCACCTCCTCCGTTCGTACCGTCCACCAATCCGGCGCCCCCGCCATGCTCAAGCTGTCACTGGGCCTGCGCATCACCAACTCCCGTCGTGAGAACCTCCGCAAGGAACTCCACCGCGGCGTCGAGGTCCACCGGCTGCTGCGCAGGGGTCTGGCCAAGCAATGGCAGGCGGTCCATCCGGCGTTCGACATCGTCCGTGACCCTGCCTGGATCGCGGTCGACGGGCCGGACGGCAGCCCGGTGCCAGGACTCGACGTGATGATCCGGCACAACCCCTTCAGTCCTTTGGACGACGTCTCCTGCATCGCCGGGCTTGTCGCGCCCCGACCTCACGCCCGACCAGCCGATGCCGCAGGCCGTCGGAATGCCGACCGACCACTCGTGCGGTCCCGGCTGGCTGAGCTCGTCACACACCTCGTCATCCGGACCGGCCGCTCTCAGGGAGCCGTGGCCGCAGAGTGGTTCCTGCGCTACCTCGAGCAGGTCGTCCGCCCGGTGCTGTGGCTGGACGCGGAGGCGGGGATCGCCCTTGAGGCCCACCAGCAGAACACCCTGCTCCTGCTGGACAGCGACGGCTGGCCCGCCGGCGGCCGCTACCGCGACAACCAGGGCTACTACTTCCGTGAGTCCCGGCGCGCGGAACTCGACGCCCGGCTCCCCGGCATCGGCGAGCACAGCGACCCCTTCGTCTCCGACGAGGTCACCGACGAGCGGTTCGCGTACTACCTCGCCATCAACAACGTTCTCGGCCTCATCGGCGCCTTCGGCTCCCAGCGCCTGGCCGACGAACGGCTGTTGCTCGCCGCCTTCCGCCGCTTCCTCGACGACGTGGCCTCCGGCCCTGCCAAGCTGCGCACCACGCTGCCCGCCCGTCTGCTCGACTCTCCCGTCCTGCGTTGCAAGGCCAACCTGCTGACCCGCCTGCACGGCCTCGACGAACTCGTCGGCCCGGTGGACACCCAGTCCGTCTACGTCACCATCGCCAATCCCCTTCATCTCTGAGGACCATGACCCACCCCACCTCCTGAGAGGAGCCTCGTCGTGCCTCCCGCTGACGCGAGTGCCAACGTAGGTACCGCCCCCGTCGCCGACATCGGTACCGATACGAGCCCCGGTGTCGGCGAGAACCGCACCGACACCCTCGTCGGATTGGGCCAGGACAGCGAGGACACCCTGGACTTCCGCCTCCCCGACGAACTCCTCGCGCTCATCGAGGACGAGCGGACTGACTCCCTCGCAGCACGGGCCCGAGACGACGGCACGGCCCCGCCCGCCTTCGGCCTCTCCCCAGCCGACGACCTGCTCGACCGCGTCGCCGACTGGGGGCCTACCACCACCCCCGTGGGCGTGTTCTATCTCGTCCCCGTGCGCGTCGAGCGCGACCTACCGCTCGTCAGCCGTTGGATGAACGACCCCGCTGTCGCAGCGTTCTGGGACATGGCCGGGCCCCCGTCCGTCACTGAGGACCACTTGCGGGCGCAGTTCACCGGCGACGGACGCAGCGTCCCGTGCCTCGGGGTGCTCGATGGCACTCCCATGAGCTATTGGGAGATCTACCGGGCGGATCTCGATCCGCTGGCCCGCCGCTACCCCGCTCGACCGCACGACACCGGTATCCATCTCCTCATCGGAGGTCTCGCCGGCCGCGGGCGAGGGCTAGGCAGTGCTCTGCTGAGAGCCGTCGCCGATCTCGTGCTCGACAAGCGGTCTGCCTGTGCCCGCGTCGTCGCGGAACCCGACCTTCGCAACATTCCCTCCATCGCCGCCTTCCTGAGTGCCGGCTTCCGCTTCTCCGCCGAAGTCGACCTGCCCGCCAAGCGGGCCGCCCTCATGGTCCGAGACCGGTCCCTGTGCCATCTGCTGTGACGCCACGTCGCAGCGTCATCACTTTTGGTACACCGCCCGCGCCGATCCGGTTCCCACTCGCGCCGAATGTTTTTCAAGCCGAGTCGGCCCCGCCGTGACCGCGCCCGATCGCTGCCGAAACCGAGTCCGACATCAGACGTGACCGAGCCGGCGTCGGCCGGAATTGAAGCGATTCCGGCCCGCAATCGACCCACCTCGAACCCGAACGCGCCCATCCAGCTCTCGACCGAACCCGTCCAACACTCACCCGAGGAGCACCCGGTCTTGATCCCGCCCCTCGTTCCAGCCGTGATCACTCGTTTGTCAGTGCCGGGCCGTAGGGTGGTCGCGCTATGACGAAGCCCTCACTCCCCGAACTCCTGCATGCTGCCGTCACTGCCGTCGGCGGCACGGAGCGCCCCGGCCAGGTGACCATGGCCCAAGCTGTCGCGGACGCGATCGACGACGGCTCCCACCTGCTGGTCCAGGCCGGCACCGGCACCGGAAAGTCGCTCGGCTATCTGGTGCCCGCGCTCGCGCACGGGGAGCGCGTCGTCGTAGCGACCGCCACCCTCGCCCTCCAGCGCCAGCTCGTGGAGCGTGACCTTCCGCGCACAGTCGATGCGCTGCACCCGCTGCTGCGCCGCCGCCCGGAATTCGCGATGCTGAAGGGCAGGTCGAACTACCTGTGTCTGCACCGCCTCAACGAGGGCGTCCCGCAGGACGAGGAAGAGGGCCTCTTCGACCAGTTCGAGGCGGCCGCCCCCACCAGCAAAATGGGCCAGGACCTGCTGCGGCTGCGCGACTGGGCGGACGAGACCGAGACCGGCGACCGCGACGACCTCACGCCGGGTGTGTCCGACCGCGCCTGGGCCCAGGTGTCGGTCTCGTCGCGGGAGTGCCTGGGCGCCTCGAAGTGCGCTTACGGCGCCGAGTGCTTCGCCGAGATGTCCCGCGAGCGCGCCAAGCTGGCCGAGGTCGTCGTCACCAACCACGCACTGCTCGCCATCGACGCCATCGAGGGCGCCCCGGTTCTCCCACAGCACGAGGTGCTGATCGTCGACGAGGCGCACGAGCTGGTCTCCCGCGTGACCGGGGTCGCCACGGGCGAGCTCACGCCGGGCCAGGTCAATCGTGCGGTGCGCCGCGCGGCCAAGCTGGTCAACGAGAAGGCCGCCGACCAGCTCCAGACCGCGGCCGAGGGCTTCGAGCGGCTGATGGAACTGGCCCTGCCCGGCCGTCTCGAGGAGATCCCGGAGGATCTCGGCTACGCGCTCATGGCACTGCGGGACGCATGCCGTACGGTCATCTCCGCGATCGGCGCGACCCGCGACAAGTCCGTCCAGGACGAGGACGCGGTCCGCAAGCAGGCGCTCGCTTCCGTGGAAAGCGTGCACGACGTGGCGGAGCGGATCACGAACGGCTCCGAGTGGGATGTCGTCTGGTACGAGCGGCACGACCGCTTCGGCGCCTCCCTGCGTGTCGCTCCCATGTCCGTCTCGGGCCTGCTGAGGGAGAAGCTCTTCGCGGACCGCTCGGTGGTCCTGACATCCGCGACGCTGAAACTCGGCGGCGACTTCAACGGCGTCGGTGCCTCACTGGGCCTCGCCCCCGAGGGCACGGAGGGCGACGACGTACCCCAGTGGAGGGGCGTCGATGTCGGATCGCCCTTCGACTACCCCAAGCAGGGCATCCTGTACGTCGCGAAGCACCTGTCGCGACCCGCGCGGGACGGCGACCGCGCCGACATGCTCGACGAACTCACCGAGCTGATCCAGGCGGCGGGCGGCCGCACGCTGGGCCTGTTCTCCTCGATGCGGGCCGCTCAGCTGGCCGCGGAGGAGCTGCGCTCCCGGATCCCCGAGTTCCCGATCCTCCTCCAGGGCGAGGAAACCCTCGGCGAACTGATCAAGAACTTCGCGGCCGACCCCGGGACGTGCCTCTTCGGCACGTTGTCGCTCTGGCAGGGCGTCGACGTCCCCGGCCCAAGCTGTCAACTGGTCGTCATGGACAAGATCCCGTTCCCGCGGCCGGACGACCCGCTGATGAGCGCCCGCCAGAAGGCGGTGGAGGACGCCGGCGGCAACGGCTTCATGGCGGTGGCCGCCACACACGCGGCCCTGCTGATGGCTCAGGGAGCCGGCCGCCTCGTACGGGCTTCAGGAGACCGCGGTGTGGTCGCCGTACTGGACCAGCGACTTGCCACGGCCCGGTACGGAAGCTATCTGAAGGCGTCACTGCCTGACTTCTGGTACACCACGGACCGTAGCCAGGTCCGGAAGTCGCTGGCCGCGATCGACGCGGCGGCGAAGCAGGCAGAGGCGTGAAAAGCGCGTTGGCCTGACCGCCACCGGTCAGGCCAACGTACGCGTCAGGGACGCCTGATGGTGTCCCGTACAGCACAGGACCCCGGAACCGGCGCAGGGGTCCCGGGGTCCGGTCAGGGGACGGGGCCGTCCGGCCCGCCCGCCGCAGCCGTCACACGCGCCGCAGCACCGCCACCACCTTGCCGAGGATGGTCGCGTCGTCGCCGGGAATCGGCTCGTACGCCGCGTTGTGCGGGAGGAGCCAGACGTGGCCGTCCTCGCGCTTGAAGCGCTTGACGGTGGCCTCGCCGTCGAGCATGGCGGCGACGATGTCGCCGTTCTCGGCGACCGGCTGGCGGCGGACGGTGACCCAGTCGCCGTCGCAGATCGCGGCCTCGATCATGGAGTCACCGACGACCTTGAGGACGAACAGTTCACCGTCACCGACCAGCTGTCGGGGGAGAGGGAAGACGTCCTCGACGGACTCCTCAGCGAGGATCGGGCCACCGGCGGCGATGCGGCCGACCAGCGGGACGTACGACGCGGCGGGCTTGCCGGCGGTGTCCGTGGGCTGTGCGGAGGCGGCCTGGTCGGAGCCGCGCACCTCGTACGCGCGCGGGCGATGCGGGTCGCGGCGCAGGAAGCCCTTGCGCTCCAGTGCCATCAGCTGGTGTGCGACCGAGGAGGTGCTGGAGAGGCCGACCGCCTGGCCGATTTCCCGCATCGACGGCGGGTAGCCACGCCGCTGCACCGAGTCCCTGATCACCTCGATCACCCGGCGCTGCCTGTCGGTGAGTCCGGAGCTGTCCGCGCGAATGCCTGGAGGTCGGCCCGGCAGGGAACGCTTGTGTCCCTCGGGATTGGTGGCTTCGTTCATCGCATGCACCGGCTCGAATCGGCCCTGGGAGCGGTCCTGGGCAGTGATGGTGGCACTGTCTGCGGTGGTGGTCACGTCGGCCCCTCTCGATGGTCTCCCTGCTGCACAACGGTAGTTGCTTTCGAAAGGTTGCGCCAAACACACGTTCGAGTGAAAAAACGCGAATCGCCTGACTTGATCATGTGTCTGGGTGTATGGCTGACGCGGCGCCTAGCGGACAAAGCGGCCCATCGTTGTACTCTTCACCGCCGAGGTGGCGACCTCGTGGGTTGCCGCCCCAGTTTGCCATCCGCCATCCCGTCAACCGGGAACCGGCCCCCATCTGTGCGGGAACCCCACGTGCCCTCCCTGTGGCGCTCACGCTATCTCCGCATGCCCCGTGGCGATACGGCTGTGCGCCTGTGAGTGTCGGTGCGGCGGTGCGGTCGCATGGCACATGCCAATACGGGCGCGACGCGCGCGTAAGGCGTGTGTGTATGAGCCAATCCCCACATCTAGTGGTTGGATTGCAGCAGTGGCCCAGAAGTTGTGGTCCCCCGGGTCTTCGGGCCCTCGGCGATCGCCTATGCTTGGGGCTGCTTCTGGGGCCCAAGAGGTCTCTGAGGCTATTGAGTCTGCTGTGAGGAGGGTTGGGAGTTTATGCACTGCCCCTTCTGCAGGCACCCCGACAGCCGCGTCGTCGACAGTCGTACGACCGACGACGGCACGTCGATCCGCAGGCGCCGCCAGTGCCCTGACTGCTCCCGTCGTTTCACGACCGTGGAGACGTGCTCGCTCATGGTGGTGAAGCGGTCCGGAGTCACCGAGCCTTTCAGCCGTACCAAGGTCATCAACGGCGTGCGCAAGGCATGCCAGGGACGGCCTGTCACTGAGGACGCGCTCGCCCAGCTCGGCCAACGGGTCGAGGAGGCTGTGCGGGCCACCGGAAGCGCCGAGCTGACCACCCACGACGTGGGGCTGGCCATACTCGGCCCGTTGCAGGAGCTCGATCTCGTCGCCTATCTGCGATTCGCCTCCGTCTACCGGGCGTTCGACTCGCTCGAGGACTTTGAGGCCGCCATCGCGGAACTCAGGGAGACGGGACCCCCCGCCGCGGACGACGAGGACCGCGACGGTGCTGTCACGGGGAGCCAGGAAGACGACAGCGGGTCCGGAGGGACTGCTCAGGTCCCTGAGCCCGCACGCACCGCCGACTGACCGGTGGGCCGGACCGGGGCCTCGGGCTCCGGATCAGGCCGGGTTGCGGCGATGAGAAGACCTGTTGCGGGCGGTAGCGAGGGTGCCCGCAACACCAGACAGAACACCGTGCCACGGGAACATCGGGGCACTTCAGGGCGTTTTAGCCCGTACAGGGAGGCGGCATGACAGAGACGGCGAGCGGTCCGGCACGGAGTTCCCGCGCCAAGGGCACGAAGGCGGCCAAGGGACTGCGCATCGAGCGCATCAACACCACCCCCGGCGTGCACCCGTACGACGAGGTGGCCTGGGAGCGCCGTGACGTCGTCATGACCAACTGGCGCGACGGCTCGGTCAATTTCGAGCAGCGTGGCGTCGAGTTCCCCGACTTCTGGTCGGTGAACGCGGTCAACATCGTCACCAGCAAGTACTTCCGCGGTGCCGTCGGCACCCCGCAGCGCGAGACCAGCCTCAAGCAGCTGATCGACCGCATCGTGAAGACGTACCGGAAGGCCGGTGAGGACCACAAGTACTTCGCCTCGCCCGCCGACGCCGAAATCTTCGAGCACGAGCTGGCGTACGCCCTCCTGCACCAGATCTTCAGCTTCAACAGCCCCGTCTGGTTCAACGTCGGCACGGCTCAGCCCCAGCAGGTCTCCGCCTGCTTCATCCTGTCCGTCGACGACTCCATGGAGTCGATCCTCGACTGGTACAAGGAAGAGGGCATGATCTTCAAGGGCGGCTCCGGCGCCGGCCTGAACCTCTCCCGCATCCGTTCCTCCAAGGAACTCCTCTCCTCCGGCGGCAACGCCTCCGGCCCGGTCTCCTTCATGCGCGGTGCCGACGCCTCCGCAGGAACGATCAAGTCCGGTGGCGCCACCCGCCGCGCCGCCAAGATGGTCATCCTCGACGTCGACCACCCCGACATCGAGGACTTCATCGAGACCAAGGTGAAGGAAGAGGAGAAGATCCGAGCCCTGCGCGACGCGGGCTTCGACATGGACCTGGGCGGCGACGACATCACGTCCGTCCAGTACCAGAACGCCAACAACTCGGTCCGTGTGAACGACGAGTTCATGAAGGCGGTCGAGCAGGGCGGCAAGTTCGGCCTCCGCGCGCGGATGACCGGCGAGGTCATCGAAGAGGTGGAGGCCAAGACCCTCTTCCGCAAGATGGCCGAGGCCGCCTGGGCCTGCGCCGACCCCGGCATCCAGTACGACGACACCATCAACCACTGGCACACCTGCCCGGAGTCCGGCCGTATCAACGGCTCGAACCCCTGCAGCGAGTACATGCACCTGGACAACACGTCCTGCAACCTCGCCTCGCTGAACCTGATGAAGTTCCTGAAGGACGACGGCAAGGGCAACCAGTCCTTCGAGATCGAGCGCTTCGCGAAGGTCGTCGAGCTCGTCATCACGGCGATGGACATCTCCATCTGCTTCGCGGACTTCCCGACCCAGAAGATCGGCGAGAACACCCGCGCGTTCCGCCAACTCGGCATCGGCTACGCCAACCTGGGCGCCCTGCTGATGGCGACCGGCCACGCGTACGACTCCGACGGCGGCCGCGCCCTCGCCGGCGCCATCACCTCCCTGATGACCGGCACGTCGTACAAGCGCTCCGCCGAGCTCGCCGCGGTCGTCGGCCCGTACGACGGCTACGCCCGCAACGCCCAGCCGCACCTGCGCGTCATGAAGCAGCACTCCGACGAGAACGCCAAGGCCGTCCGCATGGACGACCTGGACACGCCGATCTGGGCCGCCGCCACGGAGGCCTGGCAGGACGTGCTGCGCCTCGGCGAGAAGAACGGTTTCCGTAACTCCCAGGCGTCCGTCATCGCCCCGACCGGCACCATCGGTCTCGCGATGTCCTGTGACACCACCGGCCTTGAGCCCGACCTCGCCCTCGTCAAGTTCAAGAAGCTGGTCGGCGGCGGCTCGATGCAGATCGTCAACGGCACCGTTCCGCAGGCCCTGCGCCGCCTGGGCTACCAGGAGGAGCAGATCGAGGCGATCGTCGCCCACATCGCCGAGCACGGCAACGTGATCGACGCCCCCGGCCTCAAGCACGAGCACTATGAGGTGTTCGACTGCGCCATGGGCGAGCGCTCCATCTCCGCGATGGGCCACGTCCGCATGATGGCCGCGATCCAGCCGTGGATCTCCGGCGCGCTCTCCAAGACGGTCAACCTGCCGGAGTCGGCGACCGTCGAGGACGTCGAAGAAGTCTACTTCGAGGCGTGGAAGATGGGCGTCAAGGCGCTCGCCATCTACCGCGACAACTGCAAGGTCGGCCAGCCCCTCTCCGCCAAGACCAAGGAGAAGGAGAAGGCCGAGGAGCCTGTCGCGGAGACCAAGGTCGAGAAAGTCGTCGAGTACCGCCCGGTCCGCAAGCGCCTCCCCAAGGGCCGTCCCGGCATCACGACGTCCTTCACCGTGGGCGGCGCCGAGGGCTACATGACCGCCAACTCCTACCCGGACGACGGCCTGGGCGAGGTCTTCCTGAAGATGTCCAAGCAGGGCTCGACCCTCGCGGGCATGATGGACGCCTTCTCCATCGCTGTCTCCGTGGGCCTGCAGTACGGCGTTCCGCTGGAGACCTACGTCTCGAAGTTCACGAACATGCGCTTCGAGCCGGCCGGTATGACGGACGACCCGGACGTGCGGATGGCGCAGTCGATCGTCGACTACATCTTCCGTCGCCTGGCGCTCGACTTCCTGCCCTTCGAGACCCGTTCCGCACTCGGCATCCACTCCGCCGAGGAGCGCCAGCGCCACCTGGAGACGGGTTCCTACGAGCCCTCCGAAGACGAGGTCGACGTCGAGGGCCTGGCCCAGTCGGCGCCGCGCGCCCAGGAGTTGAAGGCCGTCGCCACTCCGAAGGCAGAGGTCGAGGCGGCCAAGCCCGCTCCGCAGCAGGCCCACACCAGCGCCGAACTGGTGGAGATGCAGCTGGGCATCCAGGCCGACGCCCCGCTCTGCTTCTCCTGCGGTACGAAGATGCAGCGGGCCGGCTCCTGCTACATCTGCGAAGGTTGCGGCTCGACCAGCGGCTGCAGCTGACACCGGGTCGGGGGCGTCCCCGCCCGACAGGTAGTCCCTGAAGAGTCCCGAAAAAGAGGGGCGCCGGCCACGAGCCGGCGCCCCTCCTCGTCGTATTGAACCCACTCAGGCCCGGCGCGTGCGGCCCATGATCGCCGTGAAGGACGCGGGGTCGTCCTCGAAACCGTGGATGCCGGGGTGGAAGTCCCAGACGCCGGACTCCTCCCGTAGGAACTCCGCGACTGTCGCCGCCGTCGCTCCGAGCACACCGCCGAAATTGTCCTCGGCCAGGTCGGTGTAGCCCTCACGTATGCGCAGGGCCGGGTTGATCACACTGACGAAGGTGCGGTGACCGGGGCGCTGCTGGATGACGACGCCGACCACCACGCGCGCGTAGCGGGCGTCGAGCCGTTCGAGCTCCACCGTAAGGACCTCGTCCCAGCCGAAGCCCTTGCCGTCCTTGCTGTCGCGGTTGAGGTAGATGGTGCCATCGGGGGAACGGCTGTCGAAGTGCACCACATAGGCGGGATCCCCGTACGGATCGCTCGCCAGGTAGGTCGCGGCGACTATGTCCAGATCGGTGGGCGGCTGCCCCGCCGGACTCGGGTCCCACTTGAGGGCGATCTCGACCTTGCGGATCCCCTTGCTGAGGACGTTCACCAGACTTCCCCTTCCCCCTGTGTCGCCGACCCGAACTACCGGGCAGGCACGGCAGATTGTCCATCCTGCCACGCGCCCGCGGCAGCTTGCGGACGAGCACTCCGTCCGAGCGTGACCGGCGCCACGCTCCGTGGCCTTACGATGGCGCGGTGCTGGTCAAGTGGATTCGCTGCACCGTCGTGGACCGCCGGGGGTTCGAGCGGGGGCAGCGAAAGTGGGCGGGGCTTCTGGGAGAGCCGGGGTTTCGGGGACAGGGTGGGGGCTGGAGCAGGGGACGGCAGGGCGTGGCGCACATCTTCGCCTTCTGGGAGAGCCGTGCCTTCTACGACTCCTTCATGGCCCGCTCCCACGACCGGCTGGCGGCGGCCCAGTCCGGCACCTTCAAGGACATCCAGGTCAAGCTGTTCGATTACCGCTTCGATGTGAAGACCGGCTTCGAACCGCGGTTCACGGACGCCGACCTGGTGCGGGTCGCCCACTGCCGTGTGCACGAGGAGCGTGCCGAGCATTTCACGCTGATGCAGGAGAAGGTCTGGAACCCGGCGATGGCCGGCTCACCCGGCATGATCCGCGGACTGTTCGGCGAGGCGCCGGGAAACGAGTTCCTGGTGCTGTCGATGTGGCGGTCGGCCGCCGAACACGGCAAGTACCGCACCGAGCGCGTGGAGCGGCTCGCCCTGCGCGCCCAGACAGAAACGGACGTCGCGTCCCTCACGGGCGACATCGTGGAGCTGGAACCGACCTGGACGGTTTGATGTCCGGACCTCGACCCGTGCACGGCGGTTTGAAATCCGGACCCGTTCGATCGTGCGTCTTGGTGTGGTCCGCCGTGCGGGAAGTGTGTGACCTACGCTGTATAGAGCCCGTACGAGTGCTCGATGGGACCTCACTCGATCTAGGGTTTTGGCATGGCACGACCACGGCGCATCGTCCTTGTCCGACACGGCGAGTCAACGGGCAATGTTGATGACACCGTGTATGAGCGTGAACCCGACCACTCACTGGCGTTGACCGAGCGGGGTTGGCGGCAGGCTGAGGAGACGGGCAAACGGCTGCGCGAGCTGTTCGGCCGCGAGCGGGTGAGCGTGTATGTCTCCCCGTACCGCCGCACGCATGAGACGCTCCGCGCCTTCCACCTGGACCCCGAGCTCATACGGGTGCGCGAGGAGCCCCGGTTGCGCGAGCAGGACTGGGGAAACTGGCAGGACTGTGACGACGTCCGGCTTCAGAAGGCCTACCGGGACGCGTACGGCCACTTCTTCTACCGCTTCGCCCAGGGCGAGTCCGGTGCCGACGTGTACGACAGGGTCGGCGGCTTCCTGGAGAGCCTGTACCGCAGCTTCGAGGCCCCCGACCACCCGCCGAACGTGCTGCTGGTGACCCATGGCCTGGCCATGCGCCTGTTCTGCATGCGCTGGTTCCACTGGACGGTCGCGGAGTTCGAGTCGCTGTCGAACCCGGGGAACGCGGAGATGCGGATGCTCGTTCTCGGGGACGACGGCAAGTACGTGATGGACCGGCCCTTCGAGCGCTGGCGGGATCCGGACCCGTACGGGATCACTGGATAGGGTGGCAGGGCGATGACCGCTGACTCCTCTCCCGGCCGGCGCCTGGAGCGTGCCCTGGCCAGCCTGCGCGGACTGGCGGTGGGTGACGCGCTGGGCTCACAGTTCTTCGTGCCGGTGAACTACCCGCTGTTGAGGAGCCGCGAGCTGCCGTCCGGCCCCTGGCAGTGGACGGACGACACGGAGATGGCCTGCTCCGTGGTCGCCGTCCTGGTCGCTCACCAGCGCATCGACCAGGACGCACTGGCCCGCTCCTTCGCCGAGCACCACGACTTCAACCGGGGCTACGGCCCCGCCGTCAACCGTCTGCTGCGGTTGATCCGGGAAGGCGGTGACTGGCGGGAGCTCGCCGCCGCGCTCTTCAACGGCCAGGGGTCCTGGGGCAACGGCGCCGCGATGCGGATCGCACCGCTGGGCGCCTGGTACGCGGACGACCCGGAGCAGGCGACCCACCAGGCGGAGATCTCGGCGTACCCGACGCACCAGCACCGCGAGGCGGTGGTCGGCGCCATGGCCGTCGCCGCGGCCGCCTCGCTGGCCGCGGCTCCCGGTGGCCCGTCCAGTCCGGAGGCGCTCCTCGACGGCGTCATCGCACTCGTCCCGAAGAGTGCCGTCGGCGCGGGACTGCGGCGAGCCCGGGACATGCTCGACTACGCCGACGCCGGCACCGTCGCGGCCGTACTGGGCTGCGGTCGGCGTACGACCGCCCACGACACCGTGCCCTTCGCACTCTGGTCGGCCGCCAGAGCTTTGGGGGACTACGAGCAGGCGTTCTGGACAACCGCGCAGGTCGGCGGTGACGTGGACACGAACTGCGCCATCGTGGGCGGGGTGATCGCCTCAGGGAAGGCGGGGACTCCTCCGGCCGAGTGGGTTGAGCAGACCGAGGCGTTGCCCGAGTGGGTTCCGAACTCCGTCTGACCTGACTGATCGCCCTGCCGTCCCCGGCGGGCCGTCTTACTGAGTTGCTTGCCGTACCTATGAGCGCCCGTCGGTTCTCGGCGGATGCGCCCGGGTGGGCTGTGGAAACTCTCTGTGTGCGGTGGGAACTCTGCGTGACCGTCCGGGCGTTGTCGTGGTGTTCGCTGTGTGATCCATGGGTTTGCACAGACCAGTGACCGACGAGAGGCCGCGGGAGGTGGTCATGCGGTACGTGTTGTGTCTGACGATGCTGACGGCCGTGGTGGCAGTAGTTGTCGTGGTGGCCGGAACGCGGATGACCGGACCGGTGTCCTCGCCGTCTGTCCCCCGGACCGGGTCCGGCCATCCGCAGCTCATCGGGAGCCGGGCCGTGTCAGCCCAGGCCCGGACCCGCCGTGCCGGCGAGGGCCTCCAGGTCGCTCTTGCGGACCTTGATCACCAACCAGGCGGTGACCAGGGCGAGTACGGCCATCGCCGAGGCCGCGATGAAGCCCGTCGAGATGCCCTGCGCGAGCACCTCGTGCCCCCAACGTGCCCCCAAGGAGCGGGCAGTTGATGCGTCTGGGCGAATTCCGCCTTCTGCGCCGGCGAACCGTCGGCGAGGAACTGCGGCATCTGCTTCTCCGCTTCGTCCTGCTGGCCGAACCGAACACCGTCGTCAGGATGGACAGGCCGAGCGAACCGCCCACCTGCTGCGTGGTGTTGAGCAGACCGGACGCCGCGCCCGCCTCGTGCTGGGCGACACCGGAGACGGCGATGATGATGTACCGCTCCAATCTTTGCGCAAGCGAATGGGGTGACCAGGATCTCGAAGAGATGATCGACCAGTTGATGCTTCCTGCTGCGGCCGGCCGAGGGGTGATCGAAGTTGGCGGCGCCCGTGAAGCCGTTCGGGGAAACCGGGGTGTCGGAGGGTGATCCGGTCGGCGTAGGCTAAGGGCGCCATGCCGTACGAACCGCCTACTCACACCGTCGAGCGCTCCCTTCGCGCCACGACCGGAGCGAAGATCATTGCCGGTGTCGACGAGGTGGGGCGCGGTGCGTGGGCCGGCCCCGTCACCGTCTGCGCGGCGATCACCGGACTGCGTCGGCCCCCGGAGGGCCTAACCGACTCAAAGCTGCTCACCGTCAAGCGGCGTACCGAGCTCGCCGAAGCGCTGCGGACTTGGGTGACGTCCTACGCCCTGGGGCACGCCTCCGCGGATGAGATCGACGAGATGGGGATGACGGCCGCCCTGCGGATCGCGGCGGTGCGTGCCCTGGAGGCCCTGCCTGTCCCTCCCGACGCGGTGATCCTCGACGGGAAGCACGACTATCTCGGTACGCCCTGGAAGGTCCGCACGGTGATCAAGGGCGACCAGTCATGCGTGGCCGTCGCGGCGGCCTCCGTGATTGCCAAGGTTCAGCGCGACAAAATGATGGCCGAACTGGGTATCGACCATGCAGACTTCGATTTTGCGGCCAACGCCGGGTATCCGTCGCCCGTGCACAAGGCCGCACTGGCGGAGCGGGGACCCACCCCGTACCACCGGTTGTCGTGGGCGTATCTTGATGCGCTGCCCCAGTGGCGGCACCTCAAGAAGGCCCGCAACTGGGCGGACGGAAGCGTTCCGGAGATCGAGGGTCAGCTCGGCTTCGATTTCTGACGATTCCGCTCGCACTCATGTGCCACCCGCCCACGCGGGCCGTACCAACGTTTGATAAACATCAGCTCATGCCTCTCATTCCCGAGGAGCCTCAGATTCACGAGAGTGCCCAGGGTCCCCGCGCCACTCCGGCCAGCGGCCGTACCGCGCCGACCCCCCGTCCCGTACCCGGCCCCCGCCCCGCTGCTCACCCGCGCCCCGGTCGCCCCGGCCCTCTGCGGCCCGCGCCGCCGGTGCAACGTACGCCGCGTGACGTGGCCGTGGCCAAGCCCGAACCGTCGGGCCCGGCCGCCCCTGTCGCCGCCGCTCCGGCTGCGGCGACCCCGCAGATCCAGCTGATCCCGGCCTCCGCCGAGGGTGCGCTCGATGCTGCCGAAGAAGCCGTCGACCTGCTGTTGGACTCGGGCCGAGCCCCCGGGGACGTGCTGGTGATCACCACCGGCGAACAGCACCCGTGGGCCGCCCACGAACTGTCCTTCGGCGAAGCCTCCTACTGGGCGCAGCATGACGCCGGCGACGACGTCTTCTACGCGGACGCCGCCGTGGCGTCCCGTGCGGCGTCCCGTCCCGTGGTCGTGGTCGCCGTCAACGGCGGTTCCGACGCGGCTGCCGCCGACGCCCTGCCGTTGGCCCATGCCCGGGCCGGTGCCCTGCTGATCGTCTGCGGTGACCCGCAGCAGATCAACTCGGTGCTCGGCGTCGGCGTCTGAGCCACGTCCGGTACGTCCTGAGGGACGTCGGGGGGTGACGAGAGGTGCCGCCGCGGCGGCACCTGCACGGCGGACGTTCCGGCGTGCGCGCGCCCAGGCGGCGGCGCTTCGGGCGCGGAGCCGGGGCGGCAATGTGCGTGCGCATGCCCGAACAGTCCCAGGAGTGCGCTCGGCCGTCGTCGGCCCAGGGGATGCCGCCCGGTCCGTCGTAGAGCCTCGGATGTGCGCCATGCGCCGCTATGACGTTGGCGGGCCCACGACACGGCGCATGGCCGGCGCTCCAACACGGTCGGTGTCAGCGGGCCGCCGCGCGGCGCAGGACCTCCGAGACGGCTCCGCCCGTGCGCGGAGGCGGGGGCGGGGCCTCGGACAGGGCGAAGGGCTCCGGCGCTGAGTCCGCGTTCGGGCGACGTCCGCCGCGGCCCTCGCCCAGGACCTGCCAGCCGTCCCGGGTCAGCGTGATGTACGCCCCGCAGCGCAGCCCGTGCAGAGTGCAGGCATCACGCAGCCCCCACATCCACGCGCCGTCCTCCTCCGTCCAACGCGCGTCGCCCTCGCGGCAGTAGAGCAGCACGGCGGTGCGCACCGGTGTGCGGCGCCGCAGGTCGTGCGGGATCACTCGGCGCAGCTGCGCGAGCAGCACGTTGCGGAACAGCCAGCCGTCCGCCGGCGCCGGGCGGCGCGTGAATGAGGCGCTCGCCCGCAGCCGCTCGTCGGGGTCGAGGACAGCCACGATAGCGGTCGCCGGCTGGGGACGGTGCCGTGAGTGCAGCCCGCTGACGACCTCGCGGGGATTGCGCAGCAGAGGGATTCCGGCGGCTGCCCACTCCGCGGGTTCGAGCATGCGGGACAGAGGATTGGCGGATGCGGCGGACAGATCGGCAGGCGACGACGTCGACGCCGCGGAGGACGGAGCGAATCCGAAGGTCACGGTCCTCCCTTCGGCTACGCGCCCACACTGCGGGCGGGGTCGGATTCGGGGGAGCGCACACCGCAGCGGAGCCCTACCGGACCACGGTGAGCCGTGCGGGGAGCGGACTTCAATTCTTCCTGTCGAACTTGGTTGCGGCAACGAGCAATTGGGCCTACCGACCCTTATCGGACGGTTGATGTCTTATATCCCTACCCGGTGCTCAGGAGGCGAACGCATGGGACGTTCGAGCAGGACACGTGCGTACGCCGTCGCCGGGCTGTTCGGCGCGTGGGTGTCATGTCGTCGAGCGGTGGGCCATTTGTGAGCTGATTGTCACGCTGGGTGAATTGGCCGATTGTCAGTGGCGTCGGGTTGCATGGAGGCATGGACGATCTGGAGTTCCGCACTGAAGCCGATGCCATCCTCGCTGAGCTCGTCGGCGACCCGGGGGGTTCGGCGCGGCTGCGGGAGGATCAGTGGCAGGCGGTGGCGGCTCTGGTGCAGGATCGCCGGCGGGCCCTGGTGGTCCAGCGCACCGGCTGGGGCAAGTCGGCGGTGTACTTCGTCGCCACCGCTCTGCTGCGCCGTCGTGGCTCCGGTCCGACGGTGATTGTGTCGCCGTTGCTGGCGCTGATGCGCAACCAGGTCGAGTCGGCCGCGCGGGCCGGCATCCGGGCGCGCACCATCAACTCGGCGAATCCGGAGGAGTGGGACACCATCCACGAGGAGGTCGAGCGCGGCGAGACCGATGTTCTCCTCGTAAGTCCGGAACGCCTTAATTCCGTGGATTTTCGCGAGCAGATGCTGCCCAAGCTGGCGGCCACGACCGGTCTGCTGGTGGTCGACGAGGCGCACTGCATCTCCGACTGGGGCCATGACTTCCGGCCGGACTACCGCCGGCTGCGGGCGATGCTCGCCGAGCTCGCCCCCGGCGTGCCGGTTCTGGCCACCACCGCGACCGCCAACGCGCGGGTCACCGCGGATGTGGCTGAGCAGTTGGGTACCGGCGCCGGTGAGGCCCTGGTACTGCGCGGCCCGCTCGAGAGGGAAAGCCTGCGGCTGGGTGTCGTCCAGCTGCCGGACGCCGCGCACCGCCTGGCCTGGCTCGCCGAGCACCTGGACGAGCTGCCGGGCTCCGGGATCATCTACACACTGACGGTGGCCGCGGCCGAGGAGGCCACCGCCTTCTTGCGGCAGCGCGGCTTCCGCGTGGCCTCCTACACGGGGCGCACGGAGAACGCCGACCGGCTGCAGGCCGAGGTCGACCTGCTGGAGAACCGGGTCAAGGCGCTGGTCGCGACTTCGGCGCTCGGGATGGGCTTCGACAAGCCGGACCTGGGATTCGTGGTGCACCTCGGCTCGCCGTCCTCGCCGATCGCCTACTACCAGCAGGTGGGGCGTGCGGGTCGCGGTGTGGCCCACGCCGATGTGCTGCTGCTGCCGGGCAAGGAGGACGAGGCCATCTGGCGCTACTTCGCCGATACCGCCTTCCCGCCCGAGGCGCAGGTCCGCCAGACCCTCTCGGCCCTGGCCGGCGCGGGACGGCCGCTGTCGGTGCCGGCCCTGGAGGCGGCGGTGGATCTTCGGCGCAGCCGGCTGGAGACGATGCTGAAGGTGCTGGATGTCGACGGCGCGGTCAGGCGGGTGAAGGGCGGCTGGACGGCCACAGGCGCCGACTGGGTGTATGAGGCTGAGCGCTACACATGGGTGGCGCGGCAGCGGGCGGCCGAGCAGCAGGCAATGCGCGATTACGTGAGCACGTCCGGGTGCCGGATGGAGTTCCTGCGCCGGCAGCTGGACGACGAGGGGGCGACCGCGTGCGGCCGTTGCGACAACTGCGCGGGCGCCTGGGCCGACTCCTCCGTCTCGGCGGAGACGTTGACCGGGGCGGCGAAGGAACTGGATCGCCCGGGGATGGAGATTGAGCCGCGCCGGATGTGGCCGACGGGAATGCCCGCACTGGGCATCGACCTCAAGGGCCGTATCCCGGCCAAGGAGCAGTGCTCCACCGGGCGTGCCCTGGGGCGGCTCTCGGACATCGGCTGGGGCAACCGGCTCCGCCCGCTGCTGGCCGAGAACGCGCCCGATGGTCCCGTCCCCGATGATGTCCTGCGGGCCGCGGTGGCGGTCCTCGCCGACTGGGCGCGCTCTCCGGGCGGTTGGGCGGCGAATGTCCCGGATGCCTCTGCCCGGCCGGTAGGAGTCGTCGCCGTACCGTCCCTGACCCGCCCGCAACTGGTCGGTTCCCTCGCCCAGGGAATCGCGACGATCGGCCGCCTACCCCTGCTCGGCACGCTGATGTACACCGGGCCGAGCGGCGCGCACGCGGCACGTCGCAGCAACTCCGCCCAACGCCTCAGGGCGCTGTCCGGCGCCTTGACCGTCTCCGAAGAGCTGGCCGGTGCCCTGGCGCGCTCGGAAGGCCCCGTCCTGCTCGTGGACGACTACACCGACTCCGGGTGGACCCTCGCAGTCGCTGCCCGCCTGCTCCGCCAGGCGGGCAGCGAACAGGTTCTTCCGTTGGTCCTCGCCGCGGCAGGCTGAGCCTTCCCGGTCCATGGGTGCGCCCGCATTCGTCGCATCTGCCGTGGTGGGGCGCGCCAGGAAGTCGACTCGACGCATCATCGGCGTGACTCCTCCTCCCGCGACCACTCATCCAGACGATCGAGCACCGTGTCCATGTGCGACTACGGGAAGCAGAAGGAGATCGGCTTCGGGTTCGCTCCACTCGTCGGCGTCGTGCACGGCGAACCACTCGGTGTCGCACGCCTCGAGGGTGACGGCATCGGCGAAGTACCTGCCCCCGTTGACCGGAAGGCCGTACCGCAGCGACTTGACGGTGTGCCTGATGGTGAGGGAACAGCGGTGGTAGGGGGCCGAGATGGTGACCGTGCGGTTCGAGGGCATGCTCAACGCACTCTCCTTCGTCATCCGGTGGTTCAGCCGCTCTTCATGCACGCGAGCTGGTGTAGGAGTCCTGTTGGTACATCCGTGCGTAGGTCCTTCCCGCCGCTCTCCATGAGTTCGGCGTGGGTGCCCTCCTCGACGACGGCGCCTTCCGACAGCACGACGATCTTGTCGGCCATGCGCACGGTCGGGATCTGTGGGAGACGACGGTCACGGTTCCGTGCGCCCGCCCGAGTCCGCGTGCCAGCGTCACGTGGCGCCGGAAGACCTCGTACTCGCTCACGGGATCGAGCGATGCGGTCGGCTCGTCGAGCACGACCAGCAGGGGATCGTCGCGCATGCAGGTCCGAGCGAGGGCCAGGTTCAGGCCGGCGAATACCAGTGGCCCGCCCGCTGGGTAGCCAAAGGCCACGTCCTCCAACCGCAGCCCGGGCGGTGCTTTCCCGTCTCCCGATGCCCGGCCGCCGGGCCGGTCGGTCCGGACCGGATCACGCGGCTCGGTGATCTCTTCGAGCTCCTTGCGCAGTCCTCTCCCCACCGCCAGCGGCACGGTGCCGTGGACGAGGACGAATCCCTCCCATCCGGTGCCGCTGGCGGCGAGCATGGCCAGCAGAGCGACCACGTACTGGGCCACCTCACCGGCGTCGGTCCGTGACCGTGCGAACAACAGGCCGAGCAGGCCCACTGTCATCGCCATCGCCATCGCCATCGCCATCGCCACCGCCCCCGCGGCCAGGGGCAGCCAGTTTCTCCGGACGAGCTGGCTGCGGGCTGTCCAGATGGGTTCGTGCTGATCGAGCACCGCGTCCCGGTAACGCCTCGCCGTCCACCCTTGCAGGCCGAAGATCCGGATCTCCTTGCCGGTTTCCGGTCGCCAAGAGTTCGTCGCATGCAGCCGACCCGGCATCCCCCGTTCCTGCGCCTGCCCTTGCCAGGCCGAGGTGAGCAACGGAGTGCGCCGGGCGAAGGGCTGTGAGCCGCCTCATCCGCACACTGACGTGTCCCTGATCGGACTTATCCACAGGCCGAAGCGGAACTCCATGATCCGCGAGATCGTCGACGCATGACGAATCACAGCGAAACGACTGGATCCTCCGAGAACGGCGACATCGGCGGACGAGACGGATACGCGGCGCACGACGGCTCCGGCTCTGACAGCGGACGTCCCGGTGTCGCCGCCGAGCACGTCGAGTGTGTGTCGTACGACGCCCACGGAGGCGATCACCAGGTCACCCTGCGCACGCCCGCGGAACTGGCCGACGCCCTGCCGTACCTGCTCGGGTACCGCCCCGAGGACAGCATCGTCCTGGTCGCCCTCCACGACCGGGGCGGGCGTGGCCGGTTCGGTGGCCGGGCCCGGCTCGGCATTCCGATGAACGAGGACGACTGGGCCTCCGCGGCCCGGCAGTTGGCCCACGGCTTGATCACGGGCAGCGAGCGGAGGGGCGCCAAGCCCGAACAGATCGTCGCCTACGTCTGCCAGGAACCGGCCAAGGACGAGACGGGGCAGCAGGTCATGCAACGGCTGGCACGGCTTGCCGGGTTGCTGCGCACGGAGTGCGGCCGGCTCGACGTGCCCGTGATCGAGGCGCTCTGCATCTCCGACGGCCGCTTCTGGTCGTATTGCTGCCCGAGCGAGGGCTGCTGTCCCCCCGACGGATTGCCGATGGGACTGCCCGGTACCTCCGTGTTGGCCGCCGCCGCGACCTACGCCGGGCTCCAGGTGCGCGGCACACTGCGCGAGTTGCGGGCCAGGCTGCTGCCCTGGGAGACCGCCGCTGCGCCGGAGCAGGAGATCGTCCTGGACACCACCAGCATGGCGCAGGTTCCCAGGATGCTCGACGCGGCGGGTCGGGCGGACGTGGCCGAGGAGGCCATGGAGCTCGCCGAGCGGGTCATGACGCGGTTCGCCGAAGCACCGCCCGTCTCCGGACCGCTCCAAGCGGATCTGCGCGACGACGAACTGCTCGGACACGAAGAAGCGGCCACGCTGATTCTCGCCCTGCAGGACCGCTCGACCCGTGACCGCGCGGCCGAGTGGATGGAGGCTGAGGAGGCCGGCCCGGCTCTGCGTCTGTGGCGTGCCTTGGCCCGCCGTTGCGTCGGGCCGTACAGCGAACACGCGGCGGCTCCGCTCACCCTCGTCGGCTGGGTCGCATGGTCGTCCGGTGACGAAATCGAGGCCCGGGAGGCCCTCGCCATGGCCCTGGGCGCGGATCCTGACTACCTCTTCGCCCGCCTCCTGCACCAGGCCTGCAACGAGGGCCTGGACCCGGAGTCCATCCGCCGCTGCCTGCGCACGGAACGCGAGCATCGGGCGGCTCGTTCGGCGACGGCGGGCGCCGGACCGGAGGGCGCGGGGCGGGAGGTCGCTGAGCCAGAGGGCGTGGCATCGAGGCAGGCGGAGGCAGCGGCGTCGACGCAGCAGGAGGCCGGAGCGCGGACGCCGCAGGACGAGGCCGGTGCCGATGCCGGTGCCGGTGCCGGTGGAGATCATCCGGTATCCGAATCCGCACCCAAAACCCCCCGGCGCCGCCGGCGGACACGTTCAAGTGGCGGTCCGGACGGCCGTCCTCGCGCCGCGGAACCGGGAGGGCGACCGTCATGGACTGACAACTCCCACGCGCGTACCCGTCCGGCGGCCGGGACACGGCCTGGAGCTGCGAGGGCCGACGGCACGCGTCCTCGGCCCTCGGTGGCGGAAGGCGGGCGCCCACGTCCTTCGAGCAAGGCCGACGCACGTCGGCGCGGTTCCTGCCCGGGTGCGGCGCGGCCGGGAGGTGACGCCAGCGAGGGAGAGGCATGAGTACCTGCCCGAGGTCGGTCGGTCAGGTGCGGTTGGGGATGCGAAGGCGGGTGTGAGGCGTGGTCGGGTGCCGTAGGGATGCGAGAGGCGCGATTGCGGCGTGGTCGGTTCCGCCGGGAGGCGGGCGAGGCCGGGGGTGGGGCGTGCGCCAGTGTGTTGGGGACGTTGTTCGATGGGTGTCCGGCTTGGTCGAGCGTGGTCGGGCCGCCCGTCGGCGAATGTGGGTGCTGCTCTCTCTGCCCCGCCGCCCTTCGGTCGGCTCCCAGGACCGCGGGCGTGACCCCGAAGAGGTCCGCCCCGTTCACCTGAGTGGCGGAACGTCTGGACGGGCCGTGCCGCCGTACCGCCCTTGTCCCTCAGGAGCCCCGCACCCGGCGCCGACCACGCCCGAGGCGCACAGAGCGCAGAGGAAGCCGCCCCTTGCACCAGCCGACTCCGCCCTCCGCCGCCGACGACGACAGCCCTGGGCTCGACAGACCCGCGCTGTCTTGGAGGAGAGGCACCAGCCCGCCGACACAGGTGCCGAGCACGAAGTCGGCACCGATGTTGAGCACGAAATCGTACGAGCCGAGGCTCACGAGCGGCGCCGACCGCACCGTGCGGACGATGGAGTACGACCCTCGCCGCACTCCGGTGTGGAAGCCGGACCGGCCCACTCCTCCCGGCCGACATCCGTCCGCGCCCACGGGGCAGAGCCCGGCCCTGCCGACGGACCAGCGGTCCAGCACCACACCGCCGACGGCCCAGGGCTGCCCCACGTCCCCGGTCACCGGACGCTCCCATCGGTCGCCGTCCGCCGCGCTGGGCCACCTGCCGTCGACCCCGCCCCCGGCGCTCCGCGGCTCGGCCGACCTGCCGCCGGTCCACACCGCACTCATCTGTGTCGCGCTGCCGGGCCTCGTCATCTCCTCGGAGCAGGGGCAGTTGACAGGTCACGGCTTGGAGGGGTTCTACCGCGCGGGTCGACGCGTGCTCTCGCGCTGCCAGGTCCGCGTCGCGGGACGCGAACCGGTCGCCGTGCAGGCCCGGACGACCGCGCCGGACCGAGCCCGCTTCGTGGGAACGCTGCGCGCCTCCCCCGGCTCGGGCCCGGACCCGGACGTCGTGGTCGAACGCACGCGTCACGCGGACGGCACGGAACGCATCACGCTGCACAGCGCGGCCCCCCGCCCGCTGCGCCTGCCGGTGGAGGTGGCACTCGGCACGGACCTGGCTGACCTGGGCGCGATCGCGTCGGGCCGCGCGGGACCCGAACTGCCCGCCAGCGTCCACGACTCCGGCCTGCGCTGGACCCGCGCCGGGGGAAGCGCGTCGGTCACGGCCGACCCGCCGCCCGCCGACGCATTGGCCTCCGCGGGACTGCTGCGCTGGGAGTTCGAACTGCTTCCGGGCGGCACGGTGTGCGTGGAACTGCGGGTACGGCCGGACGGCGCGGGACCCGTCCGGGCCGTGGGGCGTGCGGCGACGAACCCCCTGGCGCCGGCACGGGCGACGGGCGATCATCCCGGAGTCCGGGCGCTGTTGCACACCGGTATCGAGGACCTCCAAGCCCTGTTGCTGCGCGACCCGGGGCACCCCGCCGACACCCACCTCGCGGCGGGAGCGCCCTGGCGCTGCGGCATGGCACCGGCCGAGGCGCTCGTCGCGGCCCGGATGACCCTGCCTCTCGGTACCAGGCTCGCTGTGGGCACACTGCGCACACTCGCTCGTACGCAAGTGCCGGGCCCGGGCCCGCGGACCGGCATGATCCCCGGGCCCCGACGGGACGCGGGGCCGCATCTGCCACCCGGTTGTACAGGCACGGAGGCAACCCTGCTCTTCCCCGTACTCCTCGCGGAAGCCCGCCGATGGGGCCTCCCGGAGCATGAGACGGAGGAGTTGCTGCCGGCGGCCGAGCGGTGTCTGACCTGGTTGCGGACGACTGTGGGCGAGGGGCCGTACCTGTGCGACCCGCAGCCGGGCGGACCCGTCCGCTGCGAGACCCAGGCGTATGCCCACCGGGCCGCGCTGCTCGGCGCCGACCTGCTCGACGCGTTCGGGAGGCCGGGCGGCACCGCGCTGCGGCAGTGGGCCCGGGAGCTGCGGACGGCTTTCCGCGAGGACTTCTGGGTCGAGGACCGCGGCGGAGGCCGACCGGCGGCAGCCCGGGTCCCGGACGGGTGCCTCGTGCCGCAGCTCGCCGCCACCGCCGTCCATCTGCTCGACACGGGGCTGCTGGGCGCGGGCGAGCAGGCACCCGGGCTGCTCGACCGGGTGCAGACGGAACAACTCGCCAGGTTGCTCGGAAGCCCGGCCATGGACTCCGGGTGGGGCCTGCGCGGGCTGGGTGCCAAGGAGGCGGGATACAACCCGTTCGGCCACCGCGCCGGTGCCGTACGGGTCCAGGAGACGGCGGTCGCCGTCTCGGGCCTGTCCGCCGCTGGCTACGAGAAGGAGGCGAGCTCGCTGCTGCGGGGCGTACTGGCGGCGTCCGAGACCTTCGGCCACCGGCTCCCCGAGATGTACGCGGGGGAGCAGCGCACCGACGGAAGCGCCCCGCTGCCCCATCCGGCGGCCTGTCGGCCCTCGGCCACGGCGGCGGCCGCCGGAGTCCTGCTGCTGACCACCCTCGCGGGAATCCGCCCCGACGCCCCGGCCGGGACGGTCACGCTCCGCCCGGTGCGCAGCGCGCCTCTGGGGGAGATCGGACTGACCGGGCTGCGGGTCGCGGGCACCCCGTTCTCCGTGCGGGTCAGTCGGCTCGGCCTCGCCATGGTCGAGGAGGCGGCCGACGGGCTCCAACTAGGAGTTTGACCTCGTAGGACACGGCACCGAACGGCGGCGGGGAGTCGGCTGTGAACCCCCGGCCGGACCGAAGTGGATCAGCTGCCGACGCAGTCGACGAAGGGAGTGTTTATCGTCAGGCAGACGACTATGATCGCCGCATGCCCTACGACCCGTCAGCCTTTCCGCCCTTCGCCGTGACCGTGGACCTGGTCGTGCTGACCGTGCGCCGCCATGCCTTGTGCGCGCTGGCGGTACGCAGGGGCGAGCCGCCGTTCCAGGGGCGCTGGGCGCTGCCCGGGGGCTTCGTACGGGCCGACGAGGATCTGGCGCAGGCCGCGGCGCGCGAGCTGGCCGAGGAGACCGGACTGCGCGCCCACGAACCGGCCGTCCCCGCCCAGGACAACGGTGCCCACCTGGAACAGCTCGCGACCTACGGCGACCCCAAGCGTGACCCTCGGATGCGTGTGGTCAGCGTCGCCCACCTCGCTCTCGCCCCCGACCTGCCCGCTCCCCGGGCGGGCGGCGACGCCAGCAACGCGCGCTGGGCGCCCGTGGAGGAGCTGTTGCAGCAGGGCGGTTACGGCCGCGACGGCGAACCGGTCGCGCCGCTCGCCTTCGACCACGCCCAGATCCTGGCCGACGGTGTGGAACGCGCCCGCTCCAAGATCGAGTACTCGTCTCTGGCCACGGCGTTCTGCCCGCCCGAGTTCACCGTCGGCGAGCTGCGCCGGGTCTATGAGGCGGTGTGGGGCGTGGCGCTCGACCCGCGCAACTTCCACCGCAAGGTCACGGGCACCCCGGGCTTCCTGGTCCCCACCGGTGGTACGACCACCCGCCAGGGCGGCCGCCCGGCTCAGCTCTTCCGGGCCGGCGGCGCCACCCTGCTCAACCCACCCATGCTGCGCCCCGAGGTATGACACCGGGGGACGCGCGGGGACGCACGAACGACTCGCGGCCGAACCGCGAACCGCCCCGCGTTCCGAACGATGAACAGGGGCCCGACCGCACCGCTCGACTGCTGCGATGCGGGCCTTGCGGTACCGGAAAAATCGGACATAGCGCGCTATCTTGCTGTGGGTGATCCAGGCCTTCGGACTTACCAGCAACTCCCGCAAGGACCTTCCGCCCGCCGTCGACGACGTGTCCTTCGAAGCGCACGCAGGCCGTGTCACTGTGCTCCTCGGGGCGCAGGGCGCGGGAAAGACGACGGCGCTGAGGCTGATGCTCGAACTCCAACAGGGCCGGGGCATCACCTACTTCAGAGGTCGCCCCTTGCACCGCATCGCGCACCCCTCGCTAGAGGTCGGCGTGCTCCTGGGGGACGTGCCGGGGCATCCCGCCCGCACCGTCCGCGGCCATCTGCGCATGCTGTGTGCCGCGGCTGGTGTCCCGGTCCGGCGAGCCGACGAGGTGCTGGAGGTGGTCGGCCTCGTCAGCCTGCGCGACGAACGCCTCGCCACTTTGTCGCGCGGCATGGACCGCCGCCTCGGTCTGGGCTGCGCCCTGCTGCCGGACCCGCACACGCTGGTGCTCGATGATCCCGCCGACGGGCTGTCCACCCGCGAAAGCCAGTGGCTCTACGGCATGCTGCGGGCGCACGCGGACCAGGGTGGCACGGTCCTGTTCACCACAACCGACCCCAAGGAGGCCGCACGCGCCGCCGACCGGGTGGTGACGCTGGAGAAGGGCAGACTCGTCGCCGACCAGGAGGCCACGGAGTTCGCCCGCACCCGGCTGCGCCCCCGCGTCGCCGTCCGCAGCCCGCACGCGGCACGCCTCGCGGCCCTGCTCACCAAGGAGGCTCGCACCACCCGGCGCTCCGTCGAAGTCGTACGGGAGGGCGGCAACCGTCTGTCCGTGTACGGCAGTACATGTGCCGATGTCGGCGAGACGGCCTTCCGGCACGGCATCCTCGTCCACCAACTCGCCGACGAGATCGGAGACATGGGGCCGGTTGCGGAGCGCCTCTCCTCGGACACGGCAGCCACGTCAGACACGCCAGGCGCACGCCAAGCGACGCAGCCGGGCGGCACGGAGCGGCAAGCCGCCGCGTCGCAGGCGACCGGAGAAGCCGGCACGCCCACGCCCGGGCCTACGAGCACTAGCGAGGGGGACGAGCGGCGCGCCCGCTGCGCCGAACCCCTCGAGACCGCCGATCCCCTCTCCCCCCTCCCGCCCCCCATTTCCGTCCGCTCCGCGCCCAGCCCCTTGCGTCCGCTCCGCTACGAGTTGCGCCGCGCCGCCGGAGTCGGCACCGGGTTCGTCACCGGTGCCGCCGTCCTCGTCACCTCCGCCCTCACCGCCGTACTACTGGCCGGTCTCGGACACACCCCGCAGCCGCGTCTGCTGGCCGCGTGGCCGCGGGAGCTTCCGCTGCCGCCCGCGGCGCTCGGCGCGGGACTGCTCGGGGCGCTCGCCTTCGGAGACGAGTTCCGCCACCCCGCCCTGGCGGCGGACCGCGGCACGGTGCCCCGTCGGCTGGGGCTGCTTGCCGCGAAACTCGTCGTCGCCGCGGCCACCGCCCTGTTGCTGGCCGTCCTCACGGTGGGCTGCGACGCCGAGGTTCTCTATCTCGTCTACGGACGGGAGCTCGCGGAGGTTCCCGCCGACTGGTTGTCGCTGAGTGCCAGTTGGACCGGGCTCGTGGTCGGGTGCGCCTGGGCGGGTGTGCTGGCCGCGGGCGTCTTCCGGTCCACCACGGCCGGGCTCGCGGCGGTGGTCACCGTACCGATCCTCGTCGTACCCCTCGTACAAAAGGTCTTGGCGGGTTCGTCCGTGCGGACGGCGGCCGGATTTCCCGCGCGGATGCGCGAGGTGCTCTTGCTGCAGTGGCCTTTCGGCGGAGAACGCTATCTGTCCGCCGTGGCACGTGTGATCGTCCAACCCGTGGGCGGTGCGCTGGCGTTGTCGCTCACCGCTCTGCTCAGCGCATATCTGCTCACGACCCTGCGCAGCAGGGCCCGATGACGACCGCACGCGCCCTTCATTTCCCGCCCTGCGCGCAACTTCCCGGGGGAAGCCCATTTCTTTCCGATAAGGCGTCAATTGCCACGGGGTGAGCGATCACCCTTTCGTGTGCTTTTCACCAAAGACCTCAAGGGAGTTGGAGAGGGCGCCGACAAAGGATCCGTGACTACCCTTGCGCACACCATGATGACCGCCGCCCGCTCCGCAGACTCCGGTCTCGCCGGCCCGGGCGAACTCGACCGCTATCCCTACGCCGAGGCGTCAGCCGCCGACCGCGTCGGAGCCCCCGCCTGGGAGGGCGCGGACCCGGAGCTGGGCCGCGTGGGCCGACGCGCCGCCGGAAGTCGCGGACGCGGGCTGCACGGTCAACTCGTCCAGCAGCTGGGCCAGATGATCGTCTCCGGCGACCTGGGCGCCGACCGGCCGCTGGTGCCCGAGGAAATCGGCCAGCGTTTCGAGGTCTCCCGCACCGTCGTCCGCGAATCGCTCCGTGTCCTGGAGGCCAAGGGCCTGGTCAGTGCCCGCCCGAACGTCGGAACACGCGTGCGCCCCGTCAGCGACTGGAACCTTCTCGACCCGGACATCATCGAGTGGCGGGCCTTCGGGCCGCAGCGCGACGACCAGCGCCGGGAGCTGAGCGAGCTGCGCTGGACGATCGAGCCGCTCGCAGCCCGCCTCGCCGCCGGGCACGGGCGCGGGGACGTCCAGCAGCGGCTCACCGACATGGTCGGCATCATGGGCCACGCCATGGGGCAGGGCGACGCGCTCACCTTCTCCCGCGCCGACGCCGAGTTCCACTCCCTGCTCATCCAGGTCGCGGGCAACCGCATGCTGGAGCACCTCTCCGGGATCGTCTCGGCCGCGCTCCAGGTCTCCGGCGGCCCGGTCACGGGCTGTGACCGGCCGAACGAGACGTCGCTGGCCCACCACGGGCGGATCGTCGACGCCCTCGCCGCCGGCGACGGCGCGGCGGCCGAGGCGGCCATGCGACAACTGCTCACCGTCCATCCCGAGGTGGAGCGCGGGGTGCCCGCGCCGCGCGAGCACTGACCGCGTTCCGCGGGCGGCGTGGCCGGGGGTGCCTTCCCCCTCCTGCGGCATCGCTCGGCCGGCGAACCGCCTCCCGTCGGACCCCGCAGGATTCTCAGGAATCCTGCGGGGTCCGACGGCACAATGAGGCGGTTGGTCCGCCGGAGCAACCAGCTCGGGACGGCAGCTGACCCCCTTTGCCCATGTCTGATCGCTTTTGATCCCTTACGGGGTGTGACTCGGGCCACGCAGATTGGGCGTAACGCTCGCGGGAGCAGCGCGATGACCTAAGAGGTGACAGCCGCGGAGGGAATACGGACGCCATAAAAGGCGCTGTGCATTCTCCCGGCCCCGCCCGCACCGTCGGCCCATCCCCAGGCCGGTGGTCGGCTCCTGTCCGCCGTGGACGGGGCCGGAAGCCGTTTTCCAACGTTCCGAGAGGTTGTTCGTGTCGGCCAGCACATCCCGTACGCTCCCGCCGGAGATCGCCGAGTCCGTCTCTGTCATGGCGCTCATTGAGCGGGGAAAGGCTGAGGGGCAGATCGCCGGCGATGACGTGCGTCGGGCCTTCGAAGCTGACCAGATTCCGGCCACTCAGTGGAAGAACGTACTGCGCAGCCTCAACCAGATCCTCGAGGAAGAGGGTGTGACGCTGATGGTCAGTGCCGCGGAGCCCAAGCGCACCCGAAAGAGCGTCGCAGCGAAGAGTCCGGCCAAGCGCACCGCCACCAAGACGGTCGCGGCGAAGACGGTGACCACCAAGAACGCCACCGCCACCGCCACTCCGACGGCACCCGCCGCCGAGCCCGCCGTCGAGGAAGAGGCGCCTGCCAAGAAGGCCGCCGCCAAGAAGACGACCGCCAAGAAGGCGGCCGCGAAGAAGACCGTTGCCACCAAGAAGACGGCGGCAGCGGCCAAGAAGACGACCGCCAAGAAGGACGACGCCGAGCTGGTCGAGGAAGAGGTCCTCGAGGAGGCCAAGCCCGGCGAGGAGCCCGAGGCCACCGAGAACGCCGGCTTCGTGCTCTCCGACGAGGACGAGGACGACGCGCCCGCCCAGCAGGTCGCCGCCGCCGGCGCCACCGCCGACCCGGTCAAGGACTACCTCAAGCAGATCGGCAAGGTCCCCCTGCTCAACGCCGAGCAGGAGGTCGAGCTCGCCAAGCGCATCGAGGCCGGTCTGTTCGCCGAGGACAAGCTGGCAAACGCCGACAAGCTGGCGCCCAAGCTCAAGCGCGAGCTGGAGATCATCGCCGAGGACGGCCGCCGCGCCAAGAACCACCTCCTGGAGGCCAACCTCCGCCTGGTGGTCTCCCTGGCCAAGCGCTACACCGGCCGCGGCATGCTCTTCCTGGACCTGATCCAGGAGGGCAACCTCGGCCTGATCCGCGCGGTCGAGAAGTTCGACTACACCAAGGGCTACAAGTTCTCCACGTACGCCACCTGGTGGATCCGTCAGGCGATCACCCGCGCGATGGCCGACCAGGCCCGGACCATCCGTATCCCGGTGCACATGGTCGAGGTCATCAACAAGCTGGCGCGCGTACAGCGCCAGATGCTCCAGGACCTGGGCCGCGAGCCCACCCCGGAGGAGCTGGCCAAGGAGCTCGACATGACCCCGGAGAAGGTCATCGAGGTCCAGAAGTACGGCCGTGAGCCGATCTCCCTGCACACCCCGCTCGGCGAGGACGGCGACAGCGAGTTCGGTGACCTCATCGAGGACTCCGAGGCCGTCGTCCCGGCCGACGCGGTCAGCTTCACGCTCCTCCAGGAGCAGCTGCACTCCGTGCTCGACACCCTGTCCGAGCGCGAGGCGGGCGTCGTCTCCATGCGCTTCGGTCTCACCGACGGTCAGCCGAAGACCCTCGACGAGATCGGCAAGGTGTACGGCGTCACGCGTGAGCGCATCCGCCAGATCGAGTCCAAGACCATGTCGAAGCTGCGCCACCCGTCGCGTTCGCAGGTGCTGCGCGACTACCTCGACTAGGTCGCGCTCGTACGGCATCGAAGGCCCGGGTCCCCGAGAGGGGCCCGGGCCTTCGTGCTGCGGGCCACGGTGCTCTGCATGACTCTGGGTGTCCGATCATCACCCCGGAGTGAGGAGCACGCATGCGTTGTCGCATTGCCCGGGTGCTGGCCCGGCCGCTGGTCCTGGCGGCCGCGGCGGTAGCCATACCCTGGGCGTCCGCTGACCCCGTGTCCGCCGACGGCATCGTCGTGGGGGGCTTCCCGGTCGACGTGTCCGAGAGCCCGTGGACGGTGGCGCTGTCGAGCCGTGACCGGTTCGGGGGTACGCGCGCGGGGCAGTTCTGCGGCGGTGTCGCGGTCGGCCGGACGACCGTGCTCACCGCGGCGCACTGCCTGGAGGAGGACGTTCTGGGGGTGCCGCCGGACAGCGTCCGCGACCTCAAGGTCATCGCGGGACGCACGGACCTCCTGTCGGATGAGGGGCAGGAGATCCCCGTACGGGACATCTGGGTGAACCCGACCTATGACGGTGTGACCAACTCGGGGGACTTCGCCGTGCTCAGCCTCGCCGAACCCGTGCCGCGGGGCTCGGTCATCGCGATGGCCACGGCCGGCGATCCGGCCTACACACCGGGGACGGGTGCCGTGGTGTACGGCTGGGGCGATGTCACAGGAGCAGGTGACTATGCGCGCGGTCTGCGCGGGGCGCAGGTGCACGTGCTGTCCGATGCCCCCTGCGAGGAGGCATATCCGGGCAGCAGCGACGGCACCTACTTCGCCGACACCATGCTGTGTGCCGGAGAGGAGGAGGGCGGCAGTGACGCCTGCCAGGGGGACAGCGGAGGGCCGCTGGTCGCTCGGGGGAAGCTGATCGGCCTCGTGTCCTGGGGGAGCGGTTGCGGTCGTGCGGGCAGCCCTGGTGTCTATACGCGCGTGTCCGACGTCCTGCGGAGGCTCGGGTGGGACAGCGTGGCCTGAGGACCGCATGAGGGCCTCTGGCGGAGGCTGAGGGGTTTTCGTGGCCACGAGCAAGGGCGGCTGCCCCTGAGAGCAGGGGCAGCCGCCCATGGCCGGCCTGTGCCGGAGCCTGGCTCGTCGGACGCGAGTGTCAGTGCTCTTCTTCGGAGGCGCTCGCCGGAGCGGACGTCAGCCGCTCCGTCTCGTCCTGTATCTCAGCGGCGATCTTCTTGAGTTCCGGCTCGAACTTGCGGCCGTGGTGGGCGCAGAAGAGCAGTTCTCCGCCGCTCAGCAGGACGACGCGCAGGTATGCCTGGGCGCCGCAGCGGTCGCATCGATCAGCGGCCGTCAGCGGGCTCGCGGGGGTCAGAACAGTAGTCACGTCGCCTCTTCTCTAGCTCGACGAGCTGTCGTACCAGGGTCAACATCCAACCAGCCCGAAAACGTTCCCGCTCGTGGCTTTTCCTGGAAAAAATCTCTCCGAGGCGGCTGTCTGCTGCCGGTTGGCGGCGAATGTGCCGTATTGCGTGTCTGTGTGTCTTACGGGTTCGCGCTGTCGGTCATTGTCGTGCCCTCCCCGGCTGGCTTGCCGGTTGTTCATGAGGACGTGCCCGGAGCCTAAATGGTTCATGCCTGGAAGGGAACGTGATGTGTGCTTCACTCCATCGAGGGATCGAACATGTATGCGACCCTGGACTAGTCTGACGCTTAGACGGAGGGTGGCGTTACAACGGCTCTACCAGGCCTCGGTACCCTCAGAGCGGCAACCCAAGCCGCGCCCTTACCCAGAAGGGCCCCACCTGAAATTCAGCGAGGAGCGAACCGCGTGACCGCCGAGACGTCCGTGCCGTCCACAGCGCTGCTGGCAGGAGCAGACCGGGACGGTTCCAACTACACCGCGCGGCACCTGCTCGTCCTCGAGGGGCTCGAGGCCGTGCGCAAGCGCCCGGGTATGTATATCGGCTCGACCGACAGCCGAGGTTTGATGCACTGCCTGTGGGAGATCATCGACAACTCCGTCGATGAGGCCCTCGGCGGCTACTGCGACCACATCGAGGTGATCCTCCACGACGACGGCTCGGTGGAGGTCCGGGACAACGGCCGCGGCATCCCGGTCGACGTCGAGCCCAAGACCGGCCTGTCCGGCGTCGAGGTCGTCATGACCAAGCTGCACGCCGGCGGCAAGTTCGGCGGCGGCTCGTACGCGGCCTCCGGCGGCCTGCACGGCGTCGGCGCCTCGGTGGTGAACGCCCTTTCCGCCCGCCTCGACATCGAGGTGGACCGCAGCGGGCACACCCACGCCATCAGCTTCCGGCGAGGCGTTCCCGGAGCCTTCGCCGCCGTGGGCCCGGACACCAAGTTCGAGGCCAAGGGCGGCCTGCGCAAGACCAAGAAGATCCCCAAGACCCGCACCGGCACGCGCGTGCGGTACTGGGCCGACCGGCAGATCTTCCTCAAGGACGCCAAGCTGTCCCTGGGGGACCTGCACCAGCGCGCCCGCCAGACCGCGTTCCTGGTCCCGGGTCTGACCATCGTCGTCCGCGACGAGTACGGCCTCGGCGAGGGCGGCAGCAAGGGCGAGGAGTCCTTCCGCTTCGACGGCGGCATCAGCGAGTTCTGCGAGTACCTGGCGAACGACAAGCCGGTCTGCGACGTCCTCCGCTTCTCCGGCCAGGGCACCTTCAAGGAGACCGTCCCGGTCCTGGACGACCACGGCCAGATGACGCCCACCGAAGTCACCCGTGAGCTCGGCGTGGACGTCGCACTGCGCTGGGGGACCGGCTACGACACGACACTCAAGTCGTTCGTCAACATCATCGCCACGCCCAAGGGCGGCACCCACGTGGCCGGCTTCGAGCAGGCCGTCACCAGGACGATGAACGAAGTGCTGCGCGCCAAGAAGCTGCTGCGCGTGGCCGAGGACGACATCGTCAAGGACGACGCTCTGGAGGGCCTCACCGCGGTCGTCACCGTCCGCCTCGCCGAGCCGCAGTTCGAGGGGCAGACCAAGGAGGTCCTCGGTACTTCGGCGGCCCGCCGCATCGTGAACACCGTGATCTCCAAAGAGCTCAAGGCGTTCCTGACCTCCACGAAGCGGGACGCCGCGGCCCAGGCCCGCGTCGTCATGGAGAAGGCCGTCGCGGCGGCCCGCACCCGTATCGCCGCCCGCCAGCACAAGGACGCCCAGCGCCGGAAGACGGCCCTGGAGTCCTCGTCGCTGCCCGCCAAGCTGGCCGACTGCCGCAGCGACGACGTCGACCGCAGCGAGCTGTTCATCGTCGAGGGAGACTCCGCTCTCGGCACCGCCAAGCTGGCCCGGAACTCCGAGTTCCAGGCGCTGCTGCCGATCCGGGGCAAGATCCTCAACGTCCAGAAATCATCCGTGACGGACATGCTCAAGAACGTCGAGTGCGGAGCGATCATCCAGGTCATAGGAGCGGGCTCGGGCCGTACCTTCGACATCGACGCGGCCCGCTACGGCAAGATCATCATGATGACCGACGCCGACGTGGACGGCTCGCACATCCGGACCCTGCTCCTGACGCTGTTCCACCGGTACATGCGGCCCATGGTCGAGGCCGGCCGGGTGTTCGCCGCGGTGCCGCCGCTGCACCGCGTCGAGATCGTCCAGCCGAAGAAGGGCCAGGACAAGTACGTCTACACGTACTCGGACCGAGAGCTGCGCGACAAGCTCCTGGAGTTCCAGAGCAAGGGGATCCGGTACAAGGACTCCATCCAGCGGTACAAGGGTCTCGGTGAGATGGACGCCGACCAGCTGGCCGAGACGACCATGGATCCGCGCCACCGCACCCTGCGCCGGATCAATCTCTCCGACCTGGACGCCGCCGAGCAGGTCTTCGATCTGCTGATGGGCAACGACGTGGCGCCGCGCAAGGAGTTCATCTCCAGCTCGGCGGCGACGCTGGACCGGTCGCGAATCGACGCGTAGCGCTGCGCTGGGCTTGGGGGGATCACTGGCCTTTGGCCGGGTCGTTCCCCCCAACGCTCGTGCGGGGCGAGCACGGTCGGCCCGTGAGGTGTCTCCACCCCTGGGTGGAGGTCTGGCCACCTCCGGGATCCACCCGTGATCCACCCCGGCTCCGATTTACCGACCTGCGCATTTCCGTAGCGTCGAAGGCGTCGGCGGCACTCGCTGTCGGCCTCTCCTTCTTCGCTCACGGAGGCTGTGATGTCCGGGCTCGTCGACGCGTTGGTGATCGTGGCCGTGATCGCCCTGGTGTTCGTCCGGCAGTTCCGCGCACGCCGGATCGATACCGACAAACGCTGGTGGGTCCTGCCCGCGATCCTGGCCGTCGTGGGCCTGCGCGAGCCTGGCATGGTCGATGCTCATCACCACACGACATCGATCGTCCTGCTCGCCGCCGAGTTGCTCACGGGCCTCGCCATCGGAGCCGGCTGGGCATGGACCACCCGAATATGGGTCGAGCCCGACGGCGCCGTGTGGAGCAGGAGCACCAAGGCGAGCGGGGCCGTCTGGATCCTCGGCATCGCCCTGCGTGCCGGTCTCTTCGCGCTCGGCGCGGTGCTGGGCGTCCACCAGGACTCCTCCGCGCTGCTGCTCGCCCTGGCGGCCACGCTGCTGATCCGCTCCGGGATCCTCGTATGGCGGGCCCAGTCCCTGCACCCGGCTGCCCAGCCCCGTACGGCGTACGGTCATCCCATGTCCCGAGCCGCGTGGAAGGAACGTGTGTGACGGAGAAGGCCTGGACACGCTGGCCCTCGCGGGAGGCGCTCGGGCGCGCGGAGACCTCGGGCCCTCGGCGGCTGCTCGGGTGGATCGTGCGGGCGTTGGTGCTCGGCATGCTTCTCTGGGGCGTCTTCACCAGGAGTCCGGCACACGGCTGGGGGGCGCTCGGGGCCGCGGCGGGCGTGCTCCTGGCGGCGTTCGGCGCCTGGGCCCTCTACCGGACCACCCTCGCGCACCGGCTCTGGCCATCCCTGGCGCTCTTCACCGTGCTCCTGGGCATCGCCGTCGGCGCCCAGGTGGCCGGCTTCAGGGTCGCCGCCCTCGTCATCTGGTGCGGATGTGCCGTCACCGCCTTGGAGCGGCTGCCCATCGCGGCCGCGCTGCCGGTGGCCTCGGTCGCCCTCGCGTCGTACTCGGCGGTCGACAACGACGCATGGCTGACCACCGCGGCCACCATGGCCGGGCTCGCCCTCGCCGGATACGTGCTGCGGCTGGACGCCGAGGCCCGCGGCAACGCCCAGCGGCTGCTCGCCCAGGAGCGGGCCGCGCGGGCGGCCGAGGCGGAGTCGGCGGCGCTCGCGGAGCGGTCCCGCATCGCACGAGAGATCCACGACGTACTGGCCCACAGTCTCTCGGCACAACTCGTGCATCTGGAGGCGGCCCGGTTGCTGATCGAGAAGGGAGCCGACCAGGAGCAGATCCTCGAACGGGTGGTGGCGGCACGGGGAATGGCCCGCGACGGACTCGCCGAGACCCGGCAGGCGCTGTCGGCGCTGCGCGGCGAGCTGACCCCGCTGGAGGACTTCCTGACCCAGCTCGTCGCCACGGCCGAGGGTGGCGAGGCCACCGTTTCGGGTGAGCGCAGACCGCTGCCGGCCGAGGCGTCACAGGCCGTTCGAAGGGTCGCTCAAGAGGCCCTGACCAACGTCCGCAAGCATGCTCCGGGAGCGAAAACGCAGGTGCGGCTCGAGTACGGCGAGCACGAAGTGACGCTGGTCGTGCGGGACTCGGGCGGTTCGCCGGGCGAACTCGGCGTGACCGGCGCCGGGTACGGTCTTCTGGGCATGCGGGAGCGTGCCGAGCTGCTGGGCGGTTCGCTGGACGCGGGGCCGGACGAGGAGGGGTTCATGGTGACGTTGAAGGTGCCCGTATGACGGAGGAGGTGAAGGGGGAGCCCGCGCGGGTGGTGGTGGCGGACGACCAGACCGTGGTCCGTGAGGGCATCGTGATGCTGCTGGGGCTGCTGCCCGGGATCGAGGTCGTGGGAGCCGCAGGGGACGGCCACGAAGCGCTGAAGCTGGTCGCCGAACTCGCCCCGGACGTGGTGCTGATGGATCTGCGCATGCCCCGCTGTGACGGGGTCGAGGCGACCCGCCGTATCCGGGCGGAGCACCCCGGGACGCAGGTCGTGGTGCTCACGACCTACATGGATGACGAGTCGCTCTTCCCGGCGCTCAGAGCGGGGGCGCGTGGCTATCTCACCAAGGACGCGGGGGGTGACGAGATCGTGCGGGCCGTGCGGAGCGTGCTGACGGGGGACGCGGGGCTGTCGCCGAGCATTCAACGGCGGCTGCTGGAGCGGCTGTCGGAGCCCGAGCCGCGGCAGGGTGCTCCCGCCGAGGCTCCGGACGGGCTCACCGCACGCGAGACCGAAGTGCTGGTGCTGATCGCCGACGGCCTGAGCAATCAGGAGATCGCCCGCGAGCTGCACGTCTCCACGGCGACGGTGAAGACCCACATCAACAACCTGTTCGCCAAGACAGGGCTCAAGGATCGTGCGCAGGCGGTGCGTTACGCCTACGCGAAGGGGCTCGTGCGGCCTCCGACGGCTTGAGTCACCTGATGGGGTGAAGAGCGCGGAGAAGAAGAGTCGGGGATCTTCCCGTTCTGTCCATCCTTGGGCATGCAGCCAAGCAACGGTCGCCGCCGCGGAGGCGCGGGTGGTGCCGAGAGTCCGGTCGACCAGCACGACGGTCATGATTCGCCTCCCGCCGAGGCGTCCGGGAGCGTGCGGTACGACGACCCCTGGTACGACGCACTCGCCTCCGGGTGGGGCGAGTCGGGAGGTGCGGGCGGGTCTGTGCCGACGGATGTGTCGGTCCGCCCAGAGGGCGAGGCCCCGGCTGTCGACGCGGCCGACGTGTACCTGGAGGTGCAGCGCAGTGCTGCCTTCCAGGAGGTGCGCAGGCGGTACCGGAGGTTCGTGGTGCCGGCGGTCGTCGTGTTCTTCGTCTGGTACATGGCCTACGTCGTGACCGCCACGACCGCGCCCGGACTGATGGCGCGTCCCCTGGCGGGTGCCGTGAACGTGGCGATGCTGGCGGGGCTGGGGCAGTTCCTCACGACCTTCCTGTTCACCTGGGCGTACGCGCGGCACGCGCGGCTGCGCCGGGACCGGGCCGCGCTCGACCTGCGGTGGGCCACTCAGGAACTGACCCGCGGCATTCGGGGCGGCGCGTCGTGACGGGGAACCACCAGACGCTGGCATTGCTGCTGTTCAGCTCGTTCGTCGCGGTCACGCTGGGGATCACGACGTGGGTGAGCCGCCACCGGCAGGGCTCGGCGGAGGAGTTCTACGCGGGCGGCCGGCTCTTCTCGCCGATGGAGAATGGTTTTGCCATCGCGGGTGACTACATGTCGGCCGCCTCCTTCCTCGGCATCTCCGGGCTCATCGCCCTCTACGGCTACGACGGACTGCTGTACTCGGTGGGCTTCCTGGTGGCCTGGCTCGTGGTGCTGTTCCTGGTCGCGGAACTGGTCCGCAACTGCGGGCGGTTCACGCTCGCGGACGTGGTCGCCGCGCGGATGAGGGAGCGGCCGGTACGGATCGCGGCGGGAACCTCCTCGGTCACCGTCTCCGTTCTGTATCTGGTGGCGCAGATGGTGGGGGCGGGAAGCCTGGTCGCGCTGCTGATCGGGCGTACCAGCGAGGCGGCGCAGGCCTGGACGGTCATCGGGGTCGGCGCGCTCATGGTGATCTATGTGTCGTTGGGAGGGATGCGGGCCACCACCTGGATCCAGATCGTCAAGGCGGTACTGCTGCTCAGCGGCACCATCGCGCTGACCGTGCTCGTCCTGGCGCGGTTCCACGGCGACTTCGACCGGCTGCTGCTCACGGCGGCGGAGCGCAGTGGTCACGGCGCGTCGTTCCTGGCGCCCGGACTGAAGTACGGCGGCGACTGGACCGCGCGCTTCGACTTCATCAGCCTGGGACTCGCGCTGCTGCTGGGCACGGCCGGACTGCCGCACATCCTGTCCCGCTTCTACACCGTGCCCACCGCGCGGGCCGCACGGCGTTCGGTCGTCTGGTCGATCGGGCTCATCGGCGGCTTCTATCTGATGACGATCGTCCTCGGGTTCGGCGCGGCGGCGATCGTGGGGCCGGATGCCGTACGTGGGTCGAACGCCGCCGGGAACACGGCCGTACCGCTGCTGGCGCTCGACCTGGGCGGTGGCGCGGATTCCGCGGGAGGAACGGTTCTCTTCGCGGTCGTCGCCGCCGTCGCCTTCGCGACGATCCTCGCGGTGGTCGCCAGCGTCACGCTCGCCTCCTCGGCGTCCGTCGCCCATGACCTGTACGCGTCCCTGCGGCGTCGGCGCGCCGGGCCGCGCAGTGAGGTGGCCGTGGCGCGTGCCGCCGCCGTCGGCATCGGTGTGGTGGCGATCGCCCTCGGCCTGCTGGCGCGCGACCTCAACGTCGCCTTCCTGGTGGGCCTCGCCTTCGCCGTCGCGGCGTCCGCCAATCTGCCGGTGCTGCTCTACTCGCTGTTCTGGCGCGGTTTCACCACCCGCGGTGCCGTATGGGCCGTCTACGGCGGGCTGATCCCGGCCGTGGTGCTCGTGCTGCTTTCGCCGGTGGTGTCGGGCAGCCCCGAATCGTTGTTCCCGGGCGTCGACTTCCAGTACTTCCCGCTGCAGAACCCCGGTCTCGTCTCGATCCCGCTGGGCTTCGTCGCGGGCTGGCTCGGCACGGTGACCTCGGCTGAAGTGCCCGACGAGGCCAAGCACGCGGAGACCGAGGTGCGGTCGCTGACGGGAGCGGGGGCCGTTTAGAGGCCGGCGCCTTCACTGTCGTACGAGAAGCATGTTGGTGACTTCGGCTTTCACGGTCGTACGACATCGGCTCCGTGACGTAGGGCACGCTGCGATGCCTACGGGGCCACCCACGCGTACCGGTGTTCCGGGCGTCCCATGTCGCCGTACTTGAGGGAGAGGCGGAGGCGGCCGGCCTGTTCCAGGTGGCGGAGGTAGCGCTGGGCGGTGGAGCGGCTGAGGCCTGTTTCGGCGGCGACCTCGTGGGCCGAGAGGGGGCGATCGGCGCGGTGCAGGACGCGGCAGATCAGGTCCGTCGTCGGTTCCGAGTGACCGCTCGGCAGGCCCGGTGACGGCGGCGTCGGCGTGGTGCGCAGCGCGCTGAAGATCCGGTCCACCTGCTCCTGGCCGGCGATGCCGCTGCCGCCCACCCGGTCGACGGTCCGGCGCAGGGCGGCGTAGGAGTCGAGGCGGGCGTGCAGGGCGGCGAACGTGAACGGTTTGACCAGGTAGTGCAGGGCGCCCAGACGCATCGCGGCCTGGACGGTCGTCACGTCGCCGGCGGCCGTGATCATGATGACGTCGGTGCAGTGGCCCTGTTCCCGCATCCGGTGGACGAGCTCCAGGCCCGTCTGGTCGGGCAGAAAGTGGTCGAGCAGCATCAGATCGATGGTCCCGCGCTGTACGGCGGCCAGGGCCTGGGCGGTGCTGTGCGCGCGGGCGGTCACCTGGAAGGCGGGGACTCTTCTCACGTACTTGGCGTTGATCTCGGCGATACGGAAGTCGTCGTCCACGACCAGGACGTCAATCATCGGGCGGGCCTCTTTCCCGCAAGGCCAGACGGGCGTTGCGCCAGTGTTTCGGCTTCGCTGTTGTAGCGCGAGCAGAACGAGCACAACAGGCCGTTGCAGGCAAAAGAACGGCATGTGCTCACAAGGCCGATGCCGTGACGCGGGCGCAAGTCGACGACGCTGACCCTGGTCAACGGGCTGGACGAGCCCACCGAGGGCGAAGTCCTGGTCGTGGGGGAGAGCCGGTGCGCGGGGTTCGCGACAAGGTCGGCTTCGTCTTCCAGCAGGACGCCACCTTCCTCTGGCGTACGGTCCTGTCCATTGTCATGGCGGGCCCCGCTTTTCAACCTGGGCAGGACGTACTCGACGCAGTTCGCCGAGCAGGCCGCGCAGTCCGCAGGCTGAAGCCTCAGGCGCGGGTCGCCCACACGTAACGGTGTTCCGGGCGTCCCGCGTCGCCGTACTTGAGGGTGAGCCTGGCCCGGCCCGTGCGCTCCAGGAGCTTCAGATAGCGCTGGGCGGTCTGGCGGCTCACCCCGGTCCGTTCGGCGATCTCCTGGGCCGACAGGGGGCCTTCGGCGTTCATCAAGGACCGGCGTACGAGCTCCGCGGTGGTGGGGGAGTGCCCTTTGGGCAGGTCGGAGTCCGATGGCGTGGACAGGGCGCCGAAGATGCGGTCCACCTCGGCCTGTTCGGCCTCGCCGCCGCCGTCGAGGGTGCGGCGCAGCTGCGCGTACGCCTCCAGCTTGGCGCGCAGGCCCGCGAAGGCGAACGGCTTGACCAGGTACTGCAGCGCCCCCTGCCGCATCGCCGCCTGTACGGTCGAGACGTCCCGCGCCGCCGTCACCATGATCACGTCGGTCTCATGGCCGCGCCGGCGCATCTCCTGGACGACCGCGAGGCCCGTATCGTCGGGCAGATAGTGGTCCATGAGGACCAGGTCCACGTGCGGCAGCGCCTCCAGCTGTCCCAGCGCCTCCGCCGCATTGTGCGCCTCGCCGGCCACATGGAAGCCCGGCACCTTCTCCACGTAGGCGGCGTTGACCCGCGCCACCCGGGTGTCGTCGTCCACGACCAGGACCTCGATCATCACGACTCCTCCTCGGTGGCGGGCTGCGGGGCTTGCGGCGCGGTGAGGGCGGGTACCTGTTCGGGCTCGGCCAGCGCGTCGGGCAGGACGACGGTGAACTCCGCGCCCCCGCCGCCCGCCTCGCCGACCGTCGCGCTGCCGCCCTGCCGCTCGGCGAGCCTGCGCACGAGGGACAGCCCGATGCCGCGCTCCCGGTGCGCCGGCGGCTTCTTCGTGGACCATCCCTCGGTGAAGATCGACTCGCGGTGCTCCACCGGGATACCGGGCCCCGTGTCACGGACCCTGAGGACGGCGGTACGGCCCTCCGTGCGCAGCTCGACCTCCACGCGCGCGTGCGGTGTGCCCGCGACCGCGTCCAGGGCGTTGTCCACCAGGTTGCCGAGAATCGTGACGAGCCCGCCTGGATCGACCAGCCGGTCCGGCAGCCGGGTCCGGTCCGAGACCCACAGCGCGACCCCGCGCTCGGCCGCGACGGTCGCCTTGCCGACCAACAGCGCGGCGAGCAGGGGGTCCTGGATCTTCTCGGTGACCTGTTCCGCGGTGGCACGGTGGTCGCCGACGACCTCCCCGACGAACTCCACGGCGTCGTCGTACATCTCCAGCTCGAGCAGCCCGAGGAGCGTGTGCATGCGGTTGGCGTGCTCGTGGTCCTGGGCGCGCAGGGCGTCGATCAGACCGCGCGTGGAGTCGAGTTCCCGGCCGAGCTGCTCCAGCTCGGTGCGGTCGCGCAGGGTGGCCACGGCGCCCCCGTCGTCCGTGGGCATGCGGTTGGCGACCAGCACCCGCTGGCCGCGGACGGTGAGCAGGTCGGTGCCCGTCACCCGGCCGGCCAGGACGTCGGCCGTACGGCCCTCGCCGAGCGCCTCCTCGGGGGAGCGGCCGACGGCCTCGTCCCCGATGCCCAGCAGGCGCTGCGCCTCGTCGTTGAGCAGGCGGACGCGGCCGGCGCGGTCCAGGGCGACCACGCCTTCCCTGATGCTGTGAAGCATGGCCTCGCGCTCCGCGAGCAGCCCCGAGATGTCCGAGAAGGCCAGGTCCCGGGTCTGCCGCTGGACCCGCCGGGAGATGAGCCAGGCGGCCAGCGCTCCGACGGCGAGGGCGCCGCCCGCGTACGCGAACAGCCCCGGGATCGCGTGGATCAGCCGTGCCCGCACGCTGTCGTACGCGATGCCGACCGAGACCGCGCCGACTATGTCGCCGTCGCTGTCCCGCAGCGGCACCTTGCCACGGGCGGAGCGGCCCAGGGTGCCGCTGTCGATCTCCATGACATCCCGGCCGGCGAGGGCCTGGCCGGGGTCGGTCGAGACGGTCCTGCCGATCTGGTCCGGGTTGGTGTGCGACCAGCGCACGCCCCGCCAGTCCATCACCACGATGTACTCGGCCTTGGTCGCCTCGCGGATCCGCTCCGCCGTCCGCTGGACGGGCCCGTCGGCCGTCGGCGGCGTGTTCTTGACCTCGTCGGCGATCTGCGGCTGGGCGGCGGTGGTCTGCGCGATCGCGAGCGCGCGGCGCATCGCCTGGTCGTCCAGCTGGTCGCTGAGGGGTGCGAGGAACAGCCCGGTCGCGAGGACCGCGACTCCCGCGGCGATCGCCAGCTGCATCAGCAGCACCTGCGAGAACATGCGCCTCGGCAGTCCGAGGCGCAGGCGGCGTGCGGGGGGAGTGGGGCTCATATCCAAGACGGTACGTGGGTGTCCCGGAGCTGCCGCAGGGGGTGTGGCGTGGATCTCTTGATCAATGTGTGGGTGGCCGACCGGCAACCCGCCCAGTAGGGCCCGCCTTGTGCAGCCGGTTCCGTCAGCTCGCGAGAGCCGTTGTGTTCGGCAGTTCGCGCACCGCAACCACGTCCATCCGCGCCGGCGAGCCGAGCACCGACGCCCCGCAGCTCTCCGGACGGGGAGGCACGGACGCGCCCTGGGCGACGACGACGCGCCACTGGCGTCCGTCGGCGTGGGCGACGGTCACCTCCCAGCCCGAAGGAGAGCCCTCCGTGCGGACGATGGCCAGCGCGTCGGCCGCGTACTCGCCCACGGCCGTGCGCACGGCCAGTTCGGCGGCCTGCCCGGGCCGCTCCCAGGCCGAGTTCCCTCGGCACCCCTCCATGACGATCCGCCCCTCCCGGACCCCGTGCAGGATCTCCTTCACGGTATGGGCCTCGGCCCGGCCGTAGGCGTATCCGTACGGCAGGACGAGCAGCGTCGGCGAGAAGCGATGTCCACCCAGATGGGTGACCTCCCAGGTGCCCTCGACCCCGGAGGCGGCCAGCTCGGTCGCGAGGGGGCGGCCGAGCAGGGCACAGCAGCGGTCGCGCTTGCCGTTGGTGCACACGAGCGCGAGCGGGTCGCCGGTATGGGGCCGCCCGTCGAGTGCCGAGCAGAAGGTGCTGTGGTCCCCTCTGCCGAGGGCCGCGAAGTCGAGGTCGAGCAGCCGGTGCGGATCGCGGGTCGTGGCGGCGTGCAGCCACGCGTTCCCGGGCGCGGTGTGGGCGGCGTACACGTGGCGCAGAGCGGGCGTTCCGCTGTCGGCGTGGCGCCCGGGGCGGCGGATGAGCGCGATGCGTACGCCCGTGCCCTGCGCGGCCGCCTCCAGGGCGCGGCCCAGCGCGGGGTCCAGGTGGCTCGAAGTGAGCGCCTCGACACCCCAGGGACCGGGCTGCTCCAGCAGCAGCCAGGTCCTCGCCGTGGCCGCGGTCCCGGAAAGGGGCTCGCCGAGATCCCGGGAGACGGTTGAGCACGTACTCACAGAGGTGAGCCTAACCTGACTTGGGTCAGGGCGACTTCCGGAGGGGCCCGTGTCCTGCTCCGGCAGGTGCTGCGGCGGCCTGGGCCCTACGCGGCCGGCCGCACGGGCCACGGTGAAGATCGAAGACCATCAGGCAGGTGGCGCGGTATGTGGGCCGGGGGCGCCGGTGGCGGTGCCGAAGGTCGCGTGACACGCGTGTGGCCTGGTGCCGTTCTGACGCCAGGCCTCATCGGTGGTGATCGAGCAGTGGGCGGGGTGACGGACTGCTCGGTGGGGGGATGCCCGGGTCGCTCAGCGGTTCTGCGCGGCCGGGAAGCTGTACGGGACGAGTCAGGGGTGGACGCGTGCTCGCTCGGGGGTCAGGAGTCGGGGATGTCTGCCTTGGCGCGAATCAGTGTCTCTCTGCTGACGATGACGATGCGCTCGTAGTCGGCCCGGGAGGCGTCGGCAGGCAGTTCTCGCTCAAGCGCCTCGGTGGCCTCGGTGCCGATGACGGCGAAGTTGCCGTCGCTCAGCTCGAACACGTCCGGGCAGTTCGCTCCTGAGGCACTGCCACGGGCACTCGGAGGCACACCGATGCGGCGCACGATTTTCAAGGGTGCTGGTCCTTAACGATGGGTGGGCACAGTTTTGGACAGCAGGTTACTGGTGTTGTTCGTGTGGAGTGGCCATATGCGCAAGATCACCTGGCCGTGTCGTCACGGGCAGGTGGTTGACCGGTCGGTGGGGCTGGTCACGCTGTCGGGGGGTTGCCCACCACCCACCACTCGTCCGTCTCGGCCTCGTCCAGATCCTTGATGAGGCCATCCACCATGCGCCCGATCCTGGCCTCGTCCGACGAGTGCTTCAAAGTGGCGCGCTGCCCCTTCGAAGCCTCCCAGTACTCCCGCAGGAGGGGGCTCTGGAAGAGCTCACGCAGGTGCCCGTACAGCTCCTCCTGGTCCAGGATTCCTGAGCGGTAGAGGTGGTACAGGTTGACGTACCAGGCGTTGGCGTAGAAGTACTGGCGCCGCTTCGCGGCCGGGATGCTCTTGTCGTAGGTGTCGATCACCTCCGCGAGGGAGGGATCGTCGATGGCCTTGGCCAGCAATTCCCAGTGCATGCGCTGTTGGTGTGCCAGCGCCTTGCGCCGGGACGCCATTTCCTCGAGCTCCATACGCCTCACCTGCAGGCGTGCCTCTTCGAGCCGCCGTTGACGCGAAGCCATAGTCAACGTGGCGGTGGCGAGCATCAGGCCCGCCGCCGCGACGGAGCCCAACCCCTGTACTCCAAAATTCCGTGTGGCCATGTCAACCCCCGAATCAGGCGGCCGTCCGCCGGTCGTCGGGGTGCGGGTCGACTGAAGGGGACCGGCGAGCGGTGGGCGGCGCTTGCCGTCTCCCAGAGTGCCGAGCGGCTCTGATCGGCGGGGGAGGCGGAGAGGGGCGCACGGAGGGAAGCGAGGGTCGCACACCCCGGCGCCTTGCCCAACGTCTGCCCCGCAAGTACTGCTAACAATCGTTCACTTCGCGGTGATTCTTCCGGCTCGTATCCTGGGTCGGCATTCAATCCTCGTACGTGTGCACGGTGGCGATCCGGCGCACGCTTCGGCGTGAGAGAGGTAGCGCATTGAGTCGGAGTCCGCGGCAGATCCCCGTCGTCGTGCTCGCCGGATTCCTGGGGTCCGGCAAGACCACCCTCCTCAACCATCTCCTGCACAGCAGCGGCGGCAGCCGTATCGGCGCCATCGTCAACGACTTCGGCGCCATCGAGATCGACGCGATGGCCGTCGCCGGTGCCCTCGGAGACTCCACCGTCTCCCTCGGAAACGGGTGTCTGTGCTGTGCCGTGGACGCCAGTGAACTCGATGTCTACCTGGAGCGGCTCGCTCGCCCCGACACCGGCATCGACGTCATCGTCATCGAGGCCAGCGGGCTCGCCGAACCCCAGGAACTCGTGCGCATGGTGCTCGCCAGTGAACATCCGGGGATCGTGTACGGCGGTCTGGTCGAGGTCGTCGACGCCGCCGAGTTCGACGAAACCCGCGCGAAGCATCCCGAGATCGACCGGCACCTCGCCCTCGCCGACCTGGTCGTCGTCAACAAGCTCGACCGCGCCGCCGACGGTGAGCGGGTGCTGGACCTGGTCCGGTCCCTCGTCGACCGCGCCGCCGTCGTGCCCGCGCGCTACGGCCGGATCGACCCCGAGTTCCTCTTCGACTGCCGACCGAGCGAGGAGCGCGTCGGGCAGCTGTCCTTCGACGACCTGCACGAGCACCGCGCGGACGACGATCATGGGCATCATCTGCACGCCGGCTACGACAGCCTGTCGTTCGTCTCCGAAGCGCCCCTCGACCCGCGCCGGCTCATGGGGTTCCTCGACAGCAGGCCCGAGGGGCTGTACCGGATCAAGGGGTACGTCGACTTCGGGCCGTACGACGTCACGAACCGTTACGCCGTCCATGCCGTCGGGCGGTTCCTGCGCTTCTACCCGGAGCCGTGGGCGGCCACCGACGCCCGCCTCACCCAGCTGGTGCTCATCGGCTCCGGCATCGACGCCCCCGCCCTCGGCAAGGAACTTCAGGCGTGCGAGAGCGACGCCCCACACGCCGACGAGCATGGCATGTGGGGCGTCCTGCGCTATGTCCAGGACCCGGCGGAAGAGGCCTTCCAGGAGGCCTAGGTCCGGCGGATCATGCCGCAGACGCGGGGTCCGGCATCTCTAGACCGGCCCCGCCACCACCGCCACCGGCTTCCCCAGCGACACGCCCGAGCCGTCGCGGCGGGGGTCCATCTCCGGGAGGTCGGCCGGTGAGCCGTTCTTCTGTGCCGCCTTGGCCGGGGTCGGGCCCGCCCAGGCCAGCGCCAGGCAGTCCTCGCCCTTGAGGAACCGCTGGCAGCGGACGCCGCCGGTGGCACGGCCCTTGCGCGGGTACTGGTCGAACGGGGTCAGCTTGGCGGTCGTCTGGACGGAGTCGTCGAGCGTGCCGCGCGAGCCCGCGACCGTGAACACCACCGCGTCCACCGCCGGATCCACGACCGTGAAGGAGATCACCTTCGCGCCCTCGGCGAGCTTGATGCCCGCCACGCCGCCGGCCGGGCGGCCCTGCGGACGGACCTGGGAGGCTTGGAAGCGCAGCAGCTGGGCGTCGTCCGTGATGAAGACGAGATCCTCCTCGCCGGTGCGCAGCTCGACCGCGCCGACGATCCGGTCGCCCTCCTTGAGCGTGATCACCTCCAGCTCCTCCTTGTTGGCCGGGTAGTCGGGGACCACGCGCTTGACGACGCCCTGTTCCGTGCCGAGCGCCAGGCCGGGGGAGGACTCGTCGAGCGTGGTCAGGCAGACCACCGTCTCGTCCCCCTCCAGGGAGACGAACTCCGCCAGCGGGGCGCCGCCGGAGAGGGTGGGCGCCGCCGCCGTCTCCGGGAGCTGGGGCAGGTCGATGACGTTCACCCGGAGCAGGCGTCCGGCCGATGTCACCACGCCCACCTCGCCGCGCGCCGTGGCCGGCACCGCCGAGACGATCACGTCGTGCTTGGCGCGCCGCGCGTCTGCGTCCTCCGGGAACGGCTCACCGTTCGCCGTACGGGCCATCAGACCCGTCGAGGACAGCAGCACCCGGCACGGGTCGTCCGCCACCTGGAGCGGCACGGTGGCAGCCGGGGCACCCGCCGACTCCAGCAGGACCGTACGCCGCTCGGTGCCGAACTTCTTCGCCACCTGGGCCAGTTCGGCGGAGACCAGCTTGCGCAGCTCGGCGTCCGAGTCGAGGATCCGGGTCAGCTCCGCGATCTCGGCGTTGAGCCGGTCCTTCTCCGCGTCCAGCTCGATGCGGTCGTACTTGGTGAGGCGGCGCAGCGGCGTGTCCAGGATGTACTGCGTCTGGATCTCGCTCAGCGAGAAGCGCTCCATCAGGCGCTCCTTGGCCTGCGCGGAGTTGTCGCTGGAGCGGATCAGGCGGATGACCTCGTCGATGTCCACCAGCGCGGTGAGCAGGCCTTCGACCAGGTGCAGACGGTCGCGCTTCTTGGTGCGGCGGAACTCGCTGCGACGGCGTACGACCTCGAAGCGGTGGTCGAGGTAGACCTCCAGGAGCTCCTTCAGGCCCAGGGTGAGGGGCTGGCCGTCCACCAGCGCCACGTTGTTCACGCCGAAGGACTCCTCCATCGGCGTCAGCTTGTAGAGCTGCTCCAGGACCGCCTCCGGCACGAAGCCGTTCTTGATCTCGATGACCAGGCGCAGGCCGTGCGCGCGGTCGGTGAGGTCCTTGACGTCGGCGATGCCCTGGAGCTTCTTCGAGCCGACCAGATCCTTGATCTTGGCGATGACCTTCTCCGGGCCGACCGTGAAGGGCAGCTCGGTGACGACGAGGCCCTTGCGGCGCGCCGTCACGTTCTCCACGGACACCGTCGCGCGGATCTTGAACGTGCCGCGGCCCGTCTCGTACGCGTCCCGGATGCCGGTCAGACCGACGATACGGCCGCCGGTGGGCAGGTCGGGGCCCGGGACGTGCCTCATCAGGGCGTCCAGATCCGCGTTCGGGTAGCGGATCAGGTGGCGGGCGGCCGCGATGACCTCGGCCAGGTTGTGCGGCGGCATGTTGGTGGCCATGCCGACGGCGATGCCCGACGCGCCGTTGACCAGGAGGTTCGGGAAGGCGGCGGGCAGCGCCACCGGCTCCTGCTCCTGGCCGTCGTAGTTGGGGGTGAAGTCGACCGTGTCCTCGTCGATCGACTCGGTCATCAGGCTCGTCGCCGGGGCCTGCCGGCACTCGGTGTACCGCATGGCGGCCGGCGGGTCGTCGTTGCCCAGGGAGCCGAAGTTGCCGTGGCCGTCGACCAGCGGGACGCGCATCGAGAAGGGCTGGGCCATGCGCACCATGGCGTCGTAGATCGACGCGTCGCCGTGCGGGTGCAACTTACCCATGACCTCGCCGACCACGCGGGCGCACTTCACATAGCCGCGGTCGGGGCGCAGGCCCATCTCGTTCATCTGGTAGACGATGCGGCGGTGCACCGGCTTGAGGCCGTCGCGGGCGTCCGGCAGGGCGCGGGAGTAGATGACCGAGTACGCGTACTCGAGGAAGGAGCCCTGCATCTCGTCGACGACGTCGATGTCGAGGATGTTCTCCTCGTACGAATCGTCGGGCGGCGGGGTCTTCGTGCTGCGGCGGGCCATCGCTGCCGGCTCCTCCTGTTTCTGGTCGCTCGCCTACGGGGCGCTGAAGTCGGTGTCGAGAGGGCGGCTGTGCTCAGCCCTTCGGGCCTGAAGCGCCCTCGCCCTCTCGGCACCGACGCGCCCCTTCGGCTCACTCTTGCTGAAGCGTGAACGGGATCTGACTCGGACCATTGTGGACCGCGGGACTGACAGTGCGGGCCGGGGCCCGGGATCGGCCGCCCCGCCCGGCCTCGGGCAGGCGCCCGACCGCGGCTGCCCGCAGGCTACGCGATCTCGCTCTGGGCGTACCTCGCCCGGGAACTTCGCCGACCCTCCACACGCTTGCATACAGTGGCAGGACCGGCAGGAAAACCGCGGTTTCGAGGACCGCGACCGCGATCGAAGGGACGTACATGCCCATGGGTCACACGGCCACAGCCCAGGCAGGCTCCGGGGGCCTGACAGCGACCGAGCACCGCCTGGCCAACGGGCTGCGCGTGGTGCTCTCCGAAGATCACCTGACCCCGGTCGCAGCGGTGTGCCTCTGGTACGACGTCGGCTCGCGCCACGAAGTCAAGGGGCGTACCGGCCTTGCTCACCTTTTCGAGCACCTGATGTTCCAGGGCTCGGCCCAGGTCAAGGGCAACGGCCACTTCGAGCTGATCCAGGGCGCGGGCGGCTCGCTGAACGGCACCACCAGCTTCGAGCGCACCAACTACTTCGAGACCATGCCCACCCACCAGCTGGAGCTCGCCCTCTGGCTGGAGGCCGACCGCATGGGCTCCCTGCTCGCCGCCCTCGACGACGAGTCGATGGAGAACCAGCGGGACGTCGTGAAGAACGAGCGTCGGCAGCGCTACGACAACGTCCCCTACGGTACGGCGTTCGAGAAGCTGACCGCCCTCGCCTACCCGGAGGGCCACCCCTACCACCACACCCCGATCGGCTCGATGGCCGACCTGGACGCGGCGACCCTGGAAGACGCGCGCGCGTTCTTCCGCACCTACTACGCGCCCAACAACGCCGTACTCTCCGTGGTCGGCGACATCGACCCGGAGCAGACGCTCGCCTGGATCGAGAAGTACTTCGGGTCCATCGCCGGGCACGACGGCAAGCCCGCCCCGCGCGACGGCTCGCTGCCCGAGGTCATCGGCGAGCAGCTGCGCGAGGTCGTCGAGGAGGAGGTCCCGGCCCGCGCCCTGATGGCGGCCTACCGGCTGCCGCACGACGGCACGCGCGCGTGCGACGCGGCAGACCTGGCGCTCACCGTCCTCGGCGGCGGCGAGTCCTCCCGCCTGTACAACCGGCTCGTACGACGCGACCGTACGGCCGTCGCGGCCGGCTTCGGCCTGCTGCGGCTGGCCGGAGCGCCCTCCCTGGGCTGGCTGGACGTGAAGACCTCCGGCGACGTCGAGGTACCGGTCATCGAGACCGCCATCGACGAGGAGCTCGCCCGGTTCGCCGAGGAGGGCCCCACGGCCGAGGAAATGGAACGCGCCCAGGCCCAGTTGGAGCGCGAGTGGCTGGACCGGCTCGGTACGGTCGCCGGCCGCGCCGACGAACTGTGCCGGTACGCCGTCCTGTTCGGCGACCCGCAGCTCGCCCTCACCGCCGTACAGCGCGTGCTGGAGGTCACGGCCGAGGAGGTCCAGGAGGTCGCCAAGGCCCGCCTGCGCCCCGACAATCGCGCCGTGCTCGTCTACGAGCCGATCTCCGCGGAGATCGCGGAGCACACCGAGGACGCGAATCCCCCTGAAGACCCGGAGGCCGAGGCCACCGTGGAAGCCACCGACGACAACGAGGAGGCGGCCAAGTGACCGAGCTCGCCACGATGGAGTTCCACCCCCAGCCCCGGGCGGGCGAGGCCAGGCCCTGGGCGTTCCCGGCCCCCGCGCGCGGGGCGCTCGACAACGGCCTGACGGTCCTGCGCTGCCACCGCCCCGGCCAGCAGGTCGTCGCCGTGGAGGTGCTCCTGGACGCGCCCCTGGAGGCCGAGCCGGCCGGCCTGGACGGCGTCGCCACGATCATGGCGCGGGCCTTCTCCGAAGGCACCGACAAGCACTCCGCCGAGGACTTCGCCGCCGAGCTGGAGCGCTGCGGCGCCACGCTCGACTCGCACGCCGACCACCCCGGCGTACGTCTGTCCCTGGAGGTTCCGGCCTCGCGCCTGGCCAAGGGGCTGGGCCTGCTCGCCGACGCCCTCAGGGCGCCCGCGTTCGCCGACAGCGAGGTCGAGCGGCTGGTGCGCAACCGCCTCGACGAGATCCCGCACGAGCTGGCCAACCCCTCGCGCCGCGCCGCCAAGGAGCTCTCCAAGGAGCTGTTCCCGGCGACCTCGCGCATGTCGCGTCCCCGTCAGGGCACCGAGGAGACGGTCGCCGCCATCGACTCCGCGGCCGTACGCGCCTTCTACGAGAAGCACGTCCGTCCCGCCACCGCCACCGTCGTGGTCGTCGGCGACCTCACCGGGATCGAGCTCGACGGGCTGCTCGGCGACACGCTCGGCTCCTGGACCGGCTCCTCGGCCCAGCCGCGGCCGGTGCCGCCGGCGACCGCCGACGACACCGGCCGGGTCGTCATCGTGGACCGTCCGGGCGCCGTCCAGACGCAGCTGCTCATCGGCCGCCTCGGCCCGGACCGGCACGATCGGGTGTGGCCCGCGCAGGTGCTCGGCACGTACTGCCTCGGCGGCACCCTCACCTCCCGCCTGGACCGCGTCCTGCGCGAGGAGAAGGGCTACACCTACGGCGTGCGGGCGTTCGGGCAGGTCCTCAGGTCCGCGCCCGACGGCACGGGTGCCGCGATGCTCGCCATCAGCGGCTCCGTCGACACCCCCAACACCGGTCCGGCCCTGCAGGACCTGTGGACGGTGCTGCGCACGCTCGCGGCGGAGGGACTGACCGACGCCGAGCGTGACGTCGCCGTGCAGAACCTCGTCGGGGTGGCGCCGCTGAAGTACGAGACCGCCGCGGCCGTGGCGAGCACGCTGGCCGACCAGGTGGAGCAGCACCTGCCGGACGACTTCCAGGCGACGCTGTACCAGCAACTCGCCGCGACCGGCACCGTGGAGGCCACGGCGGCGGCCGTGAGCGCCTTCCCGGTGGACCGTCTGGTGACGATCCTCGTTGGCGACGCGGCGCAGATCAAGAAGCCCGTGGAGGCCCTCGGCATCGGTCAAGTCACCGTCGTTTCCGCGGAGTAGGTGCAGGAGCAGGCGCGGGAGCAGCCGTACGCGCGCGTAGGGGCCCTGGTGACGCAAGAGTCACCAGGGCCCCTTAATGTCCGAATTGAGGGAGAGGTTGCCTGTCTGCCCTGTGGCATGCGCTACAAAAGCCCTGATCTGTTTGAGGATTGACAGGGGCCCCGTTTAGCTTCATGCGGGCTGTCCGTCAGGCACTGCGCCGCGCCCGCGGCACCGGACAGTCATCGCCGAGTCCCCGTACGGCGCGAGCCAGGGGAGCCGGGGACCCACCGCAGTCCCTGGGGTGAATCGGACGCCCGCGCGCGCAGCGAGGGGGTCCGTAGGAGACCTTCCTGCTCCGAACCCGTCAGCTAACCCGGTAGGCGAGAGGGAAGGAAAGGACCAGCCACTACATGGCGTTCATGTGCGCCACCGGGAAGCACCGTCGTACCGGCCGGATGAAGCGCGGCACCGCCCAGGCGGCAGGCGTCGCGGCGATCGCCACCACCGGCGTCATCGGCACCCTGGCCGCTCCGGCGCTCGCCGCCGAACCCGCCGCCGAGCAGACCGGTCTCACCCCCGTCATCACCATCGGAAACTCGATCGCCGACCAGATCGACGCCCAGGCCACCGCGCAGCAGCAGGCCGCCGAGGAGGCCGAGGCGAAGCAGCAGGCCGCCGAGGCGCGCAAGAAGGCCGAGGAGGCCGCGCGCAAGAGGGCCGCCGAGGCCGCCAAGGAGGCGCGCGAGGCCAAGGAGCGCGCCGCCCGCGAGGCCGAGCGCAAGCGCCTCAACACCTTCGTCTCCCCGATCTCCGGCTCGTACATCTCGACCGGCTACAAGACCGGCGGCGCCGTCTGGTCCTCCGGCAGCCACACCGGCGTCGACTTCCACGCCTCGAGCGGCACGTCCGTCCACGCGGTCGGCTCCGGCACCGTCGTCGAGGCCGGCTGGGCCGGGTCGTACGGCAACCAGATCGTGATCAAGATGAACGACGGCACGTACACCCAGTACGGCCATCTGTCGTCCATCGGGGTCTCGGTGGGCCAGACGGTCACCCCGGGCCAGCAGATAGGCCTCTCCGGCGCGACCGGCAACGTCACCGGAGCGCACCTGCACTTCGAGGCCCGTACGACGGCCGAGTACGGCTCGGACATCGACCCCGTGGCCTACCTCCGCTCGCACGGCGTGAACGTCTGACGACAGACGGCGAGACACCACGGCGAGACACCCCGAAGCCCCGGCTCCCCGAGCCGGGGATTTCGGTGTTTCCGACGACCCGCTGTCCAAAAAATATCCATGGATTCCGGCCCGCCGTCGGAAATTCCGGCTCATTGCAATAGAGTCACTGAACACACGTCAATCGTCGACGTTTCACGGGGATTAAGGCGGAGGTCGGTCATGCGTATTCCGGCGCACTCGGTATGCACGGCGATCCGGGACGACATCGTCGCGGGTGTCTACGAGCGCGGCAGCCGGCTCACCGAGGAACTGCTCGCCCGCCGCTACGGCGTCTCGCGCGTCCCCGTCCGGGAGGCCCTGCGCACACTGGAGGCGGAGGGCTTCGTGGTGACCAGGCGGCACGCGGGCGCGTGCGTCGCGGAACCCACCGAGCAGGAGGGTGCCGACCTGCTGGAGATGCGCATGCTCCTGGAGCCGCTCGGCGCCTACCGGGCCGCCCAGCGGCGCACCGAGGCGCACCTGAAGGTGCTGCGCGGACTGGTCCGGCTGGGCCAGGAGCGGGCCAGGCGGGGCAACAGCGAGGACCTGCGCTCCCTGGGGGGCTGGTTCCACGAGACGCTCGCGCAGGCCTCCGGCAGCCCCGCGCTCACCTCGATGCTGACCCAGCTGCGCCACAAGATCGCCTGGATGTACGCCGTGGAGGCGCCGGCCAACCCCGTGGAGTCCTGGACGGAACACGGCGCGATCGTCGACGCCGTGGCGCGCGGCGACAGCGAGCGCGCGCGGGGTCTCACGGCGCTGCACACGGAGCGCGCGACGACCGCGCACCGACTGCGCTTCGCCTCCGGCCCGGAGCGCGTGGAGCGTGTGAGGAACTCGCAACATCCCGTAAACATGACGAGCCTGCGGCATTAACACGGGAGCCGTATACAAAGAGGGTGTAATTCGCGGGGGATTATTTTCGCTGCCCGTGAACGGGAAATACGAAGGGCTCGCCCGATAATTCGGACGAGCCCTTCGGTGCTGCTGGAGGTGCGTCTTTCAGGCGACGACCGCCGCGAGCGTCAATTGGGTGCTCAGCTTGCTCAGACGGTCTCGGGGAGTTCCTCGAGCCCCTCGGAGACCAGCTTCGCGAGACGGTCGAGGGCCGCGTCCGCACCCTCGGCGTCGGAGGCGAGAACGATCTCCTCGCCGCCCTGGGCGCCCAGGCCGAGGACGGCCAGCATGGAGGCCGCGTTGACGGGGTTGCCGTCGGCCTTGGCGATCGTCATCGGGATGCCTGCGGCCGTGGCGGCCCGGACGAAGATGGAAGCGGGGCGGGCGTGAAGACCCTCGGCCCAGCCGACGTTGACGCGGCGCTCAGCCATGTGATGCTGCCCTTCGGTGTATCAGGGTTGTCTAGACCAGTTTCCCATATCGTGAAGCATGCCCGGAGCGGTCCTTCGTCCCGCCCCTCAGGTGTCGTCGGGCCGCGGCCTCGGCCCGACTTCCGTCCTCCACAGACTGCCCCGCGCCGTCGTCGGACGCGAGACCGCCCCGCGCCGTTGTCGTACGCGAGCCGTACTCTGGGGCCCATGCAGACCTCGCCGGACCGGCATGAGTATCCCGCCCACTGGGAGGCCGACGTGGTGCTGCGCGACGGCGGTACCGCGCGCATCCGGCCCATCACCGTTGATGACGCCGATCGCCTCGTCAGCTTCTATGAGCAGGTCTCGGACGAGTCGAAGTACTACCGCTTCTTCGCGCCCTACCCTCGCCTGTCCGCCAAGGACGTCCACCGCTTCACGCACCACGACTTTGTGGACCGGGTGGGACTCGCGGCCACGATCGGCGGCGAGTTCATCGCCACCGTACGCTACGACCGCATCGGCGCCGACGGCATGCCCGCCTCCGCTCCCGCCGAGGAGGCCGAGGTCGCCTTCCTCGTGCAGGACGCCCACCAGGGGCGCGGGGTCGCCTCCGCCCTCCTGGAACACATCGCGGCCGTCGCGCGCGAGCGTGGGATCCGCCGGTTCGCCGCCGAGGTGCTGCCCGCCAACACCAAGATGATCAAGGTGTTTACGGATGCCGGGTACACCCAGAAGCGCAGCTTCGAGGACGGCGTCGTACGCCTGGAGTTCGACCTGGAGCCGACGGACCGCTCGCTCGCCGTGCAGTACGCGCGCGAACAGCGCGCCGAGGCGCGGTCCGTGCAGCGGCTGCTCATGCCCGGCTCCGTCGCCGTCGTCGGGACCGGCCGCGCGCCCGGCGGCGTCGGGCGCAGCGTCCTCGACAACATCAGGGACGCCGGGTTCACCGGTCGGATGTACGCCGTGAACAGGGCCTTCCCCGAGGGGCAGAAGGAAATCGACGGGGTGCCCGCGTACCGCTCGGTGCGGGACATCGAGGGGCCGGTCGACCTCGCGGTCGTCGCCGTGCCCGCTGAGCATGTCCCGGAGGTCGTCGAGGAGTGCGGCGCCCATGGCGTGCAGGGGCTCGTCGTGCTCTCCGCCGGGTACGCCGACAGCGGGCCCGAGGGGCGTGAGCGGCAGCGGGAACTCGTCCGGCACGCGCGCGCGTACGGCATGCGGATCATCGGGCCGAACGCGTTCGGGGTCATCAACACCTCCCCGGACGTCCGCCTGAACGCCTCCCTCGCGCCCGAAATGCCCCGGCCTGGGCGGATCGGGCTGTTCGCGCAGTCCGGCGCCATCGGTATCGCCCTGCTGTCCCGGCTGCACCGGCGCGGTGGCGGGGTCACCGGGGTGACCGGGGTGTCGACCTTCGTCTCGTCCGGCAACCGGGCGGACGTGTCCGGCAACGACGTCCTTCAGTACTGGTACGACGACACCGACACCGATGTCGTCCTCATGTACCTGGAGTCCATCGGCAACCCGCGCAAGTTCACGCGGCTCGCGCGGCGGACGGCGGCGGCGAAGCCGCTGGTCGTGGTGCAGGGGGCCGGTTCCGCTCCGCAGGGGCATGCCGTACGGGCGACTCGGTTGCCGCACGCCACGGTGTCCGCGTTGCTCCGGCAGGCCGGGGTGATCCGGGTGGACACGATCACGGAGTTGGTGGACACGGGGTTGCTGCTCGCGCGGCAGCCGCTGCCCGCGGGGTCGCGGGTGGCGATTCTGGGGAACTCCGAGTCGTTGGGGGTGCTGACGTACGACGCGTGTCTCTCCGAGGGTTTGCGGCCGTTGCCTCCGTTGGATCTGACGACGGGGGCGTCGCCGGGGGACTTTCATGCGGCGTTGTCTCGGGCGTTGGCGGATGAGGCGTGCGATGCGGTGGTGGTGACGGCGATACCGGCTGTTGGGGAGGGGTTGGCCGGGGATGCGGCGTTGGCGGAGGCGCTTCGGTCCGCTGTGGAGCGGGTGCCGGGGAAGCCGGTGCTGGTGGTGCATGTGGAGCTCGGGGGGCTTGCGGAGGCGTTGTCGGCTGCGGCCAGTACTGCACCACAGGCGGGTTCCACGGTGCCCGGCGTTGCCGGCGGTGCCCACCCTCCCCCACTCTCGGCTTCGCTCGAGCGGGGGGACCCCCATCGCCCTGCGGAACGACTGCCCACCGCACCGACGCAGGACGTACCCGCCCCCCAGAACGGCTCCCGTCTCATCCCCGCCTACCCCGCCGCGGAGCGTGCCGTCCGGGCCCTTTCCGAAGTCGTGCGGTACGCGCGGTGGCGGCGGGAGGTCGCCGAGCCCGGGAAGGTGCCGGAGTACGAGGACATCGACGAGAAGGGGGCCGCCGAGCTGATCGGCGGGCTGCTCGCGCGCGGGCAGGGGCTCACCCTCGGTACCGAGGAGACCTGCGAGCTGCTCGGGAAGTACGGCGTGCATGTCCACCGTGCCCTGCCCGCCCCCACCGCCGACGATGCCGCCCGCGCCGCCCGCACCCTCGGCTACCCGGTCGCCCTCAAGGCCACCGCCCCGCACCTGCGACACCGCGCCGACCTCGGCGGCGTACGCCTGGATCTCGCGGACGAGGAGCAACTGCGACGGGCGTACGCCGAGTTGACCGAGCTGTTCGGGACGCCTCAGGAGCTGCGGCCGGTGGTGCAGGGGATGGCACCGCGGGGAGTCGACACCGTCGTGCGGGCCGTCATCGACCCGGCGGCCGGGGCCGTACTGTCGTTCGGGTTGGCCGGGGCCGCCACCCAGCTGCTCGGGGACATGGCACACCGGCTGATTCCCGTCACCGACCGCGAGGCGACCTCGCTCATCCGTTCGATTCGTACGGCGCCCCTTCTCTTCGGCTGGCGCGGCTCGGCCCCGGTCGACGCATCCGCCCTCGAAGAGCTGTTGCTGCGGGTCTCCCGGCTGGTCGACGACCACCCCGAGGTCGTCGCGGTCACCCTGGAGCCGGTCGTCGTCGCCCCGCGCGGCCTGAGCGTCCTCGGCGCCTCCGTCCGCCTGGCGCCCCCGCCGGCCCGCGACGACCTCGGCCCGAGGACGCTCCCGGCGTACTGACGCGTACGGACGCCCATCGGGGTGCCCGGGACCGGCCGGGCCCGACGGAGACCGCCGTGAGCGTCCCTCGCAGTCAGTGGGTCGCCGTAGGATGGGCGTCATGGCCAAGACCAGTACGACGACCCAGGGGCTGCGTGCGGCGATCGAGCGCAGCGGCTACTACCCGGCCCTCGTGGCCGAGGCGGTGGAGGCCGCTGTGGGCGGCGAGCCCATCCAGTCGTACCTGGTCCATCAGGAGACGACGTTCGACCAGAACGAGGTGCGGCGGCATGTGACCGTCCTCGTCCTCACCGGCAACCGCTTCATCGTCAGCCACACCGACGAGCAGGCCGCCGACAGCACGTCCCCGACGCCGTACGCCACGACCTCCACGGAGTCGGTCAAACTCGGCCGGATCTCGTCGGTCGTGATCAGCCGCGTGGTCGCCAACCCGGAGCAGTACTCGCCGGGCACGCTGCCCCGCGAGGTCGTGCTGACCATCGGCTGGGGCGCCGTCTCCCGGATCGACCTGGAGCCCGCCGCCTGCGGCGACCCCAACTGCGAGGCCGACCACGGCTACACGGGCAACTCGACGGCGGACGACCTGAGTCTGCGCGTGAGCGAGGCCGGGGACGGCCCGGAGACGGTGCGCCAGGCGCTCGCCTTCGCGCAGGCCATCTCCGAGGCGACCGCGGACGTCACCCGCTGATGGCGCAGCCCGCCTCCGCCTGGGACGCCCACCCGGAACCGCTCGCCCTCGACTCCGCGCCCGTCCCCGCGTACGGCACCGGTTCCCTCGCCGACCTGCTGCCCACACTGGCCGCCGGCCTGGCCGTACCGGGCATGACCGCGGCGATCCCGGAGCTCACCGCCGCCGACCGGAACTGCGTGTTCCTGATCGACGGCCTCGGCTGGGAGCAGCTGCGGGCGCACCCGGACGAAGCCCCCTTCATGAACTCGCTCCTCGGCACCTCGCGCGGCGGCACCGGGCGTCCGATCACCGCCGGATTCCCGGCCACCACCGCGACCTCCCTCGCCTCCATCGGCACCGGTCTGCCCCCCGGCGCCCATGGCCTGCCCGGCTACACCGTGCGCAATCCGGACACCGGCGAGCTGATGAACCAGCTGCGCTGGCAGCCGTGGACCGCGCCGCACGTCTGGCAGCCGTACCCCACCGTCTTCCAACTGGCCGACCGGGCCGGTGTGCACGCCGCGCAGGTGTCGTCCCCCACCTTCGAGACCACCCCGCTGACCAAGGTCGCGCTCAGCGGCGGCACGTTCCACGGGCGGATGTCCGGCGAGGAGCGCATGGACCTCGCGGCCGAGCAACTGGCCGCCGGAGACCGCTCCCTGGTCTACACGTACTACGCCGAGGTCGACGGCGCCGGCCACCGCTTCGGCGTCGACTCCGACACCTGGCGCGGCCGCCTGATGCACGTCGACCGGCTGGTCCAGCGCCTGGCCGAGCAACTGCCCCCGCGCACCGCGCTCTATGTCACCGCCGACCACGGCATGATCGACGTGCCCTTCGACGAGCAGCACCGCATCGACTTCGACGCGGACTGGGAACTGCGCGCCGGGGTCGCCCTGCTGGGCGGCGAGGGCCGCGCCCGGCACGTCTACGCGGTGCCGGGCGCCGAGAGCGACGTGCTGACCTGCTGGCGCGAGGTCATCGGCGAGCAGTTCTGGGTGGCCTCGCGGGACGAGGCGGTCGCGGCCGGCTGGTTCGGGCGGCCCGACCAGGTCGAGCGGCGGGTGTACGACCGGATCGGCGACGTGGTCGCCGCCGCGCGCGACGACGTGCTCCTCATCGCCTCGGAGCGGGAGCCGAAGGAGTCGTCGATGGTCGGCAACCACGGTTCGATGACCCCCGCCGAGCAGCTCGTCCCGCTGCTCGAAGTACGCTCCTGACGTCCGCCGGCCACCATCCGCCACCGAAGACCGCAAGGTGCTCAACCCGCCATGCCCGAGCTGGTGTTCTTCTGCAAGTGGAGGCGATGTGCTGGTGCGGGGCGCGCGCCGCGCACAACGCCCGCACGCTGGGCGGCGAGATGGTGGTGGAGGGCGAGCAGGTCGTCGTCGGAGATGTGAACCGCCCGGCCGCGGAGGTCGGTTACGAGGTGCTGTGCCGACGCCACCACCGCCGCCGGATGACCAGCGCGTCGGTGAGCATCGCAGGCCAGCTGCCTTGACCTGCGGCGTTGTTCACACGGTTGATCCGTGGCTGACCGCCGGCCAGGATCAGCGCGGCCGCCGCAGCAGCGAGAACCGCGCGCCCTCCGGGTCCGCCACCATCGCCACCCGGCCGTGGGCGCTGTCCCGGGGCTGTTTGAGGACGTGGCCGCCCAGGTCCGCCACGTGGGCCGCCGCCTCGTCCGTGTCGGCCACTTCGAAGTACGTCACCCAGTGCGGCCCCCGGTCGCGGGGCACGGCGCCTCCCACGCCGTGGATGCCGGCGACGGGGCGGCCGCCGATGTGCAGGGTCACGTAATCCAAGTCGGTGGACACCACCGGCTCCTCCTCGTGACCGAACACCGTCTCGTAGAACTTGGCGACGCTCACGGACTCGAAGGTCAGCAACTCGTGCCAGGCCGGCGTCCCGGGCACCCCGCCGATGGACGTGCCGAGGTGCGCCGCCGCCTGCCACACCCCGAAGACGGCGCCCGACGGATCGGAGCCGATCATCAGGCGTCCGGCCTCCCCCGCGTCCAGCGGGCCCACCCCGACCGTGCCGCCGCACAGCCGTACCGTTTCAGCCGTCAAATCCACGTCGTCCGAGGCGAGGTAGGGCGTCCAGGCGAGGGGAAGGTGGCGGTCGGGCGGCAGTTGGCCGATTCCGGCCACCTCGTGTCCGTCGAGCAGGGCCCGGACGTAGGGGCCGAGTTGCTGGTGGCCCGGCCGGAACTCCCAGCCGAACAGCGATCCGTAGAACTCCTGGGTCGCGGCCATCCCGTGCACCATCAGACTCACCCAGCAGGGCGTGCCGGGCACGTGCCGAGCGTGCGTCTCGCCGTTCGGGCCGGCCGACCCCCTTGGCTCGGTCATCGTCACTCTCTCCTCGGCCCCTCGCGGTGGCCATGTCGCTTCCGCTCCGACGGAACCCCGTGCCGATGCTCGCACCCCCGCGCGCCCCGGGCGCGTCGCCGGGCCGTGGCCCGTGCCCGTGCCCGTGCCCGTGCCCGGAGAATGCCCGCTGTCCGCGTTCCCGACCGTGTCCGGGTGATGGCCTACAGGTGTCGATCGGCTGTACAGCATGTGCCCGATCCAGTACGCCTCGTGATCGGGCCTGCCCGGCGGGCAGAGTAGCCGGACATGGGCGAAGGGGCCACCCCGTGCGCGAGGATGGTGGCCATGAACGCCATCATCTTCGCATCCGAACTCGCCGGCCACCTGGCGGGCCAGAACCCGCCGGTCCTGCTCGACGTCCGCTGGCAGCTGAGCGTCGCCAAGGCGGCCGGGGAGCCGTCGTTCGACGGCCGTGCCGAGTACGCGGCCGGGCACATTCCCGGCGCCGTCTTCGTCGACCTGGACAGGGAGCTCGCCGCGACGCCCGGCACCGGCGGTCGGCACCCGCTGCCCGACCTCGCGGAGTTCGGCGCCGCCATGCGCCGCGCGGGCGTCTCGTCCGGGACGCCGGTGGTCGTGTACGACGGCGGGCAGGGCTGGGCGGCTGCCCGCGCCTGGTGGCTGTTGCGCTGGACGGGTCACCCGGACGTGCGGGTCCTCGACGGCGGGTTGCCGGCGTGGCAGGGGGAGCTGTCGACGGAGGTGCCCGAGCCGGCCGAGGGCGACTTCCAGCCGGTGCCGGGCGCGACCGGGCTGCTGGACGCGGACGAGGCCGCTGCGCTGGCGCGTTCCGGGGTGCTGTTGGACGCGCGGGCGGGAGAGCGGTACCGGGGCGAGGTGGAGCCGATCGATCCGGTCGGCGGGCACATCCCCGGGGCCGTGTCCGCGCCCACGAACGAGAACGTGGGGGCGGACGGACGCTTCCTGCCCGCGGAGGAGTTGGGCGCCCGGTTCAAGGCACTGGGCGTGTCCGACGGCTCGGAGGTCGGGGTGTACTGCGGCTCGGGCGTCTCGGCCGCCCATGAGGTGCTGGCGCTGGCGGTCGCGGGAATCCCGGCGGCGCTGTACGTCGGCTCCTGGTCGGAGTGGTCCTCGGATCCGTCGCGGCCGGTCGCCGTGGGGCCCGACCCTCAGTAGGCACAGGCCGTGGCGTCCGACGCCCAGTAGGCGCACACCTGGAGGGGCCCGCACCGACCGGCGCGGGCCCCTCCAGACGTCGTACGACTGATCCGGTGTCGTACGACTGATCCCGATGTCGCACGACCGACCGCTGCTGCTTCCTACTCCTGCTTCTTGCGCCGTGTGCCGAACACGATCTCGTCCCAGCTCGGGACGGCCGCTCGGCGGCCCGGGCGGACGCCGTCCGCCTCCGCCTGGCGGTCGGTGGCGCCGATCAGGCGGTCGCGGTGGCTGGTGACGGAACGGGGCATGAGGACGTCCGCGTAGGCGGAACCGGCCGAGGCCGCGGGGGCCGGTGGCTCCTCCTCCTCGGGTTCCGGGGCGGAGGGCTCCTCCACCTCGGGTTCCTCCACCGGGCGTTCCGGGACCACCAGGTCGCCCCGGAAGCTGGGCACCGCCTCCAGCAGGCTGGTCAGCGAGTCCCGCTCGCCCGCGCTCTCCTCGGCGGGCTCGTCGAGCGAGGGCGGCAGGCTCGGCCGCTCCCGGTCGAGGGCGCGGTCCAGCGGACGGTCGCGCGGCAGCCGTGCGATGCGCGGTACGAAGGGAAAGCTGGGCTCCGGGCTGGCGGCGAGGTCGTCGGACTCGCCGATCAGCGAGCGCGCCTCCTCGTCGACGGCCTGGACGAGCCGCCTGGGCGGGTCGTACGTCCAGCTCGCCGAGTGGGGTTCGCCCGCGACCCGGTAGACCAGCAGGACTTCCCACGTGCCGTCGTCGCGGCGCCACGAGTCCCACTGGACGGTGTCCTTCTCGGCGCCGCGCAGCAGCAGTCGCTCCTGGACGGCCTCGCCGAGCTGGGGTCCGGCGGCGTTCTCGCCGGGACGGCGGACGGGGGTCTTCCTGGCCCGCTCGGCCATGAAGGCGCGCTCCGCGAGCACAGGGCCCTCGAAGCGCCGTACGCGATCGACGGGGATCCCGGCCATCTGCGCGACCTCTTCCGCGGTCGCGCCTGCTCGTATACGCGCCTGGATGTCTCGGGGGCGGAGATGGCTCTCCACCTCGATCTCGATCTGGCCGAGGCGGGGACGGTCGCCGCGCACGGCGGCGCGCAGGCGTTCGTCGATGGGAAGCGTGTACTCCGTAGAGTCGGCAGCCTTCAGCACCAGCCGTGTGCCGTCATTGGAGACGGCCACGACACGCAGTTCGGGCATGGGGACCTCCCGGGTGGTGCCTGCCGACGTCACGTGCGTCGCTGCTTCCGCTAGTCGAGTGTGGCCTGCCCGGGTGCAGCCTGCCACAACCTTGCCGAGTTGCCCGGCGTGTCGGGCACTGGCCCTGGAACGCCGTTATGGCACGGTTACCTATTCGCAACGCTAAGTGACCAACTCCGTCACCCTGTGCAACTAGCCCCCTCATGGCGGTCCTTGAAGGCCACGGACGCCCTGGCGGGAGACCGGACCCAGGGCTCGCAACAGTACTCCATTTGGGCCACGTGCGTGGATTGGCACGCCGCCCAACTTCTGGCAAGGGATGGCGCCCGGCCGTCGTGGCACGGTTTTCCGGATCTTGAACGTGGCGTACTTCACGCAATCGCCAGAAACGGAACTAATGGCTTCGGCCGTACGTCGCCTTCCGCGCGGTTGGTTGACCAAGTCCGTCCCCCAGCGCGTCCGCTACGCCCCCAACACCCGCCGCAAGTAGTCGTTGTGGAACCGGCGATCGGGATCCAGCCGGTCCCGCAACGCCGTGAACTCGCCGAAGCGCGGGTACACCTGGGCGAAGTACTCGGCGTCCCGTGTGTGCACCTTGCCCCAGTGCGGCCGGCCCTCGTGCGCGGTGAAGATCCGCTCGGCGGCGGTGAAGTACGCCTGGTAGGGCGCCCCCTTGGCCATGTGGACGGCGATGTACGCACTGTCGCGGCCCGAAGCGGTGGACAGCGTGATGTCGTCGGCCGGGGCGGTGCGTACCTCGACCGGGAAGCTGACCCGGAGGGCGGAACGGTCGACCGTCGCCTTGAGTTCGCGCAGCGTGTCGGCCAGGGCCGCGCGCGGGACGGCGTACTCCATCTCCACGAAACGCACCCGGCGCGGCGACGTGAAGACCTTGTAGGGAATGTCGGTGTAGGCCCGCGCGGACAGCGCCTTGCTGGAGATCTGCGCGATCGCCGGCACCGTGGCGGGCACCGCGCGGCCGACCCACTGGGCCACCTGGAAGACGCCGTTGGAGAGGAACTCGTCCTCGAACCAGCCCGCGAGCTGCCCCACCGGCTGCTCCGGGCCCGCGCTGCGGTTGTTGCGCTTGGTGTTGGTGCTGCCGGTGTGTGGAAACCAGTAGAACTCGAAGTGCTCGTTCTCGGCCCACAGTTGGTCGAACTCGGCCACGACCTTGTCGAAGGGCATCGGCTCCTCGCGCGCCGTGAGCAGGAAGATGGGCTCGACGGCGAAGGTGATCGCGGTGACTATCCCGAGGGCGCCCAGGCCTATTCGGGCCGCCGCGAAGACTTCTGGATTCTCCTTCTCCGAGCAGGTGAGCACCGAGCCGTCGGCCGTGACCAGCTCAAGCCCCTTGATCTGCGCGGCGATCGAGCCCGACTCGCGGCCGGTGCCGTGCGTACCGGTGCTGGTCGCCCCGGAGACCGTCTGCTCCATGATGTCGCCCATGTTGGTGAGCGACAGACCCTCGCGAGCCAGGGCCATGTTGAGCCTCTTGAGCGGAGTGCCGGCCTCGACCGTGACCGTGCCGGCCTCGCGATCAATGCCGCGGATGCCGGTCAGGAGTTGAGGGCGGATCAACACACCGTCCGTGGCGGCGATGGAGGTGAAGGAGTGCCCGGAGCCGACGGCCTTCACCTTCAGGCCGTCCTCGGCGGCCTTGCGCACCGCGTCGGAGAGTTCCTCGACGGAGGCGGGAGCGACCTCCCGCGCGGGTCGCGCGGCGACATTGCCTCCCCAGTTACGCCATGTGCCGTTCTTCCCGCTCGCTGTGCTGCTCAACGGTCCCTCCCCGACGCGGAGCCGGCCTGCTGAGCCGGCGGTACCCGAGGAAACCGACCGCGACCGCGACGGCTCCGGACACCGCCGGAACCCCGTACCCGGCCCGCGCACCGGCGGCGTCGATCACCCAGCCGGCCACGGAGGAGCCGAGCGCGACCCCGACCGCGAGCCCGGTGCTCACCCAGGTCATGCCCTCGGTCAGTTGCGCGCGTGGTACGTGCTGCTCGATGAGGGACATCGTCGTGATCATCGTGGGAGCGATGGACAAGCCCGCAACGAACAGCGCCACGGCCAGAAGCGGCAAGTTTCCGACCAGTAGGAGGGGGATCATACTCACGGCCATCGCGCAGACGCCCAGCAGCCAGCGAGGTTCGGGCGCTCCCTTGAAGCGCAGCAGCCCGAACACGATCCCGGCGACGCAGGAGCCCGCCGCGTACAGCGCGAGGACGACGCTCGCGGCGCCCTTGTGCCCCTGCTCGTCGGCGAAGGCCACGGTGACCACGTCGACGGCTCCGAAGATCGCGCCGGTCGCCACGAAGGTGGCCACCAGGACCTGCAGGCCCGGGGCGCGCAGGGCCGTGCCGGAGCCGCGGTGCTCGCGCGGATGCGGGGCGGGCTCGGTGGCGCGCTGCGCGGTCAGCCAGAAGACGCCGACCGCCAGGAAGCAGGCGGCGAGCAGCGGGCCGGCCTCCGAGAACCAGGCCGTGGACAGCCCGATGGAGATGATCGGCCCGAAGATGAAGCACACCTCGTCGATCACGGACTCGAAGGAGTACGCCGTGTGCAGTTGCGGAGTGCCCCGGTAGAGCGCCGCCCAGCGGGCCCGGATCATCGCGCCGACGCTGGGCACGCAGCCGATGCCGACGCAGGCCACGTACAGCGTCCAGTCCGGCCAGCCGTAGTGCGCGGCGAACAGCAGCACCGCCGCCGCGACGAGCGAGATCAGCGTCGCCGGACGCAGCACCCGCCGCTGCCCGTACTGGTCCACCAGACGCGACACCTGCGGACCCGCCACCGCGGCGGCGAGCGCGATGGTGGCCGACAGGGCACCTGCCAGGCCGTACTGCCCGGTCAGCTGGGAGACCATGGTCACCACGCCGATGCCCATCATCGACAGCGGCATCCGGCCGAGGAGGCCCGCGGCGGAGAAGCCCTTGGAGCCGGGGGCGGCGAACAGGGCGAGGTAGGGGCTGGGCAACGGGGTCTCCGGAATGGCTCAGTAAGGTGCGAACGCAGTCGATACAGCTTACTGATTAGGTGACCCTAACGCACCCCTGCCGACGGGGCCGACCAGCAGTGGTCACCCCGCCGTTTCCGGGCTGTCAGTGCCGGGTGGCAGGATCGACCCATGCCAGACGCGCTCGATGTCACCCCCCACGACGCCACTCCCTACGACGCCCTGCTCCTGCTCTCGTTCGGCGGCCCCGAGGGCCCGGACGACGTGGTTCCGTTCCTGGAGAACGTGACGCGGGGGCGCGGTATCCCCAAGGAACGCCTGAAGGAAGTCGGTCAGCACTACTTCCTGTTCGGTGGGGTCAGCCCGATCAACGACCAGAACCGCGCCCTGCTGGACGCCCTCCGCAAGGACTTCGCGGACCACGGCCTGGACCTGCCGATCTACTGGGGCAACCGCAACTGGGCGCCCTACCTGACGGACACCCTGCGTGAGATGGTCACGGACGGCCACCGCCGCATCCTGGTCCTCGCCACCAGCGCCTACGCCTCCTACTCGGGCTGCCGCCAGTACCGCGAGAATCTCGCCGACGCGCTGGCCGCCCTGGAGGCCGAGGGCCTGGAGCTGCCGAAGATCGACAAGCTGCGGCACTACTTCAACCACCCGGGCTTCCTGGAGCCCATGATCGACGGCGTGATCGAGTCCCTCGCCGACCTCCCCGAGGACGTCCGCGACGGTGCCCACATCGCCTTCTCGACCCACTCGATCCCGACCGCGTCCGCGGACACCTCCGGCCCCATCGAGGGCCACGGCGACGGCGGCGCGTACGTCAGGCAGCACCTGGACGTGGCGCAGCTGATCGCCGATGCCGTCCGCGAGCGCACCGGCGTCGACCACCCCTGGCAGCTCGTCTACCAGTCCCGCTCCGGCGCCCCGCACATCCCCTGGCTGGAGCCCGACATCTGCGACCACCTGGAGGAGGGGCACGCGGCCGGGGTTCCGGCGGTCGTCATCGCGCCCATCGGCTTCGTCTCCGACCACATGGAGGTCCTGTACGACCTCGACACGGAGGCCAAGGCCAAGGCCGAGGAGCTGGGCCTGCCGATGCGCCGCTCGGCCACCGTCGGCGCCGACCCGCGGTTCGCCGCCGCGATCCGCGACCTCGTCCTGGAGCGCGCCGCGGTCGAACGCGGCCAGGAGGTCACCCCCTGCGCCCTGGGCGCGCTCGGTCCCGATCACCATCTCTGCCCGATCGGCTGCTGCCCGGCTCGCGCCCCGCGCCCCGCCGCCGCGGGCGCCGACAGTCCCTACGTGTGAGGAGCCCCGTGACCGACCCCCTGCACGCGGAACTGCTGAAACTGGCCCAGGAGGCCGCCCGCCGCGCGGGCGCGCTGTTGCGGGACGGCCGCCCGGCCGACCTCGCGGTCGCCGCGACCAAGTCGAGCCCGATCGACGTGGTCACCGAGATGGACATCGCGGCGGAGAAACTGATCACGGACCTGCTCTCCGAGCACCGCCCGGACGACGGCTTCCTCGGCGAGGAGGGCGCCTCCACCGAGGGCACGAGCGGCGTCCGCTGGGTGATCGACCCGCTCGACGGCACGGTCAACTACCTGTACGGGCTGCCCACTTGGGCCGTCTCCATCGCCGCCGAGCAGGACGGCGAGAGGGTGGTCGGGGTCGTCGCGGCCCCGATGCGCGGCGAGACGTACCACGCGGTCCGCGGCGAGGGCGCCTGGGCCACCGGCGCCTGGGACGGCGAACGCAGGCTGGCCTGCCGCCCCGCGCCGCCGCTGGAGCAGGCCCTGGTCTCGACGGGCTTCAACTACGTCACCGAGGTCCGCGCCCACCAGGCCGACGTCGCCCAGCGGCTGATCCCGCTGCTGCGCGACATCCGGCGCAGCGGCTCGGCCGCGGTCGACCTGTGCGACGTGGCCTCCGGCCGCCTGGACGGCTACTACGAGCGCGGCCTCAACGCCTGGGACCTGGCCGCGGGCGACCTGATCGCCCGTGAGGCGGGCGCCCTGACCGGTGGACGCCCCGGAGAACGCCCCGCACGTGACCTGACGGTGGCTGCCACCCCGGGCGTCTTCGAGCCCCTCCAACAGCTCCTGGAGGACTTCGGAGCCTGGCACGACTGACGGCACCCCACACCACCACAGCCCACAGCCAGGGCCCACCAACCCCCACTGTCCCCACGCGCCGGCCGCGAGGGAGCCGAAGGGGCGCGCCGGTGTCGAGAGGCCGAGCGCGCGGAGGCCCGAAGGGCTGAGCACGGTCGGCCTCTCGACACCGGCTTGGGCGCCCCGTAGGCGACCGAGCCATCAAAACGGCGCAAAAACAGCGGGGCCCGGCGCTGGATTCGCCGGGCCCCGCCGCATTGCCGTGCGAGCCGATCAGACGCTATACGCGCCGACCTCCACACCGTGTTCGGCGGCGAGGCGGCGCAGGTCGTCGAGCTCGGCCTGCTCCACCTCGACGAGGAAGTCGTCGCCCTCGTCGCGAGCCCGCGTCAGGTCGGACTCGGTCGCCCTTATGCGCTGCAGAAGTCCTGCGGTGAATGCGTCCATGCTGCGCCCCCTCGTCCTGGGTCGTGGGTCGGTGGCACGGGGGTGTGCCGTTCGGAAGGGGCGATCACGTCTCCGTAGGTGCCCAGCGCTGCCCGGTGCTGGGCGGCGACGGTGCCGGACACCCACGCCCACTCTGCTGCAAGCGGATCGCGGAGTGCCGCATGGTGGTACGGCACGTGCAGAGCGTGATCGCGGGGTGTAAAGCCGTCCTCCCCCCGCTCTCTTCCACGGAAACCTCAACCGGAGGAGAAAATCTCGGATTCCCGGGCCTCATACCTGTCCTTGGGGCTGCGCTCACCCGCCTTACCGCCGACTTATGGCCGAAAAGGGCAGGATGGAGGTCTACACACCGACCAAGCCCCCCTGCCCGCGTGCCCGAGAAGCGCTACGCGGGTGGACACAGGAAGGACAAGCGACGTGCGCGTACTCGTCGTCGAGGACGAGCAGCTGCTCGCCGATGCGGTGGCCACCGGACTGCGCCGGGAGGCCATGGCCGTCGACGTCGTGTACGACGGTGCGGCCGCCCTGGAGCGCATCGGAGTCAACGACTACGACGTGGTCGTCCTCGACCGCGACCTCCCGCTCGTGCACGGCGACGACGTCTGCCGCAAGATCGTCGAGCTCGGCATGCCCACGCGCGTGCTGATGCTGACGGCGTCCGGTGACGTCAGCGACCGTGTGGAGGGTCTGGAGATCGGCGCCGACGACTATCTGCCCAAGCCCTTCGCGTTCAGCGAGCTCACGGCACGCGTGCGTGCCCTCGGTCGGCGCACCAGCGTGCCCCTGCCGCCGGTTCTGGAGCGCGCCGGGATCAAGCTGGACCCCAACCGCCGCGAGGTCTTCCGCGACGGCAAGGAGGTCCAGCTCGCGCCCAAGGAGTTCGCCGTCCTGGAGGTGCTGATGCGCAGCGAGGGCGCGGTCGTCTCCGCCGAGCAGCTCCTGGAGAAGGCCTGGGACGAGAACACCGATCCGTTCACGAACGTCGTGCGGGTCACCGTCATGACGCTGCGCCGCAAGCTGGGCGAACCTCCGGTCATCGTCACGGTCCCCGGCTCGGGCTACCGGATCTGATCCCCCGTGGCCGCGACCCCCGCGCCTCCCCAGGCGCCTCCGAAGCCCACCTGGGACCCCCGACGGCCCCAGGCGCCGTGGCTGCGCCCGACCATCCGGATAAGGCTCACGCTGCTGTACGGCGGGATGTTCCTGATCGCCGGCATCCTGTTGCTGTCGATCATCTACCTGCTCGCAGCGCAGGCGCTCAACGTCGGCAGCGACCTGCCGTTCAAGATCGTCGAGGGCAAGGTCACCAGCACCATCTGCAACCTGCCCGACCAGGCCTCGCCCGCCGAGTTCAACAACGCCATGAACCAGTGCGTCAACGAGCAGCGCCAGCACGCCCTCGACAATCTGCTCAGCCGCTCGCTCCTGGCCCTGCTCGGCCTCGCGATCATCGCCTTCGCCTTCGGCTACGCCATGGCGGGGCGTGTGCTGTCGCCGCTCGGCCGGATCACCCGCACCGCGCGCGCGGTGGCGGGCTCGGACCTGTCCCGCCGTATCGAGCTGGACGGCCCGGACGACGAGCTTAAGGAGCTGGCGGACACCTTCGACGACATGCTGGAGCGGCTTCAGCGGGCGTTCACGGCCCAGCAGCGCTTCGTCGGCAACGCCTCGCACGAACTGCGCACACCGCTCGCGATCAACCGCACGCTCCTCGAAGTGCATCTGTCCGACCCGAACGCGCCGGTGGAGCTGCAGCAGCTCGGCAAGACGCTGCTGGCCACGAACGAGCGCAGCGAGCAGCTCGTAGAGGGCCTGCTGCTGCTCGCCCGCAGCGACAACCAGATCGTCGAGCGCAAGCCGGTGGACCTCGCCGAGGTCGCCACGCAGGCCATCGACCAAGTGCATGGCGAGGCGGAGGCCAAGGGTGTGGTGATCCGCGGCGAGCAGAAGCCCGCCGTGGTCCAGGGCAACGGCGTGCTGCTGGAGCGGATCGCCCTGAACCTCGTACAGAACGCCGTGCGGTACAACGTGCCGGAGAACGGGTGGGTTGAAGTGACGACGGAGATCCAGCACGGACAGGCGGTCCTGGTCGTCTCCAACACCGGTCCGGTGGTGCCGGCGTACGAGATCGACAACCTCTTCGAGCCCTTCAGACGGCTGCGTACAGAGCGCACGGGCAGTGACAAGGGTGTCGGGCTCGGTCTGTCCATCGCCCGGTCCGTGGCCCGGGCGCACGGCGGGCACATCTCGGCTCAGCCGCGTGACGGAGGGGGACTCGTCATGCGCGTGACCCTTCCTGTCTGAGAGCATGGCCCCCGCACACGATCCGACACACGGGGATGTTCGCTTTGCGCGGAATTTTCGGGGCACCTGCCGACCGTCCGCCGAGCGTCTCCCTGTGTGATCGATCACAAGAGCGAATTTCCAGCCATATACTCTCCGTGATCATGTGGTCTGCCGGAAAGCCGGGAAAGTCCGGGTTTCCGGGGGTCCTGATCACGGGAAGTACACGGTGAGACGCCTTTGAAGTGCGGGATTCGGACCGTGTACGGTCCCGATCGCCATCCAACCCGATCACTCATGAGGAGTCCGGTTGGGTGTCGATTGAGTAACAGACCTTGATGTGAGGCAAAATCTCCGCCTCGGGTCGGGCACAAGTCCGGCCTCTCACGCGTTACGTGCGCTGGAGACACCGCAGACACCCAGAGGGGGAGAGCGACATGGCAACCGATTACGACACTCCACGCAAGACCGATGACGACGTCGACTCGGACAGCCTTGAAGAACTGAAGGCTCGACGGAACGACAAGTCGACATCCGCAGTGGACGTCGACGAATTCGAGGCCGCCGAGGGCCTCGAGCTGCCCGGCGCCGACCTGTCCAATGAGGAGCTGGCCGTCCGGGTGCTGCCGAAGCAGCAGGACGAGTTCACCTGCATGAGCTGCTTCCTGGTGCACCACCGCAGCCAGCTGGCCCGGGAGAAGAACGGCCAGCCGATCTGCCGCGACTGCGACTGAGGACGGGTCGGCCGTGACTGGCTCGACCCCTCCCTGGAAGCGCCGCTCTCTCCTCAAGGGAGCGGACCGAGGGCCGTCCGACGGCTCGCACGGCGCGCGTGACGACGAGCGGGGCTCATCCGACAAGGGATCGGCCTCGCTCGAACCGGCGGCCGGCCGGGCTGACCTCCCGGTGCCGGCCGAGACCCCCGCGCCCGTCGCGCGGCGGCGGGCGGCGGTGATCCGGGAGAAAGCCAGGGAAGGCGTCCGCAAGGGCGGCAGCCGCGCCCGGGCGGCCCTTGCGCAGCTCGCCGACCGGTTGATCGACAACGCCCCGCGGATCCCCGTACGGGACCTCGCGACGCTGCGCAGGCAGTTCCCGGGTCTCGGGCCCGAGGAGCTCGCCGACAAGCTGGTGACGGGTGCGTCGAGCGCGACGGCCACGGTCGGGGCGGGGATCGGCGCGGCCGCGATGATGCCCGTGCCGCCCGCGATGCCGGCGGAACTGGCCGCCGAGATCACCGGCGTGGCGGCGATCGAGCTGAAGCTGATCGCCGAGCTCCACGAGGTCTACGGCGTACGGCCGCCGGGCAATCTGAAGCAGCGTTCCACCGCGTATCTGAACTCCTGGTCGGGAGAGCGCGGAATCGACGTGACCAAGCCGTCGACGCTGAACGGCGCGCTGAACAGCCGTATGAAGCAGCAGCTGCGGCAGCAGATCATGAAGCGAATGGTGCGGAACCTGCCGAATCTGATGCCGTTCATGGTGGGCGCGGCCGTGGGGGCCGTCATGAACCGCCGGGACACCAGGCAACTCGCGGAGCGGATCCGGGCCGACCTGCGCGAGAAGCAGGTGCCGTGGGACGAACTTCCCGCACTGCCGCCCCTGGAGACCCCCAAGGACGCGCTGCCGATCGGGGACATTCCCGAACAGGGCGGTCCGAGAGCGGACGGCCCGAAAGAGCTCGAGTGACGCCTCGTCCGGGTGTTCTATCCGGCGGCCCGCGCCGCCTTCAGAGCCTCGGCCAGCCGCTCCGGCTCACGCGTCGACAGGTACAGGTACGGCGTCGGGTCCTCGGGGTCCGTGACCTCCACGCGCAGCGCGGTGGGGATGTAGGCACGCAGCAGCAGGAAGGCGCGGGTGTCGGCCTTGTACGTACGCCAGGCGGCGGCCTCCGCCGCGTCCAGGACCTCCGCCTCACCCAGCGCCGACACCGGGATCTTCGCCTCGCCCGCGATCAGGAAGCCGCCCACGACGCGGATGCGCGGCGAGCCGTACGCGCTGGCCACGACCGCCGCCGCGGCGGTGCCGCCGGCCAGGCCGCCGAGCATCGGCAGGGTGCCGAAGGGCAGCAGGATCAACGCCATCGAGACCCCGACCAGGAAGGAGATCAGCCACCAGGAGCGGGGTGCGGTGAGGCGTTCTTCGTACGGGGTGGCGGAGAGCTGCATGAAGCACAGCTTGGCACGGTGTCGGTACAGCGCCGACGCGCGGGTAAGGTCTGCGGCTGTGAGTGGTACTTCCGCAGCTCTGAAGCCTCCGGCCGACGCCGTGAATCCGGTGCGGCACCCTGATGCTCCCGCGCCCGGCGAGCTCCTCGGTGCGCACTACGCACAGTGTTTCGGCTGCGGCGGTGGGCAGCCGCACGGGCTGCACCTTCAGGCGCGGGCCGGTGAGGGGGTCGCCCTCACCGCCGAGTTCACCGTGCAGCCCGCCCACCAGGGTGCTCCTGGGCTCGCGCACGGCGGTGTGCTGGCGAGCGCCCTCGACGAGACCCTGGGCGCGCTGAACTGGATGCTGCGGACGATCGCCGTGACCGGGCGGCTGGAGACCGACTTCGTACGGCCCGTGCCGGTCGGTACGACCCTGCATCTTCAGGCCGAGGTGAGCGCGGTGGCCGGGCGGAAGATCTACTCGACCGTCACCGGCCGCATCGGCGCTCCCGACGGGCCCGTCGCGGTCCGCGCCGACGCCCTCTTCATCGAGGTGAAGGTCGACCACTTCGTCGACCACGGCCGCCGGGAGGAGATCCAGGCTGCCATGAACGATCCGGACCAGGTGCGGCGCACCCGCGCTTTCGAGGTGAACCCGTGAGCCGTGACCCCGTGACCGTGCAGATCCGGCGCGTCGACCCCGACGTACCGCTTCCCGCATACGCGCATCCCGGTGACGCGGGAGCCGATCTGCGCACCACCGAGAGCTGTGAACTGCTGCCGGGTGAACGGGCCGTGCTGCCCACGGGGGTGTCTGTGGCCCTCCCCGAGGGGTACGCGGCCTTCGTGCACCCGCGGTCCGGTCTCGCCGCCCGCTGCGGTGTCGCTCTCGTGAATGCCCCGGGGACGGTTGATGCCGGGTACCGTGGGGAGATCAAGGTGATCGTGGTGAATCTCGACCCGCGCGAGTCCGTGCGGTTCGAGCGCTTCGACCGGATTGCCCAACTGGTCGTCCAGCAGGTCGAGAGGGTCCGCTTCCAGGAGGTCGCGGAGCTTCCCGGCTCGGCACGGGCCGAGGGGGGATTCGGGTCCACCGGTGGCCATGCCGCGGTGGACGGCGGGCGCGGCACAAGTGGTCACGCCGCCGTGGGCGGCGCGACGGGTGGGAATCGATACGCTTCGGTCGTATCCGACCGGGAAGGACAGTGACGTGTTCGGACGTCGCAAGAAGAAGGGTTCCGCTGAGGACGCGGCGGACGCGGCGAGCGAGGCCGAGCAGGTCGTCGACAGTGTCGACACTGAGGCGGACGACGAGGTCGAGCGTGAGCGCGTGAGGCTGGAACCGGAGCCGCGGCCCGACGGGCCGTGGGACAGCTCCGAGGTCCGTGACCCGGCCGAGGGCCGGGTGGACCTGGGCGGTCTGTTCGTGCCCGGCGTCGACGGCATGGAGCTGCGGGTCGAGGTCGCGGGCGACGCGATCGTCGCGGCGACCGTCGTGCTGCAGGACAGCGCCATCCAGCTGCAGGCCTTCGCCGCTCCCAAGCGGGAGGGCATCTGGGGCGAGGTGCGCGAGGAGATCGGCTCCGGCATCACCCAGCAGGGCGGCATCGTCGACGAGGTCGAGGGACCGCTGGGCTGGGAGCTGCGCGCCCAGGTGCCGGTGCAGCTGCCGGACGGCACGGGCGGCTTCCAGGTGGTGCGGTTCGTCGGCGTGGACGGGCCCCGCTGGTTCCTGCGCGGGGTGATCTCGGGCCAGGGCGCGGTACAGCCGCAGGCCGCCGGTCTGCTGGAGCAGATCTTCCGGGACACGGTGGTGGTTCGCGGCGAGGGCCCGATGGCGCCACGCGACCCGATCGTCCTGAAGCTGCCGAACGACGCGCAGATGGTCCCCGAGAGCATCACGCAGGAGGAGGCGGGCTCCCGCTTCTCCGGCGGCATGGGACAGCTGCAGCGCGGGCCGGAGATCACCGAGGTCCGGTAGAACAGCTGAGAGCCTGTGTCACAGGGCCGCACCTCTCGCCGGGGTGCGGCCTTTTCTCGTACTCTGGCGCCCGGTTCACGGGGGAACGGGGGAGGACGCATGACTCAGGTGGTCACCGAGACCATGGTGCGCGTCGAGAACGTCCGCAAGTCCTACGGCGACTCGGCCGCCGTCGTCCACGCCCTGCGCGGCGTTTCCCTCGACGTGCCGCGCGGGGAACTCGTCGCCCTCAAGGGCCGGTCGGGATCCGGGAAGACCACGCTGCTGAACATCGTCGGCGGCCTCGACGCGCCGGACGAGGGGCGCGTCACAGTCGACGGACTCGACCTCGCGGGGCTGGACGAGGACGGCCTGCTCGCCTTGCGCCGGGACCGCGTCGGCTTCGTCTTCCAGTCCTTCGGGCTCATCCCGATCCTCACCGCCGCCGAGAACGTCGGCGTGCCGATGCGGCTGCGCCGGGCCGACCCCCGCGAACGCGAGGAGCGCGTCGAGCTGCTGCTGTCCCTGGTCGGCCTCGCCGACCACGCCGGGCAGCGGCCCGGCGAGCTGTCCGGCGGCCAGCAGCAGCGGGTCGCCATCGCCCGCGCCCTCGCCAACAGCCCCTCGCTGCTCATCGCCGACGAGCCGACCGGCCAGCTGGACGCGGAGACCGGTCACTCCGTGATGGAGCTGCTGCGTGCCGTCGTACGCAGTGAGAAGGTCACCGCGCTCGTCGCCACGCACGACGCGAACCTGCTGGACCTGGCCGACCGGGTGCTGGAGCTGAGGGACGGGGAGATCCTCCAGGGGTGACGCTCCGCCGTCACGGATGTGGGCGTCAGGGTTGCGTCAAAGACGGTCCCGAGGGCGTACCCGACCCCTTTTGTCGGGATTCTTGGCCGTAAGGTCGACGCTGCGCAGGCAGGTGACCGAAAGACAATGAGGGCATGGGACGCGGCAGACTTCGGATCTATCTCGGTGCGGCACCGGGCGTCGGCAAGACGTACGCGATGCTGTCCGAGGCGCACCGGCGTGTCGAGCGGGGCACCGACTGTGTCGTGGCCTTCGTGGAGCACCACGACCGGCCGCGCACCGAGGTGATGCTGCACGGCCTGGAGCAGACCCCGCGCAAGGAGCTGGAGTACCGCGGCGGCGTCTTCACCGAGATGGACGTCGACTCCGTCCTCACCCGGCGGCCTCAGGTCGCCCTCGTGGACGAACTCGCCCACACCAACATCCCCGGCTCGCGCAACGCCAAGCGGTGGCAGGACGTGGAGGAGCTGCTGGCGGCCGGGATCGATGTGATCTCGACCGTCAACATCCAGCACCTGGAGTCGCTGGGCGACGTGGTGGAGTCGATCACCGGCGTGCGGCAGCAGGAGACCGTGCCCGACGAGGTGGTACGGCGGGCGGACCAGATCGAGCTGGTCGACATGTCGCCGCAGGCGCTGCGGCGACGGATGGCGCACGGCAACATCTACCAGCCGGACAAGGTGGACGCGGCGCTGTCGAACTACTTCCGGCCGGGCAACCTGACGGCGCTGCGGGAGCTGGCGCTGCTGTGGGTGGCCGACCGGGTGGACGCGTATCTGCAGCAGTACCGCAGCGAGCACCGGGTGTCGAAGATCTGGGGTTCGCGGGAGCGGATCGTGGTCGGGCTGACCGGCGGTCCGGAGGGGCGGACGCTGATCCGGCGGGCGGCGCGGCTGGCGGAGAAGGGCGCCGGCGGCGAGGTGCTCGCGGTCCACATAGCCCGCAGCGACGGGCTGACCTCGTCCTCACCGAAGGAACTGGCCGTACAGCGCACCCTCGTCGAGGACCTGGGCGGCACCTTCCACCACGTGGTGGGCGACGACATACCGGCAGCGCTGCTGGACTTCGCGCGCGGTGTGAACGCCACCCAGATCGTCCTCGGCTCCTCGCGCCGCAAGACCTGGCAGTACGTCTTCGGCCCCGGGGTCGGCGCGACGGTCGCCCGGGAGTCCGGAACCGACCTCGACGTGCACATCGTCACCCACGACGAGGTCGCCAAGGGGCGCGGACTGCCGGTGGCCAGGGGCGCGCGGCTGGGCCGGGCCCGGATCATCTGGGGCTGGCTCGTCGGCGTGTCCGGGCCGGCGATCATGGCGTTCCTGCTCAGCCTCGTGGACATCGGCCTCGCCAACGACATGCTGCTGTTCCTGACGGTGACGGTGGCGGCGGCCTTGCTCGGCGGGCTCTTCCCCGCGCTGGCCTCGGCGGCGGTCGGCTCCCTGCTGCTGAACTACTTCTACACACCACCCCTGCACCACTGGCGGATCGCCGACCCGGAGAACATCGTCGCCCTCGCCATATTCGTCGCCGTCGGGGTGTCCGTGGCCTCCGTGGTCGACCTCGCGGCCCGCCGCACGCACCAGGCGGCCCGGCTGCGGGCGGAGTCGGAGATCCTGTCCTTCCTCGCGGGCAACGTGCTGCGCGGCGAGACCGGCCTGGAGGAGCTGCTGGAGCGGGTCCGCGAGACCTTCGGCATGGAGTCGGCCGCGCTGCTGGAGCGGGAGAGCGGCGTCGCCCCGTGGACCTGCGCGGGCCGGGTCGGTCCCGGGCGGGCGGTGCTGCGGCCGGAGGACGCGGACGTCGACACGCCGGTCGGGGACCATATGGCGCTCGCGCTGACCGGCCGGGTGCTGCCCGCCGAGGACCGCCGGGTGCTGGCCGCCTTCGCCGCCCAGGCCGCCGTCGTCCTGGACCGCAGGCGCCTGAAGGAGGAGGCCGACCAGGCCCGCACGCTGGCCGAGGGCAACCGGATCCGTACGGCGCTGCTGGCCGCCGTCAGCCACGACCTGCGTACGCCACTGGCCGGGATCAAGGCGGCCGTCTCGTCGTTGCGGTCCGACGACGTGGCGTGGTCGCAGGAGGACCAGGCGGAGCTGCTGGAGGGTATCGAGGAGGGCGCCGACCGGCTCGACCACCTGGTGGGCAACCTGCTCGACATGTCCCGGCTGCACACCGGCACGGTCACCCCGCTGATCCGGGAGATCGACCTCGACGAGGTGGTGCCGATGGCGCTCGGCGGGGTGCCCGAGAACAGCGTGGAGCTGGACGTCCCGGAGACCCTGCCCATGGTCGCCGTGGACCCCGGGCTGCTGGAGCGGTCGGTGGCCAACCTGGTCGAGAACGCGGTCAAGTACAGTCCGCCCGGCGATCCGGTCCTGGTCTCCGCCAGCGCCCTCGCCGACCGGGTCGAGGTGCGGGTGGTCGACCGCGGGCCGGGCGTCCCCGACGATGCCAAGGAACGCATCTTCGCGCCCTTCCAGCGCTACGGCGACGCCCCGCGCGGCGCCGGAGTCGGACTCGGCCTCGCTGTGGCCCGCGGTTTCGCCGAGGCCATGGGCGGCACCCTCGACGCCGAGGACACGCCCGGCGGCGGCCTCACCATGGTGCTCACGCTCCGCGCGGCGGGATCGCGTCCGGAGTTCCTCCCCTCAGCGGAACCGGAAAGGCAGGCTTCATGCTGAGTCCTACTGGGGGGACCCCCCAGACCCCCACAAGGGTGTTGGTCGTCGACGACGAGCCGCAGATCGTGCGCGCCCTCGTGATCAACCTCAAGGCGCGCCAGTACGAGGTCGACGCCGCGCACGACGGCGCCACCGCCCTCCAGCTCGCCGCCGCCCGCCACCCCGACGTGGTGGTCCTCGACCTGGGCCTGCCCGACATGGACGGCGTCGAGGTGATCAGGGGCCTGCGCGGCTGGACCCGGGTGCCGATCCTGGTGCTGTCCGCCCGGCACTCCTCCGACGAGAAGGTCGAGGCCCTCGACGCGGGCGCCGACGACTACGTCACCAAGCCGTTCGGCATGGACGAGCTGCTGGCCCGGCTACGGGCTGCCGTACGCCGCGCGGAGCCCACCGGCGGCGGCGAGGACGACGTCCTGGTGGAGACCGACGGATTCACCGTCGACCTGGCCGCGAAGAAGGTGAACCGGGACGGCAAGGACGTACGGCTGACGCCCACGGAGTGGCATCTGCTGGAGGTGCTGGTGCGCAACACCGGCCGCCTGGTCAGCCAGAAGCAGCTGCTCCAGGAGGTGTGGGGGCCGTCGTACGGGACGGAGACGAACTACCTGCGGGTCTACATGGCCCAGCTGAGGCGGAAGCTGGAGAAGGATCCGTCGCATCCGAGACACTTCGTCACCGAGCCGGGTATGGGGTACCGGTTCGAGCGCTAGTACGGGGGGTACGTAGCTGTCGGTGGGCCCCGGTACGCTTCAGATATGAGTGCTGCCCCTCGATCCGAGAAGCCGGTGGGCCGGTTCCGGCGCATGCTCGACCGGCTCTCCTCGTCGCAGGAGGACCTGGAGTCCGAGGAGCTGCGGGAGGACGCCGCGACCGCCGGCTGTACGCGGATCGGTGACTGTCACGACCGACAGGTGGTCACGGTTACTGGTACCTTGCGCACGGTCACCCTGCGGCCGCGCGCGGGAGTTCCGGCCCTGGAGGCCGAGCTGTTCGACGGCTCCGCCGCCCTGGACGTGGTGTGGCTCGGCAGGCGCTCCATCGTGGGGATAGAGCCGGGGCGCAAGCTGATCGCATCGGGCCGGATCTCGATGAGCCGGGGCCGCCGGGTGCTCTTCAATCCCAAGTACGAACTGAGACCCCTCGGACGGGAGTAGCCGGTGACGTCGCTCGACAAGCCGACCACAGACACCGATGACACCGCGGACATTCAAGACGCCGCAGCCGCTGAGCGGGATGCCCGGGCGGTGACGGAGGCCGCGTTGTTCGAGGCGTTCGGCGGCGTGCGGGGCATGGTCGAAACGGTGCTGCCCGGCCTCCTGTTCGTCACGATCTACACGATCAACAAGGACCTGCACCTGTCGGCGATCGCCGCCCTGGGTGTGTCCCTGCTGCTGGTCGTGGTCCGCCTGGTGATGCGGGACACCGTCAAGCACGCCTTCAGCGGCGTCTTCGGCGTCGCCTTCGGTGTCGTCTTCGCGATGATGACCGGCAACGCCAAGGACTTCTATCTGCCCGGCATGCTCTACACGCTGGGCCTGGGCCTGGCGTACATCATCACGACCCTGGCCGGCGTGCCGCTGATCGGTCTCATCCTCGGCCCCGTCTTCAAGGAGAACCTCTCCTGGCGCACCCGCAACCCGGGCCGCAAGAAGGCGTACGCGAAGGCCAGTTACGCCTGGGGCGCGATCCTGCTCGCCAAGTGCGCGATCCTCTTCCCGCTGTACTGGTGGGCCGACACGGCCCAGCTGGGCTGGGTGCTGGTCACGCTGAAGATCCCGCCGTTCCTGTTGGCCGTGTGGCTGACGTGGGTGTTCCTGGCGAAGGCGCCGGCTCCCATCGATGTCTTCGCGGAGATGGAGGCGGAGGAGAAGGCGCGGGAGGCTGCGGCTCGGTCGGCCGAGTAGGCACCCGACTCGGCAGGCCGAAACGCCGAAGCCGAGCGACAAAGGGGCGCCCTGGAGACCCAGGGCGCCCCTTCTCGTCGTACCCCCGGAGGGATCAGTCGTCGTAACCCCCGGAGGGATCAGCTCGTCGCGTCCTCCCGCCGCACCGACAGCAGGTCCTCCAGCTGCTCCTCACGGGCCTGCGCGGCCACGAACAGCAGTTCGTCGCCCGCCTCCAGGGAGTCCTCCCGGGAGGGGGTGAGGACCCGGGTGCCGCGGATGATGGTGACCAGGGACGTGTCCTGAGGCCACTCCACGTCGCCCACCTGGGTGCCGGCCAGGGCCGACTCCTCGGGGAGGGTCAGTTCGACGAGGTTGGCGTCGCCGTGGCTGAAGCGGAGCAGGCGGACCAGGTCGCCGACGCTCACCGCCTCCTCGACCAGGGCCGACATCAGACGCGGGGTGGAGACGGCGACGTCCACGCCCCAGGACTCGTTGAACAGCCACTCGTTCTTGGGGTTGTTGACGCGGGCCACGACGCGCGGGACGCCGTACTCCGTCTTCGCCAGGAGGGAGACGACGAGGTTCACCTTGTCGTCTCCCGTCGCGGCGATCACCACGTTGCAGCGCTGGAGCGCCGCCTCGTCCAGGGACGTGATCTCGCAGGCGTCGGCGAGCAGCCACTCCGCCTGCGGGACGCGCTCGACCGAGATGGCGGTCGGCGCCTTGTCGATGAGCAGGACCTCGTGGCCGTTCTCCAGCAGCTCGCCCGCGATCGAGCGGCCAACCGCGCCGGCACCGGCAATGGCGACCCTCATCAGTGACCGCCCTCCTCGTCGGGACCCTTAGCGAACGCCGCCTCGACCTTGTCGACCTCGTCGGTACGCATCATCACGTGCACCAGGTCGCCCTCCTGCAACACCGTCTGCGAGCTGGGCAGGATCGCCTCGCCGAGCCGGGTCAGGAACGCCACCCGGACGCCCGTCTCCTCCTGCAGTCTGCTGATCTTGTGGCCGACCCAGGCGGTCGAGGCGTGCACCTCGGCCAGCTGGACACCGCCGGTGGGGTCGCGCCACAGCGGCTCGGCGCCCGAGGGCAGCAGCCGGCGCAGCATCTGGTCGGCCGTCCAGCGGACCGTCGCGACCGTGGGGATGCCCAGGCGCTGGTAGACCTCGGCGCGGCGGGGGTCGTAGATCCGGGCCGCGACGTTCTCGATGCCGAACATCTCGCGGGCCACACGGGCGGCGATGATGTTCGAATTGTCACCGCTGGAGACGGCGGCGAACGCGCCGGCCTCCTCGATGCCCGCCTCGCGCAGGGTGTCCTGGTCGAAACCGACCCCAGTGACCCGGCGACCACCGAACGAGGAGCCGAGTCGTCGGAAGGCGGTGGGGTCCTGGTCGATCACGGCGACCGTGTGCCCCTGTTGCTCCAGGGTCTGGGCGAGAGCGGACCCCACTCTCCCGCAGCCCATGATGACGATGTGCACGACCGTCCTTCCGGTGTGAATAGTTACTGCTCAGCCACATCAGGGTCTCAGACAGACGCCCAAGCTACACACGCGCGGTAGGACGTCGGCACCCCTGTGCACGGTTGCCTCGCACCGGGGCGGTCAGCGGCGGCTGATGCTGCGGACGCTGGCCAGAGTCAGGATTCCGAGGCCGACGAGGGCGGCCGCGGCGCCGATCAGCTGTGCGGTCGTGTGCATGGAACCTCCAGGGGCGGCTAAGGCCGGGAAATGCGGGGTTTTGTCATATAGGCATGCGGATCCCGCCACCCGTGGAACCCGCAGCCGGGCCGCTGGTCGATTTCACCCATAGGGCAGATGAGGGGTGGCGGGTGGTTGCCCCCGCGTTCGAACGCCTACGATGCTCTGTTGTGTCCAAACTGACCGACGTGCCCAAACGGATTCTGATCGGGCGCGCACTGCGCAGTGATCGGCTCGGGGAAACACTCCTGCCGAAGCGCATCGCCCTCCCCGTCTTCGCCTCCGACCCGCTGTCCTCCGTGGCGTACGCGCCCGGCGAGGTCCTGCTGGTCCTGTCGATCGCGGGCGTGTCGGCGTACCACTTCAGCCCCTGGATCGCCGTCGCGGTCGTCGTGCTGATGTTCACGGTGGTCGCCTCCTACCGGCAGAACGTGCACGCCTACCCCAGCGGCGGCGGCGACTACGAGGTGGCCAACACCAACCTCGGACCCAAGGCGGGCCTGACGGTCGCGAGCGCGCTGCTCGTCGACTACGTCCTGACCGTCGCCGTGTCGATCTCCTCGGGCATCGAGAACCTGGGCTCCGCGATCCCGTTCGTGGTCGAGCACAAGGTGGCCTGCGCGATCGGCGTGATCGTGCTGCTCACGGTGATGAACCTGCGCGGTGTGAGGGAGTCCGGCTCGCTCTTCGCGATCCCCACCTACGTCTTCGTCGCGGGCGTCTTCACCATGATCGCGTGGGGTGCGTTCCGCGGGCTGGTCCTCGACGACACCATGCGGGCGCCCACGGCGGACTTCCAGATCGAGGCAGAGCACCAGGGGCTGGCGGGCTTCGCCCTCTTCTTCCTGATGCTGCGCGCCTTCTCCTCCGGCTGTGCCGCGCTCACCGGCGTGGAGGCGATCTCCAACGGTGTGCCCGCCTTCCGCAAGCCCAAGTCGAAGAACGCGGCGACGACGCTCGCGATGATGGGCCTGCTGGCCGTCACCATGTTCTGCGGCATCATCGTGCTCGCGCTGGTGACCGACGTCCGCATGGCCGAGAACCCGGCATCCGACCTGCTGCGCAACGGTGTCGCGGTCGGCGCCGACTATGTGCAGAACCCGGTGATCACCCAGGTCGCCGAGGCCGTCTTCGGCAAGGGCAGCTTCTTCTTCATCGTGCTCGCCGCGGCCACCGCGCTGGTGCTGTTCCTGGCCGCCAACACCGCCTACAACGGTTTCCCGGTGCTCGGCTCGATCCTCGCCCAGGACCGCTACCTGCCGCGCCAGCTGCACACCCGCGGAGACCGCCTCGCCTTCTCCAACGGCATCGTGCTGCTCGCCGGCGCGGCCACGCTCCTGGTGTGGATCTACGGCGCCGACTCCACCCGGCTGATCCAGCTCTACATCGTCGGCGTGTTCGTGTCCTTCACGCTCAGCCAGACCGGCATGGTCCGCCACTGGAACCGCCACCTGGCCACCGAGCGCGACCCGGCCAAGCGCCGCCGCATGATCCGTTCCCGCGCCATCAACACCTTCGGTGCCTTCTTCACCGGTCTGGTGCTGGTCGTCGTCCTGGTCACCAAGTTTTCGCACGGCGCCTGGGTCGCGCTGCTCGGCATGGTGCTCTTCTACGGGATGATGACGGCGATCCGGAAGCACTACGACCGCGTCTCCGAGGAGATCGCCGCCCCCGAGGGCCCGAGCGACGACATCGTACGGCCGTCCCGCGTGCACTCGGTCGTGCTGATCTCCAAGATCCACCGACCGACGCTGCGGGCGCTGTCGTACGCCAAGCTGATGCGCTCCGACACCCTCGAGGCGCTCAGCGTCAACGTCGACCCGGCCGAGACCAAGGCACTGCGCGAGGAGTGGGAGCGGCGCGGCATCGACGTACCGCTGAAGGTGCTGGACTCGCCGTACCGCGAGATCACGCGGCCGATCATCGAGTACGTGAAGGGCCTGCGCAAGGAGTCGCCGCGGGACGCTGTGTCCGTGATCATCCCCGAGTACGTGGTCGGCCACTGGTACGAGCAGCTGCTGCACAACCAGAGCGCGCTCAGGCTCAAGGGCCGTCTGCTGTTCACGCCGGGTGTCATGGTGACCTCGGTGCCCTACCAGCTGCAGTCCTCCGAGGTGGCACGGAAGCGGGCCCGCAAGCAGCAGGAGTGGAACGCTCCGGGCTCGGTGCGGCGCGGTCCCGCCCAGGAGCGGGCGAAGGAGACGTCGACACCGACGTAGACTGGTGGGCTGTTGTCCCCCCCTTCCCCCAATCGTTCCCCCAATCCTTCCCCCAGTCGTTTCCCGCTATCGATGTTGTGGAGTCACCCCGCCATGCAGGCAGAACCGAAGAAGTCGCTGGTGGGGGAGGAGTACGAGGTCGAGGTCGGCCCCGTCGCCCACGGCGGGCACTGCATCGCCCGTACCGAGGAGGGCCAGGTGCTGTTCGTCCGGCACACGCTGCCCGGCGAGCGGGTCGTGGCGCGCGTGACGGAAGGCGAGGAAGGGGCGCGTTTCCTACGGGCGGACGCGGTCTCGGTCCTGTCGCCGTCCAAGGACCGGATCGAGGCTCCCTGCCCGTACGCCGGCCCCGGCCGCTGTGGCGGCTGCGACTGGCAGCACGCCAAGCCGGGCGCCCAGCGCCGGATGAAGGGCGAGGTCGTCGCCGAGCAGCTGCAGCGGCTCGCCGGTCTCACGCCTCAGGAGGCAGGCTGGGACGGCACGGTGATGCCGGCGGAAGGCGACAAGCTGCCGGCGGGTCAGGTGCCGCAGTGGCGGACGCGGGTGCAGTACGCGGTGACGCCCGACGGCCACGCGGGCCTGCGCCGACACCGCTCGCACGAGGTCGAGCCGATCGACCACTGCATGATCGCGGCCGAGGGTGTCAGCGAGCTGGGCATCGAGAAGCGTGACTGGACGGGCATGGAGTCCGTCGAGGCGATCGCGGCGACGGGCTCGCAGGACCGCCAGGTGATCCTGACGCCGAAGCCGGGCGCGCGGCTGCCGCTGGTCGAGCTGGACAAGCCGGTCTCCGTGATGAGGGTCGAGGAGAAGGACGGCGGCGTCCACCGCGTCCACGGCCGCCCCTTCGTCCGCGAACGCGCGGACGGCCGTACCCACCGCGTCGGCAGCGGCGGCTTCTGGCAGGTCCACCCGAAGGCGGCGGACACGTTGGTGACGGCGGTCATGCAGGGCCTGCTGCCCCGCAAGGGCGAGATGGCGCTGGACCTGTACTGCGGTGTCGGGCTGTTCGCGGGGGCGCTGGCCGACCGGCTCGGCGAGAAGGGCGCGGTCCTCGGCATCGAGTCCGGCAAGCGCGCGGTGGAGGACGCCCGGCACAACCTCGCCGACTTCGACCGCGTGCGCATCGAGCAGGGCAAGGTCGAGGCTGTGCTGCCGCGCACCGGGATCACGGAGGTCGACCTGATCGTCCTGGATCCGCCGCGGGCGGGCGCCGGACGGAAGACGGTCGAGCATCTGGCGTCGCTGGGGGCGCGGCGGATCGCCTATGTGGCTTGTGATCCGGCGGCGTTGGCGCGGGATTTGGGGTACTTCCGGGATGGGGGGTATCGGGTGCGGATGTTGCGGGTGTTCGATCTGTTTCCTATGACGCATCATGTGGAATGCGTTGCGATTCTCGAGCCGGCCGCCAAGGGGGCTTGACCTGCGGGTTCGCCATCCCCGGTGCTTCCCTCGACCTGTTTCCCTCCGCACAACACATCGGGCAGATACAGACCGATCCAATCCCCGGTACCGAGGGGATCGAAGCGCGCGAACCGCACGCCGTCAGGCCACTGGCCGCGGAGAGGGACTCTCCGGCCACCGCTCCGATGACGCAGTTACGGAGGAGCCGGAAAACCGACGCGCCGCAGGTAGCCCGCAGGAATCGACAAGATCCATAGAGCTGCTGCCTGACCCGGTGTCATGGGTGGTTCGTCGTCGGCCACGGGCGTGACGGCGGCCGAACTCCTCGAGCTCGGCGTTGGACCAGCGGCGGGAGGCTGCGAACACGTCGATCAGATCGCGGGGCGCTCCGCGGTCGGCGAGGGCGCGGACCTTGGTCCCGATCACGTCCTCCTCCGCGAGGACGGGCCCGTACGGGCTCTGGGCGACCGGCCGCCAGAAGATCTCCTTGAGGATGTCGACTTCGCACTCCTGCCCGGTGGCCGGGTCAGTCACGGTGAAGCGGGCGGACAGCGGGGCGGTCTCCAGCGCGTGCACCTTCCAGCCGCGGGCTTCCAGGCCGGCGCGGAGCGTGGCCGCGATGTCGGCCATGGGCGCCGGGTTCTCGGTGGCGACGTCGAGGTCCTGGCTGGGGCGGTTCACGAGGCGGTGTGCCCGCACGGCATACCCGCCGGTGAGAACCAGGGGGTATGGGGAGCCGAGGGCGATCACGGATACACCTGGCCCATGCCGCCCTGCCCGATCCGCCCGAGCAGCTCGTATCCGCCCAGCTCGGCGGGGTCGTCGGGGCTGAGGGGCGCGATGTGCACGTGGGGCCTCACAATCGGGGCGAGCGGCTGGGGCAGGCGGTCATCGTCACGCTAGACCACTGCTCGGGGGAGGGACGTGTGGTTCCGGGCAGCGGACGCATGGCGAGTCACCCTTCGTCGGCCGTCCCTGGGACCGGGGTCCCTGTGTCCGGCTCAGCGATCGGGGGAGGCGTGGGCGGAGCCTGCGTCGGCTCGGGCCGTCTGCCGACGGGCCGGTATCCCCTCTTCTGCGCGGGGGGTCACGACTGCGCACGCGTTGACCCGTGCGCGCCCGGATGATCTCCCCGCGTCACTGTCCGGCCAGTCGCGCGTAGTCCCCCTGGAAGAAAACCAGCGGGCGAGGATCACCGGCGACCGCCAGGTCGAGTACCCGGCCCAGGACGAACAGGTGGTCGCCGGCCGGGACGACATCCGCCACCTCGCATTCGATCCATGCGGCGACGCCGTCGAGGATCGGGGCTCCGGTGACCCCCCGGTGCCAGTCGAGCCGGCCGAACTTGTCGCCTCCACTGGTCGCGAACACCGCGGACAGCTCCGCCTGATGTTCCGCCAGCACGTTGGCCACGAAGGATCCGGCTCGTTCGATACGTGGCCAACTGGTGGAGGTCACACTGGGGAAGAAGCCGACCATGGGCGGCTCCAGTGACACCGACGCGAAGGAACCTACGGTCAGACCGACCGGCTCGTCCCCGTCGATCGCCGAAACGGCCACCACACCGGTCGGAACTTGTCCGAGCACTCGGCGGAAGTGCGCCGAGTCGAAGGCCGAGGCATCCAGACGAGTTGCCATCGCTCTCCTCATGAGAAGGTAACCGCCGCACAGCCGTACGGCAGTTGATCGCTCACGGGAAATCGTAGGAGCTGATCCAGCGGGCGGAGAGGGCGAGTCTGTGCCGGTTGCCGTCCACCTGGGAGCGGCACCACCACGCCCGCGGCCTCGTTCGTATTGGTGCTGCCAATATGACATCTGCGAACTGGTTCGGTTCCGCCACTCGGTGAATCATCGTGGTCATGTCCGGGTTGACCAGGCCCAGTTCGGGTTTCCAGCGCATGACCGTGAAGCGGCTGACCGCTCTCGCCGTGTTCCCGGGCGCACAGAGACCCCACCCCTTGGTGACCGCCGCACTCTGACCGCGGTCACCGGATCGCCGGCCGGGCGCCCCCTCCGTATGACCCCTTGATTCGATTCGTGAAAGGAACCCCGCATCATGCGCGCTGTCGGAATCGAACAGTTCGGCGGACCCGATGTGTTGAAGGTCGTGGACCGTCCGTTGCCCGTCCCCGGCCCGGCACAGGTCCGTATCCGGGTCACCGCCGCCGCGGTCAACCCCACTGATCTGCTGCTGCGTTCGGGGGAGCTGGCCGCCGCCATGGCCGGGCAGGAGCCGCCCCACACCCCCGGCATGGACGCCTCCGGAGTCGTCGACGCGGTCGGTGACGGTGTCGACCTCGGGGTCGGTGAGCCGGTCATGGCGTTCGTCAATCCCTTCCACGCCGGGGGCGGAGCCCAGGCGGAGTACGTTGTGGTGCCCCGCGACCAGGTCGTCGCCGCGCCCCGGGGCCTCGACCTCCGTGACGTCGCCGGCCTGCCCATGAACGGGCTCACCGCGAACCTGGCCCTCTCAGTCCTCGACCTGCCCGAAGCAGCGACGCTGGCCGTCACGGGAGCGGCGGGCGCGTTGGGCGGGTACGTGGTGCAACTCGCCAAGCACCGCGGGCTCCGAGTCGTCGCCGACGCCGCTGTGCGGGACCGCGACCTGGTCCACGGGCTCGGCGCGGATCTGGTCGTGCCGCGTGCCGCCGCCACCGCTGATCTCGCCGGCGCCTATCGTGCCGCGGTTCCCGAGGGGGCTGACGCGATCGTCGACGCGGCCGTCATCGGTGCCGACGCTCTGGGCGTGGTGAAGGACGGCGGGCGGTTCGCCAAGTGCCGTCCCTACGAGCTGGCCTCGGAGCGCGGCATCGCCATCCATGGGGTACTGGTTCTGGGGCATCCGGCCAAGCGCCCCGCCCTGGAGGAGCTCGCCGCCTTGGCGGAGAAGGGCGTACTGACCCTGCGCACCGCCGACGTACTCGCTCCCGAGAGGGCTCCCGAAGCCCACCGGCGCCTGGAGGCCGGTGGGGTCCGAGGGCGTCTGATCCTCGCCTTCTGACAGCCGTTCCGGTGACTCGGACTGGTTCTTCGTGCGTGAAGGGTGGCTTACATGAGGGGTAGCAGTGTCGCTTTGGGCCAGGAGGAGACCAGGAACGTCAAAGACGCCAACAGAGAGCGGCGGGCCGCGCTGCGCCACTTCCTCAGGTCCCGCCGGGCGCGGCTCTCGCCCGGCGATGTCGGGCTGACGGTGGGCGGGCGCCGGAACACACCAGGGCTCCGGCGCGAGGAAGTCGCCGTGTTGGCCGGGGTGAGCGCTTCCTGGTACACGTGGCTCGAACAGGGCAGGGACATCAAGGTGTCCGAGGACGTGCTCGACGCGGTCAGCAAGGCGCTCAACCTGGACCGCACCGAGCGCGCGCACCTGTATCTGCTGGCCGGAGTGAATCCGCCGGCCGCCCGCCAGGAGGTGACCTCGGAGGAGCTGTCCCGGCTCCGGCTCGCCGTCGAGGTGTGGCAGCCGGCTCCGGCCTTCGTGGTCGACCGGTACTGGAACGTCCTGGTGAGCAACGCCCCCGCGCGCACACTGCTCGGCGTGCAGGCCACGGGCTCCAACTACCTCTGGTCGTTCTTCACCGACGGCCGCAACAGGAGTCGCTACCCCCACTGGCTGGACGTGGCGAGCCGCCTGGTCGGCCAGTTCCGCGTCCAGGCCGTGCGCTTTCTCGACGATCCGAACTTCGAACGCCTGGCGCGAAGGCTGTGTTCGGCGAGTCCGGATTTCGACCGGCTGTGGGCGCGGCACGAGACCCGGGACACGGGGATCGCGACCGTCGAGGTGCGGCCCGCCCCCGGCCGCAGGGCGGCCTTCCACCACGTCGTCATGGGGCTGCACCAGAGGTCCGAGCCGCTGCTCATGCTCTATATGCCGACCCAGATCGACGGCGACCGGGCCGGGTGAACGCCGACGCGACCGGGGAGAGGCCGGACGTGCCGGCTACTGGTCCGCCTCGCGGCGAGCCGCCTCGATGATCGCGTCGAGCAGGCCGGGAAAGGCACGGTCCAGGTCGGCACGGCGCAGGGAGTTCGTCTTCACCGTGCCCTCGTACTGCTGCCGAAGGATTCCCGCCCGCCGCAGCACCTTGAAGTGATGGGTGCTGGTGGAGCGCGTGACATTGATGTCGAAGGTCCCGCACGCCATGTTCCGCTCCGAGTCGGCGAGTTGGCGCACGATGCTGCGCCGCACCGGGTCGGCCAGTGCCTCCAGCACGCCCTGGAGCGCGATGTCCTCGGCGGCGAGGTGATCGGTGATGCGCTCGGTGGTCTGTGCGGTCACGTGACTCGGCCTCCTTGCGTTCCGGCGTGGCGCCTTCATCGTACGACAGCGGTCATATGATGACGGCCATCAAATTTGACCGTCATCGTCATAGTGGTTTGAATGGACACGGGGAGAGATCCCTGGCCGCGGTCGTCGGTGGTCTGCGGTCGTTCTTCGCCCCAGCGAGCCCTCCCGGAGGAGAGAACGATGCCCCGTGCTGAGTCCCAACCAGTTGGGTTGCCCGATGAGGTGACACCGGCCCAACGGGCCGTGTCGCCAGGCCTGCGGCTGACCGCCCTCGCCACCGGTTTCGTCATGGCCGCGCTGGACGTGACCGTCGTCAACGTCGCGGGCTCGGCGATCCAGGAGCAACTGCACGCCTCGCTGCCGGAACTCACCTGGATCGTGGACGGGTACGTGCTGGTCTTCAGCTCGCTGCTGCTGCTCGCCGGCGGCCTGGCGAACCGTCTCGGCGCCAAGAACGTCTATCTGTGGGGCATGGCCGTCTTCTTCGTCGCCTCCCTCGGCTGCGCCCTCGCGCCGAACGCGGCCGTGCTGATCGTCGCGCGTCTCCTTCAGGGCGTGGGAGCCGCGCTCTTCATGCCGAGTTCGCTGTCCCTGCTGGTGTTCTCGTTCCCGGAGAAACGAGAGCGCACCCGGATGCTGGGCCTGTGGTCGGCGATCGTGGCCACCTCCGCGGGCCTCGGCCCGACCGTGGGCGGTCTCCTGGTCAGCGCGTTCGGCTGGCAGAGCATCTTCGTCCTCAACCTGCCCATCGGCATCATCGGCATGCTGCTGACCAAGCGCTTCATCGCTCCGTCCGAGGTACGCGCCACCAAGCTGGCGGTGCCCGGCCATGTCCTGTGGATCGTGGCACTCGCCGCCCTGAGCTTCGCGCTCATCGAGGGGCCGCGGCTCGGCTGGGGAGCCGGCGGGATGCTGGTGTCGTACGTCGTGCTGGTGGTCGCCGCCGGTTCGCTGCTGGTGCGCGAGCGGCGCGCCGACAACCTGGTCATGCCGTGGAGCCTGTTCAGCCGGCCGAGTTTCGCCGGCGCCAACCTGGTGGGTTTCCTCTTCAACCTCGCGCTGTACGGCAGCATGTTCATGCTGAGCCTGTACCTCCAGCACGCCCGTGGGTCCACCCCCTTCCAGGCCGGGCTCGAACTGCTGCCGATGACGATCTGGTTCCCGCTGGCCAACGTCGTCTACTCGCGCATCTCCGCACGGTTCTCCAACGGGGCACTGCTGACGGTCTTCCTGCTGGTCGCCGGGATCTCCTCGCTGACCATGGTCACCGTGTCCTCGGCCACGCCCTACTGGGTGCTGGCGGTGGCCGTCGGCCTCGCCAACATCGGCGCGGGCATCATCTCCCCGGGGATGACCGCCGCCCTGGTGGACGCCGCCGGCCCCGAGCACGCGAACGCGGCCGGCTCCGTGCTCAACGCCAACCGTCAGATCGGCACGCTCGTGGGCATCGCCGCGATGAGCGTCGTACTCGGCACCACCTCGGACTGGAACCGCGGTCCGGCGCTGTGCTTCGCGGTGATCGGCGTCGCGTATGTCGCCGCCGCCGCCGGCGCCTGGCTGATGATCGCCCGCGCCGAACACCGTGAGGCCGCCATCGCCACCACCTGACCGTCCGCCGTCAGTGGGGTCGGCCGAGCGCGGCGCCGCTGCCGCACCGGGGCGAACATCGCCCGGTGCGGCAGCGGCGTTCGACGACGGTCGCTCATCCGGCGGCCGCGCCACGCGGCCGTGCTCCGTGATCGGGCAGAGTGAGCTTGCCGCCGAACAGGTCGCGGTTCTCCTGGTACCACCGGGCGGACTCGGCCAACGGGCGCGCCGAACCGGTGAAGTGGGGAGCCACATAGCGTGCCAGCAGGTCGTAACTGCGCTTGGTCCGCTCCGGATCGGCCCAGTCCTGGAGGTACACCAGGAGGGTGCCGAAACCGCCGGTCTCCTCCTGCATGCGCCGGATGCCCGCCACGCAGTCGTCGACCGACCCGACTATCGCGCTGCCGGCCTCGATCGCCGCCTCGATCGCGTTCTCCGGCTCGACGCCGGGGATGTTCACGTCGAGTCCGCGCAGATCACCCCAGTACTCGTAGGCCCAGCGCTGATAGCCGGCGCGCACGTCGTCGATGGCCTGCGCGCGCGTCTCGGCGACGTGGATCGGCAGCGTGATCCGCCAGTTCCCGCGGTCGACCGTCCTGCCGTGCTCCGCGGCGGCCTCCTCGGCGTACCGCCACTGTGTCTTCATGTCGGGAGGCCGGTGACCGGGCCGCGACACACCGAACGAGACGGTGCTGATGCCGAGTTGGCCGGACAGCCGCACGCTGTGGGGCGAGGCGACGCTCGCGGCCGCGATCTCCACCTTGCCCGCCCGATACGGCGCGAGCTGGAGCTTGGCGTCCTGAAGGGTGAACCACGGCGTCTTCCTGGTGACCGGCTGGTCTCCGTGGAGCAGTTCCACGACCGCCTCCAGGGACTCGCCGAACATGCGGCGCATCTCCCCCCACTCGCGGCCGAGCATATGAGCGTCCACCGGGCTGCTGCCCGCTCCGACCCCGAGGATGAAGCGGCCACGGGTCAGATGGTCGAGATGCATGGCGCGGGTCGCCACCATGAAGGGATGGTGATACGGCAGTGTCATCACGCCGGTGGCCAGTTTGATCTGGCGCGTCCGCTCGGCGGCGGCGGCCACGAACAGTTCGGGGACGCCGATGCTGTTCCAGCCCAGCGAATGGTGTTCGCCGATCCAGAATTCATCGTAGTTGAGCCGGTCGAACAGCTCGATCAAGTCGAGGTCCCGCTCGAACTGGAGGGTGGGATCCTCGCCGAGCGGGTGGAACGGTGCCAGAAACGCGCCGAATTTGAGTCGTTCCGGATACATCAAATCCCCTGTCTGTCATGGATGATTCGCCGCCTGAACGAATATAGGCGTTGGGTCGGGCCCGAGGGGGGAGTCAGTTTCTCCTATGGGCCGCACCACCAGTTCCCCTGGTGACGGGACCAGCGCGCTCTGGAGAACCGCTTTCCGCTCCCCTAACGTGGGTGAGGCTGCCGGAAGAGATTCCGGTGCGTTCCCACACTTTCATTGCTGATGACATTCCAGAGCGGGTGGAGCGGACATATGCGTCTGGGCTTCGGTCTTCCGACATTCGGTCCGGCGGCCAACGAGGTGAACGGCATCGCCCGGTTCGCCGCCGACGCGGAGAAACTCGGCGCGACCAGCCTCTGGGTCGGCGACCGGCTGTTGACCGCGGTGGATCCGACCGTCGGTTATTCCCCCGGTTCCCTTGCCATTCCGGACGAATTCCGGGTGGCGGCCGACCCGTTGACGGCGCTGGCGATCGCGGCGGCGGTCACCGGTGAGGTCCGGCTGGGCAGCAGCGGCATCAACGCGCCGTGGTATCCGCCCGCGCTGCTGGCACGCGCGCTGGCCAGCCTCGACGTGGCCAGCGGCGGCCGGCTCATCGCCGGGTTCGGGAGCGGCTGGTCGCCCGAGGAGTATCAGGCCGCGGGGGTGCCGTTCGACGGGCGCGGCGCGCGACTCGACGAACTGCTGGACGTGCTCGTGGCCTGGTGGACGGCCAACCCCGTGCAGCACCAGGGCCCGCTGTTCACGATCCCGGCCGGCCATGTGGAGCTCAAGCCGGTGCAACGGCCGCATCCCCCGATCTTTCTCGGCGCGTTCGGACGACGTGCGCTGCGGCGGATCGGACAGCGGGCCGACGGCTGGATGCCGGTGTGGTGGGCGCCCGAGGCCTTTCCCGCGGCGCAGCTCACCGAGGGGTGGGCGACCGTCCGGCAGGCGGCCGAGGAGGCCGGGCGGGACCCGGACGGGATCGGGGTGATCCTGCGGGTCAACGTGGCCGCCGGCACACCGGTGACGGTGGTCGCCGAGGAGGTGATGAAGATGCGTTCGGTGTTGCCGGCGGACGAGGTCTTCGTCGACTTCACCTTCGTGGCCGGCACCGTCGATCACACCATCGACCTGGCCGGGCGCCTGCTGGACCGCGTCTCCGCGGGGTGAGGACAGAGCGCGGACAGGGCGCCGGGTGAGGACGACTCGCACCCGGCGCCTGCGATGGTGCCGGGCGGCTGTTCGGGAGCCGACTGAGCGAACCGCCACGGGCGGCCGGCCCCTACGGCTTCTCGAGAAGGCCGGCCGCCCCTGGCGGTTCATGCTGCCGCCGGCACCCTCAACTCCTCGTCGGCCAGGATCTGCTGGTGCAGCTCGTGCAACGGCCGGCACGGCGTGATGCCCAGCTCGCGGTCGAGCAGGGAGCGCACGTGCTGGAAGGCCTGGAGGGCGTCGGCCCGCCGGTCGGAGCGGTACAGGGCGAGCATCAGCTGCCGGTGGAACGCCTCGATCAGCGGATGCTTGTTCACCAGCGCGTACAGCGGCCCCACCAGCTCGCGGTGCCGCCCCAGCGTCAGGTCCGCCTCGTTGCCCAACTCGACGCACTCCAGCCGGGTCTCCTCGGCCCAGGTCGCGAACTCGTCCACGATGGGGCCGCCGCGCAACTCGCCGAGTACCGTGCCGCGCCACAGCGCGAGCGCCCGGCCGCAGGCCACGGAGGCCTCCTGGTACCGCCCGGCGCGGAACGCGGCCCGGCCCTGCCGGGCCAGCCGCTGGAACTCGTGCGCGTCCAGGGTGCCGTGACCGAGCTCCAGGACATAACCGGGGAACCGGGTCACGATCGGGCTGTGGCCCTGATCCGCGCGTCCGAGCAGTTTGCGCAGCTGCGATATGTAGACGTGCAGAGTGGCGACGGCACGGCGCGGGGGCTCGTCACCCCAGATCTCGGTGCACATCTGGTCCATGGAGACGACATCGTCGGCACGCACCACCATGGCCGCGAGCAGGGACTCCATCTTCGGAGCGGTGACCGTGAACACGTCCTTGCCGTCAGTGATGCGCAGGCTTCCCAGGATCTCGAATCGCATGACGCTGCCTTCCTGATGGTGGGAGGCCCGACGACGCTCGGCACGACACCGGGCCGGAGCGCTCGTCGAGGCGGATTGTTGCGGCAGACCATTGCCACGCCACTCGCCGGAAGATTTCCACTGTGATTGTCGTCCTGCCTGCCGGATGTTTCCGGAATACTTCCTCCAGCTAAAGGTTCGTCCATTTCAGGGCCTGGTCCTGTGCTGTACTCATAGAGCTGATTTAAGCCTCTCAGGAAGTCTGTGTACGTGCATCAGTAGAAATACGTACGGCCATCAGCCTGGCCAGCTCCGCCCGGGAACCGATCTCCAGTTTCCGGTAGATGCGGGAGAGGTGGACCTCGATCGTGCGCGGGCTCACCCGCAGTGTCTCGGCGACCTCGCGGGTGCGTCGCCCGGTGCCGACCAGGCGCGCCACCTCCAGCTCGCGCCGGGTCAGGGGCGCGAGGTCGGGTGCCAAAGGCACGGGCGAGGGCGCCGCGGAGGGCCGGCCGCGCTCATGGGGGCCCTCCTGGGGGCTGCCCGACGGCAGCTGGGCGAAGAGCGGCACGTGCCAGTGATCGGCCAGTGCCAGCGCGGCGGTCCACAGTCCCTCCGCCTCCTCGGGCCGTCCGCCGGAACTCGCCGCCCGGGCGGTCCGTTCGGCCGCGCGCAGGCTCTGGAGTCTCAACTGCGCGCCGTCGAAGAGGCGTTCGGCCTTCTGATAGGCGGTGATCGCCCGCGCCGGCTCTTTCTGCTGGGTGAGCACATGGCCGCGGGCCAAGAGCGCGTAGGCCTGTGTGTGCGGCAGCGGGCAGACCTCCAGCGCCCGGGAGGCGCACTCGGCCCACAGTGCGGCGCGGGTGCCGCTGGAGACGGAGGCCAGGGCGAGCAGCTCGTAGGCCCGGGTCCGCAGCGGAGGGCTCAGTGCGCCGAGGTCGGGGGCGCCCAGATCGAGCAGCAGGTCCAGGCAGCGTTCCTGACTGCCCTGGAGCAGGAGGGATTCGGCAACCGTCAGCACGGCCAGGGAATGCCAGGTGTCGCTCCAGTAGTGCAGGGCCCGCAGCGCTTCCTCCGTACGGGCTGAGGCACGGCTGCTGCCAGGCGGCTCCGCGTAGGTGATGCAGAGCGCCTCCTGGGCCATCGCGTACGCCCGCAGCCGGTCCGCGCCCAGGTGTCCGGCCAGGTCCGCGGCGTCGGCGGCCGAGCGCCGCGCGCTGTTCAGCCGGCCCTGTCGCAGCTGGGCCTCGGCGAGTCCGCTGAGCAGCGTGGGGAGCATGGTGTCGGGGGAGCGGCCCGCCGAGACGGCGATACCGCGTGCGTAGCGGGACTCCGCCTCCTGCGGTCGCCCCAGCGACAGGGCGCACCAGCCGAGCAGGGCGAAATACTCCGTGTGCAGGCGCATTTCGGCGTTCGGGAGCTCGTCCATCTGCCGTACCGCGGCGTCGTAGGCGGCCAGGGACCGCGTGGTGCGGCCGGCGGTCAGTTCGGCGAGGGCGTGCAGCGACAGGGCGCCGGCCAGCGTCGTCGCCCGGCCACCGGAGCGGGCCAGCTGGAGCGCGGCGGAGGCGAGGGCGGCCAGTTCGCCGTCGTTGCACAGGGACGACACGATGCCCCGGAAGATCGTCAGCCGGGCGAGCAGATCCGTGTCGGCGGCGGAGCAGGCCCGCGCGAGTTCGGTGCGCAGCAACGTGTCGGCCTCGGCGAACCGTCCGTGCAGGCACTCCACCAGCACACAGACGCGTATCGCCGCGTGGTGCGCCTCGTCCGGCCGTATCCCGGCATCCTGGGTGAGCAGGCGCCGTAACGCCTCGTTGTCGTTGAGGCAGTCGGTCGCCTGGAGTGCCCGGGCCAGGGGCGGGACCAGGCCGAGCAGCCGGCCCGGCGAGCGGTCCTCCGAGGCGAGGCCGCGCAGCGCGAGCAGAAGCCAGCGCACGGCGTCCTCAGGGGCGCTCAGCGCCGCCTCCTTGCCGGCCCGGGCCAGCGTCTCCAGGTCCTCCGGGGTGAAGGTGCTCGTGGACAACTCGATGTGTACGGCACGCTCGGCGGCCGGGGCGGCGCGGCGGTTGAGGACGGTCAGCGCCCTGCGGTGGGCCTGCTGGCGTCGGCAGTGGTCCGCCCGCTCGTGCACCAGCTCGCGCAGCACCGGCTGGCGGAAGACGAACTGGGTGGCGGAGTGGGGCAGTGGGCGCAGGATGTCGAGCCGGATCAGCCCGGTGACGGCCGCGCACACCTCGTCGAAGGGCAGCTCGCAGACGTCCGCCAGTTCCTCACGGGTGAAGCGGTCGCCCAGCACCGCCCCGGACTCGGCCACGAGGCGTTCGACGGGGTTCAGCAACTCCAGCTCGGCGGTGAGCGGGGCCAGTCGGCCGGTGACCAGGTCGGCGGTCAGGGAGGGTCTGAGCGGCGCGGACTCACCGAGCACCAGCAGATTCAGGATGTTGCCCTGGCTCTCCCGATACGCCGACCGCAGCCAGCCGGTGTCGGGCCGTACGTTCAGCAGCCGGGCCGCCTGTTCCGGGCTGATCGGCCCCAACCCGACGCGGGTCACCCGGCCCTGTTCGGCACCGTAGGCAAGCGTGCTGAGCAGTAACGGGTCGGCCTGCCGGGGCCGGTGGGCGATGACGATGAGGAGGGGTGCCCTGAGCGACCAGCGCACCAAGTGGTCGGCGAACTCCAGGGACTTCGGGTCGGCCCAGTGGAAGTCGTCGAGCACCAGCAGCAGTCCGCCACCGGCGGCGTCGGCCAGCAGGGCGTGCACCGCCTGGGACAGCGGGAGCGGCTGGGGCGGGGGATCGGTGCGGCTGCGCCGGGCGCACAGTCCCGCCCGGACCAGTTCGGCGTGGGCCGGCGAGAGCCGGGCCAGCCCCTGCGGCGTCACCAGGTCGCCGAGGGCCCGGGTGAAGACACAGAACGCGTCCCGTTCCGCCGGGTAGCAGCGGCCGTCGAGCACCCGGACTCCCTGGTCCAGGGCGGCCGCCATCAGTTGGGCCAGCAGCCGTGTCTTTCCGGACCCCGGGTCCCCGTGCAGTTCGACGACGCCGCCGTGGCCGTCCCCGACCCGCTGGAGTGCCCGCATGAGCTGCAGTGTTTCACCGCAGCGCACCGATGCCGCTCGTGGAGTGTCCGTGGTGGTCAAAGATGTTTCCACAACGACTGAAACCTTTCCCCCGAACCAGCTAATCGTTCCCACGATAACGACTGCTGTCCGAATGAGGGGGATGGCTATGTGAGCGGTAAACAATCGATGGCGTGCGAAATGTGTTATTCCTGGTCGGTTTTCTTGACCAAGTTTTTGTTTTCGCTTGGTCTGTGAAGCGTGTTTTTTACAGTCCCGACATCTGGGGCCGGCCCTCGGCTCATATCTGCTCGGTGGCGACCGGGAGCAGCTGGGAGATCACCCGCAGCGTGGCCTCGGGGTACTCCCGGTGGAAGAAGTGGCCGCCGGGCAGTGTGTGCACCCGGAAGTCGTACGAGGTGTGCCGCGCCCACTCCCGGGCCTGCGCCGGCGTGAGCAGCGGGTCGCTCTCAGCGGCCAGTACACGCAGCGGCACGGGCAGCGGCTCGGCGGGGTGACGCGGGTGGCTGTGCACCAGACACAGATCGTCCCGCAGCAGCTCGACGGACCTTCGCAGCCAGTCCGGGTGGCGCGCCACTCTGTCCGGGACCCCGCCCAGGCCCCGCATCCACGAGGTGAGTTGAGCGTCGGAGGCGTTCTGCGGGGCGACGGCGGAGTGCGGCACGTGCGGCGGCGCGCACGCCCCCACCACCAGCAGCTCTGGCGCGTGCCGGCCCGTCGCCACGCGGCGCCGGGTCAGCTCGTGGGCGATCAGACCGCCCAAGCTGTGCCCGTACACCGCGTAGTGCCCGTCCAACAGGGGGTCGAGCTGCTCGTCGACCTCGTCCAACAGCCGGTCGAAGTCACGGAACCGCGGCTCGCGTACCCGGCGCTCCCGCCCCGGCAGTTGCACCGGGACCACCGCGACGTCCGGACCGAGCCCGGCCTGCCAGGCGGCGAAGGAGGAAGCGGCACCGCCCGCGTGATGGAAGCACAGCAGCCGGATCGCCGCGCTGTCCGGCAGCCGCTGCCACGGCAGCAGACAGGGCGGGACGGGTCCGGCCCCGGAGGCACGGCCATTGACGGTCATGTCCTCACCGACTCGACGGCGGGCTCGGGGAGATTCCCTGGGTGGGCCGCCTTGGGCCTCTGTGCCCTCGGCACCCGTACGCCGGCCGCCCGCCCCGGCGCGGTCGGCGGCGGCGGCGAGGGCAGCGCGTCCTGGCCGGGTGGCTCGCCGGAGCCGTTGCGCACGGTCGGGACCGTCACCTCCGGACCGGTCTCGTCGTGGACGAAGGTGAGGAAGTCGTCGACGGTCTTCACCTGTTCAGCCCTCCCAGGCTCTGCGCCCGCCGGATGCGCTCCGCGGGCTCGGTGTTCCCGGACGGCTCGTGACGGAGGAGAGACGCCGAAGCGTCGCCGCCCCCGCCCGGCGGGAAGCCGCCGGGCCACGGCCGCGTCATCGTTGGCGACCTGTCTAAAGGCGCCCTAACGGCCGGCCTAGGCCCGACGGCCGGGACAAGGGGAAGCCGGGGTGACGGGAGACGGGGGAAGCCGGGGTGACGGGAGAACGGAGCCCGGGCCAGAGCTTCTTAAGCCGTGCTTTGGCTCGCCCGATTAGACCTGCCTACGCACTTGGGCGTCACCGACGACGACCACGAGTCGGAGTTCGACCTGGACCTGGAGGTGACAGCGCATGGCGCGTTGTCCGCCGCGCGGCGATGCCGTGCTTCAAGTCCCCCTTCCCCAGGAGCACCTCGGTGTCCGACCATGGAGGTGTAACCCCTGTCACGTGCCGCACACGGCAGGGGAGCAGGTGGGTAAGGTGGCGCATATCTCAGTACCTATGGCTGGACAAAGGGGCGGGAAGTCATGCCGACTGGCCGTCAATTAAAGGAACTCGGACAATTCTTGAAGGTGCGCCGGGCGGAAGTGAACCCCACCGAAGTGGGTCTGCCACGGGCCGGCGTGCGCAGAACACCCGGGCTGCGCCGTGAGGAAGTGGCACTCCTGGCCGGTGTGGGAGTGTCCTGGTACACCTGGATCGAGCAGGGCCGGGCCGAGAACGTGTCCGCCGAGGTCCTCGCCGCGATCTCCCGGGTCCTCAGCCTGGACGACACCCAGCGCCAGTACGTGTGGCGCCTCGCCGGTCTGGGATCGTCCCACTTCGCCTCCTCGCCCCCACCGGACGGGGAGTCCTTCAAGCCCTTCGTCGACAACTGGCTGCCCAACCCGGCCTACATCGCCGACCGGGCGTGGAACGTGGTGGTGGCGAACGCCGCCGCCCGCGAACTGCTCGCGCTGGACTCCGGCTGCGGCAACCTCGTGGAGGACTTCTTCCTCAACCCGCAGACACGCACCCGGTATCCGGACTGGGAGCAGGACGCGGCGACGGTGGTGGCCCGGTTCCGGGCGCACACCGCGAACCATTCCGGCGACCCCCTGCTGGAGGCGATGGTGGACCGACTGCTCGCGCGCAGCGAGCAGTTCGCGAAACTGTGGAACGCGCAGGAGGTGCAGGAGGACTCCTGCGGCATCGACCTGCTCCAGCATCCGCGGGCCGGTGAGCTGTCCCTGCGGCGGACGACACTGGACTTCACCCCCCGGCTGGGACTGCGGCTCACCGTGTTCATGCCGGTCCCCGGGACCCGCGCGGAGCGAGCCCTGTCGCTGCTCACCCTGTCGCGGGAAGTAAGAGGTTCCGCGGCCTGAGAGTCGGGTTGTCCCGCCGGTCCGGCGGGACAACCCGACCTTTTTCCTTCTCTCTTCCTCTCTCCGCCATCCCCTCTGCCGAAAGTGCCTTCGCCATGTCTGCTGTACGGCCGCTCGAGCGGCTGACACGTCCCTCGCCGCTGCGGTCGCTCACCTTCGGGAACTGGCGGCTGACCCATGTCCCGGACGGGATGGTCCAGTTGAGACCGGAGGGCTGGTTCACCGGACTCGGCCCGGACGACCTCGCCGCGCTCGCTCCCTACCGGGACCCGGACGGTTTCCTGGTCGCTTCTGTGGGCGGCCTGCTGGTTGAGCATCAGGGCCGGTCCCTGCTGATCGACGCCGGATTCGGCCCGCGACGCCTGGAGGCGGCGCAGACGCATCCCGCCCTGGGCGTGCTGGCGGGCGGCGACCTGATCACACTCCTCGGGACGGCGGGGGTGCGGGCGGAAGCCGTGGACACCGTCGCCTTCACCCATCTGCACGACGATCACATCGGCTGGGTGCTGGCGGCCGACGGCTCCCACTTCGAGAGCGTCACATCCTTCGTGCTGTCGGCGGCCGAGTGGCGGGAGGGGGGCAGCCTGCTGCCGACGAGGCTGGCACGCCGGGTCCGTACGGTGCCGGACGGCGGCGAGGTGTTCCCCGGCGTCACCCTCCGGGAGTGGCCCGGACACACCAGCGGCCATGCGGGATACGTGGTGCAGGTCGCCGACGAGCAGTCCGGGGACGACGGCGTCCGCCGGGTCCTGGTGCTCGGTGACGCGCTGCACTCGCCCGCCCAGGCGGCGCATCCCGAGTGGCGGGTGTTCTTCGACGGCTCGGGCGAGGAGGCGGTCGGGACGCGCCGGGCCGTACTCGAGGAGGCCGCGCGGCCGGGCACCGTCTGTTACGCCGGGCACTTCGCGGACGTGGTCTTCGGCCGGGTCGAGGTCACCGACGGCGGCTACCGGTGGCAGGCCCTGGAGTGAACGGGGTGCGCTGCTAGGCCCTGTCGTCAAATTCCCGTCGTCCGCCCGAAGGGCGGGCCCCGCGCCCGCCGCGATGGGGCCCCCCGCTCGAGCGAAGCCGAGAGTGGGGGAGGCTGATGTCCGCGTCGGTGCGTGCTCTCGGCGTGCCGGGCACAAGCCCTCGTACTGGATGTACTTGGGCTTGTGCCCGGTGCGGCGAGTGGGGGTACCTCCCACGCCCTCAAGGCAGTGGGGGAGCGTGCCGGGCGTCGCGGGGCAGGCGGGAATGTGACGACAGGGCCTACGGCAGTTGCGCAACCTGCGGGCCGGGGCGGGCAGTCCGTCCCGGCCCGCCGTGTGTACCGCGGCCGCTCGGGAGCCCGCCGGCCCCGGGGAAGGGGCCGAGCCTGTTGGCGGCGACCAATATGTTGAGCGCGCACTGTTTGGTGATCGCGATCGGCGTGAGGCTTCTGGCCATGCCGAAGACACACTCCTCAGAGCTCTCCATGACAGGGAAGCAGAAGACGATCCTCGTCGTTCTGCTGGGCGCGCAGTTCATGTTCGCCGTCGACTTCTCCATCCTCACCGTGGCGCTGCCGGAGATCGGCTCCGACCTCGGGTTCGGGCTCGACAGTCTCCAGTGGATCTCCACCGCCTTCGCCCTGACCGCCGCAGGCTTCATGCTGCTCTTCGGGCGCATCGGCGACCTGATCGGCCGTAAGAAGCTCTTCCTCGTCGGCATGGCGCTGCTGACCGTCTCCTCGCTGCTCGGTGGTCTGGCCACCAACCCCGAGCTGATGATCGTGGCCCGGGTGCTCCAGGGGCTCGCCACGGCGATCGTCACCCCGTCGGGCATGGCGCTGATCACCACCAGCTTCGAGGAGGGCCCGCTGCGCACCAAGGCGCTCGGGCTGAACGGCGCGCTGCTCTCCCTCGGGTTCGCCGGCGGCGCGGTCCTCGGTGGTGTGCTCACCGACCTGCTCTCCTGGCGCTGGGACTTCTTCATCAACGTCCCGGTCGGTGTGGCCCTGTTCATCGGCGGCATCCTGGTGATCACCGACTCGGTGGCCGAGGACCGGCCCAAGCTGGACGTGCCCGGTTCGATCACGGTCACCGCGGGCCTGCTCGCCTTCGTGTACGGCGTCACCAGCGCCGAGCGCGAGGGCTGGGGCTCCGCGCAGACCTGGGCCACGCTGCTGGTCGCCGCCGTACTGCTGGTCTCCTTCTATGTGATCGAGCTGAAGGCCGCCGCGCCGCTCGCCCCGGTGCGCATCCTGAAGGCCAACTCCGTCAAGTGGGGCAACCTGGGCGGCCTGATCACCTTCTCCATGGAGTCCGCGCTCTCCTTCCTGCTCACCCTCTATCTCCAGCAGGTGCTGGGTCTCACCCCGTTCCAGACGGGCCTGATGTTCGGCTTCCTGGGACTCGGCGCGTTCCTCGGCGGCACCTTCGCCTCGAAGATCATCGCCCGTACCGGCGCCAAGGGCAGTCTGGTCCTCGGCCTCGCCGTGCAGGGTGTGATGACCGGCGTGCTGTTCTGGCTGGGTGAGGACAAGACCGTAGGCATCGCCGCCGTCCTGGTCACCACGTTCGTCGGCGGGTTCGGCCACGTCCTGGCGATCGTCGCCTACACCGTCGTCGGCACCTCCGGCATCGAGGACCGCGAGCAGGGTCTGGCCACCGGTCTGGCCGCCATGACCCAGCAGATCGGCTTCACCCTCGGCATCCCGGTGATGTCCGCCGTCGCCGCCTCGCAGTACGGGGAGCTGGACAACGGCGTCGCCTCCGCGGCCGGCGTCCTGGACGGCACCACCTTCGGCATCCTCGTCGACGGCCTGGTGGTCCTCGCCGGCGCCCTCGTCATCAGCGTCCTGCTGCGCACGGCGAAGTCCGGTTCCCTCGCCGCGGTGCGCGTCGGCGACGGCGAGGAGGAGCCCAGCCTCACGGGCGCCCCGTAACCGGCGCCCCGGCCGCTCTCCCGGGCGCGGGGCCCCTCGCCCCGCACCCGCCTCGCCCGAGCACAAGGCCCGAGCACAAGGAAGGAACCCGATGTCTGCTCAGTCTGCCTCGTCCCTTCTGCCCGTCGCTCCCCCCTACCTCCCGGACGTCTCCGACTACCTGGGCGCACCCGAACGCCGCTTCTTCGGCGAGGGATACAAACGCGCTCGGCACCTCCTCACCGGCTTCCACACACCCGAGGCGGACGGCGCGGCCGCCGAGGTGCCCCGGCTGGCCGCCACCGCGCGGGTCAGCTACCCGAGCGACTGGTCCCGCAAGGGCGACACCGACCAGCGGCCGCACCTGTCCACCGTCGACGTCCTGCTGCTCGGCGCCCAGCTCACCGAGGCACTGCTCACCGGCCACCTGGGGCTGACCGGGCGGGAGCTGGCCACGGTCTGGCTCGCCCGGGTCCGCATCAAGGCCGGCACCCGTCCGGTGGAGGAGGACCTGGCCGGGTTCCCGGTCTCGGCGTACGTCGCCGACCGGTTGCCCGCCCCGCGGCCCGGCCGCGCCCGCACCGCCGTCGAGGCCGCCGTGGGCACGCTGCGCATCCGCCTGGAGGCCGACCACCCGGACGTCCGTCCGGGTGAGCGGTCCCGTGTCGAGCCCGTGGTCCGCGACGGCGGCTACGGCGACACCCACCGACTCGGTGACCAGCGCGTCGAGAGCATGCAGGTCAGGCCGGATACCAACGTCGCCACCGCCGACGTACGCCTCACCGGCGGTCCGGACGGCGCGCTCGGCGGCATGGAGGGCGAACAGCAGCCGTCCGTGCACCTCGTGGACGCCTTCGTGACGGCCCTTCAGGTCGGGCAGGTCCTGCTGTACGAGCTGGACCGGGTGCCCCGCGCCGCCTCCGACACCCTGTGGATGCGCAGCACGCTGCTGGCGGCCACCACCCCGCACCGGCCGCGCGCCACCGCCGACGGCGGTCCGCTGCCCATGCGCGCGGAGCTGCGCGACGCCGTCCTGCTCAACAACCGCCACGGCGAGACCTGGCGCCGCGCGGACATCGCCGCGCAGCTCGCCGACATCACGGTCGTCTGCTCGGTGGCCCACCGCCTGCCGCCGTCCGCGACCTGAACCGGCCCCCCATCCCAAGGCGTTCGGGCACCAGAGCCCCGGCGCCGTCCGTCAACCACGGGAGAGTCACATGAAGCTCGCCATCGCAGGCACCTACTCCGTCGGCAAGACCCTCACCACGATGGCCGTCTCACACCTGACCGGCCTGCCCCGTTCCGCCGCCAAGACCATGCGGGAACTGCTGCCCATCTCCATCCCCGGCAAGACGCTGGAGGAGTGCACCCCGCCCGAGCTGATCATGCTGATCATGCGGCGCAACCAGGAGCGCGCGGTCAACGAGTCCCACCTGCCCGACGGCTTCGTCTCCGACGGATCCTCGCTGCACGAGTGGGCCTACGGCACCGTCCGCGTGCTGGTCGGCATCAACCCCAACGAGTCGGTGAACCTGGAGACCATCGAGGTCAGCGAGGAGATCGGCTTCTACGGCAAGGTCCTGTCGCAGATGGCCGTGCCCGCCAAGCAGCACGCCCGCGCCACCTACGATTCCTTCGTCCACCTGCCCATCGAGTTCCCGCTGGTCCCCGACGGGCACCGCCCGGTCAACGAGCGCTTCCGGTCCCTCGCGGACGAGCTGATGCTCAAGACCCTGGACGAGCTGAACATCCCGTACCACACGGTGGGCGGCTCCATACCCGAGCGCCTTCAGAAGATCATCGACATCTACGGCTTCGAGCCCGTGATGAGCATCGACGCGGCGATCGAGAAGGCCCAGGCCGAGTACGCGCTCATCGACACGAGTTCGGAACTGGCCCGCGCCGCCGCCTGAACCCCGGCGGCCCCGCGAGGCCCGCATCCGTCACGACCACCACTAGAGAACAGAGCCACCACAGCGAGGACACACAGAACCGGACACCACCCAGGAAAGTCGGGGAAGACCCATGCCGTACGCCGTCCTGCGCGGGCTCGGCGCTCATCTGCCGTCGAGACGCGTCACCAACGCGGAACTCGCCACCCTCTTCGAGACGTCCGACGAGTGGATCACCACCCGCACCGGCATCAGAGAGCGCTACTGGGCCCCGCCCGGCCAGTCCACCGGCGACCTGGCCACCGAGGCGGGCCGCGCGGCCCTGAAGTCCGCCGGCCTCGACGAGGGAGCCGATGTCGGCCTTCTCATCGTCGCCACCACCACACCCGACCACCTCTGCCCCGGCACCGCGCCCGACGTGGCGGCCCGGCTGGGACTCGGGAACGCCGCCGCGTACGACATCGCAGCGGTGTGCTCCGGTTTCGTCTACGCCCTCGAAGCGGCCGCCAACGCCATTCGGGCGGGCCGGGCCGAGCGGGCGCTGGTCATCGGGGCCGAGACGTACTCCACGATCCTCAGCCCGAACGACCGCACCACCTCCGTGATCTTCGGCGACGGAGCCGGGGCGGTCGTACTGGGCTGTGGGGCCGGCGACGAGCCGGGCCGGCTGCTCGGCTTCGACCTGGGCAGCGACGGCACCGGCAAAGACCTCATCCGGATCCCGGCGGGCGGCTCCCGGCAGCGCTCCAGCGGACTGCCCGCGGCCGAGGACGACCACTACTTCACCATGCAGGGCAAGAAGGTGTTCGCCCACGCGGTCCGCCGTATGTCGGACTCCTCGCTCGCCCTGCTCGAGAGCGTCGGCTGGAGCGCGGACCAGGTCGGGTACCTGGTTGGTCACCAGGCCAACCTCCGGATCCTCAGGGCCGTGGCCGAACAGCTCGGGCTCGACGCCGGCCAGGCTGTCACCAACATCGACAAGGTCGGCAACACCTCCGCCGCGTCCATTCCCCTGGCGTTGGCCGACGCGGCGGCGGCAGGAACGTTCCGGACCGGCGAGCGCCTGCTGCTCACCGCCTTCGGCGGCGGCCTCACCTGGGGCTCCGCCGCCCTCACCTGGCCGGACATCGTCCCCGTCTGACGCGGCGCCCCAGGTACGGCGCGAACGACAGCGCGCGCCCGCGCACCGCGTCCCTCGCGCGCACTACTGCCGCTGCGCGTCCACACCCCTCGCGTCCTTCGCATCCTCCGCGGCCAGACAGCCCCAGCGCGCACCACCGCCGCTGCGCCGATTCCCAGGGCCCGCGGGTCCCACATCTCACGCGCCGCATCACGCACGCGAGCTGAGGCCCGTGGAAACCCCGCGCGCATCGCACCGGAACCGTGCACCACCGAACCGGAGAGGAAACACCGTTCCATGAGCAACTCCGTCACGTCCGCCTCCGTCGCCGCCCTCGCCGACGCGGTCCTGGCCCTCCTCGTCGACAAGTACGAGGCCCCCGCCGAAACCACCGCCGTCGACACGGAGTTCGAACTCATCGGCTTCGACTCGCTCATCCTCGTCGAGGTCGCCGTGGACCTCAGTCGCCGCTACGGCATAGAGGTCGCCGACGACGAGCTCCAAGCGGCGGGCACCGCCGCCGGGGTCGCCGAGCTCCTGGTGGCCAAGGGCGCCGGCGTCTGACCCTGCCGGTTCCCTCGTCCGACCCCTCCGTCCGCAGCGCGGCCGGCCCGGACCGGGCCGGCCGCGTTCCTCCACCGGGATGGACCCGCCATGACCTCCGCCGATCACCGCCCCGCGGCCTTCTTCGACGTCGACAACACCCTGACCCGCGGCACCGCGCTCTTCCGCTTCCTCGTCTACTGGTACGCGGCCCAGGGCAGGCCCCCGCACGACGCCGTACGGGAACGGCAGCGCCTGAAAGCCATGACCACGGCCGGCGTCAGTCGGGAGGAGACCAACCGCGCCTACTTCCGGCTGCTGACCGGCGCCCCCGCCGCCGAGATCACCCGAGTCGCCGAGGCCTGGTTCCGCGCCGAGCTGGCCCGGGGCGGCTTCTTCCACGAACCCGTCCTGGAAGCGCTGCACACCCACCGCCGGGACGGCTACCAGGTCGTCCTGGTCTCCGGCTCATTCCCCGCGGTGCTCCTGCCCGTTGTGGAACACATCGGTGCACATCACCTGTTGTGCACCGAGCCCGAGATCACCCCGGTCTCCCGCACCTACACCGGCCGGCTGGCCGACCGCCCCCACCAGCCGATGATCGGCAACGCCAAGTCGGAGGCCGTACGGGAACTGGCCGCCGCCCACTGCATAGACCTGGCCTCCTCCATCGCCTACGGCGACCATGTCTCCGACGCCCCGCTGCTCTCCCTGACCGACCGCGCCGTGATCGTCGGTGACGACCCGGACCTGCGGCGCCTCGCCGCCCACCATGGCTGGCACCGGCTGCCCAAGGCACCCCCTCCCCCCGCCGTACCGCTGCCCGAACCGAACCCCGCCCCGCCAGGAGCAATGCTGTGAGGATCGCCGTCGTCGGCGCCTACGGAGCCGGCAAGACCACCCTGATCACCGCCGCCACGGCCCACACCGGGCTGCCCGCAGCCCACGGCACCCCGATGCGGGACCCCGCCGGCAGCCGGCCCAAGCCGCTGGAGGAGGCCACCGAGCCCGAACTGGTCCAACTCGTCGTGCGCCGCCACGCCGAGCGGCTCCTCGCCGAGGCCGCGCACCCGGAGGGGTTCCTCTCCGACGGCTCCCTCCTGCACGAGTGGGTCTACGCCACGGTCCGGCTCGCAGTCGGCCTCCACCCCGGCACCGACCAGGGACCGCAGATCGTGATGGCAGACCCCGACAGCCCCTACCGCAGCGTGCTCGACCATCTGGGCCGTGAGTTCCTGCACCGCGCGCTCGCCTCGTACGACGTCTTCGTCCACCTCCCCGTCGAGTTCCCGCTCCACGACGACCCGCCGCCCATAGCCGAACACTTCCGCACCCTCTCAGACCGCCTCCTCCTGGACACCCTCCACACAGCGGGCGCCCCCGTCCACACAGCCACCGGCCCTCTCGAAAACCGCCTGGCCACCCTCCTCACCCTCACCCCCGCGTATGTTCCGTGAACTCGAAATGCCCATGGCTGGCAGATCCATAAGGCCATCGCACGAACCGACGCCCGCACGCGGGACAGCGAGCCGAGCGGACGGGATGCTGTACGCAGAGGTGAAACCGCCGTGACCGGTCGTCAGGTGCCGTTCGGCTGGCGGGCGCTGTTCGTGGCTGCGTCAAGGCCCGCCATGAGTGCCAGTCGGCTCGCACGAACGTGATCACGCATCACCCGCTCCGCACTGTGCCCGTCCTTGGCGATGATCAGTTCGAGGACGTGGTGGTGCTCGCGGTCGGACTGCAGGGCCCGGCCGGGTTGACTGAGCGATGTCGTCACCAGCCGGGAGTAGGCGAGCTGGTTCATGAGGATGCGGTAGTGCGCTTCCAGCTTGGCATTGTCGGCTCCGGTGATCAGCAGGTCGTGGAACTCCTCGACGAGCTCGGCGTAGCGGGCCTTGTCGTCGGCCGCGACGGCGGCGTCGGCCTCGACGAGGTTCTGCTCGAGGCGGTCGAGCTCGGGGACGCGGCCGCGCTGTGCCAGCAGCCTCGCCGCCGCGCCCTCCAGCAACTCCTTCATCTCGAACAGCTCGGTGATCTCACGACGTGAGGGTGCCGTCACGAAGGTCCCCACGCGAGGCCGGATCTCGACGAGACCTTCGGTCTGCAACTGCTTGAGTGCCTCACGGACGGGTGTGCGGCTGACCCCGAAGGACTCTGCCAGCGCGATCTCGGACAGGCTGCCCCCTGCCGGGAGTTCACCGCTGATGATGCGGCGTCGCATCTCGGTGATCACGCGGCCCTGCGCGCTTCCGTTGTCGGCCGCCTGCTTGGCTTTGCTCATCGGGCCTTCCCCCACATTGGTCTGTGCATGGCGTTCAACTTAGATCGGTGAGCGCACCGCCGTCGAAGAAGCCTCCGGCCCTGTAGATCATCGGGGTCCGTTCGGTGACGGCCGCGTCGACGACCCGGCAGACGAAGATCGTGTGCGTGCTGGCCTGCAGTCGCTCACGGATCTCCACCTCCATCCTGGCGCTGCTCCGGTCGATCAGTGGGCTGCCGAACGGGCCGGGCTCCCAGTCGAGACCGCTGAACTTGTCGTCGGACTTGGCGGCGAAGCGTTTGACGACGTCCAACTGCTCGGTCGAGAGGATGTTGATCGCGAGATGGGTGGCCCGGAACAGGCACGCGTACGTCGACGACGTGCGCTGCACGCACACCATCACCGTCGGCGGGTCGAGCGAGATGCTGGCGAAAGCGTTCACCGCCAGCCCTTTGGGCCGGTCCCCGTCCATGGCGGTCACCACCGTCACCCCGGTGACGAACCGCCGGTTGACCTGCTTCATCACGTCCGTGTCGGGCTTCACGCGGACAGTGTCCATGGGTGCCTCCTCGGTGCGCGTCGTGCCGGTCATCGGTCCTCCCCGACGCTGATGATGCCGATTGCGGCGAGCAGCGAACGAGGGTCCCAGGTGACGAACTCCTCGACCACCAGGTCGCCTTCGAAGCGTGCGAAGGTCGCTCCGTCGACCTCGACGGACCGATTGGTCGGCGGTACGCCGAGGAAGGAACCCTCGTGCCTGCCGGAGCTGTGCCAGCGCACCGCCATACGGTCGCCCTCCGCCACGATCTCGTCGATGGTCGTGACGAGATCGGGAAACGCGGAGCGGGCCGCGAGGATGGACGCCTTGAACTCGGTCAGTGACTGGCCCTCCTCCTTCGGAGAGCTCCGTCGGCGGTAGTCGGCGCTCAGCAGGCTGTCGAGCGCGTCGACCTCGCCACGGTCCCAGGCCGCGGCCCAGGTCTCGATGACCCGCCCTTTACGGACGTTGCTGGACATATCTTTTCCTCCTGGCTCTGCCTGTGCCGTGGACAGATCGGTTTCGGGTCTGTGTCAGTGGACCGAACTGGTGGTCGTCGGCGCGGCGTTGGCCTCTTCCTCACGCGTGCCGGAGCGGTCCTCCGGTGCGGGGTTCCGGCCGGCGAGGGCCTGCTCCGCCGCCCGGCGGTCGGAGGTCAGCTCCTTCCAGAAGGAGACCGCCAGACCGGCGATGATCACAAGGAACGGTGCCGAGGTGACGATCACCGTGTTCTGCAAGGCGTTCAGGCCACCGGCGAGCAACAGGGCGATCGCGGTGACGCCGGTCAGCACGCCCCACAGGACGAGGACCGAGCGCCGGGGATTGAGCGAACCGTCCGAGGTCATCATGGAGAGCACGTAGGTGTTCGCGTCCGCGCCCGAGATGAAGAACATCAGGACCAGCACGATGGCGATCGCTGATGTCACGCTCGCGAGCGGGAAGTTGTCGAGGGTCGCGAAGAACGCGCTGTTGATGTCCGCGGCCGTCTGCTTGGCAATGGTGCCGCCCTCGAACATGTCGACATGGATGGCGGTGCCGCCGAACACGGTGAACCAGGTGAAGAACACGACCGTGGGGACCGCGAGTACGCCCGTGATGAAGCCACGGATGGTACGGCCACGGGAGATGCGGGCCAGGAAGACTCCGACGAAGGCCCCCCAGGACACCCACCAGGCCATCATGAAGTAGGTCCACCACTGCATCCATTCGAGGCCACCGAAGGCGGTGCCCTGCAGGCTCATCCGGAAGAAGTCGCTCGCCCAGGTGCCCACGGACTCGATGTACAGGTTGGCCAGGAACACCGTCGGACCGACGACCAGCATGAAGAGGAAGAGCACGATGGCCAGGATCGTGCTGCCCTGGCTCAGGAGCTTGATTCCCTTGCTGACACCGGTCACGGCCGACAGCGTGAAGACGGCGGTGACGAGGGAGATGATCAGAACCTGGCTGACGGAGTTGACGGGAACGCCGAACAGCGTGCCGAGACCGTTGTTGACCTGCAGGGCACCGAGTCCCAGCGACGTCGTGGTGCCGAACAGTGTCGCGAACACCGCGAGGATGTCGATGGCCTTGCCGATGGGGCCGTTCACCCGCTCGCCGAGCAGCGGGTGGAAGAGCTGGCTGACCAGCGCGCGACGACCCTTGCGGAAGGTCGAGTAGGCGATACCGAGACCGAACACAGCGAAGATCGCCCACGCGTGCAGTCCCCAGTCGAAGTAGGAGTACTGCATCGCCCGGACAGCGGCCTCGGGCGTGCCCGCCTTGGCCAGTCCGTGCGGTGGTGCGGCGAAGTGCGAGATGGGCTCGGCCACACCGTAGGAGACAAGTCCGATGCCCATGACCGCGCTCAGGATCATGGCGAACCAGGCGGGTGTGGAGAACTCGGGGCGGTCGTGGTCCTTGCCGAGCCGCATGTCGCCGGCCGGGCTGAAGGCCAGGAAGACGAGGAAGATCAGGATGGCCAGCGTCACCACGAGGTAGGTCCAGCCGAAGGTTTCCGTCACCCAGTTCAGTGATGTGTTCGTCACCTTGGTGAGGTTGTCGGTGAACAGGATGGCCCAGACGACGAAGAGGGCCGAGATGCCGACCGATGTCCAGAAAACGGAGCCGAGCCGCCCCCTCTCGGAGCCGGGTGCGGTCGCGGGCTCCGGGGGTCCTGGCTGTTCCGTGGCGGGAGTGGACATGGGCGCTCCTTGAAGGCTGTGTAGCAACAGTCAAGCCAAGGCTGCTTGTATGCCAGGGGACGTTAAGCACGCCACAGAAGGCTGTCAAGCATGTGTGCTACCGACCGTGTTACATGGCGGTTGCGTGCGTTTCACGCCCGATCTGTTGACTCTGTCTCCAAGTGCCACCTACGGTCTCTTGTATGCCACAGCGCGATGCTGTGTGGTCTGGCATGCCAGCGTTTGGCCTGAAAGGGCCCTTCCTCGCCCGAAAGGAACACGCAGATGCGCTTCTCGATCTTTCACGGGACGGGTGCCCCGGGCCGTCTCGCCGACTACCACCAACTCATGGGCGAGGCACGGGAGTTCGCCGTCGCCGCCGACCGCGCGGGGTTCTGGTCCATCTGGTACACGGAGCACCACTTCGGCCACGAGGGCCAGGAGCTCACTCCCAACCCGGTGCTCATGGGCGTCGACATCGCGGCCCGCACCTCCCGCATCCGGATCGGCCAGGCCGCGAGCATCGTCACCTTCTGGCACCCGCTGCGCCTCGCCGAGGACCTCGCGCTGCTCGACCAGTTGTCCGGCGGGAGGGTCGAGGTCGGTGTCGGGCGCGGTCTCTACGGCCGTGAGGCGCTGAACCTCAACCCCGTGGCCGACCCGCGCGACCAGCAGAAGAACAGGGCGCTCTTCCAGGAGACTCTGGAGGTGCTCAAGGCGGCGTGGACCGGTGAGTTCTTCTCCCACAAGGGCGACTTCTTCGAGTTCCCGGCTCCTGGCGTGAAGTGGAACCACCCGCTTTCGCCGCCGTCGCCCGACTTCATGACCGACGGTGTCATCTCCAAGATGATGGTGACGCCGCGCCCGCTGCAGCCGCAGCTTCCGCTGTGGCAGGTCATCGACACGCCCCCCTCCATCGAGTGGGCTGCCCGCAACGGCGTCAAGGGCATCTTCTGGCTTCCCCCGGTATCGGCACTCAAGGGCCGCTTCGAGCTCTACCGTGACGCGGCCAGTGAGGCCGCCGGCCGGGAGTTCGCACTCGGTGAGGGGATCGGACTCGTCCGCGACGTGTTCGTCGCCGACACCATGGAGGAGGCGCGTGCCGGCTTCGAGGAGGCCGTCATGAACACCTATCGGTGGGTCTGCCACTGGCGAGGGCTGTCGAACCTGATGGAGGACGGTGAGGAGCTCACCGACGCCCACGAGCTCAGCTACGACTTCCTGCACGGCCGCAACCAGCTCGTCGGCACCCCCGAGTACGTGGCGGAGAAGATCGCCGAACTCCGTGACGAGCTCAACGTGCGGGACCTGTTCCTCTGGACGACCCACCCCGGTCTCGAGCACCGCAAGGCGATGCGCAGCCTCGAACTGTTCAGCGAGAAGGTGATGCCGCGGTTCACCGGCTCGCAGGGCGCCGACGTCACCGACGCCGTCGCACCGGGTGCCCGGTCGTGAGCGCGCACATCCGCCGGATCTGCACGGTTTTCGAGGATCTGGTGACCGAACTCGGCGCACCGGTGGCCGGCCCGGTACGCCGGGCGGCCGTGGCGGCCGTCATCGCCAACCCGTGGGCCGGTCGCGGTCTGGTCGACGATCTGAACGAAGAGGTCGTCAGGGTCGCGCCGGTACTGGCGCACGAGCTCACCTCGCGCCTCGTCGGCGCCCTGGGCGGGACGGGCCGGGTCGAGGCGTTCGGCAAGGCCGCGATCGTCGGCCTCGACGGTGAGACCGAGCACGCGGGTGCGCTGATCCACACGCCGTACTTCGGAAACCTCTTCAGGGAGATCACCGAGGGCAGTTCGGTGATCGTCTTCTCCGACGACCGGGCCGAGGCCGGGGCGTCGCTCACCGTGCCGATGTGGCACAAGGTCCACGCGGCGACGCGGTCCCACTACCAGACCATCGCCGTCCGCGTCCCCGACGCCCCCCGTGCCGACGAGATCGTCGTCATCGCCGCCGGGTCCTCCGGCGGGCGGCCGAACGCCCGGATCGGCGACCGCTCCGCCGACCCGCAGGTACGACTCGCGGACCACCCCCGTAGCCGCTACAAGACCGAGAACCTGGAGTCCGTGCGATGAACGTCCGCAAGATCGTCACCTACGTCGACGAGGTCGTCACCGAGGGCGGCCGTCCCGTCAACCCGCCGGCCCGCAGCGCCGTGGTCGTCGCCGTCATCGAGAACCCCTGGGCGGGGGAGGGCTTCGTCGAGGACCTCGCTCCCGGCATCGACGCCACCGCCTCCGACCTCGGCAAGCTGCTCGCACCACGGGTCGTCGAGGCGCTGGGCATCCCGGTGGAGGCCTACGGAAAGGCGGCCGTCGTCGGGCTCGACGGAGAGATCGAGCACGGCTCGGCCCTCATCCACACGCTCAAGTTCGGCGACCACTTCCGTAAGGCCGCCGAGGCGACCACGCTGCTCCCCGCGGTCGAGAAGCGGGCCGGCGCGGGCACCGTGTTCGACATTCCGCTCAAGCACAAGACCGATGCCACGGTCCGCTCGCACCACCAGACCATCGAGGTCCGCGTGGCCGACGCCCCCCATGCGGACGAGATCGTCATCGCCCTGGCGGCCGCCGGGCAGGGACGCCCGCAGGCACGCCTCGCGCCGTTGTCGACCGAGCAGTGACACCGTGATCCACCACACCGTCACCGGGACCGGCCCGGACGTCCTGCTCCTGCACGGCGTCGGTCTCGACCACACGATGTGGCAACGGTGCATGCCCGAACTCACCGCGAACCACCGGGTGACCAGGGTCGACCTCCGTGGCCACGGCGCCTCGCCCCCGGCGCGGCAGGGGACCTCCCTCGCCGAGCTCGCGGCCGATGTCGTCGAGGTCCTCGACCACATCGGCGCCCATCGCGTCCACCTCGTGGGCTTCTCGCTGGGTGCCCTCGTGGCGCAGCACATCGCCGCCCACCACCCGGCTCGCGCCGCCACCCTGTCCCTGGTGAGCAGCGTCGCCCTGCGCACACCGCGGGAGCGCGAAGCGGTCCTGCGACGGCTTCGGGCGGCGCGGACCGACCCGGCGGTGACCGCGGACGCAGCCGTGCAACGGTGGTTCGACGAGGCGTGGCGACTGCGGGAGCCGGACCTCGTGGCGGACGTACGAAGGACACTGCTGGCGAACGACCACTCGTCCTACCTGGCCTGCTACACCGTCTTCGCGACCGGTGACGAGGAGGTCGGCCCGCTCCTCGGCCGGATCACGGCACCCGCACTGGCCATCACCGGGAGCGAGGACCCCGGATCGACCCCGGACATGTCCGGCCGACTGGCGTCGGCCATCCCGGACGCCCGCGTCAGGATCGTGGCGGGCGCTCGTCACCTGCTCCCGCTGGAGCGGCCGCGGGAACTGGCCGCAGCGCTGACCGAGCACTTCGAGAGGATCACGCCATGACCGTCCGCAGTGAGGCCGTGCCGGCCGACGGCAAGCCCACCGTCCTTCCCCGGCGCGACCACTTCATCAACGGTGAACGGGTGGCTCCCGCCGGGGGTGAATACTTCGAGAGCGTCAATCCCACGACCGGGACGGCCTTCTACGAGGCGGCCCGGGGCAGTGCCACAGACACGGAGCGGGCCGTGACGGCCGCGCAGGAAGCGTTCGAGAACCCGGCCTGGCGTGATCTTTCCCAGACGCGTCGTGGCCGGCTACTGCGTCGGCTCGGCGACCTGATCGGGGAGAACGCCGACCTGCTCGCGCGCACGGAGACGCTCGACAACGGCAAACTGCTCCGCGAGATGCGTGCCCAACTGGCCGCTCTGCCGGAGTACTTCTACTACTACGCCGGACTGGCCGACAAGATCCACGGCGAGGTCATCCCCGGGGCGGCCCGCAGTCTCCTCAACTACACCCTGCGGGAACCGGTCGGCGTCTGCGGCGCCATCACCCCCTGGAACTCGCCGCTGCTGCTCACCACGACCAAGCTGGCCCCGGCGCTCGCCGCGGGAAACACGATGGTGGTCAAGCCGTCGGAGCACACCTCCGCCTCCCTGCTCGAACTGGCCGAGTTGCTCGAACCGGCCGGCTTCCCACCGGGAGTCGTCAACGTGGTGACCGGGTTCGGTGCCGAGGCCGGAAGCGCCCTGGTCTCGGACCGGCGCGTGCGGAAGATGTCCTTCACCGGGAGCACCGCCACCGGGGCGCTGATCGCGCGCGCCTGTGGCGAACGCTTCGTCAGGGCCACGCTCGAACTCGGCGGCAAGTCCCCCAACATCGTCTTCCCGGACGCCGACATCGCCTCCGCCTCGATGGGCATCGTCGCCGGAATCTTCGCCGCCGCCGGGCAGACGTGCGTCGCCGGCAGCCGGGTGTTCGTGCACCGTGACGTGTACGACGAGACGGTCGAGCGGGTGGTGGAGCGTGCCCGCACGATCCGTATCGGCGACCCTCTCGAGGCCGGGACCGAACTGGGCCCGCTGGCGATGGCGTCCCAGCTCGCCAAGGTGGAGGAGTACGTCGCGACAGGCCGGAAGGAGGGCGGCCGGGTCGTCACCGGTGGCGCCAGGGCCGACGTCGGCCTCGACGGGTACTTCTACGAGCCGACCGTCTTCGTCGGCACCGACAACGGGATGCGGGTGAGCAGGGAGGAGATATTCGGCCCGGTCGCCTCGATCATGCCCTTCGAGACCGAGGAGGAGGTGACGAGGCTCGCCAACGACACCGACTACGGCCTCGCCGCCGGTGTGTGGACCAGGGACCTCGGCCGCGCCCACCGGATGGCCTCGGCGCTCGAAGCGGGCACGGTCTGGGTGAACACCTACCGGGCCATGTCGCCGATGTCGCCGCGTTCGGGCTTCAAGAACAGCGGCATGGGCGTCGAGCACGGCACCGAGACCATCAAGGAGTACACCCGCCTCAAGTCGGTGTGGATCAACACGAGCGACGAACCCCAGGGCGACCCGTTCGTGCTGCGGTCGTAGCGGGACTCACGACTCACTTCGGTACGTGGTCGCCGTACGCCGTGACGGACAGAAAGCGGATCGGGAGTTCCACCAGTTCCTGCGGCCCGTGAGCGCCCTCTCCGTCGAGCTGGAGGGCGTCTCCGGGGCGCATGGTGTAACTGGCCTCCCCGTGTCCGTAGACCATTTCGCCTTCCAGCATGAAGAGCAGCTCGGTGCCCGGGTGCTGGAAGAGGGGGAAGACCTCGCTCTGCTCGGTCAGCGTGACCAGGACGGCCTCCATGCGCTTGTGCGGGCCGCGCAGGGCGCCGAGGAGTTCGTAGAGGTGGCCGACGCGGCTGCCGCGGCGGGCGATGCGGGCGCCCTGCCCGGCAGGCACGAAGACAGCCTCGCGGTCGGCGTCGACCCCCCGGAACAGCGCCGTGACCGGGACGCCGAGACCGGTGGCGAGGCGGCCGAGTGTGGTGAGGCTGCACGAGGTCTGCGCATTCTCGATCTTGGAGAGCATGGCCTTGGAGATCCCCACTCTGGCCGCCATCTCGGCCACCGACAGGCCCGCCGCCGTTCGGTACTCCCTGACCTGCCGGCCGATGACGACTTCGAGTTCCAGCTTTCGTGCCGCCTCTCCTGGGTCGACCTCACGGTCCGGCAGATCGCCGGCACGGGCGGGGAACGCGGGGGTGTCCGGGTCAGGCGTCATACGGGCCATTGTGCAGCGACGGTGTTTCCCACGAGGAAACGGGCCGGGGGGATCACCGCTGGGCGGTCAGGGTGAACCGCGGCTCCGGAGCGGCTCCGTCCAGAGCGAGGCCGGTGGCCATCTCCCCGATCAGCGGCGCGAACTTGGCGCCGTGTCCCGAGCAGGGCGAGCAGACGACCAGCGGGCCGGAGCGGTCGAGGAGGAAGTCCTCGTCGGGCGTGGTGGTGTAGAGGCAGGTCGCCTCGTTGAAGGGCTCCGGAACCAGGCCGGGCAGCCACTGACGCACATAGGCCGTGATCCGGTCCCGTGCGGCAGGGTCGACCAGGCCGCTGCGGGTGTCGGCGGTGGTGGTGCGGCCCGCGTCGTGCTCGGCGATCTTACGGCCGTCCTGTGGGCCGCCGTCACGTCCGCCCGGGAGGCTGTAGGTGTTGAGGGTGTCCTTGTGGACGACGACGGGCCAGGGCGGGGCTGAGGGGTCGCGGCGCGGGAAGTGGAAGACCTGTTGCTGGCTGACGGTCAGCTCCGGCAGCGGTACGAGGCCGCCGAGCAGGCCGGCCACCCAGGCTCCGGCGGCGATCACGGCCCGGCGTGCCGTGATCGGGCCCCGGTCGGTCTCCAGCCGTACGGCCTCGTCACCGAGCACACTGATGCGTCGTACGGCGCAGTCGTGACGGATGTCCGCCCCGCGCGCCTCGGCCCGTTCCAAGAAGGCGGTCACGGCTCCGGCCGCGTCGACCGTGCCCGCCTCGGGGTGGAACAGGACGGGGCCGTCGAAGCGCAGCCCCGGCCAGCGGCGCGCGGCCTCCTGAGGCGGCAGTAGTTCGTGCGGTACGGCGGCTGCCGCCAGGGCGGTCGCGATGCGCTCCGGGTCACGCAGCCGACCGTGGTCGATGCCGCCGACGTCGCGCAGCAGTCGCGTGCCCGCATCGGCCTCCAGCTCGCGCCACAGCTCCATCGCGCGGCCGGTCATCCGGATGTACAGCTGGTCCGGATAGGCGCGGCGCACGATGCGTGCGCTGCCGTGCGAACTGCCCTTGTCGTGCCCGGCACCGAACTGTTCCAGGACGGCGACGGACCGCCCGCGCCGGGTGGCCGCCCACGCGGTGGCCGCCCCCGTCAACCCCGCGCCGACGACGGCGACGTCGACGTCCACGGCGGACGGGCTCACAGCCCGGCCCCTGGGATCCAGTGGGTGCCCGCGAGCGGGACCCGGGCCATGGCGGCCGCCTCGATGGTGAGCGCCACCAGGTCCTCGGGCTCCAGATGCGTCAGGTGGGCCTTGCCGCAGGCGCGGGCGATGGTCTGCGCCTCCATGGTCATCACCCGGATGAAGTTGGCGAGCCGACGGCCGCCCTCGACGGGGTCGAGACGGGCGGACAGCTCCGGGTCCTGTGTGGAGATGCCGGCGGGGTCGCGCCCCTCCTGGTAGTCGTCGAAGTACCCGGCGGCCGATCCCAGCTCCCGGTACTCGGCATCCCACTTGGGGTGGTTGTCGCCCAGCGCGATCAGTGCCGCCGTTCCGATGGCCACCGCGTCCGCCCCCAGCGCCATGGCCTTGGCCAGATCGGCGCCGCTCCGGATGCCGCCGGAGACGATGAGCTGCACCTGCCGGTGCACGCCCAGCTCCTGGAGGGCCTGGACGGCCTGGGGGAGTGCGGCCAATGTCGGGATGCCGACGTGCTCGATGAACACGTCCTGCGTGGCGGCGGTGCCGCCCTGCATGCCGTCGAGGACCACGACGTCGGCGCCTGCCTGCACGGCCAGCTTCACGTCGTAGTAGGTGCGCGTCGCGCCGATCTTGACGTAGACCGGCTTCTCCCAGTCGGTGATCTCCCGTAGTTCGCGGATCTTGATCTCGAGGTCGTCGGGGCCGGTCCAGTCGGGGTGGCGGCAGGCGCTGCGCTGGTCGATGCCGACGGGCAGCGTGCGCATGCCGGCGACCCGGTCGGTGATCTTCTGGCCGAGCAGCATGCCACCGCCACCGGGTTTGGCACCCTGGCCGAGGACGACCTCGATGGCGTCGGCCTTGCGCAGGTCGTCCGGGTTCATGCCGTAGCGGGACGGCAGGTACTGGTAGACGAGGTGCTTGGACTGGCCGCGCTCCTCGGGGGTCATGCCGCCGTCCCCGGTGGTCGTCGACGTACCGGCCTCGGAAGCCCCCCGGCCCAGTGCCTCCTTGGCCTGCGCGGACAGGGCGCCGAAGCTCATGCCCGCGACGGTGACCGGGGTCTTCAGGCGCAGCGGGTACGTGGCGCCCCGATCGCCGAGGACGACGTCGGTGTCGCAGCGCTCGCGGTAACCCTCCAGCGGGTAGCGGGACATGGACGCGCCGAGGAACAGCAGGTCGTCGAAGTGCGGGACCCGGCGCTTGGCGCCCCAGCCGCGGATGTCGTAGATGCCGGTCTCGGCGGCGCGCTGGATGGCGTGGATGGTGGCACGGTCGAACGTCGCCGACTCGCGCAGGCCCTGGGATGCGAAGTCCACGGGAACAACTCCTCTGGTCCTCTAGTACGCGGCCGAGTTGGCGACCGTGAAGTGGTACAGCCGTCGGGCGGAGCCGTAGCGGCGGAAGTCGGCCGGGTCCTCCTCGCGATCGGCCGCCTTGAGCAGAACGGCCAGCTCGGTGAGGTGTTCGTCCCGCATCTCCTTCTCCACGCAGTCCGCGCCGAGGGACTTGACCGTGCCCTTGACGTAGACGCGGGCCTCGTACAACGAATCCCCCAGCGCGTCACCCGCATCGCCGCACACCACCAACCGCCCCGCCTGGCCCATGAAGGCGCTCATATGGCCGACGTCGCCGCCCACGACGATGTCCACGCCTTTCATGGAGATCCCGCAGCGGGCCGAGGCGTTGCCCTCGATGACGAGCAGACCGCCGTGTGCGGTGGCGCCGGCGGACTGGGAGGCGCTGCCGCGCACCCGGACCGTGCCCGACATCATGTTCTCGGCGACGCCCGTGCCCGCGTTGCCGTTGATGGTGACCGTGGCCCGCTGGTTCATGCCCGCGCCGTAGTAGCCCACCGGGCCGTCGACGACGACATCCAGGTCCGTGGTGAGGCCGACGGCGACGTTGTGGGCGCCGTCGGGGTGGGTGACGCGCCAGGACGTACCCGGATCCGCCTGGTGCAGCGTGCGGTTGAGGTCGCGCACGGAAGCGCGCGACAGATCGACATCGGTGGGTGTCAGCGTTGCCACGTGTAGACCTCCTCGGGCTCGGGTTCGAAGACGCGGGCGGACTCGATGCCGGGCAGATGGGCGAAGTACCGGTACTCGGACGCCATCGCGACCCACGCATCGGTCTCGGCGACGATGGCGGGCTTGCAGGCGATCGCGTCCCGGACGACGGCGAACGTGTCACCCGTGGTCACGAGCAGCGTGTAGAAGCCGTCGAACCGCTCGCAGAGCAGCCGGAGCGACTTCTCCAAGTCGTGTCCCTGGGCGAGTTGGGCCGCCACGAATCGGGCGCCGACCTCGGAGTCGTTCTCGCTGTCGAAGGCGATGCCCGCGGCGCGCAGTTCACGGCGGATGGTGGCGTGGTTGGAGAAGGAGCCGTTGTGCACGAGGCAGACGTTCTCGTCGACGGAGAACGGGTGGGCCCCCTCGGGGGTGACCGCGGACTCGGTGGCCATACGGGTGTGGGCGATGCCCTGCCGTCCGGTGGCGGCGCGCAGGCCGAACTCCTCGGCGAGCGCGTCGGGGTGACCCACGCCCTTGAGGACGGCCAGCTCGGTGCCCCGTCCGGTGACGACGGCCGAGGGGAAGGCGGCGCGCACGGCCCGTTCGAGGTCGGCGGCGGTGAGGGCGGGGGAGTGGACCACCGTGTTCTGGCCGATGGTGACGGCGACGGTGTCCTGGCCGATCAGCGCGGCGATCTGCCCCGGCTCGGTGTCCGCGGTCAGCACACTCACCGCGGCGTGCCCGGCCGGGGTGAGACGCGCGTCGCCGTAGAGGGCGACGCCCGCCGAGTCGGGACCGCGCTCGGCGGCCTGGTGAAGCATTCCGGTGAGCAGCTCGCCGAGCCTCGGCTCCAGCGAGGGATCGCGCACCTGGAGTCCCGCGATGCCGCACATGGCATGACCTCCAAAGGCTTTCAAATGGCAGGTGTCGGAAGGAGGGCTCAGAAGGCAGTTGTCGTACGGCCCAGACGGCAGTTGTCAGACGGCCCAGACGGCAGTTGTCAGACGGCCCAGACGGCAGTTGTCAGACGGCTCAGAAGGAGAGGTCAGACGGCGGTGAGATAGCGGTCGACCTCCCAGAGGGAGACCGTGTTGTGCCAGTCGTAGAACTCCTCGCGCTTCAACTCGGCGTAGTAGGCGCTGACTCCGGCCGACGGGTCGACCGCGTCGAGCACACCGCGGACGACGTCGTCGCCCTCCAGCGCGTGCACCGCGTCGAGGAGCGTGCGCGGCAGCCGGGGACCGCCGCTCACGACGCCCGGATCGCCCGGGTCGAGGGCCCGGCGTACCCCGTCCAGCCCCGCGCCGAGAGCGCCGGCCGCGGCGAGATAGGAGTTCGCCGAGCCGTCGCCGCCGCGCAGCTCGACGCGGTGCGCGTCCGGCACACGCAGGAAGTGGGTGCGGTCGTTGCCGCCCCAACTCGCCGTGCGGGGTGCCCAGGTGGCGCCCGAGGCGGTCGTGGTCGCACCGGTGCGCTTGTAGGAGTTGACCGTCGGCGCGATGAGCGCGTGGAGCGCCGGGGCGTGCGTCAGCAGCCCGGCGGCGAAGTGGTACGCCTCGGGGCCGAACCCCATGCCGTACGGGTCCCGGGCGCCGTCGCCCGCGGGGAAGAGCGGGCGCTCGCCGTCCCACAGCGACAGGTGCATGTGGAGCCCGCTGCCGGTGCGGTCGGTGAACGGCTTGGGCATGAACGTGGCGGTCATGCCGCGCTGTTCGGCGAGGACCTGCACGATGTAGCGCAGTGTCACGACTCGGTCGGCGGTCGTCAGGGCGTCCGAGTGGTGGAAGTTCTGCTCGAACTGCCCGTTGCCGTCCTCGTGGTCGCTCGCGTACGGGCCCCAGCCGAGCTGCACCATCGCGTCGGACACCGCGGTGAGGTGGTCGTACATGCGGGTCAGCCCGCGGGCGTCGTAACAGGGCTGTGCGGCGTCGTCGAAGCGGTCGGCCGTGATGAGGCTGCCGTCCGCCGCCCGCTGCACCAGGAAATACTCCACCTCGGCGCCGCTGACCAGTCGTACGCCCTCGGCGGCGGCCTTCTCGGCGAGCGTCCGCAGGATCACGCGCGGCGCGAACGCGTACGGGCTGCCCTCGACCTGCGGGTCGCAGTGCACCATCCCCAGGCCGGGACGGACGAAGGTGAGCGGGGTGTACGAGGACACGTCCGGAACCGCGATCACATCGGGGTCGCGCGGCAGTTGGCCCATGGCGCCCGCGGCGTATCCCGCGAACCCGACGCCCTCGCCCTGCAGCGCGTCCGCCGCCTCGACGGGCACCAGCTTCGCGCAGGGCTTGCCGGTCAGCGTCGTGAAGGTGGCGAGCAGGAACCGTACGCCGTCCGCCTTGGCCAGCGAGGCGAGTGACTGGGTGGCGGACGCGGGCGGGGTCGAGGTCAGCGGATCGGACATGAGCGCTCTCCTGGGGCCGGCCTGTCTACTGTCATGACCGAAAGTCTCATGTCATGAAACGCATGGGGTGTGTCCCCTTCGTTGCTGCCCTGTAAACCAGGGCGCCTGGATCTGGTGGTGTGGTCGAAGGCGCCGACGGCAGCTCACACGAACTGACGGTGGGCGTGACCGCGGCGCTGGTGCTGTCCCTGGTGTCCTCCTGGAGGGCGGGATGAATCCGCTGTTCCCGGACTCGCCCCTGAATGTCTGTGCCGCCCTCTACGGTGGAGATCCGGATGCCGCCGAGGCGGTGGGGAAGGGGACGACAGGCGTGCGCAGGGTTCCACCGGAGATGTTCCGGTTCACGACGGTGGAGAGGTCCGATCTGTATGGGGCGGTGCTGGACGCCTTCGGTGTGGCCGGCGAGCACCTGGAGACGGCGCTGGGGCTCGACGCGGTGCGCGAGCGGCTGCGAGGAGTGGGCTGGGCGGCGGCGGTCGAGGATGAGGAACTGCATGAGGCGCTCAGGCGACTCGTGCAGTGGGAGCTCCTGGACGTGGTGCACAACCACGCGGAGAACTACCACACGGCCGAGGAGTACGAGCGGCGCAATCTGCAGTACTCACTGACCCGCCGGGGCGAGGCCGCTCTCGCCGGAGTGCGGCACGCGCTTGAGGTTCTCGCCTCCACGGGGGCGCTGCAGACGGCCGTGCTGGAGGCGATCGCCGACCGGCTGGACGAGCTGTGCCTGCTGTCCGGCGAACCCGCCTCGGCCGATCGCCGGATCTTCAGCACACTGCGGGAGCTGGAGGGACACCTGGAGGCCCTGGTGGAGAACACCAAGGCGTTCAACGGCGAACTGCAGCGGCTCCTGCGCGCCGAGGGCGCGGATCTGGAAGTGTTCCGCGAGGTCAAGGCCGCCACCGTCGCGTATCTGCAGGAATTCCTGGTCAACCTCGACCGGCGCGGGCAGACGGTCGCCGCCGCCGTGGCCCGGGTGGAGGAGCGGGGGACCGCCGTGCTGCGCGAGCGAGCCCTGCGCGGGGCCGAGCTACCGCCGGTGGCCGGTGAGGATCCCGCGGCCGGCTGGCTGGAGAGCAGGCGGGCGCGCTGGGCGGGCCTGCGGGCGTGGTTCCTGCCGGACGACGGGGCGCGGCCCCGGATCGAGCAGCTGCACGACATCGCCCGGCGGGCCATCGTCTCGCTCCTGCAGGTCCTGGAGCGGATCAACGAGTCACGGCGCCGCTCCTCCAGCGCCGTGCAGGACTTCCGGGAACTGGCCCGCTGGTTCGCGGCGGCCCCCGCGGAAGAGGACCTGCACCGGCTGTGGTCGGCGGCCTTCGGCCTCGGCCCGGCGCGCCACGCTCACCTCGCCCACCCCGACCCGGAGTTGATCCCGTCGTCTCATTCCTGGTCCGAGGCCCCGCCGGTAGCGGTGTCGGCGCTGCTGCGGACCAGCGGACGGACGGAGCGCTTCACGCGCACGGGCAAGGTGCGGGACGTCGCGGCAATCAGGGCGGAGCGCTCCGCGCGGGCCCGCGCGGAGCGAGCGGAACTCGCGCGCGCCTGGCAGGTGCTGGAGACGCACCGTCCCATGCGTCTGTCCTCCTTCGGCGCGTTGGATCCCGCTGTGTTCGACCGCCTGCTCGACCTACTGGGCCGGGCCCTGGCCGCACGGCCGGACGCGGGCGGCCTGCGGCGCGCCACGACGGGAGACGGCCGGGTGGAGATCGCGCTGGCGCCGCCTCCCGACGAGCGCACCGCCGTACTGCACACCGCGAAGGGTTCACTGGCCGGACCGGACTACGTCGTCCACATCACGGCGGCGGGCGGAGCGAGCGCCTTCCCGGCCTTCCGCGCCGCGCAGCAGGAGGCGGCGGGATGAGCACACTCGCCAACCAACTGGCCGCCGCAGAACGGGAGGAGGTCGCCCGCGCCATCCGGCTCCTCCTGGCCCGCCCCCTACTCACCGAGGCCGCCGATCCGGTCGGCTTCGAACTCGTACGACGCCGTCGCGAGCCGCTGGCCCAGTGGTTCGACTACACATGCGGCTGGAGCCTGGTCGTGGAGCCCCGCCGCGGTTACGCCCGCCTCACCAAGGTCCGCGCTAACCCGGACGGCTCCCGCCCGGCGCGCAGGGCGCGTTCCGGCCGAGCCCCGTTCGACCGCCGGCGTTACGTGCTGCTGTGCGTGACCGCGGCCGAGTTGCTGTCGATGCCGATGACGACCATCGGCATGCTCGCCGACCGTGTCGTGCAGGCCACGGCGGCCGACCGGGCGCTGACCGTGTTCGACCCGGTCCACCGCCCGGAGCGGATGGCGTTCGTCGACGTCCTGAAGCTGCTGGAGTCGTACGACGTGCTGCGTTCGGTGGACGGGACGACCGACGCGTACGTCGAGTCCGCGGAGGCAAAGGTCCTTTACCGCGTGGACACCACGCTGCTGATGCGGTTGCCCGCCGCGCCCGTCGGTGCCTCCCGGATCGCCGTGCCCCCGGACGAGGTGCCCCCGCGGTTCGAGGAACTCCTCACGGGTCTTGTGCGGGAGCGCCGCTACGGCGGCGTGGTCGTCGACGGTACGGCGGACGAGGCGCACAGCGAGACCGCCGCCACGGATGCACAACGCAACCTGAGGCTGCGCCACTCGGTGCTGCGCCGCCTTCTCGACGACCCCGTGCTGTACCGGACGGACCTCGCCGAGGACGAGCTGGCGTACGTCACCTCCCTGACCGGACGACAGATCCTGCGCCGCTCGGTCGAGCAGGCCGGCTTCCTCCTGGAGGAACGAGCCGAGGGTTTCCTGCTCGTGGACCCGGAGGGGACCGCCACCGATGTCCGCTTCCCCGACGACACGTCCACTGCCCGGGTTGCCGCGCTGCTGCTTCTGGAGCCACTCTGCGCCGCGCCTGCCGGAATGCTGCCCGAACAGCTCACCGAGGCCGGAGCGGATCTGCTGCGCCGCTTCCCGCGCTGGGCCAAGGCGTATCAGTCCGAGGACGGCGCGGCCCGGCTGTCCGACGACGCCGTACGCGTACTGCGTGATGTCGGCCTCGCCCGCAGGGCCGGGGGTCGTGTCGTCGCCTGCCCGGCTGCGTACCGCTACCGCCTGACGGAGACGACGAGTTCGGATCCGGGAGACAGGCCCGGACCGGAACGGGACGCGAGCCCGCGTGAAACGGCAGGCACCACGGCTTCCGGGGGCGTTGTCGCAGAAGGAGATCAGCAGTGAGCGTGACAGAGCTTCCCCTGCCGCGGAGGCCGGAGCCCACCGAGTCGGCCGGGGCACCGGCAACAGTGGCGGGCGCCGCCCGCAGCCGCTGGCAGCCGCACCGCGCGGGCATCCTCAACGTCTGGCGCTACTACGACGAGACCTTCACCTTCCACCAGGGCCGCCTGCTGCTGCGCGGCCAGAACGGTTCGGGCAAGTCCAAGGCCCTTGAGCTTCTGCTGCCCTTCCTCTTCGACGCGAGCCTCCGCCCCAACCGCCTGTCCACGTTCGGCGGTTCGGAACGCACCATGCACTGGAACCTGCTGGGCGAAGGCGCCTCCGGCAAGACCCGCGTCGGGTACGTGTGGATGGAGTTCCGCCGCGTCGGCGACGACGGCACCGAGCGGTGGTTCGGCTGCGGGGCGCGCCTGCAGGCGAGCGTGCACACCAGCGGGGTGCACGCCGACTACTTCACCACCGGCTCCAGGATCGCCCACCCCGACGGTGTGCTCTTCGTCAACGAGGCGGGACAGCCACTGACCCGAGCCGCCCTTGCGGAAGCCCTCCGCGACCGCGGCGACGTGCACGCCTCGGCCACCGACTACCGCACGGCCGTACGACGTGAACTCTTCGCCGGCATGGCGGAGCAGCGTTACGAGTCGCTGCTGTCCGCCCTGCTTCAGCTGCGCCAGCCCAAACTGTCCGAACGGCTCGACCCGTCCCTGCTCTCCACCCTGCTGTCCCGCGCCCTGCCCCCATTGGGCGAGGGAGAGATCGCCGAACTCGCCGAGGGCTTCGAGCGGCTGGACCGCCAGCGTGAACATCTCAAGAGGCTCGACGACGAGGTGACGGCGGCCGAGACCGTCGCATCCCGGCAGCGCGCCTACGCGCGACGGGTCCTGCGTGCCGGCTCCGCCGCGCTGATCTCGGCGACCACCGAGATGGACAACCTCACCCGCGTCGCCCGCCAGAGCGCCGAGGAGCTTGAACAGGCACTGGCGCAACGCCAGTCCACCCAGGCCCGGCGCGAGGAACAGGAGCTGCGCGCGCACGCCCTGGAGGAGACCGTCGAGGGTCTGCGTGAGAGTGACGCGTACAAGCACGGTGAGGAACTCGACCGGCTCCGCCGCCGCACGGAAGACATGGCGGCCGCCGCCGGGCGGCAGCGCGCCACTGCCCAGGCCACTCAGGCCCGCGCGGAGGGGGACCAGGCACACGCCGAGGAGGTCGCAGGGCGGGCCCGCGCACTCGACGAGCACGCCCGCGAAGCCGCCGAGGAAGCACGCCGGTCGGCACGGGCAGCGGGCATGGAGTCCATCCATCACGAGGTCAGGACAATCCTCGACGCGGATCCTGCAGTGCCCCTCCCTGACGGCATGGGGCGTGAGGTGGGGGGACGTCGGCCCGAGGGCCCCGGCCTCACACGCACGGTGGACGAGAACGGGGCCCGACAAGCCCGTCGGCTGCTGCGCGGCGCGGTCACCGCCCGACGGCAGCAGGTCGCCCTCATCGCCGAGGCGATCGACGAGCACGATCGTGCGGTACGCGATCGGGGCGCCGCCGAGGACCTGCTGGACGAGGCCCGTACCCGACTCGCGGAGGCGATCGCCCGGCGGGACGAGGCGTCCGGAGCCTGGGACGACGCCCTTGCCGCACAGGCGGAACGGCTGCTCGCCTGGGCCGAAGGCTGCACGGAACTACGCATCCCCGATCCCGGGGAACTGGTGGCCAGAGCTGCGACCGCGGCTGAGGTGACGGCCCTGGTCGAAGTCGCCGCGCGCCGGCCGGCACACGAGATCGGCACGGCGGAGGCCACCGCCCGAGCCACACGCCAGGGCCTGCGGGACGAGCGGAGCCGACTAGAGGAGGAGGTACGACGGCTCAGCGGCGAGACCGACCTCCCGCCTCCGCCCCCGCCCACCCGCACCACCGTCCGCACGGCGACGGCGGGAGCACCCCTGTGGCGGCTGGTCGCCTTCCGCGAAGGTGTCCCGCTCCCCGTGCAGGCCGCGGTGGAGGCGGCACTGGAGGCGTCGGGCCTACTGGATGCCTGGGTCAGCCCCTACGACGGGATTACGCTGCCGGGTCACGACACCCGCGCCGAGGCGGCCCTGGCCGTGACATCCCCGGGGCCCAGTCTGCTGGAGGTGCTGAGGCCCGACGAGGACATCCCCGTCCCGGCCGACACCGTGACCCGCATCCTCGCCGGTGTCGCGTACGGCACAACGCTGCCCGGCGGTCACCCCGCCGCCGTCTCCGCCGACGGTGCCTGGCGTCTCGCACTCGCCACCGGGACCTGGAGCAAGCCGGAACCGGCCCACATCGGCGCCCTCGCGCGACAGCGGGCCCGGCAGCGCAGGATCGGTGAACTGACCGAGCTCATCAGCGAGATGAACGCCGGCCTCGCCGCGCTCGACGACCAGCTGCGCGGCCTCGACGCACGCCGCGCCCGGCTGGACGCCGACCGCGCCGCCCGCCCCGACCACCGGGAACTCGACGCCCGTCGGCGTGACTGGGACCGAGCCGAGGAGAAGGTGGCTGCCCGGGACGACGCCGTGCGCGACGCCGCAGGGCATCTGGCGCGGTGCGAGAGCGAGGCGGCGGGCGCTCTGCGCACGCTCAGCCGCCGGGCCGCGGAACACGGACTGCCCACCGACCGCGACCGGTTGCGCGAACTCTCCGCCGACGTCGACAGGTTCCGGGACACCGCCGACAGCTGGGTGGACGCCCGCTTCACCGCGACCGCCGCTGCCGACAGGGCCCAGCAGATGGCAGCGCAGGCAGACCGTTCGCGCCGGGCCGCCGAGGAACAGGCCGAGGACGCGGCAGCCGCCGCAGCGGAGGCGGCGGGTCTGAAGGCGCGCCTGGAGGCGGTGGAGGCCACCGTCGGCGAGGACTACCGACAGATCGTCGCACGCGTCGCCGAGGCGCGCGCCGAACTGCGACGCTGCCGTGAGGAGGCCGGCCGGGCAGCCGATCTCCTGCTGCGCCTGGAAGGGCGTATCGGAGGACTGCGGGCCACCAGTGGTCAGGACGCCGAACGACGGGAGCAGGCCGTCGCGACCCGGGACGGTGCGGCGCACCGGTTCCGGCACCTGTGCTTGATCGGGCTGGCCGAGGACGCCGGCATCACACCGGAACTCGACGCCGGGGACGGCACCAAGGCCACCCTGGAGGCGGCCCGCGCCATCGCGGCGAAGTGGCCCGGTATCCCGCACGCCCCACGCAACCTGGGCGACGCCGCGACCCGCCTCTCCGAAGCGGTCCACGAGGCCCGCCAGCACCTCGGCGCCCGTGCCGACCTGGACCTCGAACCAGATGACGACATCCAACTCTTCATCGCCACCCTGGACGGCGTACGCGTGGGGGCGACGGGCCTGCTCACCGCGCTCACCCAGGAGCGGGACCGCAGCCGTGACGACATCACCACCGCGGAGCGGCGCCTCTTCGACCAGATCCTCACCGGAGACATCCGCCGCCACCTCGCGGCACGCATCCGTCAGGCCGGCGAACTCGTCGACCGCATGAACGGGCACCTGGAGCAGGTCCGTACCGCCTCCAACGTCGCCGTCCAACTCGTCTGGGACGTCCGTCCGGATCTTCCGGACAGCACCCGCACCGCCCGCCAGCTGCTGCTCAAGGACCCCGGCCGGGTCACCGAGACCGACCGGGAGGCCCTGCACGCCTTCTTCCGCGCCCGTATCGAGGAGGCCAAGGGCAGCGACACGGCCGCGAGCTGGGAGGAACAGCTCGGCGAGGTACTCGACTACACCGCCTGGCATCGCTTCACCGTCCGCCTCGACCGGGCGAACGGGACCGGATGGCAGCCGCTGACCAAGAAGCTGCACGGTGCCCTCTCCGGCGGAGAGAAGGCCATCGCACTGCACCTGCCGCTGTTCGCCGCCGTCGCCGCCCACTATGAGGCCGTGCCGTCGGCACCCCGGCCGATCCTGCTGGACGAGGTCTTCGTCGGCGTCGACGCCGTCAACCGCGGACAGGTCTTCGCCCTGCTCACCGCACTCGACCTGGACCTCATGGTCACCTCGGACCACGAGTGGTGCACCTACGGTGAACTGCCCGGCATCGCCGTCCACCAACTCCTCACCGACGGGGACGACGACGCGGTCACCAGCGCCCGCTTCGTCTGGAACGGCACCGACCTGGAGGCGGGATGACACACCTGGAACCAGCCCCGGGCGAACGCACCCTGCGCCGCCCTGAACTCCGCCCGCTCTGGCACACGGTCCACAGCCGCCTGTCCTCCGGCCGCCCCGTCACACGGGTGCGTCTCGGACCGCTCGACGAAGCCCAGCGCGAGGCCCTCGCCGACCTCCTCGGCCTCGACCGTCTGCCGGACGCTCGCCCCTGCGTCCCCCTGGCCCGCCTGGAAGAGGCCGTCACCGAACTGTCCGGCCGTACGGTGCGCGAAACCGTCACCGAACTCGTCGGCCCCCTCGGCGACCGCGCGGGCGAACGGCGCCGCCAAGCAGGCGACCGCGCCGAGCTGTGGACCTGGCTGGACGGCCACGACACCGTGCGAGCGCAGCCGGCGCTCTCCGACTGGGCCGCCTCCTGCCGAGCCGCCGGCCTGATCGGCGCCTCACCGGAACGCACCCGATCCCTGCTCACAGACGCGCTCACGGTGCTCGCGGAGCTGCCCGCCCAAGCCGAGCCACTGCCCGTCTTCGCCGCCCGAGTCCTGAACGGTCACTCGCACGCACTCGACGACGGCACCCCCCTGTCCACCCTCGTCCTGCGTGCCCTGGCGACCCTTTACGACACCGTCCCGCCGCAGTCCGCGGCGGACCGGCGTGCCCTGTGGACTCGCGCGGGTGTCGCCGACGACGACCTGTCCGCCACCGTTCTCGTCGGTGGACTGCGCCCGGCCGGCGACGGCCCGCTCGCCCGTGTGGCCCGCGTCTGTGCCGAGGCCGGTCAGGCCGCCAGCCTGACCCTCGCCCAACTGCGGGCCCCGGGCGAGTTCACCCTCGCCGCCGACCCCGCACCCGTCGTTCACGCCGTGGAGAACCCCAGCATCCTGGCTCTCGCCGTACGCCGCTTCGGCCAGGACTGTCCGCCGCTCGTGTGCCCATCCGGCTGGCCCAACAGCGCGGCCATCCACTTCCTCCGCCTCCTCGCGGACCAGGGCGCCACCCTCCGCTACCACGGCGACTTCGACGGCGAAGGCATCCGCATCGCCGCGTACCTCCTGGACAAGACGCCGGCCCGCCCCTGGCGCATGACGGCGGCGGACTACCGCGCCGCGGTCGCCCGCACCCCGCACGGCCCTCAGCCCGGCCGCCTCACCGAGGCACCCTGGGACCCCGAACTGATCCGCGCCATGACCGAACACGGCACCGCCGTTGTCGAGGAACTGGTGGCCGATGTGCTGTTGGCAGACCTGGCTGAGCAGTGTGAGCGCAGTCCGATGCCGGCGCAGGGGTGTGTTCGGCGTGAGCCGTTGCCAACCATCGCAAAGTGACGAAAGTGCCGCCGGAATGCCATGCGCAGACATATTCTGCCGGAATAACCGCACGCCGGCTGGGCGGCCTGTAGTGCGGCGGAGGTGTCATGGGTGGGGACCCGTATGTATCAGGAGCGGTCGGCGAACGGCCGGAGGCGTCATGGGCGCGTCGCGACGGGACGGAGACGCCTGGCCCGTATGGCGACCGGGCCCTACTGACCTCTGCCATGACACGCGGCTACGACGCCGTACCCGACCGGGAACGGGATCGGCTGCTGCGTTATCTCGAAGCGGTTGTCGCGGCCCGCCCGGCGCCAGTGCACACCACCGTCGCCTTCAACGCGGTGTACTTCGGTTACGACCTCGGCGGCGACGGCTACGGTGGCAGCCCGCTGCGCCTCGACGACTTCCCCGTGATCACCTTCGGCGAGCGCGCTCCCGTGCTCCCGGTCGGCGCCATGGTGTGCGTCGCCACCGGGTCGGACCCGCTCTACGCCGAGATCGTCTACCGGGAGGGCGCCCACCCGGAGGTGGGCGCCCTCGGTGACGTACCGGCCTGGGTGTCGGGAGCGCCCGCCGGCGCCGAGGGGCCGGGCAAGCCGGGGAACGGCGCCGCTCCACGGCGAAGGGAGCTGCTCGTCCCAGACCTCCACGCTTTCGGGCCGGCCCTGAGCCTGTCACCGGCCCAGCTCCACCGCTTACGCACGCGCCGGCGCTGGATCAACGGGGATGGCCATGTCGTGGTCGACGTGTGCTACCCGTCCCCGGAGGCGGCCCGGCGCAACGACCTGACGGCCTATGTGGACCATCTTCTGACGACGGCGCGGGAGCAGCTGCTCAGTCCCTTCGTGCCTGTTTCCCTCGCCGAACTGGTGGGCGGTACGCACGACGACGATCTGCGGGCGGGGCTGCTGGGTCTCCTCGACACGGTGCGGGGGGCCCTCAACTCCAGCGACATGCTGCGCACATGGGGTCACTACGCCGTGACCCGGACCTCCCTCGCGGACGGCTGGGGCGACACCGGACCGCTGGGTGGCGACGACCTCAGGTCCCTCGCGGCAGCGGTGGAACACGCGGCCACCCCGCCGAGGCGGCGCTACGGCCTCACCTCTCCGGTCACCGTGTACACAGCGGTCGGCCCTCGACTCCGCGGGTTCCCCGGGGCAACGGAACTGCTCAGGGGAGTGGGGTACGCCACAGCAGTGTGCCGAGCGAATGTGGCGCTCGCCGATGTCGTCCAACGGGACAGCGACCAGGGCCTGTTCGAGAACGGCTCCCGGATCACGCTTGACGACGCCTTCGAGGGCGGAGGCGTATGGCGGTCCCACCATCCCGGTGACGCGGAAACCCCCGGAGATCCTCTGGCCCCGGTCGGACGCGGCTGGACGTCCACGACATGTGCTCCATCGGAGCCGGAGCCGGAGCCGGTCGACCTGCCCCTTTCCGACGATGCCTCCCTCGGCCCCAGCGAGCTCCTGCGGACCGACGCGAACGAGATCGTCTGGCGGTCGCCCCTGCGGCTGGCCCATCTCATCGACGGCTGGTTCCCCCTGCACCCGGACGTCGCGCGGGAGCTACGCCGGTCTCAGGGCCGACGCGCTGGACCACGCCTGGAACTCGACCACCCCGGCGGGGCGTTGGACGGAATCGAGGCGGTTCAGGTCGTCACCGCCGAACTCGGTGACGACACCGGTCGGCTGACTTCAGTCACCTGGCCCCGCGACTTCTTCCCCGGCCTGATGCTCGAGCTGCGCTGGCCCCGCGGCGGCATGCTGATCCGCGTGGCCACGACACGGCTCGAGGAACCGGTGCAGGTCGGCGACCGTGTGATCGGGCACTGCTTCGACTCCCGCGTTCTCACCAGGGAGGACGCTCCTGGCAGTGACCGCCATGGTGACACGGCAGCCGGGCTCGGCCCCCGGCAGCTGGTGATGCGCACCGTGCGCCGTTGCGGGCTGCTCACCCTGGACGGCCATGCCCTGTTGGACCGTTCCGTCTTGCCGAGCGCGGTCTACGGGCGCCTGCCGGCACGGTCACAGGCCGCCGCTCTCGAATCGGCGGTCGCGGAACTCCTCGCGGAACGGCTCCTGGAGCCGGCCCTCGGCAGTCGCGATGCCTGGGGCCAACCGCACTTCCCGGCATGCGACGGGGAGCCGACCATCCCCCTCATCGGCTACCGTCCCGCTCGACGCCGGGTGATACGCCCATGGGGCGGCGCGGAACCGGGCGGCGGGGGGCTGCTCGGTGTCCAGTTCGTCCCCGGCCATCTGCGCCGTCTGCGGCCGGGTTGCTCGCCCAGCGAAGTCCAGCGAGTGGCCTTTCGTGAGCACTGCCGCAGGCTCGGCAAGGCGGACGGCTGGGAACTGCCCGACGGATACACGTTCGTCACCGAGCACACGCGCGGCCACTGATCCGGTCACGGCTCCCCGACCTCCACTTCTCCCTGTCTCTCCCTTCAGGGCTCCTCGTCGTCGAGTGAGCCGCGCAGTACGAGCCGCAGAACGAGCCGTAGAACGAGCCGCAGAACCACCAACAGAAACGGAGTACGCATACATGCAGGACCGCTACCGCGTTGTGACGGGGCCGCCGCTGTCGCCGTCGCGCGTCTCGGTCGAGGGTCTCGAAGGCCTGGCCGCCGCGCTCAACGCCTTGGAACACCCGGCTGTCACCGCCCTGAACGACCTCACGGTCGGCATGGTGGAACTCGCCTTCAACTCCCTGCCGCCCAGGGACCGGCAGGAGTTGCTCGGCAGCCTGGGAATCCGCATGGCGGCGCCTCGAAGGGCCGGCAGCGCCCTGTGCCGGGACGTACTCGCCAGGCTGCGGCGCGAGTCGCTGCAGCACACGTGCACCTGCAGAGTCCGGGAACTCACGATCACCGTGATGAACCAGGTGGGCAGGTACGTCTTCGCGCAGGACGGTGAGACGGTGTCCGACCCCGTTTCCCGGTGGGGCGCGACACTGGTGCGGACCACGGTGTTCGCGTGGTGCAACGCCTCCGTCGCCGACGCCCGCATCCTTGCCTGGGCGGCGGACCAGGACTGGTTCACGGCGACGGCCGACGAGAAGGAGACGGCACGACTCGCCGCTGTCGGTGACGCGGCGCGGTCCGTCGTGGCGGCGCACGCAGGCTTCGTCCCCGGCGCACCGGAAGACCAGGATCTGTCGCCCGCGGGCGATGGGGAGGGCGAGCGCGCTGCCGTCTCCGACCGGCCGCGCACGGACGCCCCCGCATCGGAGACGGCCGCACCGGACCCTGCCACCTCGAACGACATGCCCGCGACGGTGTCCGAAGACTCCCGGAGTGTGGAGGCGACGGATCCGGAGGCGGTCTGCCGACAGCTGGAGTCGGCCGTCGCGGAGGCCCGTCAAGCCGCGGCGAAGGTGATCGGTGCGGTCGCGGACGGACGCCCTCCGCAGGACGAGGACCTGCTTCCGCTGACCGCACTGGGCGCCGTCTTCGACAGCGCCGACGCGGTGCTCCGGGCGGCGGGGCTTGCGGGTGTGCCTCGCCGCCTCGAGGACATGACCCGTGCCGCACAGGCGCACCGGGCGGCACACGAACACGACCTGCAGGCACGGGAGACGCTGCGGGAACTGCTGGACGTCGCATGCCGCCCGGACAGCCCCGCCGCCTCCGCCGCCGAGGCCGTGCGAGGCGCGGCCCGCCGCCTGCTGGAAACACCGGTGTGGGAGGAAACGCAACGGCAGGAGAACGCTGCGCTCGCCGCCTTGGCGCGGCTCATCCGGCTGGGGCGGCAGGCGGACGCCGCGACGGAGATCCTGGGCCTGCAGGAGCAGGTCGTGCGGGTGCTGCCCGCGTGTGCCATGGCGGCGGTCATGGCCCCCGAACTGACGTTAGCGCGGCCGGAGGACGCCGGCCACGGACCCGTCGGGGCAGAGGCGGACGGCACCGAGCCGACGAGCGGTACGACGACCGTGGAACCCGGGGCCGTACCGCCCGCCGGGCCCACCGCGCCGGTCGAGCAGACAGACGAGAAGACGGGGGAGATTGCCGGCCACCTCATCGAGGGGACCGTCCCTCACCCCGCACCGGAACCGGAAGCCACCGCACCTGCCCGGACGGCCTCCGGTGCGCCCCGCGCCGACGACGCCCCGGCCGTGACACCGGCCGTCGCCGATCCGGCACCCCTCACGGACCCGGACGCCGGCTTGCCGGCGACGTCGGCCCCGGAAGCGGACATAACCCCGGAAACGGCCAAGGCCACGCCCCTGTCCGTGGACGGGGACAGGGACGCGGACAGGGACGCGGACAAGGACGAAGATGCGGACAAGGACTCCGACGAGGCCGCGGCCGAGCGTGCCCTGGCGCAATTGGTCGTGCAACGGCGCTTCGGACTCGCCCACCATGTGGCGAAGACCGTCGGCCACCCCGAACCGCAGGTGGCGGCGCTCCGCCTGGCCGGGGCCGCCGCGCTGCTCACCTCCGGTGACAGCCAGGGTGCCCGGCTGACTGCGGACCTGCTTCAGCAGTACAGCGGACACGCAGGCCGTGACGCCGAGGGCAGCGAACTCCTCCTGCTGCCCGCCCTGCTGCGTACGGCGCTGATCACCGGCGACCATCTGGCGGGCGCCCAGCTCAAGGCGCTGGTGCCCCGGCTGCCGGACCGGCTCGGGGAGGTGGCGACCGCCGTGGCCGACCGTGCCCTCAGCGGTGCCCTGATGATCGCCTCCCCGCTGGTCGTCATCGCCGACACCTTCGGGACGGAGGCCAGGCTGCGGGAGCTGCGCGAGCAGTGCCGTGCCCTGCTGGCGCCGCCGAGGCTGCGGTTCGCGCGGGCGACAGAGATCGCCAAGCGGTGGCTGGCCCCCGAAGACGGGACGCTCGGCACGCTGCTCATGACCGTGGTCCGCGACGAGCGCGACGCGGTACACCGTGCGCGGGAGCAGGCCGAACGCCTGTCGAAGCTCACCGAGATCAACAACGAGATCGACCGCATGGACCGCAAGCACCGGTCGCCCAGCGGTAAACCGCTCCAGGGCTCCGGACGGCAGGACCTGGTGCATCTCGTGGAGCGGGCCGCCGGCCTGGTCAAGGAGTGGTGCCTGGCGGTCGACGGCACCCGCCGCGGCGACCGCTCCGACGGCAACCGGGCGGTCAAGGAGATCTCCTCGCTGCGACAGTCCCTACTGGACGGCAAGGAGGCGGTGTTGGGGGAACTGGAGCAGCTGGCGCGGCGCTCGGGGGCCCTCCCCGCCGCGACGGCGTGGGCGGCCCGCGCCTCGATGGAGGAGCTGTTCGCTCTGCTGGCCGGCGACACCGCGACCACGCGTCCCGCCGGTTCCCTCGCCCCGGAACTCCTGCTGGACGTGGAACTGCTGAAGGTGTGCGACACCCGTGACGAGCGGCCGTCCCTCGACCGGCTCCTCACCGCGGTCGACCGGAGCTGGCAGGACGCCCTCGCCGAGCGGCTCGCCAATGACGCCTTCGCCGCGGCCCGTACCGTGGTTGAGCTGGCCGGTTGCGGGGTGCTGCCCGCCGCGCAGGCCAGGGAGTTCACCCCGCCCGCACTGGCCGAGATCGAGGAGCGGGAGGCCAACCGGCGCACGGAGCTGCGCCAGGAACACGACGAACTCGTCGCCGAGCTGCACCGCGCGCAGGCCGACGGCGCCGTGACCGACGACCAGGACCTGCGCCTGCAGGAGCTGCTGGCCGACGCCCGCGCCCGGCTCGACGGCACCGACACGCACGACCTGATCGCGGTACGGCGGGCGCTCGACACCGTACGGCGCGACCTGCCCGCCTTCCGACAGCAGGCCGCAGACCGGATCCGTGCCCGCCTCGACGCCCTGGACCTCACCACGGAGGAGCGCTCCCAGGTCCTGCGGCACCTGGACACCGGCGGCCTGGCCACCGCCGCCGACCTCGTCTACTTCCTGGAGATCGGCGAACCCGTCCCGGAGATCGAGACCGGCGAGGCCCATCTGACCGAGTTCTTCCCGGCCGTGCCCGACGGCCTGCCGGGGGGTGTCGACCGCGGCCTCGTCGACCTCGTCCGGTCCGGCGGCAAGCACCCGACGGTCCCTGTCCTGGACTACGGCGGCCTCTCCACCGACGAGGCGGCCCTAGCGGCCGATGCCCTCGACGCGTGGCGGGAGCTCGGCGCGACCGAGCCGAAGGACCGGCTCGAAGTGTCCGCGCGACGGCAGCTGCTCCCGGCTCTCAAACTCCTCGGCTACGACGCCAAGAGCGCGAAGCCACTGGACGAGCGGTCTCCGAACCTGCGCCGACGCGAGTACCGCTTCTTCGAGGCGATCGAGGTGGAGATCAATGGCAGGGCGAAGGCGCCCGCGTTCGGCTCGCAGATCAGGGAGCAGGGCGGCAGCCTCCGCGTGCTGATGGTATGGGGCCGCCCGCACGCCAAGGTCGTCATGAGCTGGGCGGAGCGGGACACCAGCGGAGGGAGCCTGCTCGTCGTCTACTTCGGCACGCTGAGCCGCGAGGCTCGCGTCGAGTTCGCCGTCGGCTCAGACCAGTTGCAACCCTTGCTCGTCGTGGACGACGCCGCCCTTGCCTATCTCGCCGCCCGAGGCAACCGCCAGGTCAGCACGGCCACGCAGGCGCTCCTGCCGTTCTCCGGCGTCAACCCGTACATCAGGGAGAAGCGTGGCCGGATCGGAGGCGAGATGTTCTACGGCCGTGACGCCGAACGCAAGAGCATCCTGGACCCGCGCGGCACCCAGGTCATCTTCGGCGGCCGCGGCCTGGGCAAGTCGGCCTTGCTCGCCGACGCCGGGGAACGGTTCACGGAGCAGCGCCCCGGCTACCACCAGGCGGTGTACGTCAACCTCGACCAGGAGAACATCGGCAAGGGCAGCTCCCTGGGACCGGAGGCGCTGTGGAGCGTCCTGGACCGGGAGCTGGCCGCGGCGCAGGTACTGGGCCGGCCGCAGGGCCGCAGGTCGCGGCAGGACATCTCCGAACGGGTGCGCGCCGGCATCCGGGCCTGGCTCGATGGGGACTCACGCCGCCGGCTGCTGATCCTGCTCGACGAGTGCGACCAGTTCTTCGAGGCGGACGCCCCCCGCTTCGACCAGACCAAGAAGCTCAAGGGCCTCGGCTCCGACACCAAGGACCACGCCAAGGTGGTCTTCGCCGGACTGCACTCCGTGCAGCGGTTCTCCAAGCTGGCGAGCAACGGGCCGTTCGGCCACCTCGCGCAGACCCCGAAGGTGATCGGCCCGCTCGCTCCCCAGTTCGCCGCCGAACTGCTGGTCGAGCCGATGCGGGCGCTCGGCTTCGAGTTCCAGGACATGGACCTCGTCAACCGGGTGCTCGGCTACTGCTCCTACCAGCCGTTCCTGCTGCAGATGTTCGGTCACCGGCTGGTCGAGCTGATGCACCGCAAGCGGGCGCGGCGCGGAGCCGAGGGACCCCCGTACCGGGTGGAGGTCGCCGACGTAGAGGTCGTGGAGTTGGACGCTGGGCTCAGGGACGGCATTTCGGCGGCCTTCAAGGACACGTTGAGCCTCGACCACCGCTACGACGTGATCGCCAACGTGCTGGCACACCATGCCCGCCACCGCGGCCTGGAGGTGCGGCTGAGCGACACCGAACTGCGCGAGGAGTGCGAGACGTTCTGGCGCAGGGGCTTCGAACAGCTCGACACGGAGGGCTTCCGCGCCTATCTCTCCGAGATGGTGGGCCTCGGCATCCTCGCTCCCAACCACGACGGCCAGGGCTGGCATCTGCGTGGCCCGAACGCCCTGCGCATGATCGGCACTTCCCACGAGGTGGAAGCCCGCCTGCTCAGGGCCGAACATGACTGCGAACTCCAGGAGAGCATCGTGCAGGAGGGCCGCCCCGAGCTGCCCGACGGCCGGCCGGCTCCGCTCACCATCACCCAGCTGGACGATCTGCTCGGCGAGCGATCCAACCAGACGAGGGTCGTCCTCGGCACGTCCGCCACTGGCGTCACCGACGTCGGCAACACCCTGCGGACGATCGCCGGACGCATCGCCGACTGGGTGCTGCCGCCCGTCGGCAGGCCCAGTGTCTACAAGCAGGAACTCACGGGCGGACGCCCGCGTGAACGGCGCGTCGTCATCAGCGACTTCGCCCGCTACCCGGCGCGACCCGAGACCTGCCGGGAGGCCGTCGACCTGGCCGAGACGCTGCTGCCCGAGACCCCGGGGGTGACCCGCGCGGTTGTCCTCGTCACAGACCCCGCCCAGCTGGCCCTGTGGCGCACCTTGCTGACGGGCAACGAACCCACCTCGGCCGTCCCCGTGGTGCTGCGCCGCCACGATCGCCGCAGCCTGCACGGCTGGGCGCAGCGCGTCGACATGTTCCACACGGAGGGCCGCCTTGACCGTCTCCACGAGCTGACCGGCGGCTGGCCCCTCCTGGTCGGCCGCGCACATAGCCTGCACGAGGAACTGGGCGACCCCGACGAGGTGCTGCGCCGCCTGGCCGACCTGCGCACGGACCAGGCCAAGGCCCGCGCTTTCGCCGAGGCGACCGGTGTGTTCACGGACTCGCTGCTCGCGACCGGATACCAGGCCCTCGATGACGAGTTCAAGGAGGGCCTGTTCGACCTGGAGAGCGCGGTGACCGCCGTGGCGGTCCAGATCGAGGACGAGGACGAGGCCCGCTGGATCGTCAGCTGTCTCGATGCCCTCCAGGTGTTCGACCGCGAGGACACCCAGCTGCGCCTGGAGCCACTGCTCCGCCAGTGCGTGGCGCTTCGCGCGTGAGCACGGTGACACTGTGCCGGTCGCCCGCATGTCCGGGCGGCCGGTCGCGCTTCACGGTCATCTTCATGTGGAGGGAGGCTGATTCGGCGCCCTCAGGACAGTCCGGTGTCTCCGCCCGACCCGTATCGGTTCGGCTGCACCAGGCCGGTCTGGTAGGCGATGGCGACGAGCTGGGCGCGGTCGCGGACGTCCAGCCTCCACCGGCTTGGGCGGGGCCTTGAGGGCGGTACCGCCGGGGGTGCCGGTCAACAGCAGGTCGCCTGGGCCGAGCCTCTGGAAGCGGGCGAGCAGCGTGAGTGCCTGCGCCGGACGGACGATCATGTCGGCGAGGGTGCGGTCCTGACGCAGATCACCGTTGACGGACAACTTCAGCCGCAGATCAAGGAGATGGGTGAAGTCCTCCGGCTCCAGCAGCGCCAGGTACGGCCCCCGTCGGTGTGAAGGTCGGATACGACTTGCTCTCGTAGAACTGGGTCTTGGTCAGCTGGACGTCGCGGGCGCTGACGTCATTGGTCAGTACGAGCCCGGCGACCTACGACGGCAGGTCCTGCTCGGTGACGACGGTGCCCACGGGCAGGGGAGCGCCCATGCCCAGGCCGAGTTCGACCTCGTAGTCGAGGAACTTGACGTGCGCGGGCCGGACGATCCTGTCGGCCGGGCCGCTGACCGAGCCGGACGCCTTGCGGAAGAAGGTGGGCGGGATCTCGCCGGTGAAACCCGAATCGCGGGCATGGCTGCGGTAGTTGACCATCTGGGCGACCACCCGGCAGGGCGTGGTGACCGGGGAGAGCGCGACCAGGTCGGCGACGTCCGTTAACGACCCCTGTCCGTTAAGGACCCGGTGCGGTCTCCAAGAGCCCGGCCGGTTGCCTGCGGGCGGATCTTCGCACGTCAGAGATCCCGGGGCTTGCCCACTCGGACGGGGCCGCCGCTGGTGACGGACTCGATGGCGGCGAGGGCGATGGACAGGGCGGCGCGGGCGTCCTCGCCGGTGGCGGACGGGGTGCGTCCGGTGCGGACGCTGTCGGTGAAGTCGGCGAGTTCGGCCACGTAGGCGTCGTGGAAGAGGTGCTGGTCGTAGGTGACGCACTCGGCGGTGACACCGTCGGGGCCGTATGCGGTCAGGTGGGTGCGGCGGATGTCGCCCATGGTGAGCATGCCGGTCGAGCCGAGGACCTCGGCGCGTACGTCGTAGCCGTAGACGGCCTGGAAGCTGGCCTCGGCGGTGGCGAGGGCGCCGTTGTCGAAGCGGATGGTGACGACGGCGGTGTCGAGCAGGCCGCGGTCCTTGAAGTCGGGGCGGACCAGGGCGTCTGCCATCGCGGAGACCTCGACGGGTTCGGCGCCGGGGTTGAGGTGGCCCAGGACGTCGAAGTCGTGGATGAGGGTCTCCAGGAAGATCGTCCACGGCGGGATACGGGCAGGGTCGGCCAGTTCGGGGTCGCGGGTGAGCGAGCGCAGCAGCTGCGGTGTGCTGATGGCGCCGGCGGCGATCTTCTCGTGTGCGGCCCTGAACCCCGGGTCGTAGCGGCGGTTGAAGCCCACCTGGAGCGGTACGCCCGCGTCGGCGGCGGCCGCGATGGCGCGGTCGGCCTCTGCCAGGGTGACGGCCATGGGCTTCTCGCAGTAGACCGCCTTGCCCGCCTTGGCCGCCGCCTCGACGAGGCCGGCGTGGGTGCGGGCCGGGGTGGCGATCACCACGCCGTCGAGATGCGGGGCGGTGAGCAGTTCACCTATGTCCGTGTAGGTGGTGGCGCAGCCCAGCCGGTCGCCCAGGCGCTGCGCGGCGCCCGGGGCGGGATCGGCGATTGCGGCGAGCCGGACGCCCGGGAGCCGGTGGGCGAGGGTCTCGGCGTGGAACGAACCCATGCGGCCGGCGCCGATGAGGCCGACTGCGAGAGGCTGTTGGGCGGTCATGAGGTGCTCCGTACGTCGTCGTCAGGGGTGGTCACGGGGGCCGTGGCGGTCAGGGCCTGTGTCACATCTCCGGTCGGATCAGCGCGCGGCGGCGATGGGGGTGCCCCCGCGCGAGCCGAGCGAAGCCGGTTCGAGCGTGGGGGAGCGTGCGATCGCCAGGCGCCGGAGCGCACTCGATGGAGGTCCCCGCGCGAGGGTGTTCGAGCGTGGGGGAGGAGCCACGTGGGCGGTTCGGCAACGCGGCTGGGGGCCTCACGCCCTTGAGGCAGTGGGGGAGTGCCTGCCAGGCGTCGCGTGCCCGACCGGGGATGTGACACAGGCTCTCAGGGGTCTCAGAGGTCCTCAGAGGGTGAAGGCGGAGCGGAAGCGCTCCAGGGCGAGCTCGCTGTCGTCGGAGGCCCACGCCTCCATCGCGACCGTGCCCTCGTAGCCGAGCTCTTTGAGGGCGCGGGCGACGGCGGGGTAGTTGATCTCCCCGGTTCCGGGTTCGCGGCGGCCGGGGACGTCGGCCACCTGGATCTCGCCGATCAGGCCCAGCGTATGGGCCCTGCGGACCAGCTCGATCAGATTCCCCTCGCCGATCTGCGCGTGGTACAGGTCCAGATTCATCCGCAGCCCGGGCCGGTCCACCGCCTGGACCAGGGCCAGAGTGTCGGCGGCCGTCGCGAACGGCACACCGGGGTGGTCGACGGCCGTGTTGAGGTTCTCCAGTGTGAAGACCACCCCGGTGTTCTCGCCCAGTTCGGCGAGGCGGGTGAGCGTGCGATGGGCGGCGATCCACATCTCCCCCGTGGCCGGACCGGTCACCGGCACCACCGGCAGGCCCTCGCCGTCCAGTCCGGTGCCGTGCAGGTTCAGCCGGGAGCAGCCCAGTTGCTCGGCCGCACGGACCGACTCCTGGGCGGTGCGCAGGAGTTCGTCCGCACCCTCCTCGTCGGTCAGACCGCCGCGGATGTAGCCGGTCATGGAGGAGAACTCGGCAGGGGTCCGGGCCAGGGCGTCCAGGTCGTGCCGGGTCCAGTCCCAGATCTCGACCTGGAAGCCGGCGTCGTGGATACGCCGTGCCCGCTCGTCGATCGGCAGATCCAGGAACACCATCTCGGCGCAGACCGCCAGTGCGTACATCGCCACGTACCTTCTCTCCGCTGTGGTTCGCTAGAACGTCCAGCTACTGCAACGTCCTAGCTACTGGAGCGTCCTAGCTACTAGAACGTTCTAGCGCCAGCTCTTGGGCAGCAGTACGCCAGCCGCCGTGCACCCATGTCAAGACGTCGGTGGCCGAAGACAGCTAGAACGTTCTATAGTCAGCGCTCGAGGTGACGTCCCCGACCAGGGAGGACACAGTGCCAGGGAACCCGGCGGGGCCCGGCGGAAAGCGGCCGACGCTCGCCGACGTGGCGGCGCGGGCGGGCGTGTCCACGGCGCTGGTCTCCATCGTGATGCGCGGCGCGAAGGGCGCCGGCTCGGCCACCCGTGAGCGTGTCCTGCAGGCCGCGCGGGAGATCGGTTACCGTCCGGACGCCCGGGCGCGACTGCTGCGCAGCCACCGTTCCCAGTTGCTCGGTGTGCAGTTCGGCCTCCAGCATCCGTTCCACTCCGACCTCGTCGAGGGCATCTACGCGGCGGCCGAACCGGCCGGTTACCAGATCGTGTTGAGCGCCGTGGCCGCGAGACGCGGCGAACAGCGCGCCGTCGAGACGCTGCTCGCCGACCGGTGCGAGGCGCTGATCCTGCTCGGCCCGCAGGCCCCCGCCGCGCGGCTGGCGGAACTCGCCGGGCAGCTGCCCGTCGTCTCCGTGGCCCGGCGGCTGCGGCCGTCGATCCCCGGCCTGGAGGTCGTGCGGACCGCCGACGACGAAGGAGCCCGCCAGGCCGTGGACCACCTCGTCGCTCTGGGCCACCGCGACATCGCCCACATCGACGGCGGCCGGGCACCGGGCGCAGCCGACCGGCGCCGTGGCTACCGCACCGCCATGAACCGCCACGGCCTGGGCGGACACATCCGCATCCTCGCCGGCGGGCTGACCGAGGAGGACGGCGCCGCGGCCGCCCGGACGCTGTCGGCGGCCCGCCCGCGCCCCACCGCCGTGATGGCCTTCAACGACCGCTGCGCGACCGGCGTTCTCGACACCTTCCTCCGCTCCGGCGTCGCGGTCCCCGGCGACATCTCCGTCGTAGGCTTCGACGACAGCCACCTGGCCCGCCTGGCCCACATCGACCTCACCACCGTCGGACAGGACATCCCCCGCCTCGCCCACCTCGCCGTCGGCCGGGCCGTCGCACGCCTGGAGGGCGACGAGATCCCCGCCGGGGAACAGGTCATCGCCCCCCGCCTTGTCATCCGGGGCACGACCGCTCCGCCCTGAGCCTCAGGCCCGCACAAGGGCCTGGAAGCCCAGGGCGACACCCGCTCGGCTGATCGACGCGCTGAAACAACGGATGCGCGACCGTCATACGGATGTCAGAGGGTCGGCGCCCGCCGACACTCAGGTGATCGTAGAGCCATCCCCGGTTGACGCCGATCCTCTCGGCGTGCAGCCATTCTTCGCGCGGCCTACCGGGTGAGCCGTACCGGCAGGCTCCGCGGACCGCGGATCATCATTCCCGGGCGCCAGGTGATCGCTGCCGGGTGGATGTCGAGGGCCAGGCCGGGACAGCGTTCCAACAGCGTTCTGATGGCGATGCGCGCCTCCAGGCGGGCCAGCGGCGCCCCCAGGCAGTGGTGGATGCCGTGTCCGAAGGCCACATGGCCGCGGGCGTCACGGGAGATGTCGAAGCGGTCGGGTGCGGGGAAGCGCACGGGATCGCGGTTGGCGTCGGCCAGGGCGACGAGGACGAGTTCGCCCCCTCCGGGGACGACTGTGTCGCCGATCGTCACCGGTTCGGTGGTGAAGCGGTACGTGGGGGTCTCCACGGGGCCCTCGTAGCGCAGCATCTCCTCGACCGCGGTGTCGATGAGGGAGAGGTCCGCGCGCAGGGCGGCCAGTTGCTCGGGGTGGGTGAGCAGGGCCAGGACGCCGTTGGAGATGAGGTTCACGGTGGTCTCGTGGCCGGCGACGAGCAGCAGCCAGGCCATGCCGAGGACCTCCTCGCGGGACAGCCTGTCTCCGTCGTTGTCGGAGCCGTGGATCAGCGCGCTCATGAGGTCGTCGCCGGGCCGCTGCCGCTTGCCCTCCACCAACTCCGCCATGTACCGCGCCATCGAGGCCGCGGCGGCCTTGCGGTCCTCGGGGTCGGTGGCGCCGAGCGCGTCGTTCGACCACGTCCGGAAGGAGTCGCGTTCCAGGTCCGGTACGCCGAGGAGTTCGCAGATCACGGAGATGGGCAGCGGGAAGGACAGCGCCTCGACGAGGTCGGTGCGCCCGTCGGGTGCGGTGAGCATCCGGTCCAGGAGCGCGTCGGTGGTCTTCTGGATGCGCGGCGCGAGTTCTTCCACCCGGCGTGCGGTGAACTCGCGGGCGACCAGTTTGCGCAGCCGCGTGTGGTCCGGCGGGTCGGCCCTGAGCATGTGCGGGCCGGAGGAGACGGCACCCAGCGGCAGGGAGGGCGATGCCTTGCCCCAGTCCTTCGAGAGCCTGGGATCCGCGAGGGCGGCACGCCCGGCCTCGTATCCGACGACGAGCCAGGCCGAAGCGCCCCCTTCCGGCATACGGATGCGGTGCACCGGGCCCTGGTCCCGTAACCGGGCGTAGACGGGGTAGGGGTCGCGGGTGAAGGACTCACCGAGCGCGGCCAGGTCGACGATGCTCATGGTGCTACCACCTCACTGGTAGGGACGGATGTCCGGCCGGGACGGCGCGGAGACGGGGCCGGTCCCGGCGGTGGGCCGGAACCTCCGGGGAGCCCGGGGAGCCCGGGGAGCCCGGCCGCGGGCCACACGGCGCGGGGCGTCAGACGTGACGGCGGGAGAGAAACGGCGAGGCACGAGACGGGGGCGGCCACCGATGTCCCCGAGCGCGCGACGACGGCGGGAAGAGCGGCTTCCCGGCGGAGCTTCGGCCCATTCCATGCCGGCATCGTCGCATCACGCTGCCGGCAATGACCGCTCGCCGGCTGTGAAGCGTCCACTTTCGCCCCAAGGTAGATGGTCCGGGGGCCGCGGGAAGCCGGGCGGCCTGACCTGCGGCACCGCTACGACACCGTCATCCGAGGCGGCGCCGCAGAGGGTATCGACCTGGTGCTTGGCGGTTCCGCAACTCGAACTGACATTCCTGGTACACGAGATCAGGGGGTGGCGCCCCCTTGCGGACTCCGGAATCCGCCGTGACGGCGTCGGCGCTGCCGATAGCTTGTCGCCGCCCCGATGGTGATCCACACCACACTTCGGCGATCCCTTTGCACCAGGAGTCGAGTACATGGCGATGCCCCCGACCGCAGATCGCTTCCCCGACGACACCGGCGCGGACGCGTTCGTCAGGGAGTTCCCGATGACCGTGGCCCCCGACGACCCCGCCGGACTGTCGACCAGACCGCCGCTGGTCATCCTGCGCATTCCCGAGACGGTCACCCCGGCTGACGCAGCGGGCCCGGAGTACCGCGCCCGGGTCCGCCGGGTCCTGGGCGAGCTGGAGCTGTCGCTCAAGCGGGACACCGGCGGAAAGCTGGCCCCGTACGCGCTGCTGTGGGCGGGAGATCACTCCGGCTCCGACTCGCTGGCTGAGACGGCGGGCAAGGAACTCGGCCGCGGCATTCCCCGGAACATGACTCCTGACCGCTTCCCGGACTTCGTACTGCTGCGCGAGGTCCTCACGTACATCCGGGAACGTCCGGGCACTTGGTCCGCCCCCGCACCGAAGGAACTGCGCAACCACGCCTACCGGCAGCGGACCGAACGGGGCGGCCTGCCGGCCCTCCTCTGGTCGCTCTCCGGCGGGGAGGCGCCACCGATCGCCGGGCTGCGGGGATGGCTGCTCGGCACATGGTGGCGCAGTATCACCATCACCTTCCCCCGGTGGTGCTGGGCCCGGCGGCAGACGGCACGGCTCATCCGGCCCGGCCGTCTCTCCCTCAACCGACGTGCCAGGTGGCTCGGCGCCGAGCTGGGCGTCGACAACGGTCGTGAGGGCCTGTTCGAGGTCCTGGACGGGGTGGCGGAGCGGCAGGCGCCACGGCTGGCGCTCCGCGCGGACCATCCGAACCGCGCCGAGGCGCTGGAAGCGCTCGAAAGGCTGCTGGTACGCGCGCTGCTGGAGGACCTGCGCCCACCGTCACCCGGCCGGGCGCTGCCCAAGAGCCGCCGCCGGACCGCACGTCCCGTGCTGCTGGTGGAGATCCCCCCGGAGGGTACGGACGGCTCCGAGGCGGCCGGACGTCTGGTACGTGCCCTGCAGGCCGCAACCGTCACGGTCGACCGCGCGGACGCCACCGCCCGTACGGCGAACCGGCCCGGCCCGCTCGTCATCGTGGCCGGCAGGCCGTCCGACGCCCTGCTGACCGACCTGGACGCCGAGGAGTGCGGCCTCTCCCGGGCGGCCGAGCGCATGCGGGGCAGTGGCGGCCCTCCCGTTGTGGTGAACCTTCAGGACGAGCCCTTCTCCCGGGACGGACTGCCCATTCGCCGGGTGGCCCCGAGGCTGTTCAAAGTCCGCGGGAGCACCCAGACGTCGCTCGTCACGTCCCTCGCCCTGGTGGCCGTGACCGCGCTGGCCTACGGGGTGGTCCGGATCGTGTCCCCGCTGCACGACACCTCCTGCGTCGGCGGCGATGTCGCCGTCGCCGAGCGGACCGAGCCGCTCGACCTGAAGGCCGGAGATCTGTACGAGCAGGCCTTCGAGGAGATCGAAGAGCAGAACGAGAGGGCCGTGAAGTTCGCCGAGAAGCAGAACAGGACGGTCCGTACGGTCGTGTACTTCGGCTCCGCCAAGCCGACGAACGACTCGACGACCGCCCTGTTCGACGGAAGTGTCCCGGAGCTGCGCGGTATCGCCCTGTGGCAGAGCAGACTCAACCGGGAGGCAGTCTCCAACATCAAGCGGGTCCCGCTGTACGTGGATGTGCGCTACACCGGCCCGAGGTTCGCGAACGCCGAGAAGCAGGCCGCGGAACTGGTCGAGGAGCTGAAGCAGAAACCCGGCAAGCAGCACCGGGAGATCGTCGGTGTCCTCGGATACTCCCAGAGCAGGACGGAGACCAAGAACGCTCTGACGATCCTGGGGAAGGCGGGGATCCCTGTGGTGGGCACCACCGCCAGCGCGGACGAGATGCTGGGCAGCGTCAGTTACTGGCCCTTCGCCCCGCTCAACAGCGTCGAGGCGGAGATCTCGGCGAACTTCGCGTTCAGTTCCAACATCGTGGCGCGGGCCGACGGACCGGACGGACAGCCGGGTTGCACCCCGGCCAAGCGCGCCGTCGTGGTCCACACCTCGACCGATCTGTACAGCAAGGGGCTCGCGGACAGGTTCGTCGAGAAGTTCCCGGGCACCACGGACGTCGTGGACTTCTCCCAGGACGACGACGCGCCGGCCAAGGGCGTCGGCACCATCGCAGCACCCGACGACCTCGCCGCTCACGTGTGCCAGGAACTCCAGGACCATCAGGAGGCGGTCGTCTACTGGGCGGCCCGGGCACGCGACTTCACCGCGTTCGTGCACGCCTTCGACCGGAGGGAGACCTGCGCCGCGAACGGCCTCACCGTACTGGGCGGCAACGAGCTGACCAACATGGAGCAGACCGGCGAGTACGGCGACAAGACATGGCTGCGCCTCTACCACACGGCGTACCGCCTGCCGAGCGCGGACGGCCGGGCAACCGACACGACGAGGAGGTTCGTCCAGGAGTACGACGGCTGGGTGAACGGTTCTCCGGAGAATGACCCGTGGCGGCACGACGGTCACTCCGCCATGGCCTACGACGCGTTCCGTCTGCTGTCCCAGAGCGTGGACTTCGCCGCCAAGTACAGCCTGACACCGGCCGGGGTGCAGTCCGCGCTGGGCAGCGGTGTCTCCTTCGGCTTCGAGGGCGCCACCGGGTTCATCAGCCGGTCCCAGGACGGCAACCAGCCCCCGGCGGGCAAGACGCTGGTGATCCTCCGGCAGTCGGCCGAGGGGCCGGTCGCCGTAGCCGCGTGCGGTGCCTACCAGCACGGAGAGACCTACAGCAAGCAGGGCCCGCCCTGCCCTGAGTAGACCCCTGCCCTGAGTAAACCCCTGCCCCGAGTAGACCCCTGCCCCGAGTAGACCCCTGCCCCGAGTAGACCCCAGTCCCGAGTAGACCCCAGTTCAACGCGTTGCGTGCGCGGTACCTCAACCCGCGCACGGCGCCGAGCACCTACACGCGCGGTCGCGGGTCTGCTGCGTCTTCGCTTGCTCCAGCTTCTGTCTACTTGGCCCAGATCTTGCGGTAAGCCTCGCGGTAGCCCTCGGAGTCCCAGGACAGGGCGCCGCCGCTGTTGGCCACGGTGGTGATGTGGACGGGTGCGACGTATCCGCTGGCCGGCTTGCCGGCGAAGGCGCGGTTGAACTCGTCGATGATCTGCCAGCCCTGTTCGGACAGCGGCTCGGGAACGGTGGCGGCCTGGAACTCCTTGCTGTTGATGCGCTGGAAGGCCGACGGGTCGCCGTCACCGGCCCCGATGTTGAACGGGGCGCCGGCCCCCTCCCTGCCGGCGGCGCGCAGGGCGGGGCCCGCGTGGTCGAAGTACAGGTCGTTGATGGCAGCGGAGTGGGTCCACCTGTCGCCGAAGCGGGAGGCCAGGGAGGAGACCTTCTCGACGGTGCGGATGTTCGCCTGTGGTATGGGGATGTTCTCGTAACTCAGCAGCTTGACGTCGGAGCAGGTGGCGAGTTCCGTCTTGATCAGGTCGGACTTGCGCTTGGCGAAGGGGATCGAGGCGTCGGTGAACAGGACGACGCCGGCGCGGCCGTTGGACCGGGCGATGATCCAGTCGGCGCTGATCTTCGCGACCTCCTCGACCCTTGTGGTGATGTTGCTGAACAGCTTCGGGCTCTCGCTGGGGCCGGGAGCGGCGACCGCGTGCCAGCCGATCAGCGGGATCCCGGCGGCGTCCGCCTGGTCGACCTGTTCGGTGACGGAGGCGGGGTCGAAGCCGCCGATGACGATGCCATCGGGCCCGAGGGCGAGGGCCTCGTCGAAGGCGGCCTTGATTCCGGCGGGCGTGCCCTGGCCGTTGATGGTGCGCACGCGCCAGCCGATGACGTCGGCGGCTTCCTGAACGCCCTTGGCGACGCCCGCGACACCGGGGTTGGTCAGGGTCTGGGCGATGTAGACGATGGTCCTGTCCGGAACGGCTCGCGGTCCGCTGGTCGGTCCGGCCCAGGGGGCGTTGACGTCCTCGGCCGCCTTGACGGCCCGCTTGGCCTCGGCGAGGGCGGTGGGGCAGCCGGGTCTGGACGAGCCGTCGGGGGACGCGGCGACGGATTCGCCGGTGGCGGAACCGCTCTCGCAGCCGGTGACGACGGTGATGGCGGCGGCGGTCAGGAGGGCGGTGGCCGTCACGGCCGCCTTGCGGGTGGGGTGCACGGGGTCTCCAACACAGGGCAAGAGGGGGAGGGCTGGCGGGGAGGAAGAGCTCACGGTGCGGCGACGGGTCCTGCGCGTGGCCCCGTCGGGACGGCTAGGGCCTGTGTCGGAAGTGGCGTCGTCCGCCCGGCAGGCGCCACTTCCGACACAGGCCCTGAACCCGTGTCGGGAGGGGAGGCCGCGAGACCGGCGGGCGACGATGCCGAGCGGTGGCTCGGGTGGCTTGGGGTGGCAACAGCGCTCCCGGTGGCGCGGGTGGCGCTCACCCGGTCGGTTCGCCTCAACTTTCCCGCCAGGCACCGTACATCGGTCGGCAGTGTGCGGTGCGACGAGTGCCTCCTCGGACGAAGCACCGCATTCGGCAGATGCTTCGCAAAAATTTCGTCATCGATTTTTGATGGCACAAGCTCTGTCATGTCACGGTAAACACGGTACTCTCACGCAGCGGTTCCGGACACGTGGCGCGATCCTTTCGCTCCTATCAGCGATGAAGGCGGCGAAAGTGTCACGCCCAGTGCGGGCCGATCGGCGGTCCGTTAACGACGACACCTCCGCCACCGCTCAGCACCACGTCCAAGGAGGCCCCGGGTGTCCGCGAACACAGGGAACCCGCCGCTCGCACCCGACCGGCCCAGGCATGCCCGTCGGACCCCGTGGGCCCGCCGGAAGGCGGCGACCGTCCTCGACCGGTGGCCGTTCCGGCGCAAACTCAACGTCCTGGTGATCGCGCCCATCGCGGCCGTCGGCGTACTGCTCGGCATCGGCGCCTACGGCCAGACGCAGCAGGCCCGGGCCGCGGACCGGATCGCGGACCTGGTGCGCGACAGTGAACAGGTCGCGAAGCTCATCAACGACGTACAGGCCGAACACCGGCATGCGCTCCTGCTGTCCGTGCAGTACGACGCGGCCCGCCCCGGAGCCCCCCTGCCGCCGACCGCCGACTACCGCCAGGCGCAGCGGAACACCGACGCGCAGGTCGCCGCCGTGCGTTCGGCGTTCGCCGCGGGCCTGCCGTACAAGGAGGCGCAGGCGCTCGACTACATCCGTGGCCTCGGTGTCCTGCGCGAGAGACTCGAACGGGGCTACGTCCCCGCCGCCAACATCGACCCTGCCTACGCTTCCGCGGTCGAGTACCTGATCGACGGCATCGGTCTTGACCGCTACTCCGGCACCTCGTCGTCCTCGGTCACGACACTCCTCGACGCGGTGCTGCGTGCCGACGCCGCCCACGCGGCCTTCGAGAGCGCCGTGTTCTCCGCGCAGACCCGTGACGCCAACGCCCTCACCGAGTACAGCCGCGCGGTCGGCGCCCGCAGGCTCTACGACCACCAGTCGGACCGGTTCCAGCGGATCGCCACACCGGCCCAGGTCATGAGCATGAACGGCATCGAACGCGGTGCCGAGCGGCACGGCATCGAGCCCCAGTTCGCGGAGCTCCAGATCGATCCCGGCGCCCTGCAGGCCCAGACGCCGGCCCAGCTCCGCAAGACGATCGCCAACGGAACCCTGCAGTCCGAAACCCGCCTCGGCATCACCCGGTCGCTGATCGAGCAGACCGCCTCCCAGGCCGACGCCGTGTCCGCGGACGCCTTGCGCAACGCGCTGTACCTGCTCGGCATGGCCCTGCTCGGCTTCGTCGCCTGGCTGACCTTCTGTGTCCTGGTCCGGCGCTCGGTCGTGCGCCCCTTGGCGGCCCTGACCGGCGCCGCCCAGCAGGTGGTCGACGTGGCGGGCGAGGAACTCGCCCGGGTCGCGGACGACGAGTCCGACGACAGCACCCCCCTGCGGCCGCGGCCGATCCCCGTCCCGGTCCGCGACGAGATCGGAGAACTCGCCCAGGCGTTCAACCAAGTGCAGGTCACCGCCGCCCAACTGCTGGAGCGGCAGGTACAGAGCCGCCGCAACGTCGCCGAGATGTTCGGAAACGTCGGCCGCAGAGTGAGCAATCTGACGACACGGCAGCTCACCCTGATCGACACCGTCGAGCGCGAGGAGACCGACCCCGAACTCCTGGAACGGCTCTACCGCATCGACCACATCGCCGTACGCCTCCAGCGCAACGCCGACAGCCTGATGCTGCTCGCCGGAATCCGGGAGACCGGCGTGGAGGCCCGGCCGACCGCCCTGGCCAACGTCATCCGGGCTTCGCTCGGCCAGATCGAGGGCTACCAGCGGGTGGCCCTGCGGTCCGAGACGGAGGTCACCGTCGCGCCCGACATCATCGGCGACCTGACGCTGATGCTCGCCGAACTGCTGGAGAACGCGGTCGCGTTCTCGCCCTCCCATACGACCGTCGAAGTGGTCGTCCGCCCCGGCACCGATGTCACCGAGGACGGCGGGGCGCTGATCGAGGTCATCGACCACGGACTCGGCATGAACGTGGAGCGGCTGGCCGAGGAGAACGCCCGGCTCGTCCGCCGGGAACGGCTCGACGTCGTACCGACCAAGGTGCTGGGTCTCTTCGTGGTCGGCAGCCTCGCCCGGCGCTGGGGTGTGCGCGTGACCCTGACCCGTACGCCGGGCGGCGGGGTCACCGGCACCGTCTGGATCCCCGCCGCGCTCCTGCTGACCATGAGCCCCGTGGACCCCACGCAGCCCGCGGACACGGGCCCGATCGGAACCGTGACGGCGTTCCCGGCGAGGACCGGGCAGGAGAGCGCCGCTCCCGCGCCGCCGCTCGTACCGGCATCTGTCGCCGGTGTCTGGCCACAGCGGCCGGCGGCTTCGTCGCCGCACGGCGAGTTCCCTCGCCGCACGCCGGCCCGCAACGGTGCGGAGCCGGCCACCGCGGAACGGACCCTCGCGGAGACCGGCGCAGAGCGGACCACCGCCTCTGACGAACGGCCCACCGCCTCTGACGAACCGCCCACCGCCACTGACGAACCGCCCACCGCACAGGCCCCCCGGCAGCTGCGGAGGCGGGTGCGGGGGGCCACACTCGCCATGACCACCTCACCGGCCGACCGGGGGGCGTCGGCTGTCCGGCCGCCCGCCGACGCCGAAGCCGTCCGCTCGGAACTCGACGAGTTCGAAGCCGCCGTACGCCGGGCGGAGCGGGACAGTGCCCGCGCCCTGACGGAGCCGGCACCACCGCACCACCAGGAATCCCAGAAGGAGTCGGGCAGTGACCACGTCGACAGCTGACAGCAGTTCCGAGCGGCCGGAACCGGCCGATCTTCGAGCCGCCGCGGCCGATTTCACCTGGCTGCTCGACCGGTTCGCCGCGGACACCGCCGGTGTGGTCGACGCCATCGCGGTGTCGTCCGACGGCCTGCTGATCGCCGTCTCCCGGCTGCGCGAGCAGGCCGACTCCGAGCGGCTCGCCGCGATCGTGTCCGGCCTGACGAGTCTCGCCGCGGGAGCCTCCGGCAACTACGGTCTCGGCGGTCTCAACAAGGTCATCGTCGACCTGGAGGGCGGCCATGTACTGGTATCGGCCATCGGCTGCGGCGCTGTCCTCGGAGTGGTGACCTCCAAGGAGGCGAAGCTGGGCAACATCGCCTACGAGATGACCGTCTTCGCCAACCGGGCCGGGGCCGCGCTCACCCCCCAGCTGGTGCTGGAGCTGAAGAACAGTGTCGGCGCGTCGCCGGCCGGCTGACCGTTCCGCGTCCGAGCCACGGTACCGGCACTTCGGGAAGGGATCGTGATGGCCGTCGGTGGACCACCACACGAGGCAGCAGGGGACGCCGAGGGCTCGCCGGAGCCGGGCGGCCGCGCTCCCGCGATCCGGCCGTTCCTGCTGACCGCCGGCCGGGTGTCGGGAGGCGGCGCCGCGCTGCCGATGCCGGTCGAGACCCAGGTCGTGTCGACCTCGGCCGGGCTCTCCGTCCTCCACGCGCTCACCTTCGAACACCACGACATCGTCGCGGCCTGCCGGCGGCCGCAGTCGGTGGCGGAACTGGCCGCCGGATTGCGTCTGCACCTCAACGTGGTCCGCGTGCTGGCCGAGGACCTGTGTGCCGCAGGGCATCTGACGGTCCACCGGCCGAACGCCGGGATCGCCCAGGATCTCTCCGTACTGCGAAGGGTTATCGATGGTCTCCGTGCCGTCCCGGACTCACGAGGCACACTCCGTGACACCAGTTGAACAGCCTCCGACACCGGTCAAACTGGTCATCGCCGGCGGCTTCGGGGTCGGCAAGACCACGACCGTGGGCTCGATCTCCGAGATACGACCGCTCACCACGGAGGCAGCGATCACCGAGGTCGCGGCAGGGGTGGACGATCTCACACACACTCCGGGCAAGACAACCACCACGGTCGCCATGGACTTCGGCTGCATCACCATCGACGCGACACTGAAGCTGTACCTGTTCGGCACCCCGGGCCAGGACCGGTTCGGCTTCATGTGGGACGACCTGGTGGACGGCGCCCTGGGCGGTCTGGTGATCGTGGACACCCGCCGACTGGACGACTGCTACGCGGCGGTGGACTACTTCGAGCACAAGGACATCCCCTTCGCGGTCGCCGTCAACGCGTTCGACGGGGAGGTCGAGCACGACCTCGACGAGGTGCGGTGGGCACTGGACATCGCCGAGCACGTACCGCTCGTCGTCTTCGACGCACGCAAGACAGGCTCGGTCCGCGACGCGCTGCTGGTCGTCCTGGAAGTCGCCCTCTCCCGCGCCGAAGCCGCCGCGACGACTTGATGGAGCGACCGGACGATCGCCGACGCGGCCGCCCGCCCGTCGCCCTGGTCGGGGCAGCCGGGCACGCGTGATCCGAGGCACCGGGCGACGTAGCGGATGCCGTCGGCTGCGCCGTGCCTGACCTGCGGCTACTCCGGCGGTCGAGCGGTGGTCCGGCGTGGCACGAGCGTGGGGGAGAGCCTGACCTGGACCGACGGTCGGCGACGGTCGGTGATCCGTTCCACGAGGAGACGGGCCGCGTTCCTGCCGATCTCGTGGCCTGCCTGGTCGACGCTGGTCAGTGAGATGGGGCCGAACGCGGCGAACGTGGTGTTGTCGTATCCGCCGACCGAGATGTCGCCGGGAACGGACAGGCCCGCCTCGGCGACTGCTTCCAGCACGCCCATGGCGACGATGTCCGCTCCGGCGAAGACGGCCGTGGGCCGGCGTGGGCGAGCAAGGAGTTCATGTGCGCCCCGGTAGCCGCCTTCCTGTGTGTAGCTGGTGGAGACCACGTCGATCCATTCCTCCAGCCCGTGCGCCCGCATCGCCTGCCGGTATCCGTCGGCACGGCGGGCGTTGGGCATCTCCGCGAGGCGCGTCGGGTCGGTTTCGTGGTGCTCGATGTGGGCGATCCGGCGATGCCCGAGACCGGCGAGGTGACCCACGACGAGGGCGGCGCCCTCGACGTCGTCGTCCACCACCGTGTCATGACCCGCTACCTGGACTGGATCCGGGAGCAGACCGGCGACACCTACGCCGGACAGGGCTCCCTCACCGGCGACTGGCTGGCACCGCAGAAGACCAGCGCCCAGCTCATGAGCGACGTCTACTACGGCTACGTCGCCCGGCTGATGGGACAGATGGCCCGGGCCATCGGCCGGACGGCGGACGGGGAGGCGTACGAGCGGCTCTTCGCGCGCATCAAGCAGGCGTTCATCACCAAGTACCTGAGCACCGAGGGCGGCCGCGTCACGGTCGGCTTCCTCGGCGTCAACGTCCTCGCCCCCGTCCTCACCGACGAGGGCCGCGCGGACCTGGCGTACAAACTGCTGCACCAGGACGCTCTGCCGTCCTGGCTGTACTCGGTGAAGAACGGTGCCACCACCGTCTGGGAACGCTGGAACTCCTACTCCGAGGACGACGGGTTCGGCCCGGTCAGCATGAACTCCTTCAACCACTATGCCTACGGCGCGATCATGGAGTGGATGTACGCGTACATGGCCGGCATCGCCCGCGACCCGGACAGCCCCGGTTTCAAGCGCTTCGTCCTGCGACCCCACATCGACCCCACCGGCGGCATCACACAGGTGGCGGCCTCATTCGAGTCGCCGTACGGCGAGATCAGGAGCGAGTGGGCGGTCGACGACGGAGGCAGGACCCTCATGTACGACGCGGTCGTGCCCGCGAACAGTGAGGCGACGCTGCGCCTACCGGCCGTCTCCGCCGACGCCGTCCGTGAGGGACGCACCCCGCTGGCACGAGTGGACGGTGTGCGTTTCCTCGGCCACGCGGACGGGGTGTCCACGTACCGGATGCCGTCCGGCCGGTACCACCTGACCGCCCGGCTCCACTGACCGTTTCGGGGCGGCCTGCGACATGGTCAGGCCTGTCACAACGGCGATGGCGAGAACTCCCAGTCGTCGGCGCCACCGAGGTCCGTACGGCTCATACGCCTCGGCCCGCCGTGCACCCGGCGGACCTTGGAGGCCGCGACGCCGCTGTCGACGCCCGCGGCGATGAGGGCCGCGGTCGCGGCGGCCGTCCCGTCGTCGGCCCAGATGCCGGAGTTGACGCTGTCCAGGAGCGCCAGCAGGTGTGCTTCGATGGCTCACCTACAACCACCACCGCTGCCACACCGCACTCGGCGGTCAGCCACCCATCAGCCGCGTGAACAACCCTGCGGGTCAATACACCTAGACCCTCCCCGAGCGCGGCCCGCCCGGCGAAGTGCCCGTAGACGGTACGACGCGCCACCCCGGCGGCCTCGGCGATGTCGGCCAGGCTGCTGTCGGGGCTGCGGCCCAGTTCCCGCCGGGCCGCTTCCAGGATGCGGGTGCGTGTGGTGCGCGCCTTGCGGCGGCGGGGCGGGAGTGGTGAGGGCGGGATCGGTCGGCTGGTCACATCGGGTACCTCGGCGCGTCGGGCGAAAGAGCTGGTGGAGAAGGGGCGGGCGAAGGGGGCAGTTGCGGCCCGCCTGGTCCGCCTGGCCCGCCTGGCCCGACGAGATATTTGCACATCGACGGGCAGCGAACTAGTCTGCACATCGATGGGCAATTAACTCGTCCATGTGCCCCTTAGGAGCCCCGATGCCCTGCCTTGCCACCACCCCCGTCGACAAGATGACCGGCCTGTACGCCCGGCGCTGGTGGGCCCTGCTGGTGCTCTGCCTGAGCTTGCTGATCGTGGTCATGGCGAACACATCGCTGATCGTGGCCGCCCCGGACATGACCACGGACCTGGGCCTGAGCAGCAGCGACCTGCAGTGGGTCATCGACGGCTACACCGTCCCGTATGCCGCGCTGATGCTCGTACTGGGCTCGATCGGCGACAAGTACAGCCGCCGAGGCGCCCTCATCACCGGCCTGGTGATCTTCGCGGGCGGTTCGGTCATGGGCAGCCTGGTCGAGGAGACCGGACTGGTCATCACGGCCCGCGCGATCATGGGCGTCGGCGCCGCCGTCGTCATGCCGGCCACGCTGTCCCTGCTGGTCGCGATCTTCCCCCGGGCCGAGCGCGCCAAGGCCATCACGGCCTGGTCCGCCACCTCCGGCCTGGCCATCGCCGTCGGCCCCCTGGTCGCCGGCTGGCTGCTGGAGGACCACGCCTGGGGCTCCACCTTCCTGATCAACGTCCCCATCGCGGTCGTCGCCGTCTTCGGCGCGCTGGTCCTCGTGCCGCCGTCCAAGGCGGAGGGCATGGGACGGATCGACTACGTCGGCGGCCTGCTGTCCATCGTCTCCGTCGGCTCCCTGGTGTACGCCACCATCGAGGGCCCGCACTTCGGCTGGGGCGCTGGCCCGGTCACCGCGGCCGTGGTCGCGGGCGTGGGCCTGCCGGCCTTCGTGGCCTGGGAACTGCGCCACCCGCACCCCATGCTGGACGTGCGCAAGTTCAGGCTGCGGCCGTTCAGCGGCTCCATGATCGCGGTGCTGTTCTTCTTCTTCGGCACCTTCGGCGCGATCTACTACTCCACCCAGTTCCTGCAGTTCGTCCTCGGCTACGACGCGCTGGAGACCGGCGTACGACTGCTGCCGCTGGCCGGGGCCGTGTCCGCTGGCGCTGTGGTGACCGGCCGGCTCACCCCGAAGCTGGGCGTGAAGTTCATGGTGACGGCCGGCATGGCGATCGGCACGGTGGGCGTCTTCCTGCTCACCCAGGTCGACAAGGCCTCGACGTACGGCGACTTCCTCACGCCGATGCTGCTGCTGGGCTTCGCGATCGGCCTGTCCGTGTCCCCGGCCACCGACACCATCATGGACTCCTTCCCCGAGTCCGAACTGGGCGTCGGCGGCGGCGCCAACGACACCGCGCTGGAACTCGGCGGCTCCCTCGGCATCGCGGTCCTCGGCTCACTCCTCGGCACGGCCTACCGGGACGAGCTGGCCGACCTGGTGGGCGGCCGGCTGCCGGCGGCCGCGCTGGAGACCGCCCAGGACTCGGTCGGCGGCGGCTTGGCGGTCGCGGAGCAGATCGCCAGGACTCCCTCGGCCGGGCCGCAGCAGGCCCAGGCCGTCGTGGACGCCGTCCACGAGGCCTTCGCCCACGGTGTCGCGCAGACCAGCCTGGTCGGCGGGATCATCATGGCCGCCGGCACGATGATCGTCCTGGCTGTGCTGCCCGGCCGCCGCGCAGCCACGAAGGGCCGACCGGAGGAGCCCGAGACGAAGGGCCGGTCGCAGGAGCCGGAGGCGGCCGCGGAGGAGTATTCCGAGACCCTGTAGAGCCCCTGTCCCAGGGCCTGTCCGGCGGATGGTGCCGGGCAGGCCCTCGTCAGTCGAGGTCCGGTGCGGTGTCCATGACCGCGCCGGAGGCCACGTCGTCGACCACCGCGCTCGCCCGCTTCTCCGGTACTCCGGCCGCGACGAGCATGGCGATGGCGGTGCGGGTGCCGTCGTCCCGCAGTGCCCCGGTGTTGACCTCTTCCAGCAGGGCGACCGTCATCGCCTCCAGGCCGGCGCTGAGCACGGGTGCGGGCAGGTGGGTGTGGAAGACGCCGTCGCGCTGGCCCCGCTCCAGAACGGCCGTGACCGCGTCCCGGGCCGGGGACAGGACCTCCGCCACCCGTTCCGCGCCGAGGTCGCGCCGGGCCATCCCGAGCAGCATCCGGTACCGGTCGCCCACCGGCCACATGGAGAACGTGAAGTATGCCAGCGCCCGGTCCGCCGGCTCCTCGGGCCGCGTCCCGCGTACCACCGCCTCCCGCAGCACCTCGGACGCCTCCTCGGTCAGGGCCTCCAGCAGGGCCGCGCGTCCGGGGAAGTGACCGAAGAGAGTGCGCCGTACGACACCGGCGGCCCGCGCGATCTCCTCCAGCGTGACGTCCGGATTGCGCCCGAGTTCCTGGCGGGCCGTGCTCAGGATGCGCGCCCGGTTGGACCGCGCATTGCGTCGCACCGGTTCGCGGCCCACGGGCTTGGTCACGGAGAAACCTCGATGGATCAGATGGCTCAGTACGGACAACGGCGGAACTGGGCGAACAGCAGATCCATTTTGCCACGGGAGCACACACGCGCCCGGGCGCTGACATGTTCAGGCTCAGGCCAACGAGAGGAACAGCTTCTCCAGACGGGCGCGCATCTCCTCGCGGTTCTCGCCGGGTTCGCCGTCGGTGTCCGTCAGGCACTGCTGGAGGTTGGGCGGCTTGGCGACGACCGGCCGCCCACAGTGACGTGGCGTGGATCATATGTGCGGGGATGAGTCCGGGGCAGGGGGGATTTCCGTACCCAGGCGTGACGAACCGCGCGTCGATGCGAGGATGAGGCGCCATGACAGCTGGGCGGTGTTCGCGCACGGTACGGGCCGCGGTGTTCGCGGCCGTCTGTGTGCTGCTCGCCGCCCTGGGTCACGTCATGATGTCCGGCAGCCACGTACCCGCGTGGGTGCTGTCCGCCGGCCTGGCCGTGACCGGCGCCGCGGGCTGGTGCCTGACCGGTCGTGAGCGCGGGCTGCCGCTGATCGTGGCCGTCGTGGTCGGCACCCAGACCCTTCTCCACTCGGCGTTCTCGGTCGCCCAGTCGGCGACCGTGTGGTCCGCGCCCATGGGCTCGACGCACATGGGCGGCACGGACGGCACGGACGGCACGGACTCCATGGATATGGCGCCTACAGCCCATGTGGGCACGAGCCATATGGATCCCATGGGGGACATGGCTCACTCCACGGGCGGCGGCACGACCTCGTCCGGCATGCTCGCCGCCCACCTGCTGGCCGCGCTGCTGTGCGGCCTGTGGCTGGCGTACGGCGAACGGGCCGCGTTCCGCATCCTGCGGGCCGTCGGCGGATGGCTGGCGGCGCCCCTGCGGCTGCTGCTCGCGCTGCCCGCCCCGCCGCATCCCCCGCGCCTGCGCGTGCGTCGCCGCCACTCGGATCGGGCGCCGCGCCTGCGCCTTCTCGTCCACGCGATCACCCATCGGGGTCCACCCCTGGGGACGGCTGTCGTCTGAAGACAGCTGGTAACCCGAGGCAGCCCGTACGGCGCCTCGGGCTTCGGCCGTACGCCCGTGAGAGGCGTCGTACGCCCGCGCAGGCGTCGTACGGCCGACTCCCACCCCCCACCCGGGGCCACCGATGACCCGAGAAGGACACCAGGTGATCACTCCTACCCTGCCCGCACCTGCCCACAGCCAGGACAAACGGGGATCAAGGGACTCAAAGGAATCAAGGGACTCCATAGACGCGTCGGCCACCGCCTGGGCGCTCGCCGCCCGCGCCGGTGACGCGGTCGCCGTCGAGCATTTCGTGCGCGCACTGCACCGTGACGTCCTGCGGTACGTCGCCCACCTGTGCGCCGACCCCCAGGCCGTGGACGACCTGGCACAGGACACGTTCCTGCGGGCACTCGGCAGCCTGCACCGGTTCGAGGGACGTTCCTCGGCGCGGGCCTGGCTGCTGGCCATCGCCCGCCGTTCGGTGATCGACGGCTACCGCCGTGCCGCCACCCGGCCCCGCCCGTGCGACGTGCCGGACTGGCAGCTGGCGGTCGAGCGCGCCCAGCCCCAGGGCCTGCCCGGTTTCGACGACGGCGTCGCACTGCTCGACCTGCTGGCCACGCTGCCCGACGAGCGCCGGGAGGCCTTCGTCCTCACCCAACTGCTGGGCCTGCCCTACGCGGAGGCCGCCGAGCTGAGCGACTGCCCCATCGGGACGGTCCGCTCGCGGGTGGCCCGGGCGCGGGAGACACTCGTCGACCTGCTGGCCGCGGCAGAGAAGCCGGCCGTGCTGGCGGCCTGAGTCAACGCGTCAGCCCGTTCCGGACCAGCCTGGCCGCCGTACCCGCCGTGGCCAGGCCGGCCAGGCCCGTCCCGGCCAGGGCGAGAGCCTTGGCCGGGCGCCCCGGAGGCGCCGGCCGGACGCCGGGCGCGACACCGTACGCACTGCCCAGCGCGCCGGAGCGGGCTGTGTCGGAACGGGCGCTGTCGGGCAGCGCGCAGGCCAGCAACTCCGCGAGGTGCACCGCCTCGTGTCCTCCGCTGTCGAACTCATGGATCTGCGTACGGCAGCTGAAGCCGTCCGCCAGCACCACCGTCTCCGGCGCCTCCTCCCGCAGTCGCGGCAGCAGCACCCGCTCCGCGCACGCCTCGCTGACGTCCAGGTGCCCGCGCTCGAAGCCGAAGTTCCCGGCGAGCCCGCAGCAGCCGGACTCCAGCCGCTCCACGTCGACGCCGGCGCGGTGCAGCAGCCGCTTGTCGGCCGTCCAGTCCAGCACCGCGTGCTGGTGGCAATGCACCTGGGCCACCGCCCGCGCGGAACGGTCCGGCACATGCGGGGGCTCGTAGCCGGGGGAGTGCTCCGTGAGCAGCTCGGCCAGGGTCACCGTCTGGTCACGCAGCCTGCGCACGTCACGGTCGCCGGGGAACAACTCGCCCGCGTCCGACCGGAACACGGCCGTACAGCTGGGCTCAAGGCCGACCACCAGGCCACCTTGCCGTACGTGGTCGGCGAGATGGCGCACGGTACGAGTCAACACGCGCTCGGCGACGGCCAGTTGCCCGGTGGAGATCCAGGTAAGCCCGCAGCACAGCGGCTCGTCGGGCAGGACCACCCGCCACCCCGCGTGCTCCAACAGCCGTACGGCCGCCTGCCCGACGTGCGGATGGAAGTGGTTGGTGAAGGTGTCCGGCCACAACAGGACAGTCCCCCGCGCCCCGTCGCCGTACGGCTCATGCCTGGCGAACCACTGCTGCAGCGTCTGCCCGGCGAACAGCGGCACCTCCCGGTCCTCGACGCCCGCCACCGCCACGGCCGCCCTCGACAGTGGCGGGGTGTGGGTGAGCGCGTTGACGAGCGGGCCGAGCCGCGTGCGGCCGACGGCCTGGGCGAGGGCGGGCAGCCAGCCCATGGAGACGTGGGCGCGGGGACGCCGCCAGACCCGGCCCTCGTAGTGATGGGACAGGAACTCCGCCTTGTACGTGGCCATGTCCACGTCGGCCGGACAGTCCTTCTTGCACCCCTTGCAGGCCAGGCACAGGTCGAGCGCGTCGCGCACCGCCTCCGACCGCCAGCCGTCCCGGACGGCGCTGTCGCCGTGCCCGTCGAGCATCTCGAACAGCAGCCGGGCCCGCCCGCGCGTGGAGTGCTCCTCCTCCATGGTCACCTGGTACGAGGGGCACATCACCGCGCCGCCCTTGTTGGTGTGCTGCCGGCACTTCCCCACGCCGACACACCGGTTGGCGGCCTGCGCGAAGGACCCGCCGTCGTCCGGGAAGCGGAAATGGAGATGGCGGGGGTCGTACGGCGCCCAGTCACCGCCGAGGCGAAGGTTCTCGTCCAGCCGGTACGGCGCCACGACCTTCCCGGGGTTCATCCGGTCCAGCGGGTCGAACACGGCCTTCAACCGCCCGAAGGCCTCCACGAGTCGCTCCCCGAACATCCGCGGCAGCAGCTCACCCCTGCTCTGCCCGTCGCCGTGCTCACCGGAGAACGAGCCGCCGAACTCGGCGACCAGGTCGGCCGCCCGCTCCATGAACCGACGGTAGGCGGTCACCCCGTCGGCGGAGTACAGGTCGAAGGGGATCCGGGTGTGCACGCAGCCCTGCCCGAAGTGGCCGTAGAGGCTGGGTCCGGTGTCGCTGAGGTAGCCGAACTCCTCGTACAGGCCGCGCAGCCGGCGCAGATAGTCGCCGAGCCGGTCGGGCGGGACCGCGGAGTCCTCCCAGCCCTCGAAGGTGTCGGGTCGGTGCGGGACGTGCGCGGTGGCGCCGAGGCCCGCCTCGCGGACCTGCCACAACTCCTCCTCGTGCACCGGGTCGTCGAGGAAGGCGACCTCGGGGTCGTGCTCGGACTCGTGGAGGGCGTCCAGCATCCTGTGTGCCTGGTCCTCCGCCTGCTCGATGGTGTCCGCGCCGAACTGCACCATCAAGAAGGCGCTTCCTTCGGGGAGTTCGGCGATCGCCTTGGGGTTGAGGTTCTTCAGCTGCTCGTCGCGGATCAGCTTGGAGTCGACGCCCTCCAGGGCGATCGGCTCGTACGGCAGCACCGCCGGCACCGCGTCCGCGGCCGTCTCGACGTCCGCGAACCCCAGCACCACCAGGGTGCGTTCCTCGACCACGGGCACCAGCTCCAGCTCCGCCCGCAGGACGGTGACCAGCGTGGACTCACTGCCGACCAGCAGCCCGGCGACGTCGAAGCCGTGTTCCGGCAGCAGCGAGTCGAGGTTGTAGCCGGACACCCGGCGCGGGATGTCCGGGAAGCGGCGGCGGATCTCGCCGGCGTAGGTGTCGCGCAGGGTGCGCAGCCGCCGGTACACGGTGGCGCGCAGATCGCCGTGCCGCTCGATCTCGGCGTACTCCTCGTCGCTCGTCCGGCCGCACCAGAAGCGGGTGCCGTCGTAGAGGAGCACCTCCAGGCGGGCGATGTTGTCGACGACCTTGCCGTGCGCCTGCGCGGTGGCCCCGCAGGAGTTGTTGCCGATCATGCCGCCGATGGTGCAGTTGGCGTGGGTGGCGGGCTCCGGGCCGTAGCGCAGCCCGGTCGGCGCGAGCCGCCGGTTCAGCTCGTCCAGCACGATGCCGGGCTGCACGACACAGGTGCGGGCGTCGGTGTCCACGGACTCCAGGCGGTCGCAGTACTTCGACCAGTCGATGACGACGGCGGTGTTGGTGCACTGCCCGGCCAGGCTCGTCCCGCCGCCCCGGGAGAGCACGGGCACGCCGTGCTCACGGGCCACGGCCACCGCCGCCGCGGCGGCCTCGGGCGTACGGGGGACGACCACGCCGATCGGGGTCTGCCGGAAGTCGGAGGCGTCCGTGGAGTGCGCGGCCCGGCTCCCGGCGTCGAAGCGGACCTCGCCGTCGACCCGTTCACCCAGCGCGGACTCCAGTGCTCCTACGTCGACCGGCGGTGCGGCCGGTCGCCCGGCGACGGGATCGGGCAGGTCCAGCACGCCCATGGAGCCCTCCTTCGGTCGTCGGCGCGGCGGCTGGGGCGGCCGTGCGCGAGGCGCGGGGCGACCGGGTACCCCACGGCGGTGCCGGCAACACGGGCTCCTATTCGGCGGGCTGCTCCTCCGCGACGTCCGGCATCAGCGCACGCATGGCCTCGCACTGGGCGGGGCCCATGAACCGGGTGAGCTCCCGGGCGACCGTCTCGGCCAACTGCCCGGAAGCCTCCTCCAGCAGGCGCCGGGCCTTGTCGGTGAGGTCGACCTCGACGCCCCGCTTGTCCCCGCAGACCGACCGGCGGGTGACGAGTCCGGCGTGCTGGAGGCAGGCGATCTGGTAGGTGAGCCGGGTCTTGGGACGGCTCAGGAGCTCCGCGATCCGCGTCATTCTGACGCCCCCGGGCTGCTCGGCCAGCAGGCACAGGACCAGGAACTCGTCGTGCGAGACGTCGAGCCGTTCCTTGACGACCGCGTGCAGCCGCCGCTCCACGGCCCCCGTCGCGGCCAGCATCACCATCCAGGCCCGCAACTCGGCGGGCAGCAGTCCCTCGCCCTGCACGGAGGGGCATTCGGGCAGGTCGGTGGGGTGCTCGTCGGGGTCGGCCATGGTGTCGAGTGTACCTGTCGTCCAATTTTGAACGAGTGGGTTGTTCAGATTTGGATAACAGGCTACGGTGAGGTTCTCCAAATTTGAACCATTCACATCACTGGGAACAGGGGCAGATCATGACCGTCGCCGTGGAAACCGGGACCTGGCAGCTCGACCGCACCGCATCCACCGTCGCCCTGCGGCACAAGACGATGTGGAACCTGGTCACGGTGAAGGGCACCTTCGCCACCTTCGCCGGACAGGGCGAGGTGCGGCCCGACGGTTCGGCCGTCGGCACCCTCACCCTGGACGCCGCCTCCCTGGACACCAAGAACGCCAAGCGCGACACGCACCTGCGGGGCGCCGACTTCTTCGACGCCGACAACCACCCCGAGATCACGTTCGCGGTCCGCAGCGCCGAACTCCGCGGGAGCGACGCGGTGCACGTCATCGGTCAGCTGACCGTGCGGGGCATCAGCCGCCCCCTGTCCTTCACCGCGGGCCTGCGTGACACGAGTGCCGACGCGCTCACCCTGGACGCCGAATTCAGCGTGGACCGCGAACAGTTCGGCATGGGCTGGAACCAGCTCGGCATGATCCGCGGCCTGACCACGGTCACCGCCGCGCTCCGCTTCACGCGGACGGCAGCAGCCTGATGTAGGTGCTCGACAGCGTCTGCGGCGAGGGCGTGAAGGCGCGCAGCCGGACCCGCACCCCTCGGCGCGGAAGCGTGAACGTCCCGGTGGGCGGCCGCAGTTCGTACGTCGCCGTGGCATGCGCGGGCAGGGTGGCCGGGCCCCGTACGACTGACCAGTACGGGTCCATGCCCTGGCCTCTCGTCAGCGTGAAGTGGGGCGTGAGAGCGCTGTCGCCGGTATTGGTGACCCGGAGGGTCAGCCGGGAGACGGCGGTCGGCGCCGCCCGCCCCACTGAGGCGACCGCCATGTGCAGCGGCGGCGTCCCCGTCGCCGCCAGCGAGGCGCTCGCCACGGCGGGGGAGAGCAGCAGGACGGCCGCCGCGATCCGCGCCGGACGCCGGTGCGGCCCGGACAGGGGACGCGGGCGCGGCTGCCACGCGCCCGCGAACTCCGGCAGGGGCGCGGTGACCGCCGCCGCCAGCCACAGCGGGGTCATCATCAGGTAGTAGCCGTCCTGCGAACGGGTCGCCAGATAGAAGGCGAGCCACGGCAGGACCGTCGCCGCCGGCCCCAGCCGCCGTACGAACAGCACGAACACCGCCAGCAGCCCGCCGAGCAGCAGCAGGCTCGCGTACGAGTACCAGACGAGCCGGTCGCTGCCGTTCGTGAGGTACAGCGAGACGTCCACCAGGCCCTGCCCGTGCAGCACCGCGCCCTGCGTCAGCGGCAGCGCGATGCCGTCGAGCCAGGCACCCGGCTCGCTCACGATGAAGTACGTGTTGATCAGCAGCCAGACGGTGGCGGCGACCCCGACGACCCGCAGCACCACCAGCCCCGCCGCCCGTGCCCCCAACTCCCCGCGCCGCACCGCGTAGATCCCGGCCAGCAGGAACGGCGCCAGGAACCAGGGCAGTTGCTGCGCCGCGCACGCCGCGCCCAGACAGGCGGCCTGCGCCACCCCGGCCGGACCGAGCCGCCCGCCCCGCCCGATCCGGGGCCAGCGCACCACCACCGGCACCAGCAGGGCCAGGGCCAGGATCGCCGGGTAGCCGAGCCGGCCGTACGAGGCCAGCATCCCGAAGCCGAGGCACACCATCGTCGCCGCCGGCCGCCACGGCCCGGGCAGCAGCCGCCACAGCACCACCGCGCCGACGATCAGCGCAGCCGTGCTCAGCGCCGTCGTCGGAACACCGCCGTGCCCCAGCCACAGCAGGGGCGCGGTCAGCAGCGGGGCCAGCGGGGGATAGCCGTAGGTGTAGTCGTAGCCGCCGGTCACCGTCGGGGTGAGGGCGACGGTGTGACCGAAGAGCCAGGGCCACGGCTGCCCGTAGACGGGATGCCCGGCGACCAGCTCCCGGGCGGCCTGGGCGGTGAGGTCCGCCTCGTCGGAGCCGTTGTGGTTCATGACCCACGTGCACAGGACGAGGGTCACCGCGGTCACCAGCACGCACAGGTCCACGCGCGCCAGCGAGCGCTCCCGGCGTACGACCAGGGCCAGCACCCCGCACACCAGGATCGAGGCGTAGCACACGGAGATCACCGCGGCCACGACGAGCCGATGGCTCGCCGCCTGCGCCCACACCGACCGCGTCCCGATGAAGAGACTGATGTCGGCCAGCAGGGTCAGCACGCGATGCCACTGCGCGGGAGGTTCCGGGGCGACGGACACCGCCGGCCGCATCCGCCGGCCCGGTGCCGACAGCTGGGTATCTGTCAGGAGCACGGCACTGGACGCTAATCGTGCCCGGTGAGCGGGCCGCCGACGGAGGTGAAGATTCCGGTGTGAGGGCGGTAAGAAGACATCGTTTGCGCCGAGGTGCGGCAGATGTCAGTACACGTCCCGTACGTAACGCTTCGCCGCCGCCAGCTGCTTCACCCACGCCGACGCCTCGGCCTCCTGAAGACCGCCGTGCGCGACCGCGATGTCCCGCAGGGCCCGGTCCACGTCCTTGGCCATGCGGGAGGCGTCGCCGCAGACGTAGAAGTGGGCGCCGTCCTGGAGCCAGCGCCACAGCTCGGGGCCGTGCTCCAGCATCCGGTCCTGCACGTACACCTTGTTGCGCTGGTCGCGGGAGAACGCCGTGTCGAGGCGGGTCAGGGCGCCCGCGCCGAGCAGCCCGGTCAGCTCGTCCTCGTAGTAGAAGTCGGTGGCCCGGTGCTGTTCGCCGAAGAACAGCCAGTTGGGCGCCCGGTGACCGAGTGCGAGCCGCTCCTGGAGGAAGCCGACGAACGGCGCGACGCCCGTGCCGGGACCGACCATCACCATCGGCGTCGAGGGGTCGGCGGGCGGCCGGAAGTGCGGGGAGCGCTGCACGAACACCGGCACCTCCCGGTCCGGCTCGGCGTCGGCGAGGAAGGGCGAGCAGACCCCGCCCCGCGGCCTGCCGTACAGGTTCTCGTAGCGCACCACGGACACCGTCAGCGAGACGACGTGCGGGTCGACGAGCGGGCTGGAGGATATGGAGTACAGGCGCGGCTGGAGCTTCTTGAGAACGTCCGCCCAGTCCTGCGCACCGGCCCGCACCGGATGCTCCGCGAGCACGTCCACCGCCTGCCGCCCCCAACTCCACTTCGCGAGCCCGTCCTTGTTGTCGGGACGCAGCAGCCTGCGCAACTCGCGGTCGTCGCGGACGCGTTCGGCGACGAAGCGGAGCAGGTCCGGGGTGATCCGCGTGATGTCCAGAAGCTGGTGCAGGGCCTCGGCGAACGGGACCTCGCCGACCCCCTCCACGGACACGGTGGTCGATCCGTCGGCCCCGGTCACCGCGAGCCACTCCTCCACCAGCGCGGGCGAGTTGACCGGCCGCACTCCGAGCGCGTCCCCCGCCTCGTACGTCAGGGCGGAGCCGCTCGTGTCGAAGGTGAAACGCCTGACCTCCTTGCCCGCGCCGGGCTTGCTGAGCAGCCGGTTGCCGACGAGGCGGGCGGTCGTGGGGGCGGGCTTGGCGGACCGGGCGGGTTTCGGGGCGGCCTGCGTCGTAGTGCCCGGGCCGGCCTCCGTCTTGGTGCCCAGCGCCGTGAGCACCTGGTCCAGCCAGGCCCCGGCGTCGGTCTCGTAGTCGGGCTCGCAGTCCGTGCGCGGCGCGAGCCGCACCGCACCCAGCTCGTCCAGCCGCGCGTCGAGCCGGCGCCCGTGCCCGCAGAAGTCGTCGTACGAGGAGTCGCCGAAGGCCAGCACGGCGTAGCGGACCCCTTCCAGGCGCGGGGCCTGCTGCCCGGCGAGCGCCTCCCAGAAGCCGGAGCCGTTGTCCGGCGCGTCACCGTCGCCGAAGGTGCTGGTGATCAGCAGCAGATCGGCGCCGGTGGGCAGCGTGCCCGGGTCGGTGTCGTCCATGCCGACCAGCCTCGCCCGGTGCCCGCCCACGGACAGCCGGTCGGCGACGGCACCGGCGAACTCCTCGGCGTTCCCGGTCTGCGAGGCCCACAGGATGACGACCTCACGGCCGTGCTGTCCCCGGTCCGTGGCCGGTTGTGCCGTCCGCGAGTACATCCCGGCGAGAACGCCGTTCACCCACATCGCGTGCTCGGGGCTGAAGGGCGCGTCCGGCGGAAGCACGGGGACACCGGGGGCCCCGGAGTCGATGCCCGCGAGGAAGCCGGTCAGGTAGAGGCGCTCCTGAGCCGTCAGAACCGGCGGCGGGGCGGGGTCCAGCCCGAAGGGGTTCGATCCCGGCGTGACGGCGGTCGGGACGATAACTTCCGCAGGTACGGAGGCAGGCTCCGCGATCCTCGTCAGCGACACCGCACACACCTTGAACTCCGGCTGGAACGACACCGGATCCACCGCGTCGCTCGTCACCGCGTTGACGCTCAGGTACTCGCCGAAGAGGTCGTTCCAGTGGAACGGCGCGAAACAGGCCCCCGGCCGCACCCGGTCCGTGACCACCGCCGGCAGCACCGCCCGCCCCCGCCGTGAGGCGACCTCCACCCGGTCGCCGTCGGCGATCCCCAACTCCCGCGCGTCCTCGGGATGCACCTCCACGAACGGCCCGGAGTTCAGCTTGTTGAGCTTGGCGACCTTCCCCGTCTTCGTCAGCGTGTGCCACTGGTGCTGCACCCGCCCGGTGTTCAGTACGAAGGGATAGTCGTCGTCCGGCATCTCCGCGGCCGGCATGTGCGGCCGCGCGTGGAAGACGGCCCGCCCGCTCGCTGTGGGGAACCGGAGCTCACCGCCCCCCACGTACCGGATCGGATTGCGGTCCGGTCCGTCCTCCGACTCGGCCGGCCACTGCACGGGCGTCGAGCGCAGCCGCTCGTACGTCACCCCGCGCAGATCCCACTCCGTGACGGGGTTGAAGAAGCGCCGGATCTCCTCGAAGACCTGCTCGGCACTGTCGTAGGAGAACCCCTTCTCGTACCCCATCTCCCGCGCCACGGCCGCGATGATCCGCCAGTCCGCCATCGCCTCCCCGGGCGGGTCGGACACGGGACGGGTCAGCGTGAGAGTGCGCTCGCTGTTGACGAAGACACCCTCCGCCTCGGTCCACATCGCGCCGGGCAGGACCACGTCGGCGTACGCGTTGGTCTCGGTCTCGCCGAAGACGTCCTGCGTGACGACGAACTCGGCGGCCTCCAGGCCCTCGATGACGGTACGGCGGCCCGCGACCGAGGCGACCGGGTTGGTGCAGATGATCCAGCAGGCCTTGATCTCCCCGTCGGCCATCTTCTGGAACATCTCGACGGTGCCCTTGCCGACGCCGTCCTTCCGCAGGGTGCCGGGCGGCAGCTCCCACACGTCCTCGGCGAACGCCCGCTCCTCGTCGACGAGCACCGACCGCTGGCCGGGCAGCCCCGGTCCCATGTAGCCCATCTCACGGCCGCCCATGGCGTTCGGCTGGCCGGTGAGGGAGAAGGGCCCGCTGCCCGGACGGCAGATGGCGCCGGTGGCGAGATGCAGGTTGACCAGGGCGTTGGTGTTCCAGGTGCCGTGCGTCGACTGGTTGAGCCCCATGGTCCAGCAGCTCATCCACTCACCGGCCTCGCCGATCAGCCGCGCCGCCTCCCGGATGTCGTCCTCGGCGAGCCCGGTGATCTCCGCGACGGCGTCCGGCGCATAGTCGGCCAGGAACTCGGCCATCGCCTCCCAGCCCTCGGTGTGTGCGGCGATGAAGGCGGGGTCTGTGTGCCCGTTCTCGACCAGCAGATGCAGCAGACCGTTGAGGAAGGCGAGGTCGGTACCGGGCTTGACCTGCAGAAAAAGGTCGGCCTTCGCGGCCGTGGCCGTGCGCCGCGGGTCGACGACGATCAGCTTCGCGCCCGCCTTGACCCGCTCCATCATCCGCAGGTACAGGATCGGATGGCAGTCGGCCATGTTCGACCCGATGACGAGGAAGAGGTCCGCCCGGTCGAAGTCCTCGTACGACCCCGGCGGTCCGTCGGCGCCCAGCGACGACTTGTATCCGGCGCCCGCGCTCGCCATGCACAGCCGCGAGTTCGACTCGATCTGGTTGGTCCGTACGAACCCCTTGGCCAGCTTGTTCGCCAGGTACTGCGCCTCCAGGCTCATCTGCCCGGAGACATAGAAGGCGACCGCGTCCGGCCCGTGCTCGTCGATGATCGTGCGCAGCCGCCGCGCGGTCTCGGCGATCGCGTCGGCCACGGGCGCGGGCACGGGCTCCTCGCCCCGGTCGTCCCGCACGAGCGCGCCGGACAGCCGACCGGGCGCGGCGAGCATCTCGGCCGTGGTCGCTCCCTTGGTGCACAGCCGGCCGGCGTTCGCCGGGTGCGCCTTGTCGCCGGACGCCTTCAGGACCGTACGCCGTCCGTCCGGCCCCATCCCGACGTCGAGCACCATGCCGCAGCCCACACCGCAGTACGAGCAGACCGTGCGCACCTGCCGCGTCTGTGGGGTCGTCGTCATGCCGTCGACGGTACGAATTGCCCGTTACGCCTGTGTGACACGGCTTGATCATCAGGGGTTACGCCCGCTGCACAGCCGTCGCGTGACGGGTGTGAGGGCCTGTGCGCTGGGCGTATTGGGTGGCTGTCACGGCGATGCAGGGGCGATGTGAGGTGCGTCGCGATCGCGGAGCGTGTCGCTGATAGGCCGAACAGGTGACCTTGCGTAAGAATTGCCCGATGCAGACAGCAGTGCGAGCCAAGGACGGAGCGTGCCGGTGAACAGCCACGATGTCACCGACGAACAGTGGGAGGGGCTCGCCCAGGTCGTGCCGCTGCGGGGCCGGGACGCCTGGCCGTCCGCAGTCGACCACCGGTCCATACCGGAGGCCGAGACCGAGGCCCGGCGCCGCTTCGTCGTCCTGCGCGTCCAGGTGTTCGCGGACGCCCGCGAGGTCGCCGAGACGCTGATGGCGGGCGTCCCCGTGCTGCTCGACCTGACCAGCGCGGAGACCGAGGTCGCCAAGCGGATCCTGGACTTCAGCACGGGCGTCGTCTTCGGCCTGGCGAGCGGGATGCACCGCGTCGAGCGCAATGTGTTCCTTCTCACCCCGGCCGGAACCGAGGTGACCGGGCTGATGGAGGGAGCGGGGGTTCCCGGAGCGTGAGCCGTCAGCGTGCCGGGCGTGCCGGGCGTGCCGGGCGTGCCGGGCGTGCCGGGCGTGCCGGGCGTGCCGGGCGGGGCCGGTCGCGAGGCGG